>NZ_AP025145.1:0-1200000 GCF_019977755.1 Vibrio penaeicida | reverse complement strand
AGGAACCGGAAGGCTTTCTATGGACTCGAAGTAGTTTGGGTGATCATATTCTGTAAACTTGCTTGCCATTCTACGAGCAAACGCTAAACCGAGGTGATGCTCACTCATGCCACGATTATGCACAGTTGGGTAATGGCTTTCGCATAATTTCAGGCAGTCTTCCTGAAAATCAATCAATCCTTGAATGACTAAATCTTTTAACAAACAGAGCTCTCCTAGTGCAAGGAGAACTCAAAGACTCCTTACTTTACTAACCAACGTTTTACTTTATCTTTTCTAAATAATAGTAGTAAAAATGAAGATGTTAGATATAAAACGGGTCCTATACCTACAGATTTAACAGACCAAAGATAATGGATTGGTATAAGCAAGACTGCGATATAGACCCAATTATGCAAAGCTTGCCACCTTTTTTTTAACTTTCTTTGAGCTTGTTTCGTTGATGTAACTGTAAGAAGCAAAAGGATAATCCAGCTGAGTGCCCCAACTATGAGGTATGGGCGAGTTATGATTTCATCGAGTATCAAAAGCCACTCGTAGCCGAGATCCAACGAAACATAAGCTAAAAGATGCAAAGCGGCCCACATAAAGGCAAATACACCAAGTAAACGCCTTGTTCTGATTAGCTGCCCGATTTTTAACCATCGAACTAGAGGGGTAATAAGCATGGTGGCAATTAAGGTATTCAGCGCAGCCTTACCTGTAAAATGAATGATTTCATCTACTGGTTCTGCACCGAGGTGTCCATTGGTTGCTGCCATGAACAACCAAAGGAGTGAAAACCACTGAACAACATGAATGAGTGCTTTGGTCACAATGATGTGTGTGTTGCTCAGTGTCATTAATAATTCCTGTTCAAGTCGAGTCCAGTATAGAGTTTGGCTACTTCATCCTCATAACCATTGAACATCAACGTATCCTGCCTTGAAGAACTAAAAATAGTGCCTTCGCCAATGAACCTTTCTGACGCTTGGCTCCAACGAGGGTGGTCCACTTGTGGATTTACATTGGCATAAAAGCCATATTCATGGGCTGCGAGTTGATTCCATGTTGTTGGGGGCTGATGTTCGGTTAATACGATTTTCACAATAGATTTAATGCTCTTAAAACCGTACTTCCAAGGCACCATTAGACGCAGCGGTGCACCGTTTTGAGGCGCAAGGGTTTTGCCATAAAGCCCAACGGACATAATAGCCAAAGGGTGCATTGCTTCTTGAATTGTTAAGCCTTCAACGTAAGGGTAATTTATTCCCCCTCCGATGCGCCTGGACTTTTGACCAGGCATTCTTTCTGGGTCGTAAAGCGTTTGGAAAGCGACGTATTTAGCATTCCCTTTTGGTTTTGCTTTTTCAATTAACTTGCTAATCGGAAAACCAAGCCAAGGAACGTTCATCGACCATGCTTCAACACAACGGAATCGGTAATACCGGTCTTCGATTGCAAACTGATTTAGGATATCAGCAAAATCGATGGTGTAAGGTTCATGTACTTCACCACCAATTTCTATCTGCCAAGGATCGGTTTTGAACCCTCTGGCATTTTCTGCGGGCTGGTGTTTGGCTGTACCGAACTCGTAGAAGTTATTGTATGTCAGAATTTTTTCTTCAGGGGTGAGCGTAAGCGTGCGATTTTTGTATTTTGATGGCACAGACTTCAGAGGTTTACGGGGATCAACAATGGGTTCCGCTTCTTTTGACTTAAACACATCAAAAATACCAGCATTAGCTGTCCCAGCTATTGGTGCTGTGGCAGCAAGAATCCCCAGTTTCTTTAAAACTTGGCGGCGATCGTCATAGACAGCTTCAGATGTAATGTCGTTGTCTTTTAACTGCCATGATTTTGCGATCCGGATTAGCATAAGGAACTCCTGATGTTGGTACAATTCGTTGCGTATTTACCGATATGTAGGTACTAATACTTTAGACCCTTCAAGGTAATAAAAACTTTCATTTCACAACCACCGAGACCTCATACGGCTATGTCAGAGATAAAGATTGAAAGAAAGAAAAAGAACGAACTCGTAGAAGAGCTTCAAGAGTATTTATTAAATGAGCTGGATACCGAGGTTGGACAATTTGAAGCAGAGTTTTTACTCGATTTTTTCATTAGTAAGGCTGGACCAGCGATTTATAACCAAGCATTAACCGATGCAAGGACTGTTATTGAAAGGAAAGTTGCGGATATCGATGATGAGCTGTATGGCATTGAAAAATAATAATTAAAAGCTGGATCGTTTCGTGTTTTTACACTGTAAATTATTTGTCGACCATCTTCATTTCTAATAGTTCACCCAAAATTGTTCAAATTTTTCGAATGAGTCAATCAGTTTGTACTACTTTTTGATAAGTACTTTTTGGTAAATACTTCGTTGCACCTAACCAAGGTTGGGTAACACAAATGCAAACATAACCCACACAGTTGGGTAAATAATGATAATGAGTAACATAATGAGCAACATTCCAAAAAACTATTCGCTTACTGCAAGAGTCGTACACTGGGTTTCTGCACTTTCAGTCTTTGGGCTGTTTGGTGTTGGTTTATGGATGGTTGACCTAACTTACTATAGTGAGTGGTATAAAACGGCACCGTATTGGCATAAATCAATTGGATTGATTTTGGCTTTGGTAACGTTGTTTCGCTTAGTTTGGAAACATTTGAGTGCCCACCCTTCTATTGAAGGCAAAGCATACGAGGTTTTGGCGGCGAAGTTAGCTCATATTGCGATGTACTTATTGTTGTTTACATTGTTTACATCAGGCTATTTGATCTCAACGGCAGATGATCGTGGGATAGAAGTATTCGATTGGTTCGTTGTACCCTCGATGGGGGAATTATTTGCCAATCAACCTGACATTGCAGGAACGATCCATTATTACGCGGCTTTCGCTTTAATAGGATTGGTGGCAATTCACGCTGCGGCTGCACTTAAACATCACTTCATCGACAAAGATGACACGCTACGCAAAATGATAGGAGTTTCAAAATGAAAAAATCGATTTTCGCCACAGGGCTAGCTTTAGCAATGGCTTTGCCATTCGGTGCAAGCGCAGCGGATTACAATATTGATACTAAAGGCGCACACGCCTCAGTAAACTTCAAAGTTCCGCATCTTGGCTACAGCTTTATCCAAGGTCGCTTTAACACTTTCAGCGGTGACTTTTCATACGATGCAAACAACGTTTCTGCATCTAAAGTTAACGTTGTGATCGACACTACAAGCTTAGATTCAAACCATGCGGAGCGTGATAAGCATTTACGTAGCTCTGATTTCATTAACACTGGTAAGTTTTCTCAAGCGTCTTTCAAAAGCACAAAAGTGACGGATAAAGGCAACGGCAAAATGGCGATTGAAGGTGAGTTGACACTTCACGGTGTAACCAATCCAATCACTATCGATGCAGACTTTATTGGCGAAGGTAAAGACCCGTGGGGCGGTTATCGTGCAGGTTTTGTTGGTACAACTCGCCTAGAGCTTAAAGATTTCGACATCGCGGTAATGGGTGCGTCTAGCTACGTAGACCTAGAACTTCATGTTGAAGGCATTCGTAAGTAATTAAATCGCTTCGAATAAAATTGATGCCCCCATTAGATTATTTGCTAATGGGGGCATTGTTTTAAGTGTTTCTTTCTATATTTCTATATCTAATTCTGCGCGAATCATAATTTAAGCAATTTCTAAGCGTGATTCTTGCGTTTCCTCTCGCTCACCGTAAACCGTTCTAAGAGCTTGCATGACATCCATTCGCGTAACGGTACCTATGAATTTATCGCCTTCAAGAATAGGGTAGCACTTAGGCTTGTTCACTTTCATCGCTTTTGCGCGCTCTTCCAATGACAGGCTACTGAAGCTGGTAGCAATACCCATACTTGTCGTCGGATAAAGCTGATTTTTATCGATACACACGTACTCTGCTACGTTAATAAGCGAATCGCTTGCATCCAATGCGAGCACATCTCTCGTCATCAAATCAACGACCTTTTGGTCTTTCGCTGGAATGTAGTCTTGGCACCATAAATCAACCAACACATCGTGTATCGAAAAATAGCCTACGAGCCTTTCATTTTTATCGGTAACAGCAGCGCCTTGAAGACCAGAATCAAGCAGTATATCGACAGCGTCCGCTGTTGGCATATCCGCGGGAAGCGAAATGGAAGGAAGGGTGATGAGTTCTTTTACTGTTACGTTACTGTTCATAGTGGAATCCTTAAGCGAAGACGTTGTTTGTGTTGTTGTAATAGGATGAATTTGGGCGGCTTTTAGCTGTGGTCTTGTGTAAATCGACCAATTTGTAAGCCCGACAAGTACCGCTCCTCCTACAATGTTGCCAAGAGTGACGGGAATCAGGTTTGCAGTGATGAATTGAATCCAATTCAAATCGGCGTAATGTCCAGGTGTCACACCTACTTGAGTCCAAAACTCCGGCGAAGCGAATGCTTTAATAGCCATACCCAGTGGCACCATAAACATGTTGGCTACGCTATGCTCAAATCCGCTGCTAACAAACATGGCAACAGGAAGAACAAGCATGGCTGCTTTGGTTGCCGCATTAGTTGCGCAAAATGAAAGCCAAATAGCCAAGCAAACCAAAAGATTACAAAGAACACCGAGAGAGAAAGCTTGTAGCGGCGTATGGTGAACTTTGTGTTGGGCAATATTCAGCGCATTAAGGCCCCATTGACCGTGATCGAGCTGATATAACCCAGCGGCGGCAACCAATCCGAGCAAAAACATCGCGCCAAGAAAATTACCGATGTAAACCTTTCCCCAGGTCGCCAGCATTTTACTTACTGATATTTGCTTGTTCGCTAATGCAATGGCAGACAGTACCGAACTGGTAAACAGTTCGCCTCCACCAAGTACAATGAGTATTAAACCGAGGCTAAATGCAATTCCGCCTGCTAGCCTGCTCAACCCCCAAGCAGCACCTTCACTGCCCGTTGTCACTGTTATATAAAATAGAAAAGCCAGTCCGATGAAAGCGCCTGCCATCATGGCAAGATAAATCGTTGTGCTGGTGGACTTAGCCGTTTTGTTTAATGCATATTTTTCCGCTTCTCCCATCATCTCTGAAGGGGTATTTATGGGTTTGTTTAAAGAGTTAGGTGCATGCATATTTGCTCCTTAGACTCGTGTTCATGGCGTGTTCTCCTATATGGTTTCATGCGGTAGTTGCATGGCTCACATTCAGAATAGGGAGATTAGTTAGCAGATAAAAATTGATAATTTTAAGGATCCTTATCAGTTTTATTGATAAGAGTTTAGATGCATGTAAAATGACCAAAAAAAGAACCCCAGTGCCAATAGTTCAGAATGCTTTCTATTGAGGTCATATGGGGTGATAAGAATTTCAAAAGGAAATCTATGCGCTATTCACTAAAACAGTTGGCAGTCTTTGATGCAGTGGCAGACACCGGAAGTGTTAGCCAAGCTGCAGATCATCTTTCGTTAACTCAATCCGCAACAAGTATGTCTCTAGCTCAACTTGAAAAAATGCTCGGTCGTCCTTTGTTTGAGAGACAAGGTAAAAGAATGATGTTGACGCATTGGGGCACTTGGCTTAGACCTAAAGCAAAAAAACTTTTGCAAGATGCGCAGCAGATAGAACTGGGCTTTTTTGACCAGCATTTATTAAGTGGTGAGGTTCGCTTGTGTGCAAGTCAAACACCTGCGGAACATCTCGTTCCAGACCTTATCAGTATTATTGATAACGATTTTCCTGAGATGCGCATATCGTTAAAAGTGAAAAGCACCCGCAGTGTTATTGAGGGCGTGTTGGATTACAAATACGACTTAGGTGTGATAGAAGGACGTTGCGACGACAATAGAATCCATCAGGAAGTTTGGTGCAGAGATCACCTGACTGTTGTGGCTGCTGCTCATCACCCCTTTGCCCAGCGAGATAAAGTCAGCCTTGCTCAACTCGAACAGGCGAAATGGGTACTGCGAGAGCATGGATCTGGTACTCGAAAAGTTTTTGATAGCAACATTCACAATTTAATTGCCGATTTAGACGTTTGGCGCGAATACGAACACGTACCTGTATTGCGAAGCATGGTTGCAAATGGCCCTTACCTTACTTGTCTTCCTTATCTAGACGTTGAGCGGTTCATAGAATCCGGTCAATTGGTCGCGCTCAATGTGCCAGAACTGAAGATGGAAAGAACGCTGTCCTTTGTTTGGCGGGCAGACATGGTTGATAACCCACTTCTGGATTGTATTAAGAGAGAAGGTCTTCGTATGATGAAGAATAAACCGTCATTTTTGTAGTGACGGTTCTTCAATAGCAACGAGTTAAGTCAGCGTTAAAAGAAACGCTAAATTATGTATATTGATAAAGCGACCCGAGCGGTCGTTTTTCTAACTCCAATGCGCTCCGGTGGTTTACCACAGGTGTAGTGCACCGCTAAGTCGATTTCCATATAGGTACACATGATAGCCGTCATCAATAAAATCGATTGCATTAACATTTCTATGTAATACACGCCTTACCGCTATATATAAATGTGAGTTAGATCGTATTCGATGTTGCTCGGTTTATATAACATCTCTTTTTGACTGCAATACAGGTTTTTCAATGAGTGTTCTATTTGCCATTGCACTTACAACTGGCATTCTTTCCGGAATCTGGGGTTGGCTATCTGTCGCTTTAGGTTTACTAAGTTGGGCTGGTTTTCTTGGCTGCACGAGTTACTTTGCTTCTCCACAAGACGGTGTGAAAGGTCTTGGTGCTTCTCTCCTTACAAATTTATCTGGCGTATTCTGGGCAATGGTAATTATTACCTTATCAGATTACTTGAGCTTAGAAATTATCGGTTACGCCGTCACGTCAATCGTTGCATTTTTTATGTGTATACAAGCTAAGAAAAGCTGGTTTGGTTATATTCCGGGTACGTTCATTGGCTGCTGTGCAACTTTCGCTGCAAATGGTAACTGGCAACTCGTTGTGCCATCGCTCTTATTGGGGGGAGTATTTGGCTATTTAATGAAAGCGAGCGGGGAGCGACTTCACCAATACCTAAACCTGACTAAGCAAGATGCCCACTAGCGATTACCGTTCGCTAATGAAACCACTCGTTTTAAGGTCCAACGAATCAGTAATGGGACTTTATCCGTACCGTTATCTTCGCAGTAACTCACAATGGCGAGCGCCAAATCGGGTTTGGCGTATTTTTTAAGAGCCCGCGCAATGACTTTTTTGGCTGGAATTTGATGATCCATCGGGATTTTTACAAGGGAACGAAAAAAGGGTTCAAATCCATTGGCGTATAGGAAATGCTCGATGTCTCTGTCGGGAAGCTCGGTTAAGCGGTGACGCTCTTGTTCGTGATTGAGTAAGCTGCGTACTGATGCCGAGTATTTTTTCCCAGCGGCATCGCCATCGGTGACGACATGCCAATCGATATTGAACGATTGCGCGACTTTCACTAAAGATTTCAAACCAGACTGCGCGAACTCAATAATTTGCACGCCTTCAGCGGCTAAGTTGTAATCGAGAAGTCGTGCGAGTTCGTTGAAAAGCCAAACCTCCGTTTCTCCTTCAACCAAAAGCCAACACCGAGCAAATAAAGCACTAGAGCGGTGAAAGCGTATATGGAATCCGATTTTTCGAAGTTCGTCTGCAGTTAGCTTTTTATTTGAAATTGAATGCGCTACTGTTCGGTCGGAATGTCGAGTCAGGCGCCTAATCGTACTTAAAGGCACAGCGCTTAGAAGGTCGCCGCTATTTGTGGTGATGATCTTTTGCATCGGCAATAGTTGAAATATGCTCCAAGCACGTATCAAGTGGGTAGGGTGTAGACGTCCTTCCGGATCTTCAATAATCAGTATGGGGCGAGCGCAACGCCTTAAATCAGCCGGACCTTTTGCTTGTAGATACGCGCTCAGTAGACCCATAAGTAGCAAGCGCGTCTGTTTGTTATTGGTTTTATCTGCCAACTCCATAAGCGCATTTTTGTCGTTTTGGCTTGTGCTCCCAAAGAAAATTCTATCGCGCTGACGCCTAGGATTCCCGCGAGTTTGCCCACGAACATTAAAATAATGTTCAACAAGGTTTTGCATGGAATTTAAACTACTGCGCATTTCTCCTTTGTTCACATGCCCAGGCATGGCCAATAAGCGTCTTGAGGTATTTTCAATCCGCTTTTCTGCTCGGGAGTTGATTTCATTTTGAGTGTTATTCGTGACTTGTCGTCTTGCGTCCTTCAATCGTATGACTGGGTGAAGAGCCATCAATTCTTGAGCAAGTTTATAGGCATGGTGTAAATGCAGTTGATTGCCAGATGCATCTAAGAACATATAGTTGGTGGTGATTTTAAAGAGATCTCGTGTGGCGCTTAATCGATATATTATTCGCTTAGTGCCTTCGTCATCAGTTATCCATACCGGCTTTATTTTACGATAGCGTCCAGCTTGTTCTTCACCAGAGAAACTGGCTTTCCAACTCAACACAATTTGCAGGTGTTGGGTCTGTTGCTCTGCAATTGAGTAGTCAACATGGAAATCTTGCATAACAAATTCATAAGGCACACAGTCACTAGGCAGTGCGATAGAGAGTGCGTCAAGGAGCGAGGATTTACCCCAAGTATTTTCCCCAACAAGCGTTGTGAGCTCATCAAAAGTCAGGGATAAACGCTTAATCCCGCGAAAACCAGCTATCTCTATTCTTTCTAACTGCATACATACCAAAAGGTCTTCTTGAACTATGTTTTAAGCTTATACCATTTCGTTAAGCTTAAGCGGTAATAGGATCACAGTATTTAATAAACAAACACTTAGCACCAACTTATCCATGATTCATTAATATGTCATTCACATGGGGCTATGATAGAATGTCAAAAAGGTCAGTAAGATAAAACAATGAAAAATCAAAATAAAAAAGCGTCGATCACGATTGCACACATCAACGATACACACTCTTATTTCGAACCCAGTACCATTCAACTTCACTTAAACATCAGCGGCAGGCAAGTTTCTCCTTTCATCAGTGTTGGCGGTTTTGCTCGCATTTCAAACCGGTTACAACAAATTAGAAAAACAGCGCTCGAAAATGATCGCCGCTTCTTGTTTCTGCATGCTGGGGATTGCTTTCAGGGCACACTTTACTTTTCTTTGTTTAAAGGTAGAGCCAATGCAGAAATGCTTAGCGCCTTGGAACCAGACGCAATGGTGGTAGGGAATCACGAATTAGATATGGGAAATGAGCCAGTTGCTGATTTTCTCGACAATATCAATTTTCCTATGATTGCGAGTAATTGGGATTTGTCCGCCGAGTGCAATAAACCTAATCAATTACGTACTAAACAAAACCTGCATTCGTACAACAAAGCAGAAAAACAAGGCAGTTGGTTAACGTTTGACGCCAACGGTGAACAAATTGCCGTATTCAGTTTATCTCTCGATAAAATGGCAGACATTTCGAACCCAGATCCAGATACCCCGTTTTTGAATGCAAAGATGGTTGCCGAGCAAACGATAGATGCGATTCGCGCATCAGGCGTCAATAAAATTATCCTATTAAGCCATTTAGGGTATGAAGACGATAAACAGTTGGCAGAAGATGTTGACGGGATCAGCTTGATAATTGGTGGTCATTCGCATGTGTTGCAAGGAGATTTCACTGATATAGGCCTTACCAAGCATGATGACTACGGGCTACTAATCAACAACACAAGAATTGTTCAAGCTGGGTGTTACGCTCAATTCATGGGGCACTGTGAAATCGATTTTAATGAAGATGGCACAGTCGCCCGATTTGAAGGAAAGAATGAACTTCTTGTTGGGCGCAGGTTAGCAATGGATGCCAGCTTAGACGAACTTGTCGACGATTCTGTGTACGACAGAACTCAAGCGGTGATTTATACCCACCCGAACGTTATTCGCTGTACGAAAGATCAAGCGGTGAAATCAATTCTTGACGACAAATATCGCCCACAAGTAAATGAGATTCGAGCGAGAGTGATTGGAGAAGCGTCAAAAGTTTATCGTCACGTCCGCATCCCCGACGAAGAAGGTCCCAGCGAACTAGCGCCAATAGTTTGTCGTTCATTCTATACCGTGATGAATAACGACGGCCACAATGTCGAGTTTGCCATTCATAATGCTGGTGGAGTCAGGAATTCGCTACCAAGCGGCAAAATTACCGTGGATGAAGTGGCAGGAAAATTGTTGCCGTTTGCCATACCTGTGGGCTATTACGACATAAAAGGTAAGTATCTCAAAGAGATGTTTGAAGGTGCCATCAATAACGCATTAAGTAATGGTGTGATTGGCACTGGGTCGGGTAGTTACCCATACACACATAATCTTTGTTTTGAATACGATGCGGATGCGCCAATGGGCAGTCGCATTACAAAGCTAATGATTGGCCATGATAAGGGTTGGAAAAACGTCGAAGATGAAATTATTTATCGTGGTTGTTCAACCGCTTACACGATGAAAGGTAAGGAAGGCTACGACGCTATCCTTAAGATGGAAGATCAAGGATTTGTGTCAACTCACTCTATGGCTGATTGCCTGATCGAACTCGTTCAATCTGACCCGACAGTATTTATTTGATCATAAATTGAACAGTTGGTCTGTTTTTTGCTTCTATCAATGCGAGAGATGATTCACTGCCGGCTACGAGTTAGCCATGAGCATCACTTATTTTATGCATTGGGAGAGTACCATATGTGGAGTAGAGACTGGCTAGACACCGTAATGGTGTGTGTATGGATTTTTGCTTGGTCTGCATTGGTCTATTTTATCCCGCTTACTGGGATGTAGTTGAGTATCGATATCAAAATAATTCGATAAAGATACAATTAAGGAGCCATATGGCTCCTTTGTTTTTGGCTACAACATAGACATGTCTATGACTTCGATAAAAGCAAGCTAAGTGATACTCAAACAGTCCGATCAAAGCTGTTTGAGTACACACTTATTATCATTAACTAATTCAAAGTGAGTGGAACTTTGGTTACTTCGCAGCTTTAAATTGAGACTGCCTCATTCGGTTTAATGCAGCCATAACATCAATCACTCGTGGTTTTGCCAGATCACCGTGCTTAGGCATAGCATCAAACCAATTATCTTCCTTAACCATGTTTGCTAGATCTTTGGCTGGAAACTTTGACCAGCTTGGAAGTTGAGCGAATTGAAACCACACCCATCCAATAGCGTTAATCTGACTTTCAGACTCGATTTGCTCAAGTGCCTGTAAATCCACCTGCTCTTTACCAAACCTCAAACGTGCTTTTCCTTTCGAGCCAACACGGAACTTACCTTCGGCCAAAATACCCTGCAGTGATTTTGAATTAAATGAGCGTTCAGAGAACGTAGCGAGCGCTTCGGTCGCTTCTTGAACGCGCTGTGTCGGATGTTGTTTGATCACTTCTTTTGCTTTTTCAGTCACATCTACTGCTTGGTAGTCGTGCATTTGAATGACGGTATCGGCAACGTCTAGATAATCGCCAGAGCCACCCATGACGATCAAGGTGGATATCTCGAGCTCATCACGGATCTGTCCAATACGATCCACCAGTGGAGTGATGGGTTCTTCGCCTTTACTAACGAGCGCTTGCATGCGTTCATCACGGATCATGAAGTTAGTTGCAGACGTATCTTCATCAATCAGTAGAGCAGTTGCGCCAGATTCGATGGACTCTTGAAGCCAAGCTGCCTGAGAAGTTGAACCAGATGCATCTTGAGTAGAGAACTCTTCCGTACTACGACCTTGCGGTAGGTGATTAATGTAATTCGATAAGTTTAAGTTGTGCACGCAGCGGCCGTCTTCAGCACGTATTTTCATTGCGTTTTCATCAGCGACAACATATTCACGTCCATCGCCAGGGATGTGGTCATAAATAGAACGTTCGACCGCGTTCAGTAGAGTAGATTTCCCGTGAAAACCACCACCAACAACGAGTGTGATGCCTTTCGGAATACCCATGCCTTTTATCTTTCCGGAATTAGGCGTATCTAACTCAATGGTGAGCGATTCTGGAGAGGCGAATTCAACCGCGTCTTGCATCGGTAAATCACTGTTACCTGCTTTACGAGGTAATACGCTGCCGTTACCGACAAATGCCATTAGGTTGTGTTCAGAAAGTTGTTTTCTTAATGCAACTTGATCTTCGATGATTTCGCAGTGTTGCTTAAGACGGTCAATGTCTAACTCCCTGTGTAGGGTCGCTTTACGAATAAACTTAGGTAAGTAAAACGTAAGAATGTTAATCGCTTTCTTGCCGAGAATTGTGCGTCCATCTGCTGGGAGGTCAACTCTAAAGCGAAGCTCGATGCCTTTTTCGGTAAAGACAACGGAAGTATGGTCCAAAACCGTTTGACCCGTCGACGCGATAAATACGTTGTTTTCTTGCGCTGCGAAGTGGGCGAATGAGCGGGCAATAAAATCTCTGGCAGCGCGTTGGAATGCTGGTGAGGTTTCTTTTAACCACTCTAAACCGGTCAAAGACCACTGGCGGAAAGCACGAACTCGCGAAGCAGGAGCAAATGGGTCGGCTTGAGTGCTATCAATGAATAATTCAAAATCTCCGAAATCGTAACTGCCTTTAATTTTTTGGTAACTGCGGTAGTTTTGTTTTTCGATTGTTTTAAGTAATGCGATCAGTTGATCCATTCGAGAAGTCACTATTTAGATTGGAGTGGGGAGGATTATACCCAAACCATGTAAAGATGCGACCTGAAAGGTTGTGGCTCTGGTGATGTCTGCTCAGTGGGTTGTTCTAGTGCCGCGCTGCAATTCGCTGACCATTGAATTTCTTAGTGATAAGGCTATTTTCAAACTCATGGGTATTCATGGGTTTGCCATAGAGGTACCCCTGCACATAGTCGCAGCCTTCATCAAGAATGAACTGTTCTTGGTCGTGACTTTCCACACCTTCCATAACCACTTTCAGTTTGAGCTTCTTAGCGACATGAATAATAGATCGGATGATTTCTTTATCTTGTTCACTACCCGAAATTTGATTGATAAAACTTTTATCGATTTTAATGCAGTCAAATGGGTATTTCTTGAGATAACTGAATGAAGAATAGCCCGTACCAAAATCATCTAGTGACAACGTCACTCCCAATCCGTGAAGTTTGCGAAGTGTTTGACCTGCGAGAAATTCGTCGGCTATTAAGCTGGTTTCTGTTACTTCTAGCTCTAGGCATTTTGGATTAAGCTTATAGTAATCAAGCAATTGCTCAATTTGTTCAACAAAGTTTGGATCTCGCAATTGAACCGCAGATACATTAATGGCGACACGGAAATCCTTCATGTACTTCGTCCACTCGGCGGCACGTTGAATGGCACTTCTTAGTACGTAGTTGCCAACTTCAAAAATTAAGCCGTTCTTTTCTGCCAGCTGTATTAATGAATCGTTTGAGACTTGCCCCAGTACTGGGTGGTTCCACCGAAGGAGGGCTTCTGCACCCAACCAATACCCATTCCTCGGCGATACCTTTGGTTGGAAGTAGAGCGTTAAATCATCGTTTCTCACCGCCTGTAACAAGTAGCTTTCTAATTGGTTATTGGTGGGGGTTGTAATGTTGGAATTGGCATAAAACGCATATTTTTTACCAGAATCTTTACAAGCAAGCATTGCTTCACCTGCGTGCTTAAGCATTAAGTTTGCGTTATCTGCATCGTATGAAGTGGCGACACCAATGAATGCATGTAAATGAAGTGGCTGACCGTTAATAAAAAATTCCGATTGGCCTATGTCCACTAAGCGTTGACAGAGCGATTCAAGGTTGTGTTGAGACTCTTCAATCTCAAGCGCGAAAACAAGGTCGATAGTGGAAGTTCGGGCCGTGATGCTATGTAATACATCAATGAAACCAACACGCTTTCGATACTCCTTGAGTACAGTATCAAACACTTCATAACCATGCTTTGCTAACAATCGACGCCCGTTTGTAAAACCAACATGAACAAAGGCGAGGGTACTGTCAGTTGATTTCATCTGACCAAGTAATGTCTGAGCCTCGTCAATCAAAGCAAGTCTATTTAGAAAACCTGTACCCAAGTCATGGGATTGTTGATAAAGAACTTTTTGTTCTGCCGCTTTGCGACGGTCAATCTCTGTTCCGAGTGAAAAGTTCAAACTGGCTAGATCTTGTGTACGGCTTTGAACTCGGTTACGCAATTCTTTATTGGTTTGCTCCAATTGGTACTGTTGATAAATTAAGGCAAGTTGCGATTCTACTGACTCTCGAAATGAGTCGAGTAGTGACTTAATCGTGGGAGAAAAATGGTTTTCTTTGTTATCAAGAATACAAATGGTGCCAAATGGATCACCATTCGGCCAATTCAAAGGTATGCCGTAATAAGCAATCATACCTAACTTAACATCAGGGTTGTTCGCCCATTTAGGATCTTTCAATGCGTTTGGCACGGTGAGAGAGCGTTGCTCTTCAACAACGGTTTCGCAATATAGCTTACCGTCTAAAGGTTCACATTCTGATTCTTTATAAGGGGTGTTGGCGGAATCTGAGGCTTTATATACTTCGATAGAATGCCGATGCACTTGCATAATAAGCGCAGAGGGTACGTCGGATAACTCCGCAACCAAGTTTACGATTTGTTGCCAGCTTTTTTGCATGTAAGCTGGAATTTCAATCTGACTAACGTCAATTTTTGACATGGAATCCTTTCCGTCCCCGATCTTTCTTCATCCTACCTACGATCATTATATGACGCAGGATTCACGTTCAAGGTATTAGATGACGGATTGTCGCAAAATAGAGTCAGTACACCATTTTTTCATTGCGCTTTCAGCACAAAACAGAAGATTGGGATCAAGATCTGAGCATTTTGATTCAAATTATCGACGAGTTTTGGGCTAAAACATTAGACCAAAAACGATACAAGCCACTCTCGTTGTAATATGGAGAATGGCGTGTAAGAAATGAATACCGCTTTTAGTAACCTTTTGAGAACACTAGGGTCTGTTGACCTTTCGAGATGATTTTTGCAGCAATTTGTGGGTAATTTATACAAGGCAGAGCTTATTCGGTGTAGTCACTCTACATCAATGAGCGATAACGCAGTAGAAATAAGCCACAAATGCTGCCCAAAGGGTACGACTAGGCGTCCCCACTCTATCCCTTTTACTCTTTGTTGCAAGGTATTTGCTTAGAACGACTAAGCTACACACCTTGCGCCGCGATTAAAAGGCATAGAACTCGAACAAAATTTAACCGCGAAAGGTCAACAGACCCTAGTATCCATTTAGTTCAAGGAAATCAGATTTGAAGCCTTCGTAGTCTCCTACTTGAGCGAAATTACTGGCGTTCATTTCTTTAAGTAAATCAGATACCTTTCTCTGGGTATCCGTGTCTAATTCGTACTCATCGAGCCTGATCAAACGCTCAGGGTCGACAGGGATTTTGTTGACATACAGTTTTTCCCTAAACAGTCGCTGCATCTGCTCAATACAGCCTTCGTGTGTTTGCTTATCTTTCATTACCTTGTAAAGCGCAATGATGTATGGGCTGAACGTAGGGATATACACACTCGCTTTGGTAACCAATGCCTTACAAACGCAAGCGTAGGCACCGCCTTGATATTGGGATAGCTTGATATTGAGTGAGTGGCTCGTTTGATGAAGATCGACTTTAGCATGACCGAGTGTTCCATCAAGATAGATTGGGTGCGTGGCGTCTGAACCAACGTAAGAAAACGCAATAGTTTTACATCCGGTTGCGATTGAATCGGAATTAATTAGGGTATCAATCCAGTTTTCCCAATCTTCACCACCCATTACACGAACTGTGGATTCGAGCTCTTCATTGCTTGCAGGCTCTACGGTTTTTTCAACCCAAGAATCATCTTCTAACAGTATCGAAGCACCTTGAACCGCTTCATTGAGTGGCTTTATTGAGGAATACCAGAAACTGTCATTGTCTTTGCGTCGTTTTGCCGCAGCAAGGCTATAAATAATGAGATCGACTTCGCCTTCAAAGTAAGTTTCGATCGCTTCTATAACCTGCTCCCGAACTTCCGAAGAAAAGGCATCACCCGCGATATTAACCGCTACGCGATCTTCTTTGTTTGCCTCTTGTTCAAAGTAAACGTTGTTATGCCAACCAGCACTTCCAGTGAAATTATCCGATGGCGCGTGCTCGTGCGAAACGCTAATGGTATTTGCTTTTGCACCACCGAAAGTCAGTGCGATCCTTGCGGCTAACCCCAAACCGGATGAGCCGCCCAAAATTAGTACACGTTTAGGCGTAGTATTAATTGGTAATGATTTTTTAACCGTATCAATTTGCTTGCTTACGGCAGCTTGACAACCTTCGGGGTTTGCTGAGCGGGCAACGACACCTTCAATCACTGGCTTGTTCTGCATGTCTTGGTCCTAATTATTATCGTAACCGCATAACCTTACACTAATGATGGGTATATTCAATTGAGCTAGAACAGCAAACTATTCGTTTGTGGTGTCATTTTTTAGAAAAGGTGCAATTTCTTGTGCTACAAAGTCCGAAATCCATGGTTGTGCTTCTGGCTTAGGATGTAAACCGTCACTCATCATCCACTCAGGCTTTAAGATAACTTGCTCTAAAAAGAATGGAAGCAAAGGAATTTTATACTCAAGAGCGAGGTCTTCATAAATAGCGGCAAACATATTGCTGTAGCGCATGCCATAATTGGGTGGGACACGAATTTGCATTAGCAGCGCTTTGGCACCAGATTGTTCACTGATTTCAATCAGCTCCCTTAGGTTTTTAGTGATCGTTTTAGGTGGGAACCCACGTAAACCATCATTAGCCCCGAGCTCTATCAAAACCCAATCTGGGGAGTGTGTGCCTAATAAACCTGATAGTTTGGCAAGTCCATTCCCCGTTGTATCGCCAGAAACGCTGCTGTTAACGACAGTGACATTCAGGTTATGTTCACTCAACGAATGAGATAGTAGAGACGGCCAGCTTTGCTCAGCCTTCATTTGATAGCCAGCACTCAAGCTATCGCCCAAAATAAGTAAAGTTTGACTAAACGTCGTGTTAGAAAATAAAACACATAATAAGATCGAAAGGAAACGCAACATGCCATCATCCGTTATAAGAGCTGAATCAGTTTCTAAACAAGTTACTACTAATCAAGAACATTTAACAATCCTTGAAAACGTAAATTTGGAAATTAGTCGCGGCGAAAGCGTCGCCATCGTAGGTACATCTGGTGCAGGAAAGTCAACATTAATGACATTGCTCGCGGGTTTAGATACGCCATCTCAAGGGGAAATTACGTTACTTGATAAGCCTTTATCAAAACTCGACGATGAAGCTCGTGCCGCACTACGCAGCGAAACGGTCGGTTTTGTTTTTCAAAGTTTCCTTTTGATTCCAAGCCTAACGGCATTAGAAAATGTTACTTTACCCTGCCTTTTAAAAGGTGAAGATGAAGATACAGACCGAGCTCGCGCATTGTTAGAGTCTGTAGGGTTGAGCCATCGAGAGAATCATCTTCCCACTCAGCTTTCAGGTGGTGAGCAACAGCGCGTGGCTTTAGCTCGTGCCTTTATGATCAAACCGAAAATTCTGTTTGCTGACGAACCTACAGGAAACCTCGATCAACATACTGCTGCAAATATTGTCGAGCGGCTGTTTGAGATGAACAAGCAGCACGGTACAACATTAGTGCTTGTCACACATGACCCTGAACTTGCAAAGCGTTGTGATAGAACGTTCCACATGCAAGCAGGTCACTTGGAGGTGGCATAATGGAAGAAGTGCAAACCCCGGTTGCCACGCCCAAGCTCAAAATGCCTAATCGACAACTATTTCGTTGGAGCATTAGAGAAATCAGACAAGGTCAACTTTGGCCGATTTCAGCTGCACTCACACTGATCATTGCTTGTATTTTTGCCCTTAGCGCACTGGCCGACAGAATGGAGCAGGTCATCGTTAAGCAGGGAAAAGATGCTCTAACTGCTGACTCTGTGTTTGTATCTGCTAATCCAATTCCTGATCATTTGCTAGACCAAGTAGCCAAACAAAACCTACAAACAACCAATCTAACGCGATTTGCTACAATGGCATTTAGCGAAGAAGACATGCAATTGGTGACGGTTAAAGCAGTAGGCGATGAGTACCCTTTACGAGGGGAACTGATCTTAACGGGTGAAGACGGTATTCGGTCATCTGTTCGCCCTGGTGAGTTATGGATAGAACCCCGTGTGCAAGACCAGCTTGGCACTAAAATAGGTGACGTTGTCACGATAGGGGATGCCGACCTAACAGTATCAGGCATCATAACTGAAGAACCTGGCTTGTCTTTTAATCCGTTCCAGCAAATGCCTTCAGTAATGATCAACTCCGCCGACATTGATAAAACTGGCGCACTACAGGTTGGTAGCCGTGTTCAATTTCGACTGTTTCTTAACGGTGACGCTGCTGCAATCCAAAAAATTGTTGATGATACAGAATTAACTCCGAGTGATAGATGGCTGACAGAAAATACACAAAGCCGAACGTCTGACGTATTCACTCGAACCAAGCAATATCTTTCTCTAACCGTTGCCATTGTCATATTGATGGCCGCAACGACGCTCGTATTGACTTGCCAACATTATGTAGCCAACAGACGTCAGACTATTGCAATGTTGAAGAGTATTGGCGCAAGCAAAAATTGGATTGCGAGATGGTTGTGGGTTCAGTTAGGTGTTCTATTTGCCATTGGAATCACCTTCGGCATTGCCATTGGGATAGGATTGGAAGTACTTCTCCGTTTACCCATGGGCGATCTACTCCCTGATCCATTACCTTCGTACGGATCGGCTCCTTATCTGTATTCTGTGGTGACATGTATTCTGATCAGCGTACCTGCACTTGGTATTCCGCTTTTACATTTACTCAATACTCCCGCGCTAAACGTGATGCAGGAATCGACTAAATCTATTAGTAAAAAATCGTTGTTATTGCTTTTAGTTCCTGTGATTCCAATGCTGATAGTCTACGGCGGCAACTTAATGGTGTGGATGGTGTTGGTTGGCATCGTTGTGTTGTTTGTATTACTTGGAATAGTCAGTACGTTGATAACACGACTTGTCGCTAAGTTACCAATGAACACAACAATGAAACTTGCAGTAAGTCGACTTAACCGTACCAGTGTAGCGAGTGGTGTTCAGTTTGCTGCATTGGCGTTGTCTTTGATGCTGCTTTCTATTATCTGGTTAGTAAGAACAGATTTACTTAGCGACTGGCAGCAAACACTGCCTGAAAATGCCCCTAATGTGTTTGCTTTAAACATCGCCTCTACAGAAATTGGCGACTATCTTGAAACTCTTGATGGAAACGTCCAAGACCGGTCTGATGCATATCCAATAATACGGGGACGAGTGAGTACGATTAATAATGTGCCCGCAAAAGACTATGTATTAAGTCAAAAAGGATCTGAAGAAGAGACAGATGCTCTCAGCCGAGAATTAAACTTTACCTGGGCAGATCAGATTCCTGCACATAATGAGCTATTAGAAGGAAGCTGGGTCGGAAAAGGCTCTGTTTCGGTCGAACAAGAGGTCATGAGTGAGCTGGGGCTTGAGATTGGAGATACACTCAGTTTTGTGATTAATGGTGTAACGGTTGAAGCTAAGGTCGATTCTGTGCGTTTCGTAGAGTGGCGAGAGATGAAACCAAACTTTTACTTTATATTTTCACCGGACGTTTTGGCTAGTATCCCGTCAACTTATCTGGTTAGTTTCAGAATTGAGGAAGAAAATAAACCTTTCTTAACGACGTTATCTCGCGCATTCCCAACGGTTAGCGTGATGGATATCAGTACGATGGGCGCTAAAATTCAGGAGCTTTTGAGCCAAATAGTATGGGCAATTACCGTTTTAGCTGGCCTTGGTGTACTGGCTGGGTTGATGCTTATCTTTACGCTTCTGAGACTGAGTCTTTCGCAACGACAGCAAGAAATTCGGTTGTATCGGACACTGGGAGCTTCAAAGAAACGAATTTCAAATACCCTGTGGTGTGAATTTGGTTTGATGGCGGTTACAGCCGGTGTTATCGCAAGCTTTGGCGCTGAAGCAAGTGTCGCAAGCCTGATGAAGTGGGGTTTTGAATTAACACCTAATGCACATCCATGGCTATGGGTTCTCTTACCATTGCTCAGTTTTTTGACGTTAGGATTGGTTCTTAACACTTTGATAAAGCGCTTGTTAATTCCAGTGAATAAGGGCGCATATTAAGGTCTTGTGAATAACTCATGATGACTTATCCACAAAATCAGTGGATAAATAATTGGATAACTTTGGGCGAATAATCGGTATACATTCGCCCAAGCCAATGGCTAAGGAACTTCAACGCAATTTGTTATTCACAAATCCGAAATGTGTTTAATTTAAGGCAATTTCGTCAAGTTTTTTTTAAGTTTTTTTTGATCG
Organism: Vibrio penaeicida; assembly: GCF_019977755.1. Lineage (NCBI taxonomy): Bacteria > Pseudomonadati > Pseudomonadota > Gammaproteobacteria > Vibrionales > Vibrionaceae > Vibrio > Vibrio penaeicida. Next base: position 1,179,624 of record NZ_AP025145.1, on the reverse strand, counting down.
TTCTTTATAACGAAAAGGTACAAGAAAAATGTGATTTTCTTCAAATGAATATCTGAGTAAAATACTTAGGTACCTAAAAAACGTATTAAAGACATGACCCTCATAAAAAATAAAGAGCAGAAGACATTAAGTGTTGGAATCATTGGTGGTGGCATTGCAGGTTCTACTGCCGCCCTCAAGTTTTCAGAGCTAGGTTTAGATGTAACTCTGTTTGAAAAACGCGACAGCTTAGTTAATGGTCCACCTATCTGCCACCTTCATGCCGGTGGTAACTTGTACCGTGAAATCTCCGAGAAACAATGCGCGAAATTGCTTCGTCAATCTATCGATACTGTGAAGCTATTTCCTCATACTATCAACATCAGACCCACAGTAATCGTTACGCCGACCACAGATGAAGGAAACGCAGATGAGATTCTCCCACGCCTTGATTTTCTTCAGAACTACTACCAATCATTAGTAGATGTTGATGAGTCGAATGCTGTTTTGGGGGATCCTCAAAACTATTACGTAACGTATGAAAAAGAGCAGCTAACGGCGCTACGTGAGAAAACGCAGCCAGAGACGCCTGCTACATTTGATGATTGGATGATTCCTTTTGCTCGGCATACCAACCTAGACAATATTAAGTACCCAGTTGTCGCCGTGCAGGAATTTGGTTGGAGTGTTTTCAGGCTTTCTTCGACACTCGACTTGGCGTTAGCAAGCAAAATCAATTGCGATTTGCGCATGGAGACTAAGGTTGAAAAGGTTGAGAAAAGCAATGGTGGATGGTGTGTCTCTCATTCTCGATTAAGCGAAGAAACTACCCAATATACTCAGGTAGATTACCTCATTAATGCAGGTGGCTTTGAAACGGGTATGGTCGACGACTGGACACAACGCCCAAAGCAAAGGTTCGTGGAATTTAAAGCCGCTTATGTTACGCGCTGGGAAGATTGCGATCAGCAGTGGCCTGAAGTTATATTTCACGGGCAAAGAGGTACTCCAAACGGAATGGCACAGCTAACCCCTTATGCGGACGGCGTTTTTCAGCTACACGGGATGACGGAAGACATTACGCTATTTCATGATGGGCTAGTCACAAGCAATGACAAAAGCTCTCAGCCAGCATTACCCAACTACTTGCTTTCTAAGATAGAAGCTGGGTGGTCAGAGTCAGAACAAATGACGCGTACTAATCGCGCAATCGAGCATATTGCTCAATTTATTCCCTCTTTTTCTAGTGCGGAAATGGCGAGCAAACCTTTATATGGTGCACAGCAAATACCAGGTGAAGATTTTACTTTAAGAGCGTCTGATATTTCGGTTGAAGGGACTAACTATGCGCGCATGGAAATTGTGAAGGCTTCATCGGCGATAGAAGCATCGGACCAGATAGCCGCACACATGCACTCGCATCAGATGATTTCAGACAAACAGCGTTTTCAATCCTATGAATTTTTAAATGGCATCCAAGAATCAGACGTTGTCGGAAGGGCGGTAGAGCTTGCAATACAAAGAGATTACCCAGAAGAGTTAGCACTTGTTGCTGGAGTGTCTAAACCGATTTAAATTCGCCTGAAAATTGCCAAAGTATCGAGCGTATTAAAAAGCCCAGAAGACAATTCTGGGCTTTTCACTTTTGGTTATTTCCGTTTGAACTAACCCTAATTAAATCAGTTTCTTACGGATTTGAATCACCAACGCTTCTGCTAATAAGACAACCACAAAGATACTCAATAGAATCACAGAAACTTTTTGCCATTCAAACAGGTTCATTGCGTCACTTAGAAGTACACCAACACCACCAGCACCAACCAAACCCAGAACTGCTGATTCGCGTACATTAATATCCCAACGGAAAAGTACAATGGAATAAAACGCGGGCATAATTTGAGGCCAGTATCCTTTAATCAAAATGCTTGCTGTTGAAGCACCTGTCGCTCTTAGCGCTTCAATTGTGCCCATGTTGACTTCGGTAATCGCCTCTGCAAGCAACTTACCAACGAATCCGATGCTTCGAATTGCAATCGCCATGATGCCTGCAATAACTCCGGGACCAAAGAACGCGATAAATAACAACGCCCAAACCAAAGAGTTGATGGAGCGGGATGATACTAGAAAGAACTGCGCAATCCAGTTGATGGTTTTGTACGGTGTAATGTTAGGAGCATTTAACAATGCTAATGGCACGGCGAAAATTAGTGTAAACAATGTACCCAGTGTCGCGATATGCAATGTCTCAATAAGCGCTTCATGAACACTCTCTGGGTAAAAACCATATTCAAGTGGAACCATCCGCTTAAACATATCGGCAAACTGGGCGGGAGCGTCGTATAAAAACTCAGGAATAACTTCAACGGTCTGCCAAGACCAAACCAGCGCCATAACGAAACAAAAGTAAGCGGCATATCGCATCAGTTTTTCTGATGTCGTAAATCGTTCCCAGTGATGATCAATATTTGTAGTCGTCATCAGAAAATCCTCCGAACGATGTTAGATAAGAATTCGCCAATTAAAATCAAGGTAATGATAGTAATTAGGATCGCTGCAACAAAGTCATAATCGAATCTTTGGAATGCAGAAAAGAGAGTGCCACCAAGACCACCAGCACCTACAATTCCGACCATCGTCGAGTTACGTAGATTTGAGTCCAATTGATAGCTTGAAAATCCGATAAATCGAGAAAACACTTGAGGCATTACGGCGAACAAGACAACGCTGATAAAACTGGCGCCTGTTGCTCGAATCGCTTCAACTTGTTTGAAAGAAATTTCCTCTATCGCTTCAGCAAAAAGCTTTGCAATAAACCCGATGGAAGCAACAACGAGAGTTAGGATCCCTGCTAGTGCCCCAAAACCCACAGCTTTAACAAACAGGATTGCGATGATCACTGGGTGAAACGAACGACAAAGAGCAATGAGCCCACGCACAGGTGTATTGACAATAAGAGGCATCATATTTCGAGCTGCAAGTAACCCTAAAACCAGTGATATAACAATGCCGAAAAAGCTCGAGATGATCGCTATTTGCAGGCTTTCTGCAAGCCCATCAAGGAGCAAATTGCTTCTAGAGAAATCTGGCGGAAACATACGAGAAAGGAGACGCTCACTTTCTCCAATACCGATTATAATCCGGTCAAGGCTTAGCCCTAATGACGAGAAACTGTAAGCCAAATACGCAACGACACCGACCCAAATGAGCTTGTTAGACCAGTGAGCTTTGAATGGGTTTTGTTGATTGGCGGTTAATCCAGCCATGATTCACCTCCGTAGATAACCTTGAGATCGTCTTCGGTAATACCATCAGGGTGCCCGTCATAATGAACTGAACCGCCACACATACCAATGATTCGCTTTGCATAACGTTTAGCTAGGTTAACGTCATGAATGTTAACTAACACTGGGATCTGGTTCTTTTCTGCCAGCTGTTCCATCAGTTCCATAATCTCGACTGCGGTTTTAGGGTCGAGGGAAGAGGTCGGTTCGTCTGCTAGAAGAATGTAAGGGTCTTGCATAACAGCGCGTGCAATTCCTACACGTTGTCTTTGACCACCAGACAAGCTATCGGCTCTTTGGTTGGCGAAATCAGATAAGCCCACAAAGTTGAGTAGCTCAAATGCTTTATTGATGTCTTCTTGTGAATAGTTACGACGCCATGCATTCCAAGCGCTCATGTATCCCAGTCGACCAGTGAGCACATTTTCAATCACCGTTAACCGTTCAACCAGATTGTATTCCTGAAATACCATACCTATGTGACGGCGTAACATACGGAGTGGTGTACCTTGTAATTTCGTTAAGTCTTCGCCATTAAAAAGAATTTCACCCGATGTAGGATCGTTTAGCCGGTTAATGCAGCGTAGAAGAGTACTTTTACCTGTACCAGAAGGACCTATGATCGCAACGATACCTGGCTCCTGAATGTCGACATCTATACCTTTAAGAATCGGTTTTCCTGGGACGTAAGAATGCTGTAGTTGATTGATGGCAATGCCACGAGGACGAGTACTTGTCATCGTTTATTCCTTGTATTCTAAAAAGCCTATGCCCTACCCAAAGGAGGGCATAGGAAAGTGATGAGTGTTTAAATTAGATTTATTGTCTAAGGTCAACAGACCTTAAGGTGTTACTGATTTTTGGCTTGTTTAGCGAGTTCCGCCGCTTTCTTCTTAGCTCGTTTAGCGGCTTCTTTTTCTGCGAGCTTTTTAAGCCCTGTTTTGGTGTAAGCAGTCCCAGTAGCGTGTGCGATGTTTCGGATTACCGCCCAATCTTCTTTGTAAGTAATAGGAGCAAAGCGATCGGCTCCTTTGAAAGTCGCGCTCATTTCTGGCGTAAAGCGATAAGTCGAAAACGCTTCTTTGATTTTTTCGACTAATTCAGGATTGAGATCATGAGAGTAGCCAAAAGCAGAGGTTGGGAATCTAGGGCTGCGATAAATAATCTTAAGTGCACTTTCGTCGACTCGACCTGCTGCGACCATTCGGTCGTAAACATCTGATGCGACGGGTGCAGCGTCGTAGTCGCCATTAAATACGCCAAGAATAGATTGATCGTGTTTGCCAGAGTAAAGAACTTTATAATCTTTGTCTGGAACTATCCCTTTGTTTGGAAAGAGAGCTCTTGGCGCTAGGTTACCAGAGTTTGATGAAGCTGATGTGTGGGCAACACGTTTGCCTTTCAAATCGTCCATGGTGTTGATGCCGCTATCTTTTCGAACGATCGTAACTAAGTTATAGCCTTGGAAACCATTTTCGTTGCCTTTTACAGCAATAGGCACGTAACCCGCAAGGTTTACAGCATAGCCTGTTGGACCTGTTGAGAATCCAGCAACGTGCAGTCTTCCTGAACGCATGGCTTCAACTTGTGCGGAGTTTGAGTGCACTGTGTAGTAAATGACTCGCTTGCCAGTAATTTTAGTTAAGTGTGCCTGAAAGTCGGCGAACGCATCTTTGTATATAGCTGGGTCTTCAACAGGAGTATATGTAAAGACCAATGTACTTGGGTCGCGCCAGTCGTCTTTGTTTTTTGGTGTGTCAGCAACAAGATCATTGTTTTCATCACAATACCTGTCGTCCAATACACCTCTGTTTTCACACGTCTGCGCAAATGCTAATGAAGGCAAAAGCAGGGAGGTAGCAATAAGTAATCCTTTAGGTGCTAATTTCATCTTGAAACCTTTTTGTTGATTTAATGTAAAGGGTCGAGTTTGTTATTGCTAAGAGTGTGCCATGTTAAATAATTCAATATAAACAGATAGATAGAAAGTCGGATTTGTTTTTATTTTACAAATGTGTCACATCTGTCCTTCGTTTTTCCATCGTTTGGGTCAAATGTGTCCAAACCGTTTCTGTGAAAAAGAAAGAGCCGCATTTTAGCGACTCTTTTATTAACCTATCTACTATAGTTTCATGCAGTTAGCGTAATAAGTAGCGGTTGAAGGCCAATCACTGAATACACCTAAAACACCTACTTTTTGTGCCAAAGCATCTAACATCACCATGGCATCACCATCGTTATTGATGCTGTCTTTAACACTTTGATAATACCAACCACCACCGTTGTTTAGTGGTCCAGAGCGCTCTAACGTCCACGTGATAATATCAAGACCAGCTTCTTTCGCTAGCTTGGCATAATCTGAAGGCACAATGCTTCCTTTACTGTCCAAAGTAACCAAGGCGTACATAGGTGGTGCAATAATGTTAACGCCTGATTCTGCTAAGGATTTCATATTATCTAGTGTGGGTTTAAAGTTCTCGTCGTTGTAGACTCGATCGTCTAAGTAAACAGCTTGCTGACCAAACTTAGGCTCTTTTGCTATCCAGTATTTTACATCGTTCAAGTTAAACGATTGTACGTAGGCATCCTTCGCTTTAATCCCGCCAGCTTTTAGTTCGTCAATCAGTTTTTGCGCATAATCTTCTTGCGAAAAACCGTTGTAAGGCATATCAACAGCAGGGGACTTAAGCTCTGGAGTAACTTTTACACCATGTTCTTTAAACAAAGCGACGCTTTCTGCATGAGTCATTAACGTTCCCGACGTAGAATAGAGATCGGTTCGCCATCCAGGTGTTCCATTCATGTATTCTTCAGGTGTTTGAGCCATTGGGTTAGCTCCATCCATTTTTCCTTTAAGCGTTTTAAATTCCGCCAAAGTAAAGTCAGACGTGCGACATTCAGCTTGCGCTTTTTCTCCCGTTTCCAAATTGGCGGGCTTGAAAGGAACAGTACATTTTTTTGCAAGCTCAGGAATGGCGAGTACATTGGTTGTTGTATGCAGATCGCTTTGCGAATGACGACACACTAGTTCTTTGTCTTTCGTGAAAGTAACGTCACACTCGAGTACCCCAGCGCCTGTGCGAATTGCCGCTAAGTAAGATTCTTTGGTGTGTTCAGGAAACTGCATTGCTGCACCGCGGTGACCGATGGAAAAATCGCTTCGATGAAAAGGACCGGCTTCACAAGCTTGAAGCTTAGTTTTTAGTGCGCTTTCGTCCATGTTGTCGACAAGATACATAGGGCGGGGACCCAAATCTGCCGAAACATTAGCGAAGGCAATCCCTGACGTTAGCCCTAGGCAAATGAGCGTCGTACCCACAAGTGTTTGTTTCATGTTATTTCTCCATTTTATAGAATGCACTTTAATGTGCAAAAGGAGAATTGCATGCTACATGCCAATTATTATACTCAATAAAAACAATAAGATAAGATTTGAGGTTTTGATTATGAGTCATTTTTGTCCTTCAAATGAAAACCCTTAGTAACGCCAAGACGAAGGGAAGCCTTGACGTTTGATAAGTAACCTTAGCGCTGGTTAAGCAAGAAGTTTATGAGCGTTTCAATACTTTAAAACTGTCTTTGTCTAACTGATGTTTTTTCATTTTCCGGTACAAAGTTTTTCGTGGAAGGTTTAGTGTTTCTGATACCTGATTAATGTTTCCACTACTGTCAGAAAGTGCTGTTATGAGTAAATTCTTTTCGTACTGATCAATTTGTTCCTCAAAACCCAGTGTCTTAGCCGTTTTATCTACTTCAATAGGCGCTTCGAGATCAAATCCATCTCCTACGATGCCAAGTACAAAACGTTCTGCCACGTTTTTTAGCTCGCGAACATTACCGACCCAAGTGTGTTTGTGTAATTGCTGAATATGCTCTTGATACAGAGAAGGGGCACGAGTGCTGTATTTTTCACACGCTTGAAGGACAAAAAATCGAAACAGACTTTGCAGATCTTCTTTGCGATCACGAAGCGGTGGTAAATGAATACTGGCTATATTTAACCGATAAAAGAGGTCGCTCCGAAATTGTCCTTGCTCACTTAGCGCCGACAAGTCTGCTTTGCTCGCTGCAATAATCGTAATATTAACCTTGATAAGCTCGTTGCTGCCTACTCGTTCAATAACACGCTCTTGGATAATACGAAGTAACTTTATCTGTATGGCAATGGGCATGGTTTCAATTTCATCGAGAAATAGGGTACCTCCATTTGCTTGCTCAATCTTACCTATTCGTTTGCGATTCGCACTTGTGAATGCCCCCGCTTCATGCCCGAATAGCTCGCTTTCAATAATACTTTCACTCATTCCGCCACAGTTAATGGCGACGAAGGGTTTCGACTTCCGTTTACTAAACTGGTGCAAGGCTCTGGCTATGACTTCTTTACCTGTCCCAGTTTCACCGTTGATGATGGTGTCTACATTTGATTTAGCAAGAGCTAAGACTTGAGTGCGGATCTTCTCCATCTTGCTGGAGTCACCAATGATGACGTCTTCTATACTGGTACTACTGGGCAAAGGGTGCTTTTCCAGCTGCATGAGCCGAGTCTGACAGGCCATTGTTAACTTTTCGGTTAACAGTTCCGGCTCTAGTGGTTTCTCTAAGAAATCATAGGCTCCATTTTTCATGGCTTCTATAGCCATTGGGATATCACCATGCCCACTCATTAAGATTACTGGGACTCCGGGAGCTCGGTTATTAATAGCACTTAATAGGCACAACCCATCGATGGACGGCATTTTAACGTCGCACAAAACAGCTAGGTTACTTTCTGGCTTAAGCTGCTTGAGTGCCTTTTCTGGTTCAGTAAACGTAGAAACATCGAACCCTTCAAGTTCGAGCATTTCTCCGACAGCGTCGACGACATCGTGTTCGTCGTCAATAAGTAGAATTGAATGTTTCATTGTAATAGTTATTTAGTTCGTTTTGAGTGTTAAGGTGAAGGTTGTACCTTCCTGAGCTTTGGATTCCGCTCTAATAGAGCCACCAAAGTCTTTGATAATGTTGTAAGCGATAGACAAGCCAAGCCCCAATCCTTTACCCGATTCTTTGTTGGTATAAAAAGGGTCAAATATGTGTTCGATTTCTTCTTGGTTTATCCCCGTACCGTTATCTGAAACGATAATGTTTGTTTGATTTTGTATCGTCGTTACGGCAATAGATATCGTCGGGTCTGAGACTTTTTCTACCGCGTCTAACGCGTTCCCAATAATATTAACCAATACTTGTTCTAAGCGAATGGTGTTAGCAGACACGTACGTAAGGGAGTCGGGCTCAAAAGTGATAATGTCATTGGGGTAGCGGCTTTCTAAAAGTTGAATGGCATCGTTGATGACCGGTTCCAAGTGTACCGATTCCATATGGCCATCACTTTTTCTTGCGAACGCTCTAAGATGCCGTGTTATCGCAGCGGTTTTGGATAGAAGCTTTTGTATTTTATCTAAGTTAGTTATCGCTTTTTCAGGGTTATCTTTGTCCAACCACAATTTCGCACTTCTTACATGGCTGTTCACGGCTGTGAGAGGTTGATTAATTTCATGTGTTATCCCAACGCTTAACTCTCCGAGCGCCGCTAACTTGCCGGCTTGTATCAATTCGTCTTGCGTTGAACGAAGTTTCTTTTCTGCGGTAGCACGTTCGATGACTTCTTGCTCAAGCCGCTTGTTAGTTTGCTCAACTTCAATCGCTGTTTGTTGGAACACTTGCAAGTCTTTGGCCATTTCCGTCACTTCATCGCCACCAGAAATCGCGACAGGTGTTGCAAGATGCCCACTCGAAATGGCTTTCATATTAAGTTGAAGTTGCTGAATTCTTTGTAAGATATTTTTCTTTACATAAAACCAAGATATAGCCACGGCTGTTGCTATGCTGATTAGCGAAAGCAGTACAGCGAACCTTTGATTAGCTGACAATGATTGTCTTGCCGAATTAAGCGACCGATCAATGTCGGAGTTGACAGTGGCAGTGTATCGCTCAATTTGTACAGCGAGTTGGTGTAGATGTGTGTTGCTGTTCTCGAGTAAGAATTGAGCTTGGTAATGTCTGTCGATTAATTCATCTTTTAGCGCAAAGAGCCTGCCACCTCGAGAAGTTAATTTATGCAGAACAATCAATTGTTCATTTAAGTTTGGGTGCTGAGAGGGAAGGGAGCTTTCTTGCCATACCACCCACCATCTATTTCCCAACTCTTCCAATCGCAAGATGGTTTCATCCAACTCGTTAAAGCTGGCATCGTTATATAATTTTTCGGCAAGACCAGACTGGTAATAAATAAGTGACCGAAACTGCGCATATTCAATTTCTTGCTTTTCAGAGCTGGATAACGAATCGAGAGACTCACCTGCCAATTCCAATAGTGGGAACAATCCATCAAGTAAAAAGTTCAGTTGAGAAGTCAGTTGATCCGATTGAGCTTCATTCTGATAAAGCAAACTCAAGCTATTTCCGATTTGAGTGATGATGTTCTTAAAGTAGTTATGGTAGTCAGGGAATTGCGCCATAACATGGTTCATTTCAACAATCGCGCGGTTAATCTCTTCCATGGCATGGTTGCGTGACACGCTTGAATCAGCTGTTCCTAAGAGTGGTGCTGTGGCAATGATCAGGCGAACCTTATCATTTAATTTTGCGGCATAATCCAACGCTTTGAGATCATTATTGTTCAAATGCTCTAGTCGGGTATTGATATCTAAAAAGGTATAAGAGGACAATCCAGATACGATAAGCGTGGTTAAGGACAAAATAGCCATTGCCAGTGCCAACCGCACGCCCATACCTTTCCATCGTATTTTCATATATCACTAACAAACTTAATAGAATACACCGTTATATAATGACCAATAACGATGCATTTATCCTAGTTAAGTTATAGTTTTGTTAAAAAAACTAAGCGCTGTGTCACTATGATGAAACTACAGCTTGGCTGTAGATACCAGCGGGCAATGATCACTGAGCCGATGGCTAAGGACATCATGTTTGGTAAAGGTGATTTGTTTTGCCTGATTAAGCGGCAGATCAGGGCTCGAAACTATATGATCAATTAGATTTCGATACTGGTGCGTTTTTGTTGGATTAGAACGAGATCTCACGCGGCATTCTGCTCTGGTGTTTTTACTTGTCAGACTAACTTGCGTACTTGTGTTTTTCGTTAATATACGCCACAACCAATCATTGGGATAGGCGAGGTTGTGGTTAAAGTCACCCAAAATGGCATAAGATTGGCCTTTCTTTTGTCTTTCTTTAATCCATCCATTAAGCGATTTGCCTTGTTTGGCTAAGGCTCGGCAGGAATTGGTATTCTTTCTTGCAGCAAAGCAGCCCGATTTCAAATGTACTGATAACAAGTGAATAGGCTTCTTTTTCGGAATATCAACAACAATATAAGTAGCAAACCGTAACTTGTTAAACTGAGATGGCATCAAATTAATATCATCTGGGTTTTGAACATTGATGCCTTTTGATACAGCAAACCCAGTGTATTGATTAATACCCTCAAACTGTAAATCTCGATGCTTACTTCTAGACCGTTCCGAGAAAAAGTATTGATAACCATCCCCAGTTACTTGCTCTAGCGCTTCTTTTGAATCCACTTCTTGAAATGACATTATATGCAAAGACGGATTAGGTACTTTACTAAAGACCTTGCTCAGTGCTTTAAAGTCGCTGGCTTCTCTTTGGCTAGGCTCAATTCGCTTACTTGGATTAGTGGTTAACCACTCAAGGTTCCAAGTGGAAAATGTATACTCCGCGCTCACAGCAGGGAAGTGAACCAAGAGTGTTGATAAGCAGCAAAAATGTGTCAAAAGGAAAAGAAAGCGTTTCAAAATGAATCTCATTTGTTATTGGTCTTTTTCAAGAATAATAACGGAATTTTAATAGATAAAGTATGACGTTTGGTTCAATTTTAATAAACAATCCAAATGTGCGATCGTCGCCACTAAGATCGATTTGATCTTGCACGCTCGTTTGTTTTTATTGATTTGGATCAAAACGCCAATCCGACGCATAACTTCTAATATTCCACCACATATAGTGTGTTTGGAAATAAAATGCGCATATGTAGTGTTTTTAACCAGTCAGTGCCGAGGAGTAAAAGTGAATACAGTTGTCATTAAAAGGGATGGAGCGAAAGCACCATTTGATAAAGGACGCATCATAACTGCTGTAGAAAGTGCATCGAACACATCTGATGAAGCGCTTTACCGATACGCCGAACAGGTTGCAAGCGCAGTCTACAATTCGCTAGAAAATCGCCTAGAAGTATGTATTCAGGAAATTCAAACCCTGGTTGAAAACGAGCTGATGCAAGGTCCTTATAAAGGCTTGGCTCGCTCATACATTGAGTATCGTCACGACCGAGATATAGCGCGCGAAAAATTCAGTGTTTTGAACAAAGAAATTGAAGGGCTTATTGAACAAAGTAATGCCGACTTGCTCAATGAGAATGCGAATAAAGATGGCAAGGTTATCCCTACGCAGCGAGACTTGCTGGCCGGCATAGTTGCAAAACATTACGCTAAAACTCACATTTTGCCTCGCGACATTGTCCAAGCTCATGAAGCTGGAGATATCCATTACCATGATCTCGATTACGCGCCTTTCTTTCCAATGTTTAACTGCATGCTCATTGATTTAAAAGGCATGCTCACGCACGGATTTAAAATGGGGAATGCTGAAATCGATACACCAAAATCGATTTCTACCGCAACCGCAGTTACTGCTCAAATCATTGCTCAAGTCGCAAGCCACATCTACGGTGGAACCACGATTAACCGTATAGATGAGGTTTTAGAGCCTTACGTATTGGCAAGCTACAATAAGCATTTAGAAATAGCGAAAGAATGGGACATTCATAACCCTGAGGCTTTTGCTAAAGCTCGTACAGAGAAAGAGTGCTACGACGCATTCCAGTCTTTAGAATATGAAGTAAACACACTTCACACTGCAAACGGTCAGACTCCATTCGTCACATTTGGTTTTGGTTTAGGAACAAGTTGGGCATCTAAACTGATCCAACAATCTATTTTAAAAAATCGAATCTCTGGCTTGGGGAAAAATCGTAAAACAGCCGTCTTTCCTAAACTCGTTTTCGCTATCAAAGACGGTCTTAATCACAAGAAATCGGATCCGAACTACGATATCAAATCGTTGGCACTAGAGTGCGCATCTAAACGTATGTACCCAGACATTCTTAACTACGACAAAGTGGTTGAAGTGACGGGGTCTTTCAAAACACCAATGGGTTGTAGAAGCTTTTTAAATACCTATGAAGAGAATGGTGAGTTGATTCATGAAGGCAGGAATAACCTTGGTGTTGTAAGTCTTAACCTTCCTAGAATTGCGATTCAAGCTAAAGGCAGTGAAAAAGCTTTCTATAAACTGTTAGATAAAAAACTCGCTTTAGCTCGTCGTGCTTTAGAAACACGTATATCTCGATTAGAGACAGTGAAAGCCAGAGTCGCCCCAATTCTTTACATGGAAGGGGCATGCGGCGTGCGATTGTCTCCAGATGAAAGCGTGGCTTCAATTTTCAAGAATGGCAGAGCCTCAATTTCACTTGGTTACATAGGTATACATGAAACCATGGTGGCTCTGTTTGGTGAATCTGAGCATATGTACGATAGCGACACGCTAAGATCTAAAGGGCTTAACATCGTTGAATACATGAAGGCGCAAGTACAAACGTGGACAGACGAAACTGGTTATGGTTTTAGCTTGTACGGAACGCCGAGTGAAAATTTGTGTAGCCGATTCTGTCAAATTGATACTAAAGAGTATGGTGTTATTGAAGGGGTAACCGATAAAGGTTATTACACCAATAGTTTCCACTTGGACGTGCAAAAGAAAGTTAACCCATACGATAAAATCGATTTTGAAATGCCATACCCAGAAGTGTCTAGTGGTGGTTTCATCTGCTATGGCGAGTTCCCGAACATGCAACGCAACATTGAAGCGTTAGAAAACGTATGGGACTACAGTTATAGCCGAGTTCCATATTACGGCACCAATACACCAATTGATGAGTGCTACGATTGCAGTTATACCGGAGAATTTGAGTGTACAAGCAAGGGCTTTACATGCCCAAGTTGTGGAAACCATGACTCCACAAGGGTTTCGGTCACTCGTAGAGTGTGCGGCTACTTGGGCAGCCCTGACGCAAGACCGTTTAACTTTGGTAAGCAAGAAGAAGTTAAACGCAGAGTTAAGCACCTTTAATGAATTACCATCAATATCATTCAGTTGATGTAGTAAATGGACCTGGTACACGCTGTACACTGTTTGTATCAGGTTGCGTTCACCAGTGTCGGGGATGTTACAACAAATCCACTTGGTCTTTGTGTTCAGGTCATCCATTTACATCGGAGCTCGAAGACCAAATTATCAAAGATTTGTCTGATACGCGTATACCCAAAAGAGGGCTCACACTATCTGGTGGTGATCCACTGCATCCTGAAAATGTATCAGATATTTTACGGATTGTTGTGCGCGTAAAATCTGAGTGCCCCGACAAGGACATATGGCTATGGACGGGGTATCGAATGGACGAACTGACGACCGAGCAAAAGCGAGTGGTTGATCTTATCGATGTTTTAATTGATGGAAAGTTTGAGCAGGAGCAAGCTGATCCTAATTTGAATTGGCGTGGAAGCACCAATCAAATCATTCACTACATGAAAGTGTAAATTCGCAAAGACGAACAGGTTGAATCGTTGCGTTTAAACAATCACAATTTCCTTTCGATTTTTTGTTGTAACAATGTTAACTTGCTTGTCACTGTTGAATATCAAAGGGTTGTGAATTCCATGCTATCTCATCTACCGGAACCGAAACAGGATCCGATTCTTTCGCTCTCTGTTGCCTACCGAAATGATCCTAGAACCGAAAAAGTGGATCTGGGTATTGGTGTTTATCGAAATAGTAACGGTGACACACCAATTATGAAGGCGATCGCTTTAGCTCAAGAGCACGTCGCATCAACGCAAAAAACAAAAGCTTATGTAGGGCTTGCTGGTTGTGAAGAATTCAACCAAAGCATGGTAGATTTATTGCTAAAAGGAACGGCGGCTTACGATCGCGTTTCGGCTATTCAAACTCCAGGCGCCAGTGGTGCACTTCGCATGTTGGGAGACCTACTGAAAGTTGCCCAACCGAACACCACTATATGGCTAAGTAATCCAAGCTATGTTAACCATCAACCTGTGATGGAAGCCGCTGGATTGAAAGTTAAGCATTACCGATATTTTAGCCCTTCAACAAAGCAAGTTGACGTTACGGCAATGCTTGAAGACTTATCTCTCGCTGGTCCAGAAGACGTTGTTTTACTTCACGGCTGCTGCCATAACCCAACGGGCGCTGATATCGATTTAAAAGCTTGGGAAGCCATTACAGATATGGCAACCAAGCAGGGGTTTACCCCATTTGTTGATATTGCTTATCAAGGGTTTGGAGACGGGCTAGAAGAGGATGCGTTAGGGTTGCAGCACATGGCAAACCACGTTGAAGAAATGTTCATTACCACTTCTTGCTCAAAAAATTTCGGTTTATATCGTGAACGAACTGGCGCAGCGATAGTTGTCGGTAAAAATGCTAATGAAGCAGCTAACGCAAAAGGGAAATTGTTGCAGTTAGCACGTGCGACTTACACCATGCCGCCAGATCACGGTGCCGCTTTGGTAAAAACTGTGTTAGGAAACAAAGAGCTGACTTCGGTTTGGCGAGAGGAACTTTCGCAAATGCAGCATAGACTCGTTTCTCTAAGGGAAGGTTTATGTTCAGAGCTTAAAAATGCACATAACTCTGACCAATTTGACTTTATCCAGTCACACAAAGGTATGTTCACTGTGCTAGGCTTCTCATCTGAACAAATGCTTCAACTGCGTGAAAACTATGGAATCTACGGTGTGGGGGATGGGCGTATAAACATCGCAGGCCTTACCGAAAAAGATATTCCTTATGTAGCTGAAGCAATAGTAACCGTATCTAACCAATAAGAGGTGGTAATGAAGTCGAGTAGACCTTTCATTTTCTTAGCAATCGCTGGTGTATTGACTGCGTGTATCAATATTCAAACAGGGGTGCATTCTGAGCCAAAAGCCAGTGGGAAATCGGAATCAACACACGAGGTGGACATGTTAAAAACACCCGACGGAAAATTGGTTCTCGGTGAGAAAGAGTGGGTTCATATTGCCGGTTTAGGTGAGAGCTATAAAGCTCGAGTCGATACTGGTGCAACGACTTCATCTATCAGCGCTGTTGATATAGAAACGTTTGACAAAAATGGGCAGGATTTCGTTCGATTTAGAATTGCTCACGAAGGAGAAAAAAGCCCGGTGCTAACTCTACCTGTGCAGCGTTGGGTTCGTATCAAGCAATCTAGTCAAGATTCTTACCAAAGAAGAGCAGTAGTAGAGGGTGATATTCAAATTGGTGATTTGAAAACAAAGACAGAGTTTACTTTAGCTGATCGATCTCATCTTACGTTTCCAGTGCTTTTAGGAAGAAGCTTCTTCAGAGATGTCGCTGTTGTCGATGTCAGTAAAAAATACGTGCAGAAGAAAGTTAAGTAACGAGAGATATATGAATAACATTTAAAAAGCCCTCACTTTAATCTTAAAGTGAGGGCTTTTTTTGACTACCCGAGTTAGAACATGAATCTTGCGCCCATGATAAGCTGAGAGCCATAAACACCGTTGTCAGCGATGTTTGCACCAATTGAAAGTTGGTCAGTTGAGTGGAAACGACCGCCAAAGCTATAAGTAAGCTCTGTGGTGTCACTGTAAACCAACTGACCCACTTTTACGTTGGCTTCAATGTTGTCTAGCACCCATATGCGAGCACCAATATTCAATTCTGGTACAAACTGGTTACCAACAAATTTGTCATCACTCGTTTTAATATTATGAAGCAGCATCTGACCGAAGATATCTGCAAACCCAGTTGCTGGGCCGTTAAAGCCGACACCGACCGCGATGTCGTAGTCACCTTCGAATCGGCTGTCTAAACGGCCAATAAAATGGGTGTTTTCGGTAAACGTCAAATTACCTTCTGCGCCGTAAGAAGTGGGGCTAGCACCGACTCTAAACTCAACAGAAGAGTAGTTGAAATTGTTAGCAAGAGTTGTCATCGGGCTTAGGGCCATGAAAAGTAGTGCTAAGTGGCGTTTACGTCCAAACATATGTATTCCATCCATTTTACGCTTTGGCTTAGTGCCAAAAATACGGGTATACAAAAAGGTCTGCAAAAAGCAGACCAATATTTAAATTTAACGATATTTCAATGAGATCTTAAAGGATCTGTAAGTGTTCCACTTCGATTTCTGGGGTTGAACCACCTTCATACTCACCATAAAGACGGATTTTTGACTCGGCATTAAGTGGTTGTGTCAATACTATGTCGTCTAGCTCTACTTGGATCTGCGCATCTCCATCAGTAAATATAAAGGTATCTTTGCTGATTTGTTTAATTAGGTGTCCTTCGGTGACGACGTCTTTCTCGGCTGTCCAGCTGGTATCTTTCAGCATTTCTGCAACAGGGGTTAGGTCTACCGGGCCACTATACGTAACGTACTTTTTCTCTTGTTCTCTATCTCCAGCAAACGCAAGAGTAGGTAATGTGATGAGTGCAGCTGCAATGGATAAAGTAATGGCTTTCATGTTTCATAATCCTTATGACTTGAGTTCGAATACAGTTAAACAAGAACAGCCTTAACAATGTCTGATGGGGAAGTTCATTTTGAATTCATTTGGTTTAGGGTGCTATGTAGCTTGAGGTTAATTAGTGATAAGCATTACTATACGTTCAATCAAAATACACAATAAAATGAATCGACTATGATCCCTTCTATTCAAGCTCTTATGGTTCAAGGAACAACATCTGACGCAGGAAAATCTGTTTTGGTGGCAGGCTTATGCCGCGTGCTTGCCAGAAAGGGGAGAAAGGTTGCCCCTTTTAAACCTCAGAATATGGCGCTGAATAGTGCTGTAACTAAAGATGGAGGCGAAATAGGTCGGGCTCAAGCTGTTCAGGCACAAGCATGTGGTGTGGATCCTTCAGTCCATATGAACCCTGTCTTGCTCAAACCTAACTCTGATACTGGCGCTCAGGTAATTCTTCAGGGTAAAGCGATAACCAATATGGAAGCAGAAGGCTATCATGACTATAAAAAGGTCGCGATGGAAAGCGTTATGGACTCGTTTGGACGTTTACAACGTGATTTTGAATCTATTGTAATTGAAGGTGCAGGTAGCCCAGCCGAAATTAACCTAAGGGCAAACGACATAGCCAACATGGGCTTCGCCGAAAATGCCGATGTTCCGGTTATTATTGTGGCTGATATTGATCGCGGGGGTGTGTTCGCCCACCTATATGGCACGTTAGAACTGCTTTCGCAATCGGAACAAAACCGAGTGATTGGTTTTGTTATTAACCGCTTCAGAGGCGACATTAAACTTCTTGAATCTGGTTTAGATTGGCTTGAAGAAAAAACAGGGAAACCCGTTTTAGGTGTATTACCCTTCTTACATGGTCTAAACCTCGAAGCGGAAGATGCTATCACAAATGAACAAGTGACGTCCGAAGGGCAACTTTTTAAAGTAAAAGTACCGGTTTTTACACGAATTAGTAACCATACGGACTTTGATCCCTTGCGATTAAACCCAAACATTGACTTCGAATACGTTGGCAAAGGGGAGTCCTTGCAAGGAGCAGACCTAATTATTCTTCCTGGGACCAAATCTGTACGGCAAGATCTTGAATATCTTCGTTCACAGGGCTGGGATAAAGATATTCTAAGACATATCCGATTGGGAGGTAAGGTCATCGGGATATGCGGCGGGTACCAAATGCTCGGTAATACAATTTCGGACCCCGATGGCATTGAAGGCACAGTGGGTGACAGCGAAGGTCTCGCTTTACTGAATATGACAACAGTCCTCCACCCTGAGAAGCAACTTAAAACAGTTAAAGGTACACTTCGACTTGAACACCAATCTTTTCCTGTTTCAGGTTATGAGATTCATGCTGGCGTGACGCAAGTCAACGAAACTCAACCCATTTCGCTAGAATATCAAGTAAATGATGGAGCTATCAGTAACTGCAATCAAATTTTTGGTACTTACTTGCATGGCATATTTGAAGAAGAAGGGGCCACGGGGCTACTTCTGGAGTGGGCAGGCAGTGAAGAGATTCAACCTGTAAACTTTGAAAAAATGAAAGAAGATGCCATTGATCGTATTGCAGATGCCATTGAAGAATATATGAACTTAGATAAACTTTGGGCGACCTTACCACAATGACCATTTCTAGCGGTCTCAGCAGTACTTGTACTGTGAATGCAAGAAAAAATGACACTGTCACTTTTTGTCCTTACGACATTAAATTGCTCTGCCTAATTGTTTACCCTTTGGTAAACTTAAGCGTAGTGTTTGATTCTATCGATTCTTTAAACGTTACACATTTGAACAAGGGAAAGGGCGTATTTAACTCATATGCCTTCGGAATGGAACCTTGATGCTGACAGATTTTGAGTTAGAAGCACTTTATTTAAGTTTAAAGGTCGCGCTCTATGCGGTCATTTGGCTTACGCCTTTTAGTGTAATGATTGCTTGGCTGCTTGCTCGAAAATCTTTCTGGGGCAAAAATGCTTTTGATGCGTGTATACACCTTCCTCTTGTATTACCGCCGGTTGTTATTGGGTATCTACTTCTTGTCGGTATGGGCAGGCAAGGGGCAATAGGAAAATGGTTGTTTGATACGTTTGGCATCGCTTTCAGTTTTGATTGGAAAGGCGCTGTTTTAGCTTCTGCGGTTGTGTCACTTCCTCTGATGGTAAGAGCGATCCGACTAAGTATTGAAAGTATTGATACAAAACTAGAACAAGTTGCTCGTTCCTTGGGGGCGACTCCTTTGCGGGTCTTCTTTACGATTACGTTACCACTCGCCATTCCCGGCGTAATAACGGGTGCATTACTCGCATTTGCGAGAAGCCTGGGGGAGTTTGGGGCAACGATCAGTTTTGTTTCTAGTATCCCAGGAGAAACCCAAACACTGCCTCTTGCAATGTATTCTTTTATAGAAACGCCTGGAGCGGAATACGAAGCAGCGCGTCTATGTGTTATTTCCATTGTCGTAGCTCTAATTTCATTGCTCGTATCGGAAGTTCTTAGTAAGAAAGCCAATCAAAAAATTGGGTTGATTTCTAAGGAGAGAAAATGATTCTAATAAAAGTGAAGCAGCAACTTGGTCAGCTAAATTTAGACGTTGATTTGTCTATTCCTTCAAAAGGGATCACTGCTGTTTTTGGACGCTCTGGCGCTGGGAAAACATCTTTGATAAACGCTGTGGCAGGTCTGTCAATTCCAGACAACGGGCGGATAGAGGTTAATGGTAAAACACTATTTTGCCGAGAATCCGGTCAAAATCTGCCTATTGAAAAGCGACGAATCGGTTATGTGTTTCAGGACGCAAGACTTTTCCCTCACTATTCTGTGAAAGGAAATTTACTCTACGGTACCACGACAAAAGACGCTGCTTACTTTGATGTTATTTGTAATTTATTGCAGCTACATAGCTTACTGGACAGAAAGCCTATCGACCTTTCTGGTGGGGAAAAACAACGTGTCGCTATCGGTCGTGCTCTTTTGTCTAAACCTTCTCTATTAATAATGGATGAGCCATTAGCGTCTTTGGACCTTCCACGGAAACGTGAAGTGATGCCTTTTTTGGAGCGTCTGGCGAATGATATTGATGTTCCAATTCTCTACGTAAGCCACAGTTTGAATGAGATCATTCGCTTGGCAGATCACATGATTATTTTGAATCAAGGTAAGCTTGAAGCTGCAGGCTCACTAGAAAGTGTATGGGATTCTCAGGCAATGCGACCTTGGCAATCTTTTTCTGAGCAAAGCACATTGTTTGATGCAATCGTTGAATCTCACCACCCCAAGTATGCGTTGACCGCGCTTAAATTGTGTGAAAAAACCCAACTTTGGGTCCAAAAAATAGATGCAGATCTTTCATCTCCAGTTCGTATTCAAGTAAGAGCAAATGATGTCTCTTTATGCTTATCAGAGCCACAAGAAACATCTATACGAAATGTTATCCCAGCTACCATTGAGGACATGGAAGTTCAATCACCCTCACCAGACAAACAGAGCGTTGCCATTAAACTTAAGTTAAGCATACAGTGTTCTTTGTGGTGTAACGTTACCCAATGGGCTGTTGATGATCTTGAGCTTGAGATTGGAAAAAGGGTCTACGCTCAAGTTAAAGGGGTAAGCGTTACACAGCGCGATATCATTCAGCACTGACCCGCGACACTATCACTAGGTGAATAACCAAACTGTTTTTTAAACGCATTAGTGAAGTTAGATGGGTGCTGATAGCCAGCGTCATAAGCGGCTTCTGTGATGGTCTTGTAACCTTGTTCTAAAGCCTGCTTTGCACGAGCCAATCTTCGATAGCGAACGTACCCAAGTACGGTGTAACCAACTTCATGTTTAAAGCGCCTCTGCAGGTTTGAGGTGCTCATGGCTGCATATGAAGCTATATCTTCCAACGAAAGTTCCTGATCCAAATTGCTTTCAAGGTAACTAATTAGGTGCGAGATGTTTCCGTTGAAATTGAAAGGTTGATCTGAAGATAACGAAGAGTGAATCTCAGAAGAAACTTGCTCAAAGGCGTTCGACATAACCAGTAGAGTGTTGGTTTCGAATTTCAGCATCTCAGTGAGCGTTTGAGGGTTCTTTATTTGAAGAAAATCATTAAGTAGTTCAATGATATCTCTGTTAGGTTCAAAGCGAACATGTGCTTTGTCTGTATTAAGAAAATCCCACATATTGTCTTCAGAAGTTAAATTCAATCTTTGATTGAACCATTCCGGCTTGATCATTATGTTGATCTTTTTGACGTTATTTCCACTTTGAGTTCGTTTATGGAACGTAGCTGGCGTTTTAAGATTGGCGATAAGTGCCTGTGGCGCATCGATAGCATCAAGTTCAAAGTGCAAGTCGTCATAACCGAAAACGAGCTTACCCTCGAGTAAAATCGTGATAATGACGGATGTTGGAGCAGTTGCAACTATATGACAGTCTGTTAAGTCGGAAGTGACTCCGCCATGCACGGTGATACCCGCTTTCGAGCGATAGTCGACAAACTCTCCCTTTACAATCACGTCTTTAGATGAACGGGTGGAATTGATAACGCTTTGTTGATCGCCTCCGTTATTCACAAATTGAGTAATAGCGAAAGTTTCATGAGAGCGGGAACTCCGTTCTATTTTTGCGGGTGGCATTCTATATTGTTCCTAATAAGCGTTTAGCGATTTTGGATAACTGTTTATTCTTTTCAACAATACTATCAGCAAATACCATATCTGCGAATAATTATCATTTGTAAAAATTAGGATGTGGTACCCATGGATAAGTTACGTGCTTTTACTAGCCGAAGAACATTGATTAGCCTTGTCATTGCTGGCATATGTGCGCCTGCGATATCGTCTGCTTCAGAAGAAAAGTCTCATATTGAAGAAGTAATGGTGTGGGGGACTAGTGTAAAAAGTAGTTCTGAGTCATTAAGTTCTGATGACTTCGCGCTAAAACAAGCTGATCACATGTCCGATCTTCTAAGAGACATTCCTGGGGTAGACGTCGGTGGAACGCATTCCGTTAACCAGCGTATCAACATTCGTGGTTTGGATGAAACTGACCTCGACATTCGTCTAGATGGCGCATCTCAGAACGCTAATATGTTCCACCATGTGGGGAACCTAACACTAAACCCAGACATCATAAAATCAGCCGATATTCAGGTGGGCGCAAATTCGGTAACAAGTAACGCTATAGGCGGTTCTGTTTATTTTGAAACGAAAGACGCAAAAGACTTACTTCGTTACGATGAAACGTATGGCGCTCGCGTATACGGCGGTATCGGATCTAATGCATTTTCAACAGGCTCTTTGACAGCATACGGAAAGCTTTCTGATAGCGGTGATGCACTTGTGTATTTGTATGGCATAAAGCGCAGTAACTTCAAAGATGGTGACGGAACGGAAACAATTGGTTCAGAAGGGCAAGTTAATAACCTTTTAGCAAAAGCTGGGTGGGATATTGATGAAGCACAGCGTATAGAGCTCTCATACGACTATTACCGAGATCATGGCGATTACAACCCGCGCCCGAACTGGGGTGCCGAAGGAAATGAATTCAGATCGTCTGATGCTTTAATCGACACCAAGTATTCGCGCCACACTTACACGTTAGGTTATGAACTAAAAACAGAAAATTCAGTTTTAAATGCGGCACTTTATCAAAATAAAATTCACCTTTTCCGAAACGAAGTTGGCATTCCTGGATTCTGGCCCACAGACAGAATTGGGGAAAACACGGCGGAAAGCACGAATACTGGAGGAAATGTAAAAGGGCAATCGGAACTTTCAGTACTCGGCTTAGCGAATACATTAACCTACGGCTACGAAATGAAACAGCAAAACAGTGAGAACGAATACGCCCTAGGTGACTCTAATACTTCTAAAGCAATCACTCATTCACTGTATGTTGAAGACAAAACGGCTGCAACGGATACAGTTGATGTAACCGTGGGTGTTCGCTATGACAATGTGAAGCGTAAGACTAACTTAGATGACACATCTTTTGATAAAGTAACGTGGGCTGGTGGCGTAGATTGGCGAATTACTGAGTCTGTTACCTTATTTGCCAGTACTCGTACTTTGTTTAAAGCGCCAGAACTTCTAGAAACGTTTATTAACTTTGAAGACAAGCTTTCTGACGACATTGCACCGGAAACAGGTTTCAACCATCAAGGCGGCATTAAGTTTGCCAAAAGCATTAACGATCACTCTGTTGCTGCAAACTTGACTGTGTTTAACACAAGAATTAATGACTACATCATCAAAAAGTATCAGGGATCATCTAAACCATACCTGTTACTTAACGGAGAAGACGCTGAACTAACGGGTTTTGAGGCGAGCTTCCACTATGGGTACGATGCGTTCAACTCCCGCCTGTCGTATTCGCGTTCAAACAATAAGTTCTTCGAATCTGGTGACCCGATTAACGCAACAGGTCGCGGTGCTCGCAGTACAGATGTTGGAGACATTGTTTCTCTTAACCTTGAATACGTAGCCTACGATATTGATGCAATATTTGGTTGGAATTCAAACTATGTAATGGAAGAAAGCAATGTACTTGAAGGCAACCCAGTTAAGGAAGCCTACGATGTTCATAAGATCTATGCTCAGTGGGCTCCGAGTCAAGTAGAAGGGCTAGCTCTTACATTTGGTATCGATAATCTATTTGATGCGGCGTACGTGTCTCATGCATCCACTTCTGGCACGTCTAAATCTCGTTCGGGCGAAGTATTTAGCCTAGACGACTTAGAGCCAGGTCGAAACGTTAAATTGTCCGTTGCTTATCAATTTTGATGGTGACCTAAAATAATAATCACTCTGAGACAGGATGCATTTCCTGTCTCGAGTTTTAGTGTATTTCGTTACACATCAAATTTCGCGACTAAGTTGTCCATGTTCTCGCACTGCACGGCCAGAGTTTCGCAAGCATTCTCAGCACTACTTATCATTTCAACCATTTGGTAGCTACTTTCTATAATACTTTGCATATTTCGATGAATGTCGTTAGAAATCTCTAACTGTTTTTGGGCTGTACGAGTAAATAACGTATTTGATTCTGATGCTTTATGGATGCTACTAGAAATCAATTTAAGCGTTGTACTGGTTTCGTCAGCTTGTTTTAACGTTATCGCCCCCGTTTCTTGGCTCACTTGAATGGCTGAATTAGCTTCATTGGCACTGTTTTGTAACGCTTCAACTAATCCTTTTATCTGATCGGTGCTGTTTTGAGTTTTTGTTGCGAGGGTACGAACTTCGTCTGCGACGACTGCGAATCCTCTCCCTTGCTCACCAGCGCGAGCAGCTTCAATTGCAGCGTTTAACGCTAGTAAATTGGTTTGTTCTGCAATTTCAACGATGACGTCCAGTATCGATACGATCCCACTTACACTGCTATCCAGAGTTCCAAGTACCCGACAAGCCAATACATTCTCTTCACCTAGCTTTTGTATTGAAAGACTTGTTTTGTTTAAAAAATCGGTTGCAGAGTGTAAGTTCTCTACACTGGTAGCATTGGCGGATTCTGTTGTGGATATATTCGTCGACATGTCGGAATTAAGCGTATCAAGGCTCTGTGCCGCGCAGTCAACTTGATCACTTTGAGATTGTTGTTCCGACACATGAATAACGATTCCTTGAGTTAAACTACGAATATTTTCCATCTCTGCTCTTACCGAGTTAGAAGCGAGAATAATCTCTGTGATCGTTTCTTGAAGAGAGGTAATAAAGCTATTAAATGCCTTTGCAAGTTGACCTAGCTCATCTTGGCTTTCTAGTGGCATACGATAAGTTAAGTCGGCTTCACCTGATGCAATTTGCTTTAACGATTCTGTTAATTTAACAACGGCGGAACTCACCCAGCGACTCACCATAAAGGCAAGTGAAAGTGCAATTAAAATCGCAACTGCACCACCGATCTCAAGAATAAGCGTTGCTTGCCTAGTTAGGGACTCTCGATTATCCGATATTGCCGATTGATGCTTGAGTAAACTGGCATCCAATAACCAGATAGATTGCCATGTTGTTTGCTCTAATTCGCTAAAATCTGGCTTATTTTCAAAAAAGTAGGTAGAAGGCGAAGCATTTGCATACATTTTCTCTTGGCTTGCTATGTAATGAGCAATGTTTTGTTCTAACTCTTGTACAGCAGATTTCTCAGGTACTGGCGACGCCGTGATAATTGAAACATCGCTGGTGATTTCGGATTGTAACTTTTTAAAACTTTCTGAGTATTGTGCGCGTTTATTATCGCTGTCGAAATCGAAAGCTAACTTTTCGGAAAGACTTCTTAGAGAAATCATCGATTTAGATAAGGAGTTTAACGCGTTAATAGCCGGAGAAAGTTGAGAAAGTGATTCTCTATCAACTCGATTTTGCTCGCGTAGTTGATAAGTACTCAACAGAATGATAGCAGTAAAAATAAGCGCAACCGTGATAACTGGAAAAGCTATTTTGTGCCTCAATTGGATACGTGAAGTAATTCGAAGTTTCATGTTTGCACCAGTGACATTGCAATGAATTACCTACAATAGTAGTAAAAAAAATGGCTTCCATTCTTGGAAGCCATTTTTATTTAGAAGTTACTTTTACTCTTCTACAGTGAACTCTTCAATTGTTACTTCAACACGACGGTTTTGCTCGCGTCCTGCTGCAGTGTCATTAGAAGCGATTGGATTAGACTCGCCATCACCTTTAACAGTAATACGGCTAGAATCTACACCTTTTGCAACGAAGTAATCAGCTACTGCTTGAGCGCGTTCTTCAGATAGTTTCTGGTTGAATTTAGCGCTACCGCGGCTGTCGGTGTGACCAACAACGTCTACTTTTGATTGAGGGTAGGTGGTAAGAAGAGTCGCTACCGATTCAAAACGACGTGTACCAACGGCACTTAATTTACTGCTTCCAGTTTCAAACAAGCTTACGTCTTGTTGTGATTGGAAAGTAATAGTTTGCTTTTTAGGTGGCTCTGGTTTCTTTTCTTCAACGACAGGCGCTGGTGCAGGAGCTGGTTCAGCGACTGGGCGTGGTTCAGCTTTCGCTACAGGCGCTGGTTTTGCTTTAGCACCGAAATGATAATTAAGACCTAACGTGAACATGCTTGCTGTGCTGTCGTCAGCTGGTCCCGCATTAATTTCTGTCATCAATTGGTATTCAATTCGAGCACGAAGAGCTTCGGTGATTTTACCTTCGAAGCCAAGTCCTGCCAAAAGGTTTAGGTCATCTTTAGCTTCGTCGTAAGTGGAGTAACCAGCACCAAGTTTACTGAAGAAATCAACATCTTCACTTAAAGAAATATTGAACTTAGGCGCAAATGTAATAGCGGTCATTGACCCTTCTAAATTCTTTAGAGTACCGCCATTAAGGTAGTTTGATTTGAATTGACCGTAGTCATCATATCCTAGCTCTAATGCGACGTTATCCAGTAGCTGATATCCAAGGTATACACCGTAGCCCGAACCGTCATCATCACATCCAGTTGACACAGCACAAGAGTTTGACAAAGATGAAGCACCCACTTTACCACCAAGGTAAACTTGAGAGCTGGCAGTAAATGGAAGTGAAGAAAGTAGTGTAAGTACAACTAACTGCTTTTTCATAGATAATTCCTTTTTATAATATACAATGCGATTATTTGAGTAGATTGTTATAATCAGCATCATTATGAGAATCCATTTTCAGGAAAGCAAAACTCCAAATGAGAATTGCATTTCCAATCTCACAATCAAGACGCGTTCTTTATACAGCTCAAAATAGACAAAAGATCGCAAAAAGCGACCTTTTAATGAAAGTTTCCTTGGTTACTTTAGAAATACCTGATTGAAATCACGTTTCAGGATGGCATCTCTTCTCGCTTTTTTCAGTTGTTTCACCATGTCCTTCACACAATTGTGTAAAACTTGGTCTAATAAAGAAGCTCGGTACTCTTCTTTATCTTGCTCTGACATATCTTCGGGAAGTTTTATGGTAGGGAATTCTTCCATTACATTTAAGCCAGCAAATGCTTGGCTTACAGAAACTAGCGCATGGAATTGCTCAAAGTTGTCTAACACATTCTGAGCACTAGCTGGTAACACATCCCATGATTCTCTAACTGCCTCTTCAGAAACTTCGTGAATCGACGTTACCATCAAGTGCATTTCTTCAGGAACATTGTCAAACTCAATAACTTGGCGCAATTCAGCTGATACGGTCGTAAGGTCGACTTTTTGTTGTGGGGTTTCGTTTTCGTTTGACATAAATTTTCTTCCAATGTTCAAAAAGCACATGCTAGGAATATCGCGATAAAAGTCAACAAATTACTGACAATATATAGGGTACACGACGTTCAGCATGCTATATTAATTTCATACCGTCAGAATAATAACAGCTTGAGTCTATGAAATCTCCGAATACGTCAATGAGGGTTTTACTTGTCGATGACCTGCAATTTGAGCGCATGCAACTTGCGATTCGCCTTAAGCAGCTTGGTCATGTTGTAGAGGTTGTTGAGAGTGGAGAGCGAGCACTTGATGTCTATTCATCATTTGATCCTGAATTAGTTTTACTTGATATCAATATGCCTGATATGGATGGATTTGAAGTCGCTAAAGAGATTCGAGCTCGCGACGATGACTGGGTTCCCATTATATTTCTAAGTAGCCACGAAGAGCCTGAAACCATTGCGAAAGCTATTGAAACAGGTGGTGACGACTATTTGGTAAAGCCTGTAAATAAGGTTGTACTTGGTGCAAAGATGAATGCCATGCAGCGTATTGCCCAAATGCGTAGAGAGCTAAAACTGGTTTCATCTCAATTAGAACAAGTAAACATACACCTCCAACAGCAAGCAAATGAGGATGGTCTTACACAAGTTTACAACAGGCGGTATGTCGATAAAGAATTGAGAGACATGGTATCTTGGCATGGTAGGCACCAGCTACCGCTAACTGTCATACTTCTAGATGTTGATCACTTTAAAGCCTATAACGATCATTATGGTCATATAGAAGGGGATGCTTGCCTACAACAAATAGCATCCACATTAGACCAATGTTTTGCTCGCTCCGGAGAATTGGTCGGTCGATATGGTGGTGAGGAGTTTGTTGTTATTGTGAGCAATGCAAATGCCGAAGATGCGCTAAAACAGGCTATTCGTGTACAAAAGTCTATTCATTCGTTAAGCATTCCGCATTCCAAGTCTTCTACCAATGATATTGTGACACTGTCACAGGGTGTTTACTCTTTTATTCCCACCGGTCGTGAAAGCGCTGAAGACGTTTATGGTGCTGCT
Organism: Vibrio penaeicida; assembly: GCF_019977755.1. Taxonomy (NCBI): domain Bacteria; kingdom Pseudomonadati; phylum Pseudomonadota; class Gammaproteobacteria; order Vibrionales; family Vibrionaceae; genus Vibrio; species Vibrio penaeicida. Next base: position 1,151,456 of record NZ_AP025145.1, on the reverse strand, counting down.
GACGTTTTGCTCTATAAGGCGAAAGCAGAAGGTCGTGATAGATACGTCACAAACTGATTCTTTGTATTAATCACTAAACCGTAAATTATTCACTGCTACTGAAAATCATGAAGAACAGCTAAGAGCTAAGCCTTGAGCCCAATCAGGAGCTGGATGTGTGTCTTTTTCCAGCCCAGATTCATCTGAAAAAGGGGCTTCAAGCAAAAGTCTTAAACGCTTCACTTCCGAATAGTCGCCTTGATTCGCCATATCAATTGCATGTTGAGCCATATAATTTCTTAGGATGTATTTTGGATTGGTTGCACGCATTGTTAGACAACGTAGACCTACTTCGCTTGATTCTCTTTCTAGCCTTTTCTCATAGTTATCAAACCAAGCTATTGCTGGTGAAGTTTCAGCAAATTGTGCCAAAAAATCTTCAGCACCTACTTTATCGACATTAGAAAGAGCACGAAAAGTGTTGGTATAATCCGCTTCTTGCGATTTCATTAACGCGAACAACTCATTGAACAATTCGGTATCTCCGGTTTCAGATTCGGCGAGGCCCAATTTTGCTCTCATATGTAGGCTATATTCTTTGGTGAGGTGTGAATAATAATCATCAAGCGCACTCTCTAATTCTTGTTTTTCTACTAGTGGCGATAGTGACTGTGCCAATGCGGTTAAATTCCATAAACCGATCGATGGTTGATTATCAAACGCGTATCGACCTTGGTAATCCGAGTGATTGCAAATAAAGGATGGATCGAATTTTTCCATCATCCCGAAAGGACCGTAATCAAACGTTTCGCCTAGAATGGACATGTTATCGGTATTCATCACCCCATGAGCAAAACCAATAGCCTGCCAATGGGCGATCATAGATGCTGTGCGCGAGACAACGTCTTTGAAAAACGAAAGGTAAGGGGAGCCTGACGATCGAGCCAATGGAAAATATTGGTCGATAACATAATCAGCAAACAATCTAAGATCGTCATGTTGGCTGGTATAATATAAGTACTCAAAGTGACCAAATCTGATGTGTGTTTTGGCAATACGGATGCATACAGCACCTTGTTCCACTTGCTCTCGGTAAACGGGGGTATCACTCACGATTAAACCAAGCGCTCTGCTGGTCGGTATCTTTAGGCTATGCATAGCCTCGGACATCAGATATTCGCGGATACTGGAACGCAAAACTGCTCTTCCATCTCCTTGACGAGAATAGGGTGTTAAACCTGCTCCTTTTATATGAATATCATATTGAGATTCGTCTGCGTGAACCTGACACAGGAGCAAACCACGCCCATCACCTAAATCAGGGTTGTAAGACCCAAATTGGTGACCAACATATTTCATTGCAATTGAAGGGTATGTCGTCAGTGATGTTGAGCCTGAAAGAATGGACAACATTTCATCGTCTGGTTTTTTGGGGAATCCTAAATGCATTGCTAGCGGCGTATTCCAATCAACCCAGCGCACATTTTCTAACGAAGTTGGATCCACCTCAGTAAAAAAGTGCTGCGGTAAGTTTATGAAGGGGTGAGAGAGTTTGGCGCCTTTCCAAGTATGCATATTTAAACCTAGATAAATGTGGTTATGTTAAAATCTTACCACAAGGTTTTTAGCACAAATACTCGTGTATATTATGGGTATGAAAAAGCCACCTGAATGAGGTGGCTGTTCTATCTAGCAGCAAGCTAAGAATCAGATGGCATTGACGTCTTCGGCTTGTGGTCCTTTTTGTCCGTCTGTAACAACAAACGATACTTTCTGACCATCTTCTAGGTTACGGCGCCCCGTCCCTTGAATTGCAGAAAAATGAACAAATACGTCTTTACCACCTGTTTCAGGAGTGATAAATCCGAAACCTTTATCTTGGTTAAACCACTTTACCGTGCCATTGACTTTTTGACTCATAATTAAACTCTTTATATATACAAATTGATGCAGATTGTTTCCTGCAAAATCGAAGTTACCGTAAACTAAAAGAGTAGGCTAGCGAATTATGAATGAACAACATAAAGGTGTGATCTTAGACCATTTTCGGAACAACAATGAAAGGATATGTGTTTAAAAAGAGAGATATCAACAGACTCAACTAGTAACGACGCAATTTCGTCCACTTTTTTTCGCTTTATATAGTGCCTCATCAGCTGCTTTAAGTACCTTTTTAGGGTGTTTTATATCTGAACTATCCGCTACACCGATACTTATCGTCACATTCACTGTTTTCTCAGTATTATTAGAGCCTCGCTTTTTGGTTCCCAATTTATCATCTTTAGGGCGATCAGAGCGATTTCTTACAACCATGTCATAGCTGGCAACGTTTTCTCTTAATTCGTCAAGAAAAGGAAAAGATTCATCTGCGGTCTTTCCTTTAAATAACACCGTGAATTCTTCACCACCATAACGATAAACTTTGGCTTTACCTTCGACGCTTTTAAGTGTCTTTGCGACCAAACGAAGTACATCATCTCCCGTATCGTGCCCATGGGTATCATTGAACTTCTTGAAGTGATCAACATCCAGCATAGCAATCGAGTAATTTCGACCTAAATGACCCATCTCGTTTTCCAATGCTCTTCGGCTGGGGATCTCGGTTAACTGATCGATAAAAGCCAGTGAGTGGCTAGTAGACATGATGTTGTATATCAGCAAAATACCGGCAAGAGAGAAAAACACAGCCGAAATATACGACAGTTGAAAGAATCCAAACGTGACGGTAGACAACAATAGGCAGTTATATACTGCATAATCAAGAGCTTCTCGACGTGTTAGTACCATAATTGCAGAAATGCCAACAAAAATTACACTGTACAAAACCGCTAAAAATGGAAGTTTTGATACTTGGGGAATCGAAAATAAGATGCCTTCCCATAAATGATCCATCCCATTTTGTGAAAAGTGCTCAACTGTAAGGTATGCCCAACCCATGAACATACTAAGCAGAAGTAAATACGCGACGCCCGTCTTTGAAAAAAAACGTTTGTTTGGGAAAAGGTAAACGGTCATACATGAGACAGGCATTAAAAATGCCAAGATTGAGAATTCAAGTTTGGTCGTTCCAAAATTTAGTGGGACCTGCAGTCTTTCTTGTATCACCAAATATGCCAGCATCATGGATACCGCTATCATGCCCATTCGGCCTTGGTTAAAGCTGTGGCACAAGATCAGCGCGATAGAAAACAATAGATAAGGAAGAAACCCAATAGCACCTTGGTTTTGACTGATAAGAGGGGTAAGTTGATCGATACCATGGAGAATGCCTGTTACCAGGAATAAAGGGAATAGGAATCGGACCAGGTTTGCGTTTATCGCAGGTAAAGTCATTTGAGTTCAAAAAATCCGTCAACAGCAGCTACATATAGCCGGATCAGCATAAAGGAATAGGATACTTTTATTCACATAATTTCCAAGCGTTTTGCTAAACTTATTATGAAAAATAGCGTACTACTGCGCATTTAGGCTAGTTTTTATGATACAAAACGAATAGGTCGATGAAGCAGAGACAAGTCCATTGGCTTTGTTACTGATTAAGCGTTTATATCGGAATAGACGTCATGATTGAAACATAGGGAAGTACATAAATGAAAATAAGCGTCGATGTGCACAACTATATGGAGACATTAGTAGGAAACCGTCTAGGAGAACCTGACTATTCAGAAAGTTATGATAGTGAGCAACTTGCCGATTTGGCTTGTATTGCATTAAACCAATTACGTCCAATTTATATTCGACATGATATAGATTTTTTGTCCGCATTGCCTGAGGAGCGTCTTGTTGTCTTGAGAAAACAGGTTGACGATGCGCTCATAGCAGCGGAAAGCATGATAAAAGATGATCGCCGTAAGCGAACTGAAGATAGTATTCCTGTTATTTTTACCAAACCTAGACGGCATGATGACGATGAATTAGAGTGGTACGAAGTACCAATCCTAAAAAAGAAAGAAGAATAAGGAGCAATTTGTGGGACTCTTTTCTCGTTTATTTGGTGGTTCAAAAGAAGCCGTCGTACAAGAAGCAGAACCTGTTGAGTATAATGGTTATCTGATTTACCAAGAACCAAAACCTGAAGGCGGTCAGTATCGTATAGCCGGGCGAATAACTAAAACCTTTGAATCAGGCGAAACCAAAACACATACATTTATTCGATCTGACGTTTTAGCAACTGAATCCGATGCAAATGAGTTCATGCTAAAAAAGGCGCAGATGTTTATTGACCAAATGGGCGATAATATTTTCAACTAAATAGTTTTTTTGCAGCACATCGAATTGATTTTAGTCACCTTTTTGAGAGCCATTAAGCAGTATGCTTAATGGCTCTTTCATTTGTTTTGAAAAATTAAAAACTTTTTGAAAGTTGAAAACATAACTGAATTTAATTGCGATAATTTTTTAAGATAAAGATGAGGCTCCTTCATTCTTTAACGTTATATCTAATGAAACATAGCGTTTTCAATACGTTTTAGTTGAAGTTAATCTCATCGTTAGATAAAAACTGATTATTAATTGTGCATTTAGTAGGGAATAACTATGCAAATTGGTGTGCCTAAAGAAACACTCGCAGGTGAAAGGCGAGTGGCTGCAACGCCGAAAACGGTAGAGCAGTTATTAAAGCTGGGATTTGATGTCTCGGTTGAGAGCCAAGCAGGGGTTCTGGCAAGTTTTGATGATACAGCTTTTGAATCAGCTGGCGCGACTGTTGTCTCTCGAGATAACGTTTGGAAAAGCGACCTGATTCTAAAAGTAAATGCTCCTCAGGTCGATCCTGAATCTGGCGTTGATGAATTTGATTTGATTAAAGAAGGTGCGAGCCTTATCAGCTTTATTTGGCCTGCACAAAATGAAGCTCTCATGGAGAAGTTATCCAGCAAAAACATCAACGTGATGGCGATGGATGCCGTACCAAGAATTTCGAGAGCGCAAGCCCTTGACGCATTAAGTTCTATGGCAAATATCGCAGGATATCGTGCAGTGGTTGAAGCCGCGCATGAATTCGGGCGCTTTTTTACCGGTCAAATTACAGCTGCTGGTAAAGTACCTCCTGCAAAAGTCCTGGTAGCTGGAGCCGGTGTGGCTGGTCTTGCAGCCATTGGTGCAGCAGGTAGCTTAGGGGCGATTGTACGCGCATTTGATGTTCGGCCAGAAGTAAAAGAGCAGGTCCAATCTATGGGGGCTGAGTTTTTAGAAGTAGATTTTCAAGAAAACTCAGGGTCTGGTGATGGCTATGCCAAAGAAATGTCCGATGAATTTAATAAAAAGGCAGAAGAGCTGTACGCTGCTCAAGCCAAAGACGTCGACATTATTATTACGACAGCTCTTATTCCTGGTCGACCGGCACCCAAACTAATTACAAAGGCAATGGTCGATAGTATGAAAGCGGGCAGTGTCATCGTCGATCTTGCTGCAGCAAATGGCGGCAACTGTGAGTACACGGTAGCCGATGAAGTGATCACCACCCCGAATGGTGTAAAAATTGTGGGTTATACCGATATGGTTGGTCGACTCCCCACTCAATCCTCACAGCTTTACGGAACCAACCTCGTCAACCTTCTAAAACTGCTATGTAAAGAGAAAGACGGTAACATCGACATCAATTTCGAAGATGTCGTCTTAAGAGGGGTTACAGTAGTCAAAGAGGGTGAAATCACTTGGCCCGCACCTCCAATACAAGTATCCGCTCAACCAGAAGTAAAACCCAAAGCTCAACCCGTTGAAACTGCTAAAGAAGAACCTGCTTCACCTTTCAAAAAGGTAGCGGCGCTGGCTATAGGGGTAGGTGCGTTTGCTTGGGTTGCCTCTGTCGCTCCAGCTTCGTTCCTTGCTCACTTTACGGTATTCGTCTTGGCCTGTGTTGTCGGCTATTACGTCGTTTGGAATGTCTCGCATTCACTTCATACTCCGCTGATGTCTGTTACCAACGCCATCTCTGGAATCATCGTTGTGGGAGCTTTATTGCAAATAGGACAAGGGAGTGGGGTCGTTACCTTCTTGTCTTTTATCGCCGTTCTAATTGCAAGCATTAATATATTTGGTGGTTTTACCGTCACCAAACGTATGCTTGAAATGTTCCGTAAAGACTAAAGGAGAGTAATCACATGTCTGCAGGATTAGTACAAGCCGCATACATTGTCGCCGCAATACTCTTTATCATGAGTTTAGCGGGGCTATCTAAGCAAGAATCTGCGCGAGCAGGTAACTATTACGGCATCGCTGGTATGGCAATTGCCCTTATCGCAACCATTTTTGGACCCGATACATCTGGCGTAGTGTGGATCATTCTTGCAATGGTTATTGGTGGCGGTATTGGTATTCATTACGCTAAAAAGGTCGAAATGACCGAAATGCCTGAACTCGTAGCCATTTTGCATAGCTTTGTTGGTATGGCCGCTGTTTTAGTTGGCTACAATAGCTACATCGATCCACCGGCTATCGCGGTAACAGATGTTGATGCACATGCTAAACACGTCATCCACATGGTTGAAGTGTTTTTAGGCGTCTTCATAGGTGCGGTTACATTTACAGGATCGGTAGTAGCGTTTGGTAAGCTAAGAGGGGTTATAAATTCGTCCGCATTGAATTTACCTCATAAGCACAAATTGAACTTAGCTGCGTTAGTTGTATCAGCCTATCTATTGGTGCATTTTGTCGAAGCTGATGGAAGCATGTTCGCACTCATTTTAATGACGCTCATTGCTTTTGTATTTGGCTATCATCTCGTGGCATCGATTGGTGGCGCCGATATGCCGGTTGTTGTTTCCATGCTCAACTCATACTCTGGTTGGGCGGCGGCCGCAGCTGGTTTCATGCTAGCAAACGACCTCCTAATCGTAACCGGTGCACTTGTTGGCTCTTCAGGCGCTATCCTTTCATACATCATGTGTAAGGCTATGAATCGCTCTTTTATTAGTGTTATTGCGGGTGGATTTGGTCAGGAAGTTTCGGTGTCTAGCGGTGATGAAGAACATGGAGAGCATACTGAAACATCGGCTGAAGAAGTCGCGGAAATGCTGAAAAACTCTAAGTCAGTGATTATCACTCCAGGATATGGAATGGCAGTAGCGCAAGCTCAATACCCAGTACATGAAATTACTGAAAAGTTGCGAGCTCATGGCGTCGAAGTTCGATTTGGCATACACCCCGTAGCGGGTCGATTACCAGGCCATATGAACGTATTGTTAGCAGAAGCTAAAGTGCCATATGACATTGTTCTTGAAATGGATGAGATTAACGACGATTTCCCAGAAACCGACACTGTTTTGGTTATTGGTGCGAACGATACGGTAAACCCTGCCGCGCAGGAGGATCCAAATAGCCCAATCGCTGGAATGCCAGTACTTGAAGTCTGGAATTCCCAAAACGTTATCGTGTTCAAGCGTTCGATGAATACGGGTTATGCTGGTGTACAAAACCCACTATTCTTCAAAGAGAATACTCAGATGCTCTTTGGGGATGCGAAAGAGTCTTGTGTAAAAATATCTGCCCATTTGTAATTCAAGCTCAGTGCTTTAAATACGCTTAATGATAGAAGGGAAGCATTAGCTTCCCTTTTTTACTTTTGCCGTATGTGACAACGTCACTATGTATGAATAGTGTAAACTCTTCCAATATAACCATCGCGAATGTCAGCAATTGGTTAATAACGTAGAGCTGCTGTTATAATCACATTCTTATTAGTGTTATATTGCGAACTCACCGATAAATGCCATAGAGAACGAAACAGCTTTGCTAAGAAATATCGTATATTTGACTTTAGGCTGCGTTTTTACATCCGCCGTTTACGCACAAAGCTTGCCAGAGAGAATTGAGGAATTTAAAAGTCAATTTGATACCTCTAAGGCAGTTGATTCCTATGACATGCGTATTATTCAGTCCGATTTCCCCAACAAGCTTCTAACGCCTGAATCGATGCTACCTCAGACGGCGAATTATCCTTTAAAAGATATACAGCGGCTTTACAGCTTATCTGAAACCTGTAAAGGCAAGCTTCCTTTAAGTCCGCTAATTACAGAGCCTCTTGTTTTTACACGTGCTATTTGTAAAGGGACCAAGCTCCCCATTAAATGGTTTGCGCGATCTGGCTTAATCCACCCAGGTGGCGGTACGTATGCGGCACGTTACGCCGTAACTCACCCCGATATGTATGAGCAATTAGAAGACTACATGCACATCGAAGAGAGACCTGAGTCAAGTACATCCAGTTTGTTAGGCAAGTTGCAGCGCATGGATTACATCACGATGAAGGCATTGCTCTCAGGTTCTGAAATGTTAATGCATGATAGTGAACTTTGGCTGCGACAAGGTGACCAATATTTAATATTCCCCCAAGATTTGTGGGAAACATTACTGAAACAGCAAGAAATAAAGGCGACGCTATACAATGGCAAAGCTAGCTGTTTCGTTAAAAGCGGAAATATATGCTGGGAAGTAGAAAACCATTCTGATTTGCTTTTGCATATCATGATAGGGCTGGCGATATTCAATGTTGTTTTGATTCTTGGTTGGGCTGTTACTCGCTGGAATAGCAAGCGCAAAGAGATGCAAAGTAGGATGTTAGTTTTACAGATTCTGACCCACGAATTGCGAACGCCGATAGCCAGCCTGTCACTAACCGTTGAAGGTTTTAGAAGAGAGTTCGAGAACCTTCCTGAAACGGTATACGACGAATTTCGACGATTATGCGAAGACTCTAGGCGATTACGCCAATTAGCAGAGGCAAGTAAGGACTATTTGCAATCGGATAATCAACAACTTTCTAGTGAATGGCTTCCTTCTGTGAAGGAATGGCTAGAGTACAGATTTGAGGAATTAGAACAACCAATACATATCGAGTTAGATAAAGATAGCGCTATAAAGGTGAACATCTACTGGTTAGGTACCTGCTTAGACAATTTAGTAAACAATGCCGTCAAATATGGTGTGGCGCCGGTTGGTTTAAGTGTTAAAACAAAAAAGAATTGTGTGATTTTTAAGGTTACCGACCAAGGTAATTTAACTAAGAGAGATTGGAAGACGCTTCGAAAGCCTTTTGTGAGTAAAAGTGGACTGGGGCTAGGTTTGACAATTGTAGAGTCAATGGTTGAACGAATGGGAGGCAAAATGTCTCTTCAAGGCCCGCCAACAACATTTATATTGGAGATACCCTGTGAAACAGACACTGCTTCTGGTTGAAGATGATAAAAACTTAGCGGATGGATTGCTTGTAAGCCTAGAGCAAGCAGGTTATGAATGCCACCACGCGGAAACAATTTCTGAAGTAAGCCCGTTATGGGACAAAGCTGATCTTGTCATTTTAGACAGGCAGTTACCAGATGGTGATTCCGTAACTCATTTGCCAGAATGGAAGAAAATCAAACAAGTTCCTGTGATTTTGCTAACGGCTTTAGTTTCCGTAAAGGACAAAGTTAACGGGCTTGATGCCGGTGCAAATGATTATCTGACCAAGCCTTTTGCGGAAGCTGAGCTATTTGCCCGCATCCGTGCACAGATGAGAGCACCAGATGGAGAAGAATTGGATGAATCTCGTGTTACAACCGAGCATTTGGTTATCGATAAAAACACTCGTGATGTCATCTACAAAGAAGAAAACGTTACCCTAACTCGTACCGAGTTCGATCTTCTGTTGTTTTTGGCAACCAATTTAGGACGTGTATTTACAAGAGACGAGCTGCTTGATCACGTTTGGGGATACAACCACTTTCCTACGACTCGAACCGTCGATACGCATGTGTTGCAACTTAGACAAAAACTACCAGGCATCGACATCGAAACGTTGCGTGGTGTCGGATATAAGATGAAAAGCTAATGTTCCGCCATTTACTTACGGGGTTAATTTGCATTTTACCGATGACTGCTCACTCGACGAATCAGTGGTTTGAGCAGCAAACCTCGCTGACAAGTGCACACCAAAAACTTCTAGAAGATGATTTAGAGGGAGCATTCTCAGCAATAGTTGAAGTATGGCAGCAAAATCCATCGAAATACGTCGCTAATCACTTAGATCAACTATTTCTTAAGTCTATAGAGAGAGATTGTGGCCGCTCCTTGAACGTTGAAGGGCTGCCAGACTGGATTGATGAAGTGGTTATAAGGCGTCAGATGATCCAATCTCCAGGTAGAAATAATTCAAGTGTGATCATCGACGTATTAGGAAATAAGGAAATAGAATCGATTGAATTAGATCGCTGGGGTGAACAAAGTGTGTCCAATGAGTCATCCTTTGACAAACTTAGCTCAGAGTCCTCTAAGCAAAACATATTTCAAAAACGGTATAGCTTGAATGCGCGTTTAGCTAGCGGGTTATATCTTTTAAAGATAAAGCCGATAAATGAAGAACCTTGGGTTACATGGGCTGTTATGTCGGAGCCGCAAGCTAAGCAAATCGTTAGATGGCAATCCAAGGATAACTGGAAAGTGGAGAAAACAGGTCTTCTGAATAAGCACTGTCCACTTCCTGTGCTAAACATTTCACTATTCGACTTTCTTGAGGGAAAGTATCAAAAGGTATGGTCACAAGAATATGAAAGTGATTACCCCAGCTCAATACCTTTAAGAGATTTGGATCCAGATCGATATGTATTAGCTGTATCAATTACACACCGTCGATGGCAAGGTGCAGTTTCTATTGAAGATCAACAAGTAATTAGTAAAACCTACGATATTTCGGTGGATTAATAATACTAAAGATCTGATAATTTAAGCCGATAACGATCAAAAGGACAATGTTACGGTTTGATTATGAAAAAAATCAGTTTATCCACTACTATCGCACTCGCACTCGCTGCAGGTTCTGTTAATGCTGCAAACTATTCTGTTGATGGTCGAGGTGACGCCATGGGAGGAGTAGGGGTTGTATCCGCTGATTTTCTATCGGCACCATTCTATAATCCTTCTCTTGCCGCCTTGTATCGACGAGACGACAACGCTGGTATGATCATCCCTGGTGTAGGCTTAACCTACACAGATAATGGTAAAATGCTGCAAGACATAAAAAACGCGGCTGACGCAATTGATGCTGGTAACCCAACCGAAATCTTATCTGTTTACGACAAACTCGTTGGCGACGAAATAGCGTTAGATATAGGTCTTACGGCTGCTTTTGCTATTCCAAACCAATTCGTATCTATGAACGTGTTTGGTAAAATCTATACTGAATCATACATCACTGCCGATATGGCACCTAGTTCCGTTCCTGATATCGACAAACTCGACCAATCACTGATTAAAGTCATGGGGATTGGCGTTACTGAACTCGGAGTAACATTCGCAAAATATTACACACTGTTTGGACAACATGTTTCTATCGGCGCATCGCCAAAAATTCAAAGAGTGTATTCAGTTGCCAGTCACGCTTCCTTTTCCAATTTCGGATTCGGACGTATCACCGATTCTACAGATGGTGAAACCGCATTCAACCTAGACTTAGGAGCTGTATGGTTTTACGGACCTTTTAGAATTGGTGCGTCTGCAATGAATATAATGACACGTGACATTGTCACCAATCAAGAGAGTGTAAATGTAGGTGGACGAGTTGTTGAAATAGGTGATACCTATGAAATGAGACCAAATTACACCGTTGGTGCTGGATTAGTTGGCGATTATTACACCTTTAGTGTCGATTACGATTTAGTTAAGCGAGACAAGTTCAAAGGCATGAGCGGCGACGATTCACAGATGCTTAGAGCAGGTATTGAAGTTGATGTCATGAGACAGCTACAACTTCGTGGTGGTTACTATACCAATCTTGCTAAAGAAAACGACGAAGGCACAATCACCGCGGGTATAGGGCTAACTCCCCTGGGTATCATCACTATGGACTTAGGTGCGAGCTATACCAATGCCAATTCAATGGGTGTTTACGTTAATTTCCTTGGCAGTTACTAACTATTTCGTTATCCTCGGCTTCCGATAATAGGGGAGCCTAAATATGTTCCAAGATTTACCTACGTTAACTCATAAAGAGCAACAAGAAGCCGTGGAGAGAATACAGTCTCTTATGGCGCAAGGAATGAGTACAGCAGAAGCAATAAAAATAATTGCAAACGAAATTAGGGAAGAAAAGAAAGGCTAGGGCAACCTAGCTTTTTTTATGTCTGTCATTCTCCACACTCCACCTCTCCGTCTTTCTCGTTCTATACAAGCATTTTTGAAAACTCCATTCGCCAAACTAAGCTCATAAGTCAAACAATCTCTCTTTCACTCTTCTCAGAAAATTCTGTTACAGGGCTGAGACGTTACAAGTTGAGCTATATAGTAAATATCACACGTAATCACCAGGATAAAAACCTAACAAACGAACTTAAACCTTAAATAACAATGAGTTACAGTTGTAATATGTTTCTGATTTGTCCCGAAAAGAATAGGTTTGTATTTTTTGTGTGTAAGCACTTGCTATATCGTTAGCGTATATAAAACGACGTTAGTCACAACTTATCCACATTTGGTAATTAAATTACGAAGTGTGTTTGAGGCATAAAAAAGGCTCCTTATAAAAGGAGCCTTGTCTGAGAAGCTAGATACTTGTGATCGTTATTTAGAAGCAATAACTTTACATTTGGGCAGGGTATAATGCGTTTTTTTAAGGCATTGTCTCATAGCCATTTCTTCAGCTTCAGCTTGTGAATTCACTGCAGTTGCAAAGCCTAGAAGTCCGAGTTGATTTCCTGCAATGGCAGAATGGCTACTACTGGAATTGAATTTGTTGAACGTTTCTATGTCTTTGATGCTAGAAACTTCTACAGGGTAGCCTTTGGTATCAATATTTATTGCTGTTTCTTCAAAAGCAGCAATTTCACATTTCTCAGGGTCTGATGATCTTGCTGAACAAAGAAGCAATGCCTCTTTTTTTGCTGCTTCTATAGAAAGCTTTCCGCTCGCAAAACCAAATGCCATCGCTCGTTTTCCTTTCCAATGAATGGCGAAAGCTTTGTTCGATGGAAGTTCCATATACGCGTTGAACCTTTGCGTCGTCCAAGCGTGAGGATAATATTTGATACTATCTTTTAGAGACGTAGAAATGTGGGATTGTGTTACTGATTGTTTATAATCACTGCTATCTGTTGTAGCGGCACATCCTTGCAAGATAAAAGTTCCAAGAATCAGAACGAAACGACACTTCATAATTATAATATTCTCGTTAATATTGCTTTAAATAAACCTATTGGTTTGTTCATTTAAGTATGCGATTCCAAATAAAAAATGTATAGGGATATCCACTGTGAGATGTGATACTGATCCGGAAATTTATGGGATGTTGAGCCCAAAGCCTGATTTTCGATCAGCTATTTGACAATTAGTCAGTAACTATATGTCTTTGATTCTCAATCATTTGACTTGCATTCTTTAAAAGAATGTAATGCGAACATTTATTTCGAGGGCATAGTTATTTTCTGAGTAGCGTAGGATTTTTCGGATCTCCACACGCTGTGCACGTAGACATTAAGTAATAAGAGAATCAAGTTGTTCGACATGGAGCGGACAGATCTGAAATGGTAATCAACATCAAGTGGTCGCCGTTCTTCAAAGAATCTTTGCGAGTAAGCTTAGAAAGACATTTTTACTTGGGAGATTTAGGACATTATCGCTTTGGGTTTACACATTCAGTGCGCATTATCTATCTTATGTTAAATTAAGTGTAAACCTACGTAAGAACTACGCCTCTTCCTTTGTCCTAACCCACCAAAACTCGAGCTATTTAACCATAATACTATTTACCATAAAATAGCTAATAATCATTACTTTAATCAAAGATTAAGACACGATTATTAGCGCTTAGACTATGTGTGCGGCAGGCATAAAAAAAGCCAGATTGACCTGGCTTGTGACTATCCAATATCTATAAGTCTTAGCCGCCGGCTAACTTAACAGTAAAGCCTTTCTTTTCTAGGTGCGCTTTTATTTTATCACGACTATCACCTTGAATTTCGATCGCTCCGTCTTTTACTGAACCACCACATCCGCATACTTTTTTCAGTTCTGCCGCAAGCAGTTTTAAAGGAGCGTCATCCAAATCTAGCCCAGTGACGATACATACACCTTTACCTTTCCGTCCTTTAGTTTGGCGCTGAATTCTAACTACACCATCACCTTTAGGGCGTTGCTCTTTAACTTCTTCAGGCTTAATACGCCCAACTTCCGTTGAATACACGAGAGACATGCTTGATTCTCAATCCTATCGACAAAAATTTATTTTATCCTTTTTTGGCGGCAGCAGCCAAGTGTGCATCAATGTGTTTTTGAATGGCGAGTTTTCCACCTTTTATCAATCTACCATTAAAGAAGCAATACCAAGCGTTAGGCGCACCAGTATCGTTTTTAAGTTGGAAACCATTGTAATTTTCTTCTGTCCCAGCAGCGACTTTCTTAGCTTCCAAAGTTGAAAACTCTTTGGGGTCAATCAGCGATGCTGTATCACACCACCAATCAATGCTTTTCTTCACTGAAGCAAGGTTCCCGGAAAGTACTCTGTTTTTTATTTTAACTTGCCATACTTCGCCGTTGGATGACTGCAAAGTAAAGCCGCGGTGCATACTCGTTGCCATATTGCTGAACTCTTAGTTCTTTGTTTCTATTAATAATAATTGTAATCCTTGGATTCGCAAGTAGAATTAGTAACATTATTGCCTGTTATAGTGCGTTAAAATGAAGAAAAACATATCTCCGATCACAGATTCATCAATTAGAGCCGCAAGTGTAAAACAGTTTTCACAACAAATTAACGTTAATACGTTAGATGAAATAACAAGTTATCAGTATTCAGCTAATTCATTGAAGTCTATGGTTAATGATTGGAATCATTTTGTTTCATTTTGTGCAGAGAATAGTGTTGCTTCCCTACCCGCTTCTATTGCTGCAGTGAAGGGATTTCTAATAAAAGAATCCTCTAAGAAAAAATTTGCTTCAATACGAAGATGTTGCTTAACCATTGGTACGATACATCGAGTTCATTCGTATTCAGACCCAACAAATCATCGTCAGATTAAGTTTTTACTAAGTGAATTACGACTTCAAAAGCATGGTGATTCTAAGAGTGTTCGCGCTTTTACTAGTGAGCATTTGTATGACCTGTACAATCTACTTTCTTCGTCGATTCTAGCCAAAGATATACGAGATTTAGCAATTTATTGCGTCATGTTCGAGTGTGCACTAAAACGTTCCGAGCTTAGAGGTATGAAAATGGATAACATCGGTTTTAAAAACGAAATCGCTATTATTCATTTGGGTGACAAGGTATATGAGTTGAGTATCAACTCTTCTCTCGCGCTAAGAAAATGGATAAGTAAGAATGATACCAGTATTCTTTTTTGCCGCATCGATAAGCATGAAAACCTGTATGAATCCACACTAGATGACTCTTCCATCTATCGTATTTTTAGAAGAGGCAGCCAGCTACTCGGATTGTCAGGACGAGAGAGATTTTCAGGTCAATCTAGCCGTATAGGTGCTGTCAAAGAGTTGGCATCGCAAGGCTACAAATTGAAAGAAATTCAAGATTTCGGCAGGTGGTTGAGTCCCGCAATGCCTGCTCAGTATTTGGGAAAGCTAGGCACTGCGGATAAAGAAAAACTGAAGTTTGTAACGATTAAACCTTGGGATTAACGTAGCGAATTGCTAATGGCATCGCTTAAAAAATCTGTAAAACTTATCCCGTAATGCTCAACCATTTTAGGAAACATCGAAATGGGCGTCATTCCAGGGAACGTATTAACTTCATTCAAGTATATTTCGTTATCTTCAGTTAAAAAGAAATCTATTCTAGAAAGGTCTTTAAGCCCCATATGCTCAAATACTTTTCTAGCGTGTGCACGTATTTCTTCTACTTGTTGTGCCGTTAAGTCTTTGGCTTCAACTTCTGTTATAGAATGGCTATCTGCACCGTACTTCTCTTCATACGTATAAAAGCCATGTTCTGGAGCCATGATTTCGCCAGGCTTGGTAATAATTAGTTCACCTTGATATTCGAATGCAGCGAGCTCTAATTCTCTCGGTTTAACCGCTTTTTCTATCAGTACTTGCTCAGAAAACGAAAAAGCTTTATCAATCGCATCTTTTAGCTCGGACTCTTTTGTGACCTTGTAACAGCCCACAGATGAACCCTGCCTTGCCGCTTTTACAAATAGCGTTCCCCATTTATTAAATGCATCGATTGATTTTTGATAAGCATTTTCGTTGTTATCGGAAAGGAAAACGTAAGGAGTATTTGGAATATTTAGCGCGTCATACCAAAGCTTGGACGTGATTTTATTAAAACTGTTTGTACTCGCTTCTGGA
This sequence comes from Vibrio penaeicida, assembly GCF_019977755.1. Taxonomy (NCBI): domain Bacteria; kingdom Pseudomonadati; phylum Pseudomonadota; class Gammaproteobacteria; order Vibrionales; family Vibrionaceae; genus Vibrio; species Vibrio penaeicida. Next base: position 1,135,205 of record NZ_AP025145.1, on the reverse strand, counting down.
CCACACCCAAGATAAGGGATTTTTGCTAGCTCAAACATGGACTGAACATCACCCGTTTCACCTGGGTATCCATGCAGACACGGAACAATATAGTCGATACGAAATTCGTGATCATCGCCTTTTAGCATTGAATGCGCTATATCTAACTCTGTTTTTGTACCACAGTCTAAACGCCATTCTTCTTTTGTCATTTCAACACGAATGACATTAAAGCAATTATTTAGCTCAAGCTGCTGCTGAATAAAATTGGCTGACACCAGAGAAACTTCATGTTCACTGGATCCCCCGCCGCAAAGTAAAAGAATATTTTTTTTAGTCATCTTATGGGGTCTTTCCATGAAAAACTGTCTGATATCATTCTAAAGGTTTGCATATCAATATTCAGTAAATTTTAGGTAATTAGCTGTGCAACCGGTCAGCATGTAAGCCTTACTGATAATTGTTAATACTTTTTTATAAAACTCAAGCACAAAAAAAGGGCTTTCGCCCTCTTCTATATGTATGAAAATTAATTCAACTTATCCATTACTGGGTAGTCAGAGTTCTTTATTGCGTCAATACTCTTAGGGAAGGGTTTCAACTTTTTAAAATCCTCTGGCAACGTAGCAATTGCCGCTTTGGCTTCTGCCGATGTTGCATAGTCACCATATAAGATTGTGTACCAATTGGTTCCATTGACTTGCTTATAGTTGCCCCAAATTGGCTGACCTTTAGGTAGTCTGTTAGCAAACCTTTCTAGCTTACTTTCTCTATCCAAAGCTATTACTTGAATAGTATATCCATAGCGTGGGTTTGATTTTAGCTGATTATGTGTCGGCGGAAGAATCTTGATCTTCTTTTTTTGAACTTGCGGTTTAGGAGCAAGTTTCACCACTTTCTTCTCTTCTTGGACTGCGACCATTGGCGTTGTTGTTTGAGCAGCCATCTTAGGTGTTTCATTAATCGAAACTTCTTGTATTTGTGCTTGCTGGGTAATTGGAGCTTGGATCGAATCTATTTTGTAATCTTCTGTATAAGATTCGCTAGTCACCCCTTTCTCGTATGTATCCGAGGCACAAGCTGCCAATAGTATCGAAAGACTGATAATTGAAATTTTTTTCATGTGTAATGCTTACGCTAATTTATTCTTTTCAAATCATGCACATTGATTCACGCAGAATCAAGTGCAGTCCCCAGTTAATTGTAACTCAACTCGTGATGATTCCCACAATATTCGCTCTAGAGGAATTAGTGTTTAGTTTTTTTGCGAACAACATGGAACGAACGACACCAAACACTGTTATAGATCACATACTGAAATCTATCTATACGATAGCTTAAATTGCTTACACTTATACTAATACAACTCAATAAGTTAGCTTCAGATTTTCGTGTTGAAACCTGAAACCACGGATAGTATCGGTATATACTAGTAAGATGCTTGCGAAATTGTTTTTATGTATTTTATGGAGCGTTGATGAATCGGTTAAATAAGCTTCTCAGTCCAACATCTGTTGCGGTTATAGGTGCTTCACAGTCACCAACGCGGGCTGGCTACATCGTAATGAACAATTTGCTCCAAGGGGGATTTCAGGGAGCAATTATGCCAGTGTCCCCTAAATACAAATCTGTATGTGGCGTATTGGCCTATCCGACTGTCGAATCTCTGCCAATCATTCCTGACCTAGCAATTTTGTGTACACATGCATCCCGAAACGTAGAGCTGTTTGAACAAATAGCGAGGAAAGGTGTTGGCGCAGTGGTCATTCTTTCGTCTGATATGCACAGTCTCGATCAAAATGGTGACTCTTTTGAAAAGAAATGTGTTGAGTTAGCCAGACGTTACAACGTAAGAATTCTCGGACCTAATAGCTTGGGTTTGATCCTACCCTGGCACAGTTTCAATGCTTCTTTTTCTCCTGTTACGGCCCTTCCCGGGAAAATCGCTTTTATTTCTCAATCCGCCGCTGTTTGTACCACGGTTTTGGACTGGGCAAATGACAAGCAGATTGGGTTTTCTGCATTTATCTCAATTGGTAATGGATCGGATGTCGATTTCGATGAACTACTCGACACACTTTGTACAGACAGTAAAACCGAAGCAATATTGCTTTACATAGACAGCATTAAAGACGCAAGACGTTTTATGTCTGCCGCTCGAGCAGCAAGCCGAAATCGCCGAATACTCGTTTTAAAGGGTGGTCGCTCGATTGCAGGGCAAAAAGCTGCAACATTACATACAGGCAGTATTCCCAGCTTGGATGTTATATATGACGCAGCGATACAGCGCTCTGGTATGCTGAGAGTAAAAAACACCCACGAACTGTTCGCAGCAGTAGAAACACTGACTCATTCTGTTCCCCTTCGAGGCGAGCGCCTAGCCATTGTTACAAATGGAGGTGGTCCCGCGATTATGGCTATCGATACCCTAATGGATAAAGGTGGTAAGTTAGCGGAATTGAGTAACGATACAACTAACAAACTCTCTAGCCTACTGCCCGCGAGTTGGTCTGGCTGTAACCCTATTGATATGATTGGTGACGCCAATAGCCAAAGATACGTTGACACAATTGGTACGTTAATGGACGGAGATGAATTCGATGCGTTGTTGATAATGCACAGTCCATCTGCTGTTGCGCATTCAACCGAGACAGCGCAAGCCATTATCGATTGCGTCAAAAAACACCCCAACGCCAGGCGTTTTAACATTTTAACCAATTGGTGTGGCGAACAAAGCACAAAAGATGCGCGTCAGCTTTTTACACAAGCCGGAATTCCAACGTACAGAACACCGGAAAGTGCCGTTACCGCATTCATGCACCTAGTCGAATACAGGCGTAATCAAAAACAATTAATGGAAACACCTGCTTCAGCGGGTCAAATTGAGCACAATGATGTTGATCTTGCGAGGGACTGGATAAATAACCAGTTATCCGATGGAAACACACATTTGGATACCCACCAAATAGATTTCTTACTAAAACAATACAAATTCAATGCCTTACCAACTTGGCTCGCAAGCGACCCATCCGAAGCTGTACATATTGCAGAGAACATCGGCTATCCCGTTGCTGTTAAACTTCGTTCACCCGACATCGCTCACAAGTCTGATGTGCAGGGAGTTATGCTTAATTTAAGAAACAGCGTCGAGGTTGCTTCGGCAGCGCAATCTATTCTGGATCGGGTTTCTCTTACTTACCCGAGTGCTCGTATACAGGGCTTATTGATACAAGGCATGGCCAACCGGGCTGGCGCTCAAGAAATCAGAATCAAAGTCAAATCAGACCCAACCTTTGGCCCTGTCATACTGTTGGGTGAAGGCGGTTCTGAATGGAATGAGGCAATGGATGCCACAGCTGCAATTCCACCTTTGAATATGACCCTTGCTCGCTATCTTATCGTTCGAGCAATTAAAAGAAACAAGCTCAGAGTTCAACAACTCCCAAACCCGATGAGCGTCGACGGGCTTAGTGAATTTCTAGTGCGTATTTCGCAAATGGTAATAGATTGCCCTCAAATCAAAGAACTGGATATACATCCAGTACTCGCTAACGGTGAAGATTTTACAATCTTGGATGCGGATTTGACTATCGAAGAGTTCGAAGGCGATTCTCACCAACGTCTTGCTATTCGCCCTTATCCAATCGAACACGAAGAACATGTAGTGTTAAAAGATAACAGCAATGTTTTGCTACGCCCTATCCTGCCTGAAGACGAGCCCGATCACGCTGAGTTCATCTCAAACGTTTCGAAAGATGATCTCTACAAGCGATTCTTCAGTGATGTCGGTGAGTTTAATCACGAGGCATTAGCTAACTTCACTCAGATAGATTTTGATAGGGAAATGGCATTTGTTGCTCAACAATATCATGAAGGCAAGAAACGAATCATTGGCGTAGCAAGAGTACTCTCTGACCCAGAAAACTTCGATGCCGAATTCGCTATCTTAGTGCGCTCTGATCTCAAAGGGTGTGGGCTCGGGCGAGTATTAATGGATAAGCTGATAAGATATTGTAAAGATAGAGGAACCAAACAGATGTCCGGTATGACCATGCCGACGAATCGTGGCATGATCATGCTAGCTCAGAAAATGGGGTTTGAATTGGATATTCAGTTTGAAGACGGCATTGCCGATATGAGGCTTCCTTTAAACGAGTAGTCCACTTTCCAGTTTTTCTTAATGTATTGAATACACCAAGATTTACTTTTACCCATTTTATTTCTTCGCCAAGCGAGCACAATTTCAACAGGGGCGTCTTCAGTCCCTTCTATTTTTCTTAGAAGCTTCTTGTCGATCATCTCTTTCGCTATATGGGTTGGAATGGTTCCAATACCGAGCCCAGCAGTCAACGCTTCCACTTTTGCGTGGAAACTTGTTACCGTTAATCTAGGTTGTTCATCCAAAATATTTCGGCTCAGCGCTGGTGCTTCTCTTGCAGTATCTGCGATCACAATTGCGCGATAATGGCTGCGTGAATCGTTATCGAACTCGCCTTTTCTCTGATGTATATAATGATCGTAAGCCGCTACCCAAGTCATCGACATCTCGCCAATTGGCTCTGCTTTTACATCCTGCGGGTAAGTATCTGGTTTCGGGCAGATAAGAAGATCCGCGCGATCGTAAGCAAGCGATTCCCAACAACCAGCTAAAATTTCTTCTTGTAGCTTAACGCGTGTTTTACTGACCGCTCCCAAGTGCTCAACCAACGGGAAAAATGTGTTTACAGGAACAATACCATCGTGAGCGATCGTTAAATCCAATTCCCATCCGTGTGCAAGCACGTTTGCATCCGATACCATATCTTCTGCCGCGCTTAAAAGCATTCGACCTCGTTCCAGCAGCAACTTACCCGCGTGAGTAAACGTCGCTTTGTGTCCTGACCGGTCAAAGATAACTAAATCGAGATCCTGTTCCAGTTTTTGAATCTGATAACTAAGGGAAGATGGTGCTCGGTTAAGCTCATTTGCGGCGGCGGCGAAGCTACCTCTTCTGTCAATGGCATCAAGAATATGTAAGGCTTCTAGGGTAATTGGGCTATTCAAGGGGTTCTCTCTGGTTTTAATTCCTCTATACCGACATTCTATACAAATAGTCAACCTGTGCTTGAGTTTTTCAAAATGTTGACTTTAGTATATAAAAAGCCCCCGAATCAACGAGGGCTTATTCAATTACAAATTACTCAGTAATTTCTTGATATCTGAAGACAAGGTTACCCGACGTCAAAGAACCTGTACGCCCTTTGTTGCCAATAACTTGAAACTTGAAATATCTTGGTGTGGCTTCTTTTTCGTCTTTAACAATATAAGTAGTAAAAGTTGGCCACATTTGGTGTTTTCCACCGACATTATACTGTAATGGTCCATAGTTACCGGGTTTAGTTAAGGCACCTGACGCTAAATCACTATAGTAACGATAAACTTGCTCCGTAGATCCTGTAGATTCAGGATCCGTAACAGCAGCAGCATTTGCTACTGTTAGCGTCCCTACAGCTGCTTTGCCACTACCAGAAACACCACCATTCACTTGAATTGGGTAATCACGCCCTTCTACTTTTACGCTTAAATCCCAGTTATCATTCTCAGTAACGATAGCATTAGTATTTGCGTCAAAGAAAACTTGCTCGTTTGTGAAGTCTATTTCTTTATCTACGCCAGTTTGGAAGTTTTTCGCATTGCTATCCCAAAGTTCGGTTGTAAATACAAGCTTTCTGCTTGGGGACGCGCCAAATACTACGGTGACTGACTTAACTGATACACGCGCATAGTCGCTACCCGAATCTGTACGAATTATCCAACCATTACCTGCTTTTGCTGTAAATACAGGAGCACCGGTACTGTAGTCAGCATTCAGCCAATCTTCAGTTTTAATTTGGGTTTTTATATTGTCTGTTATGAAGTCACTGTCATTACAGTTAGACAAATTGACTTTTTCAAAGTCTTGAAGCGTTGATGTAATAGTAAGTTTCTTAAACTCACTTTCTACAGGTTTAGAATCCGAATCAAAAATATCGCTGTAATTATGTGCAGCACATGCCGAAATTTTCCCATTTCCAGATACACCACCATTTGTCGAAAATCCGACGTATTTCTGATATGCCACTTGCCATGTGTCATCAGTCACAATGGCGTTGGAATATAGGTCGACGGTAGTTTTTGCACCTTGGCTTGCATCTACATCGAGCACTGTCGCTTTTGAAGAAGTAGGTTGCTTGGTTGTTGGTGCATTAGAACTATCGGAATTGCCATTACATCCAGCCAAAAGACCCGATGTTATCGCTAATGCAAGAGCGCTAATTTTTAACTTACTCATTTTATTTGTCCTTAACTAAGAGAATTAACCTTTAATCTGTAAACCCGCGTAGAAATACCTTCCTTTTGTTGGTCGATTATCCAACCCATTAGAAGGTGTATTCCTTACGTTGTCAGTTAGGTTATTGATTCCAAAAAATATTTTAAATTGGTTATTGATTTCAGTATTGAGTTTCAAATCTGCGGAAGTATGTGCAGGAGAAGTGATGGTATTGTCTGAATCTTTAAATTCACTTGATTGATACTTTCCACTCAAAGAGACTTCAGTTTTCAACAAGGGGATTAGATAGTTTAAAGAAGCAATATATGTGTGCTTCGGTCTATCGGGGATAACTGTATCTGTTAATAAATCTCTTGCTTCTAAATAGTTGTATGCAAATTCTCCAGATAGAACTTGAGAGAGTGTAAAGTTAAGCGCACTTTCTACACCTTGTGTTTTAACTTTTTGATAGTTGGTGTATTCGTAGATTTTTAGGTCTGATCTTGATTTTTCTTTATTCAAATCAGTTGCAATAAGATCTTTAATATCATTTCTAAATAGATTGATATGAGCATTAACATTTTGGTGAAGGTTCCACTCAGCTCCTAATTGGTAACTAACAGAAGACTCAGGGGTTAACTCTTTATTTCCTAGTACTTTGTAACCTATTGCGCTATGGTCAAACTCATAAAAACGTTCTTTTAAATTGGGGACTCGATACCCTGAACCTACGCCTGCTCGTATTTTTAGGTTTTTCTCATTGAAATGTGCTGGAGTGTAAAGTGCATTTAGTTTTGGGGTAAATTTAACGCCAAAGTCAGCATCATTTTGTACTCTAAAGCCAGGTAACAATTCCAAGTTGTCTGTAATAAAGATATCGTCTTGTACGTAAAACTCATGGCGTTGACTCTTAGCTTTATCTACCTCTATTGTCCCATTGTTTTTTTGTTCTAAAGTATCAACACTTGATAGAAGTCCTACGGTCAGAACTTGCGATTCGCCAATTGGAGCGTCAACTTGAATTTCAGCTTGGTGAGTAACGGATTGAGCCTCACGTGTTTGGTCATAATAAATAGTGCTAAGGTCATCCTGATGAGTGGATTCATCCATAGCTCTTAGTGTAAACATCCCTTTTTTAGTGACACCCTAAATTAGAGTCTTCCGGCAATTTCAACTTAGCAAGATATTCCCAAGGGGTCAGGTCACCCAGCGAGCTGTGGGGACGTTCATCGTTGTATTCTCGAACCCAGTTTTCTGTTAGCTCACGTACCTCTTTTAACGTTCTGAACACATACATGTTGAGTATTTCATCTCGATAGGTCCGGTTGAACCTTTCAACAAACGAGTTTTGTGTGGGCTTGCCTGGCTGTATGAATTCGAGTTGTATGTCATGTTGTTCCGCCCATTCAGCTAAAGCCGTTGAGATAAACTCTGGACCGTTATCCATACGTAACTGACTCGGATAACCTCGCCAGGCGACGATGCGTTCCAACACGCGAACAACTCTTTGAGCGGGAAGATTCAAGTCAATTTCAATGGCCAGCACTTCACGGTTAAAGTCATCGATAACAACATTGAACGTCCTGAAGCGTCTACCACACATCAGTGAATCGCTCATGAAATCCATTGACCAACATTGATTGAACGTTTCTGGCACACAGAGAGGGGCAGGCTCTCTTGTTGGTAGCCGCTTCTTTCCACGACGGCGCTTATTCAACTTCAGTTCGCAGTAGAGTCGATGCACTCGTTTGTGGTTCCAGCGATACCCCCATCGCTTAAGCACTTTGAATAACATGCCAAAACCATATGCAGGATAACGTTCAACGGCTTCTTGCAAGGCGGCAATCACAGGGGCATCTCGGTGCTTATCTGGTCGATACCGATAGACCGAGTCACTGATGCCGACTAAACGACAAGCCCTACGCAGACTCACACAGTGACAATTATTGACGTAATCCACCCACTCTCGCCGAATCGTGGGCTTTACAGCTTTTTTTCGACGATATCCTTAAGGATTTTATGGTCGAGGCTCAGTTCAGCAAACATTTGCTTCAGGCGTCGGTTTTCATCCTCAAGCTCCTTCAGTCGCTTCACGTCTGAGGCTTCCATGCCGCCGTACTTGGACTTCCAGTTGTAGTAAGTGGCATCTGATATGCCATACTCTCGGCAGACCTCTTTGACCAACCTGCCAGCCTCAACTTCTTTCAGAATCTTGACGATTTGCGTTTCTGTATAGCGTGATTTTTTCATCAGTGTTCTCCATTTGGTTTAGTTTAAACCGAAGAACTCTAATTCTAAATGTCCCTAGTTTAGGGGATGATTACATTAGCATGTAGTAAGCAGATAAAAGTACATCATCTGCAAACTGATCTTCATACCGGACAGACAGATCATACCTTGTAGATTTTTCTACTTTAGACATTTGCTTTTCACCAACACCTGGAGAAAACGTTTCGTAATGCCTGTATATATCTTCTTGATACAAAGTTGGTTTAATTTCAACTAAACCTGTATCTGATGTTCTCAATCCTGCTGTCAACGATATATTTGATCGTGAGCCTGCATAGTCCTCAAAGTTAAAAGTACCCTTGTCGAGATCAACTCCCCCCATGTTACGAGAGTCACCGACAAATTGAAGATACCAATTGTCTTCACTATAAAGGGCGTATAGATTTGCATGACCATCGTTGATCGGAAAGTCCCGAACATTATGCTCACCATAGGTTCCTGCATCTAAAGTTAATTTAAACTCATTACTCTTGTTAAACGGTCTTTTGGTTATGATGTTAATTACACCCCCCATTGCATTAGACCCATAAAGCGCGGATACAGCACCTTTTACAATTTCAATTTGTTTAACTCCGGCAACCGCGATTTTACTCACATCTGTCGCTGTACCCGACGTAGGGCTAGTTGGAAGTCCATCAACTAAAACTAATACTCGTTGACCGTCGACCCCTTGAAGTATTACCTCTTTCCCACCTTTTCCATGTCGGTCAACAAGTTGAACACCTGGAACAAATCGTAAGGCTTCTTCTAGGCTTCTAGCATGATTACGCTCTAAATCTACTTCTGTAATAACCTCTGTACGTACTGGAGTATCGAGAAGAGCCCTTTCCGTTTTTGTTCCAGTAACAACCATAATTTCTGGTGTTTTTGTGTTAGCAGTTGCGTAACCAGAAACAATTGCAACGGAGATGTATGGCAATAAACGAGTTGATAAAGCTTTCACACGAAATCTTCCTTAGGCGTAAGCAAGCGAATGCTGTACTGTAGTTTTAATTTGTGCGAATCTTAATGATAGTCGTTATCAATATCAATAAGGAAATTGTAAAATATACCGACAAGTCATGAAAAATGGGGATTGATTAGGTGAGGAGGTTTATATAAAACCGGGGAAAGCAGCAGATACCACATAAAAACAAAAAATCCAGCAAAGGCTGGATTTTTACAAGTTCGAAAATTTCTAAAAAGTAATCAAAAAGTGACTGAAATATTTCGAGATTATTTGTTTTCTGCCATCTCTTTCTTAACCATTACAGCAGCTGCAACGATGAAAGTGATGATAAGCGCTAGCTCCATCGGTGTCCCCTGAAAATTGAATTACAGAATTGTTGCTTACTGCGTTAAGAAAATGTTTTTTAACGCTCAAAATTAAGCAACGCGGGTATTCTAACAGGTTATGGATTGAGCGAAAGCCCTTAACGAGATTTTTACGAAAAATATCGATTCAGATCAAAAAAGGAGCGAAATCGCTCCTTTTGTTAAATTTGTTAGTCTGAATACCCTTCTGGGTTTTGTGACTGCCAACGCCACGTATCTTCAGTCATTAAATCTAAAGAACGCTCGGCTTTCCAGCCAAGTTCGTCAGTGGCTTTCTTAGGGTCAGCCCAACATTCTGCTATATCACCCGGTCTACGGTCGACTAATTTATAAGGGATATCTTTGCCACTGGCTTTTTCAAAAGCTTTCACCATATCTATCACGCTGTACCCGTTACCAGTACCTAAGTTATAGATATGTAGCCCGTTTTTACTGCCAACGGTATTCAATGCAGCAAGGTGTCCGTCAGCTAAGTCCATTACATGAATGTAGTCACGTACGCCAGTTCCGTCTTTTGTTGGGTAATCACTGCCAAAAACGGATAAAAACTCTCGGCGACCTACTGCAACTTGAGAAACAAAAGGCATCAAATTGTTAGGAATGCCTTGCGGGTCTTCACCGAGGTCACCAGTCGGATGTGAACCAACGGGATTGAAGTATCGCAACAGTGTAATGCTCCAATCTGGGTTTGCCTTTTGAAAATCGGTTAGGCACTCCTCTACCATGAGCTTACTCCGACCATATGGGTTGGTCGCACTGGTTGGGAAGTCCTCTGTAATCGGAACAGATGCTGGGTCACCATAGACAGTAGCAGAAGAACTGAATACCAATGTTTTCACGTTCGCTTCGCGCATAGCTTCAACAAGAACTAGAGTTCCATGAACGTTGTTATCATAGTATTCCAAGGGCTTTTCAACAGATTCACCAACTGCTTTAAGCCCCGCAAAATGAATACACGCTTCAAGCTCATGTGCTTTCATGGTTTCGACTAACAATGCTTTGTTTCGGATATCGCCTTCTACAAACACAGGTCTAGTCCCAGAAACTTTTTCAATCCTATCTAATACACTGGATTTACTGTTGTACAAGTTGTCTAGAATAACTGGTGTCATCCCAGCTTCTATCATTTGAATGCAAGTGTGGCTGCCGATATAGCCCATGCCACCAGTAACAAGTACTTTCATCATTATTCCTAAATGGTGAGATTGACGTCATTCTACTTTCGATAAACTCAGATTAGTAGTCTCAAAATTCAAAGTAACTGGATTTGATAGAAAATTCTTCCAAGTTTTTTTTGTTTTGTTCGTTAAAGTGATACTGACGTTTATACCCAAGTAGCATTAGAAAATGTCCAACAGACCCTAATGACTTCTCAACTCACTTAAACCCCATTATTCTTATATTTAAAAATAGGAGATATACACGACATGACCAAGGAAAGGTTAAAACTGAATTGCGACATGGGCGAAAGCTTTGGATCATGGAGTAAAGGGCTTGATGAAGACGTCATGCCCTGGGTCGATATGGCGAACATCGCCTGTGGGTTTCACGCTTCAGACCCAGATGTTATGTCTAAAACACTGAAGCTCGCAAGGAGCCATTCGGTTAAAGTTGGTGCTCATCCGGGTTATCACGATCTCATTGGATTCGGGCGTCGCACCATCCCAATGACGCAAGACCAAATAGTACACTCTATCGTGTACCAAGTGGGTGCATTAAAATCACTCGCTTCACTTAATGACGTGCATCTTGACTACATAAAACCTCATGGTGCTTTGTATAACGACATGATGCAGAATGAAAATGTGTTCATTGGTATTTTAGCTGCCGCTGAAAACTTTTCCCTTCCAGTGATGATTTTAGCGTCTAGCGACAATACGCGTTATCTAGATTTAGCGGATCAATTTAATGTACCGCTGCTATTTGAAGCTTTTGCAGATAGGGCATATCAAGATAACGGACTTTTAGTACCTAGAAGCAAACCAAACGCTGTTCATCATAAGGAAGAAGATATTTTCTATCAGGTTATGCAGCTTGCAAAGTACGGAAGTATCACTAGCGAAAATGGTAACGCTATTCAAATTGAAGCAGATACGATTTGTGTGCACGGTGACAATCCGGAATCGATTGCCGTAGTTCAGCGTATCGCGCAGGGTTTACAATCATTATAAGATTTATATAGAAAAAGCGAGGATCACCGGAAGCCAATGAACCTCGTATGATGGAGATAGAGGCGTTATCGCCCCAATGGGTTTATGACTACCGAATCCCCTTCTTTCAGCCCTTTTCTCACCTGCGTTCCTTGCCCAAGTTGAACCAATTGGGTCTTCAATTTACCTTCTTCATATACTTTTACGTAATCAAGTTGACCAACTTGATATAGAGCATTTTCCGGAACACTTAGAACACGGGTTTTGTGGCTAAATACGAAAACCTTTCCATACACACCCGGATATATCGATGGGTTATTTGATAGCGCAAGCTTCACTACAAAGCTCCGTGAAGATTGGTCAGCGGAAGGTGATATTTCGACTACATTAGCTTTACCTTCATAATGTGATGTGGGCAATTCAAGCTGGAGTTCAGTACCAAGCTTTACTCTACTTATCAGAGATTCAGAAACATTCACTTCCAACTGTAATGATTGGGGGTTATATAGAGTCATAAGAGGTGCCCCGATTATTGCGGTATCACCAACCCCGACGGCTTTAGTGGTTATAACACCGTCAAAAGGTGCTCTAATAACACTATAATCAAATGTGGTTTGTGCTTCTTTTAACGCCGCTTGGCTCTGCTTAAACGAAGCTTTGGCAGACTCTAGTTGTGATTCTATGCGGTCAAATTCTGACTGAGGCAATAGCTTCTTCTTCACTAACTCTGATACCCGCTGATACTCTTTAGAGGCTGCATTCATTGAAGCTTGAGCGGAAGACAAACGTTGCTCTGCTTGTTTAACTCTTGCGTCCAAATCATCGCTTTCAAGACGTATCAATACCTCATCCTTAGTTACAACGTCACCAATATCACTTGTTATTTCAACCACTTTAGCGGTAACTCTGGCTGAAAGCTGCCCTTGCTGGTCGGCAATCACTGTGCCTGTAAACTCTCGTAATTGAGGCTCTTCAGTGTACTTTACTACAACGGTATTGAAGTCGGCGGTTACCTCATTTTGTACTGGTTTCACACTGACTTTTTCGGAAAATCCACCAGCCATATAAATAAACAAAACGACGAGTATCGCAAACAAACTCGTTCCAAGTAGAAGTTTTGACGATCTCATATCTCTTCTCCGTTATTAACTGGCAAACCATGCCCTTTTACATTTGAATACGCTAGGTGATACACGACTGGGATAACAAGTAACGTAAAGACTGTGGAAGCGGTTATTCCAAATATGACTGCCCATGCAAGACCGTTAAAAATAGGATCCAGCGTTATCACTACATTTCCTAGTAGTGTTGTACCAGCAGTAAGTAGTATCGGTCGAAGCCTGACAGCACCAGACTCAATCAAAGATTGTTTAAGTTCTTTACCTTGAGCCAAGGATTGCTGAATGAATTCGATAAGAACAAGTGAATTTCGAACCACGATACCCGCTAACGCGATCATTCCGATCATAGCTGTTGCAGTAAACAGAGCAGGATCTGGGTAACCATTGATATCGTCACTCATTGCATTTAGGAACCAAAAGCCAGGCATAATGCCTATCACGGTAAGGGGTATCGCAAGCATGATTATCCCAGAGACTGCTGGTAGCCCCGTTTGAATAAGCATTATGATGAATACACCTAATAATGCAGCGCCATAGGCAATCCCCAAATCTCGGAATACGTCGACGGTGATTTTCCATTCTCCTTCGCCACTCCATACCACATTGGTCCCTTCACTTACTGACCACCCCTGATGACCACCGTTCGAAAGATAATGTCTCTCGGACAATTCACGTGATTCCTCAGAGGGCTTCCTACCCTCATCGGAAATAACGTCAGCAATAATTTCACCTGGCACTCTTCCCGCTGCTTCAGCGTAGACATAAACGACTGGCTTTAAGTTTTTATGGTAGATCGGCTGATCTTTCGATCTTTTCTCAAAATGCCCTAACTCTGAAAGTTGAACGAGGGGCTGTGGTGAATCTTCAAGGCTGCCATTCACGTTTTGTTTACTGATCCCTGCTTGACCCCGAACATATAATGAAAGCAAATTATTAAGGCTATCTCGCTGGGATTCCGGTAATCGTATAACCACAGTAAGTGGTTCGATTTCTCGTTCCATTTTAAGATTCGCTAGGGACAGTCCCTGATTGGCAGCAACAATAGTTTGGTTGATATCGCTAACTGAGATGCCAGAAAGCGCCGCTTTTTCCCTATCAACAACAAATTGCCAGATCTCTATTTTCCCTTGAATACTGGTATCGACTTCTGAAACAAACGGTTCTTGTTTCAAACGAGCCGCTACTTTCTGAGCTTCGCTTTGTAACCTTTCGTATGAAGTTGTCTCTTCTCCATATACTTCTGCTGTTAGTGTGGCGATAACAGGCGGACCTGGCGGGACTTCAACCAGTTGGATTGAAGCGTCGAATCGATCAGCAATGGCTTCCATGTCCGCCCTAACTCGCGTAACGATTTGGTGCGACTGCTGACTGCGCTTATCTTTATCAACTAAGACAATTCTAAGTTCGCCTTGGTACGGCATCTCTCTCATAAAATAGTGCCTAACCATGCCATTAAAATCCATGGGCGACGCTAACCCAGCGAAACCAGAAACCGATTTAACCTCTGGCTGCTGAATCAAGTAGTCAGAGAATTCACGCAGTGCATTTGATGTGCTCACAAAGCTCGTCGATTCAGGCATGTTTACAATCAGTTGGAATTCATTTTTATTGTCGTAAGGTAAAAGCTTTAGCGGAACGAGACGCAAGGCGGGTAATAACGCAGCGCCAATAAACAGGGTTGCAACCAAGCCTAAAAACACCCAACTGTTCTTTTTAGATAACAATATAGGTGTCATCAACTTGTTATAACCGCGATAAAGCAAGGTTGTTTCTAATTGATACACCCCTCTTTGTGCTGCCGTTCTTAAAATCTTTCTTGCAAGCCAAGGTGTGATCATGAAGGCAACGATGGTGCTGAATATCACTGAAACAGGCACATTAAAGGCAAGCGGTGCCATATAAGGCCCCATCATCCCTGTTATGAAAAACATTGGGGTAAACACAATGACGATAGCCACGGTTGACATAAGAAGCGCTGAGCGTATTTCCCCCATCGCCAATACAATCGCTTTGGTACGCGATAGATCTTTACGTTTCAGATACCTTTCTATGTTGTCTATACTGGCAATTGGGTCATCAACAATAAGGCCGAGCGCTAAGATTAATGCAAAAAGTGTGACTCGGTTTATTGAGTAACCAAACGCTAAATCCATTCCTAACGCCGCACCATAACTTATCGGTATGGCTATCCCTACGACTAGTGCACTTCGCCAATTTAAAAATAATCCAACAAATACGACGACCGTAATAATTGAGATTCCAAGGCTCGAAACTAGGTCGCCAACTTTGTCATTTGCCGTTTCCCCATAATTTCTAATGATGTCAATTTGGACGGCTTCAGGGAATTGCGTCGACTTGAGTAAATTCAACTCCTCAATAATCTCATTAGCCACACTTACCGCATTGGAACCATTTTGCTTAGCGACGGAAATAAACACGGCTGGATAGAAAGTATCATCAGTAGTCCCATATTGAATCCACGTATCGGTAGTGGGTTCTTCTGGTCCGTCATTGATAATGGCAACGTCTCTCAAATAGACAGGTTTTCCGTCAATCACGTTAACAACTAAGCTGCCTAGTTCATCAGCACTGCTAAAGAACTGCCCCGACTCAAGATAGTAAACCTCCCCTAGTTGATGGAAAGTACCCGCACTTTGTTTAGCATGACTTAAACGAAAAGCACTCTGTAAGTCATCAATAGTGGTTTTTCGACTTGCCATTGCTGAAGCGTCTAATTTGACCTCAACAACTCTAGACTGACCTCCGGTTACTTTTACAACGTTCGTATCATCTAAAGACTTCAGCCTTTGCGTAGCCTGAGTGGCAATACGTTTTAACTCGAATGTTCCTAGCTGATCTTGATCAGTGGAATACAGAGCCGCGACCACTATGGGTACATCATCTATCTCTACAGGCTTTACCACCCAGCTCGCAACCGATGATGGGACAATATCTTGGTTTGAATAGAGTTTGTTATAAAGCTTTACCAAAGCGTTTTCTCGATTCTCACCCACGTAGAAACGAACAATCACTTGTGCTTTGTTTTCCATGGATGTCGAGTAAACGTATTCCACACCATCGATTTGGCTAAGTAACTTCTCTAAAGGTTCTGTTACTTGCTTTTCAACTTGTTTAGCACTTAACCCAGGCGCTTCAATCAAAACGTCTGCCATTGGCACAACGATTTGTGGATCTTCCTCTTTCGGTGTGAGCCATAGAGCCGTACCGCCAATAATTAGTGCAAAAATGATGAGTATCGGAGGGAAATAACTGTTCATTACAGAATGAACAAACCCTTTATTGGAAGCAGACCTCATTACCAGTTCCTTTTTATACACGTCATAAAACCCGCGCTAGGCGCGTAAATGTTTAGGGTCTGTTAACCCAAGCTTTAGTGAAAATTTATCTAGATACGACGAAAATGAGCTTACGAGCAGAAAATGTCGTGTAAGTTATGAATCAATTTTTCTATTCGCTTATCCGCGAGTGAATAGAAAACTTGTTGAGACTCCTTCCTTACGCTCACCAGATTGTTTTTTCTTAAAACAGTTAGGTGCTGTGAAAAAGCAGACTGACTAAGTGTAGAGCTGCTTTGTAACTGCCCTGCTCCTATTTCACCATCGACTAACTGACAAAGAACCAAAAGGCGTTCCGGATGCGACATTACTCTTAGAATTTCTGCTACTTCCACCGAGCTCGTTTTCATTTGTTGGAGACTCATCGACACCTCTCGATTCAACACAATCTAATTTAGATTTTACTAATTAATATGAATTAGTCAATATAAGGACATACTTAATTAGCATAAGTTCTAAAAAGGAATTACATGGAACGCCATTTTGTTTAGAAAGTCACTTATAAGTAAGCTTTTTTAAGCAGCACTAGTCAGAAAAGAGATCACTTTCAAATATGTGCGCGCAGACTCAGTCATTGCAATGGAATAGATATAACAATCAATAGCCTATCTATATTATTCAAATATCCGTCCAGTGATATTGAAAATCAGCAATCGTAGATTCTGCGCCAAATATATACAAAACAGCACTTTACAGACTTTTTGTCCCCCCTTACTTTTTACAACAGGGTTAAATTCAGTTTGCTCACGCTCTTTGTGCCCAAATGAGGCTAGTTCTTGAGTTGTATGAGCTTGTTGGTTAAGTTTGATTATGAGTTGTTTAAAGGAATAGATAATGAATAGAGTTTGGGTGACCGGAGATGCGGTAGTAGATTTGATTCCGGATACGGACAGTACATACCTAAAATGCCCCGGAGGAGCGCCAGCAAACGTTGCAGTAGCCATCGCTCGACTCGGTGGTCAAAGTGCATTTTTTGGACGAGTCGGCGACGACCCTTTTGGTGGATTTCTCAAGCAAACACTAACTGAAGAAAATGTCGATAATAGTTTAGTAAAGAAAGACCAAAACCAACGTACATCTACCGTCGTAGTTGAACTGGATGACTCAGGTGAAAGAACCTTTACGTTTATGGTCCGCCCTAGTGCAGACCAGTTTACACAACCCGAAGACATACCCCATTTCCAGCCGGGAGAATGGCTTCATATTTGCTCGATCGCGCTTGCAAACGAACCCGCTAGAAGTACCACTTTACTAGCAATGCAACGTGTTAAGAAAGCCGGTGGTCATGTAAGTTTTGATCCGAACTTGCGCCACGAAGTTTGGGCAAATCAAGACGATATTATTCCGACCGTAATAAAAGCAATAGAGTTGTCCGATGTCGTTAAGTTTTCGGATGATGAATTGTTTTATCTAACAAACACCAATTCAATAGATAAGGGCTTAGAGAGCTTAGAACACCTTAACTTACCGCTGGTTATCGTAACCCAAGGTGCAAAAGGCGCATTAGTCGTCCATGAAAAAAGACAAACTATGATTACAGGAAAAGTCGTTTCCCCTGTTGATACTACAGGCGCTGGTGACGCATTTGTTGGTGGGTTACTTACCTATCTCGCTAAGAGCAAAGATTGGAATAAACAGGACAATATTGCTCAAGCCGTTAGCTGGGCAAATGGCTGCGGAGCACTCGCCACGACTCAAAAGGGCGCGATGACTGCGTTGCCAACGATAGACGCACTTGATGAATTTATTAAGTGATCGCTGATTCAACTCCTAGCTAAGCGTAACGTTTTAGCTATGTGAAACGTTTACCTTTTGGTTAACCTTAAGAAAAGAGCCACCTAAGTGGCTCTTTATAAGTGATATTTGATGCCTCACTTATGGCGAGACTTGCAATGCTCGATAGCACTTTCTAATAGCTCAAGTGCGTTTTTGTCTGTTGCAGGTAATTCAGCATCGGATTGACTTATTGGTGTTACCCTGTCACCCCACTTTATGTGCCCAGCTCCCCATGTAAGACCCGCACCGAAAGCAGCCGTAAGAATATCACTTCCTGGTTTTACTCTGCCTTCTTCAACCGCTTCGCATAGCGCAATAGGAACGGTAGCTGCAGATGTGTTGCCGTATTTATGAATATTGATGAAAGCTTTCTTCTGGTCGATTTCAGCATGATCACACAGGGTTTGAATAATCCGGACATTAGCCTGATGAGGAACCACCAAATCTATATCGCCTGTGCTTAAGTTAGAGCGATTCAGCACAGTTTGTGCGGCTGCACCCATTCCCCTAACAGCGCGTTTAAATATTTCCTTTCCAACGAATTCAAAACTCCAATAACCATTATCTGCCGCAAAGCGATCCATTGCTGTGCCGTACTTTGGTACAGACAGAATATCTCGCCCTTCTGCATCACAACCTAACTGTGCTTGTTGTAAGCCAACGGGCTCCGTGGTTTTGCTAAGAACAACAGCACCTGCACCATCACCAAATAGAACCGCTGTATCTCGCTGAGTCCAATCTAAATAGAATGTTAAGCGCTCAGCGCCAATAACAAGTGCATGCTGGTAATTTCCTGCTTGAATCAGCCTTGTTGCGGTTTCAAGACCATATACAAAGCCAGTACAAGCAGCATTCATATCAAAAGAAGCACAACTTTGAATCCCTAAATTAGCTTGCACCTTGGAGGCAATATTGGGGATCAACGTATCAGGTGAACAAGTCGCGACAATTAAACAATCAATGTCTTTTGGCTCTATGCCTGCGCACGCTATGGCTCTTTGTGCTGCCACAGTGGCAAGATCGGAGGTATTTACATGGCTAATTCGACGTTCTTCAATACCTGTTCTTGTTTTAATCCACTCGTCTGAGGTTTCTAAAAAGGTACTAAGATCTTGGTTGGAGAGCTTGGCAGGAGGTAGACACTTACCCCAGCCGGTAATTTCTGCAAAATTCGATTGCATGCTATTTCACCTATGATTTTATTTTTATGGCTTTTACCCAAATAAACGGGTTTCACTTTGACTATATACTCAGCATATATAAATTCATCAATCTGTAAACTTTTCTGACTATGGAATTTGTTTTAAACACTAAGTAAACCATATAAATACACCATGCCAATAAAAAAGACCCGCCAATAGACGGGTCAAACCTTGTGGAGCAAGGGTGTCATTCAAGATAATTCATCTTGATAATCGATTGCGCGTGCAACTGAGCCTCTAGGGGGAAACCATACAATGCGCAAAAGTAAGTTGAAGAAAGCCCTACACTTTCATCAACACAGCGGGTTGCTATGCAACCAACTCTTCATTTTCTTTGTTGCTTTTTTTGTTTTTAATCGCCATTAGCCAACATGCATTTATCGCCCCCGCATTTTCGATGCCTTCGAGTTGTGCAACAAGCAAAGAGTCAATTCCTAGCGACAGCGCGCGATCCGCTAAGAGCTCTACTATTCCTTCATTGAGTGCGTTGTGTTTTAGATTAGAAGTATCGAAAGCGACGGGGACCACGCCGCGTAAAATTGAGAGCTTACGTAGCAAAGCAAGGTTATCCGACAGAGCCCAAACGAATGAATTCGCCATACACCGGGACATCAATAACGGTGTTTGACCATCTTTGGTTAGTATAACGACGCCCAATGCTTGGTTACTATTCGAAGCGGATATCATTGACGATATTGCGAAGCTCTTGTTTGGATCAATTTTTGTCTGGCAACTAGAAACCATGCCTGTGTTATTCTGGTTTTGATTAACACGCTTGCACAGGTGTTCCAATTCGTCCCAATGGTTAAGAAGCTCATAAGGATCTTGTTCAGCGCCTGCTGCAATCCTGACCATGGATTTTACGGCTTCGACAGGGTATTTCCCCGCTGCAGATTCCGCAGAAAGCATAACGGCATCTGTCCCATCCATAACAGCGTTTGCTACATCTAATACTTCTGCTCTGGTTGGCGTCGGGTTTTCAATCATCGACTCCATCATTTGAGTCGCTGTAATAACAGGCTTCCCAGCTAACTTTGCACGCTTAATCAGACGTTTTTGAATGTTGGGTAATCTCGCATCGCCAATTTCGACACCTAAGTCGCCTCGTGCGACCATTATGATGTCTGATGCGGAAATAACGTCGTCCATGTTTTCGTCACTTTCGACAATTTCTGCACGTTCAACCTTCGCGACAATATGCGCATTACAACCTGCCTGTTGAACCAGTTCACGCGCATAGTGAATGTCTTTACCGTTACGTGGGAATGAAACAGCTATGAAGTCCGCATTTAAGCTTGCGGCAGCGAAAATATCCTGTTTATCTTTGTCGGTAAGAGCTGGTGCAGACAAGCCCCCACCCAGTAAGTTAATCCCTTTTCTATTGGTTAGCTTTCCTTGGTTTAACACTTCGGTTTTAGCCCACTTACCTTCAACGTCTAGTTCCACTACCTTGAGTTGAATGCGTCCATCATCGAGCAATAAAGTATGACCAACTTTGAGATCCTTAATCAGCTCTGGATAATCTAGACCCACCCTATCTTTATTCCCTCTGTCATCTGGATGCTGAGCATCTAGATAAAATGTTTGTCCTTCTTCTAAGTAAACGCCTTGATCGCTAAAACTGGCGATGCGGATCTTCGGCCCCTGGAGATCCACTAACACGCCTACGTTAAGGTGCAGATCTGATGCGATTTCCCTAACAAGTTCAGCAGTTTGAATATGCTGTTCGGCAGAGCCATGGGAAAAGTTCAGCCGAACCACATTGACGCCAGCCTTTAGCAACTCAATGATCACTTCTCGACTTTGGCTTGCTGGTCCTAACGTTGCTACAATTTTTGTTTTGCACATGGATAAGATCCTGTTATTGCGTAGTTTAAAATTCATCTATACCCAAATTGCCTATAGCTGACGTAAATGACTGGAAAACTTGGGTATAAACAAAAGTATGAAGAGATAGAGGCTGAACTTTCAGCCAGCCCCTAATTTGATGGTTAATCAATATCGGTTACTTTTTTCGCATTCCAAACAGTTAATGCAAGAATGAGCGATACAACACCAGCAGCTAACCAAAAATATTGAGCTTGGCTAAAGTCGTAAGTTTTCACGCCATTAACTTCTTCGATCTTAATCAGTGATGCGGACACCAGTTCTTGACCAGATGCTGCAATATAAGAGAACAAGCCAATGAACCCTTTAACCGCGCCTACCGCGTTTTTAGGCATCAGGTCACAAGCAGTTAGCCCGGCAAGGAAAACCACTAAGCCGCCAATGGCAAAGCCAATCAACCCTAGTGCAACAGCATCGACTATGCGGTTATCTGGTCCAAAGAACATCAAGCACATGCCGGCAATATTCGCGATTCCGTAAAGCAGAGTTGGAATGTGGCGGTTAGCGTTAAAGACTTTGTCAGACACAATTCCCGAAAGAATGGCGCCGGCTAGACCTGCGATCGGGTAAGTAGACATCGCAAAACCAGCGTCTATCAATGAGTAACCTTTGCTCTCTTGAAGATACAAAACAGCCCAAGAAGACATGGCATAGCGAGAAATATACATTGCCGCACAAGCCGCTGCGATGAGCCAAACAGTGGGTTGCTTGAGAATAAATAACTGGGCTTTACGCGTTTCTTTTGGGTCATTTGCTTTTTTGATTTCTGGCTCTTCATCAAAAGCCGTAGCAGCATCAGGAAGACCATAGGTTTGCGGACGATCCTTTAGCGCAAAGAACATGCAAAGTGCTGCTGCAATGGCAGTAATACCAGCACCAATAAAGCCTGCTCTCCAACCCAAGTAACTCACTAAGGTGGCGGTAAGAATCCAAGTTATACCTTCACCTATATTACGCGAACCACCCCAAACAGAGTACCGGCTACCACGTTGCTTAGGTGAAAACCATTGGAAAAGAGAAACACATGATGGAGCCGAACCTACGGATTGGAACCAACCGTTTAAGCCCCATAAAAGTACAAAGAAAAACGCCGTTGTGTTTAGCCCCATTACGATGGCGGTAAGCCCCGAAAGGAGTAATGAGAACGACATAAATCGGCCGATGTTGGCGTAGTCAGAAAGGAAGCCGTTTGAAAATTTACCTATCGCATATGTAAAGAAGAACGCCGATCCCATAATACCCAGCTCTTCAATAGAGACGATCCCAGCATCTAACATAGGCTTCTTAACGACACCAAGAGACATTCGAACGACATAAAAAACAGCGTAGCCGAATACTAATCCAAGGAATACTTGCCATTGATACCGCTTAAAGCGAGTTTGCATTTCCTCTTTAGAGCCATCCAACAAAGGCTGGTCTGGTCGAGTTTTAAAAATGTTAAGCATATTGCGCTCCGTTCAATGTGAATTGTCATTTCAGACAAAGTTCTGTTAACGGGGCAATCATCGAGAAATTATTATTTAGGCTCAAAAAACGGTATTTGAGGCAGTTTTGACACATTTGTCAACCTGTCACGAGTCAGAATTGGGTATTTCGAACGATGAAAGTCAGAATTTGCTGATAAAATTCTCACAAACATCGCGTCAATTCTGACTCAAAGTCCGAGGTTAGTTATTTTCGCTGACTTTCTTATATTTGATTAGACGCACATATTGGGTGGTTTTTGTGAGGTATTTCAATTGAAAAAATGGTCGCTAAAAATACTTTCTTTTCTTATCTTCTGCCTGTTATCCGTCGGTGTGAATGCAAACCAAAATGAACTTGTGATACTGACTACCTTTTCGAGGGATCCACTGATCCCCCTTGTAGAGGAATTTAAACGCCTCAATTCAGGTGTAGAAGTAAAAGTCGTCCACAGACCAACATCGTCAAGCATGAAGCTTATTAATAATCAATACATTGAAGATATTGACCTTGTGCTAACGTCGTCGCCTTTGGTTATCTCGCGACTCACTATGCAGGAAAAGCTGGTAGACGTTGCAACAAGTTTTAAGGCTCCTCTGTCTTTATCTACTTACATTCTTCCTAAGCCCAATAAAGTCGTCACCATAGGGTATTCCGGTGCTGGTGTTGTTTGGAATCGTGATTACTTTAATAATCATGAATTACCCGAGCCAATGTCTTTTGCCTCACTCACCGACCCTGTTTACTTTGGTCATGTCACCATGAGCACACCTTCTCGCTCTGGTACCACTCAACTTATGGTCGAGAGTATTCTTACTCAATATGGTTGGAATAAAGGGTGGCAGATCATCGCTAATGTTGGTGCAAACTTAGCCACAATTTCATCGCGTAGCTTTGGTGTAGCTGATTCAGTCGCGGCTGGTAGTATTGGAGTCGGACCTACTATTGACAGTTACGCCAAAAATCTTAAACGAAAGCTGGATTACATCGATTTCAGGCATGATGAAGATTTGACACTCATGCCTACATACATAGGCTTTGTTAAACAAAAAACAGAAGACGCGTATAGACAACGTTTTGTTGAATTATTGCTGTCCAATGAAATTCAAACCGCAATCCAAACCAACACATTTGCAAAATACAGCGTAAATGACACAAAACTCTTGCACGGAAAACATGTGGTTTTGGACCTCGACGCTCTGATGGAAAGAGAGCATGGAATCATTCATCTTTACGATGTCCTGATAACTCAGCAATTACCACAACTTCAAGATGCGTGGTTAGCCATCATTCAAGCAAGAAAAAGGTTCGCTAGTAGCAAATTGGTGTTAATAGAATTAGACCATCTTCAGAAACGACTGTTTTCCCCGCCTATAAATCAATCGGAGTTTTTGCACTCAATGCAAGAAATATTCTCCACTCAAGAATCCGGTAACACCCATGAACCGGAAGTGCGCGCTAAACTGGCTCAGTGGCAACACACGGTCAAAACCCAACGTGAAAGCACCATAAACAATGTAATACAAAGCGTTAGAGACTTGGTTCAAGGTGCGGCATTATGACGTTTCGGTACCACACTATTGGGGCAAAGCTAATTCTTGCTTTTGCACTATCTACCATTTTACTTTCTATTGTGTGCGTGGTGGCTTTGATAACTTGGAACACCTTGGATAGACAAGTAGAGAGTTTACTCGTCAAAAGCGTGCCAAAGTACAACGCCAGTTTTCAACTGGAAAGTCGCAGCTCCCAAATACGTTCTCTAATCGACTATTTGCCTGAGATCGATAACACCATCGATCTAGATGGTCATGCCCAATCGCTTGATCAAGAGCTAGATGAAATTGAAAAAACACTTCTAAACCTTAGAGACGACCCACAAGCTCATGCGTTGCTTTCAGGCTATCGTGATTTAACGAATCAGATAGCTTTCTACGCGGAATTGGTTCGCGAGCATGTAAGCAAAACAAGAGCCTCCGCTAGGATCAGAGAACAAATTCAGTGGATCCACCAAGATATTCGCTCTGAATTGAAGCCGTTAAGGCAAGAGATCGAATGGCAAGTTGAAAGGGAGAACAGCACATATGCCCACTCAAAATTGCTCACTAATCTAAGGTTAATCCAGAATGTAACCGATCAAGAACTCGCTCTGTATTCGTTACTACAGGAAGTGGCAAAGTTTTCCCATGTCTCTCAAGTCGATAACGGAATGAAAGTTATTCAGTTTCGGTTGGATGATCTTAAAGAAATGAGCAAGCCTTTATATCGCATTCCTTCTGCCATTTCATACCAGCAGTTAATTGGAGAATTAGATTCACTTCTCGATTTAGGTAGCGGTTTTCATTTGGCGTTGCGTACGTTAGTAGAATCAGAAAGCTTACTACTAAAACAACAGCAAAAAATCTCAAACCAGCTTAATGAACTTCACCAAAACGTTGCGCTTCTCGCTTCCAATGCAGACAGCGATTTCATCGCCGTAAAAAGTGACACTGCAAATGTTATTTCATACGGAAATCAGATCTTAATCGCGTGCTTCAGTCTATCCATTTTGACCAGTGCATTTTTAACCTATTACTTTATTCATAGACGTATCGTTTCGAGATTAACGGCACTGAGCCACACTCTAGATGCTATGACACATAAAGAGAGCAACATTTCTTTCCCCGTAGAAGGAAAAGATGAAATCGCAGGAATTAGCCGAAAACTCAAAGAGTTTTACTATGCGATGCTTGAAATGGAACAAACCAATGCGTTGAATCTTATTAACAACACCCATTCGAGTTTAGTTACCTGTGATATGACCGGAAGAATCGAGTCTGTGAACATGAGTGCGAAACAGTTGTTTGAGTTGCCTAACCGAATTCCAGACAGTCACTTGTGGAATTGGATGCCCATTGTGAATCAGAAAGTCTTGAAGGTGCTGTTTGCTCCAGAGTCTCGTCTTTTTACTCAAGGGGAAGCCAACGCTGTTCTTTCTCTAGGAAACGACATTACTCCCTATTATTTGCGCTTCTATTTGAGTGTCTTTCAACAAGGTAACGATAGAAAAGTCATGGTTACGATTGTCGATATCACCGAACAAGCACACGCAAACCATTTACTTGAATGCCGTGTAGCAGAAAAAACCAAAGACTTGGTTGCGACCAACCGTGAGCTTCAAGTAGAAATCGAAGAAAGAGTGAAAGCTGAATACCATTTAAAGGAAACGCAAAACGAGCTTATTCAGGCCGCGAAAATGGCCGTGGTTGGTCAAACCATGTCTTCGCTAGCGCATGAGCTCAATCAACCACTTACGGCAATAAACACCTATTTATTTAGCGCTAAGATGGCTCTCGACCAGCAACAATTTAAACTTGCCAACACGTCCTTAGACCAAATAGGTGTTATGACTGAGCGTATGGGTAAAATTATTAACAGCCTAAGACACTTCGCTAAAAAACAACCTCAAGATGTCGCCCTATCGACTGTAAGTTTACGAGACGCGATTGACCAAGCTTTGGTGCTGGTTGGTACTCAAGCAAAAAAACTTGAAGCGAGCATTGAGTTAGCGGTAAGAGAAGATGTATCTGTCTTTGCTGATAATGTTGGGCTTGAGCAAGTTTTGGTTAACCTTTTGGTAAACAGTCTAGAAGCCGTCTCTGAGGTAGACACTCGAACCATTGAGATCAGTTTTGTACCGTCTAAAGCAGGAAAAACGTCGCTTTTCATTTCCGATAGCGGCAACGGTTTTGATCCTACTGTCATCCATCAAATTTTCACCCCTTTTACGACAACTAAAGAAGTTGGGCTTGGTTTAGGGCTCAATATTTGTCGTTCAATATTACATCGCTTTAACGCGACTATTTGTCTTGCGTCTACCCTTTCTGGTGGCGCATTAGTTGTATTGGAGTTACCTAATGACCCACTTTAAATTTTCTGCATTACTCGTCGATGATGATGCAGACGTGTTGGATTCATACGCTCACCTCATGTCTATTGCTAATATCCCAGCGAAGTGCGTACAAGATCCTACTCAAGCATGCAATTATATTGACGCCGATTGGGAAGGTGTTGCGATAATTGATATGTACATGCCTAAGTTAAATGGAATGGATCTGCTCGAAAGGATCAAATCCATCGATGGAAACATCCCAGTCGTTGTGATTACAGGACATGGCGATATTCCCATGGCGGTTGAAGCAGTAAAGAAAGGCGCAAGTGACTTTTTAGAAAAGCCGATTAACCCACCCGTATTGCTCGATTTAATTAAAAAACATTTAGGTATCCGTCAAGAGTACATTCAACAAAAACAAACCATTACTCAATCAATTAAAGCGGAAATTATCGGTCATTCAGCTCAAATTGAATTGATCCGTAGCCACGTCGCTCAATTAGCCATGCTCAATAGTCATATCGCCATCGTAGGCGAGTCGGGTACTGGTCGCCGAAGCCTCGCACACCTTATTCATCAACTTGGTAACCGTTCAGAAAATACATTCATTCAGTACCAAGGCAGCGCTCTTCAGTGCCAAAGTGAAGCAGAGCACGCATTAGCAAAGAGTGCTAATGGAACATTATTGATTACTCAAATAGATTTGATTCCTGAAAACATTCAGTACTACCTTTCACAAGAGTTACTTCGTCAGGAACGGAGTAACAAGAATCATACGCGCCTTATCGCGATATTTAATGAAGATCCTGAAATGCTCATTAAAGATCAGCGGTTAAACCCTGAACTGTACTATTTAGTCAGCCAAGGGAATATTGACGTGCCTTCGTTACGAAAACGTCCCGACGACATCGCGACACTATTCCACTATTTTCTCAAGCAAAGTTGCGTGAAATTGGCGAAGCCCGTCCCCACTGTAGACACCTATTACCTAAATACACTAAGGCATCACACTTGGCCTGGGAATGTCCGAGAGCTTAGGAACGTTGCGGAGCTTTATGCTATTGGGATAGTAAAGCTTGCGGGGCAAAATAGAATATCCAATCAAGATGTTTTAACAACGCCGCTTGATGACTTAGTTGATGATTACGAAAAACAGGTAATTGAAGACGCCTTGTTTCTCTATTCTGGAAAGGTTTCCGAGGCAGCAAACTACTTACAAGTTCCGCGAAAAAAACTGTACCTTAGAATGAAAAAGCATGGGATAGAAAAAGATAAGTTTAAAACCCGAAGCTAAAGCTTGGTAAGATGCCAAAAAAAGGAGAATGTATGTCCAGCTTTAATACACCCTGCCCTTCATGTCGTGGCGTTAACCGAGTTCCCGTCGAGCGTGTTTCAGATCTTGCAACATGTGGTAAATGTAAAGCCCACTTGTTTGATGGCGCGCCCATTGAAGGCACTGAAAATAATGTTGATGCACTGTTACAAAGTGACCAACCTGTTGTGATCGATTTCTGGGCTCCTTGGTGTAACCCATGTGTTGGATTCGCCCCTGTATTCAGCGACGTAGCAGAAGAAAGAAAAGGCAGTGTTCGATTTGTGAAAATCGATACTGAAGCTCAGCAAAATCTAGGTGCTAAATACCAAATCCGAAGCATTCCTACCGTCATGGTATTTAAAAATGGTAAGCGAGTTGATGTTATTAATGGTGCGTTACCAAAATCTCAGTTTGATCAATGGCTCAACCAAGCCTTAGTGAAATAATTCAAATCTGAAACTACTTGAAAAGCCCCATTGAATGGTCATTTCAATGGGGCTTTTTGTTCTTCCTAAATCAAAAAATATTTGTCGTAAGAATCAATATTTTTCGTTTTACTAAAACCTCCTAAAATCCGATAGTCGCCGCTCCTAACTAACCTATTTTTCAGGAGATTCCGGCATTGGAAAACACCTCTACTGCACCACTAAAAATCGTCGCTCCAGTGGTCGCGCTGTCTTTGTTTGCTATCGCATCAGGCTACTTAATGAGCATCATCCCTTTGATGTTGAACGAGTACGGTATGAGTTCCGATATTGCAAGCTGGGTCGCGAGCAGTTTCTATGCCGGCTTACTCATCGGGGCAACAGCGATAGAACCTTTGGTTGCGAAAACCGGGCACCGTAAAGGATTCCTTTTGTGCTTGGCAATACTCAGTAGCACCATTGCGCTTTTGCCAGTATTTCCACAAGCTGAAGTGTGGATGTTTTCGCGCCTAGTCGCGGGGATAGCTGTCGCTGGTATCTTTGTCATCGTGGAATCTTGGCTACTTGCAGGAGATACATCCGGCAGAGCGAAAAGATTGGGAATCTACATGATGTCTCTATATGGAGGCTCTTCCCTAGGGCAATTGGGTATCAACGTGTTTGGCGTAACGGGAGTGTTACCGTTTGCAGTTATCCTGTCACTGATGGTGTTGGCTGCGATTGCCTTAGTGGTTATCCAATCCACTCAACCAGAATGTGAACAACACGACGCTATGTCGTTAAAGCAGATCATGCACTTAAGTAAACCTGCACTCGTGGGTTGCGTGGTATCAGGGCTAGTGTTGGGGGCTATTTACGGGCTCATGCCTCTAGAGTTGACCAATAGAAATGTTGGGCTGAATCAAATTGGCAGCTTAATGGCTTTAATCATTTTAGGAGGTATGCTTGTTCAACCAATCGCCTCTTGGCTAATTAAGTACGCTGGAAGAACATTATTGCTGGCGCTATTCAGCTTATTGGGAGCATTCGCAATTGCGCTTATTGCGGTATTTGATTCCCAATCTATTTTAGCTGGTGCGTTGTTTGTATTGGGTATGGCAAGTTTTGCTCTTTATCCTGTCGCAATAAATCTAGGTTGCGATAACTTAGGAGACAACTACATCGTCTCTGCAACGCAAGTGATGCTGTTTAGCTACAGTGTTGGGTCTGTATTAGGTCCGGTGGTTGCAGACACCTTCTTAACCAACGAGGAAGGACTAATGGGTTACTTGTTTGTTACTTTACTGGCAACCAGCATTTACATGTTAATTTCGAGCGCTAGACACAAGCCAACGCTTGTTGCTGGCGGCTGACAATTAAGTTTGTAAAAACACGCCTATCGCTGTATTCTGCGCGTCCTTAACAAGGTCGACGGAATACAGCAATGAACCGGAAAAAGAAGATAAATCAGATTCTGAAAAATAAACAGAAAAAGAAAAACTCAAAACTGCACAAGAGCAATAAACCGAAATACATTTCTAAAGCCGATCGCGCCAAGCTTGAAGCTGAAGAACAGGTACAAACAGATTCGGCGACCATCGTGCAAGAAGAATCTAACGGTTAAAGAAGCATGTCATCTTCTATTGGAAAGTATTGAGTGGCGCTGTCTATAAGCGATTGAGCGGTCAGTGCTCTAACTCCATAGACCTCCACTCGCTTTTTGTATTTTTCGCAAATACGTTTTGCAAGTATGTCAAAGTCCCCATCTCCCGAAAGCAATACAATCGTATCCACCTCCGGTGCAATTTCTATCGCATCGATGGCAATGCCTACGTCCCAATCGGCTTTTGTACTGCCGTCTGCTCTCTGAATAAAGGGCTTTAGGACAACATTAAACCCTATCCCTCTTAAGATATGATGAAACTGTCGCTGCTTTTCTTGTTGGCTTGAGATGGCATAGGCATTGGCGCAAACAACTTGACGTCCATTTGTCGCTCTCCACCAAAATTCATTGTAATCAAAGTTTTTTCTAAATTTCTCTCTGGTGGTGTAGTACACGTTTTGTACATCAACCAAAATGGCAATTTTCTCTTTTTGATTTTCTTTTTCCACGACGGTATCCATATATCTGTTGAAGGCAACAGCATACAGAATTTTTTGAAAATCTCGACTTTAATACCGCTATTCCCAGCGACATCTTCGTATAAGAACCATAATTGTAGAATCTTACAGCGTGCACAGATTTGGTGCTCTCGCAGTGAGACCCGCAAAATCAGACAAATTGGTCTGACACGGAGGTATGACAATGCTGCGTTTATTCATTCTACTAGTAACTGTTATCAGTAGCGCTAGTCTCCATGCATACCCTGCCCATCAAAGCCATTGGACACACCGAAGTATCTTATATTTCGCCCCTTCCGAAGATGAATACGTAAAACAGTTTTTGCTTGAAACGCTAACAAATGAATGTGCACTAAAGATACGTGACATTGTCACTCTCGTAATGACTCAAGACGGTTTTACTAAACCAAGATGGCTTCAGCGTGAATTCGATGTTGCGAAATTGGCCAAGTTGTACCAAGTAGACAAGCAGTCACACACAGCGATACTGATTGGTAAGGATGGTGAAGAAAAATATCGATGGGGAAAAGTCACAGATTGGGCTTTTATCAATCAGCTGATCGATTCCATGCCGATGAGAAAGCAGGAAATAAAGGAAAAAAGTAATCCCTGCAGTATTTGAATGCTCTTAGTAAATACAGATATCATACTCAAGCTACCCCAAGTTGCAGGATTCAGAGCTCTATCTTCTGTTTCAATTCAAGCCTCTCTATTTCAAAATCAGGAACGCAGTGGAATGACGAGTCCTTTCCAAGTTCTTTGACGATGAATTGGGACAGAAGATAAGCTCCCAAGGGCGAGTTTGCTTGGTTTTCATACTGCGTTACCGACTCTTGATTTAGAACCACTAGATCTTCAAATCGGTGCCTTACCTGAAAACCAAGCCCCCAATCTATGGATAAGAAGCCGCTGAACCTAGCACCTTGAGGTAGGAAGTACGTCGATAACGCATTAATCTCGTAACAAGTGCCAAGCTTCACACAATGTTCGAAATTTTTCTGTATTGCCCCCTTCTCTATCAGGGTGCCATTTTAGTGCCATTCTGCGCCATTGCTTGCGTATTTCCGTTTGCGTAGAGGTATCGTCCAATTCAAACAATCTAAGTGCTTTTTGGCGAGTCATATCTCCGCTGTGAGAACCGACAAAATTTCGATATCGAGTCCAAAATTCGTTAAGTAGCCTTTTTACTTCACCATTTTCTGCCTCGTAATTACTCCAGTCTGTGTAGTAATCACGGAGTGGATCTTCAACGTCAATTTCATATTCGCGAGTTTGCGTGTCATTTTTCAGTTGAATGTCCATTGCTTGAACTTGCACCCAAGCGTCTGGGTATAGCGTCTCTTGCAATTGATATAATGCGTTCATCATTAAGAAGTTACGCTTAAATAAGTCTTTTTCTGGTGAAGAGTCCAAGAAAGGAATAATACCCAACTCAGATAAATGAGAAGCTAAAGTATGGACTTTCCAGCCTTCGTGTTTCTTTTTCAACACTTCCATAATCGGCCACACTAATGGGTTTTCCATGTGTGGGTCATGGCTATGAATTAAATCGTTGTTCGACATAAGCGCTCTTATTTAATCTACTACTTACATTCAAAGCTATAGAGAAGATTTTGTCATTCTTTATACGTTAACCAGCATCACAGATTTCAATTTGTATACAGCTCAGTATTATGATAGTTGTTGCGTTAAGTTTTCGAATCAGACACTTATATTCCTATGCTAGTAAAGCCGAATAATGCCTACCTAGATGCCTTTGTTGCATTTTACGATGATATTTTAGTTAACGACCCATTAAGCTGCGATTTTTACGGTGAAAACATTGAGGATTTTAATCGGTACATTAAAAACCTGTTAGATGAAGAACAAGGCGTTAATTTAAAAGATGGGTACGTTCCCTGTTCACATCGATGGTACTTGAATAAAAAAGGAAACATTGTAGGAACAATAAGAATTCGACACAGTTTAGACACTGAATTTCATAGAAACGAGCTAGGACACATTGGCTTTGACATCGCGCCATCTTTTCGTGGCTATGGCTATGCTACCGATATGCTGGCAAAGGCAATTGACGTTGCCTCACAACTCTCAATCTCGGAGCTGTTACTGACAACAAGTGAAGAAAATATCGCTTCGCAGCAAGTAATCCAGAAGAATGGCGGGCAATATCACTCTAAAGTGTATTCTTCTGTGTTTAATGAAGTGATTGAAAGGTATTGGATTACTACGAACCTTAAGTAACCTCAGTTCCGAATAAAAATAAATATCCAAAGCTGAGGTTAAATGGCTCGGCTACATTTCTTAGATTACACCAAGTTCGCGTAAACGTTCTGTTAGATAGCTTCCAGCTGTGTGTCTATCCGACAAAACAACCTCTGGCTTCGGGTGTAAGAAAAGTGGCAATGAAATACGCGAATGGGTTTGTTGCTCACCTGTTGGGTTGATCACTCGATGCGTTGTCGACGGAAAATAACCACCTGATGCTTCTTGAAGCATGTCACCAATGTTAATGATCAAATTACCAAAATCACAAGGCACATCTAGCCACTCTTCATCCTTACCTTGGACTTGCAGCCCCGGCTCGTTTGCTGCAGGTAAAACGGTGAGCAGGTTGATGTCTTCATGCGCGGCAGCGCGTATCGCTCCCGGCTCTTCGCTACCAGTCATCGGTGGGTAGTGAAGCACGCGCAGTAAAGTTTGCTCGCTACCGTTGATCATCTCGGACAATGGAATAGAGAATTTCTCTTGAACATCAACTGGGGCATGCGCTTCAACCCAGCCTAATAACTCTTGTGCAAAAGCATTGGCTTGCTGGTAATAGTCTAAAATTTGCTCTTTTAGCGAAGGCGGGATTTGCCCCCACGGGTAGACATGAAAATATTCTTTGATGTCTTTTACGGTGTGTCCTTTCGCAACTTCTGACACGCTTGGTGGAAAATAGCCATCTTGCGTATCAACATTAAATTGATATTGCGCTTTTTCATCTGTCAGAAAAAACTTGTACCAGTTGTCGTAAATCGACTCTACAAGTTCTTTTTGAATTGGATGGTTGCTCAGCACGCCAAAACCTGTTTCACGTAGGGATTTAACAAATTGCTCGGCTGCATCTGGAGAACGATAATCTACAGTTTCTAATTTCATGACTGTCTTTACTTTTATTGGGTACAAAGGTTATTAGAAGGTTAAAAGTTTAGACATCTACGTGACTCAAGACAAACATTTGAATGCGGACTCGACTTTGTTTAACCAATATATGTGACAAACAACTCATTTACATCCACCTCTAGCTTTCTTTAATTCAGAACGCTTCATTAGAAAACAAAAAAAGGCAGTCACATAAATGACTGCCTTTGGATCTTGGTAAGAATTAATTTCTAAGCTAGTGCGTTACGATTTAGGATCAATCGCTTCTTGTAAGCCATCACCCAGAAAGTTAATTGTAATAACTGTGAACAAAACCATGATGCCTGGGTATACCGCTGCCATTGGATAGCTCCACATTGCTTCACGAGCATTCTGAAGCATGTTACCCCATGACGGAGTTGGCGGGTTAATACCAAAACCTAGAAAACTAAGCGCACTCTCTGTCAAAATTGCACCACCAATACCCAATGTCGTTGCAGTGATTACCGGTGCAATTACGTTTGGCACAATGTGGCGTGTCATAACAAACCAGCTACTCGCGCCGTAACCTATTGCAGCTTGCACATATTCTCTATGCTTAACAGAAAGCGTATTCGAACGCACAAGACGAGCCGCAAACGGCCACCCAAGTAAGGAAAGTACAACAACCAGTCGGTAGATACTGAAACTGTCTGAACGGACAAGTTCTTCTGAAAAGCCCAGCTTGGTCATATCAACACTTTGGATAAGAATCAGCAGCATAATGCCTGGAAGGCTGATGATAAAATCGGCTGCACGCATAATGAATGCATCAACTTTTCCACCGTGGTAACCAGCAACAACACCTAATATAGTACCAATTACAGAGGTCGCAATGGCTGCCATAAAGGCGAAGGTGAGAGAAACCTGACCGCCGAGAAGCAGTCGTGTGAAAATATCACGACCCAGCTCATCCGTTCCAAGAATATTATCTTCATCAGGCGCTTCAAAACGGCTGAATAGATCATCAGCGTACGGATCTACACCTAACCAACCTGCAATCGGGTTTGCACTGAAACAAACAATGGTTAGAGCCGCTAAGAAAAACATGGAAACCATCGCTAGCTTGTGACGGTACAAGCGTTGCGCCACCTGTACCCAAGGGTTTTGACTGCGTTTAGCAACGTAACTCATTTATTACCCCCTTTTGTCAGGTCGATACGTGGGTCAACTTTAGAATAAAGAATATCCGCAATGAAGTTCATGACGAGGATTGCCGTGGTAGCAACCATGAAACACAGCATTGCAACGTTGTAATCACTGCCGTTAATTGAATCAACGGTCAGCTTTCCAATTCCAGGCCAGCTAAAGATTGTTTCAGTAAGAACAGCGCCACTCATAAGTGCTGCTACGTCCATAGCTAAAACAGTGATCATTGGAAGCATGCCGTTCTTAATACAGTGCTTAAACAAAACTCGAGTCGAAGACGCACCTTTTGCTTTTGCTGTTCTAACGAAGTCTTGTCTAAATACTTCAAGCATGCTGGATCGCATGAAACGAGAAATAGAGGCAATACTTAGCAGCGTTAAGCTCAAGATAGGTAAGATCATGTACTCTAACTTATCAAGCCCTTCCACTCCGTCGGCTTCGCCGGTTCCTCCTGCTGGGAAGATTGGGAATACGACCGAGAAAATCATGATGAGCATAAGCGCTAACCACGCTGCTGGCGTTGAAAGGAAAACATACGTGAGACCACTAATAATGTAGTCCGTTGCTTTGTTTTGCTTCACCGCACAAATGATACCTATAGGTAGTGCAATAAAAATCGAGAGTAAAGTACCACTTCCCACCAATACCAAAGTATTTTTCATCGCATCCCATAGAACATCGATGGCTGGTTGGGAGAACATGCGTGAGTAACCTAAATCACCCTGCAGTGCATCACCCAGCCACACGAAGTAACGAACATAAACAGGTTTGTCCAACCCTTGTTCAGCCTTCAGGCGAGCAATGTCTTCAGATGTAATATTTGGGTCACTTTGTGCCAATAGATCAATAGGATCGCCTGGCATTAGTCCCATGAGGTTATAAGCTGCAAATGAGGCCAATAAAAGCACCAATAGCATTTGCAGTATCCGTGAAATAAAAAAGCTAGTCATATTAACGTCCGAGCTGTTTTTTCAGCTTCTTAATCTTGCTTGCCATATTACGCCGATTTCCTTTCCGATTGATTTCGACGACGAGCGTTTCCAATGTCCGGTACTGCGTTCAGCAGTTCCTGGCTGTAAGGGTGTTTTGGACTTGCAAAAAATTCTTCTTTTGTTGCTTGCTCCACAATTTCGCCAGCTTTCATAACGACAATTTCGTGTGCAAGGTGGTAAACCACCGCCATGTCATGGCTAATGAAGAAAAAGGCAATGCCGTGTTCTTCTTGAAGATCTTTAAACAAATTAAGGATTTGAGACTGAACAGATACATCCAGTGCAGACAGAGGCTCATCTGCAATGATGAGTTCCGGTTTAAGCATCAGTGCACGTGCAATAGCAATACGCTGTCTTTGCCCACCAGAAAATTCATGAGGATACTTAGTCAGAACGTCTTCACGCATCCCTACCCACTCAAGCACTTCCAAAGCACGGGCGCGCTGAGTTTCTTTGTTGCCAATTCCGTTCACCTTCATGGGTTCGATCAGTGATGCAAGAATAGGCATACGTGGGTTTAGTGCAGAATACGGGTCTTGGAATACCAATCCAATACGTTGGCGTAGTGGACGTTGAGCTCTCGCACTAAGACGCGAAATCTCTTGCCCTGATAGGTAAATATCGCCGGAATCCGGCACTTCCAACATGCTGACCAT
Organism: Vibrio penaeicida; assembly: GCF_019977755.1. Lineage (NCBI taxonomy): Bacteria > Pseudomonadati > Pseudomonadota > Gammaproteobacteria > Vibrionales > Vibrionaceae > Vibrio > Vibrio penaeicida. Next base: position 1,098,711 of record NZ_AP025145.1, on the reverse strand, counting down.
TCGACCCAAGGTCGATTTACCGGAACCAGATTCGCCAACGACAGCCAGCGTTTTACCCGGTTCAAGGTTCAGAGAAATGTTCTTTGTCACGTGAAGATATTGTGGTTCACCACCAAACATCGATCCCGCATCAAGTACATATCGTTTTTGAAGATTTTTAACTTCCAAAAGAGCCATTAGGATACGCCTCCTTTGCTAAGTTGACGCTGTTTCGCAACATCAACGTAATGGTCGAAGAGTTCTGGACAGCGGTCGCGGAACGTATAGTTATCACCACGCTGATCCAACGGAGGTACGCTTCCTGGAATCGCGGGCAATCGATCAACATTAACACCAACACGTGGAATAGTGTCCAGTAGTGCTTGAGTATACGGATGCTGAGGATTATCAAAAATTTCGTTTACATCTGCTAGTTCAACAACTTGACCAGCATACATAACCATTACACGGTCCGAAATTTGAGAAACAACACCAAGAGAATGGCTAATAAACTGAATCGCCGTTCCTGTGGTTTCACGTAACTCTTCTAGCAAATCGAGTACTTGAGCTTGAACCGTAACATCCAAAGCCGTTGTTGGTTCATCTGCAATCAGAACTCGAGGCTTACATGCTAGCGCCATTGCAATCATTACGCGTTGGCGCATTCCGCCTGATAGCTCATGCGGAAATGCTTTGGCTCTCTTTTCTGGATAAGGAATATGAACTTGCTTGAGCATTTCAATTGCTCGGTTCATCGCTTCTGGTTTTGAAGCGCCTTCATGAATGATGAACATTTCCGCGACTTGCTCACCCACAGTAACAACTGGGTTTAGTGCGGTCATTGGTTCTTGGAATATCATTCCAATACCTTCACCACGGATTTGTTGGTAACGCTTTTCTGGCATTCCAACGAGGTTTTCACCTTCGAATAGAATTTCGCCAGACAGCTTTAATTTTTTATCCAGTAAACCCATAACAGATAGAGATGTAAGAGACTTGCCACAGCCCGACTCTCCAACAATACCTAGAATTTCACCAGCTTTGATTTGGTAGTTGACATCCTTTACAGCTAAGTGCGGCCCTAAGGCCACACTCATATTGCGAACGTCTAGTATTACTTCACTCATAGACATTCCAATCGCTTATTCTGCACGAGTCCAGTTTTCAGCCCAGAAGCTTGAATACGTTTGATGACCAGTTGGAGCCACACCTTTTAGCCATTTAGGCATGATGAAGCTGTCTGAACGGTAGTACAGAGGCAATGCTGGTAAATCTGTCGCGTATAGGTTTTGGAATTTCTTCCATAGCTCCATACGTTTTTCGAAGTTTAACTCAGCATCGATTTGGTTAATTAGGTTGTCCATTTCTTCACTTTGGTAACCCGCATAGTTTTGTCCAGACCAACCATTTTCTTTCGTTGGAATGTACTCGGAATGAAGTGTCGTTCTTGGAAGCTGCTCAGGTGAAGAACCCCATGCGAACATCGCCAAACCTTTGTGCTTACGTTCGTTTAGCGTTGTGCCAAAGTAAACGCGAGCGGTTTGGTTATTGATGACCGCTTTAATGCCAACCTTTTTCCATTGCCCTTGAGCAAACTGCTGGACAAGTTCACGCGTCTTGTTGCCAGAGGTCGTCATAAATTCGATTTCTAATGGCTTGCCGTTCTTCATTTGAACGCCATTTACCAACTTATAGCCAGCATCTTTAAGAAGTGCTTTTGCTTTTTCAGGGTTGTATTCGTACGTTGGAGCTTTTGGATCAAACGATGCGTCTAATGGACTAACATTTGAATTCGCAACTTTTTGCTTACCTTGGAAAAGCTTGTTTGTTAGCAATTCGCGATCCAGTCCAAATAGTAATGCTTGGCGTACTCGCACATCTTGCAGGTGTTCATTTTGAAGCTGCACGTCTAGGTGCTCATAAAGCGCTGCTGGGCGAATATCTACGTTGTACTTGTTACCAAACTTCTTCTCAAATTGAAGCGCTTGGTCAAGAGTCAGACCCATTTCACCTGGAATGAAGTCTACGTCACCAGATAGCAAGTTTGCTTGAAGCGCTTGTGTATCTGAAACGGTTTTAATGGTTACCTTACCGAAATGCGGCTGTTTGCCTTTCCAGTGCTCATTCAAACCTAGCTGAACGAATTGGCCTTGTTTGATGTTTTGGATTGTGTAGGGACCATTGTACAAGCCTGAGTGTGTTGGCTCTGTAATGTATTTTGTATTTAAGTGGTATTCTTTCGGGTTTGACTGAAAGATAGATTCTTCTAGGTGACGTGGTAACGCATCAGGAATGTAGTAAGCGTTATATTTGTAAGAAACGCGGTCTACATAAACGTTTACCGTGTGGTCATCTACAATCTCAAGCTTTTCCATGTGCTGATATGTTGAAAGACCTGCATTTCCTTGAACATCAGGTGAAGTTGCAACTTCGTACCAAAACTCAACATCTTTTGTTGTGATTGGCGTACCATCACCCCAGAAAAGATCCTTCTTGAATTTTACGGTCATCTTTACGCCTTGCTTGCTTTCACCCTCTTTTGCGTGAGGACGATCAACAACAACTGCTAGGCCATTTTCAAAAGTAGGTACCTCTTCACAAAGAAAACATGTCAGCTTCCATTGCTGATCAAATCCGATAGTGCCACGGTGTGTAAAGCCATGAGTGTAGGTTTTTGCAACCATGCTATCGATAACAGGGTGAAGAGTAGAAGGGAATTGTGAAATGCCCAAAGTCAGTTTGTCGTTAGATGCGAATGCTTGACCGCTTAGCAATGCTGTAGCACCTGCTAGCGCCAATACGGATTTCTTTAACTTCATATTAATCTCCATATCTTTATATTGAGCCATTAGTAAATTCCATCTATGAAATTCTAAATTAGCTCTATTCCTTAAGTGATAAGTGCGGAATTTATAGGTGAATTTTAGATTTCTTCACCCCAAACCAGCGATTATTACAGAATTTTATACACAAAATAGATTTCCAATGTACTTTCTTTATAAAAAGCGATGCAATTATCATTTGTAATAATTTTTTAAGCGATGAATCATGTACTTTGATGTAAAGTCGAACAATTTAGTTATGTAAGTGGTTATAAGTTAAGTGTTTAATTCATTTTCTAGTTGTTTTTTCGGATCAAAATCTCAAATACGGATGTAACACCCGCCCCCTTCCTTGAAACATTTTTGTATAAACATCAAACAATTCATTTCCGTTCTCTATCCATATTTCTCTATAACCCCATAATTGCACGGTGTTCGATTATATGTATAATTGCGTCGTTGAATCAGCATATAAGGTGAGAAAATGAACTCCATGCGCTTAATTCTAAAAAATCGATTACTCACTCTCTTGTCCATCAATTACATTGCTATTTTAGCCTTCTCTATGATTAGCCCAGCCTCTTGGGCTGTTTGGACAGCAGAAATTATTCCTGTGGTACTCGCATTTCTTCTTATTGTTTTGACCTACCAAAAATTCCAATTTAGTAACACGGCATACCTATTCATGTTTGTTTGGCTATTCATGCACACCATAGGGGCAAAATATACCTTTGCAGAAGTCCCGTTCGATTGGTTTAACAACCTAATTGGATCGGAGCGTAATCATTACGATCGCGTGGCACACTACTCTATCGGATTTTGGGCTTACCCAATTGCTGAGTACTTGTATAGAAAAGGTCACGCCTCTCTTGTCATCTCATCTTTATTTGGCTTGTTTGCAATAATGAGCGTGGCTGCGGCTTATGAGATTATTGAGTGGTGGTATGCCGATCTAGCGGGCGGGGATGAGGGGATTGCGTTTTTAGGCTCACAAGGTGACATATGGGATGCACAACGTGACATGCTGTGCGACACCTTAGGTGCAGTAACTGCTTTAGGGGTATTCTTATATAAATACAAGAGCCTCGAGAGCTCTATTGCGGTCAACAGAGTTTAGCCAAGGGTATTATTTTTCACCCATTCTAAATAGTCAGGTAAACCAGATTCGATTGGAAGCTGTACAATTTGCGGAACATCATAATTGTGCAGCTTCTTGATGGTATTCTCGATTCTTTTATACAGTTTGGATTGAGTTTTAATTATCAGCAGTTGCTCGTCATCTTGGCACACCTTGTCGTCCCATACATAGTAGCTCTCGATAGGCATCACTTGGATACAAGCGGATAATCTTTCGGAAAGTAAGCCATTGATGACCTTTCGCTTAACCACATCATTGTTGACGGTGCTAAGTACAATACAAAATTCAGAGTCAGACATTTAGGCGTTTTCCTTCTAAAAATTTTACGTTATTCTTTTTTTGAGTGGCAAATGACCAACCATTGTTTTTCAAACATCTTATTTTGCAAAAACTTTACCGCCAATCATCTTGTTCGCAGAGACACCTCGAATGATGGTTTGGCGTGCAAATTCTATCCCACAACTGGGACATGTACATGACTTGTCCGTGTAGTCTTCAACTATCCTTTCGATAAAACATTTTACAAGGGATCCCTTCCCACCCTTTCGATATTTGTAGAGCTTTGTTCGGCATTTTGAACAAAAAACATCAACCGTTTTTGTTGGTTGCTTTTTATTGGGTTTCGCCACGATACTCTCACTTAAAATTGGTTAGAATAGGCGTGAAGCAGTACAGCTTCGGTGACACTTGTTGCTGAGATTTTCACTAGTCTCGAGAAAAAAGTGTCAGCCCAATTCCCCCAAGTACTAAAACAGAAGATACTGCAAACCAAAACGTTATCGCTTCTCCTACAAACACAAGACCTCCAAAAGCAGCAATTACTGGCACAGAAAGCTGTACTACACCGGCCTGAAGACCTGAAAGCTCCTTAACCGCCAGATACCATATTGCGTATCCAACACCTGAGGCAACACTTCCAGACAGTACTGCATAAACGACACCCTCTTGGGTTGTACCACTCCAATCAATAATCCAAGGTAATACAAGAAATATTGGAATTGACGCCCCTATAAAATTGAGCTGAGTTGAAATAAGTGGTGTTTGGCTGCTTTTACCGTGCAGAGTATACCATCCCCAACATATGCCAGATATCGCCATGAGTGACGCGCTAGTGAAATCTGGCTGAGTAGCACTTGGAAGAAGTAAAATGATTAAACCTGCAAAAGAAACGATCATTCCCACCAGTGCTAGAAAACGCATTTTTATGCCTTGGACGAGTGACGTAAAGATAATGGTAAGTTGAACTAACCCAAACAATATAAGCGCACCACTTCCGGTTGAAAGGTCAATATAGGCGTATGAAAAAGTAATGGCATAACCGAAAAGAAGAAGGCTACCTTTGATACTGAATTCGTTTGAAAGTAATGAAGAACGTCTGGTTTTGTTGCTCAGCATAACCAATACAAACAGTGTAATTGCACCAGAAATGAGCCGTATAGAAGTAAAAGTGCCTGGGTCAATCTTTCCATCTGCTAGTGCAAGCCTACAGAGCACCGAATTGCCCGCAAAGGCGGTCATAGCAAAAAGTATATAAAGTTGGGTTCGTATTGAAGGCATCAAGCTAATCCATTCATCATGATTAACCTCATCATCGCCTCGTTACAATTATAAAACCAGCCTATTTTCGCTGGTTTTATAATCATATGGAATATACACAATTAACCCAATACACGTGATACAGTGAAAGGCTATCTTTGTAACACTCTGAATAACGACGTTAATGAAGATCTTAAATAGACCTTACTTCGATACATCTGGCATAACAGTATCTGGCTTCACCCAGACGTTACTAAAGTCAAACCACCCTAGTGCATTAGTTTTTGCGTTTTGAAGTGAGCCACATTGATCTTTGCTTAACCCTAACCAGCCATGAAACATTGGAATAACGACTTGGCTTTCTACTAACTCTTTTCCCAATTGTTTTGCGGGAAATGCGCTATCGGGTTCTGCGCGCCAAGTATTAATTAATGATCGCCATTTTTCGAACTGCTCGGGCTTGCACATATTATGGATGTCACCGTAACTTAAAAACCAACCTAACAATCCATCGTCTCTATTTGTGCTAATCCCCATTGGTTTTATCCAAACATCAATGTCTTTCATACACTCAGGTTCTACATCGTATCGAATGTATTCAACGGTCAATCCGTCTTTTTTAAGCAACTCCTCAATGGCTTTAGCGTACATTTTAAAACCAGGGTGGAAACAGTGATATGCCACTTTCACAACAGTGCCTTTGGAAGGGACGGGTTCTGGAGGCGCTGGGTGACAGTGGAACCAACCAGGCTTTAATCCATGCGCATGTAAGAGCCCTTGCTCAACAATCTTATCTTTCGGCATAAGTTCGAATACGTTGAAACAGTTTAAACGTGAACAAAAATAGTTTGCCCATCGCTTATCTTTCGCTAACCCGTTCTTTAAATTTAACAATAGATAGGTACAACCGGGGTCAAGTTCTACATCTTCATGATCGCGATGAGCCGGCTTAGTTGGGTGCTGAAGGCTTGGATAAACAAGTGTTGAATAGGTTTCGTCAATTACCCAAACCTCGACCTTATCGATAAGCGGTCTAAATCCAAAATACCCATCAAAAGCTTCCAAAACTAACCGTTTATCATCATTAAGTAGTACCCTATATGGACCAGTGCCAATTGGCATACGATCCATTTGATCGTCTGGTAGTTGATTCGAAGGCAGTATTTTGGCTTTGGTTTCGGTAAGTAGTAACGGCAGGTGCCAGTCTGGCATGGAAAGATGGATATCAACAACGTAGGCGGACACCTCTTCTACCTTGTCAATATGATCAAACATCGAACAACGCGCTGAATGTGACAGGCTTTGTACAACATCCTGCGACGTGAGCAAATTCCCATTATGACAACGGACACCCGGGCGAATGTAAAAACGCCAATGTTTCGCAGTGATCATTTCCCAATCGTGCGCCAGATCACCTTGAACCTGTTCGTTTTCATCAAGCTTAGTTAGCCCTGAAAATACCTGCCTAATAATATGCTGTTCGGAACGACGTGTAGGTTTATGGGGGTTTAGCATTTTCAGTGCGCGGTAATACGGTAATCGCACCACCTGCTGACCTTCTTGATGTTGTAGCCCTAGGTAATCTTGTATTACTTGGGTTAACCGTGTGGCATCGCGCTCCAAAACATTAAGAGCTTGACCTATTTTCCCTTCTTCTAAATAGCGCTTGGCTAAGTTTTCACTCACGTCTTGTTTGTTTCTCCGGAAAAGGAGCTGAGAAAGCTTCCCCCTACCAGCTGCAGGGTGCCACTCTATCCAACCTTCTTCTGCAAGCTTATTCAGTACAATTCGTGCGTTTCGGCGAGTACAAAACAATATTTCGGTGATATCTTCTAATTGAACGTTACTGTCGGTTCCATTGTAATGCTCGAATAACGTTTCAAACTGGCTTCGAAGGCGTGGGCTACTCATAATGGGGAAAACTCTCCAAGAAGAAAGAACAACAGATTTCCTTATTTTATCATTGCACTCACCAAAGCACTACATCAAGAAAGCCCGACTGTATTCAGTAATTTCGATAATCATCAATTACTGAATATGGATCCCAATATGCTTCGAAAGTTCCATAAGTTGCTCGTCATTATCAAGTTTTACGGACCACTTTGTTTCTGAACTATTAGAAGTTATGACATTGGCACCTTTGCCTATAAGTGTAATCGCATCAACTTGAGAGTGCAGCGTGGTACGGTGATCGCCATCAATCTTGACAACAATTTCGTGAAGTGTCGCTATTACTTTTCCGCTTTTAAAGGTGATAACCATTAAACCAAGCCTTTTCGAGTTTTTACTGCAATCGTTAAACGGCTGGTACAAATTAAACGGTCTTGCTCATCAACCAAATTTATTTGCCAAACCTGTGTTGAGATCCCTAAGTGCAATGGATTTGCTGTCCCTGTTACCGTTCCCTTTCGCATGGCACGTACATGGTTGGCGTTAATATCTAAACCGACACAATAGCGTTCATCATCAACCGCAAAGTTAGCCGCAATAGAACCAAGCGATTCTGCTAATACAACAGACGCGCCACCATGAAGCATGCCAAATGGCTGGTGAGTAATGGAACTTACTGGCATAGTCGCACTGATAGTGCTCCCAGTGATCTCGGTATATACAATATTCAAATGTTCCATTAGCGTGTTTTTAGACGACGCATTTAAAATGTCGAGACTGATGTCTTTCTTCCATATACTTTCTTGTTGTGTCATTCAAATTGTCCTGCTTGAAGTGATATAATTTAAAAAATCAGAAAAATAAACATGGAGCCCGTTTATGATGTTAAAACGGATTGCTATCGCTTTAACTACTGCAACGATGATCGCATCTTGCACTACTTCACCTACTGGTCGTGATCAACTGCTTCTCTTTTCTTCAAATGATATGGCTAATTTAGGCGCTAGTTCATTCGAACAGATGAAAGAAAAAGAAAAGATTAGCGATAATAGCAAAATAAACGCGTATGTACGGTGCGTTACCGACTCCATAACCAAATCTATCCCCCCTCAACCCAACTTCAAGGAGTGGGAGGTCGTTGTATTCGAGAGCGATCAAGTTAATGCATTTGCGTTACCTGGTGGGAAAATTGGCGTCTACACTGGGTTACTCAAAGTAGCTAAAAACCAAGACCAACTTGCAACCGTTATTGGGCACGAAATAGCACACGTCCTAGCTGACCATGGTAATGAACGATTGTCTAGCTCGCAGCTAGCTAATGCAGGCTTGAAATTAACAAACATCAGTCTACAAAATTCAGAGTACCAAAGCTTAGCAATGGGTGTGCTAGGCGTTGGTGTTCAGTATGGGGTTTTAATGCCTTATGGTAGAAGCCAAGAGTCTGAAGCCGACATACTGGGGCTAGACCTAATGGCGAAAGCCGGATTTGACCCTTACCAAAGTGTTGAGCTCTGGAAGAATATGGCCGTTGCTTCTGGCGGGAGTAATCCACCGGAGTTGCTTTCAACCCACCCGTCGAATTCTACTAGGATCACTAATCTTTCAAATCGAATCAAAACACTCACTGGTACGATCAGTAACAAACCAAACTGCAGTTAACTCATTGATACAACGAGTAATAAAACTCTTTTATCGCTCGTTAATTAACCCATTGACTCAATTATGTTAATTGAGTCACATATGTGTTTGTAATTTTTAAAATCCCTAGTAGTAATCCTTTCTTGCGTCGCATAAAATCCCACTCACCTCTCATTTCATACTAATGATTTAAACAACTGTTTAACAAATCGGAAACATATCTCTAAGATTAACCATAGCCAAAATGGCTATTCCCACTCATATAAATACAAGTCTTACCCAAGGGGACCAAGGATGAAAATTAAGCACTGCTCTCTGCTTACAATATCCATATTGTTTGCGTGTAATGTAAATGCAGCCGGATTCCAGGTTGCTGAGCACTCCGCTTCTGGTTTAGGGCGCGCATTTTCTGGTGAGGCTGCAGTAGCCGATAACGCCAGCGTACTTGCACGTAACCCAGCAGCGATGACACTTTTTGAAAAAGCTCAAGCCTCTGGTGCAATTTCTATTGTCGACCCTGAAGTCGATGTGAATGACGTAACCAACAATCAATATTCCAAAGATGTTGCTCCAATGCAGTTTGTCCCTGCTTCTTATTACATCAGCCCAATCGATGATAAGTGGGCTTGGGGTGTAGGTCTTTTTACAACTTATGGTGTGGGTACGGATTATCCAGACACGATCGCAGCTGGCGATATGGCAGGTAACACTTCTCTTGCTTCTGTTAATCTAAATCCGAATATTGCCTACCGCGTTAACGACAACTTCAGTGTAGGTGCAGGTGTAAACCTAGTTTATGCCATAGCAGAATTGGATCGCCACATGGGTGCATTAGCACCATTTTTCAGTGGTTCCCCTTCTGACAAACTGATTTCAATGGAAGGTACAACATTCGCGTTTGGCTGGAACATAGGGGCACTCTATGAACTGGATGAGAACAATCGATTTGGAATGGGTTACCGTTCTTCCGTAAACCTTGATTTCGATGACGGCAAGTTTACTGATCATGGCGGAACGATCGTTTCCGATACGTCAAAAAGCTCAGTGACAGGTCAATTAAAAATTGAATTGCCTGACATTTTTGAACTTTCTGGATTTCATCAATTGAATGAACAATGGGGCGTCCACTACAGCTGGCAACGTACCATGTGGAATAAATTTAAAGAGCTCCGCGCTACGAGCGCTGATTGCGACCTCAAAGACGGTGTTTGCTTCTTGAAAGAAGAAGACTATGCAGATAACAACCGCTATTCAGTAGGTGCAACCTATGCGCTAGATTCTGACTGGACGCTTCGCGCTGGATTAGCGTTTGATGAGCAAGCTGGAAAAACTACACTGAGTATTCCTGATTCGGATCGTACATGGTACTCCGCAGGCGTGACATACGCTTATTCTTCCAACATTACCTTCGATGCAGGTTTTGCACTCGTACAAAGTAAGAGTGGAACATTTAAAGAGACAAATGCAGTTGGACAACAATTCACATTTGATAGTAAAGGCAGTGCTTACATCTCTGCGCTACAAGTTAACTACACATTCAATTAATCGAGGAATATCAGATGTCTAAGAAATTCTCAATTAGCTTGCTTGCGTCTGCAATAATCCTTGCTGGATGTGGCAACGACAACAAAGTTACAGGCGATTCAACAATAAACTTGGAATCGTACTTAACAGAATCAATAAATCGCGCAACAACCATCAAATTTACGTTACAAGGGAAAAATGCAAGTGTTCCTTTGCCGACGAACTTGCTCTTCAATGCAAATGATGGAACATTAAACATCCCTAGTGGCGGTGACTCTGCGATCACGAACCCCAAAGTAGGAATGAGCTACGCTGACGGCTTTTCCATCACCATGCCCATAGCGATCACTTTAGATGGTGTTGGATTTAATGATGGTTCTGTGACTCAAGGGGTCAAGCTATACACTCTAACTAAGAAACTGACCGAGTCTGGTGTTGCTGTTGCGACTGAGTTAGCGCTAGGTACAGACTTTGCAGTTGTAACTTCTGGTAAGCAGTTAGTTATCGTTCCATTAGTACCATTTAAAGAAAAAACAGAGTACCTATTTACAATTACTGATGATGTGGTTGATAAAGATGGTAATGCGATAGGTACATCTCAAAGCTATGCATCTCTGAAAACATCAAATGTGACTTATGAAACGGGAAGTTTGGCCTCAGCTCAACAGTTGATTAAAGGTCAAGAATTGCTAGCACTTTCTCAAGGAACAGATACCAAAAAGATTGTTTATTCCTCATGGTTCACCACACAGTCTGTTGGTGATTCCATCACACCTACAATTTCACTTATAGGTCAAAACCTTTCAGATATTGGTGCAAAGTGGAAAGATGGTGCAAACCCTAACAGCGTTGATTTATCCACTGCCTATACTATGGACTTAAGTGCAACTGCTACAGACTTTGCAGCTTCACTCAATGCCGATGACAACTTTGTCAAGTATGTGGCAGACGACGCAACAGATGCGGCCAATAAGCGCGCTGCAATTATATCGAACTACACCGCGAGTTCTGTCAATGTTACTAAGGGGACAATTAAGCTCCCATACTTTTTGGAAAACTCAGCTTCAAAATATGGAAATACACCATTTGAATCTGCCACTCCAAGCTTAGCGATCGTTTTAAATGCCTTACAAGATGATGATTTAAAGGGTGTTGTAGGTGCTCAGTTAGTCGCAAAATCAATAGACCCTACCAAACTTCTGACTGACCAAGCTGAACAAGCTAAATTGTTTGGTATCGAGTTGAAAAAGCCAGATGGTACAGCACTAGACCCAACTCGCAAAATCACTCAATACTCACCTTTCCCTAAAATTAAGTCTTTAGAGAGTGTTCCATTCCTGCTGTTTACGCCTGCTAGTGGCACGATTAATGGCTTAGTGATTTATCATCATGGTATTACTTCCGCAAAAGAGAACGCCTATAGCTTTGCCGCAAATACAGTGAGTAACGGCGTTGCCAATTTAGCTGTTTTAGCTATTGATCACCCTATTCATGGCGAACGTTCAATTAGCGATACCATATCTGCAAACGCAAGTGCTTTAAATTACCTCAATCTTGGCGCTTTACCAGTAGCAAGAGATAACATGCGTCAAAGTATTTTGGACGTTGCAGGTGTTCGAGCTGCGCTAACCAAGACATTTTCTGGCGGTGGTTTTACAAACACTGAACTCAGCCCGTACAACCCGACGACAAACTCTCCTAAATTTATGGGGCATTCTTTAGGGGGTATTACTGGTTTTTCTGCTGTTTCAGCGCTCAATGAACAGCCAACAGCACTGGCAACCGTATTCAGTATTGGTGCAGGTGCATATCCAAATGCTGGCGGTCAGATAGCGGAATTACTGTTTGGTTCTAAACATTTTTCGCCGCTAATTAAACACAACCTCGCCCTACAGTCGAGTGATATTTACAAGGCTCATTACGCTTCGTCCTGTACAACACTTGCTGCAGACAAAATTGGGGATTGCTACACAAGCTTTACCGATTCAACAGAAATCGCTAAGTTAACTTCTGAAACATTCTTACCTTTTAAGTATGCAGCACAGACTGTTGTAGATACCGTTGACCCATATGCAATCGCAGATAGCTTCACTAACGTCGCGTCGACACCTACTTTGATCTACCAAGCAAAAGACGACGACACAGTTCCTAATAGCGTGGCAGGGTTAGTCCCTGGGGTGACGTTTGCAGGTACTACACCATTGGCGAATAAACTATCTTTAACTGCAGTAACTAATACTAATTCAGGTGCGCAAACCGGCAATAAGCACCTCGTTCAGTACAATGCAACAGCAAAACACAGTACGGTTATTGCTCCGCAAACAGCTTCAGGCAACTCATTTGCAGATTTGGCCCATTATTCCGAGATGCAAACAGGTCTCGTTGACTTTTTCCTAGACAATGCTTTAGGTAATGTTAACAACACCAATAGCGTTCTTGAATAATCTTGAGTCTAGCTAACATTCATAAAAGAGCCTTCGGGCTCTTTTTTTATACCTATTAAATATGAAAAGAAAGATTGACGTAAGAAATAGAAATATCGGGACATTAATAGCATCAATGCCCTTTTAATCGTAAGGATAAAATGCATAATACACCCCACTTATTCCTACAAAGGTAAGACCTTAATGTCTACTGAATCTACTCTGATAGAGCGTTGTGGTTCACAGTGCGAATTGTGTGCATCTCAAGCGCCTCTGCAGCCTTATATTGTTGCCCCACACTCCATGGTAACCGTTGACCATGCCATCATGCTTTGCGGAACATGCTTAAACGAAATTGAAGAGCCAAAAGATATTAATCACTGGCGCTGCTTGAACGACAGCATGTGGAGCCCTGTTGCTCCAGTGCAAGTTACGGCTTGGCGTCAGTTAAAGCGTTTATCAGCAGAAAGCTGGGCACAAGATGCACTAGACATGATTTACTTAGAAGATGACGTGGCGAAGTGGGCAGAGATAGGAATGGATGACGACGCTGAAAAACCACGCGACGTTAATGGTGTAGAACTCAAAAAAGGTGACGACGTAACAGTCATCAAGGACCTACCAATTAAAGGTTCTAGCCAAGTCATTAAACAAGGTACAGTCGTTCGTGGTATTGGGTTAACCGATGACCCTAAACATATTCAAGGCAAAGCGAATGGTCAGGCAATGTTTATCATTGCCGAATACTGCCGTAAAAAGTGATAGTAAGTTTGTATTTGCCATAAAAAAATGCCAGCTTAATAAGCTGGCATTTTTACTTGCGAAAAGTGTTAGCGATAAAGTCCGATATCGCGCTGTAGGTAAGATGAAAGTTGACCAACATTGTGCTTTGGTTCTGCTTTGCTTTCTACAAACAAGATATCCAACAAATGAGCAATCAATCCTTTGATATTTAACGCATAGGTCTTTGATTCCATAGACCCTGGAGCAGCTACTGTTTCAATGTGCATTACCTGTGCCATGATTGCCTCACAAATTATTCTGTTTTCTCGATAACTCAGATAATATTCGTATTCCAAAAATTCAAAAAATGACTTTTATTAGAAATTCGGATTAGATTTACTAATGAAACAAGCCATTAACATAACCTGCTTTAGTAAACTAATTATAGTGACTTTTTATTCAAACAAGTCTTTTAAACTGGCACTTACTTAGAATATATATTCACAAGCATAATTAGAATTTACAAATAGAGAACATGGATATTTTTCATTTATTTGGAATTACCATTAGATATTCATTCTCACCATTTATTTCATCGAGCTTCTTATCCATCCTGCATATTACTCTAAGGAATTAAATACCGCATATGCAGCATTTTTTATATGCATGGCTCATGTCGTCATCATCGCCAATGTTCTTTGATTTTTCATTACATTACCCAGTTATGTGCTAAGCATCTAAAATATAATATTTAGTTTTATTTAATCATCTATAATAAACCTTTCTATGCTAGAGAATTAAATTTAACAAAAAGCTCATATCAACCTTACTGTTACACACTGTTACACAGAGCATCTCTAATAAACGTACGTTGTTTCAAACACTTAACATAGCAACCTGATACTACATAACATTATGAGTTAATTACGTATTTCTTTTATTCGATAACAGAATAAAATCAACGCCCATTTTTAAAATGTTTCGATGTGCAATCAATGGAGTACACATGCTTAACCGCCTATTAAATCGACTTAATGTATCAGCAAAAATACAGCTGATTATCATTGTCGCTAGTCTCATAATTTTTGGCGCAAAGCTATTTTCCGCATTGAACCTAAAAGATCAGATGATTAACGAAAGAAAGCAAGCTGCTGAATCTTTGGTTCAGAGCGGTATTAGCCAAGTTAATCAAATTGAAAAACTCGTCATTCAGGGAAAGCTTTCATTGGAAGAAGGTTGATCTGCTCCAGCAAGACTGGACACTTCATTAAGCGACATTTTGCTGTTCAAAGTTAACTGGGCTTAGATACCCAAGAGCACTGTGCCTTCTCATCCGATTATAATCAACCTCAATGTACTCGAAGACCGTTTGGCGCATCTCATTTCTTGTCATGATCGGTTCGTATTGGATCGCCTCGACTTTCATAGAATGGAAGAAGCTCTCAACACACGCATTATCCCAACAGTTTCCTTTTCTACTCATACTTTGTTTTAGGTTATAAGCACTTATTATGTCCCTATAGTCTTTTGAGCAATACTGGCTACCTCGATCACTATGGACAGTAACATGCTCAGGGAACCCTCGACGGAACAGAGCCATTGATAATGCATCGCAGACCAGAGTTGCCGTCATCCTCGTATCCATTGACCAACCGATCACTTGTCGTGAGTAAAGGTCGATGATGACAGCCAGATACAACCAGCCTTCGCTCGTGGCAAGATACGTGATATCTCCCGCCCATTTTTGATTCGGAGCCGTTGCGTTAAAGTCTTGAGCTAGCAAGTTCGGCGCTACGGGCATCTTATGCTTGCTATCCGTCGTACATTTAAACTTGCGTGCCGCTTTCGGCGTTAAATCCTGACGCTTCATACTGGCGGCAATGGTTTTAACATTACGGCTATCCCCATTCTCAGCTAGCTCTTTCTGGATGCGCCTTGAGCCATCACGCCCCTTACTATTGTCAAAAGCTTTTTTGACTTTTTCATCAAGCTTTTGGCGTATTGCCTCACGCTGGATGGTACTTGTGGCGATGCTTAATCCAGTAATAGAACCCACTTCGTGAAACTTCGAACACCTTAGCCATGCGGACCACATTGAAACACAGAAGGTGTTCTAGCATAAATTCATAGCAATCTACTTTAGATTTTTCGCGAAGTAGGTGGCGGCCTTTTTTACGATATCTAGCTCTTCAGCTTGCTCAGCCAATTGCCTTTTGAGCTTGGCGACTTCGGCAGCGAGATCTCTTTCACGCTGACTGGTACTGGTGTCTTTTTTAATTGCCTTACGCCAACCGTAGATCTGGGATTCATGCAACCCGAGCTGCCTCGCTGCCGCAGCAACTCCCACTTTCTCTGATAGCTTCAAAGCTTCTGCCTTAAATTCAGGGGAATGTTTAATTCTAGTTTTTTTGTTAGTTGTCATTGTTCACCTCGTTAGTGATTGTACTCACTTAACTTGGTGTCCAAAACTGTTGGGGCGGATCAGGTCAAGCCAGAGCGATAGATCTGATCAACACAAAGCGATATGGAAGTAGCGGCTATTTTTGGCTTAATGATATAGAAGGTGTAATGGTCACACACCCAATTAAGCCTGAGCTCAACGGCAAGAATATGGTCAGACACAACACTGCTTATATCTCAAAAGCGTTTCGACAATTTGTCGATACTGCTCGTACAGAAGGCAGTGGTTTTGTTGCTTACGATTGGCCAAAGCCAGGTAGTAGCGAATTAGAAAAGAAAGTTTCTTTTGTTGGAAAGTCCAATCAGTGGAATTGGGTGTTAGGAACAGGTGTCTATTTTACTGATGTTGAACAAGCATTCGAAGATGAATTGGTGACTACGTTAGTTCATACGTTTATTTTTGTTGTCGCTCTTGTTATTTTCTCAAGCCTAATTGCTCAAAACATATTAAAACCATTAAATAAACTTACCCGAACCATGTCTCTTATTGCTGATGACAAAGACTTGTCTATTGTTATGAAAAACAAAGGCAAAGATGAGCTAGCCACAATGGCAACTGCCTTCAATAAGATGAATACTAATCTTCGTGATGTCGTGGTAAATATCCATGGAAACACTGATTCATTAGCCTCTCAGGCTGAAGAGCTGTCGAGTGTGACGCATCAAATACAGTCGGGTATTCGAGATCAAAAAGAGCAGACACTTGCAGTGGCTAACCGAGTAGAGCAACTTACTCTCTCAGCAGATTTAGTATCAGAAAAAGTAGAAGTCGCATTACTTACTACCAGAGAGTCGACCGATACGATTGCAAGTGGTACCCAAAGCGTTCATGAAAACCTCGATGTCATTCAAGGCGTTGCAGAAGAGGTACAAGCCACCGTAAAAATAGCGGAAAACTTGGAAGCATCCTCCAACGAAATTGGTGACATTCTTGATGTCATTAAGCAAATTGCAGAACAAACAAACCTATTGGCGCTGAATGCAGCCATTGAAGCTGCAAGAGCTGGTGAACAAGGTCGTGGTTTTGCAGTTGTCGCTGATGAAGTTAGAACGCTCGCCCAACGTACACAAGAATCTACAGGAAATATCCAGCGTATTATCTCTGACCTGCAAACGGGCGTACAGCACACAGTCAACTCTTTAGAGAACTGCCAACATAAAGCAGAGCTAGGGATAGAAAAAGCGACGAACTGTGGTGATGCATTAACTAGCGTACAAGCGTCAATTAAAACACTGGCTGAAATGTCTACCGACATCGCGAACTCAGCAGAGGATCAAAGACATCAGATACTCAGTATTGGAAACAGCATATCCAGTATTTCCGAGGTCGCTGAACAGACGGAAATTGGAACCAGTCATACATCTCAATCCAGTGAGCAGCTCAGCGTTATGGCGCAGCGCTTAAATGGGCTAGTAAACGCGTTTAAGGTGTAGATTTTTCTTATTCTATCTAAAGGGAGCACTCGCTCCTTTTTTTATTTATATAGAGTTTGATATCTGTCGCTCAGACGCCTTGCAAGATCTTGCGGGAACTTGTTTCGTGCAATGGAGGACGTAACTAAAACAATATCAATATTCGGTAACTTGGGTAACCAAGGTAATTCTAACTTATTAACGCCCTCGCCTATGCTTTTAGAAGCCATTGCCCCCAACGCTAGCCCCTTTCTGACGATGCTTCTTTGAGCCACCGCGCTTCCACAACTGGATATTATTTGAAATGGGATATCAAGCTTTATAAGTCCTTCTGTCGCCGCGTGATAAAACTTACAGTCTTTTTGAAATAGAGCCAGTGGTAAGGGTTTTTGTTCCAATATCTTGTCGTTGTCTCCGATAAACCAGATTCCAATGTCATTGGAAAGTAGATACCCTTCTTCACTGTTAGGTAGCCTAGTAACAATACCAACATCAAGCCGCCCACTATCAAGCATGATCCGCACACGGTTACTTGGAGCACAAGTGATTTGTAAGTCTAAACTGTCAAACTCCTCATGCAGTAGACTCACTAAGTTTGGTAAAATGGAATCTGCATAATCGTCTGGGCAACCCAAGCGAATTACAGTTTGAGTTTGCTGGTTCTTTATTTCGCTAACCGTTTCATCGTGTAACTGGAGGATATTTCGTGCATATAAAGCTAATCTCTGACCGTCACCAGTTAACGCTAAGTTCCTCCCCTCTTTAACAAACAAAGGCTTATCAAGTTCACTTTCAAGCTTTTTCATTTGCATGCTGATTGCCGATTGGGTTTTGAATGTCTGTTTTGCCGCTCTCGTGAAACTACCGGTATCGACAAATGCCAAAAAGCTTCGCAGTGCCTCAATGTCCATATCTAATCCTATTTAGTACGACTCTTCACATATTCTCTTATGAGTAATGCTCAAATCACCCATTCATTATTCGAATACAATCTATAAAAACTACGAATTAGTTTCGTTCGCTACTTTTCATTAACTTTAAATGAACTTCATCCACAAGGAAATGCGAATGCTGTTAGTTATCGGAAATAAAAATTACTCAACCTGGTCGTTACGCGCATGGCTAATGCTTTATAAATCAGAGGTTAAATTCGAAGATAATCTACTTCAACTTGATACACCTGAGTTTTATACAAAGATAAAAAAATTCAGCCCTGCACAAAAAGTACCTACCTTAGTTGATGGCGATCTAACGGTTTGGGATTCTCTCGCTATCTGTGAATACATCAATGATTCTTATATGTCGGGTACAGCCTGGCCTGATGACACAGCACAAAAAGCGAAAGCAAGGTCACTCGCATCAGAAATGCATTCAGGTTTTGTGGCATTAAGGAATGAAATGCCAATGAATATTCGAGCGAGAAGATGCATTCACCTTTCGCAAGAAGCCAAAGCCGACATAGCTAGAATAGATCAAATATGGTCTGAACAATTTAGAGCCTTTGGAAATAAAGGAGGTTGGTTGTTTGGACGCTGGAGTATTGCCGACGCTATGTATGCGCCCGTCGCACTTAGATTCCAAACATACGGTATTGAGCTATCACCAGAGGCTCAGGCTTATCAAGAGCATGTTATGAACTGTGATGCGACAAAAAAATGGATAGAAGATGCACTAAAAGAAGAAGAGATCGTTAACAAGGATGAAGCTGGAACGTCGGTGCTTTAACGAATTAGGGTAATAAATATAATTACGGCTGAGCAATAGAATTAATCCGAAAATCTCACTAATTGAATATTAAAAAAGCAGGTCCAAGGACCTGCTTTCTTCTATTTTACGCTTCTACACTGCGTGTGCGAGGGGCTCTTTCGCCACGATGGCTTCCGCGGTGATCACCACCTCGGTTACGATCGAAGCGACGCTCGCCGCCTTCACGGTTTCCACGACCTTGACCACCTTCTCGGTTTCCGCGGCCACCCTCGCGATTTCCACGACCTTGACCGCCTTCACGGTTTCCGCGATAGCCGCCGCTACCACGGTGACCTTCACGACGTCCGCCTTCACGACGACCACGAGATTCGCGGAAATCATCAAAGTCACACACAACGGCACCAACTTCTTTCTGGCGAATACGCAGTTTGCGTAGTTTACCAGCAACTTCAGAAGTCATTGCTTTAGGAAGCTGTACGAAGGTATGACCTTGTGCAAGTTTGATTGCACCGATAGAACCTTTAGTCAAACCTAACTCGTTTGCTAGAGCGCCAACGATATCTTTAACCTGTACACCTTGCTCACGACCAACCTGAAGCTGGTAAGTGTCCCAGTCTTGGTTGTTATTGCCGTAACCACGTGCACCATCGCGACCACCTTCACGGCGCTCTTTACGACGTTTCTTATCACGCTCAATCGCTTCAATCATTGGATCTTCACCAATGTAGAACAGTGGGCGTTTGCCCTGTTGGCGCTTAAGAAGAATCGCTGCAAGTGTTGCAGCATCGATTTCTAGAGACTCTTGAAGTTTTTCAATCAAGTCGCCGAACTTGTCTAATGCTTTGTGCTCTTTTTCAGCAGCAAGTTCATTACCAAGTTTAACCAAACGCGCTTCTGCTACTTTGTCGCGAATAGGAAGTTGGATTTCTTCCATAGATGACTTAGTCACTCGCTCAATAGTGCGAAGCATACGGATTTGGTTAGTGCGAACAAGAAGAATCGCCTTACCTTTACGTCCAGCACGACCTGTACGACCGATGCGGTGGATGTATGACTCTACATCGAATGGGATGTCGTAGTTAAATACGTGAGTGATGCGTGGAACATCAAGACCACGTGCAACAACGTCAGTTGCAACTAAGATGTCAATAACACCTTGTTTGATGTGATCAACAGTACGTTCACGCTGAGACTGAGGAATGTCGCCATGCAAAGCCGCTGCTTTAAAGCCACGCGCAGACAACCAATCAGCTAAACGCTCAGTATCTTGACGAGTACGAACAAAGACAATTGAAGCGTCCGTTTCTTCTGTTTCAAGAAGGCGAGACATTGCTTCGTCTTTTTCAACACCTTTAACAACCCAGAATTGTTGTTCTACTTTATCAACGGTGTGGTTCTTACCTGCTACATCAATGTGCTCAGGGTTACGAAGGAAGCGCTCTACAATGTTTTTAAGCATCGGAGGCATAGTCGCAGAAAACAGTACGCGCTGCGCTGTTTCTGGCGCTTGTTCCATGATCCAAGTTACATCATCAACAAAGCCCATGTTTAACATTTCATCCGCTTCATCAAGAACGAACGTGTGGACTTCATCTAGGTGTAGACGATCACGGTTGATCAAATCTTGAACTCGACCAGGAGTACCGACAACAATGTGCGCACCCGACTTCAGTGCACGCATCTGATCAACGATGGATGCACCACCGTAAATCTCAAGAACTTTAAGTCCTTTAATGTTTTGACCCAGGTTCTTCATTTCAGCCGCTACCTGAATCGCAAGCTCACGAGTTGGGGCAAGAACAATTGCCTGTGGCTTACGCTGGTTTAAGTCAAGCTTATTAAGAAGAGGAAGAGAGAAAGCTGCAGTTTTACCCGTACCTGTCTGCGCTTTACCTAGAGCATCTTTTCCTTCAAGAAGATGAGGAATAGCTGCTGCTTGAATTGGAGTTGGAGAAACGAACCCCATACCTTCAAGTGAAGAAAGAATGGCGTCATTAAGTGCTAATTCACTAAACTGAATTACAGAATCTTGCATTGGGATCCCACTATATTAAAACAAAAACAAACGGTCCCACGTGCTCTACCAATTCCAATACCAATCCAGAAGGTATACTGACTCCGTTCAGATGCGGATAAGTAATAAAACGCATCAAGCCGCTAGGGACATCATTAAGGGAGACGGATTCTGCCTGAAAAGCACAAGAAATGCCAGAAAAAATTGAAATTCATCACATTTTTCATTGTTTTCCTCTTTTTTGGGTCATCAAATGGACATATTGCACACTTTTGCATCTTCGACCCTCTACTTTATAAAGCTTTCAACCCCACTAAATCAGGGGAAAATTTCGACTTTATCTAGCAATGCGGAAATTCAGACTATATAGTGAAGCGGATAATTAACAGCGACCAATAAAGATGTTTCAAGATAACCCGTTACTAGCTCAATTAAAGCAGCAAATAAAAGAAAACCTCCCAACTAAAGAAGGGACAATTAAAGCGACAGACAAAGGCTTTGGATTTTTAGAAGTAGATAGTAAGACTTCTTTCTTTATCCCACCTCCTTACATGAAAAAGTGTATGCATGGGGACAAAGTAGAAGCCATCATCCGAACAGAGAATGAAAAAGAAGTTGCAGAACCAGATAAACTGATAGAGCAGTCTTTGACTCGCTTTATCGGCAGAATTAAAATGTTCAAAGGTCGCTTAAACGTGACCCCAGACCATCCCCAACTAAAAAAGCTCTCATTAAAAGCAAAAGCCAAGAAAGGGCTAAACCCAGAAACCTTAAATGAAGGTGATTGGGTAGTGGCTCATTTGACACGCCATCCTCTTAATGGCGAAAACGGGTTCTTTGCCGAAATTTCAAAAAAAATCACCGACGCGAACGACAAGATAGCACCTTGGTGGGTAACCCTAGCCCAAAATGACCTGCCAAACAGTGAACCGGCTGGCATCGATAATTGGGAACTTAAAGACGATGCAGATCTTGAACGCGTCGATATGACAAACGTTCCTTTCGTTACGATTGATGGTGAATCAACGAAAGATATGGACGATGCGTTATATGCTAAGAAAAACGACAACGGTGGTTTTGACCTCACGATTGCAATAGCCGACCCAACAGCCTACATCACACCAGACGATGAAATGGATAAAGTCGCTAGAGACCGTGGATTCACGATTTACATGCCTGGCAGAAACATTCCAATGCTACCACGAGATTTAGCCGATGAACTTTGCTCTCTCTTGGAAGATGAAATCCGCCCTGCCCTTTGCTGCTCCGTCACAGTCGATAAAGATGGCGTTATCGGCGACGATATTCGATTCTTTGCTGCTAACATCAAATCGCATGCCCGCTTAGTCTACGACCACGTTTCAGATTGGTTAGAAACAGGTTCTTCAGACAATTGGGAACCTAGCGATGTTATTGCTGAAGTAGTAAAAGATTTGCATGAGTTTGCACTAGCACGCGCAGATTGGCGTGAAAAACATGCTGTTGTTTTTCCTGATCGCCCAGACTATCGGTTTGAATTAAGTGAAGACAACGACGTAATTGCAATACATGCTGATTCACGCCGTACCGCTAATCGCTTAGTTGAAGAGTCGATGATCACCGCAAATATTTGTGCGGGTAAAGCGCTTAAAGAACGTTTTGGTACGGGTGTATTCAATACGCATGCTGGTTTCAAAGAAGACAAATTGGCTGAAGCGTTAGAGCTTATCAACACCGACAACGCTGAACCATTTACCGCTGAAGAAGCGAAATCTCTAGAAGGATTCAGCAAAATCCGTCGTTGGTTGAGTAACCAAGATACGTCGTATTTAGATAATCGCATCCGAAAATATCAAGCATACAGTGAAATGGGTAACCAACCAGAAGCGCACTACGCCATGGGTTTGGATATTTACGCAACGTGGACTTCACCTATTCGTAAATACGGTGACATGATTAACCACCGTATGCTAAAAGCACTCATCCTTGGTAAGGAACCGGTACAAAAGCCCGATGATCAAGTTGGTGAAGAATTAGCGCTTCATCGCAAGCATCATAAAATTGCAGAACGCAATGTCGGTGATTGGTTATATGCACGTACGTTGATAGATGCACCTAAGAACAAAACCTGTTTCCAAGGTGAGATTTTTGACGTAAATAGAGCTGGCGCTCGTATCCGTATTTTGGAAAATGGTGCGTCTGCTTTTATACCGAGCTCACAAATTTTAGATAATAAAGAACGCATTGAATGTAACAGTGAACTCGGTCAAGTCATCATCGATAAGTCTGTTGAGTGGCAACTAGGTGATGTGCTTGAAATTATCTTGATCGATGTCAACCTTGAAAATCGTAACCTTGTCGCGAAACCAACTAAAGTTTTTGGAACAAACTAAACACTTCTCAAAGTTTATATAAAAAATAATCACTTAAGAGCTCTCTAAGAAAGGAGAGCTCTTTTTGTTTTCATTAAATAAAATGCGCATTTCAGTTAAAGCAACGCCTTATCAATTACTTACGTTAACAAACTTCTAGTTGTCTCATTAATTGGCATCAGTCATAATTCAGCTCAACTTTCCTTGATTTCAAAAACTCAATAGAAATAATTAAGTTACGGAAGAAACAAAAACAGAGAAGTGCTATGGCGAATGTAACCCTACAAAAGTTCAGCAATTTCCAACAACGAGATCGTGATAGATATCACGCCGCCAATCCAGTCATTTTTATGGTGATTGAAGGCAGCGCTTCATTCAAATTTCCCGATGGCGTTATTGGAAAGTTAAGCAGTGGAGAATTTACTTTATTGGATATCTCACTGCTGACTGATGTAAAAACGGATCTTGAGAATAACGCAATTAACGCAACAGCTATCCATTTGGATACTTCAATTTTACAAAGCATCAAAGCTGGCACTGAAGATTACGTCTTTGGTAAGCAAGAGAATTCCTTTGTTAAATTCGATTCTGATGATGTCGTCGCGCAATCCATCCAAGATTTGCTTATCGGTATTTTAGAAGAAGCAAAAGGACCAAACGAAACAGCAGAGTTTCTTGCTAGAGCGCTTGTGAGCGAGATGCTAAAAGTGAACCCAAGCCTTAGACGCTTGATTCACAACTCATTTGAGCTAAAAGTTAGCCAGCGAGTTATCCAGCATATTGAAAAAAATATTCAAAGCGAAATCTCGCTTGAAAGCGTTTCTCGCACACTAGGTATGTCTCCTGCGACGCTTAAGCGACGTTTGTCTGCTGAAGAGCTCTCGTTCTCGCACCTATTGAAGGAAAAGCGTATAAACTACGCAGCGAACCAACTGCGTGCTTCTCATGAGTCTATTTGCGAAATTGCTTTCCAAAGCGGCTTTAAAAGCGCTGCACACTTCAGTACTGCGTTTAAGAGCATTCAAGGTATGACGCCTAAAGAATTCCGCTCTCGCATTAACTGGAACCGTGAGGAACTCAGACACGCCACTATGTGAACCTAGTTCTCATAGCGGCGCATTGAAATGAGATAAATTCGCCAATTTGCTTTTAATGAGGAATCAGTACCAAATACAGTTCTCTTGGTCTGATTCGATCACCGAAAACACTTGTGACAAATCTCTACTGCGTGGCACCACCGGATGTGGGTGCCACACTTTCGACAACGATTCCTTCTGACGCTTATTGACGAACAACTGCCAAGTGTGTTCATCTGGGTCGAATTCTACTTTTGCTACATCTTTTGAATAATCTGGGTGCCCTGAATCCAATTTAAAAAAGGATTTAGTAAACAATACTCCCGATTCTAGAACCTCAAAATGCGCTTTTCCATGCTCAATGGGCAAGCCTTGGTTTCTGTGTTCGCACAGTTTGCTTGCCAGCTTATCGAGGCGTTGGCGGTCAATATCACATACCAACATGGATCTATCCTCCTTCCTTTACCCCACAATAACTATAAACCCACTTCTCAGTTTTATCCTTTATTGAGCGAATATTTTCATCAATTACTCGCCTAAGACTAACTCCATACCTGTTCGTTCAGGATTAAGCACGCTCAAAAAAATGAACTTAAGTGAATCAAATATCAGTAGAGTTATGTCAATACTGCTTGTAACAAGAGGATTCACAAAAATGTCATTCTTACGACATATGATGGCTCGAAATAATATCCACTATATGGAGTAATCTATGTTTCGCGTTGTGTTTGCCGCTTTTTTTTCCTTGTTTGTTTTTTCTATACATGCCAATGAAATCAATGTTACTGGCTCGACATCCATGAGCCGCATCATGGATGTGGTCGCAGAAAAATACAATTCAGAGCACCCTGACACTTTTGTCGCTATTCAAGGAATAGGCTCAACCGCTGGAATAACTTTGGTAAAGAAAGGCGTAGCTGAAATTGGGATGAGCTCTCGCTATTTGACGGATGCAGAATTCGACGAGTCGCTGGCTGTTTACCCCATCGCATTCGACGGATTAGCTGTCGTTGTTAACCGCGCTAACACCATAAAGAATTTATCGCGTAAGCAGCTGACGGATATTTATTTAGGGAAAGTGAGTAACTGGAAACAACTTGGAGGCGAAGATCGAACTATCGCTGTCGTGACGAGAGAAACGTCATCTGGGACTCGTTACAGTTTTGAAAGCTTGCTTGGGCTAACTAAAGTCGTCAATAACCGCTTAGTGTCCAATATTAACGCTGAAAACCTAGTCGTAAACAGCAATAGCATGGTGAAAACGATAGTGAACCATAACCCTCAAGCGATTGGTTTTATCTCACTAGGCTCAGTTGACCGCTCTGTGAAGGCGATATCTTTTGAAAATGTAACACCAACAAGTCAAAACATCGCAAATAATAAATATGAACTGTCGCGGCCATTTCTACTGTTTCACGATAAAGAAACGATTACAGAACAAGGAAAGTTGTTCATAAAATATGTTTTGTCGAATAAAGGTCAGATGTTAATTGAGGACTACGGCTACACCGGAATTCACTCCTCTGATTAATAAATGACATCCAAAAATATAAAAAGGCTGCCACTTGACAGCCTTTTTATGTTAATTAACGACTATATTACTAATCGAATTACCGACACAACAACACACCCTGGTCGGCGAATACCTTCAATTTCCACTTTAATTTCACGCTCAATTTCTATGCCTTTAGAAACTGGAGTAACTTTAAGAAGCTTACTTCTAGCACGAATGCGATTTCCGGCTTTCACTGGATATGGGAAACGAACATGGTTCAACCCAATGTTTACCGTCATTTTTGCAGCAGGAAACTGCGGGTTCTCGGGGTCAACGCTGTCTGTGAGCTTAGAGAGCATCGACAATGTAAGAAAACCGTGCGCTACTGGTGTTTTGAACGGTGACTCTAGAGAAGCACGCTCTGGATCGGTATGTATCCACTGCATATCTTCCGTCACTAGGCCAAACGCGTTAATACGCTCTTGGTCGATCGTAGCCCAATCACCGACATGAATCTCTTCATTTAATTGATTCTGCAATTCGAGATACAGCTCTTCCGCCTCTTTCGACATTGAAATAAGTGTTTTGTCTACTTGTGGAGACTCTTCATTAACTGCAGGTGTACTGTGATCTTTTACCCATGGAAAAAGATGTTGCGCGTGCGCTCTATTAACAATATCACTCCAGTATTCACGCAGCATCGGAGACATCAATTCACGAAACTCGAAATGATGCTTCTTAGCCAGTGACTCACTTTTGTGTTTGAGAATATCAACAACTTTCATATTTTACCTTACTACACAACAACTCTCATAAGAGTTCTTAATAGTAATTTTGAATGAGATTAGTAAAAGTGGCAAATACTTTCGGGCGAACAAGTGTTGTCTGAAACATCATATATCCATAAAAAACAAAAAGATAAATAATAAAACAATATTTTATTATCCCCTTCAGTCACAAGGTAAATTGATTATATTTTTAACATTTCGCTATTTATTACTCTCTTTTGTCAATTCAATACAAATCAATGAGTGCTAAGTCACCATATCGTTCAAAATACCGCCAAACGTTTTAAAAACTTAATTTATTCCTTTACAAGGATCGAGCATTTACATAATATTTGCACCGCAACGGAGAGATGGCTGAGTGGTTGAAAGCACCGGTCTTGAAAACCGGCATACGTTAATAGCGTATCTAGGGTTCAAATCCCTATCTCTCCGCCACATTGAAAAAGGGCGCTGTTTTAACAGCGCCCTTTTTACGTTTTAATCTTAGAAAGTTTCGAAAAACAGAGATGCCTCTTTTTTACTTATTCGGCAAATTCTCGAAGGTTAGTCGCTATCTAGTCTTCTAGTTGTCAAGTGTACATAAGATGAGGCTAACATATGGATGGGCGAGCATCCGCAAAGGAAATCGCTCTTAGTTCGGTTTTTTAGAGGTTAACGAAACGAGAAAAAATCGGGTGAGTTAGTGCTTATGCCAGATGGCTTAGTTATCTTATGTTCACATCAGTTAATCGGTATTCTTATATTATATTTTAATCCCTCTTCCGACTTCACGTGAATACTTCCTTCTAGTCCCCATATTACAGTCATATAAATAATAGTTGCGCTGAATCCTAAGTGTTTGTCTATTCTCTTGGTTGTGAAGAATGGGTCAAAAATCTTTTCTAAGTCATTAAAATCCATGCCGACACCATTATCTTGATATGTAATAATAATTTCCCTACCATTTTTATCTAGGTCAATATCAATCACCTTATTGCCACCATCAACGAATGCATGATCGAGAGAGTTTTCAATTAACTTATCGAATAGTTTGATAATAAGTTTCTTCTTTGTTGAAACAATAATATCGTTGCAAGCCAGATTTAGCGTAACATTATTCTCTTCAAGTTCTTTTTCTTTAGATTTACCAATATCACAAATAAGATCTTGAAGGTTTACTATTTCTACATCAGGAAGATCATGTACTGGCAATGTTTTAAAGGCTGTTATTAATTGATTTAATTTATTAAGATTTGTAGTAATCAGCTGAGATATACTTTCTTCCTGTTCAATCCAACTTATTATATCATCGCGTGTAAGTTTATTTGATTCTAGTTTCCCATTCATCCTATTCGTTTGATCTAGAAGATGGCTACTTGAGGTAACGCATACTCCAATAGGCGTATTCATTTCATGTGCAACTCCCATTATGATATTGATCATGGTTGAAAAAAGTTGTGCGCGATACTTCTCTTTTTGTGCTTCTAATATTGATAGTACGCTTTTAACACGAATGAGAACTTCCTTGGCTCTAAATGGCTTAGTTATATAATCATGCCCTCCCGCTGCGAATGCTTCCTCAATTGAATTGGTGTCCGAATTGGCACTAATAAAAACAACAGGAACGTCACATAACTCAGAGTTTAATTTTAACTGTCTACACGCTTCAATCCCACTAATCCCAGGCATGTTAATATCCATCAAAACCAAGTCCGGAACATTATTAGCAATGCTCTTTATGGCCATTTCACCATTTATAGCCACTCTAATGTTATAGCCTTCGCCAGTCAAAATTGATTCTAGGAGTTTTAGATTAGCAGGTGTATCGTCTACTATCATAATGTCCTTCATTTTAACTTCCCCCGCTTTTAGTGCAAATACAACACGTCCATTCAATCACTTATCTTTAGCCTTTAATTTCAACAAAAGATTTGCTAATTCAAAATCTTCTAACATTTCTATTACCCATTGAGATTCATTACTTAACTCGACTGGCATTTCTTCACATAAGTTTATCGCGCTTTTTGTGTCCCCCATTTCAATAAGCTCAATTAGTGTGTTTTTTTGCTCTGGAGATAGTGATTTTAAATTAATTTCTTGAGATTCTGCTTCATCTTTTACTTCATCATTATTTGAATTCGTTTCAATAACTGAATGTTCTAAATAGTTAATCAAACTTTTAATTAGTGTTTGCTTTGCTAAAGGTTTAGTCAGTAGGTCGTTACATACTTTGAGTAATTCTTGCTGTTCGTCGACCATTGCAGAGGCGGTAACCATCACTAACGGCATACAATTGGTTCCCAAATCCTCTCTGAGTTTAATACATAGCTCTTGTCCATCGATAACAGGCATTTTTAAATCTGTAAGAATTAAATCTGGTTTAAAACCATGTATTTTTTCTAGTGCGTCTTGCCCATTTTCTGCTTCCATTATGTCGAAAGACCAATCGGACAAATAACTCGATATAAGACTTCTGTTGTATGGGATATCATCGACGATCATTATTTTCGCGGGTTCAAACTCGATTTTTTCGAAGGAGACTTGAGGACTTTCATTAATCGTGTCAGGTAGTTGTGTATCACACTTCTCTACATCGGGTATCATAATGCTAAAACGTGAACCCATATTTTGACCTTCACTCGATACATTGATCTCCCCCCCCATTAGATGAACAATCTCTAAAGTAATAGCTAACCCGAGACCTGTACCACCGTATTCAGAGCTTTTTTGACCTGACATTTGTTCAAAAGCATGAAATATACGCTGCTGCTGTGATTTTGGAATGCCTTTACCTGTATCGATAACATCGATGTAGATATCAACCTTTCCATCAATACTTGAAGGCGTTGTCCTAATGCTAACTTTCACGCTACCATCGCGTGTAAATTTAACGGCATTGCTACAAAGGTTTATCAATACTTGTTTGAGTTTCAATGTATCAAGTAATACACACCCTTCTAAGTCATCACTGGATTGGATTTCAAAAAGGATATCTCGCTCACTAGCTTGCTTGTAGAAAAAGCTGTGTAGCTCATTTAAGAGTTGCTTAAGCGAAGTGGGGTTATGTTCCAGTTCCATCTTGCCTGATTCAATTTTAGCAAGATCGAGAACTGAATTGATCAAGGCAAGCAACGTGTTACCAGCACTGCTGATTGCTGTTAAATAGCCAATACTTTTTGTATCGTGCATCTGCGACTTTAGCATTTCAGAAAAGCCCAGCACTGCATTTAATGGTGTTCTCAACTCATGTGACATGTTAGATAGGAACTGACTTTTCGCCTGATTAGCCCGTTCGGCTTCATCTTTGGAAATTTCAGCTTTTTTGCGAGCTTCTTCAGACTGCAACTGTGCCACTGAAAGTTCTTCAGTCCGCTCTTTTACACGCATTTCCAAATCTTGGTTCAACCGTTTAATATCGGCCAGCATTGTCATTCTTAAAATCGCAGTAGCCCCCATTCTAAATAGGGTCGAAACAAATTCATTTCCGACGTACTGACGCTGCACACTTCCAACCTTGCCTCTTGTATCGAAGATGGCGATGACCTTCTGTTCATGGATCATGGGTATGCAGCATCTCAGATCCGAATTGTTCTCTGCGAATTCTGTTTGCTTTTGATTGATTGATTTTAATAGTAGGTCGTCAATGCTATGAACTTCATCAGAACCTTTGTAAGCTTGCTGTCTTGTATCATTCCATAGATAAATCTCACAAGATTCTAGCCGTAGATAGCTCATTAGAACGTTTTTAATAGTCGTTAATATATAGATTTCCGATTGCTCACGGTTATCTACCGAAATAATTTCAGAAAGTTCTTCTCCCGTTGTGTTTAAGGTATTTAAATCAGATATTTTCTTACGAATCGAATCTCGCATAATCGCAAAGCTGTTGGCTAAACTTCCAATTTCATCCTTTCTATCCTTTTCTATATCGCAAGATAAATTCCCCTTAGCTAACTCGTCTGAAGACATTTTAAGTTTTTGTAATGGATTGATGACAACAATCATAAGAATCATATAAATAGCAGCGTATAGCACCGCAAACAGCACAACGCTTTCTACTATGGTATTTATTATTAAATCAGTTAACTTTTCTCTTAGAAAATCTTTTGTAATGTAGACCTTTGCGACCCCAATTACTTCATCATCAGCAGAGTTACCTGAACCCACTGAATTAAAAAGAATATTTTCTTCCCGATAATAGAGGTTTTCGTTGATGTCCTGAAAGTCTTCGTTTAAACCGACGAGTTCCCAGTTTTCATCTCTGGTTTGACCATGTGTTACGTAGGTATTGGTTGAGTCTTTAATAAGAATTGAATGAAACTCTTTATCATTCATTTCAGATATAATGATTTGATATACCTGATCACTATAAATGTTATAGAGTAACTTCCCTAACCCCAACGACATTCGGGTTAAGGTTGCGTCCATTTTCTCTTCAACTTGTCTTTCTAGTTCTTTTTCTGACTGGTAATAATTAAGCACACCTAAAATGGTGCTAATAATAATGAATACGATTAAAAGAGGGATTCCAAGTTTGCTGCGAATGCTATTGAATAAATTGGAATTTTTTATCATTTTATATTCTGCTTAGTTAGTGGAACTATGCAAATGAAAAAGATGCGTATATTTACTTACGCATCTCATTGTAACCGTAATACATATCAAAATTGTCCAACATCAAGCAGTGTGTATACACGGTCTTCTTTACCTAGGTTTGCAATCGCCTTTACAGCGCCTTCATTCAATACATCGACTGAAGACCAGATTGCCCCCTCAAAGTCAGGGTTTTTCTTCAAAAATTCTTCTACTGCTGCTTGTGCTTCTTGTACAGACTTATCCGAAACAGTAACTTGGCTTCGTCCCATAAGATCAAGATTACTGTAGGTTTTCAACACTCCATCCATGATCCTTGTTCTTCTTCTAGAAGCGATATTCTCTTCTGATGTAACAACCAATAAATCCGTCTTATTATTTTTTGTCATTTTATCAAACAGCAATGGTGTAATTAGCGCTGACAGGGTGTAATCATTCAATGTTTCCCCATCATTTGTATCTGCTCCCCAATTGCCTTCAATCTTCGGCCAAGATGAAGATTGGATGTATTGGTCAGAAAACTCTCCGGTTTCACTCCATGGAAACTTACCAATTTGCGGAAGGTTGTTTTTAGTGGCAAGTATTGTGGGTACGTACAAGTTATAAGGCACGACATCACCACAATAAATTTTCTCTGATTCGTTGTGTTTGTTGAAGATATCATTCATGCAATCTGCCACCTGCCTTCCCATCATCTCGAAATTCTGAGATTCTGATGCCAAAAAAGGAGGCCTTTGCCTGATCATGTCAAATGTCCATTTGTTTCCATCAATACCTGTGGTGTAAACGCTGTTCCCTTTCTTTGCATTTAATATGGCTTGTGTTGCTCCTGCTGCGGGCTCATCCCATGCCGCCCAAACCGCGCCGTCGAAATCAGGATTGTTTTTAAGATAGTCCGACACAAAACTTCTTGAGTCCTGCACTTGCCCGGGAATGCTCGTGTGGTGCATTTTTACCAATTTGATATCAGGATATTCAGCCAATATCGCTTCCATTATGTCCGTTCTTTTTCTAATACCGTGATGATCTAACCAAGTAATGGCAAGCAATTCCTTTTTGCCATCGACGAGCATTTTATCAAACAAAAACTTGGTGATTCGGGCTGATAAAAAATAATTATTTGAAGTTATATTTGTTACTACATCCTTGTGGAATCCTGCATCCCCATTTATTACCGGAATACCTGCATTTTTTGCTTTCAAAAGTGCGGATTCAATTAGATTAGGATCGAGCATATCATTAAATATTGCATCTACTTCACGATCGATAAAATCGTCAAAGTAATCATCGGCTTTACTATAATCTCCGAAAATTTCGGCTTTAATCACATTCCAACCATACTCCTTAGCCCGTAAGGAAAAAGAATTACCAAACCGGAGCATTGTATTTGATTGAAAATCAACGGTAATTATGGCAACCGTTTTCTGTTTTTCTTCGGCTATCGAATTCAGCGGATTTATAATTAACATTGCAAAAAATATTGCCAGTAGCTTTGCTCTAGAATTCCACATTTTATTACCCAATACCGTTTTAAATTTTAGAAAATCAGCCTTTTTTTTTTAATTATTCATGCTAAGGCTGAACGAAATATATAATAGTGGAGACCTCTATCTGGCCAGTTATCCCGTCTAAATAGCTATGGAGGAAACGCACATTTAAAAGATAGTTTAGGTTTCTTTAAAACTCCAACCACCGAATATTAGAGTCAAAGAATTTTATTTGAACACCTCTATTTTGATGGTTTGTTCAAACAATCATGCCCAGTCATTTGAGTTTTTTTCGGTGAATGGAGTAGACGGCTCAAACTGAAGAGTGTCACTTTTAATGCAGCGATTTCTTGCCTTGTTGTTACAGATACACCTTTTCTCTTGTCACTAAAGTCTATAATTGGACATTATCTAAATAATAGTATATTTTTGGACTATGTTTAGGTGTTAAGCTAGGACGAATTTAAGGTGGGTTTATGGTTCATTCGACTAACGCTGTATTTACGAACGGTTTATCTACAGAAGATAAAGAAGTACGCACAACAGGCTTAAAAGCCGCATTGAGTATTTTGGAAAAATGGTCTTTAACCAATAACCAGATGATGCAGGTTCTTGGCCTAAAGAAAAGCCAGTTTTTTAAAGCCAAAGCGAACCCAAGTTCGCTCAGTATAAGCAATGATCTTTTGGAGCGAATTAGTCTTATTCTGAATATTCATGGTGTGTTGAGAACAGTTTTTACAAACCCAGAGCTTGTCTATGGGTTCATGACACGTAAAAACAACAATCCATTCTTTAATGGTCGCTCCCCTATTGAAATTATCGAGGGAGGTAACTTCGGCTCTTTGTACGACGTATACCACCGAATTAATGCGCTTCGAGGCGGTCAATGGCAATGAATAACTCCGTAAAATCACTCAAAGACCAAATCGCGTATCGCCTCATTCCTTCTAAATATCCTCCAATTACTTTATTTGATGACGTTGCAAGTGAGGATGAATTCGCGGCATTATACGCCATTCAAGAATTGACCAACCCCCGAATACAAAACGAAGTAGGTAACCTATCTCTAGTCGCACTAAACGACATACCTTTTGGGATTTCTGGTTGCAGTTATGCTCTCGCGCCGTTTGTGCATTTAAGTCGTGATGGCGGTAGATTTAACGACGGTCAATTTGGTGCTTTTTATTGTGCTCAAGAAGTCGATACCGCAATAGAAGAAATCTCCTACCATCAAGTTCGTTACATGAACAATATCGATAATTGCCCTTTTGATGTGATTACCTACCGTGGATTAGAGTGTTTATTTTCCGCAAACTTGCATGACCTGACATCCGTAAGCTTAGATAATCCGATCTACGATCCTAACAATTACGGAGCCAGCCAGCAGTTAGCTAGAGAGCTAAAACAAATCGGCAAAGAAGGGCTTCAATACTACTCTGTGAGGTCAGTAAAAAGTGAACAGATTTGCTTCGCTCTGTTTTCTCCAAAACTCATCCAAAGGGTGGTTCAAACGGCGCACTTTGAATCATTCTATAGCGATGGAAAAATCATAAAGTTTGAGAAGGTCTCTCCTTGCGGAGATTAAATTCGACTTGAGCGGAATAGTACACAAGCAGCACCGCTCTAAATACTGTTTGTTTTTGCTAGTTCGTTTTTATTACAAGCTCAGTAAAACCGGTGCTCTTGTCAGGCTCACGTGTGAAAACCAGATTACTGTAGCTATGAACAATCAGCTCTGCAGTAGTATCAATGATTGAACCAGGCATCAAATGCCCACCAAACACCTCTCCTTTTCGGTTTGCAACAGAAATGTGTATGTGTTGATGGGAGTGAGTTAGCATCCCCATAATAGAGACAATTTCTAGTGGCTCTTCCAACTTTAAAAATTCTTGAGCTCCAGCTAACCGTATATGCAAGCTAGACAAACTTCCAACACACGACGCAATAGAACCAGCTTGAATACCCTTTTCTATCACGACAGACTCAATGGCACCTTTTAAGTCCGCCCCTTTTTGAAATCGAAATGCGAAAGGGATAATTTGATTCATAGGAACTCATAACCTTTTAGTGAAAAAGGAAGCTTATACCCAATCCAGTTCGCGTTGCTAGGTATAAATTTAAGCCATCCTATTTCATTGCTCTTAGCATATGGTCAAATCTCGATTTGGAGTATTGGCGAGGCTTACGAAAGGTAAATTTCATCCCGATTAAAGAAACAACTAACAAACATGTAGCCATGAGCAAGGGTAGCATTTGCTTCTCTATATTCGATTCGAAACTGCCATACAGAGTGAGTGATAGAGTCATGATCAGAGTAAATAGATATAAAGCAACTGACAAAATTAAAGAGCGGCACACTAAATAGATGAAATCGTCTAACCACACCATGGTACTCAAGACACGTCGATTAGCCAAAAACTGTATTGCAAAGATAGATGCCCAAATTAAAAATAATGCAATAGCAAGTAAAAAGTTAAGTGATGAGCCATTGAGCATTTCTGTAAGCACCATTGTATAGCCAAACAATGAAATGCCTACCGCTACACTGACGACCTCGTAGAAATGGCGATAAATCAAGCTGTCTTTGCCAAATTTTGACCCAATCATGCTAATTCCTTAGTAAATCGCTAGATACTGTTTAAATATACAGTATCATTATTATATGAGACAACCTAAATCTGATCTTTTTTACGGGCACGCATACACTGTTTTTTCCCTGAACATTTTCATTTAAGGATGATATAAAAATGCTTTGAAATTCAGATGGTAAGGGCTTTGATAATAGAAATAGAAAGGGATTTTGCAGCGCCTAAGCAAAACCACCTCGTCATGCATAAAGGAGGTGGCTTCTTAAAGTCTCAGAATGGATGAACATCAGAAGAGTGTCGATCTATCAAAGAATGATGCTAAATCGATAACCTAGAATTTAACTGAAAAGAGGCTTATATAAGTTCCTTGGCAATAAGGTGCAATAGATAGGTTTCGCGCTCTATGCTCATACCCTTTTTGTCGCTTTCAGCCATTGTTCGTTCGTTGTGTGCAATGGCTTCGTGGATATTCATCCATACCGCCTTCATCCCATTCTTGATTTCATATTCTTCATAATTTGTTTCCCCAAGTTGGTCGTCAACTTTACAGGTGTAACAGTATGAAATCATGTGAACGATATCTGCATCATCTTTGTACCATGGTCGGAACTCTTCATAGATGCCATAAGGCTTAACGTTACGGATGTTTTGAGCACCTGTTTCTTCTTCCAGCTCTCGAACCATTCCAGCAATAATATCTTCACCTTCGTCCAAACCGCCACCAGGTATGGTGTAGTCATGATATCTCTCGGTATAGAGCATAAGGATATCTTCACCACGTAAAACAATAGCTCTCGCTGCATTTCTATTAAATATCACTTTATCGTCGAGATGATCGATATCAGGGTGACGTGTTGTTCTTAAATGTCTCATATTATCGCTGATTAATTGACTTCAGCGCGGAGTGTAACGGCGGCGGGATAAAAAGAAAAGCTTTGCCATACGCAAAGCTTTTTTGGGGTTTCGGTTATCGAATTTTACTGGATATTAAAAGAGCTAGCCATCAGCATTGATAGTTGCAATAAGCTCTTTCTCGACAGATTCAGCACTATTAACCGCGATCTGGCATGTGCCCGCCGCTTGGTGCCCACCACCGCCATACTTAAGCATCAATTCGCCAACATTCGTTTTAGAACCACGATCGAAGATAGATTTTCCTGTAGCAAAAACAATGTTCTGTTTCTGGAAGCCCCACATTTTATGAATTGAAATATTACACTGTGGATACAGTGCATAAATGAGGAATCGGTTTCCTGCGAAAATCACGTCTTCGTTAGTGAGATCGAGCAAAATCAAATTATCGTGAACCGTAGCGCATCGCTGGATTTGATCCTGAAATTTAATATTGTGCTCACGATAGAGATCAATACGCTCACTCACATCCGGCAAAGCAAGTATTTCTTCGATTGTGTGATTCTTGCAATAATCGATCAGATCCATCATGAGGTTATAGTTTGAGATCCTAAACTCGCGGAATCGACCGAGACCAGTACGCGCATCCATTAAGAAATTGAGTAAGTTCCAACCTTGAGCATCAATAACTTCATCACGCGTAAACTGCGCTGAATCGCCTTTATCAACCGCAACCATCATGTCGTTCCATGATGCTGGAAATACTTTTTCACCACCATAATGTTCCCAAACCACACGAGCAGCCGATGGTGCATCTGGATCAATAATATGATTTGGTCTATCACCAGTGTTTCTTATGGTTTCCGACAAGTGGTGATCAAACACTAAATGCGCATTATGAACATAAGGCAGGTTAGTTACGATATCGTCGCTTGATATTTCTACAATCCCGTCTTGCATGTCTTTTGGATGTACGAATTTAATATCATCAATTAAATCCAACTTCTTCAAAAGTACTGCACAAACCAATCCATCGAAGTCACTACGGGTTACAAGCCGAAATTTTTTCTCAGACATTTTTGCTTTCCTTGCCTGTTATTGAACATATACCAATGCCAAACTTTCATTGATTTGACATAATACCTATTTCAAGTTCACGGTAAACTACGTATAGTTTGCTGAAGCGGCATCGAAGTATTCTAGGCTTTACTTTTAACTCGAAACAGCAAGCGTTTATCGACTTTGAAACTAAATATCACTGTTAATATAGACCCCTTCACCTGTTTTTTCCGCTACTGAGATTACATTTCTAAGAAATTACCATTTATTATCAGATTTTTAGGGGTTAAACATGTTTATACCCAAGTGACCTCAAGATGCAGGATTCAGAGCCTCATATTCTGTTTCAATTCAAGGAAAAGAACGCAGTGGAATGGCGAGTCCTTTCCAAGTTCTTTGACGATGAAGTGGGACAGAATATGGGCTCCCAAGGGCGAGTTTAATTGGCTTTCATACTGCGTTACCGATTCTTGATTTAGAATGACTAGATCTTCATATCGTTGCCTTGTCTGAAAGCCAGTTGATTCTCGCTGAACCAAGCATCTTGAGGTTACTTGGGTATAAGAACACTCTAATTTTTGCTTTATGCTCAGGAGCTCTGTTAACCGGGTGCGCTGAAAAAAATAATAGTCGTGACAAAGCTGCTGCCTTATCGATGGCGAACCCTGCCTCCGAGTTCTGTGTAAAGAAAGGCGGTAAAGTAAATATTGTTGATACAAAAGACGGACAAATTGGCTATTGTGAATTCGAAGACGGGACGAGCATTGAGGAATGGGAATATTTTCGCAACAACAGCTAGGCTGCGTTTTATATAGGTAACTTAAACCCAAGTACCCACACGGTAATTGGTTCAGCGAGAAAGGGATTTCCTATGATGTACCTTAACGCTTCCACCAGTGTTCATCGTTCATAAGCTCGGGATCGAGCATTCTGTTTAGCATATTTAAATTCACGTCTAATACTCCTAACACTTCTCGAACAGTGCGTAGGGCTAGAGTCGTTTCCGTTTCCTTAACCGCGCGTTCGATTAAATCTAAAACAGACAGTACGATACTTTGATTCTGCTGGGTGGCTATTTCGCGAGCTTGCTTGAGTGAGCTAAACGCAATGCTTAAGGGTATCTTTTGAACTTCTTTCAGTGGTCTAACAATACTATTTGCGTAAACGCCTTCAAGGAAGACGCGATAAGTGGTCAAACGCTCAACTTGTAAAAAGAGTTTTGCATTGTCATGCTCCTGAGCATATGGATAGCGAACAGCAACATGCTTATCGATACAGTAAGGGATGCTTAATTTTATCCCTTCAGTCAAGCAGCGTTTTTGTAGCTCTCTCAGCAAGCCTTGCTCATCAATCAATTCTTGTATTTCAAAAATACGTTCCAAGTGATAGTCGTTTGAAACTAAGACCAATTGGATTTCTTCGTTACTTTTGAAGGCTCCACACTCAATCAAAATAGAAGAGAGCATTTGAATGTTCTCTACCGTACTGGTCGAATTGTTTTCTACTAATATCTCGCTAATGACAGGAAGTTTTACGCCCAAAGACGCTGCTTTAAAGTACCGATGCATCTCTTCAGCTTCTGAGCTCTGATTACCATGAGTGACCCCTCCACAAAAGCCAATCACTATTTTTTTATCGGTGTTGTTTAATGATTGCAGAAATTGAACTAATCCTTCGACCCTAGAGCGAGACTCAAGGGTAAGTTGGTTGTTAACTAGGCGTTTACCTAGAACCACTATCAAAAATTTTTGCATGCTTTACCGAATAACTAGGGAATATCGACCTTAGGTGAGGCTACTTACGTTTAGTAAGCAGCCATAGGAATCTATTAAGCTGGTATGATTTCGAAACTGTGTGTCATCTCGATTCCGTTACCAAGCATAAGGCAAACGGAGCAATACTTTTCTAAAGAATCGGAGACTACTTTCGCGACAAGTGACTCATCGAGTTCATATCCAGTAACTTTGAAATGAATATGAATTTCGGTAAAGAGCTTAGGGGCACTTTCCCTTCTTTCGGATCTGATTTCGGCGACACAATCTGTGATTTTTTGATTCTTAGACTTCAACCCATCAACAACGTCGACTGAACTGCATCCGCCTGACGCCATTAACACAACTTCCATCGGACTCGGAGCGTGTTCACCCCCACTGCCGTCCATCACAAGTGAATGCCCCGAATTCGACGTGCCTAGAAATTTGAATCCATCAATCCACTTTACTTCTGCTTTCATTTTCATTCTCTTTGATTTTATCAAGCCACTAAGGCAACTTTTCTTTCCAGCGTTTTTATCATGCTATCGGCGGTACTGGAAGAGTCATTTAACCCTTTTATCAATACCATAAAGTATAAATCCATCAGCACACTCGATTTTAGAACATCAAATTCAGGTTGCTTTGAATAGAGGCGCGCCTGAAACTCAACAATTTGCGCTTCGATACGCTCTGGTTGCCAAATCAACTCTCTAAAAATTTCTATAGCGAATTCGCGGTTATCCAAGTAGTAGCGATATAAATATCTCGCATAATGGACAAGCCTTTCTGAAGGTTCAGATTGTGTGTCGCTGGCTGAGGCTTCTTTCAACACGCAAGCAACTCTCTCCTGTATGCCCGCAGTCAATAAATCATATTTTGTAGGGAAATGAGAGAAAACGGTACCATTTGCCACTCCAGCCCTTTCCGATATCTGGCGTGTGGTTGTCGCCGTGTATGAACATTCCTCAAACAATGTCCACGCACACGTCAGTATATGATTTCTCGTACGCTCTCTCTTAGACTCTTTTTGCAAACTTACACACCTTCAAATATACACGGCTCTTCAGACCACCATTCACTGCACCTATTTTGCCGTTTTTCTGCCACATTGCGCAATTCAATTTACACGCTTTCTTCCAAATTCACTTGATTTTTGAGCGCGCTCAACTTAGTTTATGAGCACGCTCATTTTTAACTAGAGAGAATAGTATGGAATTGATAAAGCGACTGATGATGTTTGGGGTATATGTGCCCTTTCAAATGGCATTTAGCTATTTAATGGCTCCAATACTGGCAACCATACTTTTATTTGGGGGGATGGGGTTTCTATTCATTATATTGGGGTATGAAGATGGTGTGAAAGTGTTTCTTAACTCCATGAAGCAGCGTCAGGTTCGCCAGAAAGAGAAGCTGATTTCTTAAGGCCTGTTGACCTTCAGTGATGCGTTTTGTCTTTGCTATAGAGTTTTAATTACGGTGCAGGTATCGCGTCTCAAACAAACGGCAACTGTTTAGTGCATGAAAGCCAGTTTCTAATATGGCGACCATAAGCGTTGCCTTCATTGCTTGTGTACACAGATTTATCACAAAAAGCGGCAACATCCCTTCTGCTCCTCAGCTCTTCTAACATTTTACATACCACGCGCTTTGCCATCAGTACCGAGTATTTTTTCCCGCGGTATTCAGGTTGAATAAACACATAATGGATTTGATAGAAGAAAACTGGGCATCCGCTGTAACGTTCACTATCGACAATGTCGGTCCAATACGAGCAATATCCTATTGGTTTTCCTTGTTCAGAAAAAAGCAACAGAACGTGAAAGAGGTCTTGCTCTAATGACTGACGAAAGCGTTTTTTACAGACCATACTAAAGTGATCAAAAGCCGAATGAGTGACGGCGTCACACATTAATTCCTCACCCAATGGATTGATACTAACCATGTATTATTGACTCTTATTTTATAATCCACTCGTTTAATATTCGTACATGATCTCAAGTTTTCAAGCTAGAAATGTCGTTTGCATACCTCTCTAGTTGAGCCGCTTTTTAATTAAGCCTACAATCAACCACCTGCGCTACCTGATGGCATATCGAATAGAAATGCCAAATATTGAACCTAATGGAAAAATCGATGGATAACCTAGCAAGCTCAATCACCCAGCAATTTCATTTGTTAGAACAAACTTGGTTTGGCGATGTGGTCATAATGACAAGCATAAGTTTGGTTGCTTGGATCGCTTGGCGCATCATTTATTCACGAATAGAGTCTCTCGCCTCTAAAACACAAAACCGTTGGGACGACGCAATCGTTCATTCATTAAAAACGCCCGTTAGCGCGCTAATTTGGGGCTGGCCAGCCATGGTTTCTATCGGGCTCATTTTACAAACGTACCTAGAGAGCTCTTTAAACTGGTTAGAAACCTTGAAAATGTTGCTGGGAATTGCAATTGCCGTCTGGATTGTGCTCCGCCTCATTACCAATGTTGAAGATGAAGTTCTCTCTCAGAAAAAACGAGACGAGACCACCGTGCAAGCGATAGCAAAAGTCGCGCGTTTAGCATTTATCATCATGGGTGTTCTTTCGGTTATGCAAAGCCTAGGGCTTAGCCTTTCGGGCTTGCTCACCTTTGGTGGCGTGGGTGGTTTGATTGCAGGTCTAGCGGCCAAAGATCTCCTTTCAAACTTTTTTGGTGGCATGATGATTTACTTCGACCGCCCATTTAAAGTTGGCGATTGGGTGCGTTCACCAGACAGACAAATCGAAGGTACTGTAGAACGAATTGGGTGGCGCATGACCATAATTCGTACGTTCGATAAACGTCCTCTTTATGTGCCAAATTCGGTATTCAGCAATATTGTCGTAGAAAACCCGTCTCGAATGCTAAACCGTCGGATTTACGAAAATATCGGATTACGCTACGACGATACAAAAAAAGTGGATGCGATCATCACAGATGTAAAATCTATGCTTCAAAACCACCCAGACATTGATACCAGCCAAACACTGATTGTTAACTTCAACGCTTTTGGTGCCTCATCTTTGGACTTTTTTGTGTACACCTTTACTAAGACCGTAAATTGGGTTCGCTTCCATGAAGTAAAACAAGACGTTCTTCTAGAGATAATGGCAATCATCCACAAACACGATGCTGATGTCGCGTACCCAACTCAAACGTTAAAAATTGACGCGCCCGACGCGCCATTCCTTCAAAGCAACCCGAGCACAGAATAGAAGTACACTCTAACGTCAGCTCATTAAAACAGCGAAACATTCTTCTTACTGTTTCGCTGTTTCTAGAAACAAATCCTACTGTTTATTCACACCACCTTCACGCTACAATCCCCTACTAGTAAAAAGGCTTTACAAAGATAAATTGCAAGGTATATTCCCTGCGCAAACGTTTACGTCACTAGTTTCACGCCTTAAAGGGGATTTAAATGCTAAGCGACATCGAAATCTGTCGAACGACTCCGCTTTCTTCTATCGACACTGTTGCATTCAACGCCGGATTATCCAAAACCGAATATACACCTCATGGTAAACACAAAGCGAAAGTATCGCTCGATGCCCTTAACCGTTTAGCTGATCACCCTGAAGGTAAATTAGTTGTCGTTACCGCGATTACACCCACACCACTTGGCGAAGGAAAGACCGTTACAACCATCGGATTATCTCAAGGTTTAGCAAAAGTTGGTCAATCTGTAATGGCGTGTATCCGACAGCCTTCTATGGGGCCAGTGTTTGGGGTTAAAGGGGGCGCAGCTGGTGGCGGTTATAGCCAAGTCGGACCGATGGAAGAGCTTAATCTGCATTTAACCGGTGACATCCACGCGGTGACAGCCGCACACAACCTAGCGGCAGCAGCCCTTGATGCTAGGATTTATCATGAACAACGCTTAGGTTATGAGCTGTTCTCCGAAAGAAATGATTTAAAAGCTCTGAAGATAGACCCAAAACGCGTTGTGTGGCGCAGGGTCATGGATCATAACGATCGTGCTTTGCGAATGGTCACTGTTGGTCAAAACGAAGTAGGTAAAACAATCAATGGATTTGAAAGGCAGGATGGCTTTGATATCTCCGCTGCTTCAGAGTTAATGGCAATCCTGGCGTTAGCATCGGACCTAAAAGACTTACGTAAAAGAATTGGGAACATCGTGCTCGCCTATGATTTAAATGGTGAACCCATTACAGCAGAAGACTTAAACGTTGCCGGAGCGATGACGGTAACGATGCGTGAAGCCATTGAGCCAACGATGATGCAAACATTGGAAGGTGTTCCTACACTCATTCACGCTGGTCCATTTGCCAATATTGCACATGGTAACTCTTCCATTATTGCAGACAGAATTGCCACTCGCCTTGCTGATTACACCATAACAGAAGGCGGTTTTGGTTCAGATATGGGGTTTGAGAAAGCCTGTAATATCAAAGCAAACACATCCGGTAAGTCACCCGATTGCGCTGTAATCGTTGCGACTCTTCGCGGTTTAAAGGCCAATTCGGGCTTATATGACTTGAGACCAGGTCAACCATTACCAGATTCAATCTTTAATGAAGATGCTGCTGCTTTAGAAGCCGGTTTCGACAACCTAAAATGGCACTTAGATAATGTGGCAAAATATGGCGTCCCCGCAGTCGTTGCCATTAATCGCTTTCCGCAAGACTCTGAAGATGAACTCAATACACTAGCACTCTTGGTTCAAGCCCATTTCCCTAATGTTAAAGTCGCCATCAGCGATGCCTTTTCTCAAGGTGGAAACGGAGCCGTCGAACTCGCCAACGCAGTGGTTTCTGTTTGTGAAACAGACGCACAGTTTTCCCCTTTATATAACTTAGAGCAAACGCTTGAAGAAAAAGTTATGGCAATCACCGAGGTAGGATATGGTGCTGGGCAAGTAACACTTTCAGATACGGCAAAGCGCCAGTTAGCACAGTTTAAAGAACAAGGATTTGATGGACTCGCCGTATGCATGGCTAAGACTCCACTATCTATCTCTACAGACGCTTCTGTTAAAGGTGCACCCGCAGGATTTAACGTCGACATTAGAGAGTTTAAGCTTTGTGCTGGTGCCGGTTTCATTTACGCACTGTGCGGCAACGTGATGACGATGCCCGGCCTGCCTGAGAAACCAGCATTTATGAATTTAGACATCGATGAAGAAGGTAACATTACAGGGTTAAGCTAACCGGCTAGCCGGGTTCGAGTTAAATAGAAAAGGCAACGTAATG
The DNA here is from genome assembly GCF_019977755.1 of Vibrio penaeicida. Taxonomy (NCBI): domain Bacteria; kingdom Pseudomonadati; phylum Pseudomonadota; class Gammaproteobacteria; order Vibrionales; family Vibrionaceae; genus Vibrio; species Vibrio penaeicida. The sequence continues at coordinate 1,054,190 of NZ_AP025145.1, read as the reverse complement.
TTGCCTTTTTCATTGTCGCTAATTTTTTCTTTGTGGCGAAATTGCGCTCATATTCAATATTTTCGCGCATCTGGTGTATACCGCATCTTGTATATACCGCTCTTACGAATGTATGAATCACACCATCATTTGTCCGTTATAAACATCAACTCAACACGTCGATTACAAGCCATTCCTTGCTTAGATAAGTTGGAACATGACGGCATGTGCTTCCCATATCCACGGGTGTAAACATTTGAAGCGGGAACTTGCTCACGAGTGAGTAGGATTTTCACTTGCATGGCGCGCTTGTCCGAAAGCGAATCATTGATCCTGTTGCTTCCGGTGCTATCAGTATGGCCATCTATCACAGTTTTGATTGTCGGTTGTGAAGCGAGAAACCGACCAAGACCTGATAACCAATATTGTGAAGCATCCGTAACCAGCGCAGATCCTGTTCTAAAATGAATTTTTTTGTCGAGTTTAATAACTGGATGTTGTCCAGGAACCACATTGTACCCAATTCCATTCTGGTCCATATACGCCATCAGGTTTTGAATATCAGTCATGTTCTTGCGACCTGTTGGGCTCCTAACTGGTGAAGGGCTTCTTACAGATGAAGGGGCAGCCTGACGTTGGACATATTCCATGCGAGTTGTTGGCTGTTCGATCTCCTCTTCTCCCCAATCAGGGTAGATGAGTTCCGCCTCCGAACGAGGAGCCGTTTCTAACAGATTAGGTGGCTTAAGCGCGGTACACCCACTCAGGGTTCCCAACAGCAGAATGAAAGCCAGATTGAAATGTCTTGTCATAAGGCTACTAATTGCTCTAATTCAAAATGGTGCTGATTAGCGTTTGTTAGCTTAAAAACATAGAGTCAAAGGACTCAACAGAAATAGGCAAACGCATACAGGTTACAATATCTTTATCGGCAGACAGCTAAAATCTTTAGAAAAATCTACCTAATGCAGCGCTGACTTACATTGTTCCTTAGATCGAATGCGTTTATCTAGTAAATTTTAGTATGTCCGAAGGGAATTTTCTTCTACTATACTCGCCACAATTTCGAACGACATATCATTATGCTTAAACGTTTCTATTCTTACATTTCACTTTTGTTCGCTTCTGTCGCACTTGTTGCATGTACCGATGACGGAGTACCGAAGCAAGGCACCCATTTTGAATTATTACCCGCAGCGCTAAGCTCCGATCTCGTTTCCCCTGTTACTGAGGTGTTCTCTTTAAATTGTGGTCACTGCAGAAGTATGGAGAAATTCCTGCCCGAGATTGAATCTGAACTTTCAGAGAAGATTGGCAAAGTTCACGTCACCTTCAACGAAAGCGCTCAAATAGGCGCACTCATTTATTACGCCGCAGAAATGCAATTGGATACAACGCCAGATCATCAAATGATGGACGAACTATTTGCAGCAGCACAAATGGGGAAAGGGTTTACTCAAGATGAAATTAAACAAGCCACAGAGAAAGCGTTTACTTCTCGCGGTTTGATTAGCCCTTACGATTTCAACGAAGAACAGCAAAAAACTTTGTTTGAGCACATTTCTAACGCAGAAACAGTGACTCACCAAGCTCAAATCAATGCTGTTCCAACGTTTATTATCAATGGCAAATATCAAGTTGTTACGTCTGGACACAAAGATGTCAAAGACATTGCCAAAACGATAAATTATCTTCTAACTCTTTAGGGTCTAATGCCCTCATAGAATTCCGCTATTTCCAATCAAAGGGAGCCATTGTGTCTAAGTTAGTTTTTCCGATCATTATTTTTGTCCTTGCCGCCTTTTTCATCTATCGCACATGGACAAACCATAAAGCGTCAGATGCCAATTTCAAATTGGGTCAAGACTTCTTAATGCAAAACGAACAGAGAGACGGTGTAAAAACAACCGAAACCGGTTTGCAATATGAAGTAATTACCGCTGGTAGTGGCGAAATAAACCCAACAGCGACTAGCCAAGTAAAAGTGCATTACCACGGCACGTTGATTGACGGTACGGTATTTGATAGTTCCGTTGATCGTGGAGAGCCGATCTCCTTTCCTTTAAACAGAGTCATTAAAGGTTGGCAAGAAGGCGTTCAGCTAATGGTTGTTGGCGACAAATTCCGATTTTATATCCCGAGTAATCTCGCCTATGGGAAAAATGGGTCTGGTCCTATTCCACCAGCGGCAACACTGATCTTTGAAGTGGAATTGCTCTCCATTAATTAAGAGTACTTATTTACTCTGTTGCTATGCTCTAATATCAAACTAGTTCGCCCAATTGCTCTTCGCGAGTTGGGGTATGTTTCAAGAACTGAAAGCATCGAATTTAGATTTAGGATAGTCAACGAAACCCTAAACATGAAAGTAACTTGCGTATTTAAGGCAATTAGCATTCAAGTGCGTTAGTGTACAATTCTTGAACAAGCCGCCCTTCGGGCGGTTTTTCTTTACCTGTCAAATATTTCCTTCCATTCTTCGAGACAAAACACTTATCTAGATTAAAAAAATAATTGATGAGAAACATTAAAGAAAAATTACAAATAGTCGATATAATTGTTACCAGATAGGAAATTGATTTAAACAAGGATTTTACATAATGAACTTAATTGAATATTCTCATTAGTGACACACTCATATGTAAATGAGAAACATTATTAAGAACCCATTCATAATATTTCTTCTAACGGGTTTCAAATACAACGTCTTTTATGCACCCTTTTAAAACAATGAGTTAAACCCCTTAATATAAATGTAACTTAAATGTCACATTTATTTGTAGCAGAAGTCTCATTTCTAAATTAACTTTATGAATATTAGTGATAAATAAATCTATCATTAATGATGCTTATATCAATAGAAGAAGAATGCTTATGAATATTAAGTCTCGACTAATACTTTTGGGATTGGTTTCAATCCTTGGCGTTGCGACCATTTTAGGTGTATCTACCATTTCAAGTAAAAATGTAGGTGAATTAAGCGAAGCTAGAACGAAACTTTCAGACCTACAAGTCAGCCTGCTAATGCTGAGAAGAAACGAGAAAGACTTCCTTCTTCGCAAAGATATGAAGTACCTTGATAAATTCAACAAAAACGCAGATAACTTTCTAGCAATTAACGCTCAAATCGCGTCCAGCCTTAAAAGTTATGACATCCCCTACCCTAACCAACTTATTACAGATTTGGATATCTATAAGAAGAGCTTTAGTAACATGGTTTCTTCTTTCAAGACCTTGGGTCTAAAGGAAACTGAGGGGTTGCTGGGTAACTTCAATGCCGAATACGATCGTCTGTTCGATTCATCAGACGACATGGGTAAACTTGCTTTAGATACCTTTCATCATGCCGTTTCAAAAGGCAAATATGACCCTTCACTTCTCGGAAATTACGGCAGCAACGAGCTGAAAAATTCTGCGCAAAAAGTAGTGAGTCAATTGGAAGTTATTGGTCTTAAATACAATGTTGGTATGCTTGGTCAAGTGCGTTCTGGATCCCATAAGATTGAGAAACAATTTAAAGCGACTGCAGAAATTCTCAAAACAGGTGTAGCTACATACGAAGAGAAAAACATGCAAATAAAATGGGGGATCTCGTTTGTTATTATCCTCATTATTGTAGGTGCCGTTACGCAGATTTCTATGTCCATCAATACAATGATGAATAAGCTTCTCACAACAATTCAGGAAATCTCCGAAACCAACAATATCGGCATGCGTGTCGATATCAATGGTAAAAGCGAACTTTCAGAATTAGGTAATTACTTTAACCACTTACTTGAAAGCATTGAAAAGCTCGTTTCTGGTTCTCAAGTTAAATCCAAAGCATTGTTTAGCAGCACCGAAAGTATGCACTCTCAACTTCAGGGTGTGATTGAGCAATTTGATACTCAAGCTGAACACACAACATCAATGGCGACGTCTGTACAAGAAATGGTATCTACGATCAGTGAGATTTCCGAAAGTACTGCGGTTGCCGCTGAAGGTGTTAACCAAGCCGCAAACAATGCGAGATCAGGTAGAGATGTTGTAAGCAGCACAGTTGATAACATCAATGGTCTTTCTGGTACGTTAGCAAATAGCCAAGCTTCGATAACTTCGCTTAACCAACACGTAGACCAGATTGGTGGCGCTGTTGTTATGATTCAAGAAATAGCGGAGCAAACTAACTTATTGGCACTAAACGCTGCTATCGAAGCGGCGCGTGCAGGTGAGCAAGGCCGTGGATTTGCAGTTGTAGCCGACGAAGTAAGAGCACTCGCTAGCCGTACTCACCAATCGACTGAGGAAATCACCTCTGTGGTTACAGCAATTCAATCTCAGATGTCCACGGTAGTCACAGACATTGAGACGTGCAATGCCCAAGGTGAGCAAACGAAGCAATATTCACAAACGCTGGATGATAGCTTTACTCAAATCATCAGTGACATGGATACAATACAAAGTAATTCAGAACGTATTGCCTCAGCGATAGAAGAACAAGGTATTGTAATGAATCAAGTCAGTGGTTCGATTACCGAGTTGCAAGCCATTTCAGATAACAACATCCATTCTGCAAAACAATGTATGGAAGAAGTAGATGGCGTATCTAGCCAAGCTCACGAAATGGATGAAGCAGTAGCCCAGTTTAAAACAAGGTAACTCTTGTTCAAACCCAACAAAAAACCCAGCATTACGCTGGGCTTTTTATGTTAAGAACACTAATTAGTGGCAGTATTTCAACACGTTTACCTAAGTAAACCTTGCTAAAAACTTATCTCAAACCATGAAGGAATTCATGTCGAGTTGCTGGATTCGATTTGAATATCCCACCAAGTGCCGTAGTAGTCGTTTCGCTGGTTGCGTCCATGACTCCACGAGACTTCACACAGTAATGTACTGCATCCATAGTAATGGCAACATCGTCGGTTTCGAGTAATGTTTGAAGAGCAACAAGTACTTGCTGTGTCATACGTTCTTGCACCTGAGGGCGCTGCGCGAAGAAACGAACAATGCGATTGATTTTAGACAAACCAATAATTTTCTTGCGCGGAATATAAGCCACTGCTGCCTTACCATCGATGGTAACTAAATGATGCTCACAGGTACTTGTTACGGTGATGTCTTTTACACGCACCATTTCACTGCAAGCCATTTTGTTTTCGATCACTGTGATTTTTGGGAAGTTCTTATAGTCTAATCCTGAAAACACTTCATCAACGTACATTTTAGCAATTCGACGCGGTGTTTCTTCAAGGCTATCATCAGAGAGATCCAGTTCAAGAAGTTGAAGGATTTCACGCATATGATTTTCAATACGCGCTTTTTTCTCTTCGCGACTCACTTTGTTTGGCAACATTGGAGTCTCAATGCCCTTCTCTACTAGCGCTTTCTGAACTAACAGTGCTGATTCACTCAAACCAGGCATGTTTACTTCTCCCATGCAATCTTTTACCCCTTTTGGATGGGTGACAAGCATACTCGTATTTTGGAATAATTACACCCATATTTTGAGCGAGGTTACTGGGGTCAAACCCTTAACTATGCTATTGTTCCGCAAATAGTTAAGAATAAAAAATGGGGTAATTTATATGGGTTGTTGTGACGCGCCGGGTCTGATGCCAATCGAAGATGCAATGAACAAAATGCTGGGCTCTGTTTCCCCCTTAACGCGAACTCAAACGATGTCTATTGCCGATGCGTGTGGATTTGTTTTAGCTGAACCCATTCATTCTCCAATCCATGTCCCCCCATTTCACAATTCTGCAATGGACGGCTACGCTATCCGCCGAGCGGACTTGTCTCAAAACGCAATGATGCCTGTGTCGGGTAAGTCATTTGCCGGGCAACCTTTTGTCGGTCATTGGGACAAAGGTGGCTGCATTCGAATCATGACCGGTGCGGAAATACCTGAAGGTTGCGATGCCGTCATCATGCAAGAAAACACGCAGATACTTAAAGATGGCACTGTAGAATTTCTGCAAACCGATGTAGAACTGAATAACAACATCCGTCCAATAGGCGAAGACATTCGCCAAGGTGATTTAGTTCTTGAATCAGGGCATCGATTAACCCCTAGAGATATCCCAATGATCGCCTCGTTAGGCATTGCGAATGTCAGTATATTTGAAAAACCAAAAGTGGCATTCTTTTCGACAGGCGACGAGCTTAAAACCGTCGGTACGAAGTTAGAAGCTGGGCAGATATACGACAGCAATCGCTACGGTATAAAAGAACTCATTTTAAATTTTGGCTGCGACGCCATAGATTTAGGCATTATTCCTGATTGCCCAGAAACATTAAAATCAACATTCATTCATGCGCAACAACAAGCGGATGTTGTGGTCACCTCAGGGGGTGTCAGTGTAGGTGAAGCGGATTATACAAAAGACATTTTAGAAGAATTAGGTGAAATCGGGTTTTGGAAACTGGCTATCAAACCTGGAAAGCCATTTGCTTACGGGAAATTAGACAGCGCTTATTTTTGTGGTCTTCCGGGCAACCCTGTTTCAGCTATGCTTACCATGTATGTTCTTGTGCAGCCTTTACTCGCTAAGATCGCAGGTCATTCTCAATGGCAAGCACCAGAATCCATACCCGCAATCACTCGTTCGCGCTTTAAAAAGACCCCTGGCAGAACCGATTATCAGCGAGCTATTTACAGTATCGAAAATGGTCAGTTTTTCGTTGAATCAACAGGAAACCAAAGTTCTGGTGCATTTCGTTCCATGAGTTTGTCAAACTGCTTTGCCGTTTTGGAACGTGACCGAAGCACGGTAGAACAAGGCGAAACCGTTCAGATTCAGCTGTTTAACCAAACGTTATACTAAGATTAAGAGACACCATGGATATTCTTACCGACAGCGAAATGCTTCGCTATAACCGTCAAATTATCTTGAAGAATTTTGATTTTGAGGGTCAAGAAGCACTCAAGCTCTCTTCTGTTCTTATTCTTGGAGCAGGTGGATTAGGCTGCGCCGCCTCTCAGTACCTTGCTACTGCCGGTATTGGAAACATTACATTAATCGATGATGATCAGGTCGAGCTTTCAAACTTACAGCGTCAGGTACTCCACACTGACGAAGACATTGGGCTTGATAAGGTAAAATCGGCACAATCTTCGTTAGAAAATTTGAATCCACATATTCGTGTTCAAGCCATAAACAAAAGACTTGGTGATGAGGATCTTGCTGAATTAGTGCAATCTCACACGGTTGTGTTAGATTGCAGTGACAACGTCACCACACGAAATCAACTTAATCAACTCTGCTACAAATCTAAAACCCCTTTAGTTTCTGGTGCTGCGATACGAATGGAAGGGCTTGTCTCTGTTTTCACTTACCAAGAAAATGATGCCTGCTATGAATGCTTGAGTGCGTTGTTTGGTGATCAGGCACTCACGTGTGTCGAAGCCGGAATTATGGCACCAGTAGTCGGTATTATTGGCGCAACTCAGTCGTTAGAAGCAATCAAGGTCATCTCCAATTACGGAAAACCTTGCGTTGGAAAACTCCTCACTTTTGATGCTCTTTCTCTTTCTTGGAGAGAAATGAAACTCGCGAAATGCCCAACTTGCAGTACTTGTAATTAGGCGCTGTTGTTTTGGAACGCAATATGGCTTGGTGACGTTTTTCGCATGTCTTTTATGACATAACACTCCTATCGATATATCAAAATTCTAAAGATTTTCCTTTCAGTTTACCGCGCTCTTTTCTGAGCGCACAAGTTCAAATTTCTCAATATGACGAAAAACTCGTTCAATCTGATTACACATTTGAGAAACGTAAAATCCGACATATAATTTTCCTTATTAATCAACACCATAAATATGGCATGTTGTTTGTATATCACTGATTACCGAATTCGAATCAAAGGTAATCGACATGAAAAAAAGAGTTGTAAGTACGCTGACACTTGCAATCATGGGCACACTGCCCACCTATGCCTCTGCAAGCACTGTCACCCCTTTTGATACCTGCCCAAGCAAGGCATTTCTATTTCAGAGTTCACCTATTGAAGTTTGGGGAGTAAACCTCGTAACAGGTTCAACTGAGCAGTTAAACACCTCAAACCCTTACGCAGGAAATATCAATGGCGTCGGATTCGATTTTGGGTTTGCGGAAGGTGAAGACGAGTCTGAGGGAACCGATAAACGATTCATTTACGGTTACGACACGACGAACAAAAAAGTGGTACGTGTTGGTAAAAACTACAATGTACAAGATCTCAATGTTACAGGGCTGCCATCAAGCACATTTTTTGTCGGTGACGTGTACAACCGAACCTATTACGTTTACAGAAAAAATAGCGGTCTGTACAAAATAGACTTAACACCGCTCGACTCCGACCCTAATGCTACTCTCTCTTTGGATCTCGTTTCTGAAAACTCTACGGTTAACTTAACCGATTTTGCTTTCCACCCTGGGAACGGCAAGCTTTATGGAGTCGATAATAATACAGGGAAACTCCACGAATTTGCGACAGATGGAAGCGGAACGATTTCAGAAATCGGCGATGTCGGTCAGTTAGGAACCTTTGGTGCTGGATACTTTGACGTCGATGGCTACTACTACGTATCACGAAATTCAGATGTAATTTCGGATGGTGAAGTTAATCGCGAAGGTGGGAAAATTTATCGAATTGATCTTACGCTCGATGGAAATGGCGACATTGACCCTAGCGGCATAACCGCTGTCGATTTTGCAAGTGGTCCTACATCCAATCAAAATGATGGTGCTCGCTGTGCTAATGCACCTATTATCGGAACAGACTCAGGTATAGATTTTGGTGATGCGCCAGACGCCTACTCTACTCTTTTAGCCTCCAATGGTCCGAGGCATGAGATTGACGGAAGTACATGGATGGGCGTATCAACACCAGATGGCGATGCCGATGCCGCGCAATCACCCAGTACAGACAACACTATTGATACTGCCGATGAAGACGGCGTTGGTTTCGTCACTTCTATTGAGCCGGGTCTAGACAACGTCATCACGGTTTACGCCTCGACGTCAGGTACATTGAATGCTTGGATGGATTGGGAAGGAAACAATCAATTTACCGACACTTACGATCAAGTTATAACCGACTATTCGTTAACCGCAGGGCTAAACACTATTGTTCTCTCTGCACCTATCACAGCCGTTGCGGGGTCCTCATGGTCTCGTTTCCGCTTTAGCCAGCAGAGTGGGCTCGACTATTTTGGGGGCTCAACATCGGGTGAGGTGGAAGATCATATCATCACTATTTCAGATGTAGACACTCGTGAGGAGTTTTTCCCGTCGAATGAAGGGTATGTCACCTTAGCGTACGAAGACAACTGGCCAGAAACCGCTGATTATGACATGAACGACTTTGTCGCCCGTTATCAGATAAAGCAGACACTCAAAACTATCAGTGGTACTGAGTACATCGCTAAATCAGTCATTAAAGGGACACTCGATGCGGTAGGTGCTAGCTACCGAAGTGGATTTGCGGTCAATATCCCTGGAATCGACAATTCCAATATCGATACGACTAAGACACGCTTGTATCACAATGGCTCACTTGTCGACTTCGATACTTTAGAGAGTACTGAAACGACAGAAACAACATTCATCATTATCGAGAATGCACGCGATGCTCAAGTCAACAGCTGCTCGTACTTTAGAACAGTGAAAGATTGTCGTGAAGACGTGGCATTGGAATTTGAACTTCATGTTAGCTACGTTGACCCCACTCTAAATGGCTCAATCTCTGCTATGCCATACAAACCCTTTATTTTTGGTACACCAGGGTATCCTCATGGCTCGGTTTTCAATACACCACCAGGACGTAGTCTAGAAATTCACTTACCGGATAACGCACCCACAAGTAAGTTTGATACTAGTTTCTTCGACTTGCCAGGGGAAGACGACAGCAACACAGAAACAGGGAAATACTACAAAACAAGTAATAATCTGCCGTGGGCAATCATGCTCTTCGAAGATGCGGAAGTCGACACTCAATGGATCTGGCCAACGGAAGGCACCGATCTATTAGAAGCCTATCCTAATTTCCAGCATTACACCGAAAATGGTGGTAACACACACACAGATTGGTTCGAAGCGGCAAATGCCGTTGCTGCGAAATGTTACTAAGGGAGAAATGACATGAAAAACATTATCTTATCTATTCTATTGGGTCTTTCTCTTACCGCATGTGGCGGAGGCGGCGGAGGCAGTACAGGTGGAGGAAGTGCCGCGACACCAGCTCCCGATGATTCTCAAACGGCGACACCAAGTGTTAAAACTAAAGACTTGGTTGCACCTGAAGGGTTTGATTATGACCCGATTGAAAACAGAAACGTCGCGATAGATATATCATCGACTTCTGTCGCTAGAGCGTACCTTTCAATCTATCGGAACTATCACACATTAAGTGACGGTACATTGCTACCAGATTACGGAAGCAGAATTGTAGCTATGCCACTCAAAGATGGAAAAGCCGACCTATCTGTCATTATTTCTGACAGCTCGAACGACTTACTCGGAGAGATTTGGTTTTATGACGGAAGCGCACCACTCCAAACACGATTTTATGCGTCACAATCGACATGGATCTGGTAATGGCTTAGGCTGCTGTCTATAGAGCCAGAAGACACTAAAACTCCCAACGAAATGACGCAAAGAAAAAGGCGACACTTTGCGTCATTTCACCCTTTATACCTTTATACCCAAGTATCTAAGCATACTTGGGTATTTCTTTACCAGGTGCGCTCGCCCATAGCGACTTGAGAACCCAGCTCTAACGTGAATCCTTTTCCAAATTCTGGGTACTGTTTGTCCATTTTAGCAATCACTTCTTTGCTGTCTTTACTTGAACCGACCGCTTTTTCAAAATGATTCAAATATTGCTGTGTAAAATCGACAGACGACATCGAGAATTCCACACCTTTTGTTGCATGCCCAGGTACAACAACTTCTGGTTTTAGGTCTTTAATTGATTTAAGCGCTTGCTTCCATAAATCGCGTGATGCTGGTGTCGGCGTATCTGCCATCCAAACGTGCTCTCCGCCAGCGACATTGATACCACCAACTACTGCTTTTATCTCAGGAATCCAAACATAACTGCGCGCTTTATATTCCTTGTCTAGCCCTTCGATACTCAGCTTGTGCCCTTCGAGTAAGATTTCGTTTCCATCCAATACAGACGGGATGACTGGATGGGAAGGGGCATTCATACCCAGCTGAGGTCCCCAAACAGACAGCTTTCCATTCAGTTTTTTCGCTATTGCGTTTGCTGTAGACTCAGTTGAAACGATCTTTGCATTCGGGAAGGCTTCTTTAATCACCTCCAAACCAAAGTAGTAATCTGGGTCACTGTGGCTTACATACACTGTTTTGAGCTCTTTTCCGAGGTCCAGAATATCGGCAACTAATCTGTGAGCATCAGATTGTTTAAATAACCCATCAATGAGCACGGCTTCTTTTTCGCCAGTGACCAACACAGACTTCACGTTGAAGCTGTCTTCTCCGGCATTAAATACATGAAGTTGAAGCGGCTTAGTATCGCCTATCAATTCCAATTCAGCATTGGCGCCAAAAGAAACGGAAGCAAGAAGTATGGAAGTCGCGAGCAATTGTTGTTTCATCATATGTTCTCTCTATAAGTGTGCTCACAGTTTATCGTTCCAAATAAACGAATAAATAGATCAATAAATACATCTGTGTTACATAAAATAGAACAATGGAGACATGAATGTGAAAGGCGTTGGCCGAGATTTATTTAAGCTAGTGGTGTTTGCCCATGTCGTTCGGACAGGGTCATTTACCAAAGCAGCGGATACGTTGGAAATAAGCCGATCGGTTGTAAGCAAACATATTGATGATTTAGAAGACAGCTTGTCTGTTCGTCTGTTAAACAGAACAACCCGAACCGTTAGCCTGACAGATGTTGGCAAGATGATTTATCAACACGCTGAAAACATCATTGGCGAATACAGTGAAATTTCTTCACGCTCAAACAGTGAACATACTGCCATTAGCGGCAGTGTAAGAATTAGCATGGCTGTCGACTTCGGCGCGACAACTTTAACGCCGATTCTTGCCGAAATTAAACGTTCGCATCCATCGTTACATATGGAGATCATATTCGATAACCGAACGGTAAATCTGCTCGAAGATAACATTGACATCGCTATACGAGTCGGTTGGCTAAAACAAGAGAACTATCCGGTTAGAAAAATAGGCTCTACTGAGCATTGGATATGCGCTTCCTCTTCTTTTGAAAAAAAATCGAAAAACTTAACGCCTAACTCCTTGGTGAAATTGCCTTGGATACAGAACAGTCAACTCTCTAAGCAAATCGCATTTACGACACCAGAACAAAGTAAAGTTATCAGCGAACCTGCCGCTACAATGACATGCAACACAGCCCAAGCAACCCGTTTGATGGTACTAGAAAGCCTTGGGTTAAGTTTGTTTCCAGCGTTCTATGTGCATGAAGACGTAGAAAGCGGGCGCATGATAAGAATGCTAAAAGAATACACACTAAGACCGGTTGATATATTCGCTATTTTTCCTGCCCACCCAATTCCTTTTAAATCTAGGTTCTTGGTTGACACTATTGCAGAAAAACTTCGAAAACTGCCAATGATAGCTGCTTAACACGAAAGGTACTCTCACATTCAAACGCGTACAGGTTTTTACATATAACGAGATCCTGTTCGTCGCTAACTTCAAGGAAAGATCGTCATGACAAAAGCTTTGGTAACACCCTCTTGGCTAGAAAATAAATTAACTAGCGATAAAGTAGTCGTGCTAGATGCCAGCCTAGATCTCATGATTCCAGGAGCGCCGGAGCCCGCACACGCTGGTTTTATTCCTGATTCGTTGCGATTTGACTACGATAAAGTCATTTACGATAAACAATCTCCTCTTCCGCATATGATGCCAACTGAAGAAGAATTTCAGCACCATATTCGCTCGCTGGGCATCGATCAGGACACTACTGTCGTCGTTTACGACCAAGCTGGTACTTATGCCTCGCCAAGAGCTTGGTGGATGTTTAAAGCCATGGGGTTTAATTCAGTTTACTTGTTAGAAGGCGGGCTCAGAGCTTGGATAAACTCTGGATACAGAACAGTGTGTTCTCTGTCGAATTCAACGCATTACGGCAACGCTACAGCGAAACTAAACGAAAATTTCGTTTATAGCTCGCGTGACATGCTAAATGCGATCTCTAAAGAAAATCATTATACCTTTGATGCAAGACCACGAGCTCGCTACGAAGGAAAAGTTAAAGAGCCTCGCGCGGGCGTTAGATCAGGACATATTCCAGGTTCTCATAGTTTGCCTTTTCAAGAAGTGATGAATGATATTTACTTCAAACCCGTTAATGAGCTAACTCATCTATTTAATAAATGGGATTTAAATTCGAATAGTACGCTCATCTTTAGCTGCGGATCAGGTGTTACGGCTGCAATTTTAGCGGTTGCTGCTTATGAATCTGGGTATGATAATTTTTCTGTCTACGATGGTTCATGGACTGAGTGGGGTCAGTCAATTGAGCTTCCTGTTGAAGTTGGGTAAGCTCTCAAAAATAGTAACAAAACATAACAATTGAGTGACAACTCAATTGTTATTTGGATAATTCAATTTTCCTGCGAATAGTCGCTGTATCGTAACAAGGAAGTCAAAAAGTAGTAATGGCAGACTTAAAAAGGAACATATGGACGTTATATAGGTTGCTTGCCTTGATAAGCAGTGTGATATTTCTGTTCATCGCGTGGCAACAGTGGCAGAAAGTAGAACGTTCGCATTCCCAAGAGCAATATAACGCCGTTCAGATTTTTACCACTGGTATAACGTCACTCCTAAATAATCAAGAAATGGTGCTTGATGTACTGGGCGATCGGCTGCTTTCGGAGAATAACTATCAAAGCAAAGATGCGGGTCAGGAATGGTTAGACAGTTTGCTCACCATCAACAACAGCATCGCGGCTTTTGGTCTGTCAGATCCTTACGGCAATATTCGATTAGTCAGTTCTAATCTGAGTATGTTCGCGCAACCTAACCTTTTAGAAGAAGACAATACTCGTGAATCCTTCGCTAAAACGCTAGCTAGTGACTCAATGGTACTTGGAAGAACCTATTACAAAGAGGATATTGATGAGTTCATTCTACCAATTAGAAAGTCCATTCGTGACAACTCTGGAAACGTACTTGCAGTAATGACAGCGGGTCTTCAACTCGATAGAACCACGCTTTTCAACATCAGGCTTCATGACAGTTTCGAGCACAAAATTGGGGTTATAAGAGACGATTATTACATCCAGTTTATGACGGCCTCGCACAACACCGCTGTTGACTACACTACCCCTATCTCAGAATCATTTTTTGATAACTTGATTCACAGCGTGACGACATCTAATTCTCTCAAGCTGAATGAACTTAAAACTAAAGGCATTCCTACTGTCGGTTATGCATTGGATCAAGAAAACCCAGCGCTTTACGCAATCCAATACATCCCTAGATTCAATATTTGGACTGTGTCAGAAATCGACTTGCGTCATATCGCTTATGAATATATTGGAATCATGGCAATTTACCTCGTCATATTTATGTCTATTCAAGCGATTTTCTATCTATTTGTTCGCTCAATAGACAAGCATGAAAAGGATCGCCATGAGGAACTTCTTTTCCAAGCAAATCATGACCCTCTAACTCGTCTTCCAAACCGTCATTTCCTGCGCTCTCATATCCATCGCTGGCTCAGACCAACTGCTCCACCATTTTCAATCTTGTTCATGGATATGGATAACTTTAAAAATGTGAATGACAGCTCTGGGCATGATCATGGTGACAAAGTTTTGCAAGAAATTGCTTCTCGACTTTCGGACGCCACAGATGAACAAGCACTTTTAATCCGAGAAAGTGGAGACGAATTCATCATAGTAACGTCAATGACAGACCACTATGAGCTTAATCGATTTGCCAACAACATCATCCATAACTTGTCCAAGCCATATGAAATTGATCAATGCAGCTTTATATTGGGTTGCAGTATCGGTATCGCACAGTATCCAGAGCATGGTACTAGCCTCGATACACTTTTGCGTTGCGCGGATATTGCCATGTACGACGCTAAGACACGACGCAACTCACTAAGCTTTTTTACAGAGTCGATGCAAAGCAGTTACCTGCATTCAGTTAGGCTAGAGCAACGCTTACGCCAAGCGATACAGCAAAACCAACTGTATATGGTTTATCAGCCACAGTTTAATGCACAGGGCAACCTACATGGTGTAGAAGCGCTCGTTCGATGGAACGATGATGAGCTAGGATTTGTGCCACCAGACAAGTTTATTTCCATAGCGGAATCATGTGGTTTAATGCCAACACTGGGTCAGTTGATCATAGATACAACCTTGGCGGAAATGGGCAAATTGCAAAAGCAGCTTGGATACGATTTCCAGGTTTCAATCAATATATCCGTCCGACAGATTACCCAAGATGACTTTTTGGATAAGTTGATACTCTCTATTCAAACTCAGCGTTTCAATCAGCGTAATATTACCTTAGAAATTACTGAAAACCTCTTCATCGAAGACCTGGATATTGTTCGCCCTATTTGCGAAAGCTTGAATAAATTAGGAGTGGGTATTTCTCTCGACGATTTCGGTACTGGTTATTCTTCTTTAAGCATGTTGGGTGAACTGCCTTTCCATGAAATCAAGATTGATAAAGGGTTTATCGATAACATTTTAACCTGCACAAAATCGCTTAAGATGGTTCAAAACATTATCTCTATCGGTAAAAACTTCGATATGCAGGTTTTAGCGGAAGGGGTTGAATACGCAAAGCATGAAGCAGTATTGAAGGAATGTGGTTGCGATCTATTCCAAGGCTACCTTTACGCGAAGCCAATGCCTGTAAGCGCCCTTGCTGCATTCGTTGAGCCGTATGGTCTCCAGCATCAGCAAAACCTTTCCCAAAGCCAAACCGACGTAGCGTAAACCTTATGAATGACTAAAAGTAAAGAACCCATACTTCGTTCTTTGCTTTTTGTTTATCTCTAACTCAATCAGTCTTCAGCTGCGTCGTATTATTTTTCAATAACATTCATTTGCTCATCAAGGTTTAGTACTGTGAGAGCAGTACTTACGGTAGTGGCGATAACATCAACCACACCAGTTCTAAGTGCACCTAGTAAAGCAAGAGGCTTACTATTCTCCGCAGCAATGGCTATAACATCGCTTATGGGGCGGAACTCTTCTAGGTTAAGCCCAATAACCCGATCACTCATAACCGTATTAGCCGAGTTTCCCTGCACATCAAAGAAGTCATAACCGGCAAAATCGCCCACGACACCTTGGTGTAAACGAGCTTGCACAACTTCTTCTGCCGTAAACCACCCCAAATCCACCATATAGCTATTTTCACTCATGTCGCCAATACCAACGAGTGCAACATCTGCCTTACGTGCCAAATCTAACGTTTGCTTCACCGTGCTGTTTTCCATGAACGCTATTTTTTGCGCTTTGGTTTCTGCGTAGGCCGGCGCGTAAAGTGTTTCCGATGAACCACCGTATTTTTTGGCTAATTGTCGACAAATATGGTCTGCATTAAATTTACCGCCTCTAGGGTGAATGCCCCCTATTCCGCAAACAAACTTACAATCTCTTGGTGATATCACACCGATATGATGCGCAACGGCCGATACATTTCGCCCTTGCCCTACCGTTATAACGGTTCCGTTCTTGAGTGTGTTGTTTAGGTAATTTGATACCAAACCAGCAACTTGAAGGCGTTGAAGTTCTTCTGTCGGCTGGTCAAGCGCAATCAATGCCCTCTTAACGCCAAACCTTTCAACTAGCCTCTGTTCTATTTTCGCGCTAAAAACAGGGTGATACTTCACTGTTATTTCAACAATGCCTTCGTCTCGTGCTTGTTTAAGCATACGTCCGACTTTGGCACGGGAAATGGAAAACTTCTTAGAAATTTCTTCTTGAGTCGCGCCATCCTGGTAATAGGCTACCGAAATCTCTGTCAGTAAATCGCTATTTTCTGAGTTGATGTCATTTTTTGCGGTCATAATTCAATTGGTCCGGTACAAAAGTGGTATGTAGAATAATAATTCCTGCCCTAAAGAGCAAACTTTTGCTCACAGGCGTTACATTTTCTCACCGATATTTTCGAGTGCTTTCGGGTTTGTTTTTAGAGCTGTTGAATCAGGCAAACGTTTAATTATTTAGCGGTTGTGAGATAAATTACGTTTCGCTGATTTTTCTGTATTGTGACATCAATCAATGATTGACTTTGATCGCTGATCGATTAAATATGGCTACATCATTTACTCACTCATCGAGCATATGTTCATAACAAATGTTCGCCGAGCAAAAAACGTTTAAAGTGGGCGGAATTTGGATTCACCTTTCGCCTGACTTGCTTGCAATTTAGTGCGCGTAAATAGTCTATCGCGCCCAAGAAATAGGATGATCGTAATGAGCAATAAGTTAGAGCAACTTCGTAAACTCACCACTGTAGTCGCTGATACGGGCGAAATTGAAGCTATTAAGAAGTACCAGCCAGAAGACGCAACAACCAACCCTTCTCTAATTCTTAAAGCAGCTCAAATTGCAGAGTACGCACCTCTGATTGACCAAGCGATCGATTACGCTAAAACTCAAGGCTCAGACAAAGCGCAACAAGTTCAAGACGCTTGTGACATGCTTGCTGTAAATATCGGTAAAGAAATCCTAACGACTATTCCTGGTCGAATCTCTACAGAAGTAGATGCTCGCCTTTCATATGACACCGAAGGCAGCGTTGCAAAAGCTCGTCAGCTTATCAAAATGTACAACGATGCAGGCATCACAAATGATCGCATCCTGATCAAACTTGCATCTACTTGGGAAGGTATCCGCGCTGCAGAAATTCTTGAGAAAGAAGGCATCAACTGTAACCTTACACTTCTGTTTTCTTTCGCTCAGGCTCGTGCGTGTGCTGAAGCAGGTGTTTTCCTTATTTCTCCATTCGTGGGTCGCATCATGGATTGGTACAAGGCAAAAGAAGGTCGTGACTTCGAAGCTTCTGAAGATCCAGGCGTTGTTTCTGTAACAAACATCTACAACTACTACAAAGAATACGGCTACAAAACTGTTGTGATGGGCGCAAGCTTCCGTAACATCGGTGAAATTCTTGAACTAGCAGGCTGTGACCGTTTGACTATTGCTCCAGCACTGCTTGCAGAGCTAGAAGCAGCAGAAGGTGATGTTGTTGAGAAGCTGGTTGATTCAAACGGTGCGAAAGAACGCCCTGCTGCACTTAACCATGCTGATTTCCTATGGGATCACAACCAAGACGCAATGGCTGTAGAAAAACTAGCAGAAGGCATCCGTAACTTCGCTATCGACCAAGGTAAGCTAGAAGCGATGATTGAAGCCAAGCTTTAATCCAATACTAATTCAAACCTAGGGGAACGTTTTCGTTCCCCTATTTATCTCTTCTTTATTTTTAGTTATTCAATATTATTTGGAAGTAATTATGGATCACTCTCTACAATCTAGAAAGCACCTAGCTAATGCTATTCGTGCCCTTAGCATGGACGGCGTTCAAGCTGCTAACTCTGGTCACCCAGGTGCACCAATGGGTATGGCTGATATCGCCGAAGTACTGTGGCGCTCTCACCTAAACCACAACCCAACCAACCCTGAGTGGGCAGACCGCGACCGTTTCGTTTTATCTAACGGTCACGGCTCTATGCTGATTTACTCTTTGTTGCACCTTGCGGGTTACGATTTGCCAATCGAAGAGTTGAAGAACTTCCGTCAACTGCATTCAAAAACACCAGGTCACCCTGAGTACGGTTACGCACCGGGCATCGAGACCACGACAGGTCCGCTTGGTCAAGGCATCACTAACGCAGTGGGCATGGCTCTGGCTGAGAAATCTCTAGCGGCGCAGTTCAACAAAGACGGTCACGACATCGTTGACCACTTCACTTACGCCTTCATGGGTGATGGCTGTCTGATGGAAGGTATCTCGCACGAGGCATGTTCTCTTGCGGGTACGCTGGGTCTTGGCAAGCTGATTGCGTTCTGGGATGACAACGGCATCTCTATCGACGGTGAAGTGGAAGGCTGGTTCTCAGACGACACACCTAAGCGTTTTGAAGCGTACGGCTGGCATGTCATTCCTGCAGTAGACGGTCACGATGCGGATGCGATTAACGCAGCGATTGAAGCGGCGAAAGCGGACCCACGTCCAACCCTTATCTGTACCAAAACCATCATCGGTTTCGGTTCGCCAAACAAGTCGGGTTCACACGACTGTCACGGCGCGCCATTGGGTCATGAAGAAATTGCAGCAGCACGTGAGTTTTTAGGTTGGGAGCACGGTCCTTTTGAAATTCCGCAGGAAGTTTACGCAGAGTGGTCTGCGAAAGAAGCAGGCGCAGCTAAGGAAGCAGCGTGGAACGAGAAATTTGCAGCTTATGAAGCAGCATATCCAGAGCTTGCCGCCGAGTTCAAACGTCGAGTAAACAACGAACTGCCTGCAGAATGGGAAGCGAAAGCAAGCCAAATCATTGCAGATCTTCAAGCTAACCCAGCTAACATTGCGTCACGTAAAGCGTCGCAAAACGCGTTGGAAGCGTTCGGTGCTATCTTGCCTGAATTTATGGGTGGCTCGGCTGACCTTGCGCCTTCAAACCTGACCATGTGGTCTGGCTCTCAATCACTGACGGCGGAAGACGCGTCCGGTAACTACATCCACTACGGTGTGCGTGAGTTCGGTATGACAGCCATCATGAACGGTATTGCTCTGCACGGTGGTTTCGTACCATACGGCGCAACGTTCCTCATGTTCATGGAATACGCACGTAACGCGATGCGCATGGCAGCACTGATGAAAGTGCAGAACATTCAGGTGTACACGCACGATTCTATCGGCTTGGGTGAAGACGGTCCGACTCACCAACCGGTTGAGCAAATCGCCTCTCTACGCCTAACGCCAAACATGAGCACATGGCGTCCATGTGACCAAGTGGAATCGGCAGTGGCTTGGAAACTGGCGATTGAGCGCAGAGACGGTCCAACATCGCTTATCTTCTCTCGTCAAAACCTAGCGCAGCAAGAGCGTGACGCCGCACAAGTGGCTGATATCGCAAAAGGTGGCTACATCCTGAAAGACAGCGATGGCAAGCCAGAGCTTATCTTGATTGCAACGGGCTCTGAAGTAGAGTTAACCATTGAAGCCGCAGCGCAACTGACAGCAGCAGGCAAGAAAGTACGCGTAGTCTCTATGCCTTCAACGGATGCATTCGACAAGCAAGACGCTGCTTACCGCGAATCAGTACTGCCTTCAGACGTAACCGCTCGTATTGCAGTGGAAGCCGGCATTGCTGATTTCTGGTACAAGTACGTAGGCTTCGACGGTCGTATCATTGGTATGACAACGTTTGGTGAATCTGCACCAGCGGGCGAACTGTTCAAGATGTTCGGCTTCACAGTTGAAAACGTAGTCGAGACCGCTAACGAACTGTTGGCTTAATTCGTCAGGCTTACGCCAGATTCTGTTATCGATTCAATGCCCTGCTCTTGTGAGTGGGGCATTTTTACTTTTGACCTACCGACCTCATAGGTTCGTCAATATTGTCTAGATCAACCAAGTTCCAAGGCAACCCTTTGTTACGATATATCCGCTTTTTCATCCATGTATAGTCTGCAACGTCGTGATCGAGCCGCTGTCCGACAACGATACAACGTAACGTTACGTCGCTTTCGTTGATGATAGAATGCGCTTCTCCACCGGCGGGGTACCCAATAAAATCGCCTTCTTCAATTGAGAACTCTTCTTCCCCTATTCGTGCTGTTCCCTTACCTTCAAGAACATAAACACATTCATCCTCAAAATAATGAACATGATGTTCCGTGGACTCAAAACCAGACTCAATTTCAACAATGTGAAATCCAAAGCCTTTTATACCGGCTAGATCCCCAAGAGACTTATTGGTTCTTTGAGCATTTTTATTTAAAAAATGGGTCTTATTTGTTCCCTCAAATTCGTCGATTTCTTGTTTCTTTATCAATCCATTTCTCATACATGCTTCCTCTATGCATACTTTTTTTAACCGCATACGAACATACAGAATATACAGAACATCAAACCCTAAAGTGATTTACGTCACATACTTCAAAACACTTTACGGAATGGAAGACCTTAAAACAAACCATTAAACTGAACAGCAGCCCATTTAAAAAGAAGCGCTCTATTTCTTTGTATTAATAGATATTTTAAACAGAATACTAGCCCGTTAGTTTAAGGTTCAATCTATCCTCTCCATCATTTATGCGCTCAATATTTCATCATACAGAACGCTTGACCTTATAATATTTTGGTTTCAGTATGTCGTTCTAATTGAGGGGAAGTCATTCTTTATCAGGCGATTAGCATGGGTAATAGACCTTTTCTCTCCGAATTCTTTTGAACATAAATGGATTAATTATGAAAAAAACTCTTTTGGCAGTGGCTGTAATGGCAGCGGCAGGTTCTGTAAACGCAGCAGAAGTTTACAACAATGATGGTTCTACTCTTGAAGTTAACGGTCGTGCATTTGCCGTTATGCAAGTTGAAGATAACGGCACTGGCTCTGAATCTTCTATCAACGATGGTGGTTCTCGTCTTGGCTTCACTGCTAAGCATCAAGCAACTGAAGGTGTTGCAGCCATCGGTCGTTTCGAAGTTCAATACGGTGATGCTGACACAGCATTCACTTCGCGTGATTTCTACGCAGGTCTTGAATTCACCAACATTGGTACGCTGACATTTGGTCGTCAAACTACCATTTTTGATGACGTGTCTTTCCGTGGTGGATTTGATGAGTGGTATGGCTACTCTCAAAGCCTTGAAGATCGTGGTCGTGATAACGGTATCGTAAAATTCACAGCGTCTAACTTGGTTGAAAACTTAACAGCAGGTGTGACTTACCAATTCGCACAAGCAGACAACAACGAGCGTAGTGGTTTTACCATCGCAGGTGCTTATGACCTTCCTATGGGTCTTGGTCTTTCCGCTGGTTTTTACGATTATCAAGATGAAAAAGTGAACGCTGATAACGACAACTTCTCTGGCTTCAACTTAGGCGCAAGCTACAAATTCAAAGCGTTTAAAGTGGGTGCAGATTTCTCTATGGAAGATCAAGCAGGCACAGACGTAATGGCTTGGCGCTTAGGCGGTGAGTACAACATCGATGCAGCACGCCTCTATGGTGGTTACGGTCAAGTTGATGAAGATAACGCACCAACAGACTCTGGTTTTTACGCGGGTGTCGGTTACGCACTGGGTTCGAAAACAACGGTATTTGTTGAGTACTCTCAGCTAGATACTGAAGCGAAAAGTGATTTCGAGTCAGGCGCGACTGCAGGCATCGTTGTTAACTTTTAATGCGTAGTAGGTTCTCTGTAGCAATACATTGAATCTATGCGATGCGCATAACCAAAGTTAACGAAAACCTTTCCATGGTTTTAAATTTCTAAATTTCATTTTGAAGAGCAATTAATCCACTGCCTTCTGACCGGATAGAGCCTTTGTCTATCCGGTTTTTTTCTGCTTATAAACATCCCTTTTTTGGTGGTTCCCTGAATTAAAAGAAATATCTGATATGGAATGATGAGATACAGTTAGCGTCAGGTAAGTTACTTTACTAATACATATCGCGAGTAGGAGGCAAGATTATTTCGAATAAACAGCCCGACGACTCTTTATTTAATAGTGTGATGGACGCACCTAATAATTCCTCCAACATAGTTTTACAAATAGCCAGACCCAAACCATGATGCTCTCGGCACAATTCTCCAGAAAAAAATGGGTCAAATATTTGATTACTTTGTGTTTCAGGTATACCTACCCCGAAATCTTCTATTTGAACGGCAAATTCTCCATTTGCACGGCTTTGTATAGAAATAGAAATACTGACTTCGCGCTGATCCGAATAGGCATGATCTATCACATTTTCAAATAAAATGCTCAAGGCAGTTGCTAAAATGTATGGAGAGGTAAGTAGACGTATATCTCTTTTATAATTTTTAATTAAATTTATAGGTGAAACGCGATGTTGTCGTAGGTAAGCCAAGGAAAACTTTACAACTTCTTCAAACTTTATGTTATCAGCAACGATCGAAAGTTCCTGAGGGTTGAGAAACTTAGTACGATCTATAATTGCCCTAATTTGTTCTTCTGCTCGACTTGATATTTCCATTGATCCATTTAACGCATCATGATCGCTTTTACGAAATGCGACCTTACCCTCTCTAACGCTTGCATTATTCATTAATTTGTTAGTATTTTCTCGCGTTAACTCTAAAGATAAGGAAAGGTTACTTAAAGGAGTGTTGATGTGATGGCAAATGCCTGTGATCATTGAGTTTAATGCAGATTTTTTTTCTTCTCGTACCAACGCTATTTGAGATTCGTTTAATTTATTCTGCGAAGATATTTTTTCTTTATGCTCTTTTTCTTTTTCATGCGTCTCATGCATTAATTCTTGATGTAGGTCAGCAATTTTTCGACTAGCCAACCTGAGCTCCATTTGATCCATCACTAATTTGGCCATTTTTTCCAATAAGTCAATCTCTTCTTGTGTGATTTCTCTTGGTTCAAAATCAATAACACATAGCGTTCCCAAATTGCAGTTTGTAGACGTTTTAAGTGGCACGCCAGCGTAGAATTGTAAGCCAAACTCACCAGCCACTAGAGAGTTCGACAGTGTGCGTGGGTCAACCTTGGCATCACGGACAATATAAGCACTATCATCCATGATAGCTGAGGAACAGAGACCTGGCTCTCTGTCAATTTGATTAATCTCCAAACCATGGTGAGACTTGAACCAAATTCGATTTTTGTCAACTAGGCTGACAATAGCTATAGGTGTTTTTAGAATATAGGCTGCAAGTGCTGATATATTATCAAATGCGCCATCAGATGGCGTATCCAGTATCTCAAACCGTTCTAATTCAGCTAAACGTTTGTTCTCTAGTATCTTGTCCATATTAAATACTCAATATTTAATTATTTGCACATACTTTTAAAATTAGCTCAGTTGTGAATATATTCAACGACCAATTATTGACCCACCAACCTGTTTTCTATTGGATTTAGTTTCAATCCTACCTCAACGGTGTTCAATGCATTGGTTATGCTCTGACAGGAATGAGCGTCGAACGTAACAATTTCAGTAGGACACTTTAGTAGAGAGAAAATCACTCTTTATTATTGACGATGTAGCTTTTTATGGAGAGTTACCGGATAGAACCCTTTTGTTTGTCTATCCGGTTTTTTTCTATTATAAAAAGTCAAAAAAGTAGACTTTATTTTTCTGACAAGGCTTGACCTTGAAAGCGGATACCTTCCCATCCGAATTTAATAAAGTTTCGAATATTCTGATGATCATCGCCTTCTGGATTCTCTAGTACATCTTTACGGTAAAAATCGCCAAAACAAGAAAGTGTGCTCTTCGGGTCTAAAGCTTGAATCTTCGCAAACGCAAAGATCTTGCACGAACCGTTGTTTTGCCCCGCTTCATTCAATGTCTCGCCATTTTGAAATTCCGTTGGTGTGAATTCGTAGTTTGATTCAATCACTGAAATAACATCTGCAAATTGAACAGAGTTTGGAGACTCGGATAAGGTAGTAAGAAGATCCTGTAAATCCATGGATAAGATTCCTTTTGTAGCTAGCTAAATTTGATAAGGTTGAGTTGGCTGAGCAGTATACCCAGCCAGCCCAAATACTCAAATCTTTGTCCCCTATCCACTTAGCTCCTTACTGGATTTGTGAACTTTCCTTGCATTAAAGATAAACACTATCAACACTGCCACGACGAATGGCGCCACATAGAGATTGAGTTTCTGCCAACCTATCGTTGCTTCTAGCCAGCCAGACAACATTGCCGTTATCGCAACACACCCAAATACAAAGAATTCATTAAATGCCTGTGCTTTTGAGCGATTTTTATTGGCGTAAGACTGGCTAAACAGCCCCGTTGCCGAAATAAACATGAAATTCCACCCAACACCCAGCAAAATTAACGCGGTGGTAAAGTGCCAAATGGATTGACCGTGGACATTAATAGCAATACACGCAATAAAGATAAATCCACCCGTCACAATCATCGCGCGAGAACCGAATTTCTCGATCAAGCGCCCTGTGAAAAATGCAGGAACAAACATACCTAATACATGCCATTCGATGACTCCAGCCGCTCGGGTGAAATCAAATCCACACCCAAGCATGGCAAGTGGCGTGGCCGTCATTAATAGATTCATTACAGCGTAAGACACCATTGCAGCAAATACAGCGGTCATAAAGTTTGGCTGTTTAATGATGGTGCGAATGGGATCGCTCACTTCATTGCTCTTGTGTTCTTGAGCAGTAGGAAAACCTATCGTCTGTAATACTATCAAGGCAATGATATTGAGTAACAAGACGGCGCCAAATGCCCCTATGTATAGCCCCTCGGGAAACATGGTGTGAGACATTACCGCCAAATTCGGCCCCAGCACAGCCGCCAAAACACCACCAGCCATCGAAATAGATATTGCTCTGTGGCGGGCATTTTCATCACTGACTTCAATAGCCGCAAACCGATAAAGTGTCCCGAATCCGATGCCGATACCTAGTAGAGTGGTCGCGGCGCAAAATAGCCAAAAATTGGTTTGGTTTAATGCGAACGTAGCCAATAACGCGCCAGAAACCCCAATAATATTCCCTAAACTGAAACCTTTTCTGCGCCCCAATTTCCCCATGATCAAAGAAGCGGGGATCGTCGCAGCCATGAGCCCTAGAAACTGCAGACCGACAGGTAAAGTGATCAAACTTGAACTCGGTGCAATCTCTTTCCCGATAAGACCAACAACAGAAATCAATACTATGTTGCCCGTCATGAGCAATGCCTGACACAAAGACAAAAGCCAAACATTCTTATTCATTTATATTCCTTTTAAATCGCTGACGGTATGCCATTGGGCTTATACCATATTGACGTTGAAAAACATTTCTTAAGTTATCGCCACTCGCTAACCCAGAAGATGTAGCAATTCGTTCTAATGTTAAATCGCTATTCTTTAACAGATCACAGGCCAAATTTAAGCGCTCTTTAACCACATATTGGTTTGGGCTTATATTAATATCTGACTTGAAAACACGGTTGAGTTGACGGCTGCTCAATCCGACATGATGAGCAATATCTTCAACTCGAATATCCACTTTCAAATGCTGATGAATAAAGCGAATCGCACTGGCAATTCTTGTATCGCCTGAACTTTGAGCCAATTGTAGAGAAACAAATTGAGACTGACCTCCTGGTCTCCGATAGAAAACCACAAGCTCCTGCGCAACAGAAACGGAAGTCGCATAGCCCAGATCTTGTTCGACGAGAGAAAGGCAAAGATCAATGCCCGCTGTAATACCAGCCGAGGTTGATACCTTACCTTGGTGGAGATAAATTGCATCCGAATCTACATGAATCAGTGGATAACGCTCTTGAAGAGCATCGCAGTGTCGCCAGTGGGTTGTCGCGCTTTTATTATTAAGAATTCCTGCTTCAGCTAACCAAAATGCACCAGTACAAACTGAAGTAACACGTCGGCAATTTTCCGCTTTAGCAAGAAGCCATTCACGAATATCTTCACGCCCCAAATACGTTCGCGATTGATTTCCACCAGGAATGATAAGCGTATCTAGCTCATCCACATTATCCCAGCTTGTTTCAGCGTAAAGCGTTAAACCACCATCCGACTTCAATTTTCCTTCTTCGAATGAAAAAATGATGACTTCATAAGCAGGATGTTCATTGAATTTGTTGGCTGAGGAAAATACTTCTGCAGGACCGATTACATCAAGGCTTTGGCAGCCTGGGTAAGCAAAAATCCCTATTTTTTTCATTCGTACCTCATGTGCTCGATTTCTCTCTAACACTTAGAAGTATGAATTGAATCACGTTTGTCCACAACGACGAATATCAGATCATTTCGGACATAGGGTTATGACGAGTGTTATGTTTCCTGTACACACCCTTCATCGAAAATCCTAAACCCATTTTTGCCCGCTGCTTTCGCTTTGTACATAGCAATATCCGCTTGCTTTATAAGCGCTTCTGCCCCGAGTTTGCTTTCTGATTGCGGGTAAAATGTGATTCCAATACTGGCAGACACATGCAACGTGTGCCCTTCGTGAACCATAGGGACGGCGACGGCTTCCAGTATCCGACTGATAGGAATGTCATAGGCACACGGCTTAGATACATTTCGAATAACAAAAACAAACTCATCCCCACCAAACCTTGCAACGGTATCACCTGCTCGAATGCTGTTTTGGAACTGTTCGGCAACGTGTTCTAACATCATGTCGCCAACAAGATGACCATAGCCATCATTGATTTTTTTGAATCCATCTAAATCCAAAAAGAGAATGGCAATGTGTTTCTTCGAACGCTCCGTTTGAAGCATGGCTTGGCTTAGCCGGTCGGTGAGCAGAATTCGATTTGGCAACCCAGTCAACGAGTCAAAGTGCGCGATATAATTTAAGCGCTCTTCGTGTCGTTTTTTAATCGTGATATCGGAAAAAATGCCGACGTAGTGGGTAACTTGGCCATGTTCATTTCGAATGGAACTGATGTTCAAGTCCAGTGCGACCTCTTCTCCACTGGAGCGTTTAACCCAAATTTCATCATTCCAATGCCCTTCCTTTCGCAAAGCTTGGGTCATTTCAGTAAATTGCTTAGCTTGCATGAACCTATTTTGGAATTCCAATAAGTTGGCGTTTTTTGACTCGTCAATATTTGTGCCTGCAAACAAAAGGCAAGCATCATTAACTTCAATAATGTCCAACTTTGCATTACTGATGAAAATACCTTCGTTAGCATGCTTAAATACGCTTGCTGCCAACTTTTCTTTTTCTTGAGCGACATAGGTATCGGTAATATCTCTAACAGCACCGACAGTGACATCTGGGCGACCATTGGCAGAGAACAGCGTTTTACCTTCTTGAATCACATGCTTAATTCGCCCATCGGGCATAAACAAACGGTGGCTAACATAAAAAGGCGTTTTGTTTTCTAAAGACTCTCGAAAAGCGCGATCTACTTTTACTCTGTCTTCCGGATGAATAACATCAAGAAAAAGCTGATAGGAGGGCTCGTGTTCATCCTCTTCAAGCTCAAAAATATGATAGATTTGCTCCGACCAATAGAGTGATTCGGTTTCCAAGTTAAGTGTCCAGCTTCCTATATTCGCAATACGTTGCGCCTGAATTAGGTTGCTTTGGCTATCTTCCAGATCTTCCGTGTGCCCACGAATAACCGTTTCAAGGTTCTTTATACTCGCCACGAACGCCCAGAGAATTATGATTTCCGCCAAGACGTAACCAAGTACCCCCCACATCATGGCTTGGTTAACCGTTTTGGAGAACTGTTCGTATAGCGGCGAGGCGTCTTTCCAGAAAAATACTTTTCCTACTTCTTCATTGCTACCTTTCAATGTATCGGCATAGCTAATGATAGGAAGCTGAATCACGTTAAGCGGCTTACCATCAAACTCAATAACGTTTTGCTTGTAACCTTGTTTGATTAAAGATGAATCCGTCAACTGCCGAATTAAGTCTGAGAAAATGGGCGTGGACTGGTGTTTGATGATACAAAGGCAACCTTCAATGTATTGTAATCGATGGTAGTCTTCCTGATAGTCTAACCACATGGACTTCGCGATAGATGAGGTTCGTAACGTCACTCCCGCCTCAACATCGATATGATCTCCTATGCGTTTCAGCATATTGCTCAAAGGTACTCCGACATCAATAGCAGCAATAACAGAATTGTTTTCTTTTATGCCCCTTTGATCTTGCGCTTCATTGTAATCTCCAAAAACTGGCGCAACGGCTCTAAGCGCAGCTAACGTTCTACCCACTTCGTATCCAGCTTGCACATCTGCATTGGCTATTGCATTGGTTACCGTCTCACGAACCCCGTCAACCGAGTCACCATAGACACTGGGTTGGTCCAATCTTAAAAACGCTTTTGCATCTGGAGCTAAAAATACTTGTAACGTTTTAATGTAGTACTGCTCTTGAATCATTTGCCAAGCAGGTTTGAGCTGGTTGGTAAGCTTTTGCCGAAGCAAGTCATTGAAAATCTCGTTGCCATTCTCTTTTTTCTGCGGATTGTTCACTCTTTCGCGGATTAAGCTTTTTACATTGGGATCATTGGCGATAACGGTTGTCAGTAAACTCATGTCGGCTTTTGATTGATCCAAGAGGGTTTGATAGCTCTGAGTAATTTGCTGAGCTTGTTCTTCGATAGAAACTGAAAGGGATTGTTTTGACGAGTTAATGCTAATGAAAACAAAAATTACATCGATCAAAGCGATGATCACACTGAGTATGATGAAATTATTTCGATGGTATTTTGACAGGTACTTCATAGCGTACCAACCCTCGCTCAATCGGAACTACTTACTCCGTATGCAAACATCCATATTTGCAACAGAACCATCCAACCCAACCTTCATACGCACAAAATGGGTTCACACTGACAAGGGGTTTGCGCAGAAGAAAGGGTTTGCACTGAAAAAGTTGCGCCATTAGCGCACACTTTGTTCGGGTTAATGCATCCAGTGTCCAATTTTTATTGGACGAATTCGACCCTTACGAGTACCTACTTGCAGCAAGTATCAAAAATGAGCCATAGAATGAATAGGGTTGTTAATAATTTGAAGGGTAACTGATATCAGGATTAGAGAATCTATGAAGAAGTAAGCGCCTGTAAACCTTTTCTAGAGCAACATAAGGGCAACAGATGATACTCAAAAATAAAGGAAGTATTTGAGTATCATGATCTTGCTGCTCTAAACAATAATGACTTTTATGTTTTGTTCAATAAGCGCTTGTTTGTGTTCTTCAGATATCCCACTGTCAGTAATAAGAACATCAACGGTACTGCACGGTATCACTTTGTACACACTGACTTTTCCAAATTTGCTGGAATCGGTCACTACCACTGTTTTCTTGATAGATTCACACATAACACGATACAAACGAGCCTCGTGCTCACTGTGTGTCGTAATACCGTAATCCAAGTGAATACCATCCACACCCATAAAAATCTTATCGAAGTGGTAATCTTTCAAGCTTGACTCGGCTTGGGGGCCATAAAATGATTGGCTGTCACAACGTAACGTTCCACCTGTTATCATGACATCCAAACCAGACGAATTGGACAAAGTCGAAACAATATTCAAGCCATTTGTCATCACGACTAAATCAGATTTATCCGCAATGAGTTTGGCTATGTATTCTGTCGTTGTCCCTGCCCCAAGAATGATCGCATCTTTGGGCTGAATGTGTTTCACCGCTTCTTTTGCTATGGCGAGCTTTTCTGGCGTGTGGTGGGTCAATTTAATTTTGTTCGATGATTCAGCCAAAGAAGACTGATTACGAATAGCCCCGCCATGAGAACGTATTAGCAAACCTTTCTCGTCAAGGTAGTCGAGGTCATTCCGTATTGTTACTAGGCTTACATCGTGTAATTCGGATAGCTCGTTTACTGAAACACTGCCGTTTAAATTCAGCCTGTTTAGTATACTTTCCCTTCTTTTACTCGTTTGACTCATCTTGAGAAGCTACCCTCTTCGCAGTAAAATTTCGCGCTAACAACCAAAGCGAGGATTGTACATGAGGATAATTTTGATAACAATTACCCACCGTTAAGCCGAGAAGTAACGCAGAGTTATACTGTCCTCTAACCTACAAAATCGAAAAAATCGAGTACTCTAGAGCCCGTTTAATTCTTCCAACCGCGATGTGCCTTCCATCGGTCCGGTCACCGTTACAGAGCGCGAACCACACTTTGCCGCAATACGTAGGGCTTCCTCTATGTTTTGTCCTCTTACTCGACACGCAATATACGCGCCGCCAAAACAATCTCCGGCGCCTGTAGGGTCAACTTCGTCCACTGCGAAAGGCGGTTGTACGTACTTTTTGCTTTGAGTGAATACAGTCGCACCTTTTGAACCGCACTTTAAAACCACTTCCTTCACGTTAAAGTGTTCGAAGTAATCGTTAATTGCAGCACTCTGATCTTCAAACTTAGATAACGTCGTGATTTCCGCTTCACTTGGCAAATAGGTGTCGGTATTTTCAAGGATCTGGAGAAGTGAACGAGCCATTTTGTCATCTAACAATTCTTTACGAATATTAGGGTCAAAAGACACCGTTCCACCCTTTTCTTTTACTCGTCTTATAGCCTCAAGAGTAAGCTGTACGATGTCTTCGCTGATCAAAGAAGAACCCATGACATGAAGGTGCGTGCAATCTTTAAATACCTCTAGGTTCGCGTTGTCTAGACTCAGCTTTCCACAAGCGGCGTTTTTAATGTTGAAGATAAAATCACGGCTCCCATCCGAGTGATAAGTTACAAAGGCACTTCCGGTGGTTTCCTTCTCTAAAACGGTTATCCCACTCACATCGACGCCATCATTGCGAAGTCGATTGATGTTCAGTTCCCCAAACCCGTCATTTCCAACGGCAGACACAATGGCGCATTCCACTCCTAACTTAGCAACTTGGTCAATAAATATCGCAGGAGCGCCACTTGGAAACGGGCCAGAAAAAAGTCCGGTTTGTGATAATTGCTGGTTAC
Source organism: Vibrio penaeicida (assembly GCF_019977755.1). Classification (NCBI taxonomy): domain Bacteria; kingdom Pseudomonadati; phylum Pseudomonadota; class Gammaproteobacteria; order Vibrionales; family Vibrionaceae; genus Vibrio; species Vibrio penaeicida. Next base: position 1,022,585 of record NZ_AP025145.1, on the reverse strand, counting down.
GCTCTGTCGCCATTATCTCAACGACGATTTCGCCTATGGTTACAATTTTCATCATTTACCTTTCTTGTTTTTGTATACGTCTATTCCTACCGCGATGAGAATCACGATTCCTTTCACGATGAGAGAAACAAAGAAATCGACATTCATCAGGCTCATAACATTACTTAAAACAGCAATAATGAGCGCACCTATTAGGGTTCCAATGATGGTCCCTCTGCCGCCAGTTAGAGATGTCCCTCCGAGAACACAGGCTGCAATGGCATCAAGCTCCATTCCATTTGCTGATGTAGGTTGAGCCGAGAACATTCGGGACGCTAACATGACGCCGCCTATCCCGGCCATTAGCCCTGTAAGCATGTAGGAGTAGACCGTCGTTTTCGACACATTTATTCCTGAATAAGCGGCTGCTTCAGGGTTCCCACCCACGATGTATATTTTTCTTCCGAATGTTGATTTGGATAATAGAAAATGGTTGAGCGCAATCATCGCGATTAAAATGATGATAGGAAATGGTATTCCAAGGAAATAGCCATTAAATACAAACTCAAAGGGCGCATTGTCATAGAGAGAAATGGCTTTACCATCACTGGTCAGCATTGCGGCACCGCGCCAAATCCCCATAAAACTCATCGTGACGATAAAAGGGTGCACGCCTAACCATGTGGTTATAAACCCATTTGCAAACCCACAAAATACGGAAACACCTAGAGCGATGGGCAACATGAGTGAAAAAGGCAATCCATTCGTTAGCCCCACAACCAAAACCAGTCCAGTCAAAGCGACAATAGAACCAACAGATAAGTCTATTCCAGCCAATAAAATGGCGTAAGTCATCCCGAATGCAACAATCGCAACAATCGATGTTTGAAGCAATATGTTGGTAAAATTATTCATCGATAAAAAGTATTCAGATAGAAATGAAGACACGGCGATAAGTAGAATGAGCCCACCTAAAATCCCACCATACTCCTTTACGAACATCCTAATCATTTGAATCCACTCCTGTCGCGTATACCATAACTTTGTCCTGAGATAATCCTTTGGTACTCAATTCTTTAACGATTCGCTTATTGCGCATAACAAACAATCGGTCACTCATATTCAGCGCTTCTGGCAATTCCGAAGAAACCAAAATCACTGCTGTCCCTGTTGCCGTCAAATCTCGAATGATGCTGTAGATTTCAAATTTTGCGCCTACATCCACCCCTCGTGTGGGTTCGTCCAAAATCAGAATGTCTGGCTTTTTTTCTAGCCATTTAGCTAGCACGACCTTCTGTTGATTTCCTCCACTCAATGACCCAACAGATTGGTGTTCATCGTGAACCTTAATGTTCATTTTTTTGATGCTGCCTTTTGTAATTCGGAGCTCTTCGCTGGGGTTTCTGATGCCTGCGGTTGCCACATCTTCAAAAGAAGCAAGATTGCAATTGATATGCACACTGTGCTCTAGCACCAAACCTTCTTCTTTTCTGTTTTCCGTTACAAACGCAATCCCATGGCTTATCGCGACGCTTGGGCTAGATATGTTCAGCGACTTGCCCTTCACTTCAATACTTCCTTGATACGGCAACATGCCGAAAAGCGCATTCATAACATCGGAGCGACCTGAACCAACAAGCCCAAAAAAACCGACAACCTCACCAGCATGAAGATCAAAGCTGACTTCTTGGAAATAGGCCGGATTCGTTAACGTTCGGACCTTAAGAACAGGTTCGCCCAGCGGTTGTAGTTCATCAATTTTGTCGGGATAAATGTCGTCCATTTCTCGACCAACCATCATGGTGATCAATGAATCTATGTCCGTTTGCTCTTTTTCTACCGTGTCGATGTACTGTCCATCACGCATAACGGTAATGTCGTCTGAAATTCTCATGATTTCAGCCATTTTATGACTGACATAAACAACCGCTTTACCGTCGGACTTAAGTTCAGCAATGATGCGAAATAAAATTTCCACTTCTGAATCAGAAAGTGAAGAAGAAGGCTCGTCAAAAATAACGACTTCAGAAAAGTAGCTTAACCCTTTGGCTATTTCGACCAGCTGTCGCTGCGCCATGGACAGTGCGCTGACTTTTATCGTTGGGGAAATGGGTATCTTGTACTTTTCAAGAAGCGCCTTGGCGTTTTCTATCATTTTCGAGTCGTCAATGATTCCTCTCGTTTGAGGTTCATTGTTGGCATAAATATTTTCGGCAACGGTCAAGTTATTACATAGAGAAAGCTCCTGAAAGATAATCGCAATCCCGCTCTCTCTTGAATTCATTGGTGACTTGAAATTTACCTCGCGACCATTGCGTAGGATCTGACCTCGAGTGGGAAAATGGACACCGGCCAGCATTTTAAGTGTCGTGGACTTTCCACAACCATTTTCTCCCAAAATCGTGTGTACTCGACCCGATGACAACTGAATAGTAAGGCCATCCACGGCTTTTACCGCACCAAAATGCTTACTTAGATCTTTTGTTTCTAACAGAATTTTTTGCATAAAGACGTCCTGAATGAAATAGAGCTTCTCAGCTCTATTTCATTCCGATAACTACATTCCAGTGTAAAGAACAGGCACAATTGGGTATTCAGAATCGACTTTCTTACCATTTAAGTGATCAACGGCCGCTTTTACCGCAGTTTTACCCATAGTGTCGGCATCCTGTTTAACCACCCCAATAAGATGCGCATTGTCATCCACGGCTTTGATCCCTTCTGGCATACCATCAAAGCCAATAACAACGGCTTTTGAAGATTGCTTGGTTACCGCCAAGCCCGCACCAATCATCATGTCGTCACCAAACGCAAAAATCAGATCTGTCTCTGGATTGGCTTGAAGCATGTTAATCGTTGAGGTCATAGACTCCTCACGTGTTTTTCCAGGTTGCACAGCAACGATTTCAATGTCTGTATCAGCTACTGCATCACGGAAACCACGCAAACGGTTTTCTACTGAAGAAATGCCAGGGTAAGACAGCATCACTACCGTTCCCTTACCTTGTAAATGCTTCTTAGCGAGTTTCCCAGCTTCCACACCACCACCATAATTGTCGGTCGCAATATGTGAAACCACCTTACTGTTCTCCGCCCCTATATCCACTGTGAGCACGGGAATGTTGGCGCGCTCTGCTTTTTTCAAAGGTCCTCGGATGCCTTTAGAATCGACAGGTGAAATAATAATTGCGTCTACATTTTTAATTATGCAATCTTCGATATCACTGATTTGCTTAGCCAAATCTTGGTTCGCAATGGATACTTTTAAATCCGCTTTGTTTTCCTTCGCTCCTGCTTTTAAACCTTCACCTAAGGCAATGTAAAAAGGGTGCGATTGAGTAAGTAAAGAGGCACAAATGGTGTGTTCATTGGCAGCGTGAACGTTCATAGAGAACGCTGTCAAAATTGATAAAGAAGTAAATAGGTACTTAAAATTTTTCATCTTACTTTCCTTGTATTCCACGTTTGATTAGGACGTTATTCGTCCATTTATCTATTAGCAGCCTGCCCGTATATGTAACTGGTCACTCATTTATTTTAGATTACCCAGTTAGGTGTACGTTTTATGACCACCGAATTCAGCAAGTACAAAAATGACACAACAAGATATAAAAAGCAAAAGAAAGTTAACACAAGTTAGATGTTGATCAAATTTATTGATACATAAATCATTAAAACGCCGTAAAGTAGGTTTAAATGAATAATAAAATAAACTTATTGTGATAATAATCACACTAATTGGTATTTTGAGAGCATTTTTCAATCTATGTGATCAATCTGTTGTTTTTTTTGATCTCTTTCTTTTAAATTCCAACAACAACAAAAAGAAAGCTTTCGAAAGGATTATAAAGTGAAAGAATTGCTTAATTTGGTTACGCAGCATAAATCAGGGAAAAGAGTCGGTATCTATTCCGTCTGCTCTGCACACCCCTTAGTGTTAGAAGCGGCGCTAAAGCAGTGTTTACAAGATGGACAGCCCGTTCTCATCGAATCCACTTCCAACCAAGTAAACCAATTTGGTGGGTATACAGGGATGACCCCAATTGAATTTAGGGAATTGGTCTTTTCTATCGCTGAATCAATATCAATGCCTTTGGATAAAATTCTGCTGGGCGGTGATCATCTTGGTCCTAATTGCTGGCAATCAGAACCAGCAGCGTCTGCAATGAGTAAATCTGAAGACTTAATACGAAGCTATATAGAGGCGGGATTTCGAAAAATTCACTTAGATTGTTCAATGCCTTGTTCAGACGACCCCACACCGCTTAGTGATGAAACAATCGCGCATCGCGCAGCTGTTCTTTGCTTGGTAGCAGAAGAAACTTGGAAAGTCTTCGGCGGACCGGCACCTGTTTATATCATTGGCACTGAGGTACCTACACCAGGTGGCGCGTTAGAGCCACTTGATCATACCCTTGAAGTCACCGACGACAAAGCGGCAGAACAAACGATCAGAGTTCATAAAAAAACCTTTGAAAGCAAGGGTTTAGAAGAGGTTTGGCAACGGGTTATCGGTCTCGTTGTTCAACCCGGTGTCGAGTTTGATCACCACAACGTCGCGCATTATAAAACTGAAAAAGCAAAACCTTTAAGTAGCATGATAGAAGGTCACCAAAATCTGCTGTTTGAAGCACATTCCACCGATTACCAAAGCCAAAGCGCATACAGACAACTCGTCGAAGATCATTTCGCGATTCTTAAGGTGGGACCAGCCTTAACGTTTGCTCTGCGCGAGGCACTTTTTGCGTTAGCCGATGTGGAACAAGAATGGATAGACAAGAAAGAGAGCTCAGATCTTAAGAATGTAATCGAAGAGGTCATGACAAACGAACCGATTTATTGGCAGCGCTACTACGACACATCTGGTAAGCAGCAGTATATCGACAGGCACTACAGTTTGAGCGACCGCATTCGATATTACTGGCCAAATAAGAAGGTAAAACTGGCCGTAGAGCAGTTATTCGAAAATTTGGTTCACTCTCCTCCTCCAATAACGTTGTTAAGCCAGTACTTACCAAATCAGTCAAAAAAAATAAGCAATGGGGATATATCAAGCCACCCGAAAGACATCGTTTTAGACAAGATCATGGAAGTCACCAATACCTATAGCCAAGCGTGCCACTCAAACACGTAAGCACGAGTCATCACATTTAACTTTACCGCTTGCTCTCGCCGTTAGTCTCTTTAGATAACGCGGGCATTCATTAAAAGGGAAAATTTATGAACAACATCATAAATAGCAATTACTGGTTAAACAAAGCAAGGCATGAAGGTTACGCCGTTCCCGCGTTTAATTTTCACAACCTAGAAACAGTGCAAGTCATCTTAGATACTGCCAAAGCAATGGAATCCCCCGTTATTTTGGCTGGCACACCAGGCACCTATCAATACGGTGGTTCGAGAGAGCTTATCCATATGGTGAATGCGGCTGCGTATGAAAGGAATATCCAAGTTGTTATCCACCTTGATCATCACCATGAAATCTCTGATATAGAACAAAAAGTGAAGCTTGGTGTTCGCTCTGCAATGGTCGATGGTAGTGCTCTGCCATTGGAAGACAATATAAAACTCACAAAGGCTGCTGTTAACCTTTGCCACTCTTATGGCTGCTGTGTGGAAGCGGAAATTGGTCAGCTTGTAGGTCAAGAAGATGACTTGATTGTCGAATCGGTCGCGGACCCTTATACCAACCCTGAAGACGCGGTAAAGCTGGTAGAACAAACCAATATAGATTCACTTGCAGTAGCAATAGGGACGGCTCATGGGCTGTACAAAGACGAACCGAGACTAGACTTCGACCGCTTAGAGCGAATAGCAAAACTCATTGATATTCCTTTGGTATTGCATGGTGCATCGGGCGTCAGTGTTACGGATGTCCAGCGCTGCATTTCTCACGGCGTTGCTAAAGTCAACGTTGCTACTGAATTAAAAATCGCCTTTGCTGATTCCTTAAAACATGCGTTTAATGAGGATCCGACGGTCAACGATCCAAGAATTTACAACGAAGCGCCAAAAGCAGCCATGGCAAAGTTGGTTAAAGAAAAAATCTTGATGTGTAAAAGCGAAGGAAAACTTTAAGTTACTTGGAAAAATTAAGAACAAATTATGTGGCTCTTAATCCTGCATCTTGAGATTATTTGGGTACAAAGCGCCTGTTTTCATTGAAAAACATAGGCGCTTTTTCTTTCTAATGTCTTTCGACTCAAACCTGAATGGGCTATTTTACGACGATGCGTCCATTAATAGGCTGAACCGGACGCGCATTCATACCCGTCGATTGAGCAAACGTATCGATTTGATCTTTGCTCGCACTCAACGGCTCTTTCATTAACACCCAACGCACACCTTCGCTGCATGGTGGTGTGGTGAGTGAACCGTTAAAGCGGTAGTAATCTTGCTCCTCTGGCAACAACTGTGCGAGATCGAAACCCGCATCTAACGGTTTTTTCTCTTTAGATTTCAATGTGTCGCTCAGCAATGCTTTCAGAGACTGATTTGGCTTAGATTCCAGTTCATACATAATACCAACAACGGCCAACTCCCCTTTTGTATTGGCGTGTACAAAGTGAACTTCTAGTGGGAATTGTTTGCCTAGAATGGTGTTCTCGGAAGGCGTGTGGAAATGGAATTGCTTCAGTTCGTATTCTCCACCTTCTAAAGTAAGCGTATTGTGCCCTTCAACGTTCACTTGAATAGCGTGCCCATTATTGACAACTTCGGTCGCAGAACCATGATACGTCAGTGTTACTGGCTGCTTTTTCGCTTTTAGTGCGTCAGATATATTCACTGGCGACTGATTTTTCCCTTCCCCACACGTTGCGAACAGTTTTGCCCACTCGTCAACACCATGCTTTCCTTCATATGACCAATCTGCTGCCATCGAAGGTAGAGCAAATGATGAAGCCAAAACGCCTGCGACCAGTGTCAATTTTACATTTTTCATATAGTTCCCTCTTTCACTTAACAATTCTCACGCATTAACCAATTAAAGGTGAGGTATGAAAACCACGGAAACACTATATTGCGGAATGCCCTTAACTATTTTTATGCAATTAATGATTTCATTTCTCACATATTGCACTGATGTAACACATTGCATATCCCCTTACTTTTCTCGTGGTAAAAAGAGACACGCATCTATCCTTGATATTAATGCTAAATTATTAATATCTTTGTTATTAATTATTCTCTGCATTCCCAACTTTGTTACTGAATTTCTCGGATTACTTCTATGCTCTGCGTAGGCAATTCTTTATTATGTTTTCATCGAAATTGAGTAATCTCATACTCAAGCAATGGAGCACAAGTGCAAACCTATAAAGATGAAATATCACGTCTCGTTAAACTGGCTACCCCCATTCTTCTCGCATCTGTTGCACAAACGGGTATTGGATTCGTAGATACCGTAATGGCTGGTGGAGTAAGCGCAACCGATCTCGCAGGTGTTGCGATTGCCACCAGCATTTGGTTACCAACCATTTTGTTCGGAATCGGCATATTGATGGCGCTAGTGCCAATCGTAGCGCAGCTCAATGGAGCGAATCGTAAAAACGAAATTGCGAATGAAGTGCAACAGGCTATCGCAATGGGCTTGTTTGTCAGTGTGCCTATCATCTCTGTTTTCTTTCAAGTGCAGTGGATTCTTGGGTTAATGAATGTCGAGCCTAAACTTGAAGATATTTCAACAGGCTATATGAACATGGTGATGCCTGCGGTGCCTGCCGTTATGCTTTTTCAGGCATTTCGAAGTTTTACCGATGGTATGTCATTAACCAAACCCGCCATGGTCATCAGTTTTATCGGTCTTTTTGCGAACATTCCTCTGAACTGGATGTTTGTTTATGGGGAGTTTGGTGCACCTGCACTCGGTGGCGTTGGCTGTGGTGTGGCGACAACCATTGTTCAATGGTTAATGCTTTCTGCCATGGTATTTTATGTTGTGACCGCGCGAAAGCTCAAACCTATTGGCACTTTTTCTAAATTGTATTGGCCTAAATTCAGCGCTCAGCACAGGCTATTTAAATTGGGATTCCCAATTGCAGCGTCTATTTTCTTCGAGGTCACGCTCTTTTCCGTTGTTGCCATCATTATTGCGCCTCTAGGATCGGTTGTGGTTGCCGCGCACCAGATAGCGCTTAATTATTCCTCGCTTATCTTTATGCTTCCTCTCAGTTTAGGGGCAGCAGTGAGTATTCGAGTTGGGCACCAACTTGGAGAAAGTAACGCAAGCGGTGCCAAAGTTTCTGCCAATGTTGGGTTTATCGTTGGGTGCTCTCTTGCGGTGTTAACCGGTATTTTAACCGTGGTGTTTCGCGAGGCCATTACAGAGCTCTACACAGACAATGCTTCTGTCATTACCTTTGCCATGCATTTACTTCTGTTTTCTGCCGCTTACCAAATGGCAGACACCATCCAAGTTATCGCCGCTGGCGCACTTCGTGGCTATAAGGACATGAGAGCCATATTCTATTGCACCTTTGTGTCTTATTGGCTACTTGGTTTACCCGCCGGGTACGCGTTCGGGATGACGGATATCTTTGGCGAACCCATGGGCGCTGCAGGCTTTTGGGTAGGGTTTATTGTCGGGCTATCAGCAGCCGCTTTACTGCTGTCGCTCAGGTTGAAATGGATACACAAACAAGATGAATCCGTTCGTTATAGCTATATGGCTAAGTAATCGCTGAATTCATTGCGCCTGATACCTCAACCTTTAGAAAAATTCATAGGCTAGCTCACTAATAAAGAAGCTCCGACCTAAAAGTCGGAGCTTCTTTTTTTTGGTTTCAGTTGCGCTGTTCTTTCTTTGTTGAATTACACCTCAGTTTCTTTTAAAGCGGTAAGAAAATATGCCACGCCATTTTCATCGTTTGACCGCGTCCTTGTGCACTGAGGAATCGCTTCAACTAACTCGTGCATCGCATTACCCATAACGACGCCTTCGCCCGCTTGTTGCAGCATTTCTAAGTCATTCATTGCATCACCAAAGGCAACAACATCGTTCATGGTTATGCCTTTCTTCGATAAAAAATGCTTTATCGCTTCTGCTTTAGAAAGCCCTTTCATCACAATGTCGATGGTGTTTGGGGAGGACTTGCAAATATTGGTATGTTCGCCAAATTCCTCTTTTAAGATCATGCAGTAATGGTTCACTTGTTCTTCACTTCCTTGAAGCAAAATTTTAAGTGCTTCTATACTCTTTATCTCTTCTTCCGTGATGTAATCACAGGTTAACCCCGACTGGGCTATGTACTCTTCAAAGAAAGGGTTCTCTTCAACCATGTGCCAACCTTTTTCCGAAAACACCGTAATATGGAATGGAAGATCTATCACCCGGTTCAATAGGGACTCACTCAATGTTATTGGTAAGCACTGTGTAAACTGTGCGTAAGATTCGGCGCCTTTAATCATCGCCCCGTTGCAAGAAACAATAACCGGATTAAACGAAAGCCCAGTGAGTGCACGTCTAGCGTCTGTGTCAAAGCGCCCAGTTGCCACCATTACCGTAACGCCATCCTGATGAAAGTCTTCCAGTACCTGAATCGTTTCACGTGATAACTCCCCTTGGCTATTCAATAGAGTTCCATCGAGATCCGATACAATTGCTTGAAACATATAATATTCCTTTAGAGAAAGCCGCTACAGAGCGGCTTAAGTCAACCAATAAATTAGAGCATTACAAAGCGATAGCTTTTGTTCCTTCAACGGCATGTTTTAGGCTTTTTGATAACACGTCTTGTGATGCCGTAAGTAGATCCACATTCATAATGAATCGATCGAACACCTCTTGAACGTGTTGCTTAGAAAGCTCGTTAGAATCGAAAAACAGCTTTAACATCAAGTTGTCTGGCGTTGGAACCAAGCACAAAACCGTTTGGTGGTTACTTCCACTCACGACGTCAACCACTTCATATTCAAAAGGTGGTTTTTCCTCTGTTTCACCATCCGGCATGTTTTCAAACACAAATAAGCTGCCAAATGGTGAGGTCGGTACCCATTGCTCATCGTAGTGATTAATCTCATGGAAAGCGTATTGCTGCCTATCAAGCTGGCTTAGCGCAATGTCCTCCAAATGTTTCCCTACGGATTTGTTCTTTATCCCTTTTACTCGTAACACTGGGCTGGCAACAAATAAACCAAATAGAGACTCAACATTGTCGATTTCCGCTGGTCTGTCACTCATGGTGGTACCAATACAGATGTCTTCGGTATCCAAAACCTCTGCCAAGGTTGCACACCAAGCCAATTGTGTTATCTGATTCGGTGTGTAACCACTGGTTTCCGCAAACTGATAAAGCTTGCTTGTTTGGGCTTGTGTGAGCTGACCACCAATACCCTTCATCCGCTTTTCTACAAACGTATCTATGGGTTTCTCGTTAGACAACGGTAAGCGTTGATTCAAAGATGCCCCTTTTAGGTAGTCTCCCCAAAATGCTTCCGCTCCTTCACGATCAAACGTGTTCAGTAAGTACTCTGGGAAAGGCTCAAAGCTTAACGGTGTGACCGAAACAGGTTTACCTGACATTAGTGCTCGATAGTCCTTCATCAACTCGGCATTTAAAATTCCAACCGACCATCCATCAAACAAAATATGATTGAAGGTTTGAATTAGATAGTGCCTGCCTTGTGATGCGCGAATACACACGAGTTTTATCAGTGGCGCATGTTCGATATTGAACGGCGTATTCCGCTCTAACAACGTTTTGTCACGTATTTTTTGTTCTAGCCGTTCGTTATCAACTTCTGTCCAATCCATCATTTCAAAGGGGATTGTCACCTTCTTTTTAATAAACAGATTAGGGTAGCCTGCAAACGCTTTGTCGGTAAACCCGGCTCTTAACACATCGTATCGTTGAGCCGCTAAATTCCACGCTTGTTCAAGTATTTCTGGATCAAAATCCCCCTTAATTTCTGTGACATTTTGGTCTATCTGAAAATCTGGGTTTATCCGGTTAAAGTACATTAGCTCACGTTGAACGCCTGTTGCTTGATACACGGATTCAATCTCAAACTGGTTTTGAATCCGATCAAGCTCTTCCATACTGATTTTTGAATTAGGAAAGTCGCTCGGCGTAAAGGTTTCACGCAAGTTTTCTTGTGTGCAGTGATCAATGATGGCTTCTAGGCTTTCAATAAAATCGTGGGCAATTTTAGCCACTTTTTCTTGTTTGAAGCTGCCTAACACGTCCATGTGCAATTGGTTATCTTGAACCCGACCTGCCACAGTAAGAACATTGTCACTCTTATTCGTAGCGGCTATTTCCTCGCCAGAATATTGGTTTGCCAATGTCCACGAATTCGCTTCTTGGCTCGCGCTAAATTGACCGAGGTAATTAAAGCTCACCTTTGGCAACACCTGCTGTTTTAGGCGATTTGTTTTCGAGGGTAAGAAACTTCTCAACGCGCCATAACCCAACCCTTTTTGCGGAATTTGGCGCAAGGTTTCTTTGTTTGTTCGAATACTCGCAGCAAGGCTGTTTTCGCTGAGGATTTTGACTGGGAACGCCGTCGTGAACCAACCGACAGTTTGGTTAATGTCGTATTGTTCTCCAATGTTTTCTCGACCGTGTCCTTCCAGCGTTATGTATGAATCGTCATTACCATGCCATCCCTTAAGGCTCATGCCTAAAGCCGTTAAGAGCAAATCATTGATTTCCGTTTTGTAAACGTGGTTCGCCTCGGCCAGTAATTTCGATGTTCTGACAGGATCCAGCGTTACCTTTGCCACCGTCGTTTCCGGCGTTACGTCTGGGTGCTCCTGATAATCGGGCTGATCTTTCGTTTGATCGAGCCAATATTCTTGCTCACTTGAATGATGTTTCGCGTAGTCCTTAACCGCTAACACCCATTGGCGATAACTTGTGCCTTTTTCTTGTGGTTGCTCACCTTCATAGAACCTTTCTAAGTCATCGACGATGATACGCCAAGACACAGAATCCATGACCAAGTGATGGAACGCACAGTAAATCATCGACCCTGTGCTCTCATCCCCCTTGCTTTCACGACTCTTGCTATCACCACCGTCCAAGTACACAAACTTCCAAAGCGGTCCGTTTTCGATATCGAAGTCGCTCTGCCATTGTGTCATTAAGTTATGGATTTGGTTTTGAGTATCCCTTAAATCGCAACACAACACCGCTGGCACATGAACGTTATCAATATATTCTTGCGCGACAACACGGCTATTTTGGCGTGTAAAACGTAATCTCAGCGCATCGTGCTGATCCACCAACTTTTGAATTGCGACATTCAAGCGGCTTTCGTCTAAGTTGGGGACTTGAATCAGAAAAGACTGATTAAAGTGATTAGAATTTGCCAATTTCAGTTCATCAAACCATTGCTGAATGGGCAATAAATCGAACTCGCCAGCAAGGTTACCCTGCTCCGACACAATGTCATTTTGTGTGTCATTTTCGGCAATGTACTTAGCCAGCAATTCGATGGTCTTGTTCTCAAAAATGGCGCGAGTGGTACACACATATCCAAGCTTTCTGAGTTCCGTTGTCACAAGAATACTCTGGATGGAATCGCCACCAATTCGGAAGAAATTATCCCTAACACCTATCTTTTTGAGCTCCAATACCTGCATCCAAACAGCACAAAGATCTCTTTCTATCTGTGTTCTCGGCGCTACGTAATTGTCATCGTCTATCATGGTGGGTTCTGGTAGCGCTCGTTTATCGAGTTTCCCGTTCACCGTTAGAGGAATGCTCTCTAGCACCGTAAAGCTGGATGGCACCATGTAATCCGGAAGTTGGTTTTCTAACGTCTGGCGTACTTCTTCAATTTGGCAAGTCTCGTTTGTCGGTACGATATAGGCGGCCAGAGACTTATTACCATCTTCTTCGATATCAATCACGACAGCCTGTTTAACCCCTGAAACCTGGTTTAACCTACTTTCGATTTCACCCAGTTCAATTCGGAAACCCCGTATTTTAACTTGGCAATCATTACGACCGAGGTACTCTAAATTTCCACATGGTAGCCAACGTACGAGATCGCCTGTTTTGTATAGCCTACTCTCTTGATTATCCATCTCGCTATTTTGTGTAAATGGGCTCGATAGGAATGCCTTCTCCGTTAAGTCCGGTCGATTTAAATAGCCACGAGCTAACCCACTGCCTCCAATATACAGTTCACCAATGGCACCTTGAGGGAGTGGCTGTAGTTGCGAATCCAACACATGCAACTCACGATGAGGCACAGCCGCACCAATGGGTATGGTTTTGTCTGTAAGACCGGATTCTATTTCATAGGTCGTCGTAAATGTTGTGCATTCCGTCGGACCGTAACCATTAAGAATATGATCGGGCTTGTGTGGAGATTCCGCTAACTCCTTCATAATTTCTGGTGTTAACGCTTCGCCACCAACGAGTAAGTACTTCAAGTTAGCAAAAAGGGTTTTGTCAGCAATATAGAGGTAATCAAACAGGCTGCGTGTCACCCACAGAATGGATACGTCTTCTATTACACTCCTAAAACGTTCAATGTTACTTGCCAGCTCTTTGGTGTCGGCAGGAATGATGAGTTTGCCACCGTTTAGTAACGCGCCCCAAATTTCTAGCGTCGCCGCATCAAACACTGGGCTGGACAGGAACAGGAAGGTGTCGCGGCTATCAATGTCGATGTAGTTCGCGTGAACAACAAGATCGACCATGGAATGTTGCTCAATCATGACGCCTTTGGGGTTACCCGTGGTTCCGGAGGTATAGATGATCGCGCCTAAGCTGTCACTACTGGATTGACATATCACATTACTGCTCGAATTCAGGTGCGCGCTTAGATCCAAGTCATCGACAGCAACCCAGCTTGCATTTGTGTGCCTTGCTTGAAGCGCTTCACTATCAACTAAAGATTGCCTGTCTGCCAGCACCAAGCTAACACCTGTATCCGCGAGGATAAATGAAGCCCTCTCTACTGGGTAGGTGGTGGATACTGGTACATAAGCGCCACCCGCCTTGAGTATCGCCAGCATACTGATCACTAGATCGATGGATTTATCTTGATACAGGGCGATGCAAGTATCCGGTTCCAAGTCGGTTTGGTACGCTTCTCGGTGCCAATTTTGAATGTAGTGCGCCAGCGCATTGGCTTTACTATTTACTTGCTCATACGTGAGCTGCTGCTGTTCGGACTCTAGCGCAATAGCGTTTGGTGTCTGATTGGCATGATGCTCAAACCAATGCTGTAGAGTATGAGTGGATCGTTGGCTTTGGCTGCAGCGGCTCACTTGGTATGTGGGCTCAGCTACGATATTTTTCTGTAGCAACGTGGTATCGCCCAGCGATGAATTGAGTATGCTAACCAGTAAGTTAAGCAGCCGCTGGGAAGACACTTCACCTAACCATTCCTGACCGTACTTAAGAACAAGGCTCATCGATTCATCGTGTTCATACGCCATCAGTACAAGCGGGTAATCCAGTTTTTCGACAGAAGAACGGAATTCGATATGAGCGCCAATGCCCTCCGTTACCTTCTCCGGCATTGGGTAGTTTTCAAATACCATAATGCTGTGGAACAAACGCTCGCCATCGGATTGCAGATCCGACAATGCGATATTACTGTGACTGTTCAGCTCCGAGATAGATTCTTGGATACCATTTAGCACTTGCTGAACCGATTGTTCCTCACACCAATTGACGGTAAGTGGCAAGGTATTGATGTATAAGCCAACACTCTTTTCTATTCCTTCGACCGGAATGGCTCGTCCTGAAACGATGGTGCCGACGTTGGTTTGTTCATCTTGAGTGAAAACTTGAATCAATTTATGCCACGCAAACTGAAGCGCCACGTTTGCAGTAACACCCGAAGACACACATTGTCTTTTCAACTCGTGGTATGCGTCTCCATCAATGCGTAGTGACGATTCTGATGGGTTGGGTATTTCATCAATATCAGTCAATGGCACTTTTTTATCAAACATGACACTTACGTCGTTCGCTTGTTCAAATAACGCCTTCTTGTCTTGCCAAAACGCATCTGTTTCTTTTTGCTGGCTAGACAAGAATGCTTGCGCGTCGAGGTAAGTGTTCTCTGGGTTTACTCGTATCTCGCCCCCGTTCTCACTCGCATCATAATACTCATGCACTGCGCCTAACAGGAGTGGGATACTCCAGCCATCACAAATGGAGTGGTGCTCTGTTTTCAACAAGGTATAACGCTGTTCTGCGAGTTTAATAACGACAAATCGAATCAGTTTTGGCTGGGACAAATCAAACGCTTTGTTTCGATCCAAACGCTGAATGTTACCAATTTCAATTTCTTGCTGATCTGGCGAAAGTGAGGTTAAGTCAACGCACTCGAAATCCTCTTCGGTTAACTTCGCATTGCGGTGAACAATTTGGATGATTTCACCGTCTTCCCAATCGAAGCTGGTTCGAAGAATAGGAAACGTCTCTGCTGCTAACGTCCAAGCTTTAACATACGTTTTTATGTCAAGCGCACACGCATAATCCAGTAGTAATTGAACTCGGTAGGCATCGTCGTTTGGGTGATTAAGGCTGTGGAATACCAAGCCGCGCTGCAAATGCGTTGCTGGGTGAATAGCCTCAATATCGGCAAAGCGGTTTTGTAATCGCCTTAGTCGACTAATCGAAAGCGACGGTACTGCGTAGTCACTTGGCGTTTTAATTCCGCCTTTATTCCCCAGCATATCTGTATGATCAATAACGTTTATCAGCGAATCTTTTAGCGCTTTTTCAAAAGCAAATGTGGATTCAGAGTTAAGACGCGAGTCGATATAGATAACAAGTTCGTCGTTCGTTACAACACAATTGAGTGCCAGCGCAGTTTTATCGTGGTTTCCTTCACCAATAGTTTGTCCGACGTTCTCTGGGCGAATTGCCCAATACTCATCTTCCCCTTTTGTACTCAGCTGCCCAAGGTAGTTGAAACTGACATTTGGCAGTGCGTAGTCGCCAAAATCGGGGGAATGATAGAAAGTACCAAATACCGCACCTTTATTCGGAATGCTTCGCACGGTTTCTTTGACTGAAATAACGGTGTCTTCAATGCCAGTTCCGGTACTCAATGCTATCGGGCTGATACTGGTAAACCAACCTACTGTTTGTGTGACATCGGCTCGTTCATTAATCGCTTCTCGACCATGCCCTTCCAGCAGTACATGTTGTGTTGACGAACCGGTCACCATTTTTAAGGCGATTGCCAACGCACTGAGTAACAGGTCATTAATTTCCGTATGGTAGCCGTGGTTCGAGCTGCGCAAGAGCTTGGAAGTTAACGTGCTATCCAAAGAAAGCGTTGATTGAGTCGATTCTATTTTCGCTACAGGCAAACGCTCAACATTTTCTAAAGTCGAACGCCAATACTCTTTTTCGTTCGGGTGCGCTTGTGCGTAGTCGAGAAGCAGTTGAGACCATTGGCGGTAACTGGTGCCTTTCTGAGTAAACTCACCGCCTTCAGTGAGATGCTTTATGTCATTCACTAGAATACGCCATGAAACCGCATCCATGATTAGGTGGTGAAATGCGAAGAATACATGGCTCGTCCTCGCCGGTGCGTTTTTCAATAACGCGACGTTCCAAAGTGGTCCTTCAAACACATCAAAATTTGATTGAAACTGGGTTAACGCAATTTGATCTTTGACGTAATCTTCCCCTATTTCTAACACTTGAATATTAGGGGCAGCCATGTGTGATTCATAGGTTTGAATGACTTCCCCATCTTCCAAACTAAAGCGCGCACGCAATATGTCGTGATGCTTTGCCACCTTTGTCAAAACATCATTGAGTTTTTCAACACCTAAGTCGTTTGGTATCGAGAAGGTAAACGCTTGGTTCCAGTGGTTTTGGTTGGTGAAAGATTGGTTGAAAAACCACTTCTGGATGGCATTGAGTGATAAGCGCCCTTTTAGGCTGCCTTGCTCACTGAACGGTTGCAGTGATGCTCCTCTATCTTGCATCAATTCGTTATTGTTTTTGATTCTCTTGGCAAGCTGCGCAATGGTTGGCTGGCTGATGATATCTTTTACATCCAACGTATAACCTATTTTTCTTAGCTCCGTTGTGACCAAGATAGCCAGTATCGATTCGCCGCCAATGCGGAAGAAATTGTCGGTTACACCCACAGACTCGACCGCGAGTGTTTTCTTCCATATATCGCAAAGGTCGCGCTCGATTTGATTACTAGGAGCAACATACAAATCCGACGAATCAATAGCGGGTTCAGGTAATGCCGATTTATCCAGCTTTCCATTCATCGTGATGGGTAAGCTATCGAGCGAGGTAAAGCTCGACGGCACCATATACTCAGGCAACTTGGCTTCTAATGTTTCCCGAATGGTTTCAGTGTCTACGGCTGTTCCTTCAAACTCAGCTTCTTCAAACTTGGCTTCTTCAAACGTAGCTTCTTTAAATGTATAGTACGCAGCGAGTACTTTTATGCCTTCATTTTCCCTGTCTACTACCGCCGCTTGAGCAATACCTTCAATGTCAGCAATGGCAGCTTCAATTTCACCCAATTCGATTCTAAATCCTCGAATTTTCACTTGGCTGTCGTTACGACCGAAGTATTCAAGATTTCCGCATGGTAGCCAACGCACTAAGTCACCCGTTTTGTACATCTTGTCAAAACCAAGCTCTATGTCTTCTGCGGTAGCATATGGGTTTTCTACAAAACTAGACTGCGTTAAGTCATCTCGATTTAAGTAACCACGAGCCAGACCCGCACCGCCAATGTATAGCTCCCCAACCACACCTTCAGGCACTAACGTGCGTTGCTTGTTCAATACATACAATTTTCGATTGAGTATCGCTCGGCCAATTGGCAGTGTATTGTGTGTTTCATTACGCTGAATGCGATAGGCGGTAGACACCGTCGTTGCTTCTGTCGGACCGTAACCATTCACAATAATGTCTGGTCGAGACGCTTGATTGGCTATTTGATTCATGAGAGATGGCGTTAGGGCCTCTCCCCCAATCATAAGGAATTTTAGAGAGTTAAATACGTCATTATCGGAGACATAAAGGTGATCAAACAAAGCTGTCGTTGTGGCTATCATGTTGACGTTGTATTGCTGCAACATGGCTTTAAAACCTGCAACGTCACTGGCCATTTCTCTTGTATTGCCCGGAACAACCAATGTCGCCCCGTTCAACAACGCTCCCCATATTTCAAAGCTTGAAACGTCAAATACTGGGCTAGATAAAAAAATGAACACATCCGTTGCTTCAATTTCTACAATACTCGGCTGCGCCACCAACGAAGTTATCGAATGTTGCTCTACCATCACCCCTTTAGGGTTTCCGGTGGTACCAGACGTATAGATGATGGCGCCCAGATCGCGTGCTCCTGCGACAGGTTTCAAATTCGCTTTGCTGCGTGAATTGCCCAGTTCTGTGTTATCTGTAGCAAGTAAATAAGGCGAAACTTCTAGGTTCTGACACGCTTCGCTGAGTGCAACCAGTGACTCGCTGTCGGTCAAGACCATACTTGCATGCGTATCTTGAAGAATGTACTGAATTCGCTCCGACGGATAGCCAACCGCCATAGGAACGTAGGCAGCTCCCGCCTTAAGAATTGCAATGGCATCAATGAGGAATTGAACCGATTTTTCTTTAAAAATAGCAATCTTACTATCCGGTTCAACAGCCTTGCCATGGCTAGAAAAATACAGCGACCTGATCTCTGAAGCTAACTGATTCGCGCGTTCATTCACTTCTTTATACGTTAAAGAAATATCATGATTTTTGAGTGCGACATTATTTGGATGGCTTTCCACCATCTGTTCAAAACGTTGGCTGATTGAAGATAACTCGGCTGAGGTCTCGTCGTGAGTTGAACCGAACTGGTTCAGCCGTTGAATTTCTTTTTTTGGAGACAGCACTAGTGAGTTTAATGGCGCTTCAGGATTCAACATGGCTTGTTCGAGTAATGCCGTAAAGTAAGCGGGGATGGATTGCGCACGTGCAGGGTCAATAAGAGAACTGCGGAATCGAATCGCGAAGTCAAAGTGCGTTTCACTCTCCATATACTCCACAATCATTTTGGCAGAACCAATATCCGCGTGCACATCCTCCATTTCCTGCACTTCGCAATGTTCAATGGATAGCCCTATATCTCGTCTTACGGCTTGTGAGATTGCGATGTCTACATTTCGGATACCACTCGCTTTGGCAAGGGCAAGCGTCGGCAATTCATTGTATCGACGTTTGCCTTTTTGGTAGGTTTTCCCGAAGGAAGCGACGTTTTCATTGTAAAGTTCTTTAAACGAGCGTTCTTGGCTAATGTCTATCGGCAAAACCGCGGAGTTCACATTGGATCCAAGTGATATCGATCGCCCTTCTTTTATGGCAACGGGATACCCTAAACCAAAGCTCTCAACGCCACTGCATATAGCGATCAACGAACCCCAAACCTGCGAAAAAACGAAGAAAGGAGAAACACGGCGAAGTGAAGACCGCTGTTTTAAGGAGTCCCACTCTGTTTTCGCAAGTGTAAAGTTAACAGCCTGTACATCGACCTCAACCTCTTGTGCGCACTCAAATGGAATCGCACTGCTCAAGTCAAGGTTGCGTACCCTCTCTTTCCAGTAATCTTCTCCCCCTTCAGCAATGAGTTCATCCACACTGTCCTGCATGGCAACATTCGCATGGTGAATCTCCGACTCAGATAACCATACATGGCTATAATCGCCTATATAGTATTGGCTGATGACGTTTCCAAACTCTTCTAATGAGGCTCCACCTAAAAGAAGGTGGCTTATGACGATAACAAAGTCGTGCGTATTTTCATCGATTTTGAAAAGCCCAACGCGATACAACGGTCCCTTGTCTAATCGGATTGGCTCTTGGATAAATTGCGAATAACCATTCCGCCCTTCGAAATGTTGAAAGCTTGGTATCGTTGTATTCTTAACCCAGTACAAAGCACCATCTTCTTCACTGATGTGTCTTCCGAATAACACATGGTCTTCAAACAATTTGGTACAAGCAGTCTCTAACTGGTTAATGTTGAGATCACCTGAAATTCGCTGACCATATACCATGTTGTAGTCATAGCTATCCGGATTAAGTTTGTATTCGTTCCAGAACAAATAAGAGTATGGAGATGCGGTAATTTTTTTCATTTTTTTGTCTCTTATCGTCTGTCGATTCTGCAAACCCATGTATTTTCAGGGTCGAAAGTTGGAATGGTGGTGTTGTGAAAACCAATCAGCATATTGATAGGTTTTTTTGATTTCACGTCACTTTTCGTAATCTCAATAACCTTAGAAATTCGCGGCTTGGGTGTGAGTATTTTGCAACGGCTGTGAAAGTTCATCGCAACGTTAATCGACCATTCAAAATGTCGGTCGCTCGTGCCAGACATGTCCAAAATTTCAGCGCACTCATCGTTTACGCCAATAATGGCGTACATGCCGTCTTTTTCCACGTAATGAATGTCATCGTAAAGAGGGTGAAGTTTCGTATATTCAATGGCTTGTCGGTTTTTCTCTCTACCTAAGTTGTTGCTAAGAGAATATGTAGAAATGTCATAGGGGTCGAAGAACTGATAGCTCTCAATATGACTACTAGTTAACACCAATTCGACGAATGGAATTACTTGCGTTGAATCTGTGAAATATTTTTCGAAGATCTTTTTATAGGTTTTGATTTTTCGATCATCGGAATAGCAGATTTCTAAATCCACACCGTCTAAATGAGCATGTTGGAAAAAATCGATTAGCACACGTGAGGATTTCACGGATTTAGATATGCCTAAGTCACCCATTAGGTTAATTACGAAATGGCGTTCATTAAATTGATATTCGTAAACCTTAGACATAAATATGCCCAAGCAACTCGATAAAGATTTATAATAGATCCCTTTTCGGTTACGTTCCTTTTGGTAATTGGGGTCTAAGAAGTGCTTCCACTTAAAAAACGCCTCTCCTCCAAGATCTCGACCATAAAAATCCGCAAGCAGTTTGTAATGCTCTTCTTTGATGTCCGATATTTCAAATTCCAACATATTTAGTCCCCCGACGATAATATAAAATGCACGCAGCTACTCTCTGAATACGAAGAAACAGAGCGAGCCACTTATTAAGCTAAGCAGAAAGCCATGAATAACAAGAAGCGCCACAATAGATGAGACGCCAATAATTAATGGTCATTTTCAAACAAATACAAAAAGTAACCCTACCATCGTTAGACGGTGAGCAAATATTTCATATCATTCACTAGAATTTTTATTATTTATTTTCAATAATCAGTAAAAATACAGAAAGAACAGCGTAAACATCAACAGCCCACTATCACCCCGCCAATTAAAACTGGATTAAGCCATTGTATTTTATGAGTTTCCATAAGTTTGACCAAGTTTTCATTCTATGTAACTTTAAAAAGACATCAAAATTAATGGTATATAAGACAAACACATAAATTTTAAATTCATGAGCCTTATAAAGCTGCCTTTATCCATTCATTAGCATTTAAAAATATTTAAACAAAGCAAATATAAATGAATATTTTTACCAAACAAATAAGAAAAAATTACAATTCAATTTCACAAAGCGTTGATGATACAAGTTTCACTGAAATCCATGACGGAAGAGTTTCTCATACTAAATCATGTAATTTCTCTTACAACTAAGATCGTGAAAATAATTTTGTTTACGTGATTTGTGTCATATGTGAGAGTCTCAAACATGCATCATTCATTTACATGCTATCTTATTGTTTATAATAGTATTAACAAGTCGTGATTCAAGTATGAGAATTAAGAAAATGGGGAAAGAACCCATAAATAAATGTTATTTTATTCGTGAGGTTGATTCTAAAAAACAACTGATTTTGTTTTATAATATTTTAAAATATAGGGTTATTGCAAATTATCGTGACATTCATCCAGAATATTTAACCACTCTATTTAATTATGATTTCTATCTGGTTTTGTCGGGAAATTAGACTTTTTAACAGACTATTTTTTCTTAAAAAATTTACACTCAGGCAACATAAAGTTGTTGTGCTTACACTCAATAGCTATCTAGTTGTAGGGTTCTGAGTACTTCAGTACGTATGTTATAAAGCGAGGTTGTTCTAGTTGATGATTCAAAATTCACAATCGTAAAACTTGTGTGCGATATAGGAATCGTTTAAGCCGAATGGCTATTTGATTTTGTCGTGATATGACAATTGGAACCGTATCAAAATTTTTTTGTATTCCATGAAGGTGTGCCTATCATGACTTTCGTTGGTGGAATCTATATTCTTTTAAAGTCAGCTCTCTTGTAAAAAGCAGTTCTACAAAAAAAGCAGAAAGGCTCTCCCCCTTCTGCTTTACCATTGAATAACAATAATATCGATATTACTTAATTGCGGCTTTGATTAACGCTTTTGCTGTTTCTGCATCACTCGCTGTATCTACCTTGGTAAAATAGGTCAGTGTCATATTTTTAGGCTCATCAACATTCGTAATAACAATGTAATCATCCTCGATACCATAACCAAGCAGAGTTTGCGATACCTGCATATTGTCCTTTGGCGAGCCAACAATCACGATGGCTTTCGCTCCGTTGAAACGTTCTTTTTCTAAAGAAGAACCCTGCTGCAGAACAATACTTGAATCAAGTACTGCCACCTGATGGTTTTCTGAAGCATAGAGTGCTCGTTCACCCGATTCTGCCTCAACTGGTCCTTCCATGTTGACCATTTCCGTTATCAAATCCAACGGTGAGTTCGTGACATTCTCGACTAAAACATGAACGGGCTTCGCCAATGCCGAGACAGAAAGAAACGTTGAAACAGTTAAAGCTAATATTGATTTCATTTTCATAATTTTTTTCCTGTAATAATTTATCTATTTAGCGTTCCAGTTTCATGTACTCGGTACAGTTTTCCTGATGTACCCTGTTCACACTTGGTCCTCACAGAAAAGTTCTGTGCTGCGGAGTAAGTTGCGAAGCTGTCTTCAACAGTCGTAAAAACATTGCTATTGTAATCTGCATCATACTGACCACGGTCCATACTTAATGTATGTCGGAATATTTGGTTTCGTATGCCTCCATTAGGATCACAGTTTTCTGAATTAACTCTTTCGCGCCACATGGTAAATGCAGGAATATTAATATCCCTCCAAGCCGATACACCGATTCGATTATCAGCGACGTTACTCGCCCCTTCATGAGCGCCCGTATTAAAAGATGCTATCGGCCATATTGCTTCTACGTTCAGTTTATACTCTGAACTTGAACCCGTATCTGACGTTAATTCTGTACCATGCACGGTCATGACAGTTTCATTGGTTGAATACGAACGTTCATTAGTAACACCTAGGTTCAAAGACGTTCCATCCCCGGTACCACTGTCGAAACCAAAGGAAATAGTTGTCGATTTATAAATATCCAGTGTTTTATTTCTTGTGCTAGTTGCAGGGCTGAAGTCATCTAAACTCCAATAGGGTGAATTGGCATCCCCACCGGGCACCGAAGGATTATTTCTTGCGTCAACCGTTTGTATCTGTGTTTTGACGTTATTAAACACATTAGTGAGTTGATTTGCCCCCCAAGCATTCCAGCTTGCTACAAGATCTGGTGTACCAGGCAAATCGCTGTTGTTATATCTAGGCGCTCTATCACATGCTCTTGGCAATGGTCCACCTAAACAAGAAAAACTTTGGTTCCTTAATTGGGCACCGATATCAGCGTAAATTATATATTGCGTTTGGTTCCCTCCAGATAGCATGATCAGCTCTAACTCATTGGTTATGTCAACTTGCTCGTTCATCTGAGCGTAGAAATTTCCACTCGCTGGATAAATAGTGTACTTAAACTGTGCTAATGAAACTTCGTTTTGCCCTCCTCCGATAGTCCCTTTGGTCAAAGGAATATACGTACACGTATTTTGAGACTCGACACCACTCACCTTTAATTGTTTTAACTGAGCATTTGCTACTTTGATTCGTGAATTGTACGACTCACAAATCTCCCGTACTGTTTGATTAAAGGGATTGACAACGATAGGGCTTACCGAGACCGTACTTACATTTGCATTAACGCCGAATGATACAAACGAAGCCAAAATGGCACTCGCCAATACCCCAAGCCTAGCTGGATTGTTTTGTTGATTAACTATCATAAAGTTTCCTAAATAGTACTTATTGGATTAAAAATAACTCTACTAACGACGAATCAGCCGAAAATGTAGAGCTGCAAAATAAGTAACATAAATAATATTTAACACCATAATCACAATTATATTATTAGGGAAAAGATCACATTTTATATTTTATTCATTATTTTATAAATTTAATTTATTCAAAAAAGAAGATGAATATTAATCTTTAATATCAAGGCATTAGAGGTAGCTACATTTCTAAGGAATCCAGTAAACACAAAACCAACAACGCACATATCTCATTGATACTATTGAAAAATTTAAATTATCCGTATGGTTTATCGTTTAAATTCATCGGAATTAATAAATTTAAATATCAGGAACAGTATGTTCATAAAATAAGAACAATGAATTAGAAAGAGGAAGTTTGGTTACTAGATTATTTAATTAATGTGTTTTTTAGGTGTTAATTGTAATTTATAAAAAATGAGAATATGTAGACACAAAATTATTCAGACAGTAATACGGATTAATTTAAATTTGATAGGAATAAATTTTTAGCGGAAGGTTATTTTTTGATGCGTTCTTTATTCTATGTATTGTTTATTTGATTAAATACTAGGTGATGTCTGCCACAAAAACCTTTCCTTTATTGTTATGAGGATCTTTATTTAACTTATAAATACAGCTCAAAAACAATAAGCTCTAACTATCTTAAGATACTTGGGTATATACCGAAATGGTCTCAAGGCACTGAGTATGAAATGTAGAGTTTAGACTTATCTTTGGCGTAAAAAAATGGACGCCTCAGCGTCCATTTTTTGCCAATATCTTACGAAATTACTGCGCAATACCACCTTTCGTTAACTTCGCTGGGTCGAGCAGCTTTTGAAGTTCTTCACGTGTTAGATCCGTTTCTTCTTCCGCTACGTCGATAATAGCGCGTTGCTCTTTGTAGGCTTTCTTAGCAACTTCTGCAGCTTTCAAGTAACCAATAACTGGGTTTAGCGCTGTTACTAGAATCGGGTTCTTAGCAAGCGCCACTTGCAAGTTATCCTCACGTACGTTGAAGGTCGAGATTGCTTTATCCGCTAATTGAGTAGATGCATTCGCTAATAGCTCAATACTTTGGATAATATTCAACGCGATAACAGGCAACATAACGTTCAACTGGAAGTTACCAGACTGACCACCCACAGTGATGGTTGCATCGTTACCAATCACTTGCGCTGCTACCATTGCGGCTGCCTCAGGAATAACTGGGTTCACTTTACCCGGCATGATGGAAGACCCAGGCTGAAGGGCTTGCAGTTCGATTTCACCCAGACCAGCTAATGGACCAGAGTTCATCCAACGAAGATCGTTCGCGATTTTCATGATGGCAACAGCGCCTGTTTTTAGCTGACCAGACAATCCAACAATCGCATCTTGGCTAGACATGTTGTAGAAGAAGTTTTCACTCGAAACGAACTCTACGCCTGTCGCTGCCGAAATATTCTTTGCAAACAAACCAGCAAATTCTGGAACCGCATTGATGCCAGTACCAACGGCTGTACCACCCTGAGCTAATGCTTTAACACGAGGTAGTGTTTCTTCAATACCACGCTGTGCTGAGTCAATTTGGAATTTCCAGCCGCGCAGTTCTTGCGACAAAGTCACTGGCATTGCATCCATTAGGTGGGTACGACCTGTTTTAACGACATGTTCAACGGCGACGGCTTTCTCTTCCGTTTTATCACTCAAATACTTAAGCGCAGGTAGAAGTTGCTTTTCTGCAGCTAGTGCAGCGCTAACAGCAATAGCGGTAGGGATAACGTCGTTGCTGCTTTGCCCCATGTTCACGTGATCATTTGGGTTTACTTCTTTGCCGACTTTTTGAGAAGCAAGCGTCGAGATAACTTCGTTGGCATTCATGTTTGAACTGGTGCCAGAACCCGTTTGGAACACGTCTACAGGAAACTGTTCTAAGTGCTGACCATCAATAATTTCCTGACAAGCGGATGAAATCGCATCAGCTACGTCTTGATCTAGCAGATTAAGCTCGGCATTGCTTTTTGCCGCTGCTTGTTTCACAAACGCTAAAGCCTGAATGAATTTGGCTGGCATGGTGATGCCACTAATTGGAAAGTTGTCTACCGCGCGTTGAGTTTGTGCTTGATACAATGCTGCTTCTGGCACTTGCACTTCGCCCATGCTGTCTTTTTCGATACGGTAAGTGGTCATTCTATTTCCTTTATAGATCGGTAGTGTATTGGATGTTTTGCAGGTCTTTTTGTAGCGAAAGAAAACGCTCGTAGCCCGCTGATGAATGGCAGTAATGCCGCTTTAGCGCAATAAGAGGACCGTGAATTTGATCTAAACAGATTTGCCGTAATGTCCGACAATTGGTGGCGTCATTGATGGTTTCTAGAAGGTTGTAATACACTCTGCGAAGAAACAGTTCTTCCAATAGTGGATTAGCAAAGTCTGTCCCCTTTCCATACCAAGAAGCCAAATTAAGAGTAGCTTGGATGTAGCTAAAAACCACTTCATGCTCAAACCCGTTTTCTTCGGTATGAAACAGAAAGCGATCTTCAGCTTGATAGAACGTTTGATATAAAAAGGTAGACTCTTTCATGATCGACTCAATTAAACTAAATCTTATTGATAACCATTATCATTCTAATTGAGTCGATGTTTCAATGTTTTTGTCGTTAACTAATCAAATATTGCTGTATGAACGACATATCGGGCTCGACGCACAAGCCATGCCCTTTGGGCAAACCGATCATGCCGTCTTTATTTTTAACCTGAGACAAAACATCCAGCGAATGAACAAGTAGGTCTTCTCTGAATCGGTTTGGAGTTGTGTCGTATTCCAACATCGGTTGAACGGGATGTGCGCCACCGGGTAAATCGGGCATGGAAGCAAGAAGGTGAATATTGGTTGCTACAGCAATGGCTGAGCCCCAAACATGGTTAACAACAGGAACAAAATGGCTATGGGCCATGGACAAGACTTTTTGATACTCCGTTATACCGCCGAGCGCACAGGTTTCAGGTTGCAACAAATCCACGCATTTGTGCTCAATCAAATCACGGAAACCCCACCTCGAAAACTCCGCTTCACCACCAGCAATACACATGTCCAAATGGGTACATAAATCTCGATAACCTTGTTTGTCTTCTGGCGCGACGGGTTCTTCAAACCAACTCACACCAAGCCGCTCGAGTTCTCGACCTAAAGGCAATGCTTCACGTGTGGTATAGGCGTGGTTGGCATCCACCATGATTTCGATGTCCTTTCCGACAGAACTTCTCACCGCTTCAACTAATTCAACATCTTTTGTCACGCCCATACCGATTTTCATCTTCATGGCTTTGAATCCCATTGAAGCAATCTTCGCGCTTTCTTTTTCAAACCTTTCTTTTAAGTCCGGAACGCGTTGCAACATCATCCCGTAACCGTATACCGGAATTTCATCTCGAAATGCACCGCCGAGTAATTGATACAGCGGCTGCTCATAGAATTTGCCTTTAATGTCCCAAAGTGCGATATCAACACCCGATAGAGATTGTAAAGGCATGCCTTTTTGCCCATGGTCGCGTAGCAAGTTGTACACTTTATGCCAAATCACTTCGTTGTCTAATGGGTTCATCCCTATTATCAATGGCGCAATCACTTGTTCCACAATGGTTTGATTCGCGAGCGCTACTCCACCGCCACCAAATGCTTCGCCGTAGCCCACTAACCCGTTATCCGTTGTGATCTCGATAATATGAGCCGTTCTTTTGGCGTAGTATTGCTGCGAATAACCCAACTCTTCTTCTAGGTCATATTGCAGTACATAACTCTTCACCTTTGTTATTTTCATGGTGACCTCTTTACTTCCCTGTTGTACTGACTCAAATTGCGACAAACATCATCTCGAAAGATCAGTCATCCGAACCAAGCGATGCCACTCAGCGACAAATTCTTTAGCATTCTTTGCAAATTCACTATGCGGTATACCTGCTCGATAAAGAGCACTGCCTAACCCAAAGCCACTCGCACCAGATTGTCGATATTCCGACATGTTTGAAGGGGTAATTCCACCGACTGGCAACACCTTTACATGCTTAGGTAGTATGGCTTTCCACGCCCTTAAACCTGCCGCTAAAACTTGTTCAGCGGGAAACAATTTGAGCGCAGTAGCACCAACCTTAAGTGCACTGAAGGCTTCACTTGGCGTCGCGACTCCGGGAACCACCACAAGGTTTTTGCTCGCTGCATACTCGATGAGCTCGGTGTCCATGTGCGGCATTACGATCAATCTGCCCCCTACACTCTCCACTTCGTCAATATCGATTGTGGTTAACACCGTACCAGCGCCAATAAGACAATCATTTCCTAAATCGTTCGCCAATATCGAGATGCTTTTAATCGCGTCTGGTGAATTTAAAGGCACTTCGATAATAGAGATGCCTTCATCAACTAATATCTTTGCGTATTGCAAAACATCGGTTGGGGTGATGCCTCTTAAAATCGCCACCAAGCCACATTGACTTAGGTGCCGAGTTAGCTCTGTTGCTTGTTGTTTTGAATCCATGAATGCATCTCCCAAATCCCTTGTGCAGCCGTATTGTTGTATTGCTTGATGTTCATTTCCGATTTGAAAAATCTCAGCGCCATTCGGTATAGGTCGCACAAGTGCTCATCACCTATTAAAGAAATTTCTGCTGGCAACCCGCCTAATGCTGATTTTGCTTCCTTAATTTCTGCACCTATCAACAAACCAGAGAGATAAGAGAACCGATGGGCACTTTCGACTTCTCCGAATAAAACGGCACTTCGGCATGAAAACAGCTCGGACATGATCCCTGCTGCATTCAAACTTGCATTCACACCTTTTAAAAACGAGTCGATGTCCAGCGATTGTTTCTCTTCACTGTATCCAGCCGCAAGTATCGAGTGCTTTCTTAGGAGTGAGTACAACTCTCCTGTCATGTAGGTTTGAAATTCTGCAATCTGAAGGTTTTGAATCAACACCCACTTGCAATGCGTGCCGGGGAGAACGATCCATCCATCGTAAGTTCGTTCCCAGCTATTCAGGAAAGGCAGTAACTGCGTTTCTTCACCACGCATTAGGTCGATTTGACGCCCTTGATAACTCACACCAGGAATCAAATTCACCAGTTGGCAATCTTTGGTGAGGAGCGAATGACCTCCGGCGTGCAGGTCTTCAATGGCACAAGGCGCTTCAACATACGGCACTTCTACCCAACCTATTTTGCTGGTTACCATACCTGTCAGATAGACATGTAAGGCAGGAAAAGCCATCAACCAGTCGTCGACTGCGGCATAAAACACTTGTTCGTATGTCAGCGTTTTTCCGTCACTTTCAGGTAATTGAAGTACCCCCCATGGAAAGCTTTTCTCTGCCATAAGGTCGCCCTTATCACTGAGCAGGTAAGCTCGCAGCATGGTTGAACCCCAATCCATCGCTATAACACTGGCTGTGTGCGTTTTCATTCCGATCTGTCCTTAATCCAGCGCTCGCGTAATTCTTTTCACTGCTAAATAGTCGTGCAGAGCTAAGTGCGAGCAATCGCATCCGATACCCGACTGCTTAATCCCTCCGTGGGGCAAGTCGATACCATATTTCACGCCATTGATTTGGATTTCGCCAAATCTAAGCTGCGTTGCACAACGCTGGGCTTTCGCTTGATCTTGAGTAAACACATAAGCGGTGAGCCCTGCATCTGTGTCATTAGCATGATCCAGTACTTCCGCTTCATTTTCAAACTCATAGATTGAGACAACAGGGCCAAAAATTTCTTCTTGGTACATTCGCATCTCGCTATTTAAATTGGTTAACACAGTTGGCATGTAGAAATGACCCGTGTGTATCGAATCCGGCTTATTTCCGCCATACAAAAGCGCCGCGCCTTTAATGACGGCATCTTGTACCAACTCATCCACCCTTTTTAACGCTTGCGCATCGATAAGCGGTCCCATTTCATTGTCACTTTGAAGCCCGTAACCGACCTTCACCGCCTTTGCTCTTTCGACGACTTTAGATGCAAATTCACTCGCGACACTTTTTTGAACAAATACACGGTTTGGGGTAACACAGATTTGCCCGCAATTGCCAAACTTAACCGCACACACAATATCGGCGGCGAGATCCAAGTCGGAATCGGCAAAAACCAGTACAGGCGCATTCCCTCCTAATTCCATTGAATACCGCTTTATAGAAGTCGAACCCGTTTTCATAATGTGTCTGCCCGTTGCTATCGAACCAATCAGCGTTAGCATGGACGGAATGGTCGAAGCTGAAAGCGCATCGCCGACTTCTGCGTCATCGCCACACACAACGTTTACAACCCCAGCAGGAAGACCAATATCGTGGCACAGCTTTCCAACTAAATACGCTGACATGGGTGACTTTAACGAAGGCTTGATGACAATAGGGCAACCCGACGCCATAGCGGGGCCAATCTTGAACGCGAGATTCAGTAGCGGGAAGTTCCATGCGAGAAACGCGGCTACAACACCGACAGGTTCATGAACCAATTCGTGGCTATGTGTTCCCTCTTTATCGAGAAGAGAATCGGGGCGAAATCTTGATATTTCCTCTGCATAGAAAGCGAGACTGTTTACCAAAGACTCAAAATCTTCTTGCGTCCCCGCCCAGCTTTTCCCCATTTCCAATTGAATGGCTTCTCGAAGTGCCATTTCATTTTCAATCACCGCATCTCGCAATTTGTTCATCCACTGAACGCGTTCTGAAATAGTGGTGGTCGACCATGTAGCAAAAGCTTTTTCCGCCGCTTCAAGTGCGTGATTCGCATCGGATGCATTCGCCTTTGTGATTGAGCCTGTCACTTCTAGAGTCGCTGGGTTCACAACGTCGTATACTGATTCGGTTGTGACCAGGTCGCCACCAATGTACATAGGTAAAATGTTCATGCTTTTCTCCTAAAACGGTTTGGTGTCTGAAGACAGATCTAGCCAGTCAACTTCAGCCTGTGACAGTGTCAGAGACCCAGCGTGCAAAGAGGTTTTCACTTGTTCGGGTGTTTCTGCACCATTAAGTGCAATCACCGGAAAAGGCTGATTGAGCACATAAGCCAATGCCATTTCAAACATGTTGAGACCTTTAATTGAAGCCAGCTCTGTCGCGCGTTTTTTCCTTTCAAAATTGGCATCGGAATAGAAAACACGTACTAAATCTTCATCATTGGTATCGTTGACGTCACCTTTAGCAAAGAACCCTCTACCCAATGCAGACCAAGCAACGAGTGGGAAGTCATGTCGAGTAAACCACTGTTTGTCGTTTTCTGAAGTCACAACCGTATCTGGCCAAAATGGCTCGTTGGCTTTCGCTAGGGAAAAATGAGGGCTTGAACTCATCATTTCTGCCTTGCCATTAGCCCGTGCATAATCAATGGCTTCTTGGATACGTTCTGTACTCCAATTCGATGCGCCATAAGCACGGATACGCCCTTTTTTTACTTCAGCATCGAGTGCATCCACGAGCGGTCCAACGGGTTGAGTAAGGTCATCTCGATGGAACATCCAAATATCAACATAATCGGTTTTTAATCTTGCTAGAGATCCATCAATGGCACGGTGAACCGATTCTGGGTTCACTTTTGCCCCTCCCGGATGAAGAGGTGCACAGTAGCCAGTTATTAACCCCTTGGTCGCAAGCACAATTTTTTCACGCATATCTGGGTTGGCTTCTAACCAACCCCCAATCACCATTTCTGAATAGCCGTGTTCTTCAACTGCACCGTATACTTCCGCGGTGTCCACGTATGTGCCGCCATTTTCAACAAATGCATCCAACAAACTGAAATCGCGATCTTTCGAATCAGGGTGGAAAATCATTGTCCCTAGCCCAATAGCCGAAACAGGCTTATTGATGGATGGTAATGAGTACGTTTTCATCGTCATTATTCCTTATGAACAGTTGAGATCTTTAAGAGCAGCAAACACGTCTTAAGACCTTTAAACGAATGAGAAAATTAGGTTTTTCCTGTCTTCCTTGAAAGAGCGTCAATCGAGACAGCGATTAATAAGATTGCGCCGGAGAACATCAACTTATCCGCTGCGCTGGCACCTGATAGGTCGAGCCCATTCCCTAAAGACCCAATCACGAGTGCACCTAAAATGGCATTCCACACACTGCCTCGCCCGCCGAAAAGTGAAGTACCACCAATAACCGCTGCGCCTATTGCATCCAACAAGAGCGGTCCGCCTGCGAAGGCATTGAACGATACAGAGGCATACCGAGAAGCCCCAACAATTCCAGCCAGTGCCGCCATTAAACCGGTAATAGCAAATGCGGCGATTTTGATTTGGTTTAGCGATATGCCGACTCGTCTTGCCGATTCCGGATTACCACCAACTGCGAACAACGCTCTTCCAAATGGAGTGGATGTTGTGATCCACGCGAATAGTAAGCTGATGCCAAATAGGATGAGCACCACCAACGGGACACCTTTGTAGCTATTGAGCGTCATAACCGCAGCCCCGGCTAGCACCGCAAAGAATAGGATTTTTCCGGCGATACCCGACACAGCATCTTGCTCCAGCCCCATTTTCTCTCGCTGGTGATATTCACGAGTGGCGAACAAGATCATGAGGAGAATGCCTGATGCAACAATCGCCCATCCGAGCCAATCTGGAAGGCTCGTTGTGGTAATACCGCGGATAAATGGGTCGCGTACGTTTATTGCCCCATGAATACCTAAAATCTTAAGCATCAAACCCTGAAAGCCCAATAAACCGGCTAGTGTCACCACAAAGGAAGGAATTCCAATATAGGCAACCAAGCTGCCTTGAAACATACTTAAGGCAACACCCGCTCCAATAGCAGCCAAGCATGCCAGCGGTGCAGGTATACCTAAATTGGTCGTCAATACTGCTAAAATTGCCGCACAAACACCGGCGGTAGCCGCAACCGATAAATCAATATCGCCCAACAGCAAAAGTATCGTGATGCCCACAGCCAAAATGCCGACAACGGAACTTTGCATAAAGAGAAAATAAAAGTTTCGGGCACTTAAGAAAGCCGGCTCCGTGATGCCGAAGTACGTCCAAATGGCAAATAAGGCAAATAATACGGGTACAAAATTGCCAAATTTGGAGCTTCTGAGTTTGGTAAATAGGCTCATATTTTGAGAAGATTTAGCCGACATGCTTCACCTCCTCTTCATGACCGCGAGTCATCGCGACAACGATTTCGTCAGGGTTGGTTTCATGAGTGTTATAGACGCCAATATTCTCTCCGTGGCGCATGACTGTGATTCGATCGCACACTTCAAAAATATCGGACAAATTATGTGAGATATACACAACAGCATGATTGGTTTCACGCAGTCTTTTCACTACATCG
Organism: Vibrio penaeicida; assembly: GCF_019977755.1. Taxonomy (NCBI): domain Bacteria; kingdom Pseudomonadati; phylum Pseudomonadota; class Gammaproteobacteria; order Vibrionales; family Vibrionaceae; genus Vibrio; species Vibrio penaeicida. Next base: position 989,188 of record NZ_AP025145.1, on the reverse strand, counting down.
AGCACTTGTCTGGTTTGCGCGACACCCAATGCAGCGGTAGGTTCATCCAATAGCACCACGCTCGAATCCGCTCCGACTGCACGTGCAATTGCGATTGCCTGCCTTTGCCCACCAGACAATACTTCCACTTTTGACCGAACCGATTTCAGTGTTTTTACTTGAAGCTGACCTACCGCTTTAAGTGCTTTTTTCTCCATTTGGAGGTGATCCAATGGTTTTAGCGCTCTTGGTAGCCAATTTAACCAACCGCTATCGATAACGGGTTCGCTACCGAGTGACAAGTTGGCGGCCACATCCAAATTTTCGCACAAAGCCAAATCTTGATAGACAATCTGTATCCCGAGTTGATTCGCACTTTGAGGTGAATCGACAGCGACATTTTTGCCATCGACATAGAACTCGCCTCGATCTGCAGTGTAAGCACCAGCAAGGGTTTTCATTAATGTCGATTTACCCGCACCGTTGTCGCCAACCAGTGCCATGACTTCCCCTCGCTGAACTTCAAAATGCACATCTTTAAGTGCTTCCACACTGCCAAATGATTTCCGAATTCCGGAAACTTTCAAATGAGGGACAACTGAGTCTTGTTCCATTGGCACTCCTTGCCTTTCTTTCGTCCATGTTTTCATTCGCTGTGCCGACAGCTAGATGACGTCGGCACAGTATTTACGCGTCATAAACTTATTCACATGCCACAAGTCTACCTATGCATCACAAATCTACTGACAGAAACGTGTTTTAGCGGCTTCACCCTGACACACATCCGATTTTTCAATTGAAGGATCGTTATCGATAACGTACGCCACGCCGTTTTCACCCACTACGGAATAGTGTTCAACAGGAACGAAGGATACGTCCGCGTCAACGCCATTTTTAACCGTGCCTGATGTCAGTGAATCCACGCTTTGACCATTCAGAAGTTTGTCGACAACCTGTGCCGTCACACCCGCCATTTTGTCGAACGGTCGCCATACCGATTGCGTTTGCTGCCCAAGCAAAATTAGCTGAAGTGCTTGCACTGTCGCATCCAAACCACTGACAGGAACATTTCCCGACATGCCTTGCTCTTCCAGTGAAGCGATAGCCGCAGCCGCATTACCATCATTCGAAGAAACAACACCCTGAACGTTGTTATCCAACTTGGTCAGTGCTTGGTCCATTGAGCGACGAGCAATCGCGGGGTCCCAACCTTGTGTCCAGTTTTCATACCCCAACTTTCTTTCACCAGAATCAAACAAAGGTTGAAGCACATTCATTTGCCCTTTAAAGATCACTGCCGCATTCGGATCAGTCGGTGACCCTTTCAACATTACTAAGGTGTCACCTTTATTCGTGTTATCAACGATATGTTGCGCTTGCGATTCACCCGTTTTTTCCATAGAGGCTTGAATCCAAAAGCTGGTGTTTTCAGAATGAATCATTCGGTCGTACGCGATAGTAGGGACGGACGATTCCGCTGCAGAGTCGGCAATGATCGCTGCCGATTCACCGTCAATAGGGATAACGACCAATACTTTTGCACCACGCGTTAAAGCTTGCTCCGCTTGGCGTTGCTGGGTGGCTGTATCGTTATTAGCGTTAAACACTTCTACTTTTGTATCTGGCGATATGTTTTTCATCGCTTCCACAAAAAAGTGGGCGTCTTGGCTTTCCCAACGGGGATTCACGTTTTCTGGTAGTAGCATTGCGACAAAATCTTCTGCCAGTACTGGTGTGCTGGTCATCGCAACGGCAGACGCAAAGGTCGCCATTGTTAACATCGCTTTTGTTTTCACGTTCCTAATCATGTTTTACTCCTGCTGTTCATTTCCCTTTGTTACAGCCCAATCGCTCTAGATTTGAAGAGCGAACCGTTTCTATTTCCTAGTCGATCATTGAGATTTCCCGTCTAACCTTTCTTTAAGCCGATCACTGGCATCCACCAGCAAGTTCAGCATTCGGTTTTTCGCTTCTTCCCCTTCGCCTTTCGCGATCAGTTCGTAGACCTCACGGTGAAAGGGAATGGATGATTCGTTTTCTCTTGGGTCGGTATTGGTCATTCGAATACTGCTAAGGAGTGCAGAAAAAATGATGCCTTCTAAAGCACCTAAAAATTCATTGTGTGTGGCTCTTAATATTGAGCGATGAAATTGTGCGTCAGCGAATACGAAATCCTCCGTAGAGCTGGTTTCTTTTTCCATCGCTTCTATGGCGTGTTTAATGTTTTGCAAATCTTCTTCTGTCGCACGTTGGGCGGCCCAAAACGCAGCTTGAGGTTCGAATATCACTCGCACTTCCATTAACTGTGCGAGAAATTCATCGGTCGGTGGTGTGGCCTGGTACCATGCCAATACATCATCATCTAACAGCCCCCAATCGTTTCGTGATCGTACTTTTGTGCCGATCCCTCTTCTTACCTCTAATAGCCCTTTGCCGACTAAAATTTTAATCGCGTCTCGCACGCTAGAACGGCTGACCTGATATCTCTCAGCCAATGCGCCTTCTTCTTCTAATAGATCGCCTGGTTTATATAGCCCTGAAACCACGCGACGCCCTATCTCTCGCGCCACTTGACTGGCTAGACTTGGGGTTAAGCCTGCTATTTGTTTCAAATTGTAGTAAGAAAGCTCATTCATATGATGACCTTAAACATCTGATGTTTGCGTTGGTGTTATTAATGCATTTGTTTGTTTTTTGATCGAGCGAATTTTATACACGAGATGGTCATTTCTTAACCTTGAAACACCATTCTCAATATTGAAGCAAAAAGAACAAGGGATTTGATGAGTAGATAAGATTTGTATTATGGAGGCGATACAACGAGGGAGTATTGAATAAAAAAAGCGCAGCCAAGTTAAGCTGCGCAAAGGTTTGGAGAATACTTAGAGTACTTTGAATAAGAAGTGGGGTGAGGCGAGCTCACCCAACAGAAAGCAATCTGTTACCTCGATTTGAGGAAACTTACTGCTCCCATTACAGACACCACAATAAGTCCAGCTACGAACCCAGCAAGACCGTTAAGTAAAGTCGGCAGAAAACCGTTTATAAACGGGATAGACGGGATGGAGGAAATGATGGTTTCTATTAAGTGATGGATCACAGGAACACCATGAACCACTATACCTCCGCCCACCAAAAACATTGCCAGTGTGCCAACGATTGTAAGCGTGTGCATAAGTTTTGGTGCAAACGCGACAAGACCATCACCAAGTGCAGTTATAAACCCATCACCCTGCCCTTTTTCTTGCAGATAGAAGCCAAGATCATCAAGTTTTACGATACCAGCAACCAAACCATAAACACCGATTGTCATCAGTAAGGCAATTACACTCACAACCAATACCTGAGTGGTAAATACTTGGTTTTGTACAGTTCCTAACGCAATCACAATGATTTCTGCCGACAAAATAAAATCGGTACGAATGGCGCCAGAAATTTTCTTTTTCTCGTACTCTTCTATGTTTTCAACATGCTCAGAGACTGAAACAGGCTCCTCTTCTTCCTCTTGTACGTGAAACATTTTCTCTAACACTTTTTCTGTACCTTCAAAGCAAAGAAAAAGCCCACCCACTAACAAAAGAGGCGTAATCAACCAGGGAGCAATAGAACTAATTAACAACGCTGACGGCACTAATATGAGCTTATTTTTGAACGAACCTTTAGCAACAGACCACACTACAGGGATTTCTCGGTCGGCACGAACGCCCGAAACTTGCTGAGCATTCAGGGCGAGATCGTCCCCTAAAACTCCAGCGGTTTTCTTTGCTGCGACTTTTGACATCACAGCGACGTCATCTAAAACCGTAGCAATATCATCCAACAACGTTAAAAGACTTAATCCAGCCATATAATCCTTCTGAATAGCAACGACATCTAATAAAATACGCGGCGATCCAACTTTGAGCCTTCTCTACCACGTCAAAACAAAGTTCAAATTGAAACTTTAAGAAACACATAATAACACTTTGTTACACTTCAAAATATCAGTTTTTGAATCTATTTTTCTATTGCGTTTTCTTAATTAACAAACAGTTACCGTACTATTACCGTTTTATTTTGGACCAACTTTGCGTTTTTTGCCGTGTAAGCCGTGATGGAATCCCGAAATTGAAACATTTTCTCGTCATTCTCAAAATCGGTGTAAATTCGATCTTGTACATACATATAGTACGATATACCATATATGCAATTTTAATTCGATAGATAACGTCATGAAAAATAAAGCTGTACTGCTCATCTCACTTACTTTATCCACCGCTGCGTATGCAGATGTAACAATTCAGAAAAACAGAGTTGTGTGCGAAACCAACGCATCAATGCAAAAATTTGTGAAAAGAAAAGCGGTAAAGAAGAACGCGCAATTGCCCGATGGCTGTCGTGTTCTTGAGCGGAAAAGGAAAGTGGAGGTTTTGAAAAACTTCCCAAGTAAAGGCTATGTACTGGTAGAAACTAAGTTGGGCGACAAACTATTTGTTAGTAAAGAAGCGCTCTCTCGCTAGGGTCTAGGGTCTGTTGCACTTAGATTGCAGGCTTGTACGGGAATGTAACCTCAAAAGTTGTGCCTTCTCCAGGTCGACTTTTGCAGTTTATTTTCCCGTCGAGTAGATGAGTCACAAGGTTATAAACAACGGCAAGACCTAAACCATTTCTTCCTTGCCCTCTTTGAGTGGTAAAGAACGGATCAAAAATTTTGGCTAAGTTTTCTTCATCGATTCCTTTTCCTTTATCTTTAATCACAATACATATGTCGGTACCAACGACTTGAGTTTCGATTTCAATGACTTTTTTGGTTGTCTCGTCAGAGTGATGGACCGCGTTTTCAATTAGGTTATTCATGACATCAAGGAGCGCTTCTTTAAAAACAAACGCCGATATACCCGCCTGCCCTTCTAGTTCAATTTCTACGTTGTCTTCAGACGTAAGATCGTGATTCGTGACGATGTCTTCGATAAGCTCCGACACCATAACTGCGTCTTCATGGACACTTTCATGTTCAATCGCAATTTTCTTAAAGCATTGAATCAACTCTGACGATTTTTCTAGGTTGTCTTGCACCATCTCCAAACAAGATTGGGAATCGGCAATAAATTGTTCGCAGCTTTTCTTCGACAATTTTCCACTGGAAAGCAGCTTTTCAAAGCTCATGACTTTCTCTTTCATATGGGATGCAGAAGTAATACCTATTCCAATCGGTGTATTCAATTCGTGTGCAACGCCTTTTACAAGTACACCTAACGACGCCATTTTCTCTGATTCCACAAGCTTTGCTTGCGCTTGTTCCAATGCGAACACATTTTCTGTTAGATCATCAAACGATTCTTCCAATTGCTTGGTTCGCTGATCAACTTGCTCCTCCAATTGCAAATTCAAACGATCTAACTTCTTAGATGCTTTTCGTAAGCGAGTAATGAGTGAAACAAGAATCGCGATACCCGCAATAACGGCCAATGCAGTAATAGCCAACGTCGTGTATTCACGATTTCGGTAGTCTCGTAGCAATCCATTGATGTGTTTCTGATCTTGCTGAATAAGCACTGCGAGTATTTCACTTACTTCCGTTATTTTGGGTGACAAATACTTGATGAGGTCAAATGCGATAACATCTGAATTACGTTTGGCCAGTGCAATAATTTCGTTTCTTTCCGGTACCATTTCCTTCGTCAATATGGCTAACCACTTCACATCGTCGTTGTTTGGTAGCTGGTCTCTTAAATTATTAATCGATTCTTCAAGAAGCTCATTTGTTTCTATTGAAGAAGACACTCCGAGATCGATCAAACTCGGATCATCCTCAATCACCAAACGAACCAGCTCCGTTTCCAGTGAATTCACCGCCGATGTAGCAGTAAGAATTGCGTTGGACCGTTTCTCTGATAAGTCTATGGTTCGTTCTATTTTATTATTGATTTGTAACAGCGAACTCGCCGCCCAAATACCCAACACAACAAGCATTGCAAGCACGAATATTGATGCTGCTAACATTCTGTCTTTACGATTGCGTAACATACTCATAGTTGGTCTCAAGTCACTCGCTTAACTCTATTTAATAACCCGTTTACGTCACGATCTATTCTGTATTCCAGCATATTCCCTTAGCAGCTCAACGCTATTCATTCATTTGAGTATAGGCTAACAATAGGTTTGAGCTAAATTTTAACCAATGTGATCGACTTCAAAGACAATCACTCTAAGTTACCGGTAACATTTCCATCACAACGTTACCGGTAACATTACAACAATAAACCGGAGTTGATGTGAAACTTAACAGGGATAACCTCAATGAAAACTGTATCGAAAACACTTGTACCTTCGCTAATTGCTGCTGTTTTGTCGTCTTCCGCATTTGCCGCGGACTTCAAATTAAAGATTCAATCTTCCGATCCTTCAGGAGATAAAAATTTTCAGGTTCAACAAGAATGGGCTGAACGTGTAGAAAAAATGTCTAATGGGCGGATCGACATCGATCTTCTTCCGGTTGGTGCGGTGGTGAAACACACCGAAACCCTGAATGCGATCAAAATAGGCATCCTAGATGGTCATATCACCGCGACTGGGTATTTCTCGGGTAAAGATCCTGCGTTTGGTTTGATTGGTAACATGGTTGGTGCGTGGTCTGATACCACTCAACTTCTCCAATACATGAACTACGGCGGCGGCAATGAATTGATGACCGAGCTGTATGCCCCTTATGGCGTTCAGTTTGTCGGCGCCTCTACGACTGGCGTTGAAGCGTTTGTATCTAAGGTTCCCCTCGATGGTGTCGATGATTTGAAAGGACTAAAGCTGCGCGCGCCTGAAGGGCTCGTTCAACAAGTGTTTGCTGCGGCAGGCGCAACACCCGTTAACCTCCCTGGCTCAGAAGTATTTACTGGCTTGAGCAAAGGCGTTATTGATGCTGCCGATTACACGGTATTTTCAACGAATCAAAAAGCAGGCATGAACGATGTCGCTAACCACCCCGTTCAGCCTGGCTTCCACTCACTGCCACTTATCGACGTTTCGGTAAGCCAAAAAGCGTGGAAAAAAATGCCAGAAGACTTGCAAACTATCCTTAAAACATCGGTACGCGATCTTTCATACGACATAACGACACAGCTTAAAATTGCTGATCAAGCTGCACTGAAAGAAGCATCAGCCAATCCTAAAATCACAATTCACGACTGGTCTGCTGATGAACGTAAGAAATTCCGTGAGATTGCGAAAAGCCAATGGAAAGTATTCGCTGAACGCTCGCCTAACGCTCAAAAAGTCTATGACTCTGTTACCAGCTTCTTAGAAAACAACGGCCTACTTTAAGGCATCGATTTCTGGTTGCTGCACTGCATTATTACCAGTGCAGCTGCCAGAATCTCAAGGATAAATAGTTGTATGAAACATTCTTCTACCGACACTCAAAGTGACGACGCCCCTAAAAATGCGCTTGATCGATTTATTGTGAAACTCGGTAATTTACTTAGCCTTTTGTTCATCTTTACCGTCGCGATTTCATTTTATGAAGTGTTGATGCGTTATGTATTTAACGCCCCGACAACATGGGTACACGAGACGGCTTCTTTTATTGGTGGTTCACTATTTGTGATAGGTGGTTTGTACGCGTTCGCACTGGATAAACATGTTCGGGTTGTTCTTATTTATGATCATGTTTCGCCTAAAACCCGAAAGTATTTAAACCTAGTCCACCATATTGTTGGATTAACGTTTGCAGCGATGATGGCTTACGCAGCCTACATAATGGCAGCAGAAGCTTGGTTTACGCCATGGGGTGAATTTCGTTTGGAAACTTCAGGTTCGTCTTTGAATCCCCCTTACCCTGCCTTGCTGAAAGGAACAATTTTTGTTGCGCTGAGCGTACTGACTTTGCAATTTTTACTTCACTTGATTGCCGAAATTCGTAACCTAAGGAAGAAAACGGATGTTTGATTTGTCTTCAATAGGCATTGGCTGGGGCAGCCTACTCATGCTTGCGTTAATGATCGGCTTGCTGCTCACTGGCATGCAGCTTGCGTTTGTTACCGGCTTTGTTGCGTTGTTTTTCACCCTTGGCTGGTTTGGGGTAGATGCACTGCCTTTAGTTACGAGCAGAATGTACGGCTTCGTCGATGGCTACATCTTCCTTGCCGTCCCGATGTTTGTGTTAATGGCGGCATTACTTGATCGCTCGGGCATTGCTAGAGATCTCTTTGATGCCATGAAATCCGTTGGGCGAAAAGTTCGCGGCGGTGTTGCAGTTCAAACATTATTTGTAGCCGTTCTATTGGCATCTATGTCAGGCGTTATTGGCGGTGAAACTGTCCTTCTTGGTATCCTCGCGTTACCTCAAATGCTGCGCCTAGGCTACGATCGGAAACTCGCTATCGGCACAACCTGTGCGGGTGGTGCACTGGGCACGATGCTGCCCCCTAGTATCGTCCTTATCATTTACGGTTTAACTGCTAGCGTATCAATTGGAGACTTATTTAAAGCGTCTTTTCTGCCCGCATTCATGCTCGCAACGTTTTACATTCTGTATGTGTTAATTAGATGCAAACTCAACCCCAGCCTAGCTCCATTGCCTAGCGAGGAAGAGCTTGCACAAGACCAAGCAGAGTCGCCCAACTATTTTAAGGCGCTCTTCTTTCCATTGTTGTCTGTTGCTACTGTACTGGGCAGTATTTACACGGGTGTCGCTTCAGTTACAGAGGCCTCTGCTCTTGGTGTCGTCGGTATCATGCTGAGCGCTGTCATTCGAAAAGAAATGAACGTGACAATGCTTAAAGAAAGTGCCATAGCAACAATGCGAACCTGTGGCATGATCATGTGGATCGGCATCGGCGCATCTGCTCTCGTTGGGGTTTATAACTTGATGGGTGGTATTGATTTCGTAGAAGAAACCATTTTATCACTCAGTGGCGGTAGCCCAACGGCAACACTCATCATCATGATGGTCATTTTGTTGGTTCTTGGCATGTTTCTCGACTGGGTTGGCGTCGCGCTGCTTACCATGCCAATCTTCGTTCCCATTATTATAAGCCTTGGTTACGACCCAATTTGGTTTGGCGTGGTCTTCTGTCTGAATATGCAAGTGTCGTTTCTTTCTCCACCCTTTGGTCCTGCTGCGTTTTATCTTAAGTCGGTGGCACCAAAAGACATTAGCTTGGGAGAAATATTCACCTCCCTATTGCCCTTTATTGCTCTGCAAATACTCGCGCTGATTCTAGTGATTGTATTTCCTCAATTGGCGTTGTGGTGGCAGTAGCAAATTGATTTTAGGTAAGGTTGCCCTTTGGGTTGATCTAGTAAAGATTTTTACGTGCTGGCGACATCGGTCAGCACAAAGGAAATAGTGCTCCATGAATAATAAGAAAATTTTGGTAATGGGTGTTTCTGGTTGTGGTAAGAGCCTTATTGGAAGCAAGCTCGCCCTAGCGCTCAAGTATCCGTTTTTCGATGGCGACGATTACCATTCCGCCCAAAATATCGAAAAAATGCAACAAGGGGTTCCGCTGTCTGATCAAGACAGGTTGGGGTGGCTGCATAGGCTGAATTCGCTGTTTATAGATAACGACCGAATCGTGATCGCATGTTCTGCACTCAAGCCGGAGTACCGCGACATATTGAGAGAAAATGCTCAAGACATCACCATTGTCTACCTAAAAGGCGATTTCGACACTATATGGTCTCGGCACCGTTCTCGCCCTAATCACTACTTTAACGGTAAACAAATGCTAGAAAGCCAGTTCAACATACTGGTTGAACCTTTGCCATCCGAAGCCATTACGGTCGATGTTACCGCCAACGTTGAAGACGTTCTTGCCTCTGCTCTGTGCAATATCCGAGCTATGGAGAATCAAGCGTGATGGGCGAAATCAAAACAGTGTCTGTTGTCGGTTTAGGTGTTATGGGAAAAAGCCTTGCGCTAAACCTGTTAGAGAATGATTACTCGGTCATTGGATTCGATCTTAATACCAACTTAGTTCAGCGCGCCCATAGTGAAGCCGAGAACCTAGCGACCTCTGCAAAGTTTTTTCCAGCGTCGGCAATATCGGCGATCATTTCAGGTTCACAGAGCCCGAGAATCGTTATCTTATCTGTTCCCGCTGGTGATGTGGTTGATCACGCTATCGAAGACTTGTTAGAAGCAGGGCTATCCGAATACGATATTGTTATCGACACTGGAAACAGTTTATGGACGGATTCGATTAGCCGAGAAGACAAATACAATGGGCGAGTTCGATTTTTCACAACGGCTGTTTCTGGTGGTGAAATGGGCGCTCGATTTGGTCCCTCACTAATGCCAAGTGGGAATGTTGAAGACTGGAAAATGGTGCGACCGATACTTGAAGCCATTTCAGCTAAATACAGTGACAGTGTAACTAAAGATGATGCAACGTCTAGCCCTTGCTGCGCATACATTGGTCCTGCTGGTTCTGGGCATTACGTCAAAATGGTACATAACGGCATTGAATACGCCGATATGCAGCTTATCTGTGAAGCATACCATTTGCTGCGTGATGCTTTGGATTTAAACGCGAGCGAAATTGCTAAAGTGTTTGAACGTTGGAATCAAGGTGTTTTAAGCAGCTATCTTTTAGAAGTAAGTGCAGAGGTTTTGCAACACCAAGATGACAAAAGCGGCAAACCTTTTGTTGATATCGTTCTCGATAAAGCGGAGCAAAAGGGAACAGGGCTTTGGACTGCGTTAAACAGCCTTCAAGTTGGCTGCCCTGCACCTTCTTTAACCGAAGCCGTTTATGCTCGCACACTTAGTGCCCAAAAAGCGCTTCGTCAGTCCATCTCGCAGTCCGCCTCTAAAATTCTTAGTCAACCTTCCGCTCATGAAAGCTGTTCTGCAAACCGTGAAACTTTTATCAATAACCTTCACGACGCCATGTACTGCGCAAAAATCAGTATCTACGCACAGGGTTTTGACTTGATGCGTGTGACGGCTTTAGAACAAAACTGGGATCTCAATTTTACCGAGATTGCTCAAATTTGGCGCGCTGGCTGTATTATTCGAGCGGACTTGTTAAACCCTATCGCTACTGCATTTGCTGAGGGAGGTCATGGTCAATCCAAGCTGAAACACCTGTTCTTAGATCGCTCGATACACAAGGTTTTACAAGACAATCAAGAAGGTTGGCGAAAATCCGTGGTGAGTGCTGTTTCATCAGGGGTTCCTATTCCAGTGATCGCATCTTGTTTAAACTATTTCGATTCGCTTCAATGCGATGCGTTGCCAGCAAATTTGCTGCAAGCTCAGCGTGACTACTTTGGTTCTCATGGTTATTCACGTACCGATGAATCCGAGGATAAGAAATATCACACCACGTGGCACAGCCACTCCAAAGAAGAAGTCCGAACCTCCTAAAACATTTCTTTCTATCACCGATATTTCTCACATAATTTGCGATTTCTCGCTGCTTTTTTAGCATGCTTTCCATAGAATGTTACCAGTAACAATTCTATGGAAAGCCCTACAGTGAAGAAAAAGCGCCCTACACTACAAGATGTTGCGGACCTCGTTGGTGTGACTAAGATGACGGTGAGCCGTTGCCTTCGTGACCCTTCACAGGTATCCGAAAAATTGAGTGTAAAAATTCAGAAAGCCGTTGAAGATTTGGGGTACATTCCTAACCGGGCTCCTGACATCCTGTCTAACGCAAAGAGCAAAGCCATTGGTGTCCTAGTTCCTTCATTAACCAACCAAGTCTTTGCAGAAGTGATTAGAGGCATCGAGCAAGTCACCGCACCAGCTGGCTACCAGACCATGATTGCTCACTATGGCTACAGTTCCGATATCGAAGAGAAGAACATTGCGTCCCTTCTGTCGTACAACGTGGATGCCATGATCTTGTCGGAAAGCGTCCACACTCCAAGGGCAAAGAAGATGCTTGAAGTGGCTGCTATTCCTGTCATCGAAATCATGGACAGCACATCTGAACCACTTCACCAAGCCGTCGGATTCGATAATCACGCCGCTGCAAAATCAATGACCGAAGCCATGATCCAATCTGGCAGAAAAAACATTGCTTACTTTGCGGCACGTATGGATTTGCGTACTCGATTAAAAATGGCTGGCTATCGCGCAGCCATGACCAACGCAGGGCTTACCCCTCTCGAACTGCAAACAGAAAGCGCGTCTTCTTTTACGTTAGGTGCCGAATTGCTCCAGAAGGCCATTGCAGATAACCCAGATATTGATGGCATATTTTGCACTAACGATGACTTAGCCATTGGTGCATTTTATGAATGCCTAAGATTGGGCATACAAGTGCCGGAACAAATGGGCATTGCTGGATTCCACGGGCACGATATAAGCCAAGTAATGACGCCAAGATTAGCCACCGTCATTACCCCACGTGAAGAAATTGGCGTGACCGCCGCAACAGAACTGCTAAAGCGACTTAATGGTGAACCCATTACTGGTGAGGTTATTGACCTGAAATACTCGGTGGATATGGGTGAGAGTTTGTAGAGCCGTAAGATAAGAACGAATGCAGCACTACTTACTGCATTCGTTTGATTCTAGCCAATCCTTGAGAAAGACTTCTATTTGCTCGTACTGACGAATATTGTAGTTACTGACATAATAATTGGCGTAGATGTCATTGATTTTCAAGCTACGCAAACAGGTATAATCGTTGCCAGCATCGGAGTCACATGTCCCCCAAAATTCGTAGTGTCCACCTTTCTTTTTAAAAGCAAGCCAATCATAGGGGCTAGTGCCTTCATAGAAATACAGAGACTTTATCTCTTCAGATTCCGTTAGTGCCTTGTTACCAAGATTAGGCACTTCTAAGCTACGCTGTGTAAGGTTGATCATGAGATTTTCGAATACAGTGCTACCATTTGGACGAATAACTTGATGCTGAAATTTTGGCACATGTTTCGCTATTTCATGACCATCGAAATATAGCGAAGGTCCATAGCCATCACTAGAGTCGAAATTTTTGTCGCTGGTATTTAGATTCATAACAGTGCCAGGTGAGAGGTGGCTTTCAGGTAGACACATTCCCCCCCACTCAAGCACGCTAGCCTTAGAACTGCTGCATATAAACAGCGTGACACATAATAAGTTTCTGATCATCTTGCCGTTGCTCCTTGATAACCAGTGGCGGAATCACAATCGTGACAATATAAGTCACCATATGTTTTAAATTCAATAGAATCAGGGACAACACTCAACCAAGTCCCACCATAAAAGTCTGAAGGTATGTTGAATTTTTTAAATGCTATATGATGGTAGTCTGCCATTTGTTTTAAGCTTAGTTTTCCAGGTATATCACCAAACTTGTTCTTGAAATCAGAAGACACAAATCTAACGTGCTGACGTGCTACTTCTAACCCAACTTCTTTGATCTTCGCTCTCATTTCCCCAAACGTACCGCGAAACCCGCCTTTTTCAAGCCCAACGGCTAAATTAACGACCGTTGACCTTGCCATTGTCTCCCAATATGCAAAGCCTTTGTTGTTCCAAAAACTTGACTCCCCCCTTTGGATTTCATGTTTCAACTTACTTACGTCACTCACCCACAACGCGTAACCAATGCGAGCCACAGGATCTTTCTTTGCAAGTCTACTCTTCCAAAATAATTCAAGATTTCCAGATTGAATAAAAGCTCGTTCTTGTGGTGATACAGAATGATCCATTTCAGTTCCCTTTATATGCGCCTAGTTCCATTTTTTGCACAAATATAGCAATGCACACACAAGAGTCAATAACGTATTAAATTTAATATAAACTTTATGAAACAAGCTCTTATTGATTTACATATCTATTACATGCAAATTTTTAAACTCTTTGCACTTAATGTATCACTCAGTAACAAATCGACATTTAAACAAAGCATCATCAATCATTAACTAGACTGTCATTTGCACCTCCTAAGTTATTACCTAGAAACGTTGTAACGACTTCAAGCAGGTTAATATGAAGCAAAAACTTGATGTAAGAAGTATGTTTATCTCAGACTTACATTTAGGGTTTAAAGATTGCAAAGCGGATTACCTCCTCGACCTCCTTCGAAATTGCCAAGCCGATACCCTCTACCTTGTACGTGATATCATTGACCTACAATCCCTTCGAAAACGCATGTTTTGGCCTTCCAGCCACCATAGAGTGATCCATAGGCTCATTAAGCTTCAACAAAGTGGGACTCGTGTTGTCTATATTCCAGGCAATCATGATGCCGCGATGAGGCGCTACTTAAAGCAGTTTTTCGCAGGTGTCGAAATATTGCCTTACGCTGAATACGTGACATTAACTGGAAAACGTTACTTGGTTTGTCATGGCGATCAATTTGATTCAGAGGTGTGCCTTGGTAAATGGCAAGCGACTTTAGGCGACGTGCTTTATGATCTGTTGCTGTTTATCAATCGCTGGTACAACACATTTCGAACCATGGGTGGCATGGAGTATTTCTCGCTTTCTAATTACATCAAAAAGAAGATACCTAAAGCCAACCAAGCCATTGCACGTTATCAGCAAGCGGGTTTGAACTACGCAGAAAAGAATGGGTACAACGGCATTATATGTGGCCATATCCACTACCCTGAAATCGCCTACCGTGGCGACATGACATACATTAACGACGGCGATTGGATTGAGAACTGCACGGTATTTGTAGAACATCACGATGCCAGCATGGAGCTGATCTACTGGACGAAGCAACAAGCCAGTGTTTCCAAAATACCAAAAGCAGCGTAGAACGGGTCTCATTCATGGCACTAAGGCTCTGATAAACTAGACTAATAGTTAATCCAATATGCTTGAGCCTAGAGAATGAACGTAGAGAGCACCCTATCCTCACTTTATCGCGCTGAGTCGCCCAAGATACTGGCTTCCTTGATCCGTATCTTCGGCAATCACAATATCGATCTTGCAGAAGATATGATGCACGAAGCGTTTAACACGGCACTTCTTAAATGGCACGAAAAAGGGCTGCCAGACAACCCGAAAGCCTGGCTCATTCAAACCGCTCGGAATCGCGCCATTGACGTGATTCGATCTCAAAAGAATAAGCTCAAGCTTTCGGAGCAGCTTTCTGATTTACTTGAAAGTGAATGGACCATGAGCCACTCGGTAGATGAGTCATTTAACGAACCATACATTCGTGATGAACAACTACGAATGATCTTTCTCTGCTGCACCACTGACATTAAGCCACAAAATCAAATTCCATTTATATTAAAAGCGCTCTGTGGCTTTAATAACCGTTCTATAGCCAGCGCTTTGTTGTTGCCAGAAGAAACCGTTAAAAAACGCTTACTTCGAACCAAACAGCAGCTAAAAGCTTTACCGGATCAACTGCCCAATGAAGAAGACTACCAACGGGTTATCGAGCGCGTTCATACTGTTCTTTATTTGTTGTTTAACGAAGGTTTTCATTGCTCCGACCATAAATCAGCGATTCGCAAAGAATTGTGTCAGGATGCTATTGCACTGATGAAGTTGGTGATAGAGCACCCCACGCTTCCCAATAAAGAAACCCTTTCACTGTTTGCGCTGATGCATTTTCACATTGCGCGGATAGATACGCGGCTAGATGAGCACGATGCCCTGATCCCTTTAAACCTACAAAATCGTCAGCTATGGAACGCTCAGTACATAGACGCTGGCTGCAAAATGCTATCTATTGCAAAAGCAACCCAAACCTCTTCAGAGGGGCGCTTTTTTCTGGAAGCAGCGATAGCCGAGAAACATTGCACCAGTCAGACATTTGAGGATACGTGCTGGAAGGATATTGTTGGCCTTTATAAATCCTTGGTCGAACAAACCGATTCAGATGTGGCGAGGCTAAATTTAGCGGTTGCCCTTGGATACGCAGGTTTTTCAGAGCAAGCCATTGCTGTAGTGACAAAACTTGGGAGCTCACCCCTGCTATCCAAAACACATATGTTAGACGCCACCATGGCGCACTTACATGCAATGACAGGTGATGAAGAAAAAGCCTTCGCGTACGCAAAAGCATCGGGTGAAAAAGGCGGAACACCTCATGAGCAAAAATTGATGCACCAACAACTCACTCACCTTTTACGCGGTTAACTTAATTCACAAAAACAGCCTAGGTTGGCAGTTAACCTAGGCTGCTATTCGATATACTAAGAGCTCTATGAGACAGCTCTTTATCCACCCATTTCCATGATTTCTCGTACTTCGACCGAGCAACCAGGGTGATTGAAAATCGGACACGTCTTAGTGATTTCAACCGCTTCATCAAAGCTTTCCGCTTTCACAATAGAGTATCCAGAAACCAGTTCTTTAAACTCACTCGCTGCGATGTCGGTGACAACGCCTGCAGAATCAACGCGTTTTCCGCCATAGTTAAGCGGGTCTCCCCCTTCGACTAACTGACCTTTTGCACCGAGGTTTTCCATCCAATCAGTCCATGCCTGCATAGCGGTTTCCATTTCTGCTGGTGTCGTATTTTGTGCCCACTCTGGATCGCCACCTACGTAAATCAACATGTAATTGCTCATTCTTTTTCTCCTTGTTAAAAACTTGTTGTTTGAACTAACTCATAATTGCTAGGGTCTGTTGATCTTTCGCGGTTAAATTTTGTTCGAGTTCTATGCATTTTAATCGCGGCGCAAGGTGTGTAGCCTAGTCATTCTAAGCAAATACCTTGCAACAAAGAGTAAAGTGCATAGAAGCGAACCCTTCGGGCAGCATTTGTGGCTTATTTCTACTGCGTTATCGCTCATTGATGTAGAGCGACTACACCGAATAAGCTCTGCCTTGTATAAATCACCCACAAATTGCTGCAAAAATCATCTCGAAAGGTCAACAGCCCCTAGTTACTACCTAGACGAATCGCATCTCTAAACAGGGACACTTTTTTCAAACTATTTTTATCTTTTTAAAAAGGTCCAACTTTTCATAAGGTTAAATTGATAACAATTTCGGACATGACTTTTTAACCTAAATCCGTAAAATTCACCGCTCCCTTACTACTTGAGTATATAAGCCAATATGTCGAAGGCGCCGCTTTGTTTCACTTCTTTTGAATCATCTACCGAGGCTTACTCGCTTCCAGAGCGTTTTACGTTTCCGTTTTACTACCAGCCCCACCCTCTTTGTGTGCTGGCCTCGGAACAGCTACAACGACACTTGCAAACTCAAAGCGAATGGCAACATAACTTTGGTTTAGAAGGAGATGAAGCCCCCGGAAAAGGGAAAATGTTTGGTGTGCTTCTGGTGGAAACAGAGCAATCGGAGATTGGCTTTCTATCTGCCTTTTCTGGCAAAATTGCGGATCAAAATCTATTACCGGGGTTTGTACCTCCGGTATTCGATATGCTCTCTGAAGACAGCTTCTACCAAGATGAATTGGAAGAAGTCACGCAGATCAATAGCCAAGTAACAGAACTAAAGTCGAACCCTGAGATTACTTCACTTAACGCGACCATTAGCGTATTACAACGCCAGCGAGATGAGGAGATAGAGGCGCATCGCCAACTCATGATTGCAGGTAGAGCGAGTAGAAAAATACAGCGAAAAGAAGCAGAGTTAGCCGCTTCAGAAAACTCGTTAGATCAAAGTGCATTTTCCTTATTGATTGAAGAATTAGGCAAACAAAGCGTTGCAGAGAAGAACAAACAAAAATACTTAAAGCTGGAATGGCAACAACGCATCGACCAAGTTCAAGCGAAACTCGATGGCTTCACCCTTCAGCTTGAATCTCTGATGGAAAAGCGCAAAGTGTTGTCTGCCAAGTTGCAAAACAAACTGTTCGACCAGTACCGATTTTTGAACCAGTCCGGAGACATGAAATCGCTGCTGGATATCTTTTCCGCAACCAGTAACCCAATCCCACCAGCTGGTTCCGGTGAATGTGCCGCCCCTAAACTCTTACATTACGCGTTTTCCCATGGCTTAAAGCCGCTCGCTATGGCGGAATTTTGGTGGGGCGTATCGCCTAAATCTGAAGTGCGTCAGCACAAAAAATATTACCCTGCGTGCCAAAACAAATGCCATCCCATTCTGGGGCATATGCTGGAAGGCATGGAATTAGACGATAATCCATTACTTGAAAACCCAGCAGAAGGTAAAGAGATCGATATTCTCTATCAAGACGAAGCCATTGTCGTAGTGCACAAACCTGCTGAATTTCTTTCGGTGCCTGGACGCTTTATTCAGGACTCGGTTTACCATAGGTTGCAACAGCAATTCCCCGATGTTGAAGGTCCTTTTGTTATTCATAGGCTTGATATGTCGACCTCGGGAATCTTGGTGTTTGCCCTTACCAGACGAGCCAATAAGAGCCTTCAAAAGCAGTTTATTACGCGCCACGTGCAAAAGCGTTATGTGGCCATGATTGAAGGCGAGCTTACTTCTCCGACTGGCGATGTTCACCTGCCGCTTAGAGGTGATCCGGATGACAGACCAAGACAACTTTTGTGCTACGAACACGGAAAACCAGCAGAAACGAAATGGGAAGTAGTTTCGGTAACATCAGGCACAACCAAAGTGCGGCTTTATCCTAAAACAGGCAGAACCCATCAACTGAGAGTGCATTGTGCCCACCACCTTGGCTTGGCTATGCCGATTGTTGGCGACGATTTGTATGGCACAAAAGCCAACCGATTACACCTGCATGCAGAGTGGCTATCGTTTGATCACCCGTACACGAAAGAGCCGATGACATTTCAAATCGACGCCGACTTTTGATTCTGTATCCGGCATCTTTAAATTACTTGGGTACACTGGTAATACGGAATGGCATTCTCAACTTTGTAAAAAATTAGGTATTTGAGATCATGGCGCTACTTAATTGTGCAATGAAGTGATTATAATCCCCTTCACTCTAGGGTCTGTAGGCCCAATTCTATTGCAGGGAAGGTCAAGTGTCGTCAAACCAAGAAGTTGAAGGTCGTCGCCCATTGAAGGTACGCCAAGCCGGATTCAGTAAAAGAATTGCTGCTTGGTTAGCTGGGAGATCCATTACTCCGAACCAAATCTCCATAGCCAGTGTCGTGTTTTCCGCATTATCCGCCATCTGCTTAAGTGCCTACCCATTCGCTTACGAATATGCAGCAGCGGGTAGTGTATTCATCCCAAACACTTTGCTTGTTCTAACCGCTCTGTTTATTCAGTGCCGACTGCTTTGTAATTTGTTTGATGGCATGGTTGCGGTAGAAGGTGGAAAAAGTACGCCTTCTGGTGAACTGTTCAATGACATTCCAGATCGCGTCGCGGATTCCTTTATCTTTATCGCGCTTGGATTCCACCTAAGTGCCTTTTTTCCTAATGCTATGCATTTAGGCTGGGCAGCGGCGTTACTGGCTGTCTTTACTGCTTACGTTCGAACACTCGCCACCAGTATTGGCAGCAAAAGTGATTTTCGCGGTCCAATGGCAAAACAGCACCGCATGGCGTTAGTAACTCTGGCCTCAATCGCGACGATCTGGGAGCACCTTTGGTTCCCACAAGGGAGCATTCTACTCGCCACACTCATTGTGATTGTTTTAGGCTGCGTGATTACCATTGTTAGACGAGCACGCGCGGCTTATGTTTTCTTAGAATCAAGTACAGAGAGCTAATATGTTCGGAGTTCCGCAATATTCGTTTTATGTCATGGTTCTGGTTTTGGCATTATTGTGCTTGGGCAGTGCCGTATGCTGGTTCAAAAAGCTCAAACACCCAGAAAAAGATTACACCGAACTGAGCCAAAGAATCACTTCTTGGTGGTGGATCATAGGCTTGGTCTTTTTCGTTTTAATACTCAGTAAAAACGCCGCCATCGCCTTTTTTGGGTTTGTGAGCTTTCTCGCCTTGAAAGAGTTCCTTTCCATCATCCCTACCCGTCTAACCGACAGACGCGTCATTTTGTGGGCGTACATTGCGATTCCACTGCAATACTTATGGGTCGGGTACGAATGGTATGGGATGTTCCTCATCTTTATTCCCGTCTACGTCTTTTTGTTCTTACCGATGCGCATGGTGTTACTGGGCGAAACCAAAGGGTTTATCCATTCTGCTGGCGTGCTCCACTGGGCAATGATGTTAACGGTTCTGTGTATCAGCCACATCGCTTACTTGTTGGTGCTGCCGGTTAAGAATGTCGACGCTGGTCATATTGGTCCGATTCTGTTTTTGCTGTTTATGACGCAGTTAAATGACGTATCGCAATACGTTTGGGGGAAGTCGTTTGGCAAACGGAAAATTGTGCCAAAAGTCAGCCCAAATAAAACATGGGAAGGGTTCGTTGGTGGGGTTGCAACCATATCATTAATGAGTGCCGCTATCGCCCCTTTCCTTACCCCGTTCTCCCATGCACAAGGCTTATTAGCTGGTGCATTGATTGCGTTTTCGGGTTTTGTTGGCGATCTGGTTATCTCCTCGGTAAAACGCGACCTACAGATCAAAGACAGTGGCACCCTTATTCCAGGACACGGCGGTATTCTTGATAGGCTAGATAGCCTTACTTTTACCTCGCCGCTCTTTTTCCATTTACTGTATTACTTGCACTATTAAGAGGGCACACACATGAATCGATTCGTTAAAGTGCTCTTTTTTGCCTTGGTCGTGAAGCCCTTTGTTCTCATTGTGATCGGGCTAAACGTACGTGGGCGTGATAATTTCCCTAAAACCGAAGGCTGTGTGGTTATCGCCAATCACAACAGCCATCTCGATACGCTCGTATTGATGAGCCTATTCCCTCTCAATCGAATACATAAAATTCGCCCTGTCGCAGCCGCCGATTATTTCTTGGAGCAAGGCGGATTCAAAGCTTGGTTTGCCAGTGTATGTATCGGAATTTTAGCGTTAGACAGAAAAGGAAATACCGATAAAAATGCCCTTTTTGATGAATGCCATAAAGCACTCGACAATGGCGACACCTTAATTCTTTTTCCTGAAGGCAGCCGCGGTAGCCCCGAAGAATTTAGTGAATTGAAGAAAGGTATTTACTATTTGGTAGAGCAACATGCCCATATAAAGGTGATACCGGTTTTGATGCACGGGCTCGGAAAAGCCATGCCGAAAGGCAGTAAAATCCCTGTTCCATTTAACTGCGATTGCATAATTGGAGAAGCTTTACCTACCAGTCATTCCGCAGATGAGTTTCTTGATAATGTCATTGTGTCTTTCACCGACCTTTCTGAGCATTGCTTAACTCGCGATAAATCCAAAGATCTTGAGTTCAATCAGCCGGACATAAAGCTCAACACCGAAAGGTTAACCATTCGTCGAATCAAGCTTGCTGATAAACAAGATGTAGCGCACTACGTCACCAACCCAGACATTGCACGCTACCTTCCTGAAGGCGCATTAGACGAACAAAAAATGGATGAATTGCTAGAACAAGAAGCCAATGGCACACCCACAACCTATGCGGTTGAATTAAAAGGAAGTGGTAAGGTGGTCGGGCACATGATCTTTCACCCATGTTTTAACGAATACACCTTTGAGATTGGCTGGGTTATCCATTGCGACCACCAACGAAACGGATACGCCTTTGAAGCTGCTCAAGCGCTGATCGACTATGGGTTTTCTAAAGGGAACGTACACAGAGTGATCGCAACGTGTCAGCCACAGAATACCTCCTCTTATCGATTAATGGAGAAACTGGGTATGCGACGCGAAGGCCACTTTAAAGAGTGTGTTCACCGAGAAGACGGCGAGTGGTGGGATGAATACCTGTACGCGATTTTAAAAACTGAGCTTTAATCTCAAAAAGAACGTTAATCATAAAAATCTGAGGCGGCTGTTAACGCCGCCTCAGATTCATCTTGGCTTGGTTTACTTAACGCTTAGTTTACTTAACAATACCAATCTTCTTACGATCCAATGAAATAGCAATTGCGACAATCAGCAGCGCACCACGAGCCACCTCGCTCCATGAAGGAGGCACGCCCGCAATGGTCAGCCCATTTGAAACGACCGTAAGTATGAGAGCGCCAATGATTGTTTTTACAACGCTGCCATGCCCCCCTGTTAACAAGGTTCCGCCCAAAGCAACCGCAGCAATGGCATCGAGCTCCATCATCATTCCTGCTTGGGGCGTTGCGGCACCAGAACGCGCTAGGTTAATAACCGCTGCAAGACCTACCATGAAACCGGCTGCCGCAAAAACTTTGACTTTCACAACATTAACGGAGACACCAGCCAAAGATAACACTTCCTCATTCCCCCCCAATGCCTTGAGTTGCTGACCAAACGCTGTTTTACGATAAAAAATCCACATCAATACCGCGATAACCGCCGACACAATGAAAATCGTAGGATATTGTCCTAGCTCTAATAGCCACGGAGCAAAAACCGAACGAATACCACTGCTGCCTTGAACCTCATTTTCAGTAATGTAGATTGAACTTCCATCTGAAATAATGATCAGAAGCGCTCGCAATATAATCAACATGGCTAACGTCGTCACAAAAGACGGAATTTTGAGCACAGAAATGATCAACCCATTGATTGCACCTATAAACATACCAGCCACAACACCAAGGACTAAACCAACGTCACCGAAGTACATCATGCCCATTGCACCAATAAAGGCACTGAAACCAAGGCTCGAACCGACAGAAATGTCGATTGAACCCGTCGTTACAATAATCAATTGAGCAAACGCCAATAGCATTAACACGGGTAACTGCTGCGCAATAAACGTCCAGTTACGTTCAGAAAGAAATCGGTCACCACTGATGATTCCAAACAGTACAATGACCAAAACAATGGAGATAAAAGGGACATTTGAACGCAGCAGCTCCATTCTCGCTGCGTTCCTTTTGGATACATCTACGCTCATGCCTGTTGATCTCCTAATAACTTAAGCATTCCTAATTCCTTTTATTCCCCAACGGTTATTGCTTTAATCAACCGTTCTAGTGTTATCTCCGATTTATCAAACTCTTTCGATGTCACCCCATGGTGGGTCACTATGATTCTGTCTGCTAAACGAAGCACTTGATCCAAATTGTGGCTAATCAAGATCACTGCTGTTCCATTGTCTCTAACTTGCTCAATGAGCCGCTCGACCTCTTCCGTCTCATTGGGCCCCAACGCCGCTGTCGGCTCATCAAGAATGATGATGTCTTTTCCCCATGCGATAGCGCGCCCTATTGCAATGCTTTGTTGTTGCCCGCCTGACATCTCTGATATCGGTTGAGTCAGGCTTTGAACCGTTGTCACGTTGAGCATTTTCAATGCTTCACGTGTTTTCTTTTTCATTGCTTCTTCATCGACAAACAAGCCAAACTTGGTTGGGATTCTTCCTAAGAACATGTTGTAGGGAGCGCTCATATTCGGCACTAATGCCAAATCTTGATACACCACTTCAATGCCTAACTCGCGCATTGTTTTCACAGAATGCTCCGCCCTTGGTACGGGAACCCCTTTTATAGATATGGTTCCCGCATCCGGAGTGTGAACGCCCGAAATCATTTTAATCAGAGTTGATTTTCCTGCTCCATTTGCGCCAACAACAGCCAGAACTTCGCCACTGTTTAAGGAAAAAGATCCATCCCGAAAGGCATGAACACCACCAAAAGATTTCGCTACGTGGGATACTTCTAATATCGGTTTACTCGCTGAATCCATTCATTTGTCTCCTTGTTGGTCGAGCACTTTCCCTAAAGGGTCTATCACTATGTCAGCGGCGGATGAGCTGGATGAGATAAGTGAAGCGTTAGGTAGGTCCGTTTTATTCACTTT
This sequence comes from Vibrio penaeicida, assembly GCF_019977755.1. Lineage (NCBI taxonomy): Bacteria > Pseudomonadati > Pseudomonadota > Gammaproteobacteria > Vibrionales > Vibrionaceae > Vibrio > Vibrio penaeicida. The sequence goes on along the minus strand of NZ_AP025145.1, from coordinate 965,574 downwards.
GTTTTGCGCTTCTTGCTCACTCTTCCCACCAGTTAAGTGACGCTCGATCAGTCTTCTTTTCAAAACATCTCTTGGAACGTCAATAAATATCTTTAAATCAAGTGCATCACGAATGCATCGCCACTCACCTGTATTGAAAAAAATATAGTTACCTTCCACGATAAAGACACGGGTCTCCCTACGGATTTCAACGCCCTCTTTTATCGGGTTGTGCAGCTCTCGGCTATACGCCGGCCAGTAAAACGGCTTATCTTCACTTCGCAGCCGGTCAATATCTTTTTTCATGCTTTGAGCATCAAAGGTATCGATTCGTCCTTTATGTTTCGTTAGCTGTTTCTCATGCAATTGCTTATTCGTGAAGTGATAGCCGTCCATAGGGCAGTATTGTGCACTTATCGCATGCTCATGATTTAGCGCGTCCACCAATGCCAACGCTAACGTAGACTTTCCGGCTCCAGGTGCACCACTAATGCCAACTAGGATGACATCCCTATTTCTTTTCGCTTTTTCACAGATGGTTCGGATAATCGCATGGTTCATTTCATCCAACTCCTTGTCCCCATCTGAGTACATGCTCTCGCAGCAATCACTTTTGCTTGCTCTAGCGCGTTTTGAAAGTCGTGATTTTCTGCGTAGAAATAGCAAAATGCCCCGTGAAAAATGTCGCCTGCGCCCAGCGTGTCTACCGCATCAACATCGCAAGCAGGCAACTCATGGATCTTGCCATAGCTAGAATACCTCACGCCTTTTTGCCCTAACGTTACCGCCCAATTTTCAAACCCATTCCTACGACTATCTGGAGCGTTAAAAGCGTTCAAGTACGACTCCACACCCAAAGGCTTAAACTTTTCAGAAACAATAGGGATATCCGCTAAGTTGAGAAAAAACTCGCTCCACGGCTTCTCACTGCCGCCATCTAAAACAATAGGGCAACCTAACCCTTTTATTTCTTCTTGATACTTTTCAACAAAGTGGCGTTCATATTGATCGATCAAGACCAAATCAAATTGCTGTTCAAATACAGATAGATTATGGCTGACATCCCTACATTCTTCTTGCGCGGCATTCACTACAAGCCTTGCCGCATCATCGGCAGATGAAATAATGGAAGAAACCGGAATTTGATAGGCCTCTTCTTCACAAATATCGATGTACTTAACCTTGTGTTCTTTGAGGTCAGCTTCCACAATCTCTTTCGCTGCGCAATCTCGACCTAGCGAAGTCAACAGTGTCACATTCGCCCCTAACCAAGAACACGTTACCGCCGCATTCAACGCAGATCCGCCAGCTCCCATGAAATTACTGATTGCTTTTGCTTTTGAATCTGGCTTAGGGAAAGACGATACCAAGCTGATCACGTCGAGGGTGGAACGGCCAATAAATAAAACGTTACTCAATTCGATTCCTCCGAGTGTGGTTTTAGTCTTCATAGGAGAAGGCGTTATGCCTTCATCCCATGAAACGACTGACTAAAACTACGACTTGAACTCTAGTTACTTGACAAATTGCTCCCAACTTTTTGAGAAGCTGTCGATAAACCCTGGGAGATTTGCGTCAGGGTTATAAACCCTAGATAAACTGCGAATGTCTTCAGGGCTTAAAATACAGCCATTGAGTAACCCGTTTGAGTAAGTATCTACGTTGGCTTTTGTTACCGGAATCAAACTGAAAAGGGGTTGTGTATCTTCAACAGGGAATCCGTGAAGGTAATCGTACAGTTGGATTAATCCAAACCCGCCAACCATCCAGTGACCACCGATACTGAACTCAAGACGATCATTTTTGATGTGTTGAGCCACTTGTTCATCTATATCGGTTGTAATCACCGAGACGTCCGTCCGTTTCGCTTGTTCGATAGCGAATTGACTGCCGAGACCGGCAACCGCGCCAAGAACAATGATGGCGTCTAACTCACCTTCTTGAAAACGCGCTAAATACTGCTCGGCGTACTTAATGCCGTTTTCACGGGTAAGTCGATCCCATGATTCCGCAATCACTTCTACATCCGAATGATTTTCAAATACACTTTCAGCGCCTTTCCAAATTTCCTCAGCCGACGTTACGCCTTTTTGGTTCCAAATCATGGCAACTTTTTTATGACCCGCGATCACCGCTGCTTGTGCAATAGCTTCACCCCATGTGGTGTTATTTTGAGTCACTTGTCCAATAAAGTACTTCCCATTTGGGTAATCTCTATCGTAGTCACTGACAACCAAACGACCTACAGCGACACCAGGGGTTTTATTTCGCTCGAGTAAACGTGCAACTTGCAGACCCGCGGGGGATGTTAATGGGTTGAATACAACGCCATCTGGTTGCGAAGCGATAATCGACTCAGCTTGGCTAATGTGCTTTTCTTCCGAGTTTTGGTCATCGAATTCGTTTAATTTCACTCCCAGCGCATCCGCGACGCATCGCTCGAATCGATGGCGATTGATCACCCAAGGATTGGTTTCAGGTTGTCCTAAATCTGCAATTTGTAATCCCTTTTTGGGTTCTACCGCAGAGCTAGGTAATGACAATGTTGATGAAATAGCAGCGACAACTGCCATGTTCAGTAACGTTCCTTTTTTCATGTCCTCGTTCCTTCTACGTATCGATGCTTAGGCATCCAATAAACTTGGTGGATGATTACCACCCATTTTCAAGCATTCATGAGTACAACGGTTAAACACAAATGCGAGTTCTCTGATGTTCTATGCTGTTTTATGAATGTTTTCTGCTGTTAACTAATCGATAGATAACTAGCGAGAAAGGTCGCCATGCGCATATCGGCTCGCCATGTCATCCAGTGAAATTGGCGTAATCTTTGAACCATGCCCCGCGCACCCAAAACGTTCAAAACGGTTGAGGCAAAGGGTCGTTAATTCTTCCATGGCTGCCAGCAAGAATTTTCTGGGGTCAAACTCTAGTGGTTCTTGCATAGCGAGTTTTCTAAACCGACCTGACATTGCCATACGGCAGTCGGTATCGATATTTATCTTACGCACACCCAGTTTGATCCCGCGCTCAATCTCCTCTACCGGCACCCCATAGGTTTGAGGCATTTCTCCGCCAAATTCGTTAATGAGATCCTGTAGATATTGTGGTACAGACGACGCGCCGTGCATCACTAAATGCGTGTTGGGGAGCTTTTTATGAATGGCTTCAATCACATTCATCGCGAGTATTTCACCATCGGGTTTACGGCTGAATTTGTAAGCACCGTGGCTGGTACCACACGCAATGGCAAGCGCATCGACACGCGTTTTTCCAACGAAATCCACTGCTTGGTTGGGATCCGTCAGAAGTTGGCTTAACTCAAGTTTACCTACTGCCCCGGCCCCGTCTTCTGCCTCTGCTTCGCCAGTTTCTAGCGAGCCAATACAACCCAGTTCACCTTCAACAGAAGCCCCAACCCAGTGTGCCATTTGGGAAACACGTTGGGTGATATCAACGTTGTACTGATATTCACTAGGAGTCGAAGCATCGCGCTCAAGTGACCCATCCATCATGACGGATGTAAACCCATGTCGAATGGCAGACAAGCATGTTTCCTCACTGTTGCCGTGATCCTGATGAAGCACGATGGGTGTTTTGGGAAACATTTCTGACAAAGCGGTCACCATTTTGTAAAGCATGATGTCACCTGCATAGCTTTTCCGAGCATTGATACTGGCTTGTAAAATCACACCAGAGTCGCATTTCGCTGCCGCTCTCACTATCGCCAGCCCTTGCTCCATGTTGCTGATATTAAATGCGGGCACGCCATAATCGTGTTCTGCTGCGTGGTCCAAGAGTTGTCTTAACGTCACTATAGCCATAATTTCCGTATATACCTTACATTTAATTGTTACCTGCAATTAAATGTAAGGTATATAATTGCATCAAACAATTAATGTGTTATCAAATTGTGAAATGGATCATTTTTTAATCAGAGCAGATCGTAAAGGAAAAAGCAGCTCTCAAAGAAAAAGCCCTTTCCAATCAATGGAAAAGGCTTTCTATAAGGCATTTAATACGTTATTCGATTTTCTATTCTGAAACGTTTTTCATTCCAAATGTTTTGAGTGAACGGATCGTTGCGCTGCCTTTTTTAGCGTAGACATAAAGCCCATCGCTCGTTTCATCTGAAAAAATGTTGTTGGTCATTGTCGTTCTGCCATGATCAGTAAAGATTTCTACCGAAATACTGTCCATGAAAATTCGTATGTTTAACTTATCGTCTCTCGTTGATTCTAAGGCGCAGGTTCTGCGCAATGCGGAAATATTGCCAGACTGAGAACGATCAAACACCAACTCTCCTCGCTTGAAGTCAAGTTCAATCAACGTTTTTTGCTCCCCTTTACTACGAATTTCAAAGACAATGCTTTCACACTCACTCGCGGATACATCAATGTCGGCAAGAATTTCACAATGAATGTTGTCTCCTGCAGTAAAAGCAAACTTTTCGCCATCACTCAATTCAACTCGGCTATACCGTTTAGGTGAATGGCGCAACATTTCCACTTCAGAAACTGGTCTAAATGAAAGTTTTCCATCTTGGCAAAGTGACACTTCCCTTGGCAGGGAAATACTTCCATACCAGCCGAGAGCACTGGTGTCATAGGTCCCATCACACCAAGGCATAAACGGCCAAGATCCGATCCACGCTTGAATCAAAGTTCGTCCTTGTTCATCATCAAATACTTGAGGTGCGTAATAATCAAAGCCCCAATCAACCGATCCCATCACCGACCAATGGAATTTGCCCGTTTTGTAATCCAAGTCCCCAACCAAATATATGGCTTGTCGCTGTTGAAGTCCCATAGGTGAATACATTAAGACGTGTTTTCCACCTAATTTGAACATGTTCGGACATTCAAGCATGGTACCTAACTCACCAAGACTCTCGACACAGTACCCTACAAATTCCCATTTTTTCAGATCGTCGGATCGGTGCATGCACACTTTACCAAACCCGTTGGTCTCGTAATTAGAGGCGTTAATTAAGTCGCTAACCCCATCAGTAACACCGGTAACCATGTACCACTTACCTTCGTGTTTCCATACTTTGGGATCACGGAAATCATGGAGGTTAATGCCTTCTGGTGGGTCGGTAATAATTGGATTTCCATCGTATTTGTCAAAGTTGACACCGTCTTTCGAAGTCGCCATACATTGTACTTGTCTGTCCTGAGCGCAGCCCGTATAAAAAAGAGTGAGCTCTCCATCATTGTTCACTGCACTTCCGGTAAAGATGCCACCGCCATCCCAACCATCATAATCTTCACTTGGTGCCAAAGCTTCTGGCAGTGTTTTCCAATGAATTAGGTCATTACTGGTTGCGTGCCCCCAATGCATGGTTCCCCACTTCCCACTAAACGGGTGATGCTGATAAAACAGGTGATATACCCCATCTATTTGAACTAAACCATGAGGATCGTTAATCCACCCCACGGGGGCCTGGTAATGATAATGTTCACGCCAATGATGCTGCTTTACGTCGGCACTATGTTTCCTAATATACTGTTCTACTTGATTTATTTTGTCTTGATGCTTCTTTTTGTCGAATGTCATATACGTCCCTGTACGATTCATATTTTATTTAATTGTTAGATGCAATTAAATTAGGCTATTTAATTGTAGAGAACAAATATAGTATGGTTAACTTGAGATTGCGCTCACACTCTCTCTGTTAGGCACATACAAGAATACGATTAGCTTATTGATTTAAATGGATTTGAAATTTAATTGATCATGTACTTGTTAATCCGATGATATCCATAACAATAGAAGCAGATTAAGGTTTTACACGATGAAAAGATCTCTACGCGGTGGTGTTGGTGTGTCCATGGACGACGTTCAAAGCCACAACAAACGCGTTATCCTTACCGCCTTGCACCAAAACGGAAGCTGCTCGCGAAAGGAAATAAGTCAATCAGTTGGATTAGATCAGGCAACCGTAACCCGCGCAATCAAACCTCTTATTGAGGAAGGCATAATTGTTGAAATTGGAACGCAAAAAGCGGCGCGAGGTCGGCGTTCAATCGATTTAGGCTTCAATGAACAGTATTTAAAAATCTTATCGATTAGGTTGCAACGCCTAAACTTCTCGATTTCTATTTTTGATTTATCTGGAAAACTTATCCATACGCAAACTCACTCTATCGACCACGATTTAAACTTTAGCGTGGTTGCCAACGACATCATTTCACTTGTCAAAGAGATCAAAGTAGCGGACCAAATAGAATTATTGGGGATTGGCGTCGCCATGCCTGGTCCTTTTTTAGAGTCGGATCATCGAATGATGCTCATGACAGACACACAAAATTGGCAAGACTTCGACTTTATTGCCTATTTGGAAGAGACTTTTGAAGACTGCCCTATTTACGCCAGCCACGATGCGAAAGCTGCATCATTGTCGGTATGGAAAGAACTGCGTGCACAATATTCACCAACAGCCTTGCTCTATGTTTCTCTGGGTCAGGGGGTGGGTTCTGGTCTTGTTATTGATGGTCAGGTGTATCACGGTAGTCTTGGTTCCGCTGGGGAAATTGGTCACACTTCGATTAACTTTCAGGGAGAGGAATGTAAATGCGGAAACATTGGCTGCTTAGAACTGTATTGTTCAAGCAAGGCACTGATTCAACACTACGAAGATTTAACCCAACGCCAATCGGTCACACTAGAATCTGTGATATCGAAATTTCATGAAGGCGATGTCGATGCGAAAAACGCTGTTCATCACCTCGCAGTCTGTTTATCGCATGGTCTAATCAATATTGTGAATCAGCTCAACCCAGACTTCATCGTTATTGGTGATGAACTTGCCGCATTGGGTCAGGGTTTCTTAGATGATGTTACGCTCAACACAAAGAAAAGGCTTCTGCCAGATTTGGCCCATCACTTAACAATTTTGCTTGATGCAAGTTCCGAAGATATTGTTCACAAAGGCAATTACCACTTGGTTATGTCTAACGAATTGCTGATCCCAACAACCCACCTTGGGTTTACACGCTAGCTGGAATAACACTGCCTAATCCTATTCGTCGTCATTCGGTCCATAATGCCTCTAGATGTACAGCGCCATTCACCGTACCGTGCATCCAGAGGTCAATTGAAGGATACTCAAAGAATCCCTTCCAACTTCAATAACGCTTCTTTGCGTTCTAACCCACCAGCGTATCCGGTTAACTTACCGCTTTTGCCTATCACGCGGTGGCACGGCACAATCACAGATATAGGGTTTTTGCCGTTGGCAAGCCCGACTGCTCGCACCGCTTTCGGGTTGCCAATAATGTTTGCGAGATCTTGATAACTCCAAGTTTCTCCAAAAGGAATTTGCGTTAACGCTTGCCACACCTGTTTTTGGAAATCGGTGCCTTTTGCTGCAAGGGGCACATCAAAGGTTTTTCGGCTCCCTTCGAAGTATTCCGTAAGCTGCTTGCAAGTTTCAGCTAATACATTGTGCTTGCGATCTTCACGTCCTAGTTTTTGTGGTTTTGTCGTATACGTTTCAAACCAAATACCTAACAAACCGTCATCATTTGCTTGGATCGTGACATCCCCCAGTTTGCTGGACAAAATGGTATAAACGTTTTCAGATGAGTTTTTCATAGTGGTAAATTCCAACAATGTAAGGTGGCGTAACTGCCCCAAGGGGCGACATTTTCAGGTGACATTTCTGGATAGTGGACCATCGCCTTCTTAACGATAAGATCGCCACTTAAAAAGCAATTGGCTATGGACTGACCTCGAAGCTGAGCGTAATTAATGGTCCACGGTCCAACCCCTTTTATTTCTATCCATTCAGATGGATCGGCATCGGGATTGTTCAAACAATAATCTGCAAATCGAGCCAGCGTTTCTTTTCGACTGTTAGGCATTCTAAGGAAGGTTAAATCTGCACTCGCCACTTGCTCTGGCGTAGGGAAATATTGGATACCCGAACTGTCTTTTGATTTATCTGTCGAATTCAGTTTCTCAGTCAACAAATTAAGCTGACCTATCGCCGCTTTAACGGATACTTGCTGCCCTAAGATGGCTCTTACCCCTGCTTCCCAAGGGCTCCAAACGCCGGGGATTCTGATCCCACTTTCTCGGATTAGATCTGGTGCTATCGCTGTTAGGTGGTGCTCAACTTCGGAAATGCTGACATCAAGATCAAACATACGACGTAGCTTGACCACTAATGCTTTCAATTGGGTAATATCATCAAGTTCGAATTCAACCTGCATGTGTTGGTTAGAAATCACAGAAGCCCGAAACCAGCCTTTTGATCCATTTAAACTAAAGTGACGCTCGTAAAAATCGTCTCCAATCGTTTCGACTCCTTCAATGGAACGCATCCGATAGAAATTCAGCATGTGCTGCCAATGCAAAGGCGATTTGAAGCCTAAACGTACATGATTGGTTTTCGATGCATCACCCTCAGATTTTCTCACTTGGGTGGGCGTAAGCTTTAACAAGCTTTTAAATGCATCATTGAACCGCCTCACACTGTTAAAGCCACTGGCAAATGCAATGTCACTAATGGTTATTGAGCTTTCATGCAAAAGCTGTTTTGCGAACATCAGCTTGTGATACTGCGCGTATTGCTTGGGAGACATGCCGAGGTACTTATCAAAGAGTTTTCTTAGGTAGCGATCAGAGATACCTAAACGATCAGACAAATCGGAAATACCACCGGATTGCAGAGCACCTTGCTCTATCAGCTTGATCGCACGCTGGAACGATGTTTCTGCCCCTTTCCAAGCCCAAGAGCTGGGTGCACTGTCTGGCCGACAACGCAAACACGGACGAAACCCAGCCTGCAAAGCTTGTGCTTGGTCGAAATAGTAAGTCACGTTCTTTTCCTGCGGTAAATTTGCAGGGCAGATAGGACGGCAGAAAATACCGGTTGTTTTTACGGCTACATAGAAACGACCATCAAACCGCTGATCTCGTGCCATTCTCGCTCGCTGACATTCCTCAATTGAAAGTGGCTGATTACTCATTGGCGTCGCATCCTTAGCTGAAAACTCTGATTACATATGTGAAGCTGATGTTACCCAGTCTACTCAATTTTGAAACTCAAACTAGCCATTTTCGGAACCAAATGAGAATTCACTGAATAGTGAGATTTATAGACGTGAGGTCAGCCCAAAAACAATAAACTTTTTTAGTGACAAGCTCATATTCAACTAGTGGATATAAAACGCGAGTGATAGATTCCAATCAATCCTAACTAAATAGTTTTTAAGGAATTTTCCATGTTTAAAAAAGCAACAGCTTTAGCACTGACCATTAGCAGTGCGTTGGCGTTTTCTGCTCAGGCAACCAGCCTTTCTGTATCTGAGCCTCTTTTAAATACCACCTTCCCTTCTGCTTCCGGTGTGGTGATAGACGGGACGACATTGTATGCAGTTGGGGATGATTCGCCTTGGCTTTACAACATGGACTTGGATTTCAATATCCTTAGCCAAGACCTGATTAAGCATTATCCTGTCGGCGACAATGGTCGAATTCTTAAAAAAGTAAAACCAGATTTTGAAGCCATGGAGTCGTTCACCGTAAACGGTCGCCCAGCTTTGGTTCTTCTTGGCTCGGGAAGCAAACAAGAGATTCGCGAGTGGGCATACGTCATCAGCAAAGATAAGGGCGTCAAGATTGAGCGTTCACTGGTCGCGCTTTATGAGCAGTTATACCGCGCTAGCAAATTCAGTGGTAAGCAAGAGCTAAACATCGAAGGGTTGGCTATTTCAGAAGACACGGCTTACATCTTCAACCGTGGAAATGGCGGCTCAAACATTATCTTTTCCCTTACAGCCGCAGAGTTTGAGGACTACCTTTTAGGTAAAAAAGACAAAATCGACTCTTTGCGCACGTATCATGTTTCGCTTCCTAACGTTCAAGGATTTGAAGCGGGTCTTTCTGGCGGCACGTATTGGGAAGAAACAGATAGCTTAGTCTTTACCGCTTCGGTAGAAGCAACAGGAGATGCCTATAACGATGGAGAGATCTTAGGCAGCTTTGTCGGTCATTTTGAAGTTGGACAGCTCAGTGAGACTAAGACATTGGATCTTAGCCCATACGCTCAATCCATAGACAAGAATGGCAAACCGGTTATTACCAAGGTTGAATCCGTTTCGATAAAAGTCAGCACCCCAGAATCCATTGAAGGCGCATTAGCCAGTGATAACGATGACGGCACGAGTGAGTTTTTCTCGTTTAGCTTACACAAGTAGAACTTAGCCTATTCGCTGCCATATTTAAAACCTCAGCCAGTTTTTGCTATCGAAATAGATACAGGTTGTAGAAGTATGGCAGCTTAATTATCCCGCCTTTTTACCCTCAGCTTCTGCTATTGAGTTTCCTATCTCAATACAAGCTCAAATCATATAATATATAGCTCATACATTTTTAGATATAGATTAAATAGACACTACACATGCCGAATGTATGAAGTCATAAAAAGTCACCATGATTGTGATTTCACTCATATTTCCGTTTAACCGTCTCATTTATTGGAATGAATATCTGGTTTACGGTATGAGTAAATGCTAATTTTCGAGATATGCATCGCAACACATTAAGGACTATCAGTGAAAAAAGGAATTTTATTTACGGCTCTCGCTATCGGATTACCATTTTCCGCTTCCTCAGCAGATTTAACCGTTACGACACCAAAACAAAACACTGCCTTTCCGTCCGCCTCTGGAATTGTTTACACCGAAGACATGGTTTATGCCGTAGGTGACGATTCTCCATGGCTATACAAGATTGGTTTGAACTTTCGAATCGCAGACAAAGATCTCATCAAACACTATCCAGTCGAAGAAAATGGGCGCATCCTTAAAAAAGTAAAACCTGACTTCGAAGCGATGGAATTGTTAAAGGTCAACGGTAAACCTTCGTTTGTTATGCTTGGCTCTGGAAGCAAATCCGGCATTCGTGAATGGGCATTTGTTGTTAGCCAAGATAAGCAGATCCGCATCGAGCGTTCACTCATTCCTTTATACGAGCAACTTTACCGAGAAAGCCGTGAATACGGTGTAGAAGAATTAAATATTGAAGGCTTAGCCGCTTCTGAAGGAACTGTTTTCATCCTAAATCGCGGAAATGGTGGCTCAAACGTAATATTCACTGCCCCTGTACAGCAGTTTGAAGATTACCTCACGGGTAAAACAGACACGATCGCTAACTTAGGCAGCAACAAAATCACGTTGCCAGAAGTGGGTGGATTTGAAGCGGGTCTTTCTGGCGCAACCTATTGGAAACAAGCGAAACGATTGGTGTTTACGGCTTCAGTTGAGGCAACAGGCGACGCTTATAACGATGGCGAAATCCTTGGCAGCTTTGTCGGGTCATTCCCCGTTTCTCAACTTGAGTCTGGTAAAGAACTCGATCTCACTAACGTAGCCAAACCCGTCTCTATTAAAGGTAAGCAAGTTATCACTAAGGTTGAATCGGTATCCGTTACCCAAGACGGTTCGCAGGCAATCAAAGGCGTTCTAGCCAGCGATAACGATGATGGAACCAGCGAGTTTTTCAAATTCCGTCTTACTCAGTAGCGCTACAAAGCAATAAAAACGTTATTCCAAACGCTTTCAAGAGTACAACCAAAAAGAGCATCCAAATGGATGCTCTTTTTATGTTTAGTTTAAATAGCGACTATTTACCGCGACGCGCTTTGATTCGGTTCATCATAGAGAGTCTGCGTTCAGCAGAAGCCTGATCTTTCGGTGCGTCTGGGTTATTGGTGCGACCACGACGTTTCTTAAACGCATCTTTGCTGTTGAGCTTTTCAACATAAGCTTCACGCCGTTTTGGCTCATACCCAGGTTGCTCTACGCGGCGAATACGCTGCTTGATGAGGTTTTCTACCTGAACCAACGTCAACTCTTCTTCACGGCTAACAAAAGAAACCGCATGACCTTGTTTACCTGCACGACCCGTGCGGCCAATACGGTGAACGTAGTCTTCCGCAAGGAAAGGCATGTCGTAGTTGATTACGTGAGGCAGACTTTCAATGTCTAAACCACGAGCAGCAACGTCTGTTGCAACCATCACTCGCGCTTTGCCTTCTTTAAAATCATCCAATGCGCGTCGGCGAGCACTTTGTGCTTTATCACCATGGCAAAGTACCGCTTTTATGCCATCTAATTTAAGCTCTTTAACAATCTCGTTAGCCGTTTCTTTGTAGTTCACAAACACGAGAACTTGTTGCCAGTTCTTACGACCAATTAGCTCAGAAAGCAGTTCGGTTTTACGCTCTTGGTCTACCGGATAAACAACATGGGCAACGGTCGCTGCTGTCGAGTTTTCATGGTCAACGCTGATGCGTTTAGGTTTGCGCAAAATGTCCGCAGAAAGCTGGTTAAGCTGGCTAGATGTTGTCGCAGAAAACATCATGATTTGAGGTGCTGTTTCAACTTCCATCATGATTTCGCGTACCGCGTTGATGAAGCCCATATCGAGGATTCGGTCGGCTTCATCAAATACGAGAAATTCAAGGTTAGCTATTGAAACGTTGCCTTCTTGCATGTGTTCGCTCAAGCGACCAGGTGTTGCAACAAGAATATCAACACCACTTTCCAATTGGCGAACCTGAGACGACATCTTATTGCCACCGTATACGGCTGCCACACTAAGAGAGGTGTATTTGGTGTAGGCTTTGATGTTGTCTGAAATTTGCGCAACCAATTCACGAGTCGGAGCCAAAATCAAAGCACGTGCGGTACGGCGCGAAGGCTGCTTGCCCGAATCCAATAAGTGTTGGATCACTGGTAACGAGAACGCCGCCGTTTTACCTGTACCCGTTTGCGCAGTGGCATAAATATCGTGCCCTTTACGCGCCATAGGGATGGCTTTTTGCTGGATCGGCGTAAGTTTTTCGTAACCGATTTCGGTCAGTGCTTTCGCTACTTCAGGAGCGAAACCTTGAGAAGAAAATGACATTGAAGCAAGGTCCTTTATCAGACAACCTTTAATGGCTGAAACGCAAGCCTATACTTCGCTTGCCAGCCAAACTGGTACATGAATTTCAATTAGCGGCATAGTATACCCAAATAGCTTAAAGATGCTAGGTTCATCAAGCATTGCCTGCAAATAGAAGACATAAAAAAACCGATCAAAAGATCGGTTATTTAGGGGTTGTGACCCTAATAAAAAGGGAGCGAAGATAACTCAATGAGTCGACGATAGGTAAGAACCGTTATCAATGCTGTTAAACCATACTAAATCGCGTAAGTCTGAAATATCTTGGCTAGAGCGTACCCGAACGCTTTTTCCAACCAGTTCTTGTGCCTTCGAATACACTCGCTCTGCACTTTCTTTATAACTGACGATACTCATTTTCAGTTGGCACCCTTCTTCATTAGATACCCAAACAAATTTTTCGTCTTTTGAGACGCTTTTAAGCACCCCAAAATCATTCCAACTGTTGTTACTCATAACCTCTCCTTTTTTCTTTTAGTTCTTTGTCAAACCTTCTTTTCTTAGTATTGCTAGCCTATGCAACACCGAAGACTGAATAATTAATATGCAACTAAAGTTTAAAAATGACAAGGCAAAGTTCTTATCTCTTATATCAAATGATGATAATCCCTATTATTTACCTTATAGCCATAAGGTTATTGAGATTCCACTCAAATACAATCCTACCCCGTAAGTGATATGTGCGAGCATACTCTTTGCCCTTACCACGCTTGGATTAGGTGTTTTCGCTGCTGCAAAACCCAACCCAAAGGCAGGTTGCAGAATAAGAAATGGGGCGAGAACACTGATTACACCCACAGATAGTGCGACAACTAAGCTTGGTGATCTTAACCAATCTGGAAAGGCAAGGAGCAAAGCAGTGGCAAACACAATGCCTATCAGGTAATGCGCCCCCCACCCTATGACGACCTCTCCGTGCGCTTTGGGTGATTTGAATATAGGTTTATGAAAGTATTTCCCTTTCCTTAGTGCCAATAGCCATCGACCAACTAAAGCATAATCCAGTGATGACACGCCGAAAAACCGATTTTGTACCCACGCGCAGATATCCATGAACAATGTGGCACCGATGCCTAAGAGCACTGCATTTACTGCTGTTTCCACCACGACCTCTCCTTATCTTATTTTCAACGCCTTGAATTTGGCGGGTTTTCGATGTTTAAATGTTACTACTTGAAGTTAACTTGAGGTCAAGATGAAAACACTCGATATCGGCGTCGTGGCAAAGCGAAGCGGTTTGAACTCTTCGGCGCTCCGTTATTACGAAAGCATTGGTCTGATTCATTCCATTGGGCGAAATGGCTTAAGGCGGCAATATTCCGAAGATGTTTTGCAAAAATTGGCTTTGATTCATTTGGGAAGAAAGGCAGGGTTATCGCTCGAAGAGATAAAAGCAATGTTTAATCAAGACGGTAACTTGGATATCAATCGTGACGCTTTACTTGAGAAAGTGTCTGAAATAGAAAAGTCCATCCGACAACTGATATGCGTTAAAGAGAGCCTATTACATGTCGCTAACTGCCCGGCAAACGATCACCTGAGCTGCCCTTCCTTTCAAAAAATGCTCAATGAGCTGTAAGTTTTTAGAATCGATTCGCTTTTCGTATCGTTCAGCTTTTGTTATCGACTCGCTTTGGCATCAATGAGTATTCAGTAGATAAGCCGAACACAGAGGTTCGGCTTTAAGTTTGTTTACCATGCGTTAGTTAGGGTCTGTTGACCTTTCGCGGTTAAATTTTGTTCGAGTTCTATGTGTTTTAATCGCGGCGCAAGGTCTTTAGCCTAGTCATTCTAAGCAAATACCTTGCAACAAAGAGTAAAGCACATAGAACCGAACCCTTTGGGCAGCATTTGTGGCTCCTTTCTACTGCGTTACCGCTTATTGATGTAGAGCGACTACACCGAATAAGCGCTGCCTTGTATAAATCACCCACAAATTGCTGCAAAAATCAGCTCGAAAGGTCAACAGACCCTAGTGAAAGTGCACCAACATCTCAACCTCATCCCCTTGTTGCGGTGCGTTCAGCGAGAAGTGCAAATAGCCCGCTTCCGTTACTGGGATTTGCAGATATTCATTGCTGCCCGAATAATTAGATGCGTATTCGTGCTGCTCTGTTGTTGGCCAGTACGCTTGGCTCGCGTACAGATCCACGTTGCCATTGTTTGGACTGGTGGAATCGTTAGCATCACCAGTATTGGTGTTCTTATCTGTTAGCCACACGCGCACTTCTTGAATTCCTTGCGGGACATAAACCGCAGCATAGCGTTGTTGGATTACTGTTAAGACCTGCGCTTGACCCGATTCTAATACCACTGGCGCTAAGTCATCTTGCTCCGGTTTTAGTGGAGTTGGCACTTTGGTTTCCAAAGAAGCCGTGAGCGTCACCGCATCAAATGCAGTTCGACCCGCGATGCTCATGTAGTAGCGACCCGGTTTGATGTAACCCGATGGCTCTGGCTCAAACGTTACGATCTCATTGCTGCCCGTGCCATATTGGCTGACCTCAAAGTCGTAGTAATGTGCGACTTTCTCATAGCTCATGTACAGATCCGCATCGCCTTCGCTGCCACCTTGGATCTCAACTTCAAAGTGAGTGGCGTTCTCTGGCACATCAACGTAGAACAACTGCTCGCTGTATGCCGCACCGCTTAACACCACGCTTTGGTTTACCGCTAACGATGTTACTTGATCAGAAGGATCTGTTGGCTCACCCGGATTTGGGCTTGGGTTTGGATCAGGCTGTTCTGGTTCACCAGAGACAGAATCTAACCAACGGTCAAACTCACCATTGTATTGCTCACCGAATAATTGAACCTGTTTTGCCCACTCAGCAAACTGGCCAGAACGAGAAAGCGCCAGTAGACGGTCTGCCTCTTGCGGGTGCTCTTCCAACATAAAGCGAACCGCTAAGTAGCTCCAACGATACACGCGATTCGTATCATGGGAATAAGTTGTCGCAACCACATCCGATAGGCTCATCTTTCCATCAGAAATCCCACCAATCGCCGCGTCGTAGCCTTGTTTATAATGCATGTACTCTGCAAAACCCTCTAGCCACCACACAATGTAACCATGGGCTAAGTTATCGCTGAATGAGCCATATTGGTTGAAGCGTGCATCTAGATAGTGAACGTATTCATGCTCTAGATTGAGAACTGATAGCTCGTCACCATTTGCGAAACGGTAAGCGACAAAACGCGCCACGTTGCCTGCCTTTGCCGGATCCCCTTCAAGATACTGACCGCCGTTATCCGTCGAGTTACCAAATAAGAAAGACGAGTAATCCTCGTAGCTTCCATTATTCGCAAACACCGCGACTTCGACTCGCTCGTTG
Organism: Vibrio penaeicida; assembly: GCF_019977755.1. NCBI lineage: Bacteria > Pseudomonadati > Pseudomonadota > Gammaproteobacteria > Vibrionales > Vibrionaceae > Vibrio > Vibrio penaeicida. The sequence continues at coordinate 949,300 of NZ_AP025145.1, read as the reverse complement.
TTGTCGTCTGCCACTGGCTGATTGCCCGTGTTCGCCACTTGATGGAAGTCGGCCTCTGTTGCTGCTAAAACCTCACACGCTTCAACCGCTTGGGTTTGCGTTAAATCTTGAGAGCGAATGATTGCCGGACCATCACATTCATGACGGTTAGGCAGCACGCGAGCCGCCAAATCCCGTTTCGCTTGGTCTAAATCCAAGCCGTTCAAATGCTCTGGCGCGAAGTAGTTCATCATCTCAACCGCCGCTAACCAAAGCTTTTCGTGTTTGCTACCAAGTGGGTTTTGTTCCATCACTTGCTGCATCACACGCAGTGCCTTTTCTTTGGTTTTTTGGTTTGGGCTTGCTAACAAACGTCCGGTTTCGCGCACTGCGTTGTAAACCAAGAAGCTCGCGTCCGTATCCAGTGCCCACGCGTTATCACGAGCAAACACCGCCAGCGTGTCGATGTGTTGCGTATTGCTCGCCATATAGTTGTAGAAGTCATCTCGCGCAGCGTGACCGGCCATTGCACGAAAGAGATTGTTAAGCCCATCCACCCACTGTGTATCTTTCGCCGTTTCACGATTGAACTGACGCAGTGCCGTAAGTTGTGCGCTCATCGTCAAAGGAAGCTGTTTAACGTTATCGACCATCAAAGTCAGGCTTTTCATTGCCCCCACTTGTTCACGACCTTGATCGAAAGCGTGTGGGTTGGCTAAAAACGCATTAATCGACTGAGCAAAACGTTGGCCTAATGCCTGTGAAAAGTCCGGATGCTGGGCGTTATAGCGAACGTAATAAGCCGCACGTACAAATTCACCAAGGTTTTCTAGTTTGCGTGCTTGCTCTGCCTCACCTTTGTAAGTAGCAATGGCTTGGTTTAACGCGATTTGAATACGGCTTAGGCTCGCTTCACTGTATATGTCGTTCAGGGAATCAGCAGGTGCAGAGAACCAAGCACTATAGCAATTGTGATTTGCGTCAGAGACGGCTAAAGCAAGATCAGGTGCCTGTTGGAGATCAGGAATATCACACTGCTCTTGAGCAAAGGAAAAACTGGAAACACTGGCAAGCATACAAGCTAGCGCCAAGCGATGACGTGGAAATAAACTGGGATGGGACATAGCTACACTCATTAATTAGTTATATGTTTGAGGGCGCTGTTATATTCTTTGTACTCAATAAGATGAACACAGTTGCATAAAATTTATGAACTCAGTTCAGGAATTAGAATATATACTCTAATTTTAAAATTGTTCACTAAATATGTTGATCACCTCTTTCCAAAAACTTCACGGAAAGATAAATTATCATTATAAATCAACAAATTAAAAAAAGAGAAAACTAAAATTCGCCTATCTTTTTGGTTAGCAGCGTTTACCACCGAGATTCCAATCACTCAGATTTGTCGGTACAGTACGCCCATACATAGGGTGCCTCGACAGCGCGCCATAGAAATACGAAGTACAGGAAAAGAAAATGAATAACGATCTCCCGATAATTGAAACCTTAGATGAACTAGAACTGTTTTTAACCGCAGTTGAAAGTGGCGGTTTAGGGCTAGAAGGTGTAACGGGCATTGCGATGGCAACGAGTAACTCTGATGGTCGCCCTTTTGTTGCAGTACTAGGTGAGAAACATCAATTGTTGCTTGGTCGTTGGGTATCCCAAGATGTCTACGAAAATGGCAAAGATCGTGTGCGAAACGGCCCGAGCAAAAAGCACTAATCCCGCTGATCTATAAACGGAAATTAGAAAAAGCTCAGAACATCTTGTGATGGTCTGAGCTTTTTTGTATCTGTTATTTGCACCCAAGCCCTTATATTTGAACCAGAGCTTAAGCACCCTTCAAGTATTGAGTGATCTTTTCTCTTAACCACACATGGGATGGGTTTGTTTGCGTACGGTTGTGCCAAATCATGTGCTGCTCTATCGGAGTTACTTTGAATGGCTGCTCTATGATCTGCAAACCAAACAGCTCGGCGTATTGTGTCGCTACGGTGCGAGAGGCACTACCAATAGAATCACTATTCGACACCAACGCCATCATTGTGATCAGAGAATCACACTCTGCACTGATGTTGCGCTTCTCTAAAGACTCGCTGGTAAAATAGTCCACTGCATATAAATTTCCCCTTCTAAGCCTCAAGGTTATGTGTTTCTCGGCGTAAAATTGCTCCATCGTTATAGAGCCCTGTACTCTTGGGTGAGAATGACGCGCCACTAAAACAAGTTCATCCGTCTTAATCGGTGTTGATTTAAACCCAGAGTCATGAGGCCTAAAAACATCGATAGCCAAATCGGCTTTTTGCAGGCTCAGCGCTTGCAACATCACCTCTTCATTGCTGGATACCATATTGAATATGATCGAGACATTAGCGAGATCTTTATCTGACTCGACAAGGGGCTGAAGTGCCAGCAGCGCCATCTCATTTACCAACACGTTGAATTGCCTTGGTTGATCGGGCGTAAACTGCTTAATACTCCCAATCGCTCTTGAAACGTTTTGCAACGCAGGTTCAAGTTGGTCAGCCAACTGCACAGCGGCATGAGTAGGAGAAATACCGCGACCCTCCCGAACAAACAACTTCGTTCCGATCTGATCTTGTAGCCTTTTTAGCGAACCACTCACGCCCGGCTGAGTCATGTCTAAAGACTCACTTGCCAATGTAATCGAGTTAAGTCGGTACACCTCTAAAAATACGCCTAACAGGTTTAAATCAAGCTGTTCAGATAAATACTTTGCCATTACATAACCAATTGTGATGTTTTAAATAAACTTTACTTTATTTTTAGTTATGTTTCACGTCGATACACTGATTTCGAAATCTAAGAAATAGTCTTTTAAGAGGTCAGTATGAAAGCGCAAACAACAAATAAAATCATTAGCAAAAAAGCCACACTAACCCTCGCCATCATGTTCGCCATGCCCGTTATGGCATCAAACCATGACCACGACCATGTTCACGGCGATCTGCAAGTGCAAGGCAAAAACGCAACAGCTCATACCATTCAAGCTAATAACGATTTCTCGAAAACACTCAACTGGGACGACAGAGATGCCTTCGAGCGCAATACTAAAGGGCTTATCGTCCCTTTGGATCAGCACAGCGCAAACATCATGAGGAACAATTTTGACTTTATTTCTCAAGATGAAATATCCGACTCTGTTAACCCATCTCTATATAGACAAGCGCAAGTCAACAACACCGCGGCAGGGCTTTATGAGGTTACAGACGGGATCTACCAAGTCAGGGGCACCGACCTTTCAAACATTACCTTCATACGCGGCAAGACCGGTTGGATTGTTTATGATGTGCTGCTAACAAAACAAGCAGCAGAAATTTCCACAAAATTCTTCCTAGAGAATGTCCCAACGGGCGGTGACCTACCCATTACTGCGATGATTTATTCTCACAGCCATGCCGACCACTTTGGCGGTTCCCGTGCTATTCAGGAGATGTTCCCTAACGTAAAGGTGTACGCCCCCGTGAATATGACCAAAGAAGTAGTTGATGAAAATGTGCTGGCTGGTAATGCGATGTCGAGACGTGCTGCCTACCAATATGGCGCAACATTGGGCACACACGAACACGGCATTGTCGATGCTGGGCTAGGCAAATCCATGTCCACCAGCTCTCCGGAATACGGCAAAGGAGAAATCACCTACGTCAAACCGGACTACAACTTCAACCAAGATGGGAAATTTGAAACCTATAGCATCGATGGCGTAGAAATGATTTTCATTGATACGGCTGGTACAGAAGCACCTTCTGGAATGGCAACCTACATCCCTTCTAAAAAGGCGTTGTGGTCTGGTGAAATGATGTATCACGGCATGCACAACATCTATACATTACGCGGAGCCAAGGTTCGAGATGCGTTGAAGTGGTCGAAAGACATCAACGAAATGATCAATGCATGGGGTGAAGACATTCAAGTGCTGTTCGGTTCCCACTCCTCCCCTGTTTGGGGGCAAGATGAGGTCCTCGACTTTATGAAATTACAGCGCGATAACTACGGCTTTGTTCATAACCAAACCCTAAGGCTGGCGAATAATGGCGTCGTTTTACAAGACATCGGAGACGCGATTTTAGAAGAGCTGCCAGAATCGATTCGCAAGTCTTGGCACACCAACGGCTACCACGGCTCGTACAGCCACAACGCCAAAGCCGTCTACAACATGTATTTGGGTTACTTTGACATGAACCCAGCTAACTTAAACCCACTTCCGGTGCAAAAAGAATCGCTCAAATATGTTGAATACATGGGAGGCTCAGACGTTATTGTGAAGAAAGCCCATAGCGATTTTGAAAAAGGCGAATATCGCTTTGTCGCCACAGTGTTAGATAAAGTGGTTCGCGCCGAACCAGACAACAATGAAGCGAGAAAACTCTTGGCCGACACCTATGAACAGTTGGGTTACCAATCGGAAACCATGGGCTGGAGAAATACCTACTTAACGGGCGCACAAGAACTTCGAGTCGGCACCTTACCTGGCACACCGAAAACGGCATCACCGGACGTATTATCTGAAATGACGGTAGAGAACTTGTTGGACTACATCGCTGTGCGAGTGGATTCTAAGAAAGCGCAATTTACGCCATTCTCGATGAATGTGGTTGTGCCCGACACTGGCGAAATTTATTTTGTAGAGATGTCGAATGGCAACCTAAGCAACGGTAAGGTAGACAGCGAAAAAGAAGCCGATGCTACGCTTTACCTAAACAAAGCCGACATTACTCAAATGCTACTGGGTAACACCGACTTAACGGCACTTTTAAAGCTCAAACAAGCAGGCATTAAAGGGAAAACAGAGGTTCTGACTAAACTACAGGACACGCTTGTAGACTTCGATACCAGCTTTGAAATTGTCCCTCGCCCAGCGAAAGGCAAAGAAGTAGACGCCAACCTGTACCAGCACAAACATTAAACACCAGTAAAAAGCTGAGTGTGTAACGAAAAATGGGACTTTAGAGTCCCATTTTTTATGGTGTTCCAGAGCTCACTCAATACGCCTTTTGACCAGCCCTTTTAGCCAAATTAATTAAGAGCAGCTTTCTAAGGGTGTTTCTGTTTGTTGTAACTTGGAATTGGACATTTACAAGCTAGAAGGAGCAACCAAAAAAACAAGGGAATAATACCTGTATTACAACCTTATTGGCTGCATTTTGTCTAATCCCACATATTAATTGCTTTATTCGAATCTTTGTCTAAATCTGCCAGTGATTTTTGAACAGTATCCAACTGCTGTTGAGTCTTTTGTTGCTCAAGTGCTAACTCATGCTTACGTTTAGCTTTATCGATAGGCTCTCTTTCGGCTTCAACTATTTCTCTTACAGGCTCTATTGATTGCTCAATGAAAGTTCTTATGCTTGCTATTACAGCCTGTTCAACTTTTGTATTTGAACTAACAGATCGAAGTTGTTCATAAATCTCTGACGAGCGGAAAGAATCATTTAGAGTGTCAAACACCAACAGCATGTTCCCAACAGAGTTTTGTGACTCTATAAACCGCTCATTAGTTTCTTCCAACAATGAACGATATTTGTCTATTGAGTCCTCCATAGAATTAATTTGGTTTTTCAATAACTCCGTATGACTCAACTTCTCTTTTAAATCAGAGATTTCTTTCTGCAAATTATCAATTGTTCCATATGCTTCGTTCATTTGTCCCGAAAACGAAGATTCGGACTGCATAAAGGATTGCTTATCATCGTGGTGCTGCTTACGTACCCGTTCGATTTCTTTACTTAGATTCGTTTGAATAGAGTTACTTGAATTAACTTGTTGCTGCAATGAATCTCGTGTTTCACGAGTTAAATCTAACTCGCTCTGTAAATTACTTCTATCGAGGTCCCACGTAACTAAATCACGACTTAGTTTTTCTTTCCAGTACTCAGGATTCGATTCTGCTTTAGCCTTACTGGTGCGCTTCTGGCTGAGATACACATAACGATCAGCACGATGCTTTTCTTTGATTCGTTTAGCATCTACTAACCTAAATTTCTTGATGTCGATTTTGTACTGAACCCAAGGCAAGCCGAACGTATAGAACAGAGATGCTATCGCTGGATAAACAATCGTCATCATAGGTGCGCATGACCAGAATGACGGCTCCAAAGACCAAAATACTGAATCAGAATGCAGTAATTCAATTTTCTTCGCTGACGTACTGAAAACGAATGTAAGAATTGAAGCATGGTTGATAACTAACCAAGATAAAACGAACGATCCGAGGATTGGCGACTTCAATCGATTCGCTGTTGCTTGAGATAACGCAGAAACTAATTCTTTCATGAACTTACCTATGAATTGACTAAAAAGCATTCTACTTCAAAATGTGAAACTAGAGTAGTATGCTGTATTCGCTAAGTGTATGAATTGAATTAATTAGTGAGGTTTTGATGAATGATGCTAGATGTGACCACCCTAATGCAGAACCAGTATATTCTATCTACCAGTTCCAACGTCTAACAGCCATAGAAATCGAAAAGTATCGTCATCGTTTATTTTGTGTTGATTGCGGTGCAGAAGCCTTCTATCGAAGAAAAAGTATTAATGGAAATGCAGCCTGTTTCGGTTCGAATTATCATACAAGCGAATGCGATGCAGCGGCACCATCAGCGAAAGACAAAAAGATAGTTAAGCATGCTATTGAAGTAGACCAAATAGTTGCTGACTCTGAGGAAGTTCTATTTGATTTTGGATTCAGTGAACCAAAGCCTAAGAGTTCATCAGAACAGAAAACAACAAGAGTGTCCTCAAAAGGCTCCACAGCCGCATCAGGTAAAAAACATACCAAGACCTCAACGCAAGTTCGCCAATCGGTTCTAGGGATGGAGAAAGCGTTACACAGCCTGTTATCAGGTAGTAACTTGGCAACTTCTGATGTGAAGATCAAAATCAATGAGAAAGTGTCGTATCGTGCTAAGAACTTATTCGTCAATTTTGCTGATGCTGTTCCTTTAGAAGACAGTAAAGCATTCAAACCCAAAATGTTCTGGGGAACGATTTCTCACGCTGATAAAGATTTCGATTGGTTAAATCCTATCTGTAAGGATACAGGTGTAATCATTTCACCTTTCAAAGATAAACTGCTTAAATCGTTCAAAATCAAAGAGCATCGTGATTTAGATGGTGCTGGACTGATGCTATTTGGTAACTGCTACTGGAACAAAGATAAGACTCGAAAAATCATTAAAGTACACGAGATGAAGATATTCATTTCTAAGGTAGATGATTAATCACTCCCCCTATTAAATCCTCACTACTCATCGGGAATTGACCACCATGTCGTTTCCCGATAATCTCAGTTGTAACACAGTTGCTTATCGATAAATTTAATAATCATTCTGAGCATTCGACCCTATGACTACTTCCAAAATCGATCTGAACGACCTACACGACAAGAACATAAACTATTTGATTGGTGCAGGAGCATCGGCAGGTCTATTCCCTACTCTTGCACTAGACATGCAAACTGAGGGGAAATGGGAGACGATTGAAACTTTGGCTACCGAGTTCGATTCTATTGACGCTAAACACCTCAAAGCCTTGCTATTCATGTATTACTACGAGGAATGCATTAAGCCTGTTAGTTCTGTTGATTTCACTACCTTAGAAGACGATGAACAAACAGTCATTGATAATTATAAGAAGTTCATGAAATTGAACCTTGAAATTCTTCTGATCCGCCCCAACAGTTTTGGACACCAAGTTAAGTGAGTACAATCACTAACGAGGTGAACAATGACAACTAACAAAAAAACTAGAATTAAACATTCCCCTGAATTTAAGGCAGAAGCTTTGAAGCTATCAGAGAAAGTGGGAGTTGCTGCGGCAGCGAGGCAGCTCGGGTTGCATGAATCCCAGATCTACGGTTGGCGTAAGGCAATTAAAAAAGACACCAGTACCAGTCAGCGTGAAAGAGATCTCGCTGCCGAAGTCGCCAAGCTCAAAAGGCAATTGGCTGAGCAAGCTGAAGAGCTAGATATCGTAAAAAAGGCCGCCACCTACTTCGCGAAAAATCTAAAGTAGATTGCTATGAATTTATGCTAGAACACCTTCTGTGTTTCAATGTGGTCCGCATGGCTAAGGTGTTCGAAGTTTCACGAAGTGGGTTCTATTACTGGATTAAGCATCGCCACAAGGCCATCCAGCGTGAGGCAATACGCCAAAAGCTTGATGAAAAAGTCAAAAAAGCTTTTGACAATAGTAAGGGGCGTGATGGCTCAAGGCGCATCCAGAAAGAGCTAGCTGAGAATGGGGATAGCCGTAATGTTAAAACCATTGCCGCCAGTATGAAGCGTCAGGATTTAACGCCGAAAGCGGCACGCAAGTTTAAATGTACGACGGATAGCAAGCATAAGATGCCCGTAGCGCCGAACTTGCTAGCTCAAGACTTTAACGCAACGGCTCCGAATCAAAAATGGGCGGGAGATATCACGTATCTTGCCACGAGCGAAGGCTGGTTGTATCTGGCTGTCATCATCGACCTTTACTCACGACAAGTGATCGGTTGGTCAATGGATACGAGGATGACGGCAACTCTGGTCTGCGATGCATTATCAATGGCTCTGTTCCGTCGAGGGTTCCCTGAGCATGTTACTGTCCATAGTGATCGAGGTAGCCAGTATTGCTCAAAAGACTATAGGGACATAATAAGTGCTTATAACCTAAAACAAAGTATGAGTAGAAAAGGAAACTGTTGGGATAATGCGTGTGTTGAGAGCTTCTTCCATTCTATGAAAGTCGAGGCGATCCAATACGAACCGATCATGACAAGAAATGAGATGCGCCAAACGGTCTTCGAGTACATTGAGGTTGATTATAATCGGATGAGAAGGCACAGTGCTCTTGGGTATCTAAGCCCAGTTAACTTTGAACAGCAAAATGTCGCTTAATGAAGTGTCCAGTCTTGCTGGAGCAGATCATTCGTCGAAAACGAGGTTACGACAGAAAGATTAATTTCTTCACCACGAACTACGATTCCTGCCTAGCCTATGCAGCAGATGAACTCTACGAAGAAAAGTCTATTCGATTTAACATCAACGATGGCTCTCGTGGTTTCCATAAGAAAGTCGTAGAGGCTCGTAACTTCGATTGCATGACTACTGAATCAGGTATCTTCGACAGAAACAAAGAAGTCCAACGACAAATCAATCTTATCCACCTTCACGGCTCTGCTTTCTGGCGTAAGCACAACGATTCTATTCTCGTTGACTATTCTTCTGCGGATCAAATCGTTTCTGAGTCATCAATAGACAGCATGTACTACGGTGACTTCAAAGAGATGCTAGAAAGTGGCTCTCACACCGTGGAGCAGTTGTGTTCAATGACTATCGATGATGATAACAAAGCGGCATTCGAGAACACAAAAGATGACTTCTACAGGGAATATAACCAGTTACCTATCGTGAACCCTACAAAATGGAAGTTTCACGAAACAGTATTTGAAGAACACTACTACCAAATGTTGCGTCACCTTAGTTATGAGTTAGAAAAGCCAAATAGCGTATTGATAGCCTTCGGGTTCTCATTTGCTGATGAGCATATCAGGAACTTGATTAAACGCTCTCTGACGAACCCTACACTACAGGTATACATCTGTTGCTACAGAGAAACGATAATCCCCGAATTAAAGAAGCATTTCTCTGACTTCAATAACATCAAGTACATTGTCCATGAAGAAGGTGAAGCATTAGATTTCTCTTACTTCAATTCTCACGTCCTAACTCTTGGTGAGGATGACGCATGAGCATCTTCATTGGTGAGGTAACAGCGGTAAACGGCATTCAAATTACGCTAACCGTTGATGAAACGTCGAACAAAGACACCATTTTCCATGAAGGTCAGCGATACAAAGGTATCTCCATCAGAGAGTACGTTTCAATTCAACGTGGTTTCCGTGACATTGTGTGTATTGTCGAAGGCGAGTACTTAGATGAAAGACGTTTCCAAGAGAGCACGGATAAAATCGAGTACGTCCGAAAGGTACATATTCGACCTATTGGCTACATTGAAAATGGAAAGTTCTTTGAAGGTATCAAGTTCTTACCGTTAATCCGTGATCCTGCATTCCTGTTGCCAGAACAAGCCCTAAAGACGGTTTACTCATCTAGTGGCGAATCAGATTTCTGCATTGGATCATTGTTAAAAGAAGGAATTGAAATATCTCTACCTTGGCAGAGACTATTTAATACACACATTGGTATTTTCGGTAATACTGGTAGCGGTAAATCGAATACTCTAACGAAACTCTTCACTACTTTGTTCGATGAAAAGCATGAACAAATCATACCTGTCAGTAAATTTGTACTGCTTGATTTCAATGGGGAGTACATCAAAGATCAGATTGTTTCTTCTTCTGACAAAAACGTTATTGACCTCAACACAGATAAAGCAAAACATCAGTTCCCACTAGCAGATCACGAATTTTGGAACGCAGAGACTCTTTCTATTCTTTTTCAAGCCACTCCGAACACACAAAAACCTTTTATAAGCAGTGTATTGAGAGGACGTGAAAAGTATAAGGATTCTCCAGATACTTTATTACGCTATATCAAAGAAACGATTAAGTTCTGCTTTGTATCAACATCACAGAAGCCAGAAACTCTCGACTTATTAAAGCGAGTGGTAGGGGTGATTAATGGTCAAGATGTGCTAACAAGACTAGAAAACATTATCTGGCATTCGAGACAAAATAAGTTCAAATATGAACCGATACATAATGCTTTCTTCGATACCCAAGAGCGATACACTGAGATACTTGAACCATACGTGTCCAACATCACTCTTCATGAATTGTCTCCGTTCGCAGAGTTCACACTACGCTGCGAGTTAAAACTCATTTGGGATGTTATGTATGGCTCCGTTCAATTTGAACACATTCAACCGCTTCTAAAACGTGCGGAATCATCTCTCAACGGACTGTCCAAAGTAATTAAGGTTAAATCTAGTGACGATAAGGGTGACGATGAAGATAAGGCTCTAACGGTCATCTCACTGCGTAACTGTAACCAAGACGTGAAGAAAATCATTCCCCTTCTTGTAACGAAGCACTATTACAATTCTCACAAAAAACTGGTTAAGAAAAGCCCTCCAGAAAAGACACTGCACCTAATCATTGATGAGGCACATAACATCCTTTCTCAACAATCAGTACGTGAACAGGCTAACTGGAAAGATTATCGTTTAGAGTTGTTTGAAGAATTGATTAAGGAAGGTCGTAAGTTCGGTATTTTCCTGACGTTATCGAGTCAACGACCTGCTGATATCTCTGCAACGATTATGTCTCAGTTGCACAATTTCTTTATTCATCGTTTAGTTAACGACCGCGATTTGTTCTTGCTGGATAACACCATCAGTACATTAGATTCTGTCTCTCGCTCATTAATTCCAAACCTATCAAGAGGCTCATGTATTATCACTGGTACTTCGTTTGACTTACCTATGTTGATTCAAGTAGATGAGTTGAGCGACAACAGCAAACCTGACAGTAATGACGTTCTTTTAGATAACCTCTGGGCAGATAAAACCGAAAAAGTTCCTACTTGGCTCTGAATTAGTCTGGTATGGATTCTTTTCTAGTGACCAACCCGTTTTGGAGCCAAAAAAGAGCCAATCTAACGGTCTCACTCTTTTGAATAGGAACAGATTTCTGTTGAGAGAGATTCAGGATACGGTAGCAGGTTACTGACACGTCTTTTTCGCAAACTTTTGCATCGCCTCGGCAAAGGTTGTTGTTCCGCCTTTCGCTTTAACTTGTATTACTTTGTATCCCATTTTTTCTAGTGCTTGGCGCTCTGCCAAAACGGCTTTATCGTCTTGCTGGCTACCTTGGGCTGGCTGGTGAATGTAACACCCTTCTAGTTGCCCATCTTCGACCAGCTGGTGATGTCTCAGTGCATTGATATCAAAATTCATAGTTTGTCTTTTCGTTTTAAAGAGGCGTGCAGTGGTGGGTTACATTCGCTTTAAAGGCTTAACCACGCTATCAAGCCCTTCAATTTTCAGTGCTAGACAAAGCTTCAAAAGCTCACCCAGTTCGCCTTGTGGCCACCCTTTCTTATCAAACCAGAGTAGGTACTCTTCTGGCAAATCGATTAGTACCCTGCCTGCGTATTTTCCAAATGGCATTTGCATTCGAGCGAGTTTGATTAAATTTTCTTTTTCCAACATATACCCAAATCACCCAAAAAATTATTTCGCAGCAGAATACCAAATCTTTTAAACAAAAGCTGATTCTATCTCAACCTTAATTGTGATAATGATTATCATTTGTGATATAAGGGACGCAATTAAATAATAATCATATTAAGGATTTAAATATGTTTAAAAAATGGTTAATGCCCACCCTTTTGCTCCTCACCTTTCAGGCGTTTGCATCCATTGAAGTGAAAGACGAACTGAGCACGTTAAAACTAGAAAAAGCGCCTGTTCGAGTTGTGGCGCTTGAATTCAGCTTTGTTGATGCGTTAGCTAACCTTAGTGTTTCTCCTATTGGTGTTGCCGACGATGGCGACGTTAACCGAGTTATAGAGCCAATACGCAATAAGATCTCAGATTGGACGTCGGTAGGCTCTCGTTCTCAACCGAGCTTAGAAGTTATCTCGTCGCTAAAACCCGATTTAATCATTGCCGATATCGAACGCCATGAAGCGATCTATGAAGATCTTAAACGTATTGCGCCAACGCTAATTCTTAAAAGCCGTGGCGAAACCTACGAAGATAACCTCGCTGCGGGTGTAAAAATCGCCGCTGCATTTGATCGCGAAGAAGAAATGAGGTCGCTGGTTGCTGCGCACAGTAAGCGTATGGATGAGGTGGCGAATCGTGTGAACGAAAAAGCGACGGTTATGTTTGCTGTCTCTACATCTAAGGGCGTTTGGATGCACGGCCCTAAAGCTTACGCTGGCGGTGTCGTTTCTCGTTTAGGCCTTAGCTCTCCTATTACAGAGGATGGTGGCAAAGCTTACATCGGCACGACATTAGAAAACCTAGTTAAGCTGAACCCAGACTATTTCCTTGTGGGTGAGTACGGCTCAGAAACCACCGTAGATAAATACAAGCAAAACCCACTTTGGCCATTAATGACATCGGTTAAGAACGATCAATACGTAGAGACAGATGCAAGATTGTGGTCTCTAAACCGTGGGATGATCGCTGCAGAAATCATGGCTTCAGAAATTGAACACTTGCTAAGACAGTAATGGAAACAACACTTTCAATTACAAAACGTCAGCCCTACCGCTTTCCAGCGATGATCTTAGGGCTGATGTTTTTTCTTATTTTGGGTATGGGCTGGTCGCTGATTAATGCGGCCAGTTTTCCTATGAACTGGGCTGATGTTGCCGATTTCCTAATGCGTAGAGAAGGCAATGTTATCCACCAACACATTATCTATTCCATCCGTTTACCTCGCACTTTAGCCGCGACCTTTGTGGGCGTTGGGCTTGGTGTCGCGGGTTTGTTAATGCAGTCGATCACGCGAAACCCACTCTCCTCCCCTTCTATCTTAGGGGTAAGTGCGGGTGCCGCGTTTGCGTTTGCCTTCGCATCTACAGGTTTACTGCCGTGGCTTGAATCCGTCCCTGTTCTGGTTGTTACGTTTGCAGGTGCTGCATTTGCCGGCACGTTGGTGTTCTTCCTTGCTGGGCTTCATACTGCTAGACCGCACCCACTTCGTATTATTCTTGCCGGTATCGCGCTGAACTTTTTGTTTATCTCTCTTACGCGTGCTGCCGTTATCTTTGCAGACGAAAATGCCTATGGTGTGTTGCATTGGCTCACGGGTTCCGTCGCGAATACGGATTGGGATGACGCATTGTTAGTGATACCTAGCGTAACCATTGGCTTTTTGGTTTCGGTCTATCTGGCGTTTCAGCTCAACCTGCTCAAACTGGGAGAAGAATTGATGCGCTCGGTTGGCGGCAATCTTTTCCGTGTTCGAACAATAAGCAGTATTGTTGTCGTTTTACTTATTGCGTCCAGCGTCAGTGTCGCAGGGCCAATCGCCTTTGTTGGTTTGATTGCTCCGCATCTCGCTCGCTTTTTGGTGGGCTCGGATATTCGATCTCAACTGCCTGTAACGGCGCTTCTTGGTGCAAATCTCGTTATGTATTCTGATATTGCCAGTCGATACCTTTCGCAAGGGCAAGAAACGCCCGTCGGCATTATTACCACGATGATTGGTGCGTTGTTCTTCCTTGGTTTCGTTCGTTTGAAAATGGGAGAGATCCGATGATTCGTTGGTATCACTGGACTGCGTTGCTCGGTTTTATTTGGGTAGGATTTGCGACATGGCACGTTAGCGCAGGCGCGGTTGTTATTCCATGGGACCAAATATTCTCGACATTATTTGGGCAGTCCACCGAACATGAGTTCGTGCTGTACGGATACAGAATGCCAAGAATGTTGGTGGCAAGCTTAGTTGGAGGAGCGTTAGCGCTCTCTGGATTGCTGGTTCAAGGCGTCGTGAGAAACCCATTAGCCTCGCCCGATATTCTTGGCGTAACGTCTGGTGCCAGTTTCGCGGTTGTTGTTGCCAATATATTTTTTAACGACATGCCCATCCATTGGTTGCCTGTTGTCGCGCTCACGGGCGGAGCCGTGTCTACGCTTATTTTGTTGTTACTCGCGAAAGGCTTGCTCGATAGACCCGCCTCTTTTGCCTTGGTCGGCATTGCGCTCGCTGCTGTTTTTTCTGCTGGTATCGATTTTCTTTTGGTGAGTTTTCCATTGGAAATCAATACCTCAATGGTTTGGCTAACTGGATCGGTCTGGGGGCGAAATTGGACACACGTGCCGACATTGGTTCTTTGGTTACTTTGTTTAGTGCCTTTTGCGATTTACCTCGCTTATAAACTGGATCTACTCAGCCTAGGCGACGACACGGCCCACAGTTTGGGGGTGGCGGTGCCATTCACTCGGTTATTTGCTTTGGTAGTCTCCATTGCGCTGGCGTGTGTGGCAGTGTCTATTTGTGGCAACATTGGTTTTATCGGTTTGGTTGCACCACACGCGGCACGAATGATGGTAAGAGGGAGCCACCTTGTACTCATTCCGGCAACCATTCTCATTGGGGCGGTTTTGCTACTCAGCGCCGACCTGTTTGCTCGAATATTACTGCCACCTATCGAGCTTCCTGCTGGTGTGCTTACTGCCTTCATTGGCGCACCCTACTTTATCTATTTACTCAGCCGTTACAAACATTGGTAATTATGAATCAATCTACTGCATTCCGTGTGAACAACCTGGAATTAAAATACCAACAGAACATCATTATCGAGTCACTCAGCACCACTATTCAAAAGGGAAAAATGACGGCGCTGATTGGCCCGAATGGCTGTGGTAAATCGACCTTTTTGAAATCACTTGTCCGATTACTTAAGCCTTCTAAAGGGGATGTTTTTCTTTATGGCGACAAACCGGTTCAAGGTTTTAAGGATAAGGAATACGCCGCTCAGGTTTCTCTCCTACCCCAAACTCCAATTATTCCTGAAGGCATTGCAGTAAAAGAGCTAGTGGGATATGGGCGCGCACCTTATCTCAATGCCATGGGAAGGCTTTCAGTCTCAGACAAGCAAGCCGTAGACGAGGCAATGGAAACCACAGGCGTAGCCGAATTGGCGACGAGAAGGGTTGATGAACTTTCAGGAGGTCAACGACAGCGAGTTTGGATTGCTATGGTGTTGGCACAAAATACGGATATTATTTTGCTTGATGAACCGACAACGTATCTGGACTTGTCACACCAATACGAGCTGCTCGACTTGATGGAACGGCTTGTGAAACAAGGAAAAACCGTCGTTGTGGTGCTTCACGATCTTAGCCAAGCGTGCCGGTATGCCGATGAACTCATCATCTTAAAAGCGGGTGATTTGTACGCTCAAGGCTCACCAAACACTGTGTTTACTGAAAATATGCTTAGCGAGGTATTCAACCTAAACGCGCGCATTATTCTTGACCCAGAAACACAAACGCCAATGGCGATTCCGAGAGCGGCTAAGCCAATAGAAAGCATTGCTTAACCGCGTTATGAATTCAACAGCCCACCAAATGTGGGCTGTTCTGTCTTCTAGAGGTTTAATATTGCTATCTATTTAAAACCCAGATTCAAACTTACTTTTTGTAGATGCTCACACCATCTTTTAGCGTTTCTAACACCTGCACATCTTTAATTGACATGGGATCTATATCCAGCGGATCTTTGTCTAACAATACTAAGTCTGCCCTTTTACCCAGTTCTATGGTGCCTTTCTCGTTCTCTTCAAAATTTTGATACGCGCTGTTTATTGTTATGGCTTCAAGTGCTTGATACGGGCTAATTTTATGATGCTCACCAAGTGTTTTTCCTGTGCGTGTCACGCGGTTAACCGCTGTCCACATATTCGTCATCATATCTGGAAAGAGCACGGGAGCATCCATGTGAATGGTAAACATGAGTTCGTTTGAGTTTGCCCACCCCATTGGTGATATGTTCGAGGCTCGCCAAGGACCTAAAACCGAGTCACGATGCCAGTCTCCCCAAAAATATGTATGGGCAGGAAAAAACGACGGAATCATTCTGTTTTCTTTCATCCGCTTGATTTGATCAAGTCGCGTGGTTTGGGCATGAATAACCACTGTTCTGCGATCTTTCAAACCGTAGATTGAATCGGCCCTTTCAACCGCATTGAGAAGTAAGTCTGCTGAGGCATCTCCATTGCTGTGGCTTAGGATCTGCGCATCCATTTTGTATGCCGTTTCAACCCACTGGTTCATCTCTTCCTGCGATAAAACTGGATAGCCATGGTAATCATAAGCGTGGCTGTGTGGCGGCACATAGTAAGGGGTAGAAAGATACGCGGTTTTGCCTTGAGGTGAACCATCCCCAACGAGTTTTATTCCGGCTAACGTAAAACCATTTATGCTGGTTTTCATGGGGATAAGTGACGATGCTTCTTCCAAATCCACCCACTTGGCGTACGCGAGTAAATCAATTTTCAGTAAATTTTGTTCTGCCATCGATTTCATCGCAGAGATGGCAGGAAGCGTCGCTAACCCCTCTTGTGCCGTTGTAATACCATAACTGGCAAAGAGGTCTTGCACCTTGGTAAATTTTCTAATCGCGTCTTGTTTTGTGGTTTCTGGCAGGCTATTGAGAATTGCATAAACGGCAGATTCCTCTAGAACGCCCGTCATTTCCCCATCTTCGCTACGGCGTATCACCCCTCCTGCGGGATCGGGAGTAGTGTTGTCATAACCGATAAATGCTAAACCTTTTGTGTTACACGTGGCTAAATGCCCCGAAATATGAGTAGCGCAAAACGCATATCCTTGGCTTATTGCATCGAGTTCTTCTTTGGTTGGGTGCCGGTTTTCTTCCAACTCTGCATCATCGTAACCAAAGGCGACATGCAAGATATTTTGGTTAGGATCTTGAGAATCAAAATAAGGCTTCATCGCTGTACCGATGTCGGTCAATGAATTTACATTGCCCATCGGCGCTGGGTAGAGAAACTGACTTTCGATTAAGGGAATGTACTGTGCGAAATGACCATGCGAGTCTATAAATCCGGGAACGACGGTTTTTCCTTCGAGATTACGCACAACAGTATTCTCGCCTTTCAGTTGAAGCATCTCGATATTGCTCCCGACTGCTATTATGTTCCCATCTTTTATAGCAATAGACTGCGCACGATCTGCTACTCCCGTCATTGAGATAACATTACCGTGCGACAAAATTAAATCAGGGCTCGCAAAACAGAAAGAAGAGACAAGGGCAAAGCTCGCGGCGATTGGTGTATATATTTTCATATTTAACTCGCGAAGGTTGAATCAACCATTGGTTACGTTAAATCAATAATACGACCTAACCTCACCCACTAAAAATCACTTTTGAACGTATTTTCCCATCATAAACACTCATTGATGCAGCTATTGAAGAATCTGATCACGAGATAAGGTTATCGAATCGAGGGTTACCGCGTAAAGGTTCGAAATCTTTTTCTTCATAGATATGGTCCCGAACAGATGGGCTAGATTGGATGGCTTTTTCCAAGTCTTCTATCGCTTGCTCTTCTGCACCTAAACGAGAATACGCACAGGCTCTCTGATACAGGGCTGGACCATTCAATTCGTCGAGATCCAAAACGCGATTACACAAGCTTAATGCCCAGTGATATTCACGAATTTCCATTGCTGCGTCGGCTTTGTATGTCATTGCTTCTAAATCACCGGGGCGAATACGCAATATTTCGTCGTAGATCTCCATTCGTTGCTCTGGCGTCGGCATACTTTGCGCTCTTAGCCACAAGTTGTGGATCTCGTTTATCACTTCTATATCTTTGTTATTCTGACTAATAATGCGCGTTTTGCGTTTTAAGTCTCTTTCAAGTTCAAGGAATTTTTTCTCGTACTCCAGCGCGATATCGTCCAAGCGTTTATCCGCCATTTCTTTGGTGTTATTTTTAAATTCTCTGAGTGATTGCCAGCCCACCAACGCAATAAGCGAAGCGACACCCGCAATGATGTAGAAGAAATAGGTTACGGTGACATTTGCGTAATTCAATGACTTGTCGGCTACTTGCAACTCTCTTTCGGTAAACTGTACAGTAAGCCGCTTTTCTAGCGATTGCTGTTCCGATCTTAGCGCTTTCAATTCATCCAAAATGTAGCGCTCCATTAATGGCCTATCTAACAGATCGGATTCGGAGTACTTCTGGGGAGTTTCTGCAATGACAAAGCCTGACAACATAACAGTAAGCAGGAGCAAAAAACGCATTTGCATGGCTGGCCTATTGATAAAATAAATATGTATTTAGTTAACTCTAGCAATACCAGTAACTGATTCAAAGAATGGAAATAACGTGTGTGTTTAATGATGTGAGCTAACGCTACAAAAATAACGGTTATTCAATAGAGTCTGATTTTTTTAAGGAGAAAGGTTCTTTAGCGGATTGCTACAAAGTAAGGAAAAACAAGGAAATGGAGGCGCCTCCCGGAGTCGAACCGAGGTCCACGGATTTGCAATCCGCTGCATAGCCACTCTGCCAAGGCGCCATTTTTTGCTTTTTTATATATTGATGGTGCCCCGGGCCGGAATTGATGGTCCGACATTTCGGCCGGTCAGTTCGAGCGCTGAGACTATGAATCTCAATAACAGTTCACTAAAAATATCATATTGATGGTGCCCCGGGCCGGACTTGAACCGGCACAGCGCGAACGCCGAGGGATTTTAAATCCCTTGTGTCTACCAATTCCACCACCAGGGCAACGCAATATTCTTGCGATGCTGTTTACTGAAGAAGTAAGACACCATCATAGAAACGATTTAACTGTTTCTATTTTTCAGCACCTTAAGCGCTGAAGACGAGGTGTACTTTATCGTAATTCTGTTTTCAGTCAACGGTAAATTTGAAATTCCTGTTTGTTCGGTCAGATTCTATCCAAGTCGCACAGAGATAAACCTAAAAGACCAATTAAAAAGAGCTATTTTCAATTTGATGCAGGAAACTCTTCAGTATTTTCTGGCTTTCAGCCAACTCCGCAGCTTTCTTATCCGAAATTCGAATTTGTTCTCGCAACAATAACCTAAGTTCGTCACAAGGTTCAAAAACGGGTTCATCACCTCGGATACAAGGTAAAAATTGCAGAATGGTATTCAAATTCATACCGGCACTGCTTAGAAGTTTGATCCTTTCAATTGTGCGGATTTCTTTCGAGTCAAAGTCACGATACCCAGCATGAGTGCGATGAGGTTTAAGCAATCCATGTTCTTCGTAATAACGCAGCATCCGAATACTTACTCCTGTTTGCTTGGATAATTCACCAATCTTCACATTTCCTCCTTGACCCTCACAGTACTGTGAGGGTTTATGCTAATCGCTCTAAAACATTAGTTCAATTAGGATCTTACATCATGACAAAACACATTATCACTGAACAAACTCTAATGAACGAGCAATCAGTACCAAGTTCTGAAATAACAAGGTTGGCATTTTCTGGCTTTGCACATTTTACGGCACTTCAAGTCCGTAACAGAATGGTTAAAGCACTGGACTTGCATTTGAATCGATTGCATAAGGCTTCAATCGAACTTTTTGGTAAAACAGTACCAGATAGGCTTATACGATCTTACGTTCGAACGGCGATAGAGAATGGACCTGCGGATCAATCACTCACCATCACGGTGTATTCAGTGGAAGGAGAATTTACAACAGACAGTATGGATGCTCTACCTAAGGTGTTCATTCGTACGGGTTCACCTTCAAACGGTCCCAATGGTCCACTCCGATTGGCAACGGTGAGCTATGAAAGACCGCTCGCTGAAATTAAACATGTGGGAGAAATAGCAAAAACGTATTATTTGCACCAAGCGACACGGCGTGGTTTTGATGATGCCATTTTTATAAACAAGTATGGGCATTTGAGTGAAGGGACCATTTGGAATCTCGTTTTTTGGGATGGTGAAACCGTTATTTGGCCACAAGCCGACATGTTAAAAGGGACGATGATGCAGATGATTCAAAGGCAACTCGAACTGCTTAAAATTCCACAACGTAGCGAAACGATAACGCTTGAACGCTTACAGCAGCTCGATGGTGCCGCAGTGATGAACTCTTGGACTTCAGGTATCGCGGTTTCCATGATTGAAACCAAAAGGTTCAGTCAATCAGAAGCACTCATTTCACTTCTACAAAAAGCGTATAACGCTGAGCCCAGTGAAACGTGTTAGCGCCACTTTAGCTTTTGGTGAAGTTGGGTGACTTCCCCAACAACAATCAACGATGGGCTTTCCGCTTGCTTTGCTACGCTAGGGAGTTCTTTTAATGAACATACCCACACTTTTTGATCTCTCGTAGTGCCTTTTTGAATGATAGCGCACGACGTATCTTCTGAAAGCCCATGAGTGATCAGATTGTTCGCGATATTGCCGCTTTGCTTTAAGCCCATATAAAATACCAACGTATTGTTGGATTGGGTGAGTGAATCCCACTGAACTTCCTGACCGTTTTTTTGAATATGCCCCGTAATAAACTGAACGCTCTGAGCGTAGTCTCGATGAGTGAGTGGTATGCCCGCGTAACTGGTTGCGCCTGCAGCGGCAGTAATGCCTGGAACTACTTCAAAAGAAACATTATTTTCTGCCAGTGTTTCTAGCTCTTCTCCACCGCGACCAAAAATGAACGAGTCGCCACCTTTTAAGCGAACCACGCGTTTTCCTTCATTCGCTTTATCCACTAGGATTTGGTTGATTTGATCCTGAGGCACGCAGTGGTAATCCAGCTTTTTGCCTACGTAAATCATTTCTGCATTTTCATTTGCTAACGCTAATATCTCTTTTGATACCAAACGATCATATACAACCACTTCCGCTTGCTGAATAACGCGATACCCCTTCATTGTGAGTAAATCTGGATCGCCGGGACCTGCGCCAACCAACGAAACAAATCCGTTTTCTGCAGAAACACGTTTTTTATCAGACAACTCAGCTGTTTTTTCAGCGATAACCGTTTTTTCAGCAATAGCAATTGGAGAAGAAGACATAGGCAGCTCCATTGGTGACATCAGAAAAAGTAAAAAAGAGAAAAGAAAAAGAGCTCCTCGTAAGGAGCTCAATGATGGTTTATTTAGCGTTGCGAGCTGGAAGTGTTTTTGCGTGAGTCACGTAAAGGCTCATACCTGTGATAAGAAGACCACCGACTAAGTTACCTAAGGTCACTGGAATTTGGTTCCATACTAACCAATCCGCAATAGTGAACTCTGCACCAAGCATCATGCCAAGTGGGAATAGGTACATATTTACTACAGCGTGTTCGAATACTAGGCCAAAGAAAATGAAAATTGGGAACCACATTGCCAGAACTTTACCGCTCACGGATTTAGAAACCATCGCCCCAACAACGCCTAGCGATACCATCCAGTTACACAGAATGCCTTTAACAAAAACGGTGATCCAGCCATCCATGCCATGTTCTGCAAAGCCAAGAGTACGAGAGGTCGATGCTTTGATAAACGCTTGCCCCACTGCTCCTGGGTCCATGCTGAAGTTCATTGTGAAGGTAAGCGCGACAAGGAAAGCAACAGACAAAGCGCCAATTAGGTTACCTAAACCGACAAGCAACCAGTTACGCAGTATGCCAGCTTTAGTTACACCTGGACGTTTCTCGAATAATGCTAACGGTGCCAAAGCAAATACGCCCGTCAACAAATCAAAACCCATTAAGTTTAAGATACAAAAACCGACGGGAAACACTAACGCACCAACAATTGGAATCCCCGTTTGTACAGCAGCGGTAATTGCAACGGCAACGGCAATCGCTAATACAGCGCCAGCCATGATCCCGCGAATAAGCGTATCACGCGTAGACATGAACACTTTGCTTTCGCCAGCATCAATCATAGTTTGAACGAATTCAGCAGGTTTTACGTAAGACATACTCGACCTTATTCCCTAAGAAAGTTAAAAATTAAAATTGAATAGACAAAGGCTCCCCGCACTTCCTCGCTCTCTTACCTAGCTAGAGAACGGGAAACCTTTTTGCTATTAAATTTCTGTAGGCTTGAATCCCGTTTGGATTCTAGAAACGCGACGCAGTTTAAGCGGAAATTTCAACAATGCCACTATTAACTCGCGCTTGATAAGATTTCACGTTAAAACGCTCATCTTCCATACAAACACCTGTCGCAAGGTTGAAGTGTTGCTTCTTGAGAGGGCTTGCTACCCATAATTCCCCTTTATGCTCCCCTATCAAACCACGTGACAACACATTGGATTGAGCGAAAGGGTCGGTATTGCTGATGGCAAATACTGCCTCTTCTTCTGTAGGGCGAAAAACCGCCACTTGCTGCCCGCTCACTAACGCACAAACGCCTGTGCCGGGTACAATGTCGTTGATATCGCAAATTTGTTCAAACATTTGAGCTTTACCTTTCGTCATGATTACCCCTCCAGTTCCACATGCAAGATGTCGCCTTTCGCATCTGGATGTTTTTCAGTGAACGTTGCAGGGCGATGTTGCTCACGCTCTGGGACAAACAATACGTTGTCATCTCGCTTATCGGAGTTAATGAAATGAGAGAAACGCTTAAGTTGGTTTTCGTCATTAATCGTATCCGTCCATTCGCAACGGAATTCCGAAACCAACTTGGCAATGTCTGCTTCTAACTGGTCGTTAAGACCTAGCTTGTCATCGACAATGACTTCTCTTAGGTAATCCACACCACCTTCTAGATTGTCTAACCACACAGAGGTGCGCTGAAGCGGCGCAGACGTTCGAATGTAGAACATCATGAATCGGTCGATGTAACGGATCAGCGTCTCTTCATCTAAGTCCATGGCGAGTAGGTCTGCGTGTCTTGGCTTCATACCGCCATTACCACACACATACATGTTCCAACCGACATCAGTCGCGATGATACCCAAGTCTTTCCCTTGTGCTTCTGCACATTCGCGGGTACACCCTGACACACCAAACTTCATTTTGTGTGGAGTACGAATGCCTTTATAGCGATTTTCGATGCGCGAACCTAAACCAACAGAATCCTGTACACCATAGCGACACCATGTCGAGCCCACACACGTTTTTGCCATGCGGAGTGCTTTCGCATACGCCTGACCTGTTTCAAAACCGGCGTTAATCAGCTTGCGCCAGATCTCTGGAAGATCGTCTTTTTGTGCACCAAATAAACCGATACGCTGTGCACCCGTCACTTTGGTGTATAAGTTGTATTCTTCGCCTACCTGAGCCAGCGCCGCTAATGCTTTTGGTGTGACTTCACCGCCCGCCATTCTAGGAATAACCGAGTAAGTACCGTCCTTTTGGATGTTTCCAAGGAAGTTATCGTTGGTATCGTGCAGTTTGACCAATTGCGGTTTAAGAATGTGTTCGCCCCAGCATGATGCCAAGATAGAACCTACAGCAGGTTTACACACTTCACAGCCGTACCCTTTGCCGTGTTTTTCTAGTAATTCGTCGTACGTTTTAATTTCTTCAATGCGAATCAAGTGGAAGAGTTCTTGCCGTGAATAAGCAAAGTGTTCACAAATATCACTTTTCACTTCAATGCCAGATTTCGCCAGTTCCGCGTTTAGAACGGAAGTAACCAGCGGAATACACCCCCCACACCCTGTTCCAGCGCCCGTAACGGCTTTGATGTCTGCCAGAGTGTGATGCCCTTCTGCAACTGCTGTGGCAATTTTGCCTTTGGTCACATCGAAACAAGAACAGATAACCGCCGTTTCAGGCAATGAGTCCGCGCCTAAAGAAGGTTTTTCTGCCCCTGCATGAGCAGGAAGAATTAATGTATCTGGGTGTTCAGGTAAGTCAATTTCATTCAGTTTCAGCTGAAGTAAATCGCCGTAGTCAGACGTGTCGCCAACGAGCACAGCACCTAGCAGCTTTTTGCCGTCTTCTGAAACGGTAATGCGCTTGTATACTTCGTCTTCTTCGTTTTGGTAAACGTAGCTTTTTGAACCCGGAGTGCGACCGTTGGCATCGCCAATAGAGCCCACTTTCACACCCAGCAGTTTAAGCTTGGCGCTCATATCGGCACCTTCAAACTGGCTTTCGTTACCCAACAAGTGATCGACAGCGACCGTCGCCATTTTGTAACCCGGAGCCACTAAACCGTAGAAAGTCTGATTCCAAGAAGCACATTCGCCTATTGCGTAAATGTTTTGGTCGGTTGTTTGGCAGTGGTCATTAATTTCAATACCACCACGAGGCGCTACGCCTAATCCCATTTGACGGGCAAGTTTGTCTTGCGGTCGGATACCTGCAGAGAACACAATAAAATCGGTTTCTAATTCAGTGTCGTCGGCAAAACGCATTACGTTGCGAGCATCGACGCCTTCTGGTGCAATTTCTTGGGTATTTTTACTGGTATGCACTCGAACGCCCATCCGTTCGATTTTGTTACGCAGTTGCAATCCGCCTTGTAAATCAAGTTGCTCCGCCATTAGAACAGGGGCAAATTCCACAACATGGGTTTCAACGCCTAGAGCTTTTAGTGCGCCTGCCGCTTCTAAGCCAAGTAAACCCCCACCGATGACCACACCACTTTTGCTTTTCTTAGCACAAGCTTCGATTTCTTTTAGATCTTCAATGGTGCGGTAAACAAAGCAATCTTTACTTTCGTTACCTTTAATCGGTGGAACAAACGGAAAAGAACCAGTAGCAAGAACCAACTTGTCGTATTGGATTTCGCGACCGGTACTTGAATACACCATTTGTTTTTCACGGTTAACGTTGATAGCTCGCTCACCGATCAGCATGTTAATGCCGTGTTTTTCGTAGAAGCCTTCTTTAACCAGCGAAAGCTCGTCCGCAGTATGGTGAGAGAAATAAGACGATAAGTGGACTCGGTCGTAAGCGACGCGGGGTTCTTCACAAAACACAGTAATGTCTAATTCAGACACGTCCGTTTTGTCGACTAAATCTTCGATATAGCGATGGCCGACCATGCCATTCCCTATTACGACTAGCTTCAACTTGCTCATAAGACTTCCTGACGGTTTTTATTCTTAACTGAGCTTATTCTTAATTGTGAACGAATATGAAGACATGATGTAAATCAATTACGATTTCAAACTACCCTAAAGTGGTAGATCAAACGGATAAAGATCCATCAATCTAATTGCAATATCACTATCAAACCTTTAACAACAATGTGTTAAGACCAACATTTAACCAATCATCAATATGTAACAATATTTCATTTAATTAACTAATTTACGTATATATCAACTAACAAACTGACTATTAGTGTAATTATGCAAGACTATTTACTAAGGTTTGTTGTTCATTTTTCGAATGCGCAGACCCATTCGAGCCAATTTGAGCGTCTCGGAAAACCTCCAATTGTGATGGTTCAACTCATGTACGCTAAAAGCGCGAAAAACTGAAGAGTCGAGTAACTTAAGTTCCTATACAACCTTTGCGAATACATTAAGTGACAACGTCGCAAATGTGTTGATTTTATCTCTCCCTAATGCCTAAGCAAAATTCTAACAAGCACACAATTTGGGACTTTTTACCCATACAGATGTTGATGATCTTTCAGGTATAAATCTCAGCCATCTTTACTTATACATTTATAAATATAACTTTTTGCATTCACCAACAATAAAAGACCTACCCTATGCAAAAAATAACGAAAATGACCATCGCGGCTTTGGCTAGCCTCGCCGTACCTCAATTCGCTTCCGCAGAAGCTATTCTCCATGCGTTTAACTGGAAATACTCCGATGTAACCGCAAAGGCAGAACAAATTGCACAAGCGGGTTATAAGAAGGTTTTAATCTCTCCGGCTATGAAATCGCGTGGAGATCAGTGGTGGGCTCGCTACCAACCTCTTGATTTTCGAGTAATTGACTCACCTATTGGAAACAAACAAGACCTTCAAGCAATGATTGACGCTCTTAACCGTCATCAGGTGGCGGTTTACGCCGATGTTGTTATGAACCACATGGCGAACGAGTCATTAAAGATCGATGGGCTGAACTATCCCGGTAGTGACGTTTTGCAAGACTATGCATCACGAGCCGCCTACTATCAAAACCAAACCTTGTTTGGCGATATAAGCGATAACCAGTACTCCTCCTCCGACTTTCACCCAGCTGGGTGTATCACCGATTGGAATAACCCAGGTCACGTTCAGTACTGGCGATTGTGTGGTGGGAATGGTGACACAGGCTTACCCGATTTGACACCTAATCACTGGGTTGTGAATCAACAGCGCCAGTACTTACAAGCTTTGAAAAATATGGGGATCAAAGGCTTTAGGGTTGATGCCGTTAAGCACATGAGCCCACTCCACATAAACCAAATATTCACCCCTGAAATTACGGCAGATATGCACATTTTCGGCGAAGTCATAACCGATGGCGGCAGAGGAAATGCGGGTTACGATGGCTTTTTAGCACCCTACCTGAACGATACCAATCACTCGGCATATGATTTCCCCCTATTTGCTTCGATACGCAGAGCGTTTTCGTTTAACGGCAGCATGAACTTGCTGCACGATCCGCTCGCATATGGACAAGCGTTGGAAGGGACACGAGCCATCACCTTTACCGTTACTCACGATATTCCGAACAACGACGGATTTCGCCATCAAATAATGGATCCGAAGGATGAAGAACTCGCGTATGCCTACGTATTAGGAAGAGACGGTGGAACACCACTTATCTACAGTGATGAATTACCTGACCATGAGGACAGAGACAATGGTCGTTGGGCGAACGTGTGGAACGATAACACCATGAAGAACATGCTGCGTTTTCATAACGTAATGCAAGGACAACCAATGACCATGCTGCATAGCGATGCGTGCTCGTTACTGTTTAAACGTGGAAAAGTGGGTGTGGTTGGCATTAATAAATGTGGCGAGTCTCGTAATGTGACTGTCGATACATACCAGCATGAATTTAATTGGTACATGCCCTATACCGATACGTTATCGGGTGCTCAAACGACGGTAGATTCCCGTTACCACACATTTGAGCTGCCTGCTCGCAGTGCGAGAATGTATAAGCTTTAGATCGGGGTAGTAACGTAGATAGGAACAGAAGAACAAATAATGGAGGCGCCTCCCGGAGTCGAACCGAGGTCCACGGATTTGCAATCCGCTGCATAGCCACTCTGCCAAGGCGCCATTTTCTATTTTTTTATGAGGTTTTTTGAATGATGGTGCCCGGGCTGAACTTGATGGTCCGACATTTCGGTCGGTCAGCGCGAGAGTGAGATGTTGAATCTCAATACCATTTTGCTATCAAAATTAAATGATGGTGCCCCGGGCCGGACTTGAACCGGCACAGCGCGAACGCCGAGGGATTTTAAATCCCTTGTGTCTACCAATTCCACCACCAGGGCACGCAAACTTGTTGCGATGCTGCTAACTGAAGAGTTAAGACACCATCAAGACATCGTAATGTTTACCATATCTTTCAATTTGAATGGAGGCGCCTCCCGGAGTCGAACCGAGGTCCACGGATTTGCAATCCGCTGCATAGCCACTCTGCCAAGGCGCCAATTGAATCGCTGAAGCCGTCGGCTCCGTTGCGTTCGATGCACACTTTACGGATTCATCATCAGGAGTCAAACAAAAATTGATGTTTTTCATTCGGTTGCTGATTAATAAAGCAAAGCGATGAGGGTTTGATCTCTATTTGCCCAAAAATCGCAAAGACGCGACCTATTACCACTTCTTAAACATTCGCCCCACTAAATTGGGGTGATAAGACCAGCAATGATCGAACATCGACATCAACTGTGGGTTGCCATATTTAGATAAGCTAATGGCATGGAAGCGATTTGATTTTTCTTTTAACTGATTTACTTTTTCTAAAATGTGCTCTGGTTGCTTAGGAGCGATGAAATCGGAAATAACCACCAGATCCGCATTACGGTATTTATCGGTAGACATCAGATCGATGGATTTTTCGATGACCGGATCAATATCCGTACCACCATGGAACGTGTAAGAAAGAAAATCACTAGCTTCACGCAAGCCATCTTGTCTGGTTAACTCGTAGGTGATTTGCTCAGTAGAGAAGATGATCACATAGCACTCTCTCCCCTCTGCTAGCGCTATTTGCATTAGGGCATACGCCATCGCTTTTGCGCATTGTTCAGGAAATCCGCTCATTGACCCAGAAGCGTCGACACAAATAATAAACGGGCCTTTTTCTATCTCTACCTGAGCGTTGTCTGGTGTTTTTGCTCTGACTTTACGGAGTTTGCGAGATTTACCCTGTGTTTTGTAGTTCAATAGCCGCTTGTCGATCAAATGCTTATAGAAAATCACTTCCAATTCAGGGTAAGCCAGAAACATCGTTTCATTGGGTAATAGCTTATTTAAATCGTCACTTTCGTGGATCCCGACGATATCGTCCGTTGCTTCGTCGCTTTTCTCTTCTACAACTTTCAACTCTTCATTTGGCGCTTTATTCAAATCGGGATCAGACACTTCACTGGCCATTCGACCAAGTTGCTCTGCAATTTCTTGTAGCGTACCGTTTTTCTTCAAAAATTCAGCGTGGTGCTTCATGGTTGAAATGTCGGACTTCGACAGTTTGGCAGACGCCATATCCCATAGCTTGCCGATTTGCCCTTCATCACCGGATTCAGACACTTTATCCATATTTTTCATGGTTTCTATGCGCTGATATAGGTCAGTCAGTAGCTTTTCTTTATCAGCTTCCAGCTCGGTTACTTGCGCCTGCTGCAGCGCTTCACTTAAGCTTTTGTACCACTGATCGCAAAAGTAATGAGGGAACATAGGGTTATTCACCCCTTTATTCTTTTCGAGTAGGCGCCTAGCGGGCAAATAAAACGCCGAGTGCCACTCTAGGCGTTTTAACACATCGTTAATCTTTAGGAAGAACTCATCCTCCGTCCAATGAATGACTTCTTGATAGAGGGCAAGTTCATTGCGAAAGTGCTCTGTTTCACACACCTTCGTCATTTTCTTTTTAACTTTACCTCGCCATTTCAATAGGTGGTTTTTCATGGAGGTTTTTACACCTCGGTTATTATCGACCACCATCATTACCTGAGATCGAGCCATCAGATCGTTGACCGCAGTATCGATTAAACCGGATTCTGCGATCATCAATGCGAGGTTTAAGCTATCTGCTCCTAACATGATTCACCCCTCACCTACTCGAAATACTCATTCAGGTGTTTAATCCGAAATGCACTTTTCTCACACTGTGCTTTCGTTGATTCTAAACGCTGACTAATAGATTGGATGCTGGCTTCCATTTGAGTAGGTAATTCAGGGTCGATAAAACTGTGCGGTAACGCGCCGTGGAAATCAGATTTAACTTGAAGCAGGTGATGTTCGGCGTGTGTAAGTTGCTCCAAGGCGTGGCTGGCTTTCGCGCTCCACTCTTCGAATACGCTGTTATCTAGCCCGTCTTTCGTCACTAAAGTCACCAGTACCGAACGATTGGCAATGTCTTTAACTACGAGTTGCTCATCGGCATCTAAACCAAACTTAAGCCGTCCGAGGTTGGTATTTTGGTTTACGTAACCATAGGCATCACCGCCCCCTTCTTTGATGACACGCTCTAACTCTGTCATAGAAAGGTAAACCCAACGCGTGTTCCCTTTTTCTCCCTCCCAAACAGACATGTTACTTTGCAGGAGAGCCAATTTGACGAGCCCAGAGTCGCGACCGACTTGGTAACGCTTGGCATTGCTCGTATCAAAATGGTGGATTTCTTTTTTCAACAACTTGCCGGTGCTGTCCATTGAAAGGTGCATCGCATACTGGCTTTCAAGCTCTTCTTGAATGTCGTCCAGCTCTTCTTTGCACGTTTCAATCTGCTGGCTAATAACGCCTTGATCAAACGCAGAATGAATGGCGAACTCACGAACAACCTCTTCAACGATATCTCGTGAATCTGGGCTGTTCCACAAACAATCTTGAAGTAATAAAAGATCCAGTGGGTTAATGGTGTCGCGCCCATTGAAGTACGCGCTGGCTTTCAATAATTTAACCGCTTTTTTCCAACGCCTGTCCGACACATACATGTCGGTTTCAGAAATATCGACCGCTTCATCGACACGCTGTTCAAGCATCGACTTCAATTGGTAGAGTTTTTCAAAGCACGATTCGGATAATGAGAGCTTATCAAGCTCTTCTAGCCACAAATGATATTCATCGTTAGTAATGGCAAGACCTTCTGGCACCTGCGCTTCTTGCGCTGTCCCTACGGTTAACATGGAACGGAAGTTTTGTTTGTCTTGAATTCGGTTAACGAACACGCGAACCAACATCCGGTCGTAGAGCGCCTCTAATCCACTGTCTTCATCTGGCAATTCGTTCGAAGCAGAAACCAGTAGCCTCATCGGCACTTTTTCGATTTCGTTACCATTCTTGAAGGTTTTTTCGTTCACTACCGTTAGCAAAGTATTCAATATCGCCGGTCCTGCCTTCCAAATTTCATCTAAGAAAACGACTTGCGCCGTAGGCAAATAACCTTTGGTTAAGCGAACGTATTTTCCGTTATCTTTCAATTCCTGAATGCTAAGGGGGCCGAACACCTCTTCAGGTGTGGAAAAACGTGTCATCAGGTATTCAAAGTAGGAACTGTTATCAAACGCTTGAATAAGGCGTTTGGCGATAAGGCTTTTTGCGATTCCAGGAGGACCGAGTAGGAAAACACTTTCGCCAGACAGTGCAGCGAGTAAACAGAGCTTAATGGTGTGTTCTCTTTCGTAAACCCCATCGGAAAGTGCATGAACCAGTTTATTGATTCGTTCTGAAAGTAGTGCCTTTTGAGCATGGCTGGGATGATTTGAACCTAACATTTAGGCACCTCGGTATTAGGCAACATGGTTATAAACATATTAGCATTTTTATACATTTGTTATTACTTTGTTACAAGTAATATCTTGTTTTATTAGACTCTTATAGCAGATCTACTGAAAAACCATGGGAAGGAAATCTTTGATTACGTAAATGAGGTTTTAATCAAGAATAGTTATAGGTACGTCAAATGTTGTACTTTTTCACTATTGGAGCTTTACAAAACAAGGAACAGGCAGGCAGTATCAATAAAAAAGCGATGGAAAAGCTATGTCCCGCACGATCCACAGTTGGAAAAATATAGAGCTTTGCGAAGAGGATGTTCAACTTCCAAATGGAAACGACATTACTCACACCACCATAGTGCACCCCGGTGCTGCCGTTATACTGCCCATTTTTTCGGACAACCGAATCTTACTGATTAGGCAATATCGTCCTTCTTTAAAAAAATGGTTGCTTGAGGTTCCCGCTGGTACTAAGGAACTCAACGAATCCCCTAAAACCTGTGCCCGAAGAGAGCTTGAAGAAGAAACGGGTTACAGCGCATCTGAATGGCATTCTTTAGGACAAGTGACGCCTCTCGCTGGTTTCTGTGATGAAATCCAGCACTTATTCGTTGCGAAACAACTTGAACAGACCAACCGTCTGACCTGCGATGAAGATGAAATTATTGAGCTTCTCCCTTTTTCCATGAGTGAAATCGAAGCCGCTATTCGACAAGGTGAACTCACCGATGCCAAAACCATCGCCTGCATTTACAAAGCCAAACTGTGTGGATATTTGAAGGATTAAAGACAATGGATTTTCGTTCTGACACCGTAACATTACCTACTCCAAATATGAAAAAAGCCATGTCGGAAGCCTTACTGGGCGACGATGTTTATGGGGATGACCCAACAGTCAATGAATTGGAGCAATGGGCAGCGCAAAGACACGGTTTTGAAGCTGCAATATTTACGAGTTCCGGTACACAAGCCAACCTACTTGCTTTAATGAGTCATTGCGGCCGTGGAGACGAATACATTTGCGGTCAGCAAGCGCATAACTATAAATACGAAGGCGGAGGCGCTGCCGTATTAGGGTCCATCCAACCTCAGCCTATCGAAAATCAACCTGACGGCACCATTTGCCTTAAAAAAGCAGCAGCAGTAATCAAGCCGGATGATTTTCACTTTGCTCAAACGAAACTGATGAGCTTAGAAAACACCATTAACGGAAAAGTACTGCCACTAAGCTATTTAGAAGAGGCTCGCGCTTTTACACGGCAACATGGCTTACAACTCCATCTCGATGGCGCGCGAGTTTACAATGCTGCTGTTGCATTGAATGTGGACATTAAAGAGATAGCCAAACATTTCGATTCAATGACCATTTGTTTATCTAAAGGTTTGTCTGCCCCTATTGGTTCTCTTCTTCTCGGCGACAAAGAGTTGATCAACAGAGCACGTCGTATCCGCAAAATGCTTGGCGGTGCAATGCGACAAGTGGGTATGCTTGCAGCTGCCGGGAAGCTTGCCATGACAGAGCAAGTAAAACAGCTCAAGTTGGATCATAAGCATGCGAAACAGTTGGCATTAAATTTAGCCGATATCCCAGGGTTTCATGTAAAGCCAGAATTGGTACAAACCAATATCGTGTTTGCAAAGCTGGATGAGCAGGTGGATATTGTTGGTATTGCGGAAAAACTTAAAGCACATGGTATTACAATAAGCCCCGGTAACCCTGTTCGATTTGTGACTCACAAAGATGTGTCTTCGCAAGATATTGAAATACTGACAAAACACATTTCTGATTTGGTCGCAGCACCGCAAGTTTAAGTAATTTGGCGTTTCGATTGCCGTTTTTGCTACCATTTCTTTTTGGCGAAAAACGAAAAAAGGGAAGAGGTTACTCTTCCCTTTTTATATTCAAGCTACTTTATTCAAGCTACCTTTCAGCATGAA
The DNA here is from genome assembly GCF_019977755.1 of Vibrio penaeicida. Classification (NCBI taxonomy): domain Bacteria; kingdom Pseudomonadati; phylum Pseudomonadota; class Gammaproteobacteria; order Vibrionales; family Vibrionaceae; genus Vibrio; species Vibrio penaeicida. Next base: position 916,070 of record NZ_AP025145.1, on the reverse strand, counting down.
CCTCATCTTCTAGGGTCGGTTAGCCTATTAATGGCAACGAGTCACATGTTCATGCAGTTCGCATAGTAAGTCGTGGTTGCTGGCCAGTCTGAGAACACGCCCAGTACACCCACCTCTTTCGCCAATACATCCAGTAAAACCATGGTGTCGCCATCATTGTTGGTCGCGTCTTTAATGGATTGGTAGTACCAACCGCCACCATTTCCTAATGGTCCTGAGCGTTCAAGTGTCCAAGTAATGATGTCCAAACCCGCTTTCTTAGCCAATTTGGTATATTCAGACGGAACAATTTTGCCAGACGCATCTAATGTCACTAACGCGTACATTGGCGGGGCAATAATTTTCACGCCCGAATCCACCAGATCTTTCATTCCCTGCAGTGTTGGTTTGAAATTTTCGTCGTTGTAGACACGATCATCCAAATACACCGCCTGCTTACCAAACTCTGAGTTGTTCTGAATCCAGTATTTCACATCTTCAAGATTAAATGATTGAGCAAACACATCGCTTGCGGGTACGTTCGCAGAGCGATACTCACTCACCAACTTCTCTGCGTACATTTCCTGAGTAAAGCCATTGAACGGCATTTCAACCGCAGGTGCTTTTAGTTCAGGCGTCATTTTTACCCCATGCTTTTTAAACAGCGCGATACTTTCTGCATGTGTCAGCAATGTGCCCTTACTGGAATACAAATCCGTTCTCCAGCCGGCTGTACCATTCATGTACTCTTCTACAGTTGGCGCCATAGCGTTCGTGCCATCCATTTTGCCTTTTAGACGCTTGAATTCCGATAACGTGAAGTCTGAAGTACGGCATTCCGCTTTCGCTTTTTCACCCGTTGTTGGGTTAGCAGGTTGGAATGGTACGGTGCATTTTGCCGCGAGATCTGAGTGCGCTAATACATCGGTAGTGGTGTGCAAATCGCTTTGCGAATGACGACATACCAGCTCTTTATCTTTGGTGAAGGTAACATCGCATTCAAGTATGCCTGCGCCCATTTGAATCGCGGCAAGATAAGATTCTTTGGTGTGTTCTGGAAACTGCATTGGTGCTCCGCGGTGACCAATGGAGAAATCACTGCGATAAAAAGAACCGGAACTGCAGTTCTGTAACTTACGTTTAAGTGATCCGTTGTCCATGTCCTCTATTAAATAGAAAGGGCGAGGTCCAAGTTGTACTGTTTCGTGTGCAATGGCATTAACCGACGAACCAAGCAATACCACTGCTGTAATCGCCTTAAGTAAACTCTTCATTTAGTGACTCCTGTCAGCTATTTTTTGTTTTGAAGAAGACACGGTAATTACCTGAAATGACAAACGAGTGAATAACTTATGGCACTTTTATGTAGGTGATAAAATCCTCAGTATAGAACTCTCACTATAGAAGCTACCTCGCAAGACTCCTTAGGTTCCATTTCTATAAATACTTTCTACATTCCCATCGTTGCTGTGCCCTGCTCAGACAGTAATTTGGCGCGTCAGGACAAAATATCAGCGGAAGTAAAACGTACTATTACCCTATCAACACTGAATCAAATGGGTTCACCCACTTAGTGATTGAATGCTTATATGGATGTAAATACATATACCCAAGTAACCTCAAACTTAGGGTGCAGAGCCTCATATTCTGATTCGGTTCTAGAAGAAGAACGTTGTGGAAATGGTCCGTCGTTTCCAACTTCTTTAACGAGTGGTGGAGCAGAAGTTGAGATCCAAAGGGCGAGGTTACTTGGTTATATAAAATGACAAGGAGGTCATATGTTTAAAACAAATTCCCTGAATTCCTCAACTTTGAAGGCTTCACTCTTTATTGTATCTGTGCTGAGTTCAGGCATTGCCAACGCTGCAGGTTATCAAATTGCATTCGATTCGGTCAGCGGTCTAGGCAGAGCCTATGCAGGTGAAGCTACCATTGGGGACAATGCGACCGCCATGGGGAGAAACCCAGCTACAATGGCACTATTCGAACAAGCTCAGTTTTCGGGCTCATTGATCTATTTCGATGCGGCTATCGACGTTGTTGGATCGAGTAGTGCGCAATCTTCTAGTGATATTGTTCCTTCGCAAGTGATTCCCGCTAGTTACTACGTTCAGCCACTCAATGATAAGTGGGCGTTCGGTATTGGTTTGTATTCCAATTATGGTTTAGGTACCGACTTAAAAGACACGTTTCAATCGGGAGATATTGCTGGCGATACATCAGTAAAGACCGTCAACATCAACCCTGCTCTATCATATCGAATCAACGACATGCTCAGTGTCGGTGCTGGGATAAGTTACATCTACGCTATGGGTAAAGCGACTCGCCATTTAGGAGGCGGTGCATCTTCTTTTGGTAAGCAAAGCACAGACAAGCTTCTTAGTTGGGAGGGTGATGGCGGCGCGTTTGGGTGGAATATTGGTGCTCTTGTTGAGTTAGACGAAAGTACACGCTTTGGTCTGTCTTATCGTGCGAGTTCTACCCCGAAGTTAAAAGGCGACTTTACTGACCATACACCGGGCGTTGTCGCGATTCCTGGCGGTGGAACCGTATCCAGCAGCGCTGCCGTACCGCTACCAGCAACTCTGGAGTTTTCTGGCTACCACGATTTAAACGATACTTTCGCTATTCATTACAGCGCGCTATGGACAAACTGGAGCGAATATACTGAATTCAAAGCATCTGGAAGCGGTTGTACCGTTAATTCCGGAACGTGCTTCAGAAAACAAGAAAACTATAACGATAGCTGGCGCTGGGCGTTAGGAACCACCTATCGATTAGATCCATCCGTACGTCTTCGTGCTGGACTTGCGCTTGATAAAAAAGCTGGAGACACAACGTTAAGCATCCCAGATCAAGATGCTATTTGGTACACCGCAGGCATGGAGTACCAACACTCGGCAGATTGGTCTTTTGATTTTGGGCTTGCTTACATGGATCGCTCTACTGAAAAGTTCACTGAGAGCAGCTTATTTGCCAGTAATCATAATTATGAAATGAAAGGGCATCTGGTCATTGTCGGCATGCAAGCCAATTATAAGTTTTAATACGAAAAGCTGTGTTTGCTTGATTCGCCTTATACCCATGTGACCTCAAGATACTTTCTTCTTTAGGTCTGCTTATTTTCACGGTGTCATCTAATTTGATGACACCGTAAGAAGCAATCAAACCTATTTCTTGGATTTCCCGCGACCTTTGTGAATATTCATTTTTGCTTTCATTTTACGTTTTTCTGCACTTCGACTTTGGCGTTTTCTTGGTTTGTCTTCTGAAAGTTCTTCAACCAAGCTAGGTTCAAAACCCGCTAACCACTCTTGTGGTAAACGCTTATCCAGCAGGTTCTCAATGGTCTTGAGCAAGTATTCTTCGTCTCTACTCATTAGTGAAATAGCAAAGCCATCACTACCCGCTCGACCCGTTCTTCCGATTCTGTGAATGTAGTCTTCTGCTTTGTAAGGCATATCGTAATTCACGACTTGCTCTAACTGGTGAATATCCAAACCTCTGGCTGCTACGTCTGTCGCTATCAGCGCTCTGACCTTTCCAGATTTAAAGTCATCCAATGCTTTTTGTCTTGCGCCTTGGCTTTTATCTCCGTTGATAGACGCTGCTTTGATTCCATCCAATTTGAGCTCTTTCACCAATGAATCTGATCCCTCTCGGGTTTTAGTAAACACCAACACTTGTTGCCAGTTTCGCGATCCAATCAAATAGGCCAGTAGTTCAGCTTTGCGCTTTTTATCTACTGGGTAGACCATCTGTTTTACAGTTTCAGCTGTTGAATTGCTTGGCGTAACCTGAACCTCTTCAGGATCGGTGAGTATCTTGTAAGCGACCTTTTTTACGTTACCGGCAAAAGTAGCAGAGAAAAACAACGTTTGACGAGCATCATTCAGCTTACGGAGTATTCGCTGAATATCGGGCATGAAACCCATATCTAGCATGCGATCGGCTTCATCCAGAACAAGCACTTCCGTCTCAGTTAGCTGGATATTTTTCGTAAAGACATGATCCAGAAGTCTTCCCGGAGTCGCCACCAATATGTCTACCCCACCTTTTAGATTGTCCGTTTGAACGCGCATGCTCGTACCGCCATAAACGGCAAGCACTTTTATATCCAGCTCTTCAGCGTAATCGGTTAGGTTATCCAGAACTTGCTGCGCGAGCTCTCGCGTTGGTACCAATACCAACCCACGTACAAGTTCGTCTTTTAGTGGCTTGGGGTTTTCGATGAGTCGCTGAATGATGGGTAAACCATAAGCGGCAGTTTTACCTGTTCCCGTCTGCGCCCCTGCCAGTACATCTTTCCCTTGTAGAACAAGCGGTATAGCGCGCTCTTGAACAGGTGTTGCCTCTTTGAAGTTGAGTTTAGAAAGGCGAGCAAGAATGGCTGGCTGTAAGCCGAGTTGTTCGAAAGACATGGTTTACAAAATCCGGGAGCAGTAACAAGAAGCGCGGATTGTATACCCAAACTGCCTAAAGATGCTAGCGACAAGCTTTCAGGCTCGTATGCTCTTAAGTTTCTCAATATCTCAGAATGTTTGATTCTATGAAGGCAAGCTGGCTACAAAGCTTTGAAGAATTGCTTTGATTGGGCAAGAACATCAGGGTAAAGCGAGTCAAATGCTTCAATAAGTGGATCATATTGTTGAGCCAGCACTTGCGAGCAAAGGCTCAGCTTTTCTAGCTTTGGTCGGCGCATCGCCATTCGCGATAACGCAAACTGGATGTTTTCAAGATCCGCATAGGATTCCATCCATCGACCTTCCCACATATGTGAAGACATGGTGACAAAACGCGAAGGCAGCGTACTAGGCTGGGTTCGTTTAATGAGATGCTCCGAGTGTGAGCAAAATTGTTGGAGTGATTGACTATGATGCTCTTCCCATCGATTCGCTAGGCAATGATCCCAAAACATATCAAGTGCAATGGGTGCATAGCGCCGCAATTCTGAGGGGAAAAGAGGTTTCAGCGATTTAACTAGGCTATGTGTATCGGTATACGAGTCAACAAATCGGTGAAGCTTGATGCCATCGACAATGTCTTTGTGGTAGCGACCTTCAGGAGACCCTTTGACAAAGTCCCCTAACAAGTTTCCTAACAAATTGCTTTTACAATGATCGGCAATATGAAGATGGGCGAGGTAATTCATGAATAGGAAGTGGTTACTGAGCTATCAGCATTCGTCTTCCGCTAATTCTTCCAGTAAGTAGTTTGATAAGTTTAGCCCAATCTCCATTGCATCTATTAGTTCAAGGTTTTCTTCATCATTACGTTCTTCAATCATACATTTTCCTCTGAAAGGGAATTTACTCCATACGCGTTTATCAATTAGCTATATATCAATAGACCGGAAATTCATATTAAAATTCGTTACCGCTTCTATGAAATTTAGACTTACCTCTAGAAATCACCACCAAACACCCCTGTAAAAATATATTTACAATATTGGTTTATTTTAGTTTACATGCATATTTGTATCATTAACCACGTTCTGGCACAGTCCTAAAAATCTAATAAAGTCGGTTATCTCATCATTTCTGACTGTTCTGCTTGCCCTAAAAACACTAAGTTGTAAAAATAAATGAACACACAAAAATCTCGCATCTTTGGCAGCACTTTAATTATTGCCGGGACAACAATTGGAGCAGGAATGTTAGCCCTGCCCCTCGCATCAGCAGGTATTGGCTTTTTGGCGTCGTTAGTCATCATGTTTTTCATATGGCTATTAATGGTCTACACCGCACTTCTCATGTTGGAAGTACATCAATTTGCTGATCATGATGCCACTCTTCATACGCTTGCTGAGCAATTCCTTGGGCAAAAAGGGAAATGGGTGGCCAGTTGTGCGATGCTATTTTTGTTTTATGCACTTTGCGCAGCCTACATTGCTGGCGGTGGTGGGCAATTTCATCAACGCTTAGTATCCACTATGAGTTTTTCAGTCAGCCAAGAGGCGTCTACGGTTCTGTTTACAGTTCTCGTAGCGGCGATCGTCACCATGGGCACAGCGTCTGTCGATAAGATTAACCGAGTATTGTTTTCCGTAAAAATCATCGCAATGGGCGTGGCTTTATACGTTCTGGCACCTGGGATAAATACCGGTTACTTGGTGAATATGCCTTTGCAGCAGGGCTTATTAATTTCTGCACTTCCAGTTATTTTTACATCATTTGGTTTTCACGGCAGTATTCCGGCAATCGTAAAATACTTAAATAAAGACATAAAAGGCTTAAGGGTAGCGCTGATCATTGGGGCATCTTTACCTTTACTCTTATACATACTCTGGCAAATCTCGACGCTGGGTGTTTTAAGCCAGAGCGATCTTGCCAATCAAAGTGGGTTAAGTGCGCTTATGGTTTCGCTTACGGATGCTTCTCAGTCGGGCGCCATCAAAAACGCCATTGCTGTATTTGCTGATCTAGCGCTGCTAACGTCATTCTTGGGCGTCAGTTTGGGGTTATTTGAGTTTTTGGGGGACAGTCTTAAATCGGTCGTCAAAGCGTCGAGAACCCGGACAGCGGCTATTACATTTATCCCACCGATGGCATTTGCTTTGTACTATCCCCAAGGTTTCATTATGGCATTGGGGTATGCGGCAATTGCACTTGTTGTGCTCGCTATTTTCCTTCCTGTCAAAATGGCTCATAAAGCGCGGAAAATTCACTCAGAAGAGTTTGAGTATAAAGTAGCAGGAGGCTCGTTAAGCCTTACTATATGTACGACAGCCGGTATCGTCATTATTACTACACAGCTTCTGATTTCTTTCGGATTTTTAGCATCCACTGGATAGATTTCGATCACAAACGCTTGCAAACTGATTTCATTTTGCAAGCTAGATCGCTGTTTTTATCAAACTACATTCAAAAAATTTGAATCTTGGCGCACTTCCAAGTGAATCTGGTAACATATCGGAAACGCAAATAGATTTCTAAAAACTCGACTGCTATATTCAAAAACGTTGTTGCAGCAAGCGGTTAATGCAACCCAAACCTTTTTTGTGTGACGTTACTTCCAGTTTATAGTGAGGTTGATATGCCGTTGAAATTTTTAAGCTTCACTCCAGTCCAATATGAAACAAAACCTGTTTGTTCCTGCCCACATTGTGGCAGTGAAGATTATTTGATTTCTGAAAATGGAAAAACGTTAATTTGCGAACAGTGCGGAAAGGTTTCGAAGGAAGAGACTCCCGAAGAGCAAAACCCTGAAACAGTGCATTAGTGAAGATGCAATAATCAGTTGGACCTATTTAAACAAGGCACCGAAAGGTGCCTTTTTGCTATTAAGTGAAATTGAAATTTAGAGAATTAGAGCTGATGCGCTTTACCATTTAAAGTGCTGAAAAATTTAAATTAAACTGAGGATCTTTTTCTTCCAGCGATTTTAGCAACTCTTCTATGTTTGATATGGTGTGTACGAGTTCATGATCGACTTGATACTCTGGCTGACTCGGGCGGTAGTAGTACGTTTGCATCCGCGCTTTTATACCCGCTTCCACCCCTTTAAGGGTGTCATCAACATAAATGCACTCTTTTGGAGAAACTCCCATATTTAACGCTGCATAAAGCAATAGATCAGGTTCTGGTTTCCAGCTGTTTGCATCAAATGCACTGTAAATGGCGTTGTGGAAAAAACCATCTAAGTTTGTGAGCTCGAGGGCGTGTGCAATTCTGTCGCTTTCGCTGTTAGACGCTATGCAGACATTTATGCCCATTTGCTGCAACTGCTTAAGCAAGTAGCTTGCTCCCTTTACAGGTTTAAGCTTCGCTTCATACAAAGACTGTTTTCTATCTCTATATAAAGGCTCGAGCAAGTCGAGAGATAAATTGCAGTTTAAGCGATGGCAAGTTTCAGACAAGATATCCGCAGGCTTTCCACCCTGGAAATGATTGAGGCAATCTTCAAGTGATATAGGCTTGTTGAAATGGGCGAACACATCGACAATCGCTTGACAGCATAATGTTTCACTATCAACCAACGTGCCTTCACAATCAAAAATAACGCAACGTATTTTATCCATATTCCACCCAACTCCTCTGAGAGAAATTTCAGTGTTGTACAGACATTCTTTTTTGAAAAGATCAATTGATAAAAACTGCTATTGGCAACGCGAGTTTCTATCTAAAGTGGCATCTTGATCACGATGCTTATGATTATGTATCTCGCTGTCTTGTTTAAGTGTGATTGTAGACTATATGGCGTGCTCTAAAGGAACGACATTATCAGGATGAAGACGACGCAATTCTATAAATTCTTCTATATTTTCAATAAGTAAGGCACATATTTCCGGATCAAATTGCTTTCCACATTTTTCCATAAACAGCTCTTTCACTTCAGATATACGCCACGCACTTTTATAACACCGTTGGCTCAAAAGTGCATCGAATACATCTGCGATTGCTGTGATCCTAGCGTAGAGATGGATGTCCTCTCCCTTCTTACCATTTGGGTAGCCATTACCGTCCCAATGCTCGTGATGTTCCAGAGCAACAACAGCCGCAAGCGCCATAACGTCCCCGTCTGATGAATTGAGCAAGTTAAACCCACTTATTGTATGAGTCTTCATCAATTGCCATTCTTGTTCAGTCAGTTTCCCTGGTTTGTCTAATATCGCTTCAGGAATGGCTATTTTACCTACATCGTGCATTGGGCTAATGACTTCTAGTAGATCGCATTCCGATTTATCCAAACCGTAAAGTTGAGCAAGCTTACTAGAAAGGCTTGCAACACGCTTTACGTGGTTACCTGTTTCTCCAGAACGCGACTCTATTGCCTCGCCTAAGATGTAAATCATGTCTTTTTGAACATTAAGTGTCTTGTCCTGAAGTTCATAAATTTTCCTGTTCTTATTCGCAAGCTCTCTTTTTTGCCGGATTGAAACAGACTGCATCGCTATGATGACGACTAAGACAGCAATGATACTCCCTGAGATGAATAGTATTCGTAGATTTGCTTCGACAAAGGAAGTGGGCTTATTCACTATTTCTGCACGCTTGGGCAACATGAGTTTTGAAATATTAAACCTTTCAAGCGCTGCGTAATTAAATAGATCTTGATACGGTTTTGAATCAGGAAGAGACTGAGAAAGCAAAAGTGGTAGCTCTTTACTTAGCAGCTTAACGGCATATATACCCAAAGAATACGGATCTTGCACGCGACCACCAAGAATGTCGCCTTTTATGTTGTGCCGCCAGAGAACGAATACTGGTGCGGAACTAGAATGGCTGATTTTTCTCGCGATTTTATCGTAGCTATGGAACACGCCACTTTCTAATTCACTATTAAAGTGTGTTAAGAGAACAGCATCATTCTCAGACGCACGAATTAGGACTTCTTGTGCTTGTTCCAACGTTTCCGCAGTCAGTTCAACGAGTTCAATATTCTTAAACTGACGAATATGCGTTTTTATTTCACCTCTAACAATTGACGATGTCATACTGTTATCAGAAAGAAGGTACAACTTTTTAATATTTGGTCTTATTTTTATAATTAATTTAATATTATCTAATATATTGTCTTCTTCGTATACAATATGTACCGCTTCAGATAAAGAAGTTAAAGATGCACTTTTATCATTAATACCAATAGCTACTATCGGCACATTTTTTACAAGCTCACTGTCAAAGCCTTTAATAAATTCAAGGGCTCTATCATCACTTACAATAATTCCATCAAAGTGATAATTTTCATATTTAAGGTTAAGAAAGAGTTTAAACGATTCATAATATGACTTTTCATGAATGCGTTTTGAGTCTAGGTATTCGATTGAAGGAGCAACCAGCGCGTTGCTGTGTTTAAACGCCGTGTTGATGCCTTGCTGAATATCGGCTGTCCATTCATAAGAAGGGTCGTATGAATGCAATATAAGAATATGCTGTGAGTGCTCTAGCCCTTCAGTGGCTAGCTTCAACTGCTCTGAGGTTATCCGCTCACTTGCAACGAGCTGAGCAGAAACCAAGCAGTTTAAATAGGTCAATAACGTTAGTAAGAACGAACATCTCATAAGCCAATCGTGCATATATTTGCAAAACTATGCGAAACATATCACATAACGAAAAGCACTGTCTACGACGTAATCAAGTGAGATTCGTGGTGTTCAATTATGTATTTATCAACATCAAAATTATTATCTGTAAAATTAACAATTTGCTGAACAAAGTTAAGATAACTTCCTTTTTCATCATTCAACAAATATATGTCGGAGATCAATATTTCCCTATCACAGATAGTTCCTAAAGCACATCCAATGGGCTCACCATTCTTAAAGCCGATAATAATGGGAAAGTCAGGTTCTAATATTATTTGAGTTAAAAACTCAATGATGAGAGATTGCGACTCTTTGTCATCCCAATGGTTAGAATATAACGTTGCAAAACAGATCGTCAGGCGGTGGAAATCGACAATAAACAATTCGTCGACCACGTTACTAGAAAATGAATCATCTACCGATACTGTGCTGTAAGTTTTGTTGGATTGAAAGTGCTTATAGAGTTTACGCCCTGCCAAACTTTCTTTTGTTGGGTACTTTACGTCGACCTGCGAGTACAACCACTGATTTTTTCTTTCTATTAGTGCTTGGTGTTCTTCGTTTTGATTACTCAAATGCTTATGCCTTTTCCCCAAATTATGCAAATGCACGAGTTGCAAGTGCCATTGAGTGATGAACTACATGCAAAGAGCATACAGACCACCATCAGCAACCACAATAACTTATACACCCTAGCTTCCTTTTACGTGTTCAAAAAGCGGTACTGGTTAGCCTTATAGGTATTTATTACTCGCAGGAATTGGCTTAATGTTGTAGGTTGATGGATAACTAATGGTTAAATAATTGGGATCTAATATGTTGAAAAAACTTGCGATTGTTCCCCTACTCGCTTTGGGTTTAACAGCCTGTGACAGTAGCGACGAAGTCGGTGATGTAGGGCTGGGCTGGTTCACCATGAAAGACATTAAGTTGAATACATGGGTTGATCCTGTGGTTACAGGGGTTACCTGTCATGTTGCGAGTATAGAAGCAGATTTAAGCCTATCGGACCCAAGTGATAGCTCGATTTCATGCCGCCAAACGGGCGATATTACACCTGAGATGATCGCACAAATTGATAAGTCAAAATCGGGTGAAGTGGTATTTAAAAAATCAAAAAGTATCTTTTTCAAGAGCATGAAGATTCGACGTATTTTTGATCCAAACACTCAGACTTTGATGTACCTTTCCTATTCAACAAAAGAAACGACAGGTAGCTTCAAGCACAGTTTGTCGACCGTTCCTCTTTGGGGAACAAAGGCATTTGTTGAAAAAGCCGATATTCAGCAATAAAAAGAAACACCGGTAAAGGTTACCCCAAGCGGAGATTCAACCTTCTCAACTTGGGGTGACTTGAGTTTTAATTTTGTGTAGAATCCGCGCTTCGTTTTTCAAATGTCGCTTGTATCAGCATGAAATTTCCCGGTCAGCGTAAGTCCAAACACTATTTCCCTACCCATTCTCGTGATCCACTTGTTAATCAGATTCGCCAAACACCAAAATTAAGTCGTCCTACCATTATTGGTGTAGGTCAAACCATTGTGGATATCGAAGCGAGAGTTGATGATGACTTTCTTGAACGCTATGACTTAAGCAAAGGTCACTCTCTGGTACTGGAAGAGCAAAAAGCAGATGCTTTATACCGCGAATTGACCGAGAAAAACCTGATTACTCATGAGTACCCGGGCGACACTATCGGTAATACACTTCACAATTACTCTGTATTGGCCGACAGCAAATCTGTTCTTTTGGGCGTAATGAGCAAAAACATCGAAGTGGGTTCTTACGCTTATCGCTACCTGTGTAATACGTCTTCTCGCATGGATTTGAATTACCTTCAAACGGTAGATGGTCCTATTGGTCGTTGCTACACATTGATCTCTGATGACGGTGAGCGCACATTTGCGTTGAACGTCGGTCAAATGAATCAGCTATCGCCTGAAAGCATTCCTGAAAAAGTATTCAAGAAATCAGCCGCGTTGGTGGTTTCTTCTTACTTGATGAGGGGAGAACCAACAGACCCAATGCCACAAGCGGTTCAGCGAGCGGTTGAACTGGCGAAGAAGCACAATGTCCCTGTTGTTCTCACCTTGGGGACGAAGTACGTCATCGAAGGTAACGAGACGTGGTGGCAAGAATACCTCAAAGAAAACGTCACTGTTGTTGCAATGAATGAAGATGAAGGTGAAGCACTGACTGGCGAAAAAGATCCTCTACTGGCGGCAGATAAAGCGCTTGAGTGGGTCGACCTTGTTTTGTGTACTGCGGGCCCTGTGGGCTTATATATGGCGGGATATACAGAAGATGAGCGTAAGCGCGAAACAACCTTCCCGTTGTTGCCGGGCAATATTGCAGAATTCAACAAGTACGAGTTCAGCCGCTCGATTAAAAAAGAAGAATGTCGTCACCCTGTAAAAGTGTACTCTCATATTGCGCCTTACCTAGGTGGTCCTCTTGAAATAAAGAATACCAACGGAGCAGGTGATGCCGCCCTTTCTTCTTTGTTGCACGATATGGCAGCTAATCAGTATCACAAATCCAATGTGCCTAATTCGAGTAAACATGAACAGAACTTCTTAAGCTACTCTTCCCTCTCACAGATTTGTAAGTATGCCAACCGAGTGAGTTATGAAGTGCTTACCCAACATTCTCCTCGCTTAAACCGCGCATTACCAGAACGCGAAGACAGCTTAGAAGAGACATACTGGGATAGATAGTTTCTGAAACAGAAATATTAAAACGAGAACAGCAAACGGGGCTTGAAGCCCCGTTTTTAGTTTTGAATTATTTGCGAACTAAGAATTAGCTAAGGACTCTTTTAGCGCTTCTTGCTTAGACGATCTGGCTTCCACCAGCTTGTACAACCAAATCATCACACCACACAAACCAATGCAAAGTGCCCATAGCCAGTCAGCATCGAGTGTATCCAGCATTGCTCCTCCAACAAGAGGTGCTATGGCGAAACCTAAAGAGTAGATTGCTGCCGCTCCAAAGTAAGATCCCCTTAAATGTTCAGGCGCGATCTGATCTATTTGCACACTCAACGTTGGGAAGGCGATAACTTCGCCAAGGCTGACAATGAAACAACCTAGTGCCCAACCGAGTACCCAGTTCTCAGGTGTTAAGATAAAAGCGACTTGACCCAACCCCATTAAAAGCATGCCAATTCGTGTTCTCATGAATAAAGGAAAACGCTCCATCAATTTGAGCATGGGGAACTGAAATACAATAATCGTAAGGGTATTCACTAACACTAGCGTAGCGATCAGTGTCGCCGCATCTGGCAGAGAACTTCTCACTAATACTTGAGGCAAAGAGGATTCTAACTGAGCATAAACAAACATCATGATCAGGTTGGCAATTAATAGGATTTGAAAGATTTTGTCGCGTGCGATGACTTTCACCGTTGCTTTAAAATCAGGCATCTCCCCACCCTCGCCTTGTGTTGTTTCAGGGCAACGCAAAAAGCTTAACCACAACCATGCGCCGAATAAAAGGTATGTAACCCCTGTAACAATAAAGAGTTGCTGTGAAGCAGCGAGTGCTAACGTAATGCCGATAAGTGGCCCGATAGCGCCACCAAGATTGAGCACAAAGTAACGAATATTGAGCGCAAGCTCGCGATCTTTAACATCACTTAAATTATCGCCGATTACTGCTTTGGCTGGAGCTTCAATCATAGGTCGCATCAACCCACACAGAGTGAGTAGCACAAAAAACTGCCAAATTTCATTCGCGATACCTATACCGCTGTATGCGAGAGCAGCGATAACGCTGCCAGCAATCATGACCCACTTTCGCCCAAACTTATCAGAAAGGTACCCCGAATAAAGCCCAGTAAACACACCAACTAATCCGGAAGCAGCAAGCATCCCACCTACTTCTAGAGCTGTCGCATTATAATCTTGATATAGAAAAACGATTAAATAAGGCCAAGCCATAAAGTAGCTGGTTCTTGCCAACAGCGTGCCACTAAGGACTGTCCAGATTGTGAAGTTAAACCTTTGAATTCGTTGCCACTGAAATAAACTTTCCTGACTGCCTTTTTCTCCCATTACACTTCCTTTTGATAAATACCGTTCCGATTTCATCACTTGTTAAGTGAAGTCATTCTTCCCTAATGAACTCAGTATCACGGATTCTGACTTTCCATCAAAGAAACATATGAGTATTTATCTTGATAATTTAGTTGTATATCAACAGATTCTACTACTGACGTTATACGGTACTTCTTATGACTGATTATTTATTAATGAAGCTCAGAAACTGATCGTTTTTCGAGCATACTAACGTTTCAAATTTCCAATATCTGGGTTATGTCCTATTCTTTAGTTATTAGTGGGTTAGGAATATCAATAGGAAAAATAATGAATAAAACTCTTTGGCGATTACTTTCGGTACTTTTGGTTTTTCCATTACATGGCTATGCAGCGGATGTCTCATTTGGAATCGTACCGCAACAATCAGCAAAAAAATTAGCAGCGAAGTGGGGGCCTATTTTTCTCTACTTGAGTGAGAAAACTGGTCACAACATCTCATTTGCGACGGCAAAAGACATTCCAACGTTCGAGAAAAGACTCTTGAGTGGCGAGTATGATATCGCCTACATGAATCCTTACCACTATACGGTTTTCAGCCAAAAGCCCGGGTATGAAGCGTTTGCAAAACAAGCCAATAAATCCATCAAAGGTATTGTCGTTGTTAGGAAAGACAGCGAAATAAAAAACCTCGCCGAATTAAATGAGCAGCAATTGGCTTTTCCTTCCCCTGCTGCTTTTGCCGCCAGCGCATTACCACGGGCGAAAATGAATCTGGATGGCATTGCGTTCACCCCCAACTATGTTTCATCTCATGATTCGGTTTATCTTGCGGTGTCGAAAGGCATATTCCCCGCAGGAGGAGGCGTCTATCGAACATTCAATAACACCTCTCCAAAAGTTAAGGAGTCACTGAAAGTTCTTTGGGATACCCCTGGATATACCCCTCATGCTTTCGCAGCATCACCAGATTTAGATGCGGATATTTTGAAAAGTATTGCCAAAGCCATGATGGACATGACAAACGATCCGCTAGGTCAATCCTTACTTAAATCTATTAATTTTAAGGGAATTACACAGGCTGAAGACAAAGATTGGGACGACGTCAGGTCACTCGAAATTACACTACTTTCGCATTTACTGGAGCAGTAACCGCTATGTCTCTTCGTCTTAAGACTATTTTCGGTGTCGCGTTAATTGAAGCAGTGCTCCTTGCACTGCTCGTCACCTTGACGCTTGGTTATCTTAAGACAACCAACTACGACAGCTTGACTAAGCGCGCAGAGACAACAGCAAGTTTATTCGCAAGTACTGTTAAAGATGCGGTTTTAAGTTGGGATTTAGCCTCGCTTGAATCCTTCACACAGGAATTGATG
Source organism: Vibrio penaeicida (assembly GCF_019977755.1). Classification (NCBI taxonomy): domain Bacteria; kingdom Pseudomonadati; phylum Pseudomonadota; class Gammaproteobacteria; order Vibrionales; family Vibrionaceae; genus Vibrio; species Vibrio penaeicida. The sequence continues at coordinate 900,651 of NZ_AP025145.1, read as the reverse complement.
ACCAACCCCGACCTACTCTATGTAAGAGTATTAGGCAAAGATGGTAAGCCGCTTGCCGTACTGGGTGACGAAAATCTGTTAAACCATTATTCAAAGCCGGAAATGAGTGCAGAGTTGGTTACCGACGGTATTTTTGATGTCGCTCACCCGATAAAAGAGGCTGGAATTGTTTATGGCGATGTCCAAATTGGTTTGGATATGTCATCGCTCAACAAAAAAATAGAAGAGGCAAAGAAATGGAGCTTCTTTATCGTCATGGGTGAAATGGCACTTGTTGCACTTTTCTCATACGTTTTAGGGGCTTTTCTCACTAAGCGACTCACTTACTTAGAAAAAGCAGCTGAAAGATTAGCGCGTGGCGAACGAAACATTACGGTTAACGATACAGGCAATGATGAGATTTCACACCTAGCTCAAGCGTTCAACACCATGGTGAGTAAGTTAGTTAAATCGGAACAGACCAGCCAAAGCTATCAACAGCAGCTAGAAGCGCTTAACAGCTCACTTGAAGCCACCGTAAAAAGCCGAACCGCAGAATTGAAAGCGAACAACGAACATTTGGTTGAAACAAATCGACAGCTAAAAGAGATGCAAGGAAAGCTGGTACAAAGTGAGAAGATGGCGTCTATCGGTACTATGGCCTCAGGCTTTGCTCACGAAATCAATAACCCTATAGGTACGGTCGACAGCAATATTCAAACCGCTTTAGAGTATTTGGATTGCTATAAAAACCTCGCGACTCTCCAGTTCACCATTATTAATGAAAAAGACGACGAACGTAGAAATCAACTCATTGCGTCTCTAAGCGCCTGGGTAGAAAAAAATGATATGAGTTTTATAGAGCATGATTTTGGAGATACGCTGCAAGACGCCTTAGCCAATACGCATCGAGTTCGCGATATTGTGCAAGGGTTAAAAAGCTACTCTGTCTACCAAAAGGATTCGCCGCAGTCTGAAAACAACGTTGATGAAATCCTTAAACAGTGTGTCGAACAAGTTAAATACGAGTACCCCTGTGAAACAACCATAGAAACGAAACTCGACAGCAATGCACTGGTCTTTTGTAATCCAGCCGAACTCAAACAAGCATTTAATGCGGTTTTGAAAAATGCGCTTCAATCCATGCAAGGGCGGTCAAAAGGCTGTGTCGAAGTAACGACTCATAACGAAGACGATGTTGTGAGCATTACGATATCCGATGTCGGAGTGGGTATTGCGTCAAATCAGATTTCACAGGTTTTCGACCCGTTTTATTCAACCCGAAAAGTTGGCGATGGTACGGGGCTCGGGCTAACGTTAACTCACAACATAGTAGAACAGCATAGCGGTACGATAGAAGTAACCAGCCAGCTGCATCAAGGCTCCCAAATTAAGATTTGTTTGCCATCTGAAGCGCTAGCCAGTGATCTCAAAGAGACAGGCAAAATGAGAACCAATATGAAGAATTTCCCATAGATACATGATTAATCTTAAAAATTAGATTGTTTACAGCCGAATAACAAAACTGGAATCATCAATTAAAATCTAACTTGCTGAAATAAATTGGTTATTTAAATAGCACAGTTAATTGGCATACATATTGTATAAGAGTATCTGGAACTGAAATTGGAGGTGCCATGGACGACTTAAATGCACTTAACACAATTAGCAAACCCAAATTGGTTCTGCTCGATGACGAGGCAGATATACTTAAAGCGCTAACACGCGTACTTAGACGCGACTTTGAAATCCACCCATTTACAGAACCCAGCGAAGCACTTTCTTATCTTGAAGCACAAGAGGTCGCCATCATTGTTTCAGACATGAAAATGCCAGACATGGATGGTGCTACTTTTTTCGGATACGCAAAAGACATTCAACCAGAAGCTGTTCGCATATTGCTGACGGGCTACAGTGACGTAGAAGATACCGTTCGAGCAATTAATGATGGTGGCGTAAGCACCTACCTTAGCAAACCTTGGGATAACGACAATTTACGCTTCACATTGCAACAATCTTTGGAGTTTTTCCGAGTCAAAGAGGAAAAAAATCGCTTAAGTAAAGAATTAGAATCCAAAAATGATCAGCTGGCACAAGTCAATGTTGCATTGGAAGAAAAAGTCGCCTTGCGGACTGAAGCGTTGCGTGAATCCAACGCGAAATTAAAAAACACATTGAAAAGCCGCTCTGGGCTTTTTAGAGATGTGCTTTCGTTGATCACTGGGCTTATTTCATTTAGAACAGGATGCAACGCACAAGATATTGAGAGAGTTGCTTATCAATCCAAACAAGTCGCAATTTTATATGGGCTGGATGAAGCCTATGTTAAACAGACGTACATGTGCGGAATTATGCACAAACTTGGAATCATAGGGACCGACCAAGAAGTTCATTTGGGTCGGAACTATCAGCAAAGCCATATTGCACCTTCAAGTAACCCAGACCTTGGGGCAGAGCTTATTTCACAGCTGCCACGCTTTCACAGCATTGCTTCTTTGGTTAGACACCAAGATGAGAACTTTGATGGCACGGGCTACCCCGGTCATATCAAAGGAAAGGATATCCCCATCGCCTCACGTATTCTTCGAGTTGTAAAAGACTACGACTACATGGTTGCGGGAGAAAATAACAAGATTCACAAGTCCCCGTTTGCTGCTCAAAACTACCTGCAGTCAAACTCAGGAACGATATACGATAGAGAAGTAGTGAAAACGTTTGTACAGGTACTTCAGGAAAGACCACAAGATGGTGTGCATGAAATCGAATACTGCGTTGGCGTTAATGAACTTAACGTTGGTGATGTGTTGAAACGAGACGTTATGCTTTCCAATGGTTCAGCCATGCTGACAAGAGGTAGCGAGATAAATGAGGCAATGCTAAGACGTTTGATCGATTATGAGCGCCACAATAATACAACACTTGCGTACTTCATATGACACGGAAAGTGCCTATGAATAAAGAAAATTCCACTGAAAGTACTGACCGTGAGTTTTTCGAACGTGCTTATCTGCGTGAAAAGAAAATTCGTAAAGAAGCTGAGGCGCTGCTTGAAACGAAATCAAGAGAGCTCTATCACAGCCTAAAATCGCTAGAAGAAACACTGGATAACGTAAGTAAACTTCAACACCAAATGGTGCACACCGAAAAAATGGCGGCAATTGGTCAGCTTGCGGCAGGTGTCACTCATGAAATCAATAACCCTGTGAGCTTTGCTCTATCGAACGTAAAGCTTTTGAACGAGTACGTAAGCGATTTGATCAGCCTTGACCAACTCGCAATGCAAAGCAAAGAAGACAATGGGGACTTTAGCGCTTATGTTGCGTATCGAGAAAAAATCGACATTGATCACTTAGCGCTAGACATCAGCGAACTTTTGACAGAAACAACCCAAGGGTTGGAACGTATTCGAGAAATATCCCACAATTTCAAAAAAGCTTCACACAAAGGGACAACCGAACTCACACCGATTGACATCAACGAATGCGTTGAAACGGCCCTAAAAGTCGTTAACGGTGAAATTAAACATTCACTAACACTGAAAAAGAACCTTGATTATGTTCCTCAAGTCATGGGTTCCATAACTCAATTACAGCAAGTCTTCATCAATTTATTTATCAATGCCAAACACGCAACACCTGATAAAGGGGAACTCACAGTAGTAACAGAGCCTATTGATATGGGAGATAAAGACTGGGTAAAAATAACAGTAAGAGACACAGGCAAAGGCATTAAACATGAGGACTTAGTCCACATATTTGAACCCTTTTTTACAACAAAAGAGGTCGGAAAAGGCACCGGACTGGGGCTTTCCATAACCTATGAGATTATAAAGCACCATAAGGGCTCTATTGAGGTGGCCAGCGAGCCAAATAAAGGCACAACCTTTACTATTCTTTTACCTGGTTTGTAAGTGACTAGAAATCGGATTCTAGTATCAATAAATCAACATCTTGCCGTATTCTGAATTAAATTGAGATCTAAACTGCACCTTTAGGTTACTTGGGTATACAATACTTCCATACCCTCTCTCAAAGACAAAAACTGTGGCTCTTAAACCTACTATTTACAAATTTCGTATCACGTTAACGGATATGAATAGAGATTATTACGATTCTCTGAATCTAACGATTGCTCAACACCCTTCTGAAAATGAACAACGCATGATGGCTAGAGTCATCGCTTTTTGTTTGAATGCCCAAGAAGGGCTTGAATTTACCAAAGGTCTTTCAAGCATTGAGGAACCAGATATCTGGCAGAAAAGCTTAGATGACCAAATCCAACTTTGGATTGATGTCGGCGAACCTGATGTAGAACGAATCAAAAAATCCACTCGCTTGGCAAAAAAAGTGCATGTTTACAGCTTTAACACCAAGTCGAATGTTTGGTGGAATCAAAACCAAGGCAAGATAGGTATGTTGGACACCTCTGTCACCCGACTCGATTGGGATGGCATTGAACAACTTGCCTCTTTAGTTACTCGCACTATGGACCTGTCTGTGATGTTAACAGGAAACTCTGTGTTCGTTACCGCAGATAACGGTGATTGCGAGATTGTTTGGGAAACGCTAAAAGACGCATCCTAATGACCAATCTCACTGACATTTTAGCCTCTGCTGGTATGAACGAATTGACACTCTCAAGTGAAGACCAAGTCAGAAGCCGTAATATCATCAAGACATGCGATGCAATATTCAACCAAGCTTGTCAAAATAACCCAGAGAAAAGCCCTTTTGATATGGCGCTTGGGACGCTAACAAAGGCTCAAATGGAGCTAATGGTCAATATTGAAACACAAGCCGATACATTAAAAAGTATGGGTGACATTATTCAAAATACCTTAGGTGGTGAGCATTCCGATAAATTCAGTGCTGAACTGCCGAAAGATTTACTTTGCTGTACTCGACTATGGTTAATGGCTCAAGGCTATTTGCAGATGGACTTCAGCCTAGCAAATGATCACGCTACTCAAACCAGTGAAGCACTTGCAAAGGTAGAGAACTCCGATATCGAAAAAACGCGTACCGAGTTGATGAAAGCCTTCTACATCGGCAAATCTCACAATTCAGTGGTTACGAAACATTCGGTATTTTCTAGAGTTTCTGCTTGGCTATCGAAAACCTTCAGCTAACGTGAATTTGCGATACCATACCCATTCAATTTAGCTATGAGAAATCAAAAGGGAGCAAACGCTCCCTTTCTGTTTCTGCATCCAAGATAGAAAAAACAAAAACTATACAGTTTCACAGTCCTATTCTGCTAAAGATATGAATAGCTATTGCTCAATCTTTCTCATAACCCGACACGGGTTACCCGCAGCAACAACATTGCTAGGAATATCTTTCGTTACAACGCTTCCAGCGCCAATAACTGAGTTATCCCCAATCGTGACGCCTGGGCAAATAATACTGCCTCCCCCTACCCACACATTGTCGCCAATACGAATTGGCTTCGCGTACTCTAAACCTTCAGTTATTCGCGTTTTCACGTCTAAGGGGTGTGTCGCGGTATACACTTGTACACTTGGTGCAAACATGACGTTGTCACCAATTTCAACTGAATTAGCGTCCAAAATGGTGCAACCAAAGTTAGCGTAAAAGTTCTCCCCCACCACAATGTTGCTCCCGTAATCACAGTAAAAAGGAGGTTCTAAATAAACCTCGCCTTTTGCTTCAGGCAGTAGCGCAGCAATGGCATCTTGCCACTCTTTGCTGTTTGGGAGGCTCTGATTTAGCTTTTGTAGCCAACGTCGACAAGCAATACGCTCGCTGTGAATTTCATCATCCCAAGGCTCATACAGATCGCCCGCTAGCATTTTTTCTTTTTCAGTGGTCATTCACTTACCTTCAATTTGAGGTGATTGAATTCATACTAGCCAAATCAATACATTCAAAATTAGGGCAAAATCAAAGGACATAAAAAAAGACCGCATTTTGCGGTCTTTTTATACTTTTCTGCACCTTACTAATCGCGAGAAACTAGTTCATAACGATTAATTGTGTGCTTTCTTCATATCATCGATCATGATTTGAGTCGCTGTCACACCACTTGCCGAAATGTACCAGACAGGTGCGCTGATGTAAGTGATACTATCGTTTTTGAACGCGTTGGTTTTCTTGATAAGAGCGTTATCAAGTTGCTTTCTCGCTTCACCTTTCGATGCGCCAATAGCTTCATCACGATCTAAAACAATCAGTACATCTGGATTCGCTTTGGCGATGAACTCATAGCTAATATTGTCGCCGTGCGATTTAGCTTTGATATCTTCGACCGCTTGCTGGAAGCCGAACAACGTATGAATGTAACCATAACGAGATTCTTTACCAAAGGCACCAATTTTACCGCCACTCGTGATGATAGCTAACGCTTTAGCACCAGAGTTCTTTGATAGCTCTTGAAGTCCTTCGATTTGCTTTTGCTTGTCTTGGATTAGCGCTTCTACGACGTCTTGTTTTTCAAAAACCTCGCCTAACATACGCCAAGCTTTCTTTGTTGAACCCCAGTAATCTTTTGAATCTGCTAAGAAAAGGATTGTAGGTGCAATTTTAGAAAGCTCTTCAATAGAGCCCGAGCTACGGTTACTAACAATAATCAGATCAGGCTTCATACTGTAAATAGCTTCAAAGTTAGGCTCGAACAATGACCCTGCCGCCTTATACTTATCGTCTTTATACTTACTTAGATAAGCAGGCAAATGAGCCTTCACAACCCCTACTGGTTCAATACCAATTGCATCAAGTACATCAAGGCTATCTTGACCTAAAACCACAACATTTTGAGGTATAGACTCTAGGGTCGTCTTCCCCATTTGATGTTCAACAGTAATGGACTTTGCTGTTGCAACACTGGCAAACAGTACACTTAATCCAATAAGCGCACTTTTCAGCAAGGTTTGCGATGTTTTCATTGTCTTTCCTTAATTCACTAATTCTAGTTTTGCCTTAAAAAAGTTGGTTAGAATGACCAACTCACGTTGAATCTGATGTCTCTACCAGCATTCGCGAAGCCACGTGCGACGGTACTGTCGCCATAAACGTAGTAAGACGCGTGATCAAAGTAGTATTCATTAAACACGTTCTTCACCGACAACGTTAATGCCAATTCTTCATCCGTTAGCGGCATCCAACGAGCGTAAAGATCATGCACGCTGTAGCCTGCTTTTTCGTTTTCAGTTACGGAATTACCCGTTTCCGTTAAACGCTCTACAATCTTCGTATTCCAACCAAATTCCATCGTTTCTTGCGGCTGATAAATGAAATCTAAAATCCATGTATCACCAACAGATGTTCCGATAGTCATGTTGTCATCGGTCAATGGCTCTCCGTCCAACTTAGGGCTGGATTGGCTGTAGCTGAGTCTTGTCGATAGGTCACCGACTTCGTAACCTGCAAACGCATTTGCACCTTTGTTGGTCAATTTGCCAACATTGGTCATCTCTTTGCCTTTGTTGCTCACAACATCTTCGATTTCACTATCAAAAAGAGTGATACCAGCGCTAAAACCATTGTTGTAGTACTTTGCGCCAACTTCAGCATTCGTGGCTTTCTCTGGCTTACGGTTTGGATCATTTTGTCTGTAATCCAAAACAAACAACTCTTTGGTTTGCTGACCTCTAAACGCTTTCGCGTAACTTGCAAATACATCCAAACCGTCGATAACGGTGAACGTAGCACCTACATTTGGGCTAAAGCCATTCGAGTCGAATTCAACATCTTTGCTGTCGGTAAGCTTGTAAGTGTCGTATCGAGCACCTGCAGTAAGTAACAACTGCTCAGTTGCTTGCCAATCATTTTGGGCAAACACGCCATACACGGTCCCTTTTTCAGTGCTGTCACTGCCACCCGTGTTTAGTTTTGCGTTGTCTTGCTTAACATCCACACCAACTACGAGTGAGTGGTTGCCTAAGTGGCTAGTGTTAAACAGCTTACCGCCGTATGTATTCATGCTTCCTGCACTGGTTCCCCAACGCGGGTGATCTTTGTGCGTTAGCGTTTGTTCGTTGGTGTATATCGTTGTGTCGACATTGACGTAATCGCTCACCGCAATTTGGTGGTTCAATGTCAGCGTTTGACGACCTGTTTCTTGCTGTAATGCCGCATTTTTCTTACTTGGTACCCAATGCGGACGGTTAAGCTTTTCACCGTTATCGTCGCTGTAGTCATAACTGAAGGAAAGCTTTTGGGTGTCTGTTAGGTTTCCTGAAAGCTTAACTAACGCAAATTTCTGCTTCGAACCGCTGTATTCTTGCTCATCGCCATTGCCATCGACGATGTTGTTAGAGTCTTTGTAGCTAAAGCTCGCCAACACACCCCAGTCTTCAGTTACGTTTCCGTATAAACTGGCGGATGTTTTATACGCACTGTTATTACTGTAATAACCAGCCTTTACGTTACCGCCGAATTGTTCCCCACCGTTAAGCAAGTCTTGGGCATCTTTGGTTTCAAATTTGATTGCACCGCCTAATGCCCCTGGTCCATCTGTCGCACGTCCTGCACCAGCGTTAACCTCTACTCGCTTTAAAAGCTCAGGCTCAATGGATAAGCGCCCTTGGTGATGGAAAAGATTACCGGATTGTTCGGCACCATCTACGCTAACGTTCAACATCGTGTCTTCTAAGCCACGAACGTAAATTTTTTGCGATACAGAAGAAGAACCACCAACGTTTACTTCGGATTCTTTACGAAAGATATCGTTTAAATCATTCGCTTGCGCGTTTTCTAATGCACTTTGATCGATTGAAATATCAACCGATTGATGTTGGCTTCCTTTTACTTCGATAACTTCAATATCGTCTTGTGCAACGCTGACGGTTGATACCAGTAACAATGCACTTGCAATAGGTGTTAATTTAAATTGAGAAATTGAGTTCACGGACAACTCCATTGGTAATGAGAACTATTATCGCCGTGAATTCTGCTTATCCATCCCTATTGAGTAAATCACTTTTACAAGTGTTACATATCAAACCATTATGCATCATGTGGCAACGTGATGATCATTTCTAAGCCATCAGTTGCATTGTTTACCGCTATGATTCTTCCTTTAACAGATTCTATATGTCGTTTAGCCAGCGCTAGCCCAACACCAAATCCGCTTCGTCCTTCGTTGTTTTTTTGCTTTACTTTAAAAAATGGCTTAAAGATTTGAGAAAGCATCGACTCTGGAACACCTGGCCCAGAATCTCGAATTTTTAGTACAACGTCATTTCCCAGCCTTTCCGCAGATACATGAAAACTTCCCTGCTCTGGTGTATACCGGAGACCATTACGGATTACGTTTTCAATAGCTTGCCCTAAGGCGCGTTGGCTAGAATGGCTTAAGACCAAATGATCGGGTAGCGATACTGATATATTGGCATTTGGGTATTCGAACGATGCGTCTTCAATGATTGAATCAACTAACTCCGTTAGATCGAACGTTTCTTTTCTAAGGTCAGGCCGTTCGTTCTCAATCCATGCAAGCGTCAGCGTATCTTCTGCTAATCGACGTACATTGCGTACTTCCGTTTCGATTCGACTGAACATGCCTTTTACATCGATGCCGCGCTCGATACAGTTCAGCGCCAGTTCTATTCGGCTGATCGGTGTTCGAATCTCATGGGACATATCGCTGATCAGGTTACGATGATGTTCGATAACCGTCGACGTACGTTCGGCCATTTCATCAAACGTTCTGGCGATTTCACCAAATTCATCGTTACTGTTTATTTCAGAGTTACCGATTCGCTCATGATAGTTTCCTCGGCTAAATTCTTGTGTTGCATAGTGAAAGCGCTGCAATGGTTTCATTACATAGCGATAGATATAAACCGTTAATGCAAGCAAGGCTATAAACGGGATAACAAATCGGAACAACCAAAACGCATGAGACATATACGTTCCCGGTCTCATGCGATCAGGCAATATGATTAAAAAGTGATAATTCCCTTGCCTAAGAGCCACTTCCATAATGGGATTGTCCGGAAAATAGAGGTGTATTTTCCAGTCAACATTTCGACCAATCCCATACCCATCAAAAAATCGTTGGTTAAGTGCATTTCCGCCGATTACATCGACCTGCGAACGTACGAGTGTCGCCCACGTATCTTCTTGAACCGCCAGTTCTTTTAACCAAAGGTCCAACTCGTCTAATCGGTTTTCGTCTACTAAATCTTGTGCTTTGCTACCCCAAGCGAGAATTTCATCTCGATGCGACTGCTTGATGTAGCTCATTTTTTCTTCAGATAGAATCGCAACACTGTGAAGCAATGAGAAAAAGATGACGACGCCTAATGAAAGGATGATAAAGAGTCGCCAGAAAAGCACTTTCTTCATACAAACAGATAACCTTTACCGTGAACGGTTTTAATACGGGTTGAAGGCATGCCTTCAGCAACAAGCTTTTTACGAATTCGACTCAAGTGCATATCTAGGCTGCGATCATATTGGCAAAAATCACGATCCAGCACAGCTTGATATAGATAAGGCTTAGATTGCACATGCCCTTTGTTTTGGGCTAACGTCCACAACAATTTGAACTGAATAGGCGTGAGTTGAACGTCGGCAGGCTCTTCTTTTGCCTGTACCGTTACGATTTGCGTGTACTTATTTAGAACGAGTTCTTCATGAGTAAGTTGAGATGAACTGCTTATAGGCTTAATACGTGATTGCGTTCGTCTTAAAATCGCTTCTATTCGCAAACATATCTCGGTGAAGCTGCATGGCTTAGAGATGTAATCATCGGCACCAAATTGTAACCCACGGATCCTGTGCTCTTCTGCGCCATAAGCAGTCAGCATAATGACTGGCGTACTTGAATGTTCGCGGACAAAGTTCAATAACTCAAAGCCATCAACATCAGGCAAATCGACATCCAGCACAATCAAATCAAACGAGCTCGTCTTCATGCACTCTAACGCCGCTGAACCCGATTCAAAGCTCGTTACATTGTATTGTTGAGACGACAACAATGCCGAAAGTTGAGAGTTAAGATCTGGGTCATCCTCTACCAATAACAGGTTAATTTCTTTTTCATTGGTACTGCTTTCAAATGCTGAAGAAAGCTCAAAACTATTGACCGCGTCAAACATATTTCCATATCCAATCTAACTATAATGAGAATCATTATCATCTTATTAAAAAGCAAAATCAATGTGATCTGTTTAATATTATTATGTTTTATTTTGCTTGCTGTTCTGCGTCTTTTCTCTTGTCAACTTTGTGCTGATCTTCTGTACGCCCATGCTTCCAGTAGCTGCTGATGTAAATTTCATCTCTCTCTACTTCACGCTCGTTTCTGAAGTATTTCCTTAGCTGTCTCATAGTTGAGAACTCGCTCGCACACCATATGCCTGGTTTGCCTTCTAGCCATTGTTGCTTTTCAACAGTTGAAGCCAGTGATTCAGAATCACCCTTAATAACCCATTGGAACTCTACACCTTTGGGTGCATCAATCTCTTGGATGTCTTCTGGTGTATTTACTTCAAAAACGGCGTATCCCTTAAGGTCGCGATCAAGGCTCTCAAGCACGGTTGAAGCACCCGGTAAACCCGTCATGTCTGCCACAATGAAACACCAATCGGTATTAGGTTCTATTGTTTTAACGCTACCGGGACCGCGAACAGAAAGACGCTCTCCGACTTGAGCTTGCTGTGCCCAGTAAGAAGCAAGCCCAGCCTCAATGCTGTTTCCATGCGTCACAAAATCTACATCGATTTCGTTGTTTTCTTTATCAAGTCGGCGAATGGAGTACGTTCTTAGAGTTGGGTTGCCCAGTAAGCCGTTTTCAACATGGCTTTGACCTTTTTCAGTAAACTCTAGCTTGATGTATGCGCCCGCAAAATCATCAGTAAATGTCTGAACACAGTCACCACTAAAGGTGATTCTAAGCATGGATGGGGTAATGAACGATTTTGATTTAACAGATAAAATCTGAGTCATTAATTTGTCCTTTATTTGGGGTATATGACTTTATTGGTAATACATGCAAATACGCTGACCATTTACTTCATGTATTTGGAAGTCAGTTTCATAGATTTCCGCTAACACGTTGGAGTCAATAACTTCACTTACAGTTCCACGAGCAGCCACTTTTCCTTTTTTTAATGCCACAATATTGTCGGAATAACAGGATGCAAAATTGATATCGTGAATCACGATGACTACGGCTTTCTTTAAGTCATGCGCTAACGTTCGAATATTTTTCATGATCTGAAGTGAGTGCTTTATATCAAGGTTATTAAGAGGCTCATCAAGAAAGACGTAATCCGTATCCTGAGCAACGACCATTGCAATGAATGCTAACTGCCTCTGCCCGCCACTCAGTTCATCAAGATATTTGTCTTCTATATCCTTAAGATCTAAATAATTGATCGCCTTGTCGATCACTTCGACATCATGTTTCCCCAGTTTTCCAGCGCTGTGGGGAAATCGACCAAATGAGACAAGCTCACGAATCGTAAATCGCATGTTCAAATTGTTAGATTGTCTAAGCACTGCCAATCGTTTTGCCAGTTCTTTCGTATCCCAATCCGCGATTTCTTTCGTGTCGATGAAGACTTGTCCTTCATCTCTTTGCAACAAGCGACTCGCCATGGACAACAGTGTGCTTTTACCTGCACCGTTAGGACCAATGATTGACGTGACCTTTCCTTTAACAAAGGACGCACTAGCTTGGTCGACGACTTTATAGTTACCAAATGCTTTGGTAAGTTTTTCAATTTTAATCATGATGCAACCACTACGCTTTCTGCCTGTTCAACTACACTTTCTGCCTAATCAATAAGGAAAGAAAATACAAACCACCAACAAAGTTCACGATGACACTTAACGTTGTTTCAAATTCAAATACGCGCTCTATCACCCACTGCCCACTTAACAACATGCAAACCCCCATTAACGAGGCACCCGTCATCAAAATCTTATGGCGATAGGTTTTAAAGCATTGTCGAGTCAAATTAGCCACCAACAAACCAAAGAAAAGAATTGGGCCAACCAGCGCTGTTGAAACGGCAATCAGAATAGAAACCAACACCAAAACTTGTTTCGTTACTTTGCTTACGTCTACACCTAGGCTTAATGCGTTATCTTTATCCAACCAAAAAACATCCAGTTTGTTATGTAAGGAATACAAACACCCAATAACAATGGATAGAGGAATCAAGCACAAATAGACTAGGTCACTGTTTACATTATTGAAGCTCGCAAACATGGCACCTTGAAGGAAAGAAAATTCTGTCGGGTCCATTACCATCATAAAGAAGCCCGCGATATTGGAAAACAGCTGCCCAAAAATCACGCCAGTCAGTAGAAGCGTCATGATATTGGGGTTTTCTCGGCGAAAGTAAAAACTAAAAAGTGCTAACGAAAAACCCACCGTAACGGCAACGGATATCGAAAATTTAACGAATGAACTGAGTAACACAGAACCCACACCACCCAATACCACTAAAATACACACTTGGATGAGTACATACAGCGAGTCAAACCCCATGATACTTGGGGTTAATATTCTATTGTGTGTGATAGTTTGAAACACCAAAGAAGACTGTGCGATCGCAATGGAGGCGATAACAATCGCCATCACTTTAGGGGTTCGACGAGACAAAAAGTATTCATAGTTATCTGCGTTAAGTCCTAACCCAACAAACAGAAAAACAAACAACAAAGCGACAATTAGGAAACCAGTTAAGACGATTCTGTCACGCATTATGCTTTCCTCTCAAAATGAGGAACAAGAACGCCGTACCACCGAGAATGCTAATGATCATTGAAATGGGGACTTCATAAGGGAAAATGATAAGCCTGCCAGCAACATCACAGACTAGAACGAGAATCGCTCCGCACAGTGCCGTATAAGGAATATTTCGGCGAATATTATCTCCCATGTAGGCGGCAACTAGGTTAGGAATTATCAGACCTAAAAATGGCAACTCGCCAACAATCATCACTATGCTGGCAGAAGTAACGGAGACCAACATAACGCCCACAACCACAACCTGCTGGTAATTAAGCCCTATATTTGTTGCGAAATCTTTGCCCATTCCAGCGGCAGATAACCTCGCGGCATACCAATAACTAAAGGCGGCAACAGGAACGGCGATATAGAGCAGTTCATAATTGCCTTGAAGAACGCTAGAAAAGTTCGCTACCGCCCACGTCGATAAACTTTGGACAAGATTAAATTTGTAAGCAATAAAGGTAGCGGCAGCCGACACGACATTACCGAATATGATACCCACTAAAGGAACGTATATCGCATTCTTAAACTGAATGGTGTTGATGAACCTTACGAAAAGTAACGTACCAAGAATTGATGTACCAAAGATTAGAAATAGATTCTCACCATGACCAAAAATAAGGATGCTGAGCAAGTATCCCAACATTGCGCATTCAATGGTGCCCGACGTAGAGGGTGCGGCAAAGCGGTTTTGGCTTATTTGCTGCATGATAAGACCAGCAATACTCAACCCTGCCCCTGCTAGCCAAATTGCCAGCAAGCGTGGAATGCGGCTAATCAGCAATATTTCCCATGCAGCTTCATCGCCTTCCAGGAGCTTTTGCAAGCTCAAGTCGGCGACACCGACAAAAAGTGATCCTGCACTTAATATAAGTAAAACAAAAACTAACTTAAACACAGCAGGTTGTAACCCCAATACTAATCATTCTTATTCAAAAAACGACTTAAAATATACCATCCTCATTTAAAATCCTAGTCATCGATACAATATTTACTTTTTTGCACAAGCAATTGCGCTTTTCTAAAGAGTTAGAGGCATCTAGTCCCTAAGCCAGAGAATGGTGCTCGGTTATCTGTATCACTTAATCCCTCAATTGGTTGGCATTGAGTTGGATTTAGGATAAGTTCTGTTGTCATTTCGATATTATTATCAATGCAACACCTGCAGTAAGGAGCAAGCAATGAAGTTGATACGTTGGTTTTTAGGTAAGATCATTCTAGGATTGAATTTTGTTTTCTCACCAAAGGGTGTAAAACGAGATCAGAATGAACAGCAAATCATCAACCAAAAAACCCAGCAGCTGTCTCTTTACCAATTCGAAGCTTGTCCATTTTGTGTGAAAGTTCGCCGTGAAATGAAAAGGCAATCATTGAACATTGAGTTGCGCGATGCGAAAAATAATGCAACTCACAGAGAAGAATTAGAAAATGGCGGAGGACGAGTGAAAGTGCCTTGCCTTCGTATAGAAAAAGACGGTGAAACGAAGTGGATGTATGAATCTGGTGATATCGTTGCGTATCTCCAGAAAGAATTTGCGTAATCAATCTCGCCTAACTTTTTATTAATTAATGCACCTAGCTTTTACTAATACACCTAACCTTGCAAATCTATAATGCCGCAGCGTTTATCTGCGGCATTTCTGCTTTTGAAGAACGTCAAGATAGTCAGGTATCTGCCCTACAAAGACTCTTTATTAGGTAACCTCAGCTAAACCTGCAAAGGCTAAGAAACCGAGAGATCTGGCTCTTTTGTTTCTTTACGTTCCACTTCTATTTCATTAATTTCATCGTTATCTGAATTGATGTGTTCCGACTCGAACAAAGAATTATCGCCATTGTAGTATCGGACAACAAACGGCGTAAGCATGACAGACGAAGGAAAAAAGCGCTTCATAACATAACCCTCTTTAGTAATCTAAGGTTATGGTAATTCGACGCTTTTCTGAAAATACTGATTCAAAACAAAGAAAGCGAATACTGGCTAATCGCGCTTGAAAAGCGTGAAGTGCAATCCAAATTTAACCCAGTAAAAGCGCTTGTAACTCTTTCCAGCATTTCACTTCATAGTGTGGAGTAATACCTTCTGGTGTCGGTGTTCCGTCAACATTCAACCAACACGTCTCTATTCCAGCATTCAAGCCACCCAAAACATCGGAATGAGGGTTATCCACCACCATCAAAACTCGGTCTTTTTCTGGGTACCCCATCTTTTCAAGCGCGACATTAAAAATAGCGACATCAGGCTTTGCCGTTCCAATTTCTTCAGAAATGATGACGTGATCGAAAAAATGACTTAACCCCGTTCGTTCAAGGCGAATACTTTGCAATTGAGTAAACCCATTCGTGATGATCCCAAGGCGAGCATATTTGCTGATTTGTTCCAACGCCTCGACAACGAAAGGCAGCGGTTTACAAATGTCAGCCATAGCATCGAGAAATAATCGATTCAATTCAGATGGATGGATGTTAAGTCTTTCTGCCCAAACAACAAAACGATCTTCTTGAAGTTGTTTCGCGGATATTTCTCCATCCTGATACTTGACCCACAGTGGCTTATTCACCAACTGGTATTCGTCAAAATCTTCTTTGCTGAATTCAACACTTAGACGGGAAAACATTGTTTGTAAGCCTTGGTATGCGTCAAAGCTGAACAGAGTTTCATCCGCATCAAACAATACCCAACTGTATTTCATACTGCGTTCCTTTTTCATTCTTATGACTTAATCTAATGGCAATGCTTAAAGTTCAATGAAACTGATTTTATACGCTCTTCATCCCAAGAATCATGCAATAAATTTGAAATGTAGTATTCCAATACCACCACTTTGTCACAAAACCCATGAATAATACCGGCCTAGCGTTACTCGCTATAGCAAAAGCAATAGCCCCAACAACGGTCAGGAGCGATACATGACAAAAGCGATACACTCCATGATTCGGGTTTTCGATTTAGATAAATCGCTCGACTTCTACAACAAAGCCCTTGGCTTATCTGTTGAAGATCGCTTTGATTTCGATGGTTTTTCTCTTATCTATCTTAGAAATGAAGAAACCAGTTTCGAGCTCGAGCTGACTTACAATCATGACCAGCAAGAACCTTATACTCATGGTTCAGGTTACGGTCATTTAGCTGTATCAGTGGAAAACATCGATAAGCACTATCAGAAAGTCACTGAGTTTGGATTAGATCCGACACCAGTTAAAGAGTTTTTCCACAATAACGAGCGTTTGGCTAAGTTCTTTTTCTTGCAAGACCCAGATGGGTACAAGATCGAGTTCATAGAGCGGGACGGTCGATTCGAATAAGAAATGTCATTTCTGGTCAAACAGAAGTGCGAATAATAAAGAGCCTCACTTCATAAAAAGTTAGGGTTCATCTCTCATCCTTGTCTTTGGCTGTTTAGTTTTCAGACCCCCTCGGCATACTCCAACCCTCATATGTGTCGAGGAAAATTAAACTGCCCCTTTTTCTTTTTATATCCCATTTATCATTTGATAATTTTTAAAACGTAACATTCAACACAATAACTATCCATACAATAACTATTCGTACAATAACCATTAGGAAACACTATGATTCATTTACTTGCTTGCTTTAAAGCCAAATCAGGAAAAGAAACAGAACTTCAGCAAATGCTAAGTGCAATGGTTGAACCTACTAAGGCGGAACCTGGATGCCTACGATATGAATTGTTTGAAGATAATGGCGAAGAAGGCCATTTTATTTTCAACGAATGCTTTGTTGATCAAAGCGCATTTGAGGAGCATCAGGCTACCGCCCATTTCGCTCACCTTATTGAAAATGTGAACGACCTTATTTCAGAAGAAATCAAAATTATTACTCTATCGCCAATAGCGAGCTAAAACCGCCCCTCTTCAATAACGTTCTTACTATCTGATAGTTAACTAACCTCACATGCGAGTTACATCAGGCATGCTGAGGTTAGTTTAACGCTTCTTTTGAGAATGTAGCATTTGTATGGCTTAGTTGCTGAAATCAATTGAACCTTTGCTTAGTCCCGCATTCAGGACCCAGGTATTCGTTAAGAAGCCTCTAAGACTAAGTATTGCAGGAAGGCGGACTATACGTTGTCCGATGAAGATAGATAGGAAAGCAGAACCTATGCTCAGCTCAAAAATAAAAAAACGCCTTTGACAGTCAAGCTCTGCCAAAGGCGCCTCTCCTCCACCCCGAGGATAAAATCTAAATCATCAATTGGAAATAAGCTTTCTTATTGAGCTTAATTAAAATTTAGAACATCCTTACTTAAGCGCAAGCTTAATTTAAAATTTTTCATATATTTATGTAAAAACCACCCAAAAGGACTAGTTTCTAGCCAATACAAGTCAAAGTATGAAAGATTCATTACCCAATTGTTTCAAGATCGAGATCGCAAAGCGAAAACATCCCTCCAACGTTTATGTCATATGAGCTCAAATTTATAAGATCCATGTGATACTGTACTTCCGTTAAGCAACCCAAAACCTGTGTATCCCAAGTAACTTCTAGATACTTGGGCACCGTATATTTTGTTTTACACCGCGTTTCGCCTAGAGTAGAAACGCGCTGCCTATTTCTTGCTCTGTTAATTATTCACTACAAGGATTCGTTATGAACTTCTCAGCAAAAATGGTTGTTGTCATTGCTATTGGTGCAGCACTGTATGGCATTGGTGGATTACCCATGTTTGGTATCCCTGTTTTTGCCAATACAACACTTAAACCAGCCATGGCCGTATTGGCTCTGTTTTCCGTTATGTTTGGACCTATCGTCGGCTTTTTGGTTGGATTCATTGGCCACTGGGTAACAGACTTATTTGCTGGTTGGGGCGTGTGGATTACGTGGGTGTTAGGTTCTGGAATCGTTGGTTTGGTTATGGGGTTGTTCCCTGTTCTGACTCGAGAACGACTAAAGCAAGGTGAACTCCCTTTCAAAGACTACGTCCTGTTTGTCCTTTTGGCTCTCATTGGTAACATTGTCGGCTACGGTTGCTCCGCATTTTTGGATACCATTCTCTACGCCGAACCGTTTACTAAGGTCTTTACTCAGCTCACCATTATTGCCTCAGCCAATACCGTTCTGATTGCCGTAGTTGGGTACTTTATTCTCAAATCCGTAGCGAAAAGGAAAAAACAGAGCCGAAACTTATCGGAGGCTTAAGTGTTGGGTTCTATCGAATTCTCTAACTTCTCTTTTCAATATGAGTCTCTGGAAAAACCGACTCTAAACAACATCAACCTACGGATAGAGAAAGGCGAGAAAATTGTCATCATCGGACCCAGCGGAAGCGGAAAGTCGACGCTGGGTCACTGTCTAAATGGGCTTATTCCTTCTGCTATCAACGGGCTTGTCACTGGTACCTTAACCATTAATGGCACGCCTTCTCATGCGATGGAGCTCCACGACTTTACTGAACAAATTGGCACCGTACTGCAAGATACCGACAGTCAGTTCGTTGGGTTAAGCGTAGCCGAAGACATCGCTTTTGCTCTTGAGAACCAGCTCGTTCCGCACGACGAAATGCTCGAAACAGTGCGAGATACTGCGCAACTCATCGACCTTGAATCTTTATTGCATCATTCTCCACATGATCTTTCCGGTGGTCAGAAACAACGAGTTTCACTTGCAGGAGTGATGGTGGATGACGTCGATTTGCTGTTGTTTGATGAACCACTAGCGAGCCTAGATCCAAAAACAGGCAAGCGAACCATCGAAATCATCGACCAAATTCATAGTGATACCGGAAAAACCATCGTCATCATTGAACATAGACTTGAGGATGTCCTGCATCGGAGTATCGACAGAGTAGTCTTAATGGAAGGCGGTGAAATCGTCGCAGATATGACGCCAGATGCCTTACTACATTCAAACCTTTTGATAAAACATGGCATCCGCGAGCCCCTTTACCTTACAGCATTAAAACAAGCAAACTGTCGATTAGATTGTTCTATGCCTATAGCTAATTTGAGTGCGATTCCAGTGAGTGACTATCAGCCTGAACTCGCAAAATGGATGGCATTTGATAACCCCATTACAACACCAATTCGCTCGAAAACACTGCTAAAAGTCGACAAACTCACTTTTTCTTATGATGGCGAAAAAAATGCCCTTGAAGATGTCTCTTTTGAAGTTAAAAAAGGCGAGTTTGTTTCAGTACTTGGTAAGAATGGTTCTGGGAAATCGACCCTTACCAAGCTAGTAATGGGTGTGCTCAAGCCGGATTCTGGCTCAATTTCGATGAACGATGCCAACATAGCGGATCTTTCGATATTTGAACGTAGCCAAAAAGTTGGGGTCGTAATGCAAAACCCAAATCATATGATTTCGCACCATATGATCTTTGATGAAGTGGCATTTGGGCTTAGAAACCTAGGTTTGCCCGAACCTGACATTGAGGAAAAGGTTTTGCACGTTTTAGAACTATGTGGGCTAAAACCATATCGTCATTGGCCAATTGAGGCGCTAAGTTACGGGCAGCGCAAACGCGTGACCATCGCATCCATATTAATATCAGAACCGGAGCTGCTTATCCTAGATGAGCCGACAGCTGGACAAGACTATCGCAACTATACATCGATGTTGAATTTCATTAAGGCACTCAACCATAAGTTAGGCATTACCGTTTTAATTGTGTCACACGATATGCACTTAGTTCTTGAATACACCACTCGTTCAGTCGTGATTTCAGATGCAAAACTCATCGCCGATGCCCCCGTCACAGATGTATTCAGCCAACCAGATTTGCTAGACAGTGCCAACCTTGCTCCCACAAGTTTGTACGAGTTAGCGGCGAAAGCAGGCATAGATAACTCGAATAAATTAATGCGCCGCTTTATCTCGCAAAGCACCTCTATGGAGGTGGTATGAACAACGCCACAAAAATGAATTTTGGTATCAATTACATTAATACAGGCTCGCCTCTTCACCAATTGAATGGGATTACCAAACTCGTAATATTTGCTGCTTGGGTGACCGTTGTTCTGACGACATTTGATTTACGCGTTTTGCTCCCAATGATTGCATCAGGGATACTGCTGTTAAAAGTAAGCCGAGTTCCTTTTCGAGTTTATCGCCCACTGTTTATCGCCACGGTAAGCGTGCTCTCGCTCAATGCTGTCTTTATGTACCTTCTCGCGCCGAGGCAAGGCACAGAACTCATTGGCAGTGAACACCTCTTACTGCCATTGTGGGGCAACTATTCCCTATCACAAGAGACACTGTATTACCTTATAACAGTGACACTAAAATACTTCAGTATGTTCCCAATTGCTTTGGTCTTTGTGTTTACCACCCATCCAACCGAATTTGCAGCCAGCTTAAATCGCATTGGTGTTCCTTATAAAATTGCTTATGCGGTAAGCCTAACACTGCGTTACTTACCTGAAGTAAAGAAAGACTTTGTCAACATCATGCATGCTCAACAAGCTAGGGGGCTTGATCTATCAAAGAATGCTCCGTTATTTCAAAGAATTCGAAATATAGCTCACATTCTCGGTCCGCTTATTTTTTCTAGCCTAGACCGTGCCGATACCATTTCAAACGCCATGACGCTCCGAGGTTTTGGCAGAAACAAATCCCGAACTTGGTACAGTTCAAAACCTCTTACGACGATAGATAAAAGGGTAATGTCTGCCGTAATGATCATCGTCTGTTTAGCGTTTGTGAAGCGATACCTAGAACCCACCCTATTCTGGTACCCATTTTAGCGAGAATGAAAAGGCATCTAACTTATCAGTTACACGAAGAATTTGTGGTGCATCCAAAATATGGACAAACAGGTAATTAAAACATTGTTTTAATTACCTTCTTAGGCACAATAGCACTTGCTACATATGATTTCGCTTGGTTAAAACAGGAAGCCCGCAACTTGCGGGCTTTTTTGTGGGTGTAACATATTTTAGAGAATTAAGTCACTTACGAATTTTCTTACTTCCTCTGAATTTTTTGATGTAAATTTCAAATTCAGCATCGGACAAGCTTTTGTTTTTCTCTCTTAAACAACTCACGAGAAGATCCCCGCCGTTGTGTGTGATTAAGTCGCTCAAAGTTGGGTTTTCAATCGGCTCTGGTAATTTTCTTCGCTTTCTCATTAGGCAGTATTTCGTTTCCAAATTAGCGCTGGTGCACTTGCTATTTTTACAGAGATCTTCACCCTAAAATTCAATTCTATTAAACGGTCAAACGTCACTGTTTAGCGCTAAACTCAATCGGTGGAATAAATTGCAACTCGCGGGTATTGCGATTATATCTGTGGTCAGACAATGATTTCATCGATACCGAACTTGATATCCCTGTATCGGTAGAAGTGTACTTTTCCACTTGATGATCAAGAGAGTAAAATAACTCATCATCACTTTGGATCATGGGAGAAGAAAGATGGCACGTCCATTCTGTAAAATTCGCCCCCTTAGAGGTTGTCTTACAAACACCAAACCCATCCAACCCTAATGCATCTTTGAATGTATTCGTATCTAAGTAGTACTTTAGATCGCCAATTGTTGTTGAAATGTAATAATCACCACCACCTACATCTAGAATCACGATGTCGACAACGCCTTTCTTATTATTCAATGTAAAAGGCGCAATTGAGTCTTTGCTTTCGATGATATTGGCGGGTGCGGATTTTAAGGTAATCGCGGAAGAGGATTTTATTTTTACGTATTCCAGCTCAAAGAAACTGTCCAGCTCAGCGTGATAGATGCCATTATTAATGACTGATCCAGCTTTGAGTGCTGCCTTCAGGCTGGCAATTGATGAATAATTTAGAGATTTCAGCGCTTGCCCCAGAATGGCGTCCGTCGCATACGTCGCTTTTCTCGCTACGTTTTCCAAAATCAAGCTATCTTCAGTCACGCTGACGGCATCAAGAAGATCCGTTACCTTATCCCCAAATAGCTGAGAAGTGTATGCCGCACTGCCATCATTAACAGCCTCCCCCGAACTTTTAGGCATCGAAGACACCGCATCGTACACCGAGCCTTTACACGCTGTCAGCGCCACCAAACACACTAAGCCAGTCAGCGAAATGATTGAACGCTTCATTCTAAAACGCGTATCCAGCTGTGATATACCAGTTGGAATAGGTCCCGTTCAAGTAGTCGACAGATGAAGAATTGTTTTGGGTAATATCATTGCGAATAAATTCGGCACCTAGACTCAATTGCCCTAAGTGATACATGACACCAACACCAGAATTCAAACCTAAGCCATAAACTTTATGCCCTAAATCGGCAGAGCGGTAGTTTTTGATGTCCGTTTCGAGGTAGCTCAGACCAAGCTTGCCGTAGACCGATACATTTTCTGTAAAGCCAATACCAAGCGCAAAACCCAAGGACGTATCCGCAATTTTTAATGCGTCTTCACCTTTTGAGGCATCTTGGCGGGTATGAGATAAATACCCACCTCCAAGAATGGCGCTAAAGATAGGTGCTTGTTGTAAATTGAACAGCTCAATTCCGACCGCCGAACCGCTGAATGCGTCTTTGGTGTCGGTATCGTTAAAACTTGATGTGCCGCCCTTCACTATGAATGCACTGTTTTCAAAACCCGCGGAAAATGCAGTGCAAGGTAATACCATCGCAAGCCATGCGACAGCGGTTCTATTAAGGATTTTCATCGCTCACCCGTGTAAGATTTCTCTTAACGGATGCTATCATTTTATACACAGACTAAATGTAAGGGTATGTAAGCCACACCCCACAAGTGCTGCATTAGAAATTACACCCAATCAGGCGCATTTTGAAAGCAAACTGGGCGTAACCACCGCTCTATCGCTGTTGATCCTACAGACGTAAATTGACCGTTTGTTGTTGCTGGATACGGACCACCATGAACCATCGACTGGCACACTTCAACGCCTGTAGGAAAACCATTAAAGATGATACGCCCGGCAATTTGCTCCGCCTGCGAAATAAGTGGTTGATGTACATCAGGATCATCTTCAGCATCGAGCCAAAATGTCACGGTTAGCTGCCCTTCTAACGTTTGAAGAATCGCCAATATTTCCGCTTCATTTTTAGCAACGACAACAAGCGTAGATGCTCCAAAAACTTCCGGTTGCCAATCGTTCGGTGCGGCCAAAAATTGCTTTCCTGATATACGATACAACGCAGGTTCACATTGATTCTCACTGCTATCAATTGATGTGTCAGCACCAGATTTTGTATTCATGCTCGATTTCAATACCGTTGCACCCAAAGATTCCAAACGTTCTACTCCGGCATAGTAAGCCTGACATATGCCCTTATTCAACATGGTTTGTGCAGGCTGAGCATGCGTATTCACCGTTAACTTCTGAACAAATGGCTCGGTCTCACTCCCCTCACACACTAAAACCAGCCCAGGGTTAGTACAAAATTGCCCGGCACCAAGACAAACGGAGTCGGACAACCCTTTTGCCAACAATTCCGAATGCTCAGCAAGTGATTTGGCTGAAAGAAAAACAGGGTTAACACTGCTCATTTCCGCAAAAACTGGAATAGGTACGTTGCGGCTTTGTGCCAATTTGTTCAATGCCAACCCACCTTGTTTAGACCCCGTAAAGCCAACGCCTTTAACGGCTGGATGAGTCACCAATTGGCTACCAACGGTATTCCCGCTTCCGTAAACCATACTGAAAACGCCAGCAGGCATATCGGTTTTCTTTACCGCTTCCGTTATTGCTGAAGCCGCAAAATAAGAAAGATAAGGGTGCGATGAATGAGCTTTTACAATAACAGGGCATCCCGCAGCGAATGCTGATGCGGTATCGCCACCAGCGACAGAAAAAGCTAAGGGGAAATTACTGGCGCCAAATACGGCAATTGGTCCGATAGCACGTTTCACTAAACGTAAATCGGGCCTTGGTAATGGCGCTCTGTCTGGAAGCGGTTCATCGTGCAACGTCTCGAATGCGCGCCCACTGACGAGAAGATCAGCGAACAGGTTGAGTTGCCCAATAGTGCGCTGTAATTCCCCTTTTAGGCGGGCTTCTGGTAACCCCGTTTCAAGTGTTCCAAATTGAACGATATCGGGTTCCCGACTTTGCAGCCCTTCGCCAATGGCTCGCAAAAAATCACCTCGCTTGGTGTGTGCCGTTTTTGAAAACTCTGCGCTTGCGTTACCGGCCTCAGTACACGCTCTTTCCGTTTGCGAGAGGCTAGCAGAATGAAACGCTTGTGGTAGAGGTTGGTTGCTTTTGGGATTCGTGGCATAGATGGGGTTTTCTTCTCCGCTTTCCCATGCACCACCAATCACGATTTGCCCTAGATTAGCCATAATGATTCATCCTTTTATCCAAACGCTGGGTTAATTTGACTGGCGAGTATTTAAATACTGGTACAACGCACGCACCCCAAATGTCCACGGTGGCAATTTCTCACAGTGATCAACCGTGTTTTGAAGCCGCCCTAAATGTTGAGAATGTATGCTCACCACATCACCCACTTTATGGGTAAAGCCGCTTCCCTGTTCGTCACGATCTTGAATGGGGGCAAACATCGTCCCCAAAAAAAGGGCAACGCCATCGGGGTATTGGTGATGAACTCCGATCAATTGACTCACCAGTTGCTCAGGTGAACGGCTGATTTTACCCATATCGGACGATTCACCTAGAGAAAACCCATCTTTACCTTCAATGGTGAGGTGCACAACTTCACGCTCAATGTCTGCCAGCGTGAAGTTCGTATCAAACACTCGAATAAGAGGTCCTATCGAGCAAGATGCGTTGTTGTCTTTGGCTTTGCCAAGCAAAAGCGCGCTACGCCCTTCGTAATCCCTCAGGTTGACGTCGTTACCGAGAGTCGCGCCTACTATGCTTCCCTTCGAGTTTACAGCAAGCACGATTTCAGGCTCTGGGTTGTTCCAATACGAGGTCGACAAAACACCAATTGGCGCGCCAAACCCCACACTCGACATGGGTTGTGCCTTGGTAAAGATTTCTGCATCGGGACCAATACCCACTTCCAAATACTGGCTCCATAGCCCTTTTTGTTGCAGCAACTTTTTTAATTGCATAGCTTGTTCGCTGCCAGGGTTCACTTTTCCTAAATCGGTGCCTATCGCTTCAATCAACTCTTGTCGTAATACCGATGCTTTTTGCGGGTCACCATCGGCATTTTCTTCGATCACTCTTTCTAACATACTGACTGCAAAGGTCACACCAGCGGCTTTGATGGCTTGTAAATCAAATGGGGCAAGCAAATGGTATTGGCTGTTTTTTGATTCCGCCACGTTTTGCCACGATGCGAATGCCTCACCATCCCACGCTTTCAAAATAGACAAAAGGTTTTCGGTATCGAGTAAATCACTCACGGTAGACGAATACTCGGTAAGATCGTATACCAGCCCTTGCCTTACCAACACAACCAAAGGGCCACCAGCATCGGCAGACCAAATCCTTCCGACCCATAATGCTTTTTCATCGTTGGGGATGATTGTCATATCGTCTTTCCTTTATAAATGGAGTTGGTTCAGTAGGTCTTCGGAGCAAGAAAACTCATATTCATGTGAACCACCAACATGAGGTTTAAAACTCAACACCGCCCCTTCTATTGGGTTTTGCTTTAATTGCTCAGCCGTCAAAGAGAACTGTGCGGAGGTGATGTACAAAGTATCGCCATTTTCACCACCGAAGGTGCAACTGGTTGGATTGGTTACTGGTAAAGGTACAACCGAATCGAGTGAACCATCAGGGGCAATGCGTACGATTTCGGATCCGCCAAATCGGCAATTCCATACATAACCTTCGCTGTCGATACAAGATCCATCCGGCGCGCCATTTGGGTAATTTTGAAAGAAAACGCGAGGGTTACTCCCCGCACCCGCCTCCAATTCATAATCGTACGCCCAAATCACATTGTTCATTGAATCACCAAAGTAGAAGGTTTCTCTATCAGGCGACCAAGCCATGGTATTGGTTAACCCTATGTTGTATTCGGTCCAGCGTTTGGAGAAGCCGTCACCAACCACGCTAAACAGCGCACCGGACTCCCTATCCATCTCTTTTCCGCTGCCATCTGGATGAAGATTCGTTTGCATGGACGACACCCAAAAACGCCCCAAGGGGTCGCATTTTCCTTCGTTGAGACGATTCCCTTGCATTTGATCGGGCTGAGAAACGGGGAGAACTTTTCCGTTGCGCCTATCGACCAAGCTGACACCTTGGGCAAACGCCACAATAAGGTGCGAGTTGGATTGTTCAACTAACGCACATGCTGTCGGGAAGTCCTCTGTCTGTATGCGAGTACAATTGCCATTTTGTTCAATAGTGACCAACACCTTGTCGATGATATCGACGAAGATCAAACTGCTTTCATGTGGATTCCAAAGCGGGCTTTCCCCGACAGAAAACCGCGCATCCGAAACAACCTCTATGCGGCCAACCCTCTTGTCGAGGACGCTGTCATGGTGTGAGTTTGAAGTGTCCATTTCATTCTCCTTATGCTCAGTAACCTAACGTTGTTTAGCCATTCGGATCTGCCCACTGGGTATTGGGTGTATAGGCAAACCAGTCGGGACGCGATGGATCTCTGTCGTAGAGGTAACCACCCAGCTTTTTGTAAAGCTCTGCGTAGTGTTTCAGCTTATCTTCATCCAGCTCAACGCCTAATCCAGGAGCCGTCGGGACTTGTATTTTCCCATCTCGATAAACCATCTTCCCACCTTTGATCACATCGTCTGTAAGGTGGTGATAGTGTGCGTCCGCTGCATAGGTCAGCGTGGGCAAAACCGCCCCTAAGTGCAGCATAGTGGCTAATTGAATACCCAACTCTCCGGAAGAGTGCACCGACACACTGGTTTGAAACGTTTCACATACATTGGCTGCTTTAACGCAATTGCGGATCCCTCCCCAAAATGTCGTATCCAGCAGAATCACATCCACTGCTGGGTCTCGAACATTGGTTGCGAGTTGCTCAAAATTAATCACGACGGTGTTGGTGGCATTCGGGATTTTCACGCGATCTCTCACCGTCCTCATCCCGTTCAAACCCCATGTGGGGTCTTCGTAGTAATCGTTATTGAGATCTTCGATATTGCGACCAAACCAAATAGCCTCTTCAACCGAAAACGCGGCATTAGGGTCGTATCGAACTTGGTCTTCTGGTAAGGAAAGCGCCAGCGCCCGAAATAAGGCTAATTCATATTTCGGTGGGAATACGCCGCTCTTAAGCTTGTGAACTCGAAATCCGTGCTGCTCTTTAAGCTGACGAGCGTGTTCTACAAGCTGCTCTTGAGTACGTACTTCCCCATAGCCATCATCGTTATTGAATCGGAAGAATAAGTAACTTGCGAATTCCACTTCGTCTCTAACTTTGCCGCCCAGCAAATCGCACACCGGCACGCCTAAAAACTTGCCACAAATATCCAAACAGGCAAATTCAATGGCGGCATGGTATTGCGTTCGGTTGTTGTATAAGCTTGCCGTTGGGTTGCATATTTTCATGCGTAACGCTTCGAGTTCAAAAGGGTTATGCCCAACTAAATATTGCTTCAAGGCAACAATCATGGCTTCCGCAGACTCGCCGCCACCGCCCATTTCCCCCAGCCCAACAATGCCAACATCGGTTTCGACTTGAACCACAGTTCGGACAAACCTCCCCCAATGTGCACCATTTGAATGGCGTAAAGGCGCTTCTAGCGGAACGGTAATTGTCGTCGCTTTAATATCAGTAATTTTTGGATATTTCATGCTGCCCCTCTTAGCTTATAAGCCTGGTCATGTGCTCTACTGACGTATCTTCAATAGGCAGATCCGCAGTTTTCTCTCCCCGAGCCATGGCGACAATACGGTCAGATACCTGAGACACATGGTGCAAGTTGTGGCTAATAAAAATGCAGGTTACTCCCTGATTTTTTAGCATTTCTATGTATTCCAGAACCTTATCGGTTTCTTTAACAGACAAGTGGTTAGTCGGCTCATCTAAGATGAGAATCCGAGACCGGAAATAGATGGCTCTGGCGATGGCTACACCTTGGCGTTGACCACCAGACAGCTCTTTTATCGGGCGATGAGGGTGTTCCAAATCCAAACCGACATCCTTAATCGCTTGTATGGCTTCTGCCGCCATTTTGGATTCGTTCAGCCACCCAAACCCTCTTGGACCTTTTCGGCGTATTTCTCGTCCAATAAACATATTCCGAACGATGGACATTTCCGGCACCATTGCGGTGTATTGGTAAATGGTTTCGATGCCCAAACCCATCGCGTGTCTTGGGTTTCGAATCGTGACCGGTTCTTCATCGATAAAGATGTCACCACTACTTTGGGTATGAACGCCAGACAAAATTTTAATCAGCGTCGATTTACCTGCTCCGTTATCACCAATTAACCCGATAACTTCGCCACGCCCAATCGACAAATTGACGTTTTGCAGTGCTTCAACTCCGGAGTAAGACTTTGATATGTTGCGACATTCCAGTAAGGGAGATTCCATAACTTCCGCCTCCTATACTTTCATTTTGTCCGCCATTCGGCGGGTATATGTGTTTAACGCAACGGAGAAAACGATCATCGCGCCAACGGCAAACTTAAACCAGTTGGCATCAATACGATTAATGATGATGATGTTTTCAATGAATGCGATCAGAAGTGCCCCAATGATAGCCCCCATGACTGTGCCTACGCCGCCAGTCAAGGCTGCACCACCGATAACGGCAGCGGCAATCGCATGAAGTTCAAACCCCGTTCCCATGGTTGGAATAATGGCTTTAATCCGAAAACATTGGATGATGCCTGCAAAGCCCGCGAGCACAGAGCACAACACAAAGGCGGTGGTTTTCACCAACGCGGTATTGATACCCATGTCGTGGGCAGCTTGCGTATTTCCCCCTGTTGCGTAGATCCAACTGCCGAAGTCGGTTCTGCGTAACCACATCGACAACACAATCGCGAAAGCCACCAAGTAGAAAATGGACGCACGCAGCAGATCCACACGCCCTACCAGCCAAGACGTATCCATATCTCGTGGGAATGGTGGTGGGAACCCGCCCGACATTACAATCGTCAAACTGCGGATCATGAACAGCATGCCCAGTGTCGTAATGAAAGAAGGCAAGCCAATTTTTAACGTGATAAAAGAGTTACATAGCCCAACAGCCGCCGCCCCTATGAGAGCGACTACAATAGCGAGTCCAACAGGGATACCCGCTGCAAGTAGCAACACCATGATCATGGGTGAAAACGCGAAAACAGATCCCACCGACAAATCGAATTCACCCGAAACCATCAAAATGGTGACGCCAATCGCTATCAAAGTAATCTCAGGAATGGGCTGCAAAATGATCATGAAATTATTGAGCGTCAGAAAGTAAGGATTCGACGCAGAGAACAACGCAAGCATAATCAGCAACATAATGAAGGCACTGACTTCTGGTCTTGAAAGCAAATCTTTCAGTTGTCTTCGCAGATTCATTCTGGGTTCCTTTTGAATAGGGGCAGAGTTGCCCCTTAATTCTTGTTCCATGCCTAGCGAACTCCCTGATCAATATACTTTTCAAGCGCGGGAACATCTTTCTTGGTGATCAGAGCTTTACCTGTATTCACATCCCATGCGCTTAAGCCAAATTTATTGATCAAATGAAGTTGCAGAATAGGCAGATACCCCTGTAAGTAAGGTTGTTGATCAACGGTGAGATGCACGTACCCTTTTTTCATTTCATCAATCAAAATTGGCACTAAATCAAAACCGCCCATCCATACTTCGTTTGGCTTTTTACCCAAATCGCGTAAGCATTCCCCAGCGCCTGCAAACCAAAAGCCCGCTCCAATAACTGCGTTAGTTTCCGGGTGTCCTTGGATGTATTGGCAAATTCGCGAACCGGTAATGGATAAATCATTACCCGAATCAATGACATCAAATGTGACTTTCCAATCAGGGTTTTCTGCGTTCAACTCGTTTAGGTATTTCTTGGCGCCACCGATTCTGTCTTCCGCCCAGCTTTCACCGGGTCTGGCGAGTCCTAATAAGACGTGTGCGGGTTTATTTCGGTCGAACTTGGCTGCCAATCCTTTCGCCACTTCGTAGCCCGCTTGAAACAAATCTTGCCCGACAAACGCTAACCGAGCATTGCCAAGTTCGCCCTGTGTATCATCGACATTCGACACAATAACGGGGATGCCTTTATCGACGGCACGTTGCAGCGCTTCATCGTACAAGTTGTCATCCACCACCACGGTGACAATTCCATCCACACCTTGGTTGGTCACGGTTTCAATGTTCTGGAGATGCATTTGAAGATTGCCGTTTTCCTGTGTAAACAACAGTTGGCAATCCGCTTTTAGCAAGGCACAAGCGTCGTCCATTCCGCGTTTGATCGTCTGCCAAAATGTGTTGTCGATGCCCGTTTGTGTCAGGTAAGTAAAACGCAGCTGCTTTTCCTTTTCCGCTGCGATACTGGGTGAAGAAAACCCAAGTAATGTGGTACTGAGAATGGCACTCAGCAATACGATTTTTTTGCAGTTAAACTGTTTCCAGTTCAGCTTTTCGCAGTCAAACATTTTGTATTTAAACATGGTTCTATTCCTTGTCCTTTTGAACAGAATTACGTTTTAAAGACACGCCTAACCCGTGGCAGCTCTCGGTGAGAGCACCCTAAA
Organism: Vibrio penaeicida; assembly: GCF_019977755.1. Classification (NCBI taxonomy): domain Bacteria; kingdom Pseudomonadati; phylum Pseudomonadota; class Gammaproteobacteria; order Vibrionales; family Vibrionaceae; genus Vibrio; species Vibrio penaeicida. The sequence goes on along the minus strand of NZ_AP025145.1, from coordinate 869,383 downwards.
CTGGTGACAACGACCTCTATAATGAAAGTGCGCGATCAGGCGTCTATTCGAAACGCGGTTAAATTCGTTTTAAACTCTGCAGAACTTCAAAACATGCAGACAGTGGGTGATAGTCCGTTTTGCTTGGTGGGCTTTTTAAGTTGTCGTATTTTTGATTATTGTGGTCGAGCAACCGAAACCAGCCACCGTAGGTGTGATCGATAAAATGTCGGTCGGCAACGCCCCATAAAGTCTCGTACCATTGCCAATATTTTTTATCACCCGTTTCTACCGCAAGCGCTGCGGAAGCGGCAATAGTTTCTGCCACAACCCAATAGTATCGATCGGTATCGACTATTTCTTTATCGGGAGAAAAGGTGTAATTCATGCCTTCTGATTCATCGTCCCAACTGACTTGCATCGCAGCATCGAATAAATGCGTTGCTGTTGGCACCATCCAATCTTCTTTGTGGTAGCGAGACAATATCAAAAGCAGTTTAGACCATTCGGTAAAGTGTCCAGGCAAATACCCCCATGGTCTGAACAGGTGTTTTGGATCGTCCAGATTGTAATCCCAATCGTGGTTCCAATCTTGGTCGTAATGCTCCCAAATCAGCCCATCGGACTGGCTGGTTAAATCGACACAAATTCGTTTTGCGAGGGTAACGGCTCGGTCGAGAAATCGCTGTTCTTTTGTGGCTTCATAGGCACAAATCATGGCTTCGCACATGTGCATGTTGGCGTTTTGACCACGGTAAGGCGATACGTTGTTCCAGCTACCTTCTAAGATTTCATCGACATATAACTGTGCCTCTTGATCCCAAAATCGCACTTCGAGCACATCCCATATGTCATTCAATAATGTACGACCGCTTGGAGCATTGGCTTTGATTGAAGCCGCGGCTGCCAGTAATACAAAAGCATGACCATAACAATGGCGGGTTCCATCTTCGACATCCAAGCCGTTCAACACCCAAGCGTACCCGCCATCTCGCTGTTTATGATGCTCCAATAAAAATCGAACGCCATGTTCTGCGGCTTTTTGATATTGCACATCGCCATTATTGAGATATGCAAGGGAGTAGTTGAATGCAAACCGACAAGTACCAACAAGGTGCTTGGTATCCATATCGAATATGGAGCCGTCATCCTTAAACTGGTTGATGTATCCGCCGCGTTTATTGTCCATGCAATCAGGGTGGTAAAAATCCATGATGCTTTGAATGTGCGATTTCAGAAATGACTTTGATCGGTAGTTAGTTTCCATAAACTGGCTTCCTTATTCCGGTAATACGCTTATTCCGGCAAGACAATGGGGACTTGGCTCATGATTCCGCCGTCCACTCTAATATCGGCTCCGGTCATGAACGAACATTTCCCTTGTGCAATAAACAGCGCGAGCTCTGCCAATTCTCTGGGTTCAGCCACTCTGCCCAATGGGTGAGCTTTGCCCCAAGACTCAAGAACTTGCTCTTTCGATTGTTCGCCTTTCCATAAGTCTGCAGCCCAGTGCAACATAGGTGTATTGACCGATGCAGGGCATAAGGCATTCACGGTGATTTGGTCGGCAGCGCAATCCAATGCCATAGAACGTGTTAGTTGCAAAATCGCCCCTTTAGACGCGGCATAAGCCGCCACACCGGTTTGAGAAGCATAAGACTGAACAGAAGCAATATTGATGATTGCCCCTTTGCCTTGTTTGCGGATTTCGGGAATCGCGTATTTGCAGGTGTGGAATACACCGTTTAAGTTAACGCTGAGCACTTCATTCCACAATTCCACACTGGTTTCCACCACATCGCCATAGCGTTGTATCCCAGCGGAATTGATCACCACATCTAATCGACCAAAAGCATGCGCTACTTTATCTACGCCTACCTTAACCTCTTCTGCTTTACTGACGTCTAACGTGATGCCCAATACGTTTTCACGGTTACCGTGATCCGACAATGTAGACGCGCAAGACTCCGCGTCGTTACAGAAAAAAGCCACGTTGTAACCTGCCTCGACAAAGCGATCGACCATGGCGCGCCCTATTCCTTTGGAACCACCCGTCACTAGCACAACTTTGTTGTTATCTATCATTACTCTCTCCTTTCCTTGGTGATGCAGTAATGGCTATTGAGAAAAGTATTCTGGGAACTGCTTTTGAATCACATCCAAGTCTGGAAACACATGCGCAATATGACCCAGCATGGCATCCTTTGCGGCGGGTGCATTACCGACCAAAACAGCATGTACAATTTGCCGATGTTCGTCGATCAACTCCGTCAAGATGGAACTTCGGCTCATTAAAATCAGCTTGCGAATGCGATCCATATGGAACTTAGAATCCAGAATTATCGGCCACACCAACGGTTTGCCAGCACATTCACATATCAATTGATGCATGCGTTCATCCGAGTTGTAAAACATCTCTGAATTGTTGTTTCTCGCGGCTATTTCTTGCTCGTTCAAGCACGTTTGCAGGTTAAGCTGGTCCAATTCGGTTATCTTTGCTTTTGCTGCCAGTTGCGCCAAGTCGCCTTCCAATGTTCTTCTTACGTAATACGCTGTCTCAAACAGTGCCACCCGAATCGGTGCCACCATTAGCTGACGCCTAGACGCATTATCTATCAGCCTTTCCGTTGTTAGCCTTGCTACCGCTTCACGAACCGGAGTTCGGCTCATTTCCAGCTTATCCGCCAGCATTTGCTCTGATAATGGCTGATGCGGTAGAAGCTCCATTTCAAGAATCATGTCTCGTATCACCCGATACGCTTGCTCAGAGGCAGTTAAATAGTCATATCGGTGATGTCGCATCAGATTCTCTCTTCTGGATACAATGTATACACTGCATACAGTTGATCGTTTTTTAACCACCTTATATTAGGTTGATGCCATTTTTTGATTTTCTTCACAAGAATGGGAGTTTTGATATGAACTTAGGGGCAATAACAAATAAGCATTTATATGCTTATTTGTTTCATATTTAAAATGAAAGCTTATATAGAAAACAAAAACCTCTAGCATAAACTAGAGGTTTTTAATTTATATCAGTAAGTTACCTAAAAATCCTAAGTAGGATCGGCCACTCACTAAGGTTCTGCTACTTACCTAGGTGTAACCAAGTTTCCAGTACGGTATCTGGGTTTAGTGAAACAGAATCAATCCCCTGCTCCATTAACCACTCTGCTAGGTCATCATGATCCGATGGTCCTTGACCACAAATACCCACGTATTTACCTGCTTTGTTGGCCGCTTGAATCGCCATCGACAACATGGCTTTTACCGCTTCGTTACGTTCATCAAACAGATGAGCAATCTCTCCGGAATCACGATCCAAACCAAGCGTTAGCTGAGTCATATCGTTTGAACCAATCGAGAATCCATCGAAATACTTCAAGAAGCTGTCCGCCAACACTGCGTTGGATGGCAGTTCACACATCATGATGACTTTTAAACCTTGGTCGCCACGGCGTAAATCGTGCTTCGCCAACAAATCAATCACCGATGCCGCCTCGCTTACCGTACGAACGAATGGGATCATAATTTCCACGTTCTTCAAGCCCATCTTGCCACGGACACGCTTCATGGCTTCACATTCCAATGCAAAACAATCTTCGAACTGTTCTGAGATGTAGCGTGATGCACCACGGAAACCGAGCATTGGGTTTTCTTCGGTAGGTTCGTAGCGAACACCACCAACAAGATTACGATACTCGTTCGATTTGAAATCCGACATACGTACAATGACGCGTTTTGGCCAGAAAGCAGCCGCCAGTGTCGAAATGCCTTCCGTGAGCTTTTCAATGTAAAACTCAACCGGATCAGCGTAGCCAGCAATGCGTCGGTCGATTTCAGCTTTCACTTCGGTCGGCTGATCATCGTAGTTCAACAATGCTTTCGGGTGAATACCAATCATCTTGTTAATGATGAATTCCAAGCGCGCCAAGCCAACGCCTTCATTTGGAATAGTCGCAAAGTCAAACGCACGATCTGGGTTACCCACGTTCATCATGACTTTAAGCGGCAGCTCCGGTAAATCGTCTACCGATGAGCGGCGGATTTCGAAATCCAACTCACCTTCATACACATAGCCCGTTTCGCCTTGTGCACAGGATACGGTCACTTGAGTGCCGTTCTGTAGTCGCTCCGTTGCGTTACCACAACCCACAACGGCAGGAATGCCAAGCTCACGCGCAATGATTGCAGCATGACAGGTGCGTCCACCACGGTTCGTGACAATCGCAGCCGCTTTTTTCATGACGGGTTCCCAATCTGGATCTGTCATGTCTGCGACGAGTACATCACCGGTTTGCACTTGGTCCATCTCATCAAGAGAATCCACCACACGCACCACACCAGAACCAATTCGCTGACCAATTGCACGGCCTTCAATCAACGCGTCTGATTGTTGGTTTAAGTGGAAGCGCTCCATGACGTTTTTGTCGTCACGTGAACGCACGGTTTCAGGGCGCGCTTGAACAATCAAGAGTTCACCTGTTACACCGTCTTTCGCCCACTCGATATCCATCGGACGACCGTAGTGCTTTTCGATGATCAGAGCTTGTTGCGCCAACGCCTGAATTTCATCATCCGTGAGTGAGAAAGAGCTTCTCTCTTCCGAAGACGTATCCATGATATCGACCTGAGTGCCCAGTTCGGAACCCTCAGCGTAGACCATTTTGATCAACTTCGAGCCCAGTGTGCGCCTAACAACCGAGTGGTTACCCGCCTGCAAACTTGGCTTGTGCACGTAGAACTCATCTGGGTTAACACTGCCCTGAACGACCATTTCACCCAAGCCCCAAGATGAGGTGATGAAAACAACCTGATCGAAACCCGATTCAGTGTCCAAGGTAAACATTACGCCGGATGACGCTTTGTCGGAACGTACCATGCGCTGAATACCCGCAGAAAGCGCCACACCTTTGTGGTCGAAACCTTGGTGAACACGATACGAGATAGCACGGTCATTAAATAAAGAGGCAAAAACGTGTTTCGTTGCTTCAATAACAGCATCGATACCACGTACGTTTAGAAACGTTTCTTGCTGACCTGCAAAAGAAGCATCTGGCAAATCTTCCGCTGTAGCAGAAGAACGAACAGCAACCGACAACATGTCGTCGCCTTCTCCAAGTTCCGCATAACATTGACGAATGTCTGCTTCTAATTCAGGGGTAAAAGGATGCTCTAGCACCCAATTTCGAATGGTTTCTCCTGTTGATTTTAACGCTTGGACGTCATCAACATCGAGTTTTTCCAGCAGGGCATAAATACGTTCATTCAATCCGTCTGATTCGAGGAATTGATTAAACGCAAAAGAGGTAGTGGCATAACCGTTAGGGACTTTCACGCCGGCGTTAGCAAGGTTTGCAACCATTTCACCGAGTGAAGCGTTTTTACCACCAACTTTATCAACGTCGTTCATTGATAAAGCGTCATACCAAACAACATTTTGTTGCATGGATAATCTCCTTGTTATTGGATCTGTAGGGTTTTAGTGGGGCTTGAATCAACGCAAACGATTGGCTTAGGGTTTAAAAAATTTTTCCGGCAGCGTCACATTTACGGGTATCGATCCCCTGTAATGTAAATAAACATATATTTTTATTATGAAACCCACACTACAAATTTATTTTAAGGATTCAACTTTTTATGCAGTGCAAAACTAGTTTTCGTGATGTGTTTTATATTTCAGACGGTACTGCAATCACCTCGGAGACCATGGGGCACGCGGTTTTAGGGCAATTTTCCATTGAAACGCGTCAAACAACCCTTCCTTTTGTAGAGAATATTGAACGTGCTGAATATGTTAAAGGCCTGATAAACAAAGCCTTTGAGGAGACTGGGAACAAGCCTTTGGTGTTCTTCTCTATCGTTATACCAGAGGTCAAACATGTTATTGAGCAAGCCAACGCTCAGTTCTATGATGTACTTAAATCGCTGGTTGAACCGCTCAGTAAAGACCTTGGGCTAGAGCCAAAACCCAAGTTACAGCGCTCACACAGTATCAGTAAAGATGTGGGTAGCTACATGGACAGGATCGCTGCAATTGAGTACACACTTGCCCACGATGACGGCATTTCGCTAAACAATCTCGACCAAGCCGACATCATTTTGCTGGGTGTTTCACGCTGCGGAAAGACCCCTACCAGCCTATATTTGGCCATGCAATTTGGAATTCGCGCCGTGAATTATCCTTTCATAGAAGAGGATATGGGGAGGCTAAAACTGCCACCGAGTATTGAACCTTTTCGATTTAAAACATTTGGCTTAACCATCGAACCTGAAAGGCTGCACGCCATTCGTGAAGGAAGAATGGCCAACAGCGAATACGCCAGCCACGATCAATGCCAAAAGGAACTCAATACGGTGGAATCCCTGTTTCGCAGAGAAGCGATCCCGTACCTCAACACCACATCGTTATCGGTTGAAGAAATTGCAACCCGACTACTGGATATGAGTGGGCTGCAAAGACAGATGTGTTAACGCGACCAAAATAACGTTAGTACCGATTCATCAGATCCTGATTCGGTGACACCGACATTTCCATAAATTCACAGAACGCAGCCACCGCGGTGCTGCGTTCTCTTTTTCTTGACCACACTAAACCCACTTCCATATCGGGTACGTGATCCGCTAGTGGTCGAACTTCTACCCTTCGTCCTTCTAAAGACCACGGGCGATAGACCATGTCTGAAAGAATGGTGACCCCATAGTCGTTTGCGACTAAGCTGCGCACCGATTCCACTGAGGATGTACGAAAAATGGTATTGGGCTGATAAGGCGTTTGGTTCCAGTAGCGTTGTGCGGTGTTGCTCGCTTCATCCACCGTCAGCATTATGTAGGGATACTGGGCAACATCGTGAAACGTCGCCAGCTTATTTTCCAGTAACGGATGGCTAGAACTGACCCAAAGCCGTCGGGGCGAACTGAGCAACGTTTGAAAACTGATGTCTTCTTGATTCATAAGGTTGGATGTCAGCATGAACGCCAAGTCGAAATCGCCCGACACTACCCCTTCCTCTATTTCGCTCCGAGTCGCTTCCACCAGCTTCACTTCTACTTTTGGGTAACTGCGCGAGAAGCGTGTTAGATAAGGCGGAACAAAATACCCAGCCACAGTGTAAGACATCGCCAGCTTGATCACCCCTTGCACCTGATTGGAACTTCGGTGCGAAAGCAACATAGCCTCTTCGATTTCTTTTACTATGTGTGTCGCGTGCTGATAGAACTGATTGCCTTCATACGTCAACAGCATGCCATGAGGCTGCCTAATGAATAAATTCACATTCAGCATTTCTTCCAATGACTTTATTGCCGTGGTGATCGCAGACTGAGAAACGTGCATGGCATTGGCCGCTTGGGATACCTGCCCCGAATCGGCGGTCGCGATGAAGTAACGTATCTGCTTCATGGTTGGCTGCATTTCTGTTTTCCTTAACTCATGTATTAATAAATTAGATATCAAGACATTTCACTGCCTTACTCACCTACTAACCGACAACGACTTACCTCTGATATTTCATATTGTTAAATGGATTTCATTCCTTTAAATCACACACAGCTTGGGTATCTAAATTTTAGATAACACCTCTTAGAAATCCATATTTTACATATCAACGCTGCAATTTTAACCTGTTATTAACAAATGAGACAACAGCCGAAACGGATTCATCACGGCGAACACCACTCGTTAAACAACGTTCGAATAACAGGGAGAAGAACGATGAAACGAAACACCTCAAATGCAGCATGGCTTACGTTAACCGCAGTACTTGCTGCGTATTACAGCCCAAACATCAACGCCAAAGATTGGTATCCGTACACCGTGGATGTTTGGACAACCCCCTTTGATATGGCAAGTAACCGAGAAGTCATGGATTACCAGCCCGTCGACAAAGCTGAAAAGCCATGGGACATCTGTGTGTCTTTCCCCCACCTTAAAGACGCCTATTGGACGGCAGTAAACTACGGTGTGGTGGCAGAAGCCAAACGCTCGGGCGTTGGAATGCAGCTTGTTGAAGCAGGCGGCTACACCAATTTAAATACCCAGATATCGCAAATCGAAGACTGCGTTGCCTCAGGGGCAGATGCTGTCGTGATTGGTGCCATCTCTTATGAAGGTTTAAACAATCTGGTCAAGAACATTACTAAATCCGGCATTCCTGTTATCGATATCGTTAACGGTATGTCTTCACCGGATTTATCCGCTAAGTCTTTAGTGTCGTTTGGCGAAATGGGTTCTAAAGTCGGGCAGTATTTAAGAGAGATTCACAAACACGGATCAGACAAAGTCAAAGTAGGCTGGTTTCCTGGCCCTCCAGGCGCAGGCTGGGTAGAAGCTGGAAACAAGGGCTTTCAGTCTGCCATTAAAGATTCCAACATCGATGTCGTCGAAACCAAATATGGCGACACAGGTAAAGAAGTTCAACTCAAGCTAGTTGAAGACACGCTAGAAGCCCACCCAGATCTCGATTATATCGTGGGCACTGCTGTCACTGCTGAAGCGGCCACCAGCTTACTGAGAGCACGTGGGCTCACCAATCAAATCAAGGTACTCTCTTACTACTTTACACCCGGTGTATACCAAGGCATCAAGCGTAAACTCATACTCGCTGCGCCAACCGATTCCGCGGTTATTCAAGGTCGTGTTGCGATTGACCAAGCCATTCGAATCCTCGAAGGCAAACCGTACACCAAGCATGTTGGTCCGCAACTCTATGTGATTGATGCCGCCATTATTGATCACTTCGATCGTGACAGCTCACTGGCACCAAACGGCTTTAAGCCAACGTTTTCGGTGAAGCCTCAATGATGGTCGGTTCAAACCCAATCCTCTCAATGCACGGGATACACAAACAGTATCCCGGTGTTAAGGCACTCGACGATGTGGACTTCACATTAGAAGCTGGTGAAGTGCACGTATTGTTTGGCGAAAACGGAGCAGGCAAATCCACGCTGATTTCCATTATTTCAGGAGCAAACCAACGCACGGCTGGCGAAATGCGATTCCACAACGAAGACGTGCATTTCAAAAATGTGTTCGATGCTCGTCAAAAAGGGATAAGCGCTGTTTTCCAAGAATTCTCATTGGTTGACACCCTGACGGTGGCACAGAACCTTTTTCTCGGTGAAGAACCTATGAAGTCGGGCATGCTCGATAACCAAACTTTGCAATACAAAGCGCAAGAATTGCTCGACACCATGGGGTTTCAGCTCAACCCCGATTTGAGCGTCGGTGAGCTGTCTCGAGCAGAAAAGCAAATGGTCGAGATTGCCAAAGCGCTGCGAGGGGAACTGGCGGTGCTTATTCTCGATGAGCCCACCGCGTCTCTTACTCATCAAGAAACCGAGCAGCTTTTTAAGCTGGTAGAGCAGATCAAGCAACAAGGTGTCGGCATTATTTACATTTCGCATCGCATGGCGGAAATACGCCGCATCGCCGATCGCATCACCGTTTTAAGAGATGGGCGTTACATCGGTACTAAGGCTTGTGAACAGGTTGATGAAAAAGAGCTGATCACCATGATGACGGGGCGCGTGATGGATCAAGTTTACCCTGAAATCCCCTTCACTCCCCAAAGTACCGTATTGGAAGTACAGAACTTATCAAGCCGAGATAATGCCATACAAGACCTTTCTTTCTATGCAAGAGAAGGAGAAATAATCGGCTTTGCTGGGCTGGTTGGTTGCGGGAAATCGGAAGCGCTAAGAGCGTGTTTTGGGTTAGAACCCATTCAATCTGGCAAGGTGATTTTTCATGGTGAGAATGTCACTAGCTTATCGACTCGTGAAATGTTGGATCGGGGATTCTTTTACAATTCCCGAGACAGAAAAGCCGAAGGTTTGGTGATGATTCGAAGTTGCCGAGAAAATATCAGCTTGGCGGCGATTAACACCCCCTCTTATTCCGGTGCGACGGGTGCATTAAGCCTTAACCATGAACGCCGGCAAACCTCAAAGCTGGCTGACAAATTAAAGCTCTACCCAATGCAAACCGAGCGCGATGTTGGTCAGTTTAGTGGAGGGAATCAGCAAAAAGTGTTGTTGGCCAAATGCCTCACTCGCGATGTGTCTTTGTATGTCTTTGATGAGCCCACTGTCGGGGTAGATGTTGGCACACGAGCAGAGATCTATCGCTTCATCGCTAGCTTATGTGAGCAAGGCGCAGCGGTGGTGATCATTTCTTCTGATCTACCGGAAGTCGTCAACCTTTCCCATCGTTTATACATCATGCGACACGGACGAATCGAAGCGCATCTTCAGGGTGATGACATAACCGAACCCAACGCACTCGCTCACTTCTTCGAATCCATGGAATCCATGGAATCCCAAAATGAGGCACTCAACAATGAACAGTGAACCTATCAAGACCAGTCACGCAGCTTCTGACCTTACAAGTTCGAAAGCTAGTGTTTCCAAAGCAGCGGGTTCGCCATCAAAAGGAAATGCAATGAACTGGATGAAACGCCTATTTGTCAAGATTGGGGTATTACCCATATTAATGGTGATTGCAGTCACCATATTTGCGACGACATCGGACAACTTCCTGACCGCACGGAACTTACTCAACCTTTTACGCCAATCCTCTTACCTCATTATGGTGGCAATTGGGCAAATGTTCGTCTTGCTGACAGCGGGTTTCGATTTATCGGTGGGCACCATTATCGCCCTTTCTTCTGTGGTGGGTGCCACCACCATGGCGGCGGTGTATGCCTCTTTTCCTGAAGCCATTTATCTAGCCATCTTGCTTGGTGTTCTTGCGGGCGTCGGGGTTGGTTTGGTCGTCGGGTTTATCAACGGTGTAGGCGTGGCACACTTTCAAGTTTCCCCTTTTGTGATGACACTGGGTATCTCCTCTGTTGGCTTTGGTGTCGCCCTTTATATGACGGGAGGATCTCCTGTTTACGGTATGCCCGTTGAATTTGGTAACACCTTCGGGTTTGGTAGCATTTTAGGTATCCCTACGCCAATTTTAGCGGCATTCATCATGACCATTGCTGCCGTCATTGTGGTGAATCGAACCCGTCTGGGGCGCTACTTCTACGCCGTCGGTGGCAACATTCACGCAGCGCAGCTTTCTGGTATCAACACCCACAAAACCTTGATGATGGCTTACCTATTGTGCGCCCTATTTGCGGCATTGGCAGGCATGTTAATTACCGCAAGGCTAGATACAGGCGAAGCCAATATTGGGGCAGCCATGCCATTGGAGTCTATCGCTGCCTGTGTGATTGCTGGCGTCAGCCTTCGAGGCGGCGTTGGGCGTGTCGAACATGTTGTTCTAGGAGCCATCTTCATTAGCTTGGTTCAAAACGGCATGAACTTAACGCGCGTCGAATCTTACTTACAAACCGTCGTGATTGGTGCGTTACTCATTTTCGCGGTCATTGTCGACCAAATCCGTATTCGTATGCGAGCCAGCTTGGGCGCGCACTAACCTCTTCAACATCATAAACAGGTACCAATATGATCAACATAAACAGCGATATGGGAGAAGGGTTTGGCATTTACAAGCTAGGTGATGATGAAGCGCTTATGCCCTACATCACCGAAGCCAACGTTGCTTGTGGCTTCCACGCGTCAGACCCAAACCACATGAAGCACACCGTAGAGCTTGCCAAACGTTATGGCGTAAAGGTGGGCGCGCACTTTTCACTGCCCGATCTACAGGGGTTTGGCCGCAGAAAAATGCACCTAAGCCAAGCCGAGCTGCACAACATGATCGTTTATCAGATTGGCGCTCTGAAAGGCTTTCTGGATATGTTGGGTATGCCACTTAACCACTTAAAGCCACATGGGGTTTTGTATGGCATGGCCGCATCCGATCCAGAAATCGCAGAAACCATCGCCAATATCGCGTTGCATTACCAAGTACCCGTATTCGGTTTAACCGGTACTTGCCACGAGAAAGTATACAAAAGCAAGGGTGTGGGCTTCGTCGCCGAGTTTTTCACCGACCTAGACTATGATCAACATGGGCACTTGGTGATCACTCAAACTCACGAAGCAACCGATCCGAACTATGCGGCAACACGAGTAAAAAAAGCTGTAGAGCAAGGTGCGGTAATAGCTACGAATGGAGATGAGATCCCCGTGGTTGCCCAAACCGTTTGTGTACATTCAGACACCCCAAACGCACTGGACATCGCCAAGGCAGTCAACAAAACACTACAGCAACACCTGCCTTCACGAGAACGAACCTTAAAAAGCCAAAAAGAATTATCCACTGATGGAACGTCAATCTTCAAGGAGTGAACCATGTCAGACAAAGAAATCATCTGCCCACTACCGGGCGTGTTCTACCGTTCATCGGCCCCCGAACAGCCTTTTTACAAACAAGCGGGAGACACCCTATCGCCTGGTGATGTCATCGGCTTAGTTGAGGTGATGAAATCCTTTCACGAAATCAAAGCAGAAGTGTCAGGTGTTATTGATGACTTTTTGCTGGATAACGAAACACCCGTTAACGCTGGTCAACCTATCGTCCGGCTTAAATAACGCACTGAATGTACACAAGGAATTGTTATGAGTATCAAATCTATTCTTATCGCAAATCGCGGTGAAATAGCGGTGCGGATCATCCGTGCAGCCAAAGAAATGGGGCTCCGCACCATTCAAGTTTACAGCGACGCCGACAGCGAATCACTGGCGGTTAAATTGGCAGATGAAGCCATTTGTATTGGTCAGCCTATGGCAAATCAAAGCTACCTGAATGGCGATAAAGTCATCAAAGCCGCCTTAGATTCCAACGCGGACGCGATTCACCCAGGCTACGGATTCCTATCAGAAAACGCTGAGTTTTCAGATCAAGTACGCGCAGCCGGATTGCGCTTTATCGGCCCTGATGGCGACACCATGCGAAAAATGGCAGATAAAGCCGTTGCTCGCGAAACCGCTATGGCCGCGGGTGTGCCTGTCGTTCCCGGCAGTGCTCCCTCCATCAATCCAGACGCTGCACTGCAGCGCGCCAAAGAAATTGGGTTTCCTGTCATGATCAAAGCATCAGCCGGTGGCGGTGGTCGAGGAATTCGAGTGATTGAACAAGCCGCTGACTTCCTAGAGCAATATCATCAAGCCTCTGCAGAAGCACAATCGGCGTTTGGTGATGGCACCTTGTACTTAGAAAAGTTCATTCATCAAGCTCGGCATGTTGAGGTTCAAATCCTCGCAGATGGAACCAAAGCGATTCATCTATTTGAGCGTGAATGTTCGCTGCAACGCCGACGCCAGAAAGTATGGGAAGAGGCACCTTGTTTTGTTCTCCCAAGCTCCGTTAGAGAAGCCATGTGTCAGTCCGCGGTGGCGTTAGCAGAGAGCGTTAACTATCAGGGTGCAGGCACTATTGAATACCTCTATGACGACGAAACGGAAGCCTTCTACTTTATCGAAATGAATACACGCATACAGGTAGAGCACCCCATTACAGAATGCATTACTGGCGTCGATTTGATTCGCGAGATGATTCTGATTGCCTCCGGCAAGCCGCTGGCGCTCCAGCAATCTGATATTGAAATGCGTGGTCATGCGATTGAGATCCGCTTAAATGCAGAAGACCCGTTTAATGGGTTCCTGCCCTTCCCCGGCATCATCAGCCAATTTACTCCCCCGATGGGATCTGGGGTTCGATTTGACGGGTTAATCTACTCCGGATTTGCCATTCCCCCTTACTACGATTCGCTGTTAGGAAAGCTTATTGTATGGGATAGCACCCGAGAAAACGCCATTAAACGCATGGCAAGAGCCCTCGACGAATTGGAAGTGACTGGCGTAAAAACCACCCAGCCTCTATTTCAAAAATTATGCAAAGACAACGATTTACTCACTGGACAGTTCAACACTGCATGGCTAGAACGGTGGTTAGAGAATGAATCCGAGTCTGATACGAGCAAGGACAGCTCCTACTCTCAAGCATCTTAAGGAACGACGATGAAAACACGCTACTCCTATGGCGGAGACGAACACATATTTGTAGAGGTTAGCGAAGAGATGTCACTTGCTGCCTTTTTCAAAAGCTTGTCGATGACGCAAGCTATCCGACAAGCCAACATTCAGGGGGTAGAAGAAATCTGCCCTGCAAATGCGTCTTTTCAGGTGAAATACAACCCTGACATTTGTGCCCCTTCAGACATGCTGAAAACCATACAAGACCTTGAAGCGTCTATGGCAGAAAACGAAGCGAAAATAGACACCCGTATCGTTGAAGTGCCTGTGTATTACCAAGATCCATGGACACACGAAACACTGATGCGATTTAGGGAAAGGCACCAAGATCCGGAAGGCACCGATCTTTCTTACGCCGCGAGAATCAACGGCTACGATTCGATTGATGCGTTTATTGAAGCGCACGCAAATTCCCCTTGGATGGTAACCATGGTGGGGTTCGTTTCAGGGCTGCCTTTCATGTTTCAAATGGTGGAGCAAGAAAAGCAAATCCAAGTCCCGAAATACGTTCGCCCAAGAACCGATACCCCAAAACTCACTGTTGGATACGGCGGATGTTTCTCGTGCATTTATTCGGTGCGCGGCGCGGGTGGATACCAAATGTTTGGAGTGACGCCCATGCCCATCTACGACCCAAGCCAGAGCGTGGCTCACCTTAAAGACTTTCTCGTCTTCTTCCAGCCGGGAGACATTGTTAAGTTTCGTGCCATCAATGAGGCGGAATATCACCAAATAGTGGAGCAGGTAGAAGCGGGCACCTATCAGCCTGTAATTAAACCAGTTCAATTCTCTTTGTCTGAATTTGAAGCAAACATGGGCAGCTACAACACCAAATTAAAGGAGGCACTGTATGAGCATTAAGGTTATTCACCCTGGTTTAGCGACAGCAGTGCAAGATCTTGGTCGTAAGGGGTATTTTCATTTGGGTATTCCGGTTTCAGGTGCCATGGATAGATTTGCGTGCCGATGCGCGAATTGGCTGGTCGGAAACGATGAAAACGCAGCTGTGTTGGAAGCGGTGTTTATGGGACCCAAACTGGAATTTTCGACAGGCTGCACGGTTGCCGTGACGGGTGCAGAAATGACACCAATGGTCGATGGTGTTGCACAAGAAAACTGGACAAGCTTTCGCGTCGAGGCGGGTCAAACCCTCACGTTTAGCCACCTTACCGCTGGCGCAAGAATTTACATTGCAGTTAGTGGTGGTATTGATGTGCCAGAAGTATTGGGTAGCCGTTCGACCTACACACTCGGTGCGCTTGGCGGCTTTGAAGGTCGACCCATTCAAGAAGGTGACAACCTACCTGTTAATGATCTGTCTGTTTCTAAACAACCGAATACCAAAGAAAACTCCGCCTTTGTCCGACGTCATCTACCAGCGGCGTTACGTCGTAACGCGGTCAACTCAAACAGCTCAAGCACCGCTCTTCGAGTGGTGACAGGATTGTACTGGCATCGCATTACCGAAGCATCTGGCAAACAGTTTTTTGCAGAAGAATGGCAAGTCGCGCCCGAAGCGGATCGCATTGGCTACCGCTTTAAAAACGGTACACCTCTTGAATTCATTGAACGCGACCAGCCTTTTGGCGCTGGATCGGATCCTTCCAACATCGTTGACGGTTGTTACCCCTACGGTTCCATTCAAGTACCGGCAGGGAAAGAGCCCATCGTATTGCACCGTGACGCGGTGTCAGGAGGTGGCTATTTCATGATTGGCACCGTCATTTCGACAGACATGGATTTGATTGGTCAAATGCAGCCGAATGCCACCACTCAGTTTGTGGAGGTGAGCATGGAAGATGCCCTGAGTGCAAGACGTGATCATCAAGCGCTGCTCGACGCAGCCAAACAGCACATAGAGCAAAGCGGAGTAAGCCAATGACGTTACTTCAACACCGCGCCTTTGTGAATGGTCAATGGGTGGAAAGCGCAACAGACCAGTGCTTCTCGGTTTATGACCCAGCGAACGGCAATGAAATCGGTACGGTTCCTGATATGTCGGGAAAAGAGGTCGTTTCAGCTATCGATGCCGCAAATACCGCTCTGCAATCTTGGCGAAAACTGACTGCCAAGCAGCGAGCCGAATATTTGATGAATTGGCATCAATTGATTCTAGAAAATCAAGCCGATTTGGCGGAACTGATCACCTTAGAATCAGGGAAGCCGTTATCGGAATCGCTTGGGGAAGTGGCCTACGGGGCTTCATTCATTCAATGGTTCGCAGAAGAAGGGAAACGCGCGTACGGTGATGTTATCCCCTCAACATCAGCAGACCGTCGCCTACAAACCTTGAAGCAACCCGTTGGTGTCTGTGCTGCCATAACGCCTTGGAATTTTCCTGTCGCGATGATCACGCGCAAGCTGGCACCCGCTTTAGCGGCAGGTTGCACCGCTATCGTCAAGCCAGCGGAATCGACGCCATTTTCAGCGCTCGCGCTGGCTTCGTTGTCACAACAAGCGGGTATTCCAGAAGGGGTCATCAACGTGGTAACCGCAGCCAAAGGGGCAGAACTTGGTGCCGTGTTGTGTAACAGCCCAACAATCCGAAAGCTGTCTTTTACTGGTTCAACAGACGTTGGCAAAAAGCTGTTAGCACAATGCGCTAATACGGTAAAACGCGTTTCCATGGAACTGGGTGGCAATGCGCCTTTCATTGTCTTCGACGATGCCGATCTCGATGAAGCGGTAGAAGGTGCGCTTGCCTCCAAGTTTCGTAATGCGGGTCAAACGTGCGTATGTACCAATCGAATATTGGTGCAATCCGGTGTCTACGCACAATTTTCTGAAAAATTCGCCAGAGCCGTCAGTAAGCTCAAAGTGGGTTCGGGTATGAATCCTAAGCATCAGATCGGTCCTTTGATTAGTGAGCCAGCAATGGACAAGGTCGATGCTCATATCCGAGATGCGTTGAGCCAAGGTGCGCAATTGCTCACCGGCGGCTCTGGCCACTCTCTGGGTGGTTTGTTTTATCAGCCAACCGTCATTTCCGATGTCACACCTGCAATGCGAATCGCATCGGAAGAAACGTTTGGTCCCGTCGCCCCCATTTTTCGTTTCGAAACGGAAGAGCAAGCGATAGAAATGGCCAACGACACCGAATATGGCTTGGCGGCGTATTTCTATTCCACCAATATTCATCGCTGCTTACGCGTTAGCGAAGCGCTGGAGTACGGCATGGTGGGCGTGAATGAAGGAATCATCTCCAACGAAGTTGCCCCGTTTGGCGGCATCAAACACTCTGGATTAGGGCGAGAAGGATCGCGATCCGGCATCGAAGAATATCTCGAAACCAAATACGTCTGCTTTGGCGGGCTTTCTTAAAAAGGACAGGACACCTCAAATGAATAATCAGTCACTGATGGATCGCCGAAACAAGGCGGTGCCCAGAGGCGTGGCTTCGGCTACCCCTTTGTTTGTGAAACGCGCTCAAAACGCTGAAATTTGGGACGTAGAAAACCGACGCTTTATCGATTTTGCGGCTGGCATTGCCGTTGTCAATACAGGGCATTGCAACCAAGCTGTCACACAAGCCGTTATCGACCAAATTGATCGCTTTAGTCACACCGCTTTTCAGGTTGCAGGCTATGAGACGTATATTTCCCTTGCCGAGCGCTTAAATGAGTTAGCCCCCATTGATGATGCAAAAACCCTGTTAATGACAACGGGTGCCGAAGCGCTGGAAAACGCCGTGAAGATCGCTCGCCACTACACCAAGCGCCGTGGTGTGATCGCTTTTCATGGCGGCTTTCACGGTAGAACCATGCTAACCATGGGCATGACGGGAAAAATCGCACCATACAAAGAGGGCTTTGGTCCCTTCCCTGCCGACATTTTCCACGTCCCCTTCCCTGTGCCTTATCAAGGTATGGATACAAGCTACACCATGAAGTCGCTAGAAAAGGTTTTCAAAACGGACATCTCCCCCGATTCCGTTGCAGCCATTGTTATCGAACCTATTCAAGGTGAAGGGGGTTTTTACGCTGCACCTTGTGAATT
Source organism: Vibrio penaeicida (assembly GCF_019977755.1). Taxonomy (NCBI): domain Bacteria; kingdom Pseudomonadati; phylum Pseudomonadota; class Gammaproteobacteria; order Vibrionales; family Vibrionaceae; genus Vibrio; species Vibrio penaeicida. The sequence goes on along the minus strand of NZ_AP025145.1, from coordinate 851,476 downwards.
GATGACGAAATTGCGAAACCTATGCGATGAACACGGTATCGTTTTGATCTTTGATGAAGTGCAAACGGGGTTCGGTCGAACCGGAAAAACGTTGGCTAGCGAGCATTTTGATGTACAGCCCGATTTGATCACCGTGGCGAAAGCACTAGCCGGAGGCTATCCCCTTTCAGGAATCATTGGAAAGCGTGAACTGATGGACAGCCCAGCGCCGGGTGGCCTAGGAGGTACATACGGTGGAAGCCCCGTCGGATGCGCTGCCGCTCACGCCGTTTTGGATGAAATTCAAAGCCAAAACCTTAACCAAAAGGCACAAGCGATAGGTCAGAGAATTCACAAGGCAATAAGCCATATTAAGGAATCGCACATCAACATTCCCGTTGCTTATATTCGCCATGCTGGCGCTATGATTGCCTTTGATTTTGTAAACGGCGAAACCCCTGCTCCAGAATACGTTGCACCGTTTATTGCCGAATGCCGAAATAAGGGTTTGATCGTGTTGCCATGTGGTCAATTTGGTAATGCGATTCGCTTGCTGCCTCCACTCACCGTAGAGGGCGAAATAGTAAAGGAAGCGATCGACATTATCCAAAGCGCGCTTATATCTTGTAGCAACTCCAATCGCAGTAAGTAAGTATTCAGAAAGCGCCGTTACTGGCGCTTTTTTTATACAACGAAATGGCTGCGAGATTTTCGAGCCATTACGAAACATGTCATCCTGTTTTATTCTCAACCTGTACGATTGAAAATGTATTCTTATTCGGATCCACTATATGAGTCATGATGCCACCCCAAAATTGCTTTTCTGGAGCACCTGTAAACTCGACACCTTCTCGCTTCAACCTAGCGTAGAATGCGTTGATATCTTCAACTTCGAGACTAAAGCCTAGGTACCTTCCAGATTCAAACTCGCCTTTTTCTTCCGGCTCTATAATCATCTGCGCATTATCTAGCTGGTAACCTACAAAGCCATCCGATACGGATCCATATATCTTAGTTAACCCAAGTTTTTGAGTATAAAAATTTTCAGATTCCTCAAAATTATTGCAAGGAATCCTCATAGTATTGATCTTCATTTTAATTCTCTCGATACATAACAATCATCAGGCATCACAGTATCACCGTTTCGCCCAATAAATTATTGATAGTTTTGAAACAATATCACGTAGGTCTTTGAGAATTCTAGTCTTATGGGGGGAGTATTAATGACAGATATTTTGAAGTAGTAGGTGACTCTATTTTGGATTAACACTTGTAAAGAGTTGGAAAAGGGCTATGTGATTGGTGGAGAGACGTCGATAAGACGTGCTTACCGACACTCAAAGAAACGAGTCTCAGTATAAGGGTATTAGACAACAGACCTCATCGGTGTTTCGCTTCTAACTTTTACTTTTTAAAATTGTCTGCCCCATTCCTAATCCATGCTCAATGACCGAAATGACAAAATGATGTAGATAACTTTGTTGTTCGAAATCGTTTGGCTGCTAACGCAGCCAAAATAGCACTAGAGAGAGGCGTAAGGCTAATATGCCTTAAGGCTATGGTTTACACAATATGTGAGCTTGCACCCCAAAATCTTTACATGAACTTATAAACGTATTTATTAGCCAAATTAACTGCACATAGTGTGGCTTACATTTTTGACCTGAGGCCAATTTGTTTAATTCCACTGTCAACTTAGCCTTACTTAAAAAAGGTGTTGCAAGTACAATTTTCTTTATAGAGTTAGGATTTTGATTTACAGCCTCGAGAGCTATTTCTAGATCTTGCCAATTCTGAGCCCCTATGACCCGACTAATATTGGTACTCTCATAATTTTTGTGCCACTCATTGTCGTATTTATTTTTAAATAATTGTTTTTCAGCTTGAGTTCGACCAATGTTTTTTAGCGCTTGAGCGACTACATCGTGGAAAGCACTAGCACCATACGTATCTTTACTAGTAAATTTTGAATGTATAAAAGAGATAGACGGAATATTACTATTGCTATCTATAGCAATATGATCTGCCCATTCGTCATTCATGTCATCACAAATAACAATATTATGAGGATCACAATATTGATCTTCAACTTTCCGAAATAGAGAGTTAACAGGGAACCTAGTTAAATTATTTGCATGTGGTTTTTCTTTTTCGCTGGCAACGCCACTAAAACAATAACTGTCATCAAATATATTAAGAATAGAATGAATGTTATTCAATAAATGTTTATCTTCAAAACATGACTTCGAATAATATGAGTAATTTGGAGAGTCGAACACAGCAGAAAATGGCTTTTCTTTATTTAAATATTTACCAATAGTATAGCTATTCGTGCCATTTTCAGTTACTAAAATGTTATCAAGAACCTGATTTCTAATTGTAATTAAATTCTTTGAATACGAAACCTTACCGGATAAAGCTGTACCTTTAACTTTCAATATGTCATTTTTAACTAAAACAGGAGATTTTAATTGATTAAAGAGCCTATTTATTTCTCCTGAATTTAACTGACTACCATCCGTCTTGCTTAAGACTACTTGACCATCTAGAAATTTAGTTTCTATTTCACTCAAATCAATAAGAATCGCCACAACTTCATGCCCTAAATCTATTATATCCTTCAAACAAATAGGGGATGCAAAATTGCTAAGAAACTCACTTTGGTTTGTAGTTACCTTGATTTCGTCTTTAATTTCAATAACCCAGTCGATTAGTCCATCAAATGCTGACTTTTTATCTCTATGACTAACTCTCGAAGTACTTGGAGTTAGAGTATATGAGTCTTCACCGACTTTCATTCTGAAATTGCTTGGGATTGATCGACTTGACGAATTAGATGAGACAATACCATTCAAGCTTTTGGCTTCTAATGAACGGGATCTGATAACAGCGTTTGATATGCTCATATTTTTCATGGTGACCCTTTCATATTCTGGACTTTTATCACCATGAAAATGACAGAATTTTTGGTAATCAAATTCATCTATAAAAGAAGAAAAATACTTTTCTGGTGAATCAACATATTTCTTCAAAATAGCTAAGGCATCATCACATTCTATCAATAACAAATAGGCATACTTTTGTTCTTTAACAGAAGTTCCTACTAAAAATGAAGGCTCTGCTTCTATCTTGAATGCAACAATAGAGTATAATACTTGATTACCTGAAGCTGTTGTATGGCTTCTTTTAGACTCCTTTAAAAGGTAGTTACCTACACGCTCTTTAGATATCTCCTTGAATGTATCTTCAATAGACTTCTTCGTAAGTGCTTTATTCAGCTCATAAAACTGAACATTCTTGCTTAGACTTAAATTACCAATCATTTTACTATAACCCCTTCATGTACGACTTAACTTGTAAAATAGCCCTAACAATTTTTAACCTACAAACTGTCCACATAATTCATCTACAGTCTGTCGTAACCAAACGCGAAAATACCATTCAATTCACTGATGTTTAACAAGAAAACATAAAATATAAGAAACAGAGCACATAAGTAGAAATAGAAATCAGAAAAAAGGATAAGACACCGGATGTTTTGGGCATTGCTTGGAGTATTACGACACTCCATGACCAGCTACGTTCTGATTGTTTCAGAGGCTGAAAACGCGGCGGACTCATTGTCTGTTTTAAAAGCATACTAATGCTTTTGCCCCACCAAAGACGAAATTGTCGAGGAAGCGATCGACATTATCCAAAGCGCGTTGGTTTCCTGTACCAATCACAGTAAGTAAATGTTCAGAAAGCGCCGTTACTGGCGTATTTTCTTCCACTTTCCCGAAACCACGTACTTTGGAAAGGTATAAAGTTGCTCGAGTAAGATTCGGGTAATCGCATTACTTGGACCAGTAAATGGCTCCGGAGGTAGGTTTTCTTTTTTGTGGCCAACCCCCTGAATGGCGATAGAGATAAAGGGCAATAGCACCAAACCTCCAGCAATCAAAAATTTACCAAGAACCAATGAAACCATTGCCCCCCAGAACCCGATGATGAATACCGGAACCATGATTAAATGAATCAGGAAATTGCCCTGATGTTGGTGAAAATGACCGTAAGTGTTTTGCTGGTGCTGAACGAGTTTACGTATAGACATGACTGCTCTCCAATCTGTTTTGGAGCAAGATAATATCGACAGAAAAACAAAGCATTACCATATGGTAATTTGGCTTCAACTTTTAATTCGGCTGAGTGATTGAGGCGTAATACCCAGATAGGACGCCACGTAATATTCTGGAATACTATCAACCAGATGTGGCATCTGTTCACGTAGCTCAATATAACGCTGTTTCGCTGTTTTCATGAGCAGTGACATCGCCCTTTTTTGCGTGTGGTAATACGCTTCTTCAGCCAGTCTTCGCCCTAGTTTCTCCCATTTCGACCCACGCTCATAAAGTCCAGAAATTGCTGAAATAGGCAATTCAACTGCCAATACTTCCGTAAGCGTCTGAAAATGAAGTTGAGAAGCTTCCTTTCGAATAACGCTCGAAAAATCGGTAAGGAATAAGCTTTTCACGTTTGAAGAGGGTTTATTGAAGTGAAAACAAGTGGTGAAGTCTCGACCATTTTCGTCAATGACATAAGAACGAGTTATGCCAGAGCTCACGTAAAACATACTCCGACAAGTTTGACCGCTTCCGAGTAGGCTTACATCCTTATCAAAATTCTGAACCGTGAAACTTGCTGAGATCATTTCCCACTCGTCATCGGATATGGAAATGAACTGAGACAAGTGATTTCGGAGGCGAGCTAAAGGCTGATTAGGTGTTTGGTCTTCCAAAATGAACCTGACAATTTGAGACGTCGTTTGTCTAGATTTATCAGAGTTTATACTCACGATCTAATTTTTGAGAACCCCCGACCCAGTGGTTGTTGTATGAATCACGTTTTACCTCCATTAGCTCGATCAATAATTTAACAATTGCTTATAAATTAAAACATTTGAGCTCGAGGATTTATGAAACTCTGGATATTGAATTTCGCCTTTATCAGTCTGTTTTTTTCTCTTTCGGCATTCTCGGCCGATGTTTGCCAAGCAAAAATCAAAAAGAAGATTTCAGCGACACAATCTATCTATCACGCAATGGCGGTGCCAGTGCTAGAGAAGAAATTCGAGGTGGTTAAAGACGTCCGAACGATAGAGAACGTTGGAGATTTTGACTTTTTAGTTCGAGTAAAAGGGTTAGGCAGTGCCGCTTGGCATAGAGTAAACCCAGATGAAACGTATATCGGTTTGGTGGATTTGTGGGAATTACGCTGCCTTTCTACGTCGTCACCCAAGCGGGATCCTCTGTCTATTGGGTTTACTGTATTAACCGAAACGGTGGATGGTCTGTGGGATTCCCTTCAATCAGGAGTCCCAAACTTAGCGGGGGAATTGGGTACTGCCAGCCAATGCCGCACACGAGGCTATGGCAATACATTTGCTGGCAGTAGAAATAAATTCCAGCACTTTATCAATACCCCCGACTACCGCTTGATGAACAATTACCTTGCGATGCAAGCTTCTATTCGTACCTATTACCAACAATTTGCCAATGGGCGTGGTTATGTCACAACAGAAAATGATTACCGCTGTGCGGCACAAGAACAGTATCGTCATTGGGGCTTCAAAAAGGTCTTGTTTGCTAACTCGATCACCAGCGGTAATGCCATCATTGCATCCAATCGAGACTTCGTTTTGATTGCGGTTAGGGGAACGCAAATGGTGGACGAACAATCGATACACGACGAACAAATCGCGTATAACTTCATGACGGATATTCTCGCCAATGGACCGAGTATTCCGCTAAATGCCAACTTACTCATTCCCAATGCAAAAGGAAAACTCCACAGCGGATACGCTGCCGTCGTTAAAACCCTCTTTCCGCTTATTGGGCAAGCACTGCGTGAAATGGGCGACACGCATAAGCCTATTTTTCTGGCGGGTCACAGCTTAGGGGGTGCAACCGCAACGGTTCTGGGCTACAAATTACGTGCAGAAGGGTATAAGGTTCAGTCGGTGTACAGTTTTGCTTCGCCTAAAATTGGTGACCTCCGATTTACTCAAGATCTCGACTCGAACGTTAATGTCTATGCCACGATTAACTACCGCGACCCAGTACCGGGCTTTCCTAATATCAGCAATGTTTTGAATTTTGTTCCGCAATACTATGCAGCGGATCATGTCCTTTATTTCAATAAAAACCATCAACCGACCGATTTTCCTAACACCACCAGAGACAGCGATATTTTTGTCCACATTTCTGAAGACCAAGGGCATCCCACCCCACTCATTATTTCTGCGACTCAGCAATTCAAAGAGTGGCATTTTCATGTCATGAATTTCTATCTCGCGTTTTTATACAATGAAATTCAGCAAAACCAATTGGACAGAAATAGCGATAATTTGCAGCCTGATTATCAAAAGCAGTGGCTGTGTTTGGATGGGCAGCCTCACCGGAACCTTACCCAAATCGATTGGCACGGAGCTGGGATAAAAGACACCTTGTTAGCGGATACCAATGGATACCCTGTTCAAGAATGTGTTCTGCCTTAACGGAGATGACGCGAGTGAACTTTAATTGTCAGTTTTTGCACTTGGCTATCTGTACTGGTTTAGTGCTTTCAACTCCAGCTAACGCCTTCAAAATTGGCACCCATGTTTGGCTCGCGGCGAAAGTGGCAGAAGACGTCGTTGAAGACAACAAAGTATCGATTTATTTCGATGAATCAGGGCAAACCGACACGCTCACCGTTGACCCGATTGTTGCCCGTTCCATTAAGCGATTCCCCAAAGCGTTTCTTTTTGGTGTCCTCGGGGCTGATATATACCCCGATTTAGTTGCGGGGCAAATGACTACGCACCCAGGGCTTCCCTTTCAGCCACTCAACCGCTGCGGCGAGAAAATAAATGTGGACTCAAAAGGTCAATTGCAGCCCTATAACCGATATTGCCACCCGAAAGATATCGACTTAACTTCGCCCGATAACTATGGCGTCTCTCCCCTCATACTACCGGTAATGAAAGCGGCTAATTTATATCTGAGTGGTCATTCTTGGGGCTGGCAAACTGACGATTGGTTGAGGCATGTTAGAGACGCTGCGTTGCAAACATCGGGAAACCGTGGCTCGAGCGAAGTGGCTTTTGCTTACGGCTATCTCCTCCATGCGGCAATGGACACGTGGGCGCACAGCTATGTGAATGTCTACACGGGGGATCTCTTCTCTTTATCGAAAAACCAAACCGTACCCGCTCGCCATACCGCGTTAGAAGGGTACATAAATTCGCTCCATGATTCGTATGACGACGATCCCCTATCCATTCTAAGAGTAAGTACGCGAAGCCAAACTCAAGAACAAGCACAAGACAGCTATCAATCGCTCAAAGCACCGACCGAGTTTGTTCGGAGAACATTGATCTTAAACGATACCACCGCTTGGCAATACGGCAGAGAAAGTGGGGCTGTCCACATTTGGGCAATGTGGGCATCGTGGAAAATTTCCAAACAACTCAATCAAAGATTTGAGCCCATCCAAACCGAACTTCGGCGTGTATTGAATGAACAAATTCAAAAAGTCAGCGATGCAGAGCAACTTTGGCAAACAGCAGAAGACGCCAAGAATATCGCTGTTCAAGGGGCTAGCGATGCCTACGAAACACTGAAAGAACACGAGGAAAATTTGGTTGCTGCCACACAAAACTTGGAAGACGCGACCAACAATGTAATTGAGCATATTGAATCCAATATCGCCTTAAAGAATGCCTTTTCGACCGCAGACCGAGTCATTGAGCGCGTGCTTAGTCTGCTTCCGAGTTGGATTCATCAACAATATCGAAACGCTAAGAATAGGTTGTCTCGTGTGCGCTTGGATTTGGAGTTTGCAAGAAACCACTATAACAACCAGCTCATGATTCGAGAGAGAAGACTTAGCGCACTTGCAAAAGCACTTACCAAGATGAATTTGGAAGAATCAGTGCTGTCAGCCTTATCGGCGATGCGCGATGTTGGGCTGACTGCCATTGAACGTAGCCTTTCCGGTTGGACACGAAACATTGAAGCGTCTGTCGATGCTTATATTCACGCTTACGAAGAGACAGGGCGCGAATTGCTCCGACCGCACGGCAACCGATTCGAAGAACAGAAAAGCGCGGTGCAGGCGTTGAAGAATTGGGCGATATGTTGGGCGCCTATTTTCAGCTCCCCTGTGCCGAATAGCCAAATGCTCTCGCGCACATGTCAGGTAGGGATTGAGTCGTACACTGATTTCAATGAAACCGTTCGCCAGTTCAAGCTGAATACCTTGATTCAAGACCGTCGCCTGAAAGATGTCATTATTGATTTTGATGAAGCCAACGCTGAAATCAAGGTGTCGGCGCTCCCCCAAATTGGTCGGCTAATTCGACAAGCCATTCCGTTTACAGACCAATCGGTCGCGGCACCAGGTAGTGCAGAATTTCTTGCTCGCTTATGGGATCATCATGTAACAAAAAAGGATCTTGTTGACTTATATGCTTCTGATTCTTCAGAGCAAAATCTATTAACCTTTCGTGCTCAAGGGCAAGAAATCATTGCGATGTTACAAGCTGATGGTTTAGACATTGAGAAATACGAGAAGCACCATAAGACGTTGAAGCTTGATGACATGATGCGTTTTACCCCAATTCGTAACGCCATGCAGCTTTCTAAGCTCGCTTTGGTGAATAGCAATGAACTGAACGATTGGGTACGCGAAAAAGGCGTGACTTCCTCTCCCTATCCAGACAGCAACCCACTATACCGGGCAAATGGTCCGGCAGGAGATATTTTGATCGGTGCCTTAAGAAGTATCGATGGGAACCACCAATGGTTAGCGGTCGCCCCGCCGCTTCCGAGAAAACCGAAAATTGGAAATGATCTACGCGGGACAGAAGAAGCGTGTCGACGTTTTGGCTACCCGATCCACTCTCAGTACATCCCAACTAAACCATTAAAACCCGAACGTGTCCGAACTCATTCGGAGTTTAATCGTGATTGCCAGAATACGGCTTTGTTTCGCTATCGAGCCAATAATACGGAATATACGCCCGGTGGTTTTCGACTTTGGCAATCCCGCTTAGCCAGAGAAAAAGTGTTTAGCAAGATATTTAAGGGACCGCTCTCGCTAGGTATGTGTCATCACTTAAAAGACAAACGCTCAGAACCCGAGTCTTATCAGCCATCGTATTACACAACGTATATTGGTCTTGGGTGCGTGGGAAATAACTACGTCGACACCAATTTATTGTCGATATTACACAAGCATCAAAATAATATTCGTCGCTCCCAACCGACGTTGAGAGCAAGTCAGGGTAACTAAAAAGGAGGATTGAGGTTAACTGACCTGAATAACGACGCTGCCCTTTCGGCGCTTTGCCTGGGCGTATTGATGCGCTTCTTCTAGCTGGGTGAAGGTGTATTGACGATCGATTCTTGGCCTTAAAAACCCCATTTCAATCAAATCTTTAATAAACACCAGATCCAGACTTGTATCCACGTGATATCTGCACGCCAAGCGACGCTTACCCAGGAAGATAGACGACATCATTTGATAGTATTCTGCAAGACCTGCTTCGAGTTTCAAACAGATACCTTGAGGTTTTAATACATCGCAGCAAGAATCGAAACACGCTGTATTGGCAATATCAAAGACCACGTCATATTGCCTTTCTGCAACGGTGAAGTCGTGAATGGAATAATCGACGACGCGGTCAGCGCCTAGAGCCTGCACATACTTCAGTTCATCGGTACTACAAATACCGGTGACCTTTGCACCTAGCCATTTGGCAATTTGCACCGCCGCTGTACCAACAGGGCCTGAAGCGCCATTGATTAAGACTTTCTGCCCTACTTGAACTTTCGCTTTGTCACGCAACATTTGCAGTGCGATCAATGCACCATAAGGAATGGACGCTGCTTCCTCAAAGTTGGTATTTTCTGGCATGAGGCTAAGCACACTATCGTCTTGTACGGTGATGTATTCTGCGTAGGTGCCACTTTCCACGCCTACAATCCCGAAAACTCGGTCATTAGGCTTAAAAAGTCGAACATTTTTTCCCACAGCTTCTACTACACCAGCAAACTCGGTACCCAGAATTTCTTCTTTTGGTAAGAGAGCTCCCAACGTTAGACGCGAAGGGAGTCGGAGTATTTTGGGGAATTGGTGACGTAAATGACTTTTCGTAACGGTTGTGGCTTTCACTCGAATTAATACGTCATCGTCGGCTGGCACTGGCTTGTCAACTTCTGAAAAATGCAATATGTCGTTATCCCCGAAGGGTGTATATACCATTGCTTTCATGACTGATGCTCTCCGATAGCGGTGGCTGTGCGTAACACACAAAGAAACCTTTCCTATTTCTCTAGCCACGTAGAATTCCCGCTATTTGTTAGGCAAATAATGACGCTAACAAGGCGATATAGAGGAATCTTCTTTTAATCGGGACACCTTACCAATGGCAACAGACCATGGCAAATGACATTTGTATTAATAGTGATACTTATATAACTATTTTCAATATTTATATGAAAGTGGTGCTACGAAAAAACGGGGTTATACCCATATCTCCCCATCGAGGTATTTCACCGCGCTACCTGAAACAAAAACGTGAGTATCGGTTACTCTACAATGAAGCTCACCACTTCTTTGAGATGCTTGAAGTGCCAACAACTCACTCTTCCCTAATTCACTAGCCCAGTACGGCGCTAAACCAGCGTGAATTGAACCAGTTACCGGATCTTCGTCGCCACCGTTAGCAGGCCAAAAATAACGCGAAACAAAATCATATTGCTCCCCTTTTGCCGTGACGACCACATCGTATGGCGCAAGCATTTTCAGCTGTTCTTGGCTTTGTTGCACCTGAAATACATCGTCTTGAGAGTCATAAATGGCAAAGTATGCTTGTTGGCTACGTAAAATGAGTTTTGGTGTAATGGATAGGCCTTCGATGAGTGCCTCAGGAGCTTCAACGGGGACGGGAGCAAGAATTGGAAACTGCATTTCAATCATGCCATTACTTCGTTTTCTGACGACAAGATTGCCCACTTCCAAGGTTGAAAATTCAAGCTCATTCAGTGAAGGAAAATCGGAAAACAACGCGCTGGCAGACGCTAACGTCGCGTGCCCACAAAAATCGATTTCTGTGATAGGTGAAAACCAACGAATTGCATATTTATTATCTTTGATTGGTACAAGAAATGCTGTTTCAGAGAGGTTATTTTCAATCGCGATATTCTGCATCAAACGGTCGCTTAGCCATTCATCGGTAATGATCACCGCAGCGGAATTGCCTTTGAATTGTTCATTTGTAAATGCATCAAGTACTCGCATGCGCAATTTCATTTCTGGCTTTCTCCATTCCTTTAGAAAATATCGGTTCTTGGCCAATACATCATTGTTTTTAGTTGCTTGCAAGATATGCCCAATTAAAAATCTCAGAAAAGCAAAAAAGCCCTCATGTAAATTGAGAGCTTTTAAACGAGCACATTTATACGAACAAATCACGCCTGCGAAAAACCTTTAGTAAATTCTAGGTTCTCCACGGAAGATAACGCGATCGTTACCTCGATAAACACCGAACGTAACCAATGCTGAAGGGTTATCGTCCCCATTGCCAAACCAGTTGTAGTGAAGGTGTTCGAACCCGCCACTGGTATTACCTGAACAGGTTAAACCTGATTCTCCGGCTGGAGGAACACCAATTCTAAGCTTCAGCCGAACTTGTTCCTGAGCACCTTCAGTTGAACTATTTTGCCTTGCGGTTAAATTGCTGCTTGTACCACTAGTGATATTGGTATGCGACCCCGTTAAATCGGCACTGCTAGAGCCTGATCTTGGCCAGATAAGTTCACGACAATAGTTTGCACCATCAAAGTCTGTTTCAATGTCATCGGTATTGGTCACAAACTGCGAGCCGTTCCAATATTCTGCCCTTACCGGAACCGTCACGTCCATGCCGCTGTTTGTGCCGACATCATCTAACGTTAATCGACCATAACGCATATCAAGGGCTGCGGTAAACTTCCGTCCATTGTATGTACTGGACCCATCATTTCGTAGCGCAATGGCGTTTACAAAATCAGTGCACCCATTAACGGAGCAATTGACACTGTTGGTATTTACCTCTAGACCAAGCCTAACTTCATAAGGACCATCTTGAGTGGTGATTCTGGTTGGGGTTGTTTGCTGAACAACACGAGAAAACTTAAATACGGTAGAGGGCAGTGACGCCGTTCCACCCGTCCATTCTCTGTACCAATCTGTATTCGCAATATTGCCCGTTATCAAACGGCTCGTTAAATCATTTGATTCTGTTACCGGGTTCTTTTCATCATCGACCGCGACTAAATTCAAATGCATTAACAGTGATGCGGCAAAGCTTCCGTAGTTAGTTGTTGTCGTGATAGTGTTTTCCTTGTCGACACTTTGCGCTGTTGCAGTGAAGTTAGATTTAAAGTTTTGCTCCATGTAGGTAAAACTCACTGCCTGCCCTTCCTGAGTGTAGTTGTTTGTCAGTTCAAATTGATATGGGTAGAAGCGCCCTATCGTGGCAGTATCGCTATCAATTCCACTACTCTCACCATAATCATAATTACTGTTAGACACCGTTAAGTTAATGCTGCCTACTTCGTTCCAATTCATCGATGCCACAATGCCGCTCGCGGCTAGCGATGTTGTCGTGAAATTGTAGATATTGTTAGGTGTATAACTGTTACCTTCCTGCGTCAAAGTGCCAGAACTCCCCCTACTTGGAGAATGAAGCGTATAGTTGAGCTCGGCTAAAGCGAAATGACCAGTGGTTGAATAAAAGTTCGGCGTGGTCGCACGATTACATTGATTACTTTCAGAGGTGTTATAAATAATGGGTTTAATTCGTACAGTGAAGGTTTCTCCAGCTCGAGCAAATGCAGGACCGCCAGACGATGTACCATTGTGGGCTTTTACTGTGTTTTGAACGGAAAAATCACACAGTGCAAGTTTGTCCGGCCTAGCCTCCACAACCATCGCGCCTTCAATATCATTCGTATTATCCCTGACTGTTACGTTGATTTGACCCGCATCGTTATATTGCAAACTCAGTGTGCCAACTCCATCCACAAACGTGACATTGTTGTTCACCAATAAAGGCTGAATTGTCCCTGTACTTGGGATGATATAAGAGGTTAATGTAATCGCCAGGGTTTTGGTTCCATCGTAGTCATCCATTACTTCTGTACCACTCGCGGTTTCTCGCGTTGCTTTTATAGTGACGTCGGTTTGTTTACCCGCAATGATTTTGAATGGAGATGGCTCAAAGATAAAACCAGAATTATTGAATGTGTAAGGACCTGCCGAAGCATTAATAGACGGAGAGCCCACAACGTAAGCCGTTACGGTCGCAACTTCCACTACAACACTACTGTACAAATAATACGTCGCTGTACCCGCTTGAATCTGCATGGTACTCGTGTCATTGATACAATCTGCGTTAATGTTTGCTGTCGATTTCCAACAAGTGTTTGCATTACCAGACGGTGTAATATTTAAGTTGCCGATGTAGTCAGTATCTACATTACCTGCACTATTAATAATATTAAACGTGATAGGAATAGAGTGATCGATCAATTCAGTGGCAGAAGCAGGGGTAATTTGCAGTTGATAAACAGGTTGATTACAGCTAGAAATGTCCCCGTTCAATCTTGCATCGCCCTTCACTTCAGCGGTCAAAGATGCGATAGCACCCATTAAAATACCGCTTTCATCTAACTCGATTTTGTCTTCTGAGAGCACGAACGCAATTGCTCGAGCGGCCCCTTTTATTGAGAACTCAGCATTGCTTCCATGCACGACAAAGTAAACATCATTTGGAACACCCGTTAAATTAACCTTACCTGAGCCTTTTATTTCAGTCCCATTACTGTGGATGTAAACCTGCCCACTGACCTTAATTTCTGCATCACCGTAAATATTCACTTCATCAGCAAAGTAGTCCCCCGCCGTGAACGTGACCACTGCATCTCCAAAAATATTAATTTCGTCGTATTGCCCCGGCGACACCGTGTGAGTACCAGTGTTAAAGCTAATATCGTTAGGACCCGGCGTGAAACTTGCAAAATTGAACATGGGGACCAAAAGGCTGTTGTCAGCGACACAATTCCCAACCGTACAGCTGTTATTGGTATGGGCTTCTACATCAAAATAACCAAGTTGAGTACCGCTAACCGCACCAGATATTTTTGCGCTGCCTTTAATTTCAATACTACCGGACGTATCCCAAGTTTGAGCAGGACCCGTAAACTGAGTACATTGCTCCACATCGAACGGTACCTCAAAAATGATGTAGCCCAATCGCTCTACGATATGCTTACGTTCTGCATCGGTGTCTTGATCTTCTTCCACCATAAAACTGGATTTGCCCGTTTCCAAACGACACCGGCGTAACCAACCACCATTATTGCCATAGCGAGTATTTTTTGACGCCACGATAATGGGCACAACGTCGTAATTCTCATCGTAATCGGCGTAGGTTTCACACCCCGTAGAAACAGGGTTCCCCGTATCGTACGAGTTAATCGTTATTTGGTTTTTAACTGCAAACTTAATGTCGTCTCGTTCGCCGCTACCATAAGCGGCGATAAAGCCGATTCGCTCTTGCTGCGTAGGGAATTGTCGAGAGTTTTTTGATTTGTATCCATCAATCTCATGTCGTTCTAACGAGATATCCATGTAAGACGTGTTAACAGCCGTTACGGATGATGTTAACCAGAAATCCTCACCGTTATTTATACTTTGAACTTGGTGAATGATTCCGGGAGTGCCACTAAATGAAGTAAAGCCTTGTCCGTTGTAGCTATTGAAATAAATCCGTTCCTTTTTGTTCCTATTGCCGTTTCCACTGCTATGGGTACTCAATCGATACATGTACTTTTGAGTCGAAACTTCGTCAACTATGATCTTCACGCCATTAAAGTCATGAACACCCTTCTCCATGACGACGTAATCGATCACCTTCATTGGTACATTTTCCATGCCTGCGGGTGCACGATATGCAGGTGCAATTTTCTGTTTGAACTTAACGTATGTTTTCGTGACTTCTAGAACTTTTACTGCAGAAGGGGAGTCTTGCTCATTGAGAAAAGAAATCGTACTCATGAAGAATACAAGAGGAACGGTATCATATGTTTTTTCGAAATTAACTTGGCAGACCGTATCGATACAGTCTGGGTGCGCGTAGGCATTAACGTTGTAACGACCGTATTCAAGCTCAAGCGCTTTTGCACTCGCTCCTACTAAAACCAACATCAGAATTAGAGCAAATCTTAAAAGTTTCATTTTTGAGCCCAAAGTAGGTTGAACGAAAAACCTTTCCCGTTCAAACTTTAGTACAAAGCTTCACCTTTAATTGCTTCATTTTTAATACTTTGCTTAAAATAAACCCCTAGCTGTTCATTTTATAATCTAGCTCACACTTAATCTCGATGTGTTGGGCTATATCCACAAACTTTCTCACCTTCAAACTTTCTCATCCACAAACAATCCCACCCAAAAACGTCGCTACTCTTTCTGACCAGCAACAAGATAAGAAGTTATCTGTTTAATAGAGCCAGACTCTATTTGGAAAATGTCGCAGAAATAAAAAGTTTGCTGTGCGTCACCGTGCCCCTGAACAACCAGATGGTCCGTGGCTTCAAGCGCTTGAGACACATTTAAAGACACCGGTTCTGATTCCATCTGAAAACAAATCGAGCGGATATTATCCGTTCCAACAATGTCTTCCTTGCCTACATTCGTCCAGCGAGTTTTCTCGTTTAAGAACGGGATAATCTCATTCACATCTCCGCAAGAAAAAGCGATACACGCGTTTTTGATATCTTCATCCACAACATTCACCTTGTATGTTTTTCAATCAGTTATTAAAAACTATACGACTATTTTTACCAGAGTGATGTGACAACGTGGGAAAAACGTGAGCGGGTAAGCTGGAAAAGAAGACAATAAACATTAAAAGAGAATTAGGTCGCTAATCAGCCAACTAAGCATACTCAATCGCACTCATAAAAAATAACAACGATATTGCATCTTGAACAAAAATACGTATAGAATCTCGCCATCACTTCTGTAGGAGAATGCGCCTAAATGAACAACTAATCCCTTATGTCCAATTGAACACCTTAATTTTGGAATACAGGGTTAGTAGGCGTGTCTTCGTCAAAACTTGCTTTACTCGCTTTTTGCATATTGCCTTTTGCGTACCGTTTTTCGCGATCTAATGAAATCAAATTTGTCACGCCTCAGACCCTGACTATGTCGGAGTCTTTATGATCACATCTCATCAAAACAATTCTTTTAAAAACAATAACTATCAAAACAGCACTTATTTAAGAGCCAATCGCCTCTCTTACCACCACCCAGATGGGGACTGGCAGTTTAAATCGCTTCAGTTCTCTGTCGCGCAAGGCGTATACGGCTTAGTCGGCAACAATGGAAGCGGCAAGAGCCTGCTGTGTTCATTGTTGTTAAAACAAAACTCCCCTACTTTGGGAAACATCGAAATCCAAGGGCAAGTCGGTTGGTTAGATCAACAACACGATTCGAACACAATCGACCAGTCTATTGCTCAATACCTAGGTTTAGAATCTGCGCTTATTGCGCTTGAACGAATAGAAAAAGGAAGCGTTGAGCAAGCCGATTTTGATCTCGTTAACGACCGGTGGGACTTGAGAAACGAGCTTTCAAAAGAGTTAACCGAACTTAGGTTACCCCCCGATCCATATAGCAGTGTTCAAACCCTGAGCGGTGGAGAACTCACACGGCTAAGATTGTGGGTCTTATTCCTTGAGAATCCGGATATTCTTATTTTGGATGAACCAAGCAACCACCTTGATGCCAGCGGGAAATGTTGGCTCTGTAATCAGTTAACTCAATACCAAGGCAAAGCGCTCGTTGTGAGTCACGACCGAGAATTGCTGAATTCGGTTGACGGCATTTTCGAGCTGTCTTCATTAGGGATTCAATTTTATAGTGGCAACTACGATACTTATGTTCAAATTCGAGATAGAGAGCAAGCCTCAATTGCTCGAAAACTGGAAGAAACCGAAAAGCAACAAAAGTTGGCAGCTAAAAAAGCGCAATCGGATCACGAGAAGGCACAAAAACGCGCTGCGCAAGGCAACAAACTACGAAAATCTGGCAGCCAAGATAAAATGATTCTCGATGCGGCAAAAAATAGCGCGCAAAAATCGAATTCTGCAAAGCGGGAAATGCATCGACAACGCCAATCAGAATTGAGTGAGTTAAAGAAACAGCTTCAATCAAAACAGTCGAGTTCTCATGCACTCACCCTATCCTTTGAATCGCACCGACAGAAAAATCAAAGGCTGTTACATCTTCAGCAATGCACGCTGCCTTATGGCACTGAGAAACCCATCAATTGGGAAGTATTCTCAGGGGATAAATGGCGAATTGATGGCGACAATGGCAAAGGAAAATCAACGCTGCTTAAGTGCATTTTTGGCGAGCTAACGTTCACTTCTGGTCAGTGCAGCGCCAAGAAAAGCCTATATGTTGATCAACACTTTTCATTGCTAGGCGAAGCCCATCCTTTAATGGATCTCGTTAGCATACACCTACCCCATTTAACGCACGGTGAAATTCGAAATCTGCTGGCTGCCATTGGCTTCAAACGCGACTCTGTATTCAGAGTTAGCCACCAACTCAGTGGAGGAGAAAAAATGAAGTTGGCACTGCTTATTGCCAGTCACCAAGCAGAACCGTGCTTATTACTGTTAGATGAGCCTGATAATCATCTAGACCTTAACAGCAAAAGAATATTTGCGAACACACTACGTGACTATTCCGCAGGGTTTGTTTTAGTCACACACGATTCATACTTCGCACGAGAAAGCGGTATTGAATCCACTTTAACTATTTAAAAAAAGGCTACTCAAGCCACTTGCTCACAACTTGGCTTGAGTAGTTTTCCTTTACAAACAGAGACTCAATAAAATCTAAAGCAACAGGATAAAGCGATGGGATAGCGTTCCTTTTCATTGAGCTTTAACGAAAACAAACAAATTCGATTAAATCTTAAGCAAATCGAATGGAAAACTTTGCCGAATGACTTATGCTCAATTGAGGAAATGCGGAAACTAAGGGCACCATAGTGGAATTGAAGACAGAGCTCGAACAATGGGACGGCAAAGACACCGACGCCATTTCCCTGATTTATCAGGAGCACCATTTTGAACCTTACTTTATCTCTCAAATCATAGATTTAATGGATGAAGAAGAGTTCGCTTCTGGATCGACTTGGCTGCTTAAATACCACTTTGAGCAAGAAGAGCAGCTTACCGACGCAGAAATAGACACCATTTATGGCAAGTTGAACAGTATAGAAGGCTGGGAAGCACGCCTCCACCTTCTTCAAGTCATGCCTTACATGCCTATTTCTGAACAAAATAAGCCAAATGTGGAATCGTTTGTTCGTCATTGCCTTGGAGATAGAAACAAATTTCTTCGAGCTTGGGCGTACAACGCGCTGTTTGTGTTAAGTCAGCAGTACCCAGAATATTTGGTGGATGTGAAAAGGCTCTTTAAGATCGCTCTTAGAAAGGAAGCGCCATCAATAAAAGCGCGTATTAAGAATATTTTGGTTCAAAATAAACTGGAAAATCAGACGCCGTAAACGACTTGGTTTCTACCAGAACCTTTCGCATGGTAAAGGTGGTCATCTGCTACTTTGAACATGTCATCTAACTGAGCACCATCTTCGCCATACACAGAAACACCTATACTGGCGGAGATGTTCACTCGCTTATCTTCAACACGGAATGTATTGCGGCAAAGTACCTTGCGTATATGTTCCGCTACGGCACAAGCCACTTTCCTTTCTGTGTAAGGTAAGAGAACGCAAAACTCTTCCCCCCCTACTCGATAAACCGTATCCGACCTTCGAACCGAATCTTTAACAAGTTTAGCGACTTGTCTAAGTACTTCGTCGCCAACATCATGTCCATATTGGTCATTGATGGCTTTAAAGAAATCTAAATCTACCACCAGCATGCTAAATAAATCTGACTTGCGCCTGTGCATAGTGACCATTTTTTCAAAACTGAATGCCAAGCTCAGTCGATTGTCTATTTTTGTGAGCGGATCAAGTAAGGCGAGTGACGTTAGTTGTTCTTCAGTTTTTTCTCGATTGTACTCGTAAACATGCGCCATTCCCCAAATAGCCCCTAAGCAAGCCAATACGTTAATTAGCGAATGCGAGAGCAATCCTGCTTCAGGCACAACCGACTTCCAGTAATACAGCGCAGCACCTACAGGAACAAAGACAAGATTGATTTTTAACCCCGCCGACTTCCCAAGTAGCAAGTAACCCACTATAGGGCAAAGAAATAGCCATACAAATAATGAACTTTGAGGATTAGTGACAAAAATCCCCATAAAAACAATGAGAAAAAGTGAAGATACGTAAACGGAAGATTGAAGAAGAAGGTACTTTTGCGTTGTTGAATAGCAAAAAAGGTAAGCAGAGTAGATAGCAAAAAACAGTTCAACAGCGCCTAGCCACTTTTGCTCAAATACGAATAGGTTCAGAAATCCATAGAGAAGACCGGCAACGAGGGTAATGAGGGACACCCCTTTTAACATATTGCTTCGAAATGACTGTGATCGGTTCAGCCACTCGATGCCCGCATCCATCTGTACCATCATTATCCCTGAAGAATTACTGTGTACCCAGCGGCATTCTGTAGGATTAATAATTCTCACTCAACCATAAACAGTTTCTAACTGTCAATAAATTGATCCAGGTTTGATAATGACATATTTCGGACATTCGGATGAGCTAAAAAGGAAATAAATCGAGCTACAAACAGATTACTCAAAAATACTATATAGAAAGCTTAAATTGCTTAGTAGACACAATATATTGGGATTTGACGAATGATGAGTCATTTTTCAAATTCACTCAAACGCATATAAACTCGCTCAAATTTAATACAGTAAAAGTTCTGTTGTTTTCATGATACTCAGTGGAACGCGGATCTAACTTATGAAAGTTCGACGTACGGTTAAAATGCCTTTCTAGATACAATTTCAAACATAAAAAACAAAAGCAGAGCCAAAGGCTCTGCTTTATCTTTAACGTCTTTCAAACTTAAAGCCGTGTTATTGCGCTTTCCATAGTTGGCTCATACGCATTGGACCTGGAGTTGGGAATGTCCAAGATTGAGGCATGTTTTCTGGCACATTTCTCAACTTGTTGTTAACCACAACACCTACAGGAAGAGATTCCACAGTACCAATCACATAGAAGTTCTCTTTGGCGATTTCCATAATTTGGCGCATTAAGGCGACTTGCTCGTCTTGTGACGATGTTTTCTCAAGTTGCTTCCACAGAGCGACCTGCTTTTTCACATGCGCTGGTGGTTCAACCGCATTGTCACGACCTTTCGCCCAATTGTAGTAGCCCAAACCCCATGTCGACTCAGGGCTAAATGGAAGGTAATGGCGCGCTTCATCCAACACACCTACACCGCCGTCACCGATAATTGGGATCATATCGTAGTCGTTTGTTAGGCGCAGGTTAATGACGTGGTTAATCTCCATCACACGGATATCTAAGAACACACCCACGTCTTTCCACTGGTTTTTCACTAATTCAAGTGAATCCGCAAGTACACCTTTATCGCTGACTTTCGATACCGCTTCAATACGCAGACGTTTCCCGTTTTCCATCAAGCGATAGCCTTCTTTGTCTCGCTGGGTTAATCCAAGAGAGTCTAAAATGCTATTGGCTTTTTTCTGATCGAGTTCTGTGTATTGATACGCCATTTCTTCATCATAGAAAGGCGACATTTCCAAAGGTGCCGCTTGGTATGGACCGACTGCACCTGAATAAACCGTTTCACTGATTTCATCGCGATCAATGGCGTGAGAAAGTGCCACACGGAAGTCTTTGTTTGCAAACAGAGCGCGCTTTGTCGGGTCTTTGACCGTTTGGTTTAGCGCTATCACCATTTCTGAACTCAACGTACTCGGGCGGAATTCATAGGTGTAGCCACTTTTCTTTTCATTGTCGATAAGAAGAGGTCGGTGCGTAGGAGTGCCAATGTGGCGGTATTGGTAATCCGCTTCGCCATTCGCAGCACGCAGAACCATTTCTTCCAAGTCTTCACTGTAACGCCAACGTACGCTGTCTAGATAAGGCAGTTGGTTACCTTCCGTATCCACTTGCCAGTAATACGGGTTGCGCACGTATTCGGCGAAGCTTGCGTTAGGACCTGGCGCTGATTTTACTTTCCAAGCTGTCAGTACTGGGCGGTCTACGTTGTTGTAGTGCTCAATAAAGTAGTGAGCATTACATTTTGTGTTTGAGAATTGTCGCCAAGAATCAAAGCCCGCTGTTTTGGCGTTTGCTTCCGCTTTGTCGTTAAACACTGGCATAAACTTGGAACAGTAATGCTTGGGATACGCGGTAAAGCTTTCACTGTCCACTGTTGCAAGGTGGCGTATAAACATACCATTTGGCTGTTTTAGCTTAATTTTCACAGTATGAGGATTAAGGACTTCTGCGCTAGCCGAATCAAACGATGGGAAAATTAATGGGCGGTTGCCTGCATGTTTTTCATCACCCAATACGTCGTTGATGTAAAACGCAACGTCATCAGCTGTGAAAGGATGACCATCCGACCATTTCACCCCTTTACGCAGCGTAATGGTAAATTCGGTGTTTTCTTTATTCGACGTAAAGCCAGTCGCTAAGTTAGGCACAACTTTCGAATACGTTACATCAAAGTTGAATAGGTTATCGTAGGCGATGGTGCGAATACGGTGCCCGTTATCTACCACTTTGCCTACCAAGTTCAACGTTCCGCCGTACTTGCCCACCGATTCAAATGGTGTCACGACAAGCGGCTCAGTTGGAAGACGCTCTTCCACCGTTGGTAGTTTTCCTTGCTTAACCAGTTCTGCAAGTGCTGGCGCTTCGTTGTAGGTTTCTGCGTAAGCCGACATTGATACCGCCGCTGCAACTGCAACCGCCACTTTGCCGAATAGAGGTAAGTTCATTTTGTGTTTCATCAGTCACTCCCTGATGTTTTCTATTTATTAAATTTGTCGTCTTTTCCCGAAGACCACGCCCCTAAAAAATCAATTTTCAGGGATGGATGTTGTACGCCCAGCCAAAATAAGCGCTTTGAGGGTGGAGCTGCCTTTTCTTACTTTCCCGGTTACAGCGGGAACACTGGCATGGGCGTACAACAAATTGGTGTTTGGAGCACACGGGTAAACAGCGCTGTCACCTTCCCCATGTTCCAAAATCATTTCACTGAACAAGCGTTCGGATTCGACCCTTGCCGGCTTTCGTTCTAAGTGGCTGAACCACGGCGTCCAAATATCAACGGCATGACCAGTCATTACGTAGTTAAAATCGGATTCGCATTGAATGTTATGCTCACGTGTTTCATTACCCGTTTCATTCAACCACTGAGTCGTGACCACTCGAATGCCTTTGAAAGGCGACCAAACAGACACCAGCTTTTCGCCTTCACGCCACGCTTCTTCATTCTTGGTTCTAGCGTGCCATGATTGGGTTTCTGGGTGCTGAAAAGCCAGCATATTGTCGCCTGCAAAACCTTGCGCTATCCACTGTTCACTCTCAACACATAAGCCGTGTTCGGAACTGTATGCAAATTTTGAATACTTATCGTAGCAATGTCTTAACTCGCCACTTGGCGGCGCATTCGTAAGCAAATAGCAGCCTCCATCACGCCAAAGAAAATGTTGGTCACATACCCAAGTCGGCTTAAGGATCGTTTCTAAAGGTTGGCTCTCTGCCTGCCAAAATACGTGATCTTCACTTAATCTGAGCGCTGAAAAGGCCTTGAGCGCCAATAGCGGAGAAACTGGGCTGGTGTAAAACTCACTGGCTAATAAGTTTGGGTAGCCAAAACCGGATAAAAGTTGCCCATCTTGGCTCCATATCGGTTGCCTAGCCCACCAGCGCATAGAGGAAACCCAGTGCGATTTAAGAGAGGACATGGCGATCCCTTTCGGTTCAAACCATGCTAACTCAGACCAAAAGCCTGCTCCGGCAAATCGATAATTTAGTGAGCGCCCGTAACACAGCTGAGCGCCATTTTCGCCAAACCAATATTGGTAGCTTTGCGCAAACTCGACCGCTCTATTTACGTATTTCTCGCTTTCATCTGAGCGGGTATCACGGATCCAACGCGCGTAAACAAGACCATAAAAATGAAATGCAAACGGGTTGTAATAATCCATGACGGCGGCTTCGCCATCTTGGTACCAGCCCTGTCCCATATAGTGACTATCAATAAAGTCCAAATCTTGTTGCAGCTTGTCGCGCTGAATGTCGACGCCCACTCGCTCTAACGCAAACACAATCAGTACTCGAAACCAGCGCCAATTGTTAGGCGGAATGTCCAGTTCTTGAATTGGCGTCATCCAATCTATTAATGCTTGCTTTTCAGAATCAGAAAGAGGATTCCAAAATGTTTCAGGCGCATCGACAATCGCAACAGCGAATGAACTCATCTCGACAATTTTCTGATCGTAGTTCACTAGGTTTGACCAAGCGTTTTCATTTTCGCCTGAAATACCACTTAATAGAGCGAGCCTTAACGCCTCATTTTCGCGTGTGAGTTCATTGTTTGCAGGAACCACTCCCCACATTAATCGGGCGATATGTTCTACTGAAGCCGCTTCATCATTATAATGTGCTGCACAACTTAGTTGTGGGTTACGCTCTCTGTTTTCCGCATTCAGAATAGGCTGTTTACCGAGCAGAAACTTAACCACATTCAATGCGTTATCTCTGCTAGTAAATGTTGAATCTTCCGGTAGCCATTGTGCTAACTGAATGCTCATTCTCGTCCTCTTACTGTGCTATTTACAGTACTATGCAACGGGTGTATCTCATCTTTAAGTCAGATTAAAACCCATTAAAAAACATTTTTAAAACGCTTTTTCATTTTTATGTTATTTAGATCAAAACTACGTTTCATTTTTATATCTGATAGTTGGATAGGTTCACATTTTTGATAGAGACATCATTAACTGGTTCGCTTATCTGACGGCAAAAATCTGACGTAATGAACGGGGCTCCAACCGCGTTTTAAGCATGCCCCCATGGCTTTCAAATAGGGACGAATATGGGAAAAGAATGCAAAGTAACCTTCACACAATCGATGTTTAGCGGTAATGGACAATTCACCCACTTCATCAATTCGTTGAGCAGGGCATGCGCCATGGCATAAATCTCTTTGGGAACAGTTCACGCAGTGCAGCGCTGTACCTACGGGCTTTCTTTTAGCAAATGATTGTTGGACTGGGGTTTCAATCAAGTCGGGATAATCACGTCGATTCAAATTCCCAAGTTTGAATTCTGGATAGACAAAGTGGTCGCAGCTGTAAACATCCCCATTGTGTTCCATAACCAAGTTTTCACCACATTGAGGGGAATGCACGCAGTTAGTGGACGGCATTCCTAACGCCATTCCGAGTGCGTTATCGAAGTGGCTTACAAACACTCGCCCTAAATCCCGCTTTCGCCAAACGTCAAACACTTCAATCATGAAGCGCCCGAATTGTTCGGCGCTTACGCTGCGATGAGAAACCCCAATGCCTTTTTCGGCCTCAACCACTGGAATAAACTGAATGAATTGAACACCTAGGCTGGTTATATGTTCGTATACCCGCTGTGGGTACTGCGCATTGTCACTTTGAACAACGATGAGTACATTGGTTTCAACGCCGTACTTAAGAAGGGTTTTTAGCCCGCGAACCACTTGTTTGTATGATCCTTTAGCACTGCGTGTTTTCCTGAAATGGTCATGAAGCGCTTCATCCCCATCCAAACTGACGCCTACCAAGAAATCATTGTCTTTCAAAAAGGACGCCCAGCGTTCATCAATAAGCACACCATTCGTTTGTATCGTATTACTGATGCTCATCCCCTCGCGCGAATGCTTTTTTTGAAACGCGACCGCACGTTCAAAAAACTCAATGCCTCGCATGGTTGGTTCCCCACCTTGCCAGCCGAACACCACTTCTTTGCAGCCTAAGGGCTGGCTGTCGATGTAGTTTTTGACGTGTGCTTCTAATGCCGCATCCGTCATATCAAAGCGATTTTGACCTGGATAGTATTCCGTTTTGTCTAAATAGAAACAGTACTCACAATCTAGATTACACAGCGGTCCTATAGGCTTGCTCAGCACATGAAAGGGTCTAGCTGCTTTAGGTTTGTAGGTTTTTATTCGCAGCGGATGCGGGCTCTTTATGGCTGTGTTCAGTGTATTCATTGTTTTCTCTGGCTTCATTAGGCATTGCCCAAAATCAGTTATTCAACGATTAATTACTCAATAAAATACAACAAATTTTTTGAAACGCCTTTTTGATTTATCGATAAATGTGATCTTTGTAAATTTTTAAAACGGCATTTCAAATTATCATCTCAGTACATTTTTGTGCTTGCTGGTTTGTACTGACATGTTTGGGCACCGATTTATTTGTATACCGCGAGGTAATTGTGCGTCGTCCTAATCTTCTTTATGTTTTCCCTGATCAATTTCGCCAGATGGCTATGGGGTTTTGGCAACAAGAGCCTTTTCGTTCATTGTTACCCGGTGTTGCTGACCCAGTGCAAACACCCAATATCGATAATTTCGTCAAACAAGCCACCGTAGTCTCCAACGCGGTAAGTAACTGTCCATTGTGCAGCCCACATCGGGGCAGTCTGCTAACGGGCATGTACCCCAACAAAAGTGGTGTACCGCTTAACTGCCACTCTGGTCGGTTAAATTCAGATCTACCTAAAGATGCAGTTTGCTTTACGGATGTGCTTGCCCACTCCGGTTATAACGTAGGGTACATAGGCAAGTGGCATTTGGATTTTCCGACAGCGAACGACCCTGAAAATGCGGGGCAATTTGTTGACCCTAATAATCCAGCTTGGGACTCTTACACTGAACCGGATAGACGACATGGCATCGATTATTGGTATGGCTATGGCACGTTCGATGAGCACAAAAACCCGCATTATTACGATAATCAGGGCAAGCGCCACGAACCCAAAGAATGGTCTGCCAAGCATGAAGCCGACAAAGCAATCGCTTATTTGAACAACAGCGAAAATCAACGCGACATGCAAAAACCTTTCGCATTATTTGTATCAATGAATCCGCCGCACAGTCCCTATTCTTCACTTAATGATTGTACAAGCGAAGACTTAAACCTATACGCATCAAGCCCTAACGACACGCTACTGGTTCGAGACAATGCCGATAATAAGATGCCAAAATCCGACGCAGCCCCTTTTTACTTCGCGAACGTAACGGGTGTAGATCGAGAATTTGGGCGAATTTTAACAGCGTTAAAAGACAGCGGAGAGTGGGAAAATACGCTCATCGTATTTACGTCTGATCATGGAGAAACGCTCTGCTCACATGGGTTAAACGATGCGAAAAACACACTCTACAACGAAGCGTTTAATGTGCCCTTTTTGATAAAGCACCCGTTCCAATCAGACACACAAGTCAGTGATGTATTTTTGAGCAGTCCCGATATTATGCCAACAGTACTGGGGCTTTTAGGGCTTGAAGCCAACACTCCAAAATCACTGCACGGGCATAACCTCGCTCCGTATCTTACCCAACAGGAATCTCAACCAGAATCACAGCCCAATCGTCACGCTCTCTACATCAAGAATGTCGATGGAAATACAAATGCAGAAGGCAATGTCACCAGTTACTTCCCCATCGCACGCGGCATAAAAACAGACCACTACAGCCTCACACTAACCATTAACCGTGACTATCAATTAGAAAGCACTCTATTTTTTGATAACCGAAACGATCCCTATCAACTTAACCCCCTTTCGTTTATGCCAGGGGCAACAAGAGAAAAGAAACTGCTCACAATGCTGGCATTTGAGCTAGAGCGTATTCAAGACCCATGGGCGGAGCTTGTTATTTTGCCAGAACTTCTGAACTACCCGTCCCTTACTTCTAACACTTGCAGGAACAACCATGACTGATAAAGCCAACCCTAACGTCATTATCATGTACGCCGACGACCTCGGATTTGGCGACATTAGTTGCTACGGCGCAAATGAAATCCCAACCCCTAACCTCGATAAGCTGGCTGAAGAAGGTTTAAAGTTTCATCAAGGTTACGCCACTGCTGCAACATGTACGCCCTCTCGCTACAGTTTACTTACCGGATCTTACCCATGGCGGAACCCAGACGCGGCCGTTCTCCCCGGAGATGCCCCACAAATCATTGGTAAGCTAGACGATACCATGCCAAGAATGTTTCAAAAGGCGGGCTATCAAACCGGTATCGTCGGGAAATGGCATTTAGGTTTGGGGAATGGAGACTTGAACTTTAACCAGCCGATTGACGGCACGCCAAACGATGTGGGGTTTGATGAATCCTACATAATGGCCGCTACCAACGACCGCGTACCATGTGTGTATATCGATAATCGAGAAGTCGAAAATTTAGACCCTAACGACCCTATCGAAGTCACTTACGATTGGGATAAATCGTATGAAGGTATTCCAACGGGGAGAGAGAACCCTGAACTTTTGGATGTAATGTACGATCACGGGCACGATGGCACTATTATCAATGGTGTAAGCCGTATTGGGCATATGAAAGGCGGTCAATCTGCCATTTGGAATGATGAAACAATGGGAGAAGTGTTCGCAAATAAAGCCATTTCCTTTATAGAAAAAAACCAAAATGAGCCTTTTTTCTTATTCTATGCCCTACACCAGCCACATGTTCCACGTATTCCAAACCCTAAATTTCGAGGCTCTACCCCACATGGTGTGCGTGGCGATGTAATTGTAGAAATGGATTGGTGCATCGGACAGGTTCTCGATAAATTAGAAGAATTGAATTTAAAAGACGACACCATCGTTATCTTCTCTAGCGATAACGGACCAGTTTTGAATGACGGTTATAAAGATGATGCGGTGAAATTGAACGGTCATCATAAAATGGCGGGACCTCTGCGAGGCGGGAAATACAGCTTATTTGAAGGGGGTACAAGAGTCCCCTTTATTGTTCGCTGGCCAAAGGGCATTGATAAGGGAAATTCAGAGGCACTGATCAACCAAGTCGACTTATACGCAACCTTCGCCGCCCTTACAGGTCAGCCGCTTTCAGAGATGGAAGCCCCAGACAGCCATAACTTACTCGATGCGCTAACGGGCAAAACACAAGAAGGTCGAAACGATATGGTGTTAGAAGGTATGCAATACAAGAAAGTGTACCGAGACAAACAATACGCCTATATTCCCCCGCATGATGACGACTTTGTTTGCCAATACACTGGTAACGAAAAAGGGAATACATCCAAACCACAACTTTACGATTTACATGATGATATAGGGCAACTCAAAAATCTTGCACCTAGCATGCCTGATAAAGTCGATGAGTTAGCGTTAAACTTGGCGAATATCCTCAAAAAGAGCCACTCAAGATAGGTCAAGAAACCAGATATAAGTTAAAGAAACAGAACTGTTTAAAGAAACCAATTAGGCTCGGCAATCGCCGAGCTTCTAATGCGATAGTGTTTCTTCAAAAACACCGAGCTCTCTTCCCAACCATATAGCCCGTTCAGTGTGGTCAAGTAAGTGCTCATTACTAACAGGATGAATCAGAACTGGCATGTCTCCACGTTCTTTATCAAGCCAATCGATAATTCCATCACTATCATCTTTAAAATGAATTTCGAACATTGGCATCTTATGAGGACCAACAAGCCTCTCTACCAGCTCAAACACGGCAACTACATCTTGGCGTTCCTTTCTTATTTTCTTACGTAAAGCATCCGCTTTCGCAAGGTTGTTCAAACCAAAATAAACGTGAGCGTGAAACATATGGTTCTCCTAATTACCTACCAAACTACCCAACTACTTAATTACCTATTGAGCTAACTAATTGGTGATCCAAACAAAATCATTAAGCGATACACCTAAAGGTCAGTGATACTAGTTTGATTGACCTTACCCATTATGTATACCCATTCACTCTGAAGGATATGTTCAAATTTTTCTAACATGCGTTAAATATATCCAAATATACCTGAGTAACCTCCACCAGGTGATTTTAAAACCACTTTATTTCACTTATTTCTAATGCAATGAATCTTTATAAATTATTAGATTCACAGCATGTTTCCACTAAATACATAAATACGTGAATTATAAATTATGGTACAGATATCACTGCATCTCATTTGCATTACGATTTACTCATATGCTATTAGGCTCACATTTTGAGCTCGCCACTGTGAGTAATGGGTTTCTACCCAAATACCCAAGTAATCTCAAAATACTTGGGTATATAACAATATAAAACGACTTTTTAGGACAAGGAATAAACATGTCGAATACAACGACAAACAACGGCTCATCAGGATTAAGCCTGTGGAAACAAATTGTGATTGGAATGGTTGCTGGGGTGGCAGTTGGCGCAATTTTTGGGCCAAGTGCCGAAGTTTTAAAACCTATCGGCACTCTATTCATTAATTTGATCAAAATGCTAATCGTGCCTCTTGTATTCTGTTCATTGATTGTAGGTATTACATCAATGAAAGACACAAAAAAGATGGGTCGAATTGGTGGAAAGGCCGTTATCCTCTATCTCTCTACAACCGCGATTGCAATCTCCATCGGGTTGGCGCTTGCTACCCTTCTTACTCCTGGTGCGGGGATCAATATCACCGCAACCGACGCAGTAAGTGCGGCAAAAGATTCACCGTCATTGGTCCAAACGCTGCTTAACATTATCCCCAAAAACCCAGTCGATGCACTGGCCTCTGGCAATATTCTGCAAATTATTACCTTTGCTATTGGGCTTGGTGTCTCTCTTACCTTGATAGGTGAAAAAGGTGAACCTGCTATTCGAGTATTCGAGAGCTTGGCGGAAGGCATGTATAAGCTTACATCTTTAGTTATGAAGCTTGCTCCTTTTGGCATTTTTGGTCTTATGGCTTGGGTCGCCGGAAAATATGGATTAGATGTGTTATTGCCATTAGGCAAAGTCATATTGGCTGTTTACATTGGCTGTATTATTCATGTGGTCGTATTTTACAGTGGCTTGATAACCGTTGTAGGCAGGTTAAGCCCTATTCAGTACTTGAAAGGCATTGTTAATCCAGCAACCGTTGCATTCACCACCACGAGTAGCTCCGGTACTTTGCCAGCCACAATTAAATCTGCACAGGAAGAGCTTGGCGTTTCAAAGAGCGTATCCAGCTTTGTTTTGCCTTTGGGCGCAACAATCAACATGGATGGAACGGCACTCTATCAAGGTGTTTGTGCTTTATTTATCGCTCAGGCATTTGGTGTCACACTAGAATCCTCTGATTACCTGTTGATCATCTTAACCTCAACTCTGGCGTCTATTGGTACGGCTGGGGTTCCTGGTGCGGGATTGATTATGCTTTCACTCGTGCTAACGACCGTAGGGCTGCCGCTTGAAGGTCTAGCTATTGTTGCGGGCATCGACCGTATTCTAGACATGGCACGTACAAGCGTAAACGTGTGTGGTGACCTTATGGTCTCAACGCTTGTCGGTAAAAGCGAAGGCGAGTTAGATGAAAAGGTGTACAACCAAACAGCTAAAGCAAATATGTCTTCAGAAGCTTCTCAGGTTTAGCTTTAAAGATACATGCTCAAGCCGCTAGCTTGAGTGTAGGTTAAGTAACCTAGAAAATACCAAAAGACACCGAAAGGTGTCTTTTCAGATTGTTCGCCCCCTAAGTATCATTATGACTTCCCTTCAATCAACGTAATGCCAAATTGAATGTGAGAAAAGCATTACGTGCATCTGTTCCAATTTCTTAAAACCCACCATACATTTCTTTATTTAAGAGATAATATGAGTCTAATATCATAAATTATTATTGATTCTTCAAAGAAAAAACAATGCACGCTTTATTCACAATAAGTTAGTGCGTTAATTGATAGTCAAGACCAAGAGAATAACAAGGTAATTAAATTAAAAATCAACGTATTAAGTAATAACATTCTTTGTAGGGTGTCGAATTTAAAATTTATGAGCTTTCTAGTGTAGGAAAATGTTAAGAGAATGAAATCGAGCTAAATAAGAAATAACTTTCAAGATATAGGTCAAATAATTATAGCTTTATAAGAGCACCATCAAATACTGAATGAAAGACTGTATATATATTCTCTTTAATGAAAATAGTTTTAAATACTCAATTATTGGAATTACATGTTCATTAATCCCATTATTGAGCCAAGTTATACAGAGTATCATTTAGGGATTTTTTTCAGCAAAAAATATGATTACTATCTCCTGAAATAAAAAGCACTACGAAATTAAGTGCATAAAAAACCTTATTAAATCAAACAATTACAAAACATTTTTTTTGCAGCTCGAATAATTTCCGATTTGGTTCACGAGTTAAATAACAAGCCACGTATTAAATTAATCCTAATTGGGATTACAAAACTATAAGGTCAATGACCACCACCGCCATGCATACATTGCAACTGGCGAAGGATAACTATATCTACAGGTTTATTATTATGATCGTTAACGGCAATACAATTAAAGCGATAGTTACGGATCTAGACGGCACATTACTAGACCCGGCGGGGGAAATTACAGACTACACCAGCTGTATTTTAACTAGGCTTTATGTCAGTGGCATTGAAGTTATATTAACAACGGGGAGGCACCCAAGAAATGTTTTCAAGCAGCTAAAGCCTTTGGATTTCTCTCCAACGATATTAGGCTGCAACGGAGCATTAGAAGTACAAACGAATGAATTGGCTTACGCCCAAAACATTACATTTCCTCATTCGACTTACCAACAACTCTTAAGGTTTCTATCTGGTCCAAATACGCATGTAAGTGTATTTGATACAGATGGCTGGCACGTCAGCGAAGTCAGTCACAACGTCAGTACCTATTCTTCAAAGTTCCAATTCCCTTATTTTCTTCACCGACCAAAACACCTTCTTTCTCTAAGAGCAAATAAGCTTCTTGTATCCACCTCTCATGACATTAAGGAAGTAGAAAGAAAACTTAGAAGCCTTTTCGAAAATGAATGTGAAATCACCCTATCGGCTGATCACTCAATTGAAATCAGTCCGAAATACGTAACAAAAGCCACTGCTGCCGATCGGCATTTATCGTTGAAGGGCATCGACCTAGAAAAAGAAGCGATAGCATTTGGTGACGGTATGAGTGACGAATCCATATTAAAAACCGCAGCGCTTGGTATTGTGATGCAAAATGCGATGTCGGACTTACCTCACCGCCTCCCTAATCCTTTATTTACGCAGAGCAACGCAAACGATGGCGTCGCGAAATTTCTCATTAAGTTCTTCAATTTGTCACTTAAGGGGAGCTACGCATGAAATCGATTGCAACACCATACGAGCTGAATGTCTTCATTGAGGCACAGAACGAACCGAGCAACATGCTTTCCAACTCGTTTGTGACATTCGATTTACATGGCGACGTAAACCAACAAGCTTTGATTGAATCGATACGTACGGCTTTCCAAGCTCAAAATTTTCATTGCCATTATCAGCTCAAAAATAACAAGCTCTATAAAGCTCACATCTCTTCACCAGTCAGCATTGAGTTTTATGACTTCACCAATAAACGGGATCCTAATGCAGAATACCGAATCGTATTGGACCACTACTATTTCAACAAAATCGACCCTAGCGAAGGAAGGCTATACAAAGCCTGCGTACTGAAGTTAGCTGATAACACATTCAAAGTTATTACCATGTGCCACCAAATAGCGTTAGATGGTACAGGTTTTACACTGTTTCTCGACGTCATTAAGAATGAATATCAAAGGCAAACCAAAACCAATTGCATGGATTGCGATATTGACTTGGATGTTAACTGCCCATGCCAATGTCTTCATTTAGCAGAAGATAAAAAGGATGATGCCTGTAAAGTTTGGGAGCAAAAAGTCCTCTCTCGTTCGCTAACAGCCAATTTCCCTGTTTTATCAAGAACAACCAGTCGGCTAACTCAAACCAGTATGTTTTCCTTATCCTCAGGGTTTAGCGACGAAATCAAGGCATTTTGTAGAGAAAACGCCTTAACACCTCACTTATTCTTCAAAGCCGTATACGCCTTGCTTGTTGGTCGACTAGCGGATCAACATCTCATTGGGGTGACTTCACCTATGGATATGAGAGATAAAGAATCGAGGCAAACGCTCGGTTGCTTTGTTAACACTCGACTCGACATTTATGATCTTGAAGAGAACCAATCTTTTGAAGCGTATTTTGATGAGATAAGATCGTTCAACCAAGCAGTTCAATCCTATAAAGCGCTCCCCTACCGAGATCTGATCAACAAGCTGAATGAGTCTTCTGAAACAGAAATAAAAGAACCCACCAACGTAGCCTTCGGCTCAACAATGGGTCTCGACGATAGTTTTGAACTTTCAGACGGAGTCACTCTCTCCTTCAACTACGAATTATTGGAACTTAACACTAGCATTCAATTGCTCTTTTGTGACTCCGCCAATTCACATTTCAGTTTTCGATTCGACTACGTAAAAGCTCAGTTTGAAAGTGGGATGTTTGAAAACTTTTTGCAGCGCTTTGAACACCTACTTCATCAGATCATGGCTTCAATGGACAAACCTGTTGGCAGTGCGTCCATCTTGCTAGAACACGAGCATCAATTCTTCAAACAACAAAACAAAACTGAACAACCTGTTTCTCACGTTTCATTGGCTAAGCACGTACACCGATGGATAATAGAAACACCAGACAATATCGCGCTTATCGATGATGTTTCCCAACGCAAGTACACCTACGGAGAACTTCATCAAAGCATTGCCGCATACGTTCGCTATTTTAACCAATTTCGACCGTCTAGCCATTGGGGAAAACCCGTTGCGATAGACCTAGATAGTTTGTCTGAAACGGTTATTGCCATCGTCGCCACTCAGTATGTGGGGCTGCCTTATACATGCCTTGATCGGGAAGAATCGGACGAGCGTAAACGAACGATTGTCGAGCAGCTATGTCCAATGACGATTTTAGGTAAACATAGCGTACACCTTGATAAGCACAACAAAACGCCATCGTGGACTTCTCCGATTGAGGGCGATTTAGAAGCGGTTAGCCTGCCCGTCCCCGATTCATTCCCCACGAGCAATATAAGCCAATTTATTTTCACTTCTGGCGCGATAGATTCGCCAACCGGTATCGCACTTTCACATGAAGCTCTGCTCAGCCGCATCATCAATTCAACCACCATACCCATCGGGGAGCGAATTCTTCTCTCTACGAATGAAGCCTTTGATGCCGCTACATTACAACTCTGGACAGCTCTGACTCACGGGAAAACATTGGTGGTATCAGCAAGACGCACAACCCACTACCCCGATAAACTGAAATCCATTATCTACGCTCATAAAATAGATCACCTTTATCTCACTACAGGGTTAATGGAACGGTATATCCAGTCTTACCCAGGCGACCTCTTTCAGAGCATCAGTACACTTGTGTTTAGTGGAGACGTGGTTTCGGCTGATGCCGTTTCCAAAGCTCTGGACACCAATATTCCCAATATCATCAATCTGTACGGACCAGCAGAAGCATCCGTCTACGCTACCGCTTTGGTATGCAAGCCTCACCATGCAGAGCAACAACGAATTCCAATTGGGAAAGTCTGTGACAATACCAGCGTTTATTTGGTTGATAAAAAAGGCAGATTGGTGCCAAAAGGCGTCACGGGAGAAATCCTCATTGGCGGCAGTGGACTTGCAAACGGGTACTTAGGCGAACCTCAACTCACTGCTTCTCGCTTCATGGTCACGGATATAGCGGAACTGAACGTACGTGGTGTTCGAGTCTATAAAACGGGTGATCACGCCTACTGGGGACAAGATGGCTACCTTTACTTCAGCGGTAGAAAAGATGAAGAAATAAAGCACAAAGAACACCGCTTTAATCTGAATGATATCCAAGCCGCGATGGAAAGAATAGAAGGCATCGCGTCAGCAGTTGCCACTTTACTCCCACAAGAAAACAGAAAGGTACTGGCGGGCTATTACGTTGCTCACTCTCCAATTCCACCTAGTTCAATTAAAACGCTTCTTGAAAACATACTCCCTGCGTATATGCAGCCAGCATTTTTGGTACAACTCGATGCTTTGCCACTGACACACAATGGCCAAGTCGATCGTAAGGCTTTACCTATCCCTACCACAGAATTTGATGATGATTTGCGTCACCTTACTAGCATCCAGAGACAGCTTTTGTCGAAGGCATGCTCTGTCTTACAACTGAACTCTTTATCCATAAAGGACGACTTTGTAAGCAGAGGTGGAGATTCAGTCTCTGCTATAACACTATCCGTTGAAATGGAGTCTATCGGCATGAAACTCGACACCATAGATATAATGAAACATACCGTTTTTTCAGAAATGTCAGAACACATAAAGCATGAAGCACCTACACAAATCGTTCGCGGAGAAACAACAGGCTTAATTGACCTATTACCCGCGCAGCAATGGTTTTTTGAACAAAACTTCATGCAGCCAAACCACTACAACGATGCGGTTACACTTTCACTGCCAGGTGACGTTTCTTGCGCTCGTATGGAGCAAGCACTCTTACGGTTAACAGAACACCACGACATATTCCGGACTCGATTCAACAAAACATTCGAAACGGGTAAGCAAGAACTCATCGATACGCATGAAGACTTGTTTTCATTCGCAGAGGAATCGTTCGCCAATTACGAAGAGCTCGATATCTATTTGGCGGGGCTTAATGAAACGTTCGACCTAGAATCCGGTGCTGGCGTTATGTTCAAAGCCGTGCTTTATCGTATTAGAAACGAAAGCACTATCTATTTGTACTTGTGTGCCCATCATCTAATCGTTGACTCGGCTTCTTGGCATATCATCGCACGAGATCTTCAAGCGCTGTACGATGGGGGCTGCGATACCAAGCTGCCCAACTACTCCGGTGCGCAAATTTTTACACAAAGTTTAAACGCTCAATTAGAACGCATTTGCAAAAATGAAACGGCGTACTGGCTTAAAAGTGACAGCTTTAGCCCCAAATGCCGCCCAAATATTCAATCTCGCGTTGAAACCATTACGGTAGATGAACATGTCACGGCACAGCTGTTATCTGATGCAAACACGCCCTATCGAACCAGCCCGCGTGAATTACTCCTAACCGCGCTTTCTAACATACTGATTGAAAGAGGCGAGAATACCGAAGTTCTGATGAGGGGATGTGGTCGACAAGAACTCTCGAGCAACGTAAAAGTGGACGATACCATTGGTTGGTTTACCAGTATTTTCCCATTAAAA
This sequence comes from Vibrio penaeicida, assembly GCF_019977755.1. NCBI lineage: Bacteria > Pseudomonadati > Pseudomonadota > Gammaproteobacteria > Vibrionales > Vibrionaceae > Vibrio > Vibrio penaeicida. The sequence goes on along the minus strand of NZ_AP025145.1, from coordinate 815,142 downwards.
CTGCCCTCAATAAAAACCAATCTTAGCCAGCAAATTAAAAACGTGAAGGAAAGCTTCCGAAGCGTTCCTGAAGAGGGTTCAAACTATCTCCACCTTGCGTACCATCACCCAGACAATGGAGTTCGTCGCCGCCTACAAAGTCGGTTAAATGCTTCCATAAGTTTCAAATACTTAGGGCAATACAATTCTATATCCGACAATCCAAACAAGTGGAATATGGAGCTCTGTAATCTAGGCTATATGGTTGGAGAGAGAAACAAACCACTCAGAGAGATGGAAGTGGTGTGCTGGATTTTGGAAGGCAAACTCCACATTCAGTTTGAGGTCACCAGCTTGCAGATCAACCTAACTTCGTTGATGTCGAATTTTGCCGATGAAGTCAGAACAATTGTTGCCCACTGTACCGACACAGAAACCCCGAACACATTAACGCCTTCTGATTTGAAAAACGTGACGTTAAATCAGCAGCATATTGAAACCATAGAAAGCAAGCTTGGGTCTCTCAGTGCTATTTATCCAGCAACGCATGCTCAACGTGCACTTCTTTACTCCAATAGAATCAATCGCGATTTCCAAATTGGTCAGGAATATTTCCAGTTATCCGGCACATTACACACAAGTGCTTTTCAGCAAGCTTGGGATATTGCGCTGAAACGACACGATATTTTGCGGGCCGTATTTTGTGACTCTTTTGAAAAAGGCAAGCCCTTGGTCATCGTGCCAGAAAACAGCAAGATGCCGATAAAATATGAAGACTGCACTGGCGTTTCAGAAAAAGACAAAGATGCAGAAATGACGCAACATCTCGTGATAGAAAGAAGGCGAGAAATCAGTGAAGTGTCATCACCTTTAATGCGCTTGTGGCTCGGTAACTTCGGCAATGACGACCATGCCATGATCTTGACCTATCACCAAGTGCTTTTCGACCAGTGGTCTATGCAGTCATTCCTCGCTGAAGTAATGAGAGACTACGAGTCCTTACTGTTAGGGCGTGAACCCGATGTGACACCATTTAGTTTTGAACCTTTTGTTCATTACATTCACGACTATCAGAACGACAGCAAAGCACGAGCGTTTTGGCGAAACTACCTAAAAGGTGCACCAAAAAATCTGCGCCTACCTCGATCAGCAGATTCGCTGTGTGATAACCCCATTCGCATGCAAAATATCAGCATGCAGCTTACTGATATGGAAAGCGGTCAGATCATCGCAAGGGCACGAGAACATAGTGTCACCACCAACCAATTATGTCAGCTTGGTTGGGCGCACACCCTAAGTAAAGCGACAGGGAAAAAAGACATCGTATTTAATACGACTCTCGCTAAGAGACCCTCCAGTATCCTTGATATTGACCGCATGATGGGTGTCTTTTCGGCAACTCCACCACTGCGCATTAATGTAAATGGCGATGTATCAAGTGCGCTGTCGCAGATTGCAGAATCCAGCGCGGAACGACTGGAATACGGTTTTCTTGATTTAAATGAATACGATGAAGAATGGGTGCCAACCACCCGTGGCGGAACGTTGTTTGTTTTTAATAGCCAATTGGCGCACGAGATACAACCAATACACCCCAGAACGCAAAACTTAACCTTGGAACGGTTAGGTACCGTAAGTGGCACAAGCCATCAAATCATCATGTCGGTGACATCGGGGCATGCTATGTCGTTTAACCTCTTCTTTGACTCCACTGAAATCAGTGAAGAAGTGGCGAATCTGATTGCAAATGAGTTTCTCTCATCATTGCTAACACTTTGCGACAACGATTCGCTTGATGTTGGCGCTTTATGCTCAATAGCAAAAGCGTTCTAACTACTAGGGTCTGTTGACCTTAATCTAAGCAACATGCTTAGATACACAAAAGCCAGCTGAAAACAGCTGGCTTTTCTATTTTCTATCAAATGACGGACGCGTTAGCTTCTGCTTGAAAGATTGAAAGGTTAACAGACCAACTAGCAAATCGTTCCTTCCGACACTTTAATGTCCTGGTTATGGTCTATGCACACTTGCGCCATAAGCGCTAAACCTTCAACAATCGTATCCAAAGGCATGCCGGGCATTTTTAATTCTTCTGCTTGCTCAGGCAAGAGTGGGATATGAACAAAGCCATGGCGGATATTCGACTCAGAAAGGAAGTGCTGAACCCCATAGAAGAGATGATTACAAACGTACGTTCCTGCCGTATTCGATACTTTCGCTGGCACACCATTTTCATTCAAAACTTGGCATATTGCCTTAATAGGAAGAGTAGAAAAGTACGCATCGGGACCTTCTGCCACCACGGGTTCGTCTATCGGCTGCAGCCCTCCATTATCTGGAATGCGGAAGTCATCAACGTTAATTGCTACCCTTTCCGGTGTGATAGCATCCCGCCCCGCAGCTTGTCCTACCGTGATAACAATGTCTGGATTATGTGCTTGAATAGCCTGCTTCACCATGTCGACCGATTCGTATCTCACAACAGGAACCGCACAGGTAACAATTCGCCCCTTGTTGAGTTCCCTACCCTCTAGTTGCTTAACTGCTTCCAAAGCTGGATTTATCGTGGCTCCACCAAAGGGTTCAAAGCCTGTGATCAAAACGGTTTTCATAAAGTTCCTTATTTAAGATGTCCGATTTCCTCTGTAATCAAGTCGAGGATTTTACTCTTTATTTCCGCTTTATTCTCGGCTTTATAGAGATTGTCGGCACCAACACACTCTTTAAGAGCTCGGTTTTTCTCAGCATCGTACGCAAAACCTATTGCGGCTATTTTTGCTTTAATCTTTCTACCATCCTTTGTTTTGCCTTTAGAGAGTTCTTTTCGGATGGTATCGCAGTACCCTAAATCAACCAGCTTCTGATGAACCGTGGCATTATTGATATTTGCGATGTTGGAATCGGCACCATCAGAAAGGATGATGATTAAACGCCTAGCGTTTTTTCCATCCTTCAACAACTGCGCCCCGCGGATAATGGCTTGATAAGAAGCGGTTCCCCAGTGGGCGACAAAGCCATTTAACTTAGAATTGAAGTCACTAAAATTTGTCGTCAATTCAACTTCCTTATCACGTGCCCAATTTGGTTGGTGCACGCAATTTGAGCTGCCTTTCTCGACAAAAATTTGTTTGGCGGTCTTTGAATAGTTGATTTCATGAGGTCTTAACTTTTCCCACGAGTAGCGCTTGCTTTTTCTAACCAGCTGGCTCATTTCGCAGTATCGATTAGTTCCACGAATTTTGGCTTTAATGGCAGATCTAAAAGGGATAATGCCGACCGTGTTCACATACTTCCGGTTGTTTTTATCGTTGTAGTCTTTCAGCTTTTCATTCACTTCTACAATGATGTCTTTCAAATCTTCGACTTTCGATTTGTTACCGCCACTCCACCCCTTATTCATGGATCCAGAAAAATCCGCTGCATAAATAATGTCTACGGCGTCCCCTTCAAATTTTTGTGATGTAGCAGCGCTGCTCACGGTGACTTTGCCATCAAACCCACTTGCTGGATCGCCACTTGTGAAGAAAGTGGCATGATCATAATCCGCTCTCACATTAAAATGGATGTACCTCTGTTCGCCTTTTTTTATTCCTGCTTTGCACTCAGGAATTTGCTCGCATTCCAAACGCGTGATCCTGAGGTTTTTAACTTTGGTTCTATCTCCCATGTATGCGCCAATATAATCGGTAGCGATCTTGCGATTAACAGCACTCCCACTTCCGGCTCCTGCACTGTCTTTATTACTTGCGTCTTTTGCACTCAATGCCAAAGCAGCCACTTCCGTCGCATTATCAATTCGCGCTTTGGCTTGCAATGCATAAGCGCCATCTGTCGCAAGCACAAAGAGCCCAAAAAGAGCAGGAAGGGCAATCGCAAATAAAATAGCTGCGTGACCGCGCTGTTGTTGTAATGATGAACGCATAACTGACTCGTAGTGATTGGAGTGATGTATGGGGCGATTTACAGATGAAAGCGACTATTGCTTGATTTCGACACGTCGATTCAACGCTCTGCCATTATCAGATTGGTTGCTTTGAACAGGCTTAGTTTCGCCTTTAGACGTCAAGGTTAACAAAGACTTATCAACACCTTGGTTTTCGAGATACTCTGCAACGGTTTCAGAACGTTTCAAACCTAATGTCATGTTGTAGCTTTCACCGCCTATGTTGTCGGTGTGCCCTTCTACGACCAAGTTACCTTGGCTTGTTGAGATCTGTTTGGCGATGGTATTGAGAATATAGCGCGACTTTTGCGTCAATTTAGACTGATCAAAACCAAAGAAAACCCGAGCAATAACCTGAGATTCATTCACAAATTGCAATGTGCTATTGGTCAGCAAATATTCACTGCACTCTTTATCAATGCCGCTAGACACAATTTGTTGGGTAATAAATGCTTGAGTCGCAGGCTCTTGGTCTAGCTGTTCAATTTGATAGAAAGGCCCCTGATTGATCGCTACCCGTGTTCCCTGCCCAACTTCAATCTTTTTCTCGTACTCAATGTTCTCTCCACCACAGTAGAAATTTAACGCGTGAGTTTCACGTTCAGTTGCATTCGCAGCTAGGGACGAAATGGACAAAATGGTCGCGGCAAAGATAGGCGTAAGAAGTTGTGTCATGATTATTTTTCCTTGGTATTGCTATCGATCTTTTTCAGCAACTTGGCCGCAAAATCTTCGAGCTTAGAATGAGAATTAAAAGTGTGCTGAGTTTCGATCACTTCTGGAATCCGACGTGGAAGATACGTCGCCATATAGACACCATCGCGATCATGGATGTAATCAAATTCACCCGTAAATGTTTGCTGACTGTCCGAAATGTCAACAATAACAATCTCTTTTGTCTCCAAATCTTCCTGAAGAAATAAAGAGTTAAGATTTTCCACCCAGTTTTTTTGAGTATCATTGCTTCCGTCTATAAAGATGTAGGTTTCGGAAGAGTATGCGTTTGTTGTGGCCAACAGAGTGAGCAAGCCAGCACAGAGAAAATGAGTTTTCATTCACTGTTTCCAATATTGAGATTTAACGACCCAGCATGACGGAAGACGAACTCACCGTAGTAAAACTGTCGCCAATAATCGAACCAAACCAATTGTCCGTTTCGTAACATAGGGTAATGCGGTACAACGTCGCCTGACGTTCCCAAGAGGTGACGACAGACAAATGAGAGAGCTCACTAAGTGGTTGAGTGACGTTACAAACCTGCCCGCCGATGGCATATCTTTTTAACGGGTTCGGTTTCTTAATGCCTTTAAAAGTCAGCTCTTCTACTAACGCCCCGAATTGGTTTTCATTGAAACTTCCCATGGTGCGACTCAAAGAATTTCGACCAATTGTGACAATGGCATTCGCTTCAGAACGGGTGATTTTGTAGTTGTTTCCGTATAGCTGCGTACGCTCTTTCAAGACGTTGACCAAGGAGTAAGAAAGCCTATCGAGCTTTCCTTTTGCCGATATCTTTAAAATCACATCAGCGCTAAACACCAATAACAAAGAAACAAAAGCACCAACAATGGCAAACTCCACAGAAAAGTTGCCTTTCTGTTTAAATTTTAAATTTGTCACGTTCGTATTCCTGAATAACAATGACTTCCCGACGAAACAGCGAGCTATTGTCCATAAACAAAGTGAAGATTGGCGAAAATTCATAATCCAATCGATACACGGCAATGGCACTGTTGTTCTCTTTCCCGCACGTAGCCAGAGGGGTGTTTTTGGGGATCTTACAAGGGGTTTTATGACGCTCTAAATCACTAACGGATGCCAAATACTGAACGGACATTCGTAGCTTGGATTGGTCGATCACTTTTCCCCACACACTGCCACTGTTATTGATGACATTCTGGAAAACTTTGTCATAGCTCTGCTCGCTCTTTTTGGACTCTCTCGCGGCTTCCGAAATCGTGATATCAGTGACAGCCGAAACAAAGGACATGTAACTCACCTCCGCCCAGAACATGCACATCATCCAAAACGCCATGAAACCAAGCGCAAACTCGATAGACGCCACGCCTCGTATTCGCTTCTTGCTACCCTTCATGGCTTATTTCACTCGTCTTGGTATGGCTAACCTTGGAATCAATCACCTTGGCATCGTTCACCTTGACGTCATCCGCCTTGAATTCTCCGATGGCCTTGCTGTCTTTCAGCGCACGGTAGCGCTCGAATATTTCTTGATCCGATAGCTCGCCTTTCGACATATCCTTGATGTAAGAAACATTGCCAATTTTTGCCATGGCTAACGTTAAATTGGCTTCTATCTGTTTGTCCGCTTTGCCTTTTAGATAGATAGGCAATAACAGTTGCACCGCTTTTTGGTAATGACCTTCAACGATGTTTAAAACAGCCAGATTGTTCTTAATTTTGATGTCGTCGTACAAGTTGGTTCTAGCAGACGTGAAGTACTGCCTTGCTTCTTCCAAGTCGGAATTTGCCGCGCAAATCATGCCCAACAAATTCTCTATTTCAGCGTTGTTAGGTTTCAACTCATAAGCTTTTAATGCCTGAGTTTTTGCTTTACGAAATTGACCAAGGGAATAGAGGCTTTTCGCTTCGATAAGAAGAGGTTCTGCATGGGCTTCTTGACCCATGTTTAATGGCGAAACAAAGAAAAGTGCCGATTCAGGATCACCAGAATTTAAGTAAGCCAGCGCTAATTTCATGCGCGTTTGACGGTTTTCACTCTTGGAAAGTTGCGCTTTATAGTACTCCACCAATTTTTCATGGTTTCCCGACTGTATTAGCAGCGTTTCTTCTTCAATCAATGACGTTGGCTCGGGCTGGGTAGCACATCCAGATAACACGGAAATAGCCAATAGACACGCCGTTACACGGCTATGGTGGCAAACACGAGCAAAGGATTTTCTAAACATTGGACATCATCCTCATCACACCAGGTGCGGCAATCAGAATTACCACTGGCATCATAATAAATAGGATTAGGGGAACCGACATTTTGGCGGCGAGCTTGCCGATTTTTTCTTCCATCGAAAGCATGGTGACATCGCGGATATCGGCCGCTAATGTCGTAAGAACACCGTAGATAGAAGTACCGTAATGCAGGCTTTGCTTTAACGTCATGGTAAAGCTTCGCATTTCGTTGGTCGGTACTCGGTCGTACAGCTCATCGAGCGCTTTATCTAAGCCAACAATGCGTGAACGGTCATTGGTATTTTTCAGCAACTGGGCTAAGTCTTTATCGAAGCCAGACATTTCTTTCGATAAGTACGTCATGGCGGCTTCAATCGTCATACCGGTTTGAACACAAACGGCTAACAAATCAAGCAAGTAAGGGAGTTGACTCGACAATTTCCCTCTTAGCGCTTTCATTCTGGAATTGAGATACGCATCTGGTGCGATCAAACAAAATACAACCCATACCCCTATGGCGATAAAGCCTGAATTTTGTTCCCAACCTAGATGCCTCGAAAGGAAATAAAAACCAGCAGCGCCACCAATTAACAGGGTAAATTTGGTTGGAATATAAAGGTTGGCGTATTTGAAATGATAAAAACCTGCCGCATAAAATTTGTCGGCGACATCGTTATCGCTTTTAGAAAAAAGAGATTCGACCTTGTCCAGTAGCTCTACAAATAACGGTTTCTTTGCTAAAGGTTCGTCAATGGTCGTAAAGTGTTTCATTCGCTTGGATTTATCGAAATGGTTATATAGGGCGTAAGCAGAAAACGCCAAACCAAACACAATCAAAGAGAGAAACAGAAAAAGCTCAAGCTGAGAATTCAACATCATTTCACCGCCTTCATGAGCATCCAAACAATGGTGATCCCAATAAATTCGCTACCCAGTACGTAATAGAGAATGGGGCGTCCCTCTGGGTTGAACATGACAAACTCGTAGTTTTCAGGGTTCATGTACTTGAGCATCAAAATGAAGATAAATGGAATTGCTGCAACAATTTTGGCGGACGTTCGTGCCTCGGACGTCAGAGCAAACTTCTTCTTTTCAATTGCTCGCGCATCAAACATCAGCCGGTTGAGGCGCATAATGATGTCTTTTAATTGACCACCACGTTGCATGTTGGCGCGCAAGGTAATCACGAAGAAGTAGAACGACGGATACGGAAAACGGTTACACGACTTGGCAAAAACCGTGTCTGGCGATTCTCCAAGCTTTAGCCTCTCCCCCATCACTTTAAACTCTCTGCCCCCTTCCCCTTCCAAATTCTTCCCTACAAAAGAGATAGCGTGCATGATACTTTCACCCGCACTAACCGCACTGGCTAACATGTTGAGTGCGTCAGGGAAGGAATCTTCAAACTGGTTCCGCTCTCTCTTTTGTAGCCAATGGAGACCAAACGCAATCCCTACCACTTCCACAACGGCAATCACAATCAATTGATTGCCTCGAACAAAGTTTTGATTGAAATACAAACCGGCCAGAACCAATACGATACAAAAGCATATCGCTTTGATTTCAGGTAACGCACCAAGCTGCCTACGCGTTGTTTTTACATAGCGGCGAAGCTTTTCTGAGATGGATTCGTTGGTTAGTGAATTTAGGTTGACCGCCTGCTTATCGCCATCCATGGAGGACACCAAAATGGTTTGGTTTAATTCTTCCAAATATGGATTGGATTTAGACGTTTGGTTACGATTGAGTAGGATAATACATACCCCACCAACCAAAAGTGCTATCCAATAGATCATGACTGTTGCCCTAACTGAAAGGCTTCGTTCAGTTGGCTTTCTAGGCCAAAAAATCGCGCCTTTTCCACCAAAACAGAACGCTGCATCAAACCAGCCGTGATGAAATTGCCTTTGATTTTCCCATCGTCAGCATGTTCACCAGCGGCTTGAAAGCGAAAAATTTCTTCGAGAACAACACTGCTACCTTCCAAACCAACAACTTCGGAAATGCTCATCACTTTACGGCTTCCGTCGTGTAATCGGCTGATTTGGATAACCAAATCTACAGCACTGACAATGGTGCGACGGATAGCTTCCAGTGGCAGGTTGTTGGTTGCCATCATCACCATGGCTTCAACACGAGCAAGGGCATCGCGTGGGGTATTGGCGTGCAACGTAGACATGGAACCGTCGTGCCCCGTATTCATCGCTTGAAGCATTTCAAACGCTTCACCACCACGACACTCACCCACGATGATTCTGTCGGGGCGCATACGCAAAGAGTTGATCACCAACCCTCGCTGATCAATCTCCCCTGTTCCTTCGATACCGGCTTTTCGGGTTTCGAGCCTAACTACGTGCGGCTGCATCATTTTAAGTTCAGCCGCATCCTCGATGGTTACGATGCGCTCTTTCTCAGAAATAAACTGAGACAGCGCATTCAGCATGGTAGTTTTACCCGAACCCGTACCACCAGAAATCAAAATGTTGAGTCGGCAACGCGAAGCAATCATCAGAAGCTTTGCCATTTCTGCGCTCATTGCCCCAAAGCCAGCAAGCTGTTCTAAGCCAATGCTCTGCTTCTTGAATTTACGAATGGAAATCGACGTCCCATCAATCGCGATAGGTGGAATAACTATATTGACTCGGCTTCCGTCTTCTAATCGCGCATCACAGGTCGGGGAAGAATCGTCCACTCGGCGACCCACGCGTGACGCAATACGCTTGGCGATATTAAGCAACTGGGTTTCATCGATAAACGTGACTGGCGATTTTTCTACAAGCCCGCCTCGTTCAATAAACACGTCTTTGTGGCCATTGATCATGATGTCACTGATGGATTCGTCATCCATAAGCGTTTGCAATGGTCCTAACCCGTGCAATTCATCAACTAAGCTTTTAACAAACTCTTCGCGAACAATAGTCGCAACCGATAGATTCTGACGTTCTATCAGTACATCTATGGCGTTCGCTAATTGTTTGCTGAGTTGGCTTTTCGTTAATGTGGTGACCGCTTCGGCTTCTAGCGCTTCGAAGATTTGCTCACGAATAGTGATATATATGGATCTGGATTGGTCTATCATCACGCTCTCTTCACTAGGCGTTTAAATATGCTGCTCTTTTGCGACACTACGGATTCACCCAACATCAGCGACGTTAGCTTATGAATGCTCCCACTGATTCCCAGCTTGCTGTCGCAGAGTCGCTTACCTTCTAGGATTAATTCGCCCGCTTTCGGTTCATAAGGGAATTCCACATCAATGGGCTGTTTAAGGAACTTCACCACATCTTGGCGGCTAACGGTGGACGCTTTTTCAGGCATGGTGTAATTGAGAACGGTGATAAAACGCGCAGTGGAGTTCAACGTTTCCATTTTCGCCACCAACGAAGCCATCGCTCTTAGGCACGAAACGGTCGGTTCTATCACCAAAACAACGATATCGCACTCACTTGCCATGTAATCCATATCGGCTTTACTGAACGACGAGCGCGATAAATCTTCAATGATGAAATTGTTTTGATCTGAAAGCTGATCCGACAACGTTCGCGTGTACTCTTTTAGCTGGGTTTCGTTCAGCTCATCCGAATCTACCGACAGCAACGACAACATTGGGTTGACTGTTGTAGTCATGCTATGCGCGTACGATGCATCGAGGTTGGCACTCAATGCACCCAATGAAATGGAACGCTTTTTAAAACGTTTCATCCCCAATAAAATATCGAGATTGCCGCCAAAGAAACTGTGATCAACCAAGACACAGTTGCTGTCTTTTTTGGTGGTCAGTTCATAGGCCATTTCGACAGAAAGTAAGGATGCACCTACCCCACCTTTTCCCCCAACAACAGCGACTTTCTTGGCGCTTCTGTTTTTGCCTAAGCCACTATTTCGATGACGGTTGTCATTAACGTTACGAACAAAGTCGATCAATTCCGGTTTAGTCACCGGCCAAAACAGGTAATAGAACCCCATGTCTTTGAGATGTCGAATGGTTGATATTGCATCTTCACTGCCGATCACGATAACCGACGCATGGTTAGGTAATAAGTGACTGATCTGGCGCATATCTTCCGTCACATTATCGCTGATATTAAGCTCAACAATGACAATTTCGATGGTAGATTCACGAATGTGCTTACGTATTTCAGCGTCGGTATTTTCCAACACTGCTGGCGCGCTGATCCCTTCAAAGCGGTACGCTTCTTCCACCAAATTTTTGCATTCTTGCGTTTGATGGAAGAGCACAGAGGTGATTTTTTCTTCCTGCTCGACGGGTGCCTTGTCTGTTTTAAGCAGATCAACTAAGTCAAACATTACTGACCCTCACCGTTTTTTTGTGGTGAATTGGTCAACATTTTTTCTGGGTTTTCCATCGACTGCCAGCGAGCATTTTCGGCAAAGCAACCATACTTCACTCCACCATAAGAACCGACTTGCTCGTAATCGCAACTTTCAACTTGCGCTCTATAGACCACCGTTTTGAATTCAAAATCAAAACGCTCGCCAAACCCCGCATCGGTTTGAATTATGCGGATTTGCTCTGGCGATACGCCTTGCTTTTGAAGTTGAGCTTGTGTTTTTTGTGCCCACTTTTTGCCTTCACGCGTTCGCCAGCTGAGCTCAACAGTTTGGTTAACAATGACGTCCCAATGCTCTTTTACAAATTCATCCAGCTTCTTTTGCGCACTCTTTCTCTTGTTTTTTTCAATGTTCAGCGCAATGGAGTACGTTACTGGAACAACATGAATATCGGAGCCTGAGCGTTCAATTGCTTTGTCTGCACAACCGCTTAAAAAAAGAAAGATTGCTGCGACTAATCCTAGATTTCTCATTGCTTAAAGCCTCCGGTAGCCAGAATTTCATTTGCCCATGTTTCGCTCGCCTTTTGGTACTCTTTGTCTAACGCAAAGAAGCGAGATAAGGTGCTGGATTTCTTCATGGTTGGAAGCTGAACTTGAGATGGGTGAATCGGCTTCACTAAATTCACAGTCGCCACAATGATCAGCTCGGTTTTGTTGCGTTTGGTGTCGGATTTTCTGAACAGCGAGCCCAACACAGGAATGTCGCCGATGTAAGGAATTTTTCTCAGCGATTCAATGTCTTCTGTGCTTAATAGACCACCAAGAACAAAACTTTGACCGTCGCCAAGCTCTACCGTCGTTCTTGCGCGACGTGTTTTTAATGCTGGCAGGTTGTATTTGTCGTTTGAGTATTGGGTATCGAGTGAACTCACTTCCGGCATAAGGGACAATTTGATTTTCTCATCACGTAGTACTTTTGCCATCAGCTCCAAACGAATACCAAATTCTTTAAAACGAACTTCGGTGGTGCCATCACGCACCAAAACGATAGGCAACTCACCACCGACTAGGAAGCTGGCGCTTTCACCTGAAATAACAGAAAGGTTGGGTTCCGCTAGAATCTGCCCGACGGTGTCATCGCCGCTGGCGCTGATGATAGAAACGATATCATCCGCACTGAAATTCTTGATCATGTCGGCAAAGTTGCCCGCGGTATGTCCTAGGCTGCCGTATTCAACACCAAACTTCTCTAAAAACGAGTGCGATACTTCGGCAATGGAAAGCTTAACGTTGACCTGCTTAGTTGAGGCGACTTCAATGTTGTTTACGATGCCCTCAAAATGACGGCGCTTCATAAACTCCATTTCGTATTGGTTGTCACCTAAGTCCCACTCTAGCTGGTAGTCTGCGGACTTTTTGCCCATCAACTCGCCAACCAGTATGTTGATCTCGTCTTTTTCTTGCTCGGTCGCTACCACACCACTAAGTACAACTTGCTTACCTAGGTTATAAATGGTGACTTCCGCGTGAGGGTATTTAAGCTGAACTTGTTGCTGAATGTGCACCAAGCTTTTGTTGACGACTAGATTACGGCTAGCGATGGTTTTGCCCGTTTCATCAAATACAAGCAAAGAGCTCGACCCAAGGGATTTACCAAATACCACAACCTTATGTTTATCGATAACTTGATAATCCGCCACTTTAGGGTTTGAAATGAAGACTGATGTGATTTCTTGTTCAGTAGATAAGCTTCTGGCTTCACCTTCAGCGAGGTTCCAGATACGGGCAGCTTGTCCGGGAAATGAGGCAAGCAAAGCCACAAAGATAAGCGCGAAGCGCTTAAGCACTAAAAACATTGAGGTATTCCCTTATTTAATGGCAGATTCGCCAGCGCGGAATTCGGTGATAGAGCGAAAGTCTGCGAGTACGTCACCCGCATCGGCTTGAAGATCTTCTGGAGCGTATTGCCCGATAGATTTATGCACTTCAAGTTCTGAAATTCTTTTGGCAACCGTCAGTTTGGCAACCTGCTTGCGTGTTAGCTCTAAGATAACGCTGACTTTTTGTATATCGGAGTTGTCCACGTCGTCAGATTGAGTAGAAATCGGTTTTTTGATTTGTAATGCCTTAACACCAATTAACACCGGAGTTATAGACATGGTTCTGCGAAGCGAGTTGTTCGATGCCAATTCACTGTCTGGGAGTGACAAAGCAACGACATCAATCATGCTTCCATGTGAGATCACTCCACCAATTACGTCGGAAGGCGACACTTCAATCGCATAAGGCACACGATTCGCTGCAATGACATAGTGGATGTAACCATCATCTTCTGGGTTAATGATGTCGGCGTTATACAACATTTGATTGGCTGGCATGGAAGAACGAAAAACTGAACCGGTAACATGACCCAACTCAACATCTTCAGATATTCCATTTTCAAGTGCTTCGGATTCAGGAATATAGCGGATTTTAAGGAGGTCCTGCTTAACAAAATCACCCTTGCTAACCGAAGACTTGAGCACCCACGTTTTGACTTTTGCTTCTTGTACCTTAGCGGCATCAATTGTTTCGTCGCTTTGACTCAAGCTTCCTGCTAAGCCATAGAGGCCAAACAGAATAAAAAGAAGTGCAATTACAGCGAAAACTTTATTTTTCAAGGTACAACCTTTAATTAGTTAAAAGGGCAGTTAGGTCAAATGTCTATGTTTGACCTAACTACTAAACTTAAAGTTAGAGTCTGCCTGCAATTGTTGTAATTGCTTTGGCAAGTGCAACTTTTAATGGACCAGTCTGGCTAAATACCGTAAAAGCGATTCCTGATATTGCAACTGCAATAACAGCGTATTCAATCGCTGTTACACCGCGCTCGTCTTTTTTGAATTTTTCTAGTGCAAGTTGTGCGTTAACAAATAGTTTAGTAAGCATGTTGTTTGTCCTTATTAATGAACATCAATAAGAAGTTATTGATGATTTGGGTAATTGGTGTTCATTTTATTGACACAGCAGATTTATTCAACGCACTTCACATTTTTATATGTAAGAACCAGCAATATACACTTACAAAACCTGATCAAACATCAACCAAACCACTACAATTCAACAAGTTAAAACACAAAAACACCTTACATAAATAATGACCTAACTCTGACAAAATATTGACGAAACTATGGAGAGAAAAATGACATAGAACAAAAAACCATCAAGATACTTCAGTAATTAATATTTTTAACAGTTTGTTAATACCGTTTATATTTGAAATGTTAACTTTTTACTCTTATAGATTTAACTCAACAAAACTACTTAGCGTAATCTTAGGTTGAAAATAAAAGGTAGATATTAAATATATGAATTGAACATACGGGAGGGTTTGTTTAAATGCTGGGTGATTTAAAGGGGGTTAATAAAAGGCTGGTCTAATAATCGTAGAATGAAGTAAATATCGTGTTCTTAATAAAAGAAATGTTGGAGTAGGAAAAAATATCCCTACCCCAACTTTGTGTTTATAACATATAGGCTTGATTATTGACCGTCTGGAATCACTTGGCCATTCGCGTCTGTCGCTCTTACGTTGAAGTGTTTTTCAACACAGTTTTCGTAATCACCACTAAACCACGCACTGTATGCAGTTTGGTAGCCGACTAGCTTACAGCTGAAGCTGTGGTTCCCCGGAGTATTGGCATCCCAGCCCCACTCTTTGTCCCAGTAAATCATCATCGCGCCAGAACCATCAGTGTTAAACGCTTTCATGTCTGCGCAATCCAGTTTCTCACCTGTAATGTCTAAACCAAGCGTTGCTGTGATTTGCTTGTAGTACTTAATACGATTCGCGGCCTGAGGCGTTGTTGTGCCTTTGCCACATTCGTATGCACCGTTAATGATTTGAATGGTCGAACCGAAACCGTGCTCAATTCCCTGTGTTTTGTCTGCTGCATTTGGCTGCCAAGTACCATCTATAACATGCAACATGCTAGGTTTTGGCGGCTGTGGGTACACATAAAAGAACACCGCAGAAGCCAAGTTCAGCCATGTATCAGCCACTAAAGCAGGATTTTTAAGCAGTACATCTTTATCGCCAAACATGGCTTCAGAGAACGGACCGTAGTTGTAGTTCCAACTTAGCTGTTTTGCACCACGTCCAAAGTAACTTTTTTGCGGTGCACATGGCCAACGTTCACCCTGCCAGCCCGTACAAGCATTGTAGGTTCCGTTGTAAACGTCTTCAGATTTGTAACGCTCACGCAGGAAGTACAAACCTTGACGCCATTCAGGGTTCCCTTTCGCACCGTCCCAACCAGGAGCGTGTGCCCCTGTTTCCTGAACAAAGTGCGCAAACATGGTGGCAAGCGAACGCTTACAGATTTCGTCTGAATTTCTGCCGTCGGTATAAGTTCGGCAGAACGCTGGGAATTTGGCTATGCCTTTTAATAAATTGACGTAAGTGTACTTTTCATTACGAATTGGGAATAAGAAGTCCCACATCGCTTCATTCACTACTGATTCAACTCTTTGTACGTTTTCTGGGTTTGTTGAAAGAAGTGGCGATACCGCTTCAACAGATGCGTTGTCCAACGTTTGGATATCAGCACGAACCAATTCAAACAGTGGAGTGCTTGTTAAACTGGTTTCACGTGCCAGTAATTCAGAGCGTGGCATCAGGTAGCCACCTTTGCCGTCTGGAATCACAGTTTTCCCGTTTGGATCAGGTTTCGGCGGATCAATTGGATCAACAGGTGGTTTGCCATCACAAGGTACTTCTGTCCAAAACCAAGCACTGGTTCCTGGAGAATCCCATGCACCAGGGCTGTTTTTCGCTTCATAACAAATGTTGTTATGAATGACGACATCGCCATTCGTTACTGTTGTCTTACCCGGTTCCCACGTGATAATCGGTGGCGCAGCAGCCAAAGCGACCGATGAGAATGAAAGTGCTAACGTTAAAGACCCTATTAAACGTTTCATTGAATTTCCTTCTTTCAAATAATTCGAAAATAAGCGTAGAACCAACATTTGCATTCGATGTCATAAGAAAGAAGTGTTTTTATAGTTTGCGAGCTAATTCATCAAATGAAACAACCCTCATAATAATTGCCATGTGATTTTGTGAGATTCAGTCAGTTTTTTCCTTATAGAATCATGCATTCGGTAATATTATTCAAACAATGAGGTCTATTAATTAAAATGAAAAACTCAACAATTACCCTCTAATATTTTGATGTAAAAACTTTGATAAAAATGTTTATTTTATAAACATAAAATATTATAAATATTAATATCAACATCAAGCGAAAGTTGTTATAAATCAATTTAATACTTTACTGTCATTAATATCAATTACAAATTTCATTCCTTTATTTGCTGTACACCATATTTTTAATATTTTTATTTCGCTTCGCGAATTAAACGATTGAAAGTCTCTTGATAATTTCACTAAATAGGAAGTAGGAATGAGTTTGCAATGACAAGCTCATCAATATTATCAGGTTTATTCTGGTAACAGGATTAAGTAGTAGCCTGACATTGTTTCAACACGTATGAAAACATAAAGGATTGAGTTTTGAACTTTAAAGTAACTGCTTTGACCATGGCTCTAGCCCTTGCTAGTTCTGGCGTTTACGCTCAAACACAACAAGGTCTTCAAGCCACCGCTGATTCTCTGAATGTATCCACTTCACTTGTGGTTAACCAACCTGCAGACTCGAAAGCAGAATGTCCTTGGGGACTTTGCTACCGTGCTGAAGTAACGATCACAAACACAAGCACCAATGCTGTAAATACAGATTGGGATATGTATTTCTCAAGTATTCATCGCGTATTAGATACGCGTGGAGATTTATTTACTATTACTCATATCGATGGTGATTTGCATCGCGTTTCTCCAACTGCAAAATTTAAAGGCTTGCAACCTGGCGAATCTGTAACTGTTGAATATGATGCAGAGTACTGGCAGATCGTAAATAGCGACTTCATGCCAAACTACTATATTTCTTCTGAAGGTTTGGAAGGTGTTTTAATTAAAAACACAGCTGTTAAAGAAGCGGATACTGGCTTCGAAGATCTCTCTGGTTTCTTAACGCCAATTAGCAACAACCCTGCAGATACAGATCAATGGCGTCGTTTCGCTGGCGACCAAACTAACGTTGCAACAACTCAATCTCGTTTTGATAAAAACTCAGACGTTGCCGATCTAGGCCAGTCTGCGGTTTCTGCTTCCATTATTCCTACGCCTGTTGAATTAACCATTCAAACTGGTTCTATCGATATTGCTGATGGTCTTAACCTAAAAGTGGTTAACAACGCAGTTCGCGCTGACCAAGTTGAAGCCGTGAACGCTCGTCTTTCCCAACTTGGTGTAACAACCAACGCCGGTGTGGAAGTTAAGTTAATCAGCAACGCTGGTCACCAAGCATTTATCGGTCGTGAAGCGAAAGGTGCTTACACACTACAAGTTGATGCAAGTGGCGTAACCATTGTTGGTCGTGATAACTACGGTGTATTCAACGGACTTCAATCACTGGCTTCACTCGTGACTGTAGGCAGTACTGAACTTCCAAAAGTAACAGTAGATTACGATGCACCTCGCTTCGACTACCGCGGCATGCATATGGATGTTTCTCGTAACTTCCAAACTAAAGAGCAGGTTCTTAAGTTCCTAGACCAAATGGCTGCTTACAAGATGAACAAATTCCACTTCCATCTAGCAGATGATGAAGGCTGGCGTTTGGAAATCCCTGGGCTTCCTGAGCTAACAGATGTTGGTGCAAAACGTTGTCACGATTTAGACGAAACAACTTGTCTTCTTCCTCAGTTAGGTTCTGGTCCTGATCAAGCTGCAGAAAAGCAATACTACTCTGTAGCGGATTATGCAGAAATCGTAGCATACGCACACGCTCGTAATATCCAAGTCATCCCATCTATGGATATGCCTGGTCACTCCAAAGCAGCAGTTGTTGCAATGGAAGCACGTTACAATACTTATGCAGCACAAGGCGATTTGGTGAAGGCTGAAGAGTACTTGCTAACTGACCCAGATGACACAACTAAGTACTTCTCTGTTCAAAACTACACAAACAACACCATCAACCCATGTATGGAGTCTAGCTTCAAGTTCATGGATAAAGTGATTGGCGAGATCGTTAACCAACACCGTGATGCTGGTCAGCCTCTTACTGATTACCATATCGGTGCAGATGAAACAGCGGGCGCTTGGGTAGAGTCTCCTCTATGTAAAGAGATGTTTGCGGTTGAGTGGAACGGTATCAACAACGTTGATGACCTTGGTCCTTACTTCATCCAACGTATTAGCTGGATCCTAGAGAAATACAGCCTAACTCTGGCTGCATGGAACGATGGATTGAAGCACGGCGAATACATCAACCCGCATACATTGGCAGGTGAAGGAACGTCGGCTTACGCATGGAGCACATTGTTCTGGGGTGGCGCAGACGAAACACACACTATCGCTAACACAGGTTACGAAGTGGTTGTTTCATCTCCAGATTCCACTTACTTCGACTTCCCATACGAAGTTGACCCTGCGGAGCCAGGATACTACTGGGGTTCTCGTGAAACTGATACTCGTGAAGTATTTGGATTCATGCCTGAAAACCTACCTGCAAACTCTGAAACAATGCTTGACCGTATGGGCGCTCCAATGGAGTACGCTGCTGGCGGTGTTGCACTGAACAGAAGCTTCAAAGGTATTCAAGGTCACCTATGGTCTGAAACAATCCGTACAGCACGTCAACAAGATTACATGGCATTCCCACGTGTTCTTGCAATGGCTGAGCGCGCATGGTCTAAAGCTGATTGGGAATTGGATTACAATGCATCTACCACGTTCAAGTCTAACGTTGATGGATTTGTAGGTACTTCTCACGTGGATACAGCAACACGTGATGCTGAGTGGGAAACCTTTGCAAACGCATTGGGCTACAAAGAACTTGCGAAACTTGACCAGGCTGGCGTTTACTACCGTCTACCTGTACCAGGTGCGAAAATCGAAGCAGGTAAATTGGTTGCTAACTCTAGCTTCCCTGGTGTAACTATCCAGTACTCTGAGGATGGCACAACTTGGGCTGACTACGATGCATCTAACCAACCATCTGTAACTGCGGGCGTTAAAGTTCGTACCGTTGCAACAAATGGTCGTGTTGGTCGCTCTGTAGAAGTGAAGTAATTGAAAACACATACAGCCGTAAACTAATACTTGTTTATGGTCTGAAATAATCAAAAGCCCTTTAGATTTATGCTAAAGGGCTTTTTAGTTGGAATAAATTGGGTAATTCAGTTTTCAAAACAGTGCACGAATGTAAAAGCGCGTTTTACGCACAAACCTTAAAGCCTGCCGCTTTTTTAGCTATATACATTTTTTTATCTGCATTATGAATTAACGCATCAACGTCAGTATCTCCATCTTCGCCATGTTGGGCGATACCGATACTTAGAGAGTATTTGGGGAATTCCTTTTTAAACTGTTCGATCAAGCTTTCGACAAACTTCACTGCTTTAGAAGCTCGGCAATTGATCATTGCTAAACAAAATTCATCTCCTCCTTGGCGACAAGCAATGTCATAATCAGACGGAAGTTCTGACAGTAAGAAGCCAATGTGCTTTAACACTCTATCCCCTTCTTGGTGTCCATGATCGTCATTAATTCCTTTGAAATCATCAACATCTAAGTACACAACAGAAACCGACGTACGATTTTGCTTCGACAGTAACAGTGCTTTTCTTAATGAATCGCGGAATGCTCGAGAGTTATAAAGTTCAGTTAATGGGTCTCTGTTCGCGAGTGCCGTTAAATTCTCTACTTTCAATTCTAGAGTTTTTACATAAGTATCGGTTTTTGCCTTAATATCTTGCATTTCATCCATTAACCCACCTATGTAAGTATCTAGAATCCATGACGTATCGAATGCAATGAGTTTACTGACGCAGTTAATCGTTGATTGTCTTTCGTTTGCGTTTTCTATGATTGTTTCTAACTTGTTGGATATGCATCGAATCAGAAAACGTTCTGCCGATAGAAAATATTTGGGTTCTACCCCAATACGCTTGTGGACGAGACCAATTCGAAGCCGGTTGTTAACGTATTCAGAATCATAAAAACCCGAAAACAGGTCGAGGATGTATCGATGTAACCCAGTTTTAAGTCGGTTAAAAGTTTCACTGTCGCCAATTAAACGGGGGACATATTCATCTCGAACCAAGAGATCGTAAAACTCACCAATTAAGTCGTGGACATGAGGCTCTATTTTTCTGCGATAGGCATGAAGCTTTTCCAATTCGAGATCAGATAACTCAAACAATCTCTTACGCAAATTTACTTCCAGTTCAGTTACCTGAAATTGTTCGTAAAGTGATTGTTGAATTCGTCTATCCATAGCAGCTACAAAAACGTTGAAGATGTAAACATTGTAGTCAAAGAATGCTGATAGCACAGAAAACGGCTCCATTTCAGGAGCCGTTGCATTCATTCTAGCAGTGTTATTGCCTACTCTAGGCAGTGGATAGTAGCCGCCACTTACGGTGTGATAACAAGCTGCGCCCCTAGCCCACTTTCTCGGCTAGAAAAAGCGACATCCGATTTATCACTGGCGTTACCTTTGTTTTCAACCGACAAGCTCAGCGACGTGCCTTGGAGTAAATCAGACACATCCACTTCAATCCACGAGTTTTTGTCTGCGGGTTGCAGTTGAATTTGTGAACCAATTTTTGCTTCTGAAGGTAAATTAGACCACGTTACGTTGCTTTCTTGCCATTGACTGTTTGCTAAGCGAGATACCGTAAGGGTGCGGTTAGCGTCTGTGTTCACATTTTTCACGTGAAGTCGCAATGTCGCTTTGGACGAAGGTGAAATGTCTTGTGTCGACAAATCAAACTTAAAGACAGCTTTACGGCTGTAATTCAATCCATCCTTTTTAACGGTGAGGTAACTGTTTACACCATAGCTGTTACTAGCGTACATTCCGTCTCGAACAAACGCGTCTGCGCTTACATTGACCGTAGCTGGTTGAACAATGACAGGGGCATTAAAATCCACATTTACACTCTGTCCAAGCTGATTTGCATTTCCAAACGTGTACACGGTGGTCGATTTAGAAGATGTCCCATTATTGAAAGTAATACCTACTCCGGTACTGGCTCCCGGTGTAGATAGCGTGATTTTCTCAACAGGACCCGATTGATCAACCAGCACAACACTTGGTTTTGTCACCGTTACTGTCGAGCCATTCGTCAGTTCCAACGAACCTGCATTGTGGAAAACAATTCCAGTTACGTTTAACCCGTTATGACGAACCGCTTGGATCGAGGAAGTATTACTCAATACAGCAACCGGAATGGCTGACGCGTATTGCTCGGTCTGAGACACAGTCTTATTCGGAGCGACAATGTATTGATAGGTCGCATTGGTAGGCTGCCAACTGTGTCCAATGCGCAACATGAACACATCATCAGTCACGACTTTGTCTTCTCCTCCCGTATTTATGGTTCGCCAGTTACCCGTCTTGGTCTCATTGTCCATGTGACCGTACCAACGATCTGGGAAGATATAGCCTACATTGTCATGGTGTACCCAGCCCGACTCTACCAGCTTACGACTGCCTTTTGTGTAGGTTTGACCATCTACGGTAACGGGTCCTCTTAATCGTGTCTGATTGACTGTGGTGCTCACGTATTTTTCGTGAGTCGAAGAGATACCTGCACCAAGCGCAACTAGCTCATCGTTAAAGCTAAACCACGCTTTTTTGGCTTGGGTGTTCTGGATATTCATATCCATTACAGAGACACCATATTTCCCATTAGAAACACCGCCAACAAACGTAGTTCGTTGTTCGATTTGTCCCCAATCTTTTGGTTTAGGCGCGATATTTGGTGATGTTACACCGGGTACAAGCGCCCAGTCCCAAACAGGGAAAATATTGTGGTACTCATCGCCTGTTTGCATAATGAATGTGCTACCAAAACCGAGCCAAT
This sequence comes from Vibrio penaeicida, assembly GCF_019977755.1. Classification (NCBI taxonomy): domain Bacteria; kingdom Pseudomonadati; phylum Pseudomonadota; class Gammaproteobacteria; order Vibrionales; family Vibrionaceae; genus Vibrio; species Vibrio penaeicida. The sequence goes on along the minus strand of NZ_AP025145.1, from coordinate 793,020 downwards.
AGCCCAGCAAGTTTTCACCATTGCCCGCTTCGGTTGGCTCTATTCGGGCGGAGTTCATCTTAATACCAATGAAATGCTCAGGGCCCACTTTCGTCGAGTAGTCTGAACGCCAGAATGATTTGAAACCGTTTAACCCTGAACTTCCACCTTGAATGTGCTGTTTAAACGCATTTGCTTCACTGGCACGCTGTGGATCTAGCGCGGCAATATAGTCGGTTTGTTTAATCAACTTGGACATATTCGGCGTCACTTCTCGCGCAATTCCACGTCCCATTGCATTGTAATCGAGCGTGCCTTTACTGTTAGACCAACGCACACCTTCTAGAAAATAGTTGGCCAATAGTTCATGGCTTTGAGCTGAGAATTTCCAAGAGAGATCGCGAACTTGGTATGCCCAGAAAGACGCCGTACCAAAGAACACTTCTCCGTAACCACGAGTGTACAGCTGTGGACCATGCTGCTGGAAAGAGAAATCGGCTTGAATGCCCTCTTCACTGGTAACCACAATGGTTTCTTCAATACCATCTAACCCTCTTCCTACTTGGGCGGAGTCGCCATTTAGCAATCCTCCCCAAATCACGCCTTTGGAAAGGTCGGTTCGGTTAGCACCTGTTTTGCTAGGGCTAGACGGCATGTCCTGTGCGATTTTAGTCGCCAGATTGGTAGGCAGTTGCTCGCCAAGCATCATGGCAACTGGTCCCAAGCGGAGTTGCTTACCAATATCGTTCCACCACCAATTGTCATTGACTGGGTTAATGGCATACCAATGGTTTAAACCATTAATGACGGCTTGATATGCTTGTGGATTGACATTCAAATAGTGCGCTGCTGCTAGTGCTTTTAGTCGATCTAAATGCTGGCGAATCGGTTTTTCTTCCGTAGCCATTATGCTGTAATCGATATCGGGCCAGCTACCATCGCTGTTTTGGGTTGAGATGTATTGTTGAACCAAACCCGATAGAGTTTCACCTTTACTTATTGCAGATGCAGATTCCTGATCGGCATAATCGGGGGCGACACGCTGCTTTAAGGTGGAAATATCATTCGCAAATGCCAGCTGACTAGCCAGTAAAACAGGCACGATACAAATGTGTTTTATGTACTTGGAGGCGAGTGTATTTATCATTAGTGCTTCCTGATTTGTAGGGTACATTGGTGCTGAATTCCCAAAAGAAAACAGCCTAAGAAGCCAACTTGTTTCGATTTAATTTTATGAAGTTATATATTGTTATCTCATGCCAATACTGCTGGCTTGAGTTCAATCGAGACACTATCAAACACAATAAAGAAACGCCATTTCAAAATATAAAAAATGGAATTTTGATCTTGATTGAGTTGCGTTTTGTGATGTAACTCATCTCGCCTATGAGACAGAATAATGAGCAATTTTTAGGCGGAAAATGTAAGCAAGCTCAGGAATGAGCTTGCTTGAAAAGACGATCGTTGATGGTTAATTAATTATCAAAACCAACGCCACTCATAAGGTTTAAGTTGAATTAACCTAAGGTTGCCTAAATGATCCAGCACTTCTAAGGACTGGGGTTCATCACTGAAGTTAACGGCGGCCGCTTTACCAGTTTCAGGGAAATAAGCACAGTCAACATCTGGATGCGAAGACAACCACGCATGCTCACCATTTTCATTCTGTCCTAACCAGACCAGAACATGCTGAAGTAATCGAGCGTTATCCATCGAAAAAGGTAGATTACCAAGATACACCGCGCGCCCTTGCCCATACTCGCGTGCCGTTAACGCCAAATGCTGCCCTTGCGCAGCAATTACATCAATATCATCTGCTTGAGGGTACACGTAGCTTGGGTTACCAAAGTCCATACTGCCGTTTAGCTGTTTGAACAAGTAGTGATCTCGGTTTACCTGAACAGGCATGGCGACACGTCCCATTGTAAGTGCCGTTTCCTTTTCCAACCCAAATACATCACCCAGCTGGAAGTATCGCCCGTTTTTTTGATACGCAGAAGGATCGCATACGCCCAATAGCCCGCCACCTTGCGCGACAAATTTACGCAATGCCACCAGCACTTCTGGTTTGTCCCAGTGTTCTCCCCCACTCCATGCTGAGTTCGCATCACCTGTGTTGATGATGACTTTGATGTCACTAGAGATGCCTTTGTCTGCTATATCATCAAAACTGATGAATTCCACTTCAAATGGCAGACCTGACAAACACTCAAGCAAATTATTGCCAACAAACTCCATCACATCTGGACGAGGCGGGACATAGAAACGCTGGTCTCTCGCTTGGTTTTGCAGCCAACTGCGCGTTTTACCCCATGCGCTGAGTACGGCAATTTTGCCCGGAATTTTTTGTGATTCGGTTCGTTGTGTGTGTTCTAGGTATTCCCCAAATTGCGCCGAAACCTCTGTTACATGATCGATAAAGTGCGGGAATTTATTCGCAAGCGACAAGTATCCACCATAGCCAATTCTGTCTAGCGGTTTTTGCAGCATGGCTCGACGAATCTTCGTCCAGTTAGACATCGACTCAATAACCGGATCATTTCCTTCACGGAACACATCGGGGAAGAAATATGGGTAAAAACGAGCTTCGCGAACTTGGTCTCCTGATGAATCGGTTAACCTGCGCAAGGCGACACCATCTTCAACCGCACCGATATTAATATCCAAGCCAATTTTCTGATAACTCGCTAGGAATGGCTCTGTGCCTATCCAGTGATCCCCCTGGAACATGGCTGTTTTTTTACCAGCCTTATGCGCCATTTCCACCAGTTCACCAGCAAAATCCACAACAAAATCCTGCACGAAAGTCATCCAGTCTTGGTAACGCTTTGAAGGCACTTTATACGTCCCGTTGTAGTAGCCAGCATCTACAAAATCTTCCGGTGTTAATGCGTAGCCAAAACGTTCTTCAAAGTCCTGTAAAGCTCTAGGGCTAACGGTTTCTCCATAACCCGTCCAGTCTCGATAAATATCCTGATTTTTTTCGCCGGTATCGATAACAAACAAGAAAGCAAACGTCGTGAAGCGCACCACAGAGGTGTTCGGATGTGTCTCAAGCCAATGGGCAAAATGCTTGATCAAGTGTGCTCGACATTCTGGGTGATACGGGTCAAGGCTTTTAATTCTTGGACCCTTCCAGTCGTTGGTCAGTGCGTTATACATGGAAACGCTGTCCCAAACTTGGCGAGCCATAAAGGTAACGGCATATTCATGGTAGAGGGTAGCGTTACTGACAACGACTTGCTGTTTCGCCGTGTCAAATGCCCAAAGTTCAGGACTGACGACTTCGTTCGTTGTGCGATTTCGTACTTCCCACCATGTTTTGGGATCGCTGTCGTCATCAAGCTCGTATTTGTCTTTGCTGTACCCATCCAACGGCTGGATAACAATATCCTCAGACATTGCAGTAACAGGGAACGACATCAAATACTTACGATGGAGGTATTCCGGGTGCAGGTTAGCAAACTCTTGATCCGCTCGCACCAAACACATCACGGAATAAATATCGCTGTCTTGCTGCGCTAAAGAATCTGGCATCGTTGTACCATCGCTATCTCGAAGGGTATCGGCCTGCCAGCGCTGAAATAAATCCAAAACTACGTCTTCCTGACCTGTTTCAACAGGCAGGGTCATATGACCTTTACGAGAGGCATGTGTTGTCATCATAGGCTCCAAAAATACTATCGGATCAAATCTGGATGTGGGCTAAGTTATAGCCCTATAGAAAACCGCTAATAAACGGGCGGATGTCGCCCGATTTAGACTGTGTTACCAAAAAAGCTGTTACCAAAAGAACTGCTACCAGAAGAACTTTTGGTATCCGTTCGCACGCATCAAGGCTTCTAAGTAATAGTAGTCACCATAAGGCAGCATGTTGTCGCACAACCCGACCTTTACAAATGAAGCGCCGTGAGCGAGTAAACCAAGCGAGTTATGGTCTGCCGTTAAATCACAGCTATCCATCAAACCTTGGAGCATGTACATTCCCCAATCTCGATACGGTTTGGCTTCTTCCTCATCTTCAATACACTGCGCAATCAGCAGTAAACCAGCCGCTGTAATGGCACCTGCAGAACTGTCTTTATATTGAATTTCATTTGCAGGTAAAGAGTAATCCCAAACAGGGACACCATCTGGCGTAATATGCTCTACTGCGTATTTCGCCAGCTTTTTCGCCAATTCTAAGAAGTGCGTTTCGCCCGTGTACAGGTAGGTTTGTGCAAACCCATGAATCGCCCAAGACTGACCACGAGCCCAACATGACTCATCAGCATAACCTTGGAAGGTTTCACCTTTGATTGGCTCCTGAGTCACAGGGTGGAAATTGTAAGAGTGATAAGTAGAGTAATCGTCACGGACAATGTATTTAGCCAAGGTTTCACTGTGGCGCTTTGCCGCTTGCGCATACACCGGTGACCCCGTCACCTTGGAAGCCCAGAACAACAATGCCGTGTTCTGCAATGAATCGATGATTGACTTACCTTGGGTAATTTCTGGTCCTAACGGATGAGTATCATTCCACGCAACAATGTATCCGCCAATCTTTCTAAAACGATGAATCAAATGGTCCGCGGCGCGAATCGCCATCATTTTGGATTCTTCATCGCCTGTTAGATTGTAATCCGCTACGCAACTTAAGCTGTACTGGAAACCTAAATCATGATCCAGCCAAAACGGGTCAAGTAACATGTCGGCAAAGTAAGACTTACGTAGCTTGGCGCTGTTTTTAAACTGCTCTTGCGCAGTCATCTGGTAGCAAAGCCAAAGTTCACCCGTCCAGAAAGAGGACACCCAGTCAAATTGATCGCAATACTGCCATTGGTTTTCTTCAGTACCGATTTTAGGGTTTCGCTCACCGATTTTAGGGATGTTTCGTTTGATGGCTTCTACCACAACAGGTAGATGATTCAACACGCGCTGCTCATCAAGCGTTGCAGGCAGCTCCGGCAAAATAACGTTGTCAGTCATGAAGTTACTACTCTCTTATCTTTCACTTTACACAGCATCAAGTGGCGGTGTTTTTGATAAATCGAATAGTACTTGAGATCAGGGAAAGAAAAATGCAGCTCGCTCACATTTTTAAAACATCGTTTCAAAATTTAATTTAAAAATAAATTTCAACACGAGAGTAGCGAAAATCTAAAGGTTTTACCGATAATTATGTTTAGTAACTGTGATGACAAAGCAACGATGATGGTCACTCTGACCGGGATAGATTGGCTGTGTGACTAGGAAGGTCAAAGCGACTAGCTGTTATAAGTCGAATGATTCAAAAGCGTTTGGATCATTCGACTTTCAGCAGTTCAAGTAGACAGTAGACGTTACTCAGGCTCTCTTAGTGATCCCCTCATAACCTCCAAATTGCTCCATGTAATTGATCCATTTAAGCTGATTTCACCGAGACCATTTACAGAATCAGTACTCTTTCTAATAACATCCGCTAGATTTGTTTTCCTACCATTACCATCAATATGATCATGAAAACTCAATATTCTTGCTGCCAATGGTGGTAAATCTAAACCGTATGGATCGATAGGATTGGGTTTAAAAACCGACTTAGCGCCAGGTTTTGAAGAGAATATGACAGCGTTATCTTGTTGACGGTACTCAAATCTATTACCGATTTGCCGCATCACTTTACCTATGTCTGAAAGTTCGTCTGTGATAAGCGCATTATCACCCACGTAGTAAAGTTCATTTCCTTCCTTATCCCCTAGAAGCATACTAACTCTAGTAAGTGCATCAGCCATTTCATCGTTTGGGTAGCACGCATCAATAATTAGAGTAAAAGGCACGTTCGTCATGGCAATTGCATTATATAATTGTTCTACAAGAATAAGCCCATCACCCGACTCGCTGCTAGAAGGGTTATAGCTCTGTGCAGCACGTTCTGCATAGTCTTTATTGACGTTACCTTGAAGAAGTACAATTTCTCCATTTGGTAAAGACAAACCATGCCCCGTGTAGTAAACAACTAAATGGTCGACTGGGTTTTCGAGAAGATCGAGTGTCAGATCAATACTCCAGTCTAGAAGGTTGTCATCGGTAATTGGCTTTTCTTTGGAACTATTAAACTGTTTAACAAAAGCGGGGTTATAACTTTCAAAAAATTGGCTCATCAAACCAGAGGCTTCTTTGGCTTGTGGAACATTTAGAGAGCCATAGTTTTCGTAGTGAGCATTAGCGATGGTTACTGCCCCAAATGTTTTACGCGTTGTTTGATCTCGCAACACATTTTCTTCTCGGATTTCTTTCAGCCTTCTAGCGCTCAATTCATTTAACGCCAACTCTCCCTCATCAGATAAATCTGTCGCCACGCGACTTGCTTCCATTACTTCGTAAGCAAAAATAATCGGTGATTCAATTGAAAAAGAGATTTCTTTTCTCCCCTCAATATTGTCAGAAAACTTAAAAGAACCAAGCCTTGTTTTCCGCGTGTTGTAGGCTGTTTTCGACATATCAACGAGCGCTTCTATACCCGCCTCACTCAGTGCGCGAATGACATACTCAACCTTTCCTACATAGGCACGGCTGACAATGATTGGATCAATCTCTTTCTTCATTGCAGCTCGTACTAGATCGTTTGAATTTATACGCTCTTTCAATACACCAACGGGTAGCTCTGCGATGTATGCATCTTTAATGTTGAGCATGACTTCCAACTGCTCACCATTAGAAAATGCACTGTTTATTAGCGTGTTTTGCCCCGAGGCTTGAACATTAGACATATCATTCACAACCGCTTCTATGGAAAAGCGTTCGCCTTTCAGCATAGATTCATCATCTAAATTACCAGCGGTGTAAACCATAAGTGATGATCGGTTTGGTGAAAGTATTGTCCCAGGATACCGAACATTCTTAGGGGGAAGATTTAGAACTAGCTTGCTGGATTCAACATTCAAAGTTGACGCTATTGCATCCTTTAACGTTTTCTTTTGTATGTTCCCTATTAAAGAAACGACAATTCCGATTATTGCTGTTATACAAAAAATAATAATTGTTGCTTTCTTCATGACCATTCCTTAGTCCCAGCAAATTGCCTGACAGAACTTCCAAAAAAGTTCTGTATTTTATTGCCTTGCTTGAATTTCGTGCAATAAGCGAAGTTTATTTGATCAAAATATCCACCACAAATACGACCCTTTAAAACTAACCCAAACTCACAAAACAAAAACAACGCGCAATTATCATGATGTTTTGATAAAACCAAAAAAGGCTAAAGAATCCTATCTTTAGCCTTGTCTTGCTCCTCAGCCTTGTCTTACCGAGGCTGTTCGTTTAAACAACTATTCGGGTTGATATTGCTGAGAGTTGAATTTGGTTTGATTGGAGAGCACAAGTAAAAACAACACCACCATAAGTGACGCTGCAAACCAAAATGGTAAGCTTTGATTAGTTTGGTATAGAACCGTGGCAACAATCGGTACCACAATGGAAGATAGCCCTTGAACAGCAGAGATGGTTCCCGCCGCTGCACCTTGTTCATCCTCTCCAACTGAGTTTGCAGTGATCGCTTGTATCGCCGGAAACAGAAGCCCTATCCCTATCGCCATAAATACATATCCTAGAATAAGGACAACAGCCGATTGTGCAAACGATGAAATGCACAAACCAGCGAGCGCAGCTAAGGGACCGATCATGCAACTTTTAAGCAGCAAGTCACTCTTACTTTTGGCTAAAAAGCCTTGGGTAATAACCAGTGTGACTCCAGTAATGGTTAAAACAATGCCTGAAAGTTGCGCCGTTTCTTCTGCTGTGTCGCGGATACGATCTAAGACAAAAAAGCCAATGATGATTTGGGCGGTAATAACGGCAAACATGCAAAAGAACATGGCTAACGCAGGGAAACGTAAGCGGGCATCAAAAAAGCTGATGGTGCTCTCTGAAGGTGCGACACGTGCTTTCGTTTCAGGTAGTAGAAGCTTAATAAATACCCACGCAATAACTGGCAATGCCGCCAATACATACAAAGGCAGTGTAAGGGAGTACTGTGACAACCACCCACCCAACGCAGGGCCTGCAACCAAACCTATAGCACTTGCTGCCCCAATGCTTGCCATTGCGCTTTGTCGCTCTTCAGCATTGGTGATGTCCGCAACGAACGCCGAACTAACAGGTGTAATAGCCGCTAAAAATAAGCCAACCAACGCGCGAGCGATTATCATACCCACAAGGATAACAAACGTGTTAAACGTTTCTTGTAATGATAAATCTAACCATACCGTCATCAATATAAAGGAGATGGCGTAACCGAAAGTGGCTATCAGCAACACAGGCTTTCGTCCTTTCTTGTCACTGATGGAACCCCATTTTTTTGCACTGAGTAGCCAAGTGATGCCCGACATAGCCACCACCAGTCCACCATGCCATTCCAGCAAACCTACTTCTCGAATGATAGGACCGATCACTGGAATGATGGACATCATTGCAGTCATGCAAACCGCGTTTAATATAAATAATTGCTTGAGGGGGCTCATAATAGGGATTTCCGAATCAATACGTCAAAATACATCCCGTTGAATATACAAGTTATAAATTTTGATTAAAAGACTTAATAGTAAGGATTATCATTATCACTTAAGATTGAGATCAAATTGGGGTATTCGACCACGATAATCCTGCACTAATTCACCAAGACCTTGCTCCAATCAAAGTGAGCAGAATCTTCATACCATTCTGGTCAGTTTCTACGCCACTCCGCTGCCTTGCTGTTTTTAACGCGATCTGAACAAGGGAGATACGGTTTAATATCGAGGATGGGGAAAGTTTTTCAATCTCGCCCTACTCTATTTGGAAAGACACACAAGTGTTACCGCAATCCGTTCAGATTATTCTAGCTTTGGTTTGCTTTTCAAATCGGGTTTTGGAGAAAGGAATGTGGGATTCGAAGGACTATTGAACTCGATTCAAAAAAGATTTTAGAAGAAAGAAAAGGCTAAACAACTAATTCTTCGGCCTTTTCTGCAATACGGGTGTCTCTTTAAACGTTGTGTTTATTTTATAAGCATAATTGATGTTGCACCATGATACGACCAGCTTTCACAGGAATCTGTGAACCAGAGTTTAATTTTATTTCCACTAACTAACGCTGACATTGCAGTACTATAGGCCCTTCCTCTGCGAGCGTCCGTATCTGACTTAAACATCCATTTGTTCGCTACGCATGAATTCGTATAAACTGAGCCACCGCTTGTCTGAATAACAATGAGGTCTGTTTTACCTTCAGTAAAAACCGACTCAACAGTTAGTGGCTCAGTCCACCCTTGAGCAAATGAACTGGCTGACAGAACAAACAGAGAAGCACACAATAATTTTTTAAACATTGAACCACCTAAATTACATATTTGATTGACGAAATTTGAAAATAATTGTACCGAGAGCGAACAGGTGCATTTCTCTGTTCGATTGTTATGTCTTATCTTGCTGAGATATAAGTAGCCTCGCACGAGTCACCATTCCCCCTAATACCAAACCTTATCGTATTCCCCGTCGTATAGACCATTAAGGCTTGAGATAAAAAAGCTGAATTTGCAGGACGATTTTTTGTGCCAAGGTAAACAATATTATGATTACCACATGTAAAATTTGATTTTGGTCCACTTCTAGGATTATCGATAAAAATATAGGCACTACCGTTTTCATCGACATTTACCCACTTTACCTCACCGGTCCAGTTTTCGATTGCAAAAGTCTGAAATGAGACGGTAAATAAAAATACGCTTAATAGTGTTTTCATAACCCTTCCTTTGATAGATATTTAACGCTTAACCTAAGCCGCAGACAATACATTAGTCACTGGCATAAAACTCTAACTGAAATAGGAAGTTAAAGGAATAATGATAAGAATTCGATTATAAAAAAGCTTACAAAATGCGACACAGTGATATCGTTTTGATAGCTAGTTAGACGCTTACTGCACACCTTATTTCATCGAAACTTGAACAATAGGTTATTTTAATCGGCTTGCTAGCTTTGATGTTTTCTCAAGCCAAGATTGCCTTATTTCAAAATTAGAACCGATAACGGGTCCAAAATACGTTACAGAGCGATTTTTAATTCCTGAAAAATCTAAAATTTCCTTCTTTACATGTTTATAAATCAAATTGCCTTTAACGTACTTATACCAAAATGGTGGCGTGTCTAATGTAACGACTAACTCCGAACTGCGACCCGATAAAAGCTTTTCCGGGAAAGACTTACCTTTTACATATCGAAATGCAAAGTTGGGTAGAAACACTCTATCTATCAGCCCCTTAAACTTTGCTGGTAAAGACCCCCACCAGACAGGCGTGACAATAACAATATGTTCAGACCAAAGAACGAGCTCTTGAAACTGCTGTAAATCAGGCTCTAAGCAAAGCATTTGGTCATATCCTTGCTCTAAGTTCATTTCAAAGTTCATATCACGGACATGAACTTGTTTAACCTCATGCTCTAGTGCAGCAGTTTCTGCATAGTTTTCTGCTATAGATGCACAGAAGCTTTCTCGTTTTGGGTTTGCATTTATGACCAGTACTTTTTTCATTATATGAATTCCTTACGTTAAGAAAGTACAGTCTAAAGTCTTACCTATAGGTGAGAGTCAACCCCTTCAATGCAAATAGTGATGGATTCACGATATTGCACAAGTCGATCTCTTTGCTCTACGAGCTGCTGGATTTGAAGTTCAATGTCTTTTTGCTTTTCAATTAGGAAATCCCTGACGGTTTGCCAATCAAAATTGTCTTTGTCGTCTTTCAAATCGACAATTTCTGAAAGCTTGATCCCCAGAGTCTGCGCCTCTTTGATCATTTTTATCAGGTTGACGTTAGTTTCGGTGTAAATTCGGTACTTTCCTGAACGAGAAACCGTCAGTAAACCCAACGATTCATAAAGCCTGATCGCTCTCTGAGTGGCTCCTGATAATTCGGATGCTTCTTTTATATACAATTCAAACCCCAGCTTTTCGTTGCTCGCTCTAAGTTACTGACTAAAATAACAAAACCATTCCATATTGGTACAGAAGTTTAGAAAAATGGCAGCGGTGAGATCGCAGTAAGAGAGCCTTTTTTATTTGTCGTAAACGATACCAATGGTCGAAATGACAAAATCTACCAACCGAAATAAGCAACAAAACACCCACACCATTAAGCAACTCCCTCCATTTTCACCGCTCAATTTCTGAGCAACAGTTCACAGTTGGCCACAAACCTGTATGACAGGTTTTCGGTTATTGGCGGATGGTAGCCATACAAATTGCAGAATTTTGAGTGCGAATTTCCGTTATTGCCATGAATTACATCGAAACCACAAACAGCAGCTTAGTGAGCGAAGCGATTGGAGAAATCACCACTTTTATGAGGGGGGCGGATTTGTCGCCCGGTGATAAGTTACCCAGCGAATCTTACTTTGCACGCGAGCTGAACAAATCCAGAACCGTGGTGCGAGAAGCGTTTCGCTCTTTGGCGGCGTTGAACCTGATCAAGCTGAACGCGGGAAAACGGGCTGAAGTGGCGGCGCTGGATTACTCCACCATTTCACCGGTGATTGAGCACGGCATTCATACTGAACAGATTTCCGTTCAGCAGGTGTACGACGTAAGACGAACCATTGAAATGCGCACTGCCACGTTAGCGGCTTTAAGGCGAAGTGACACGCAGGCAGAAACCATTCTTTTTCACGCTAAATCCATGATGGCGCACCGTGATAACCCAGAGCACATCATGAATCACGATATCGCATTCCACCAGACTATCGCCATGGCTTCCTGCAACCCTATTTTCGCGTTGATGATTGGTGCGTTTGAAGGGGTCACTAAACTGACATGGCCGGTAGGGTGGAAAAGCCGAGAGTCGCAAGACAAACAAGAATTTATGCTGAATGTTCACCTTGCGATTGCCGAAGCCATAAGAGATGGCAACCCACAAGAAGCCAATAAGCAAATGGCACTTCACTTTGATGAAAGTGTTCGAGCTCTGCTGGAAGCGGGCATTCAATAAAGGTTAGGTAGGATATGAAAATTACCCAGCTTGAAACCATTACTGTCGCAGAACACCCGAACTTGCTTTGGGTTCAAGTTTATACTGATGTCGGACTTGTTGGATTAGGAGAAACGTTTTTTAGCGCAAAAGCGGTCGAAGCGTATGTTCATGAAACGTTAGCGCCTCTGGTGTTGGGGCAAGATCCCCGTCAGATTGATCGACTCAACCAGTCCATTTCCACATACTTAGGCTTTCGCTCGACAGGCGTTGAAACACGCGGTAATTCCGCTTTCGACATTGCCCTTTGGGACTTGTTTGGCAAGCTAACGCAACAACCCGTCGCCCAGCTTCTTGGTGGTTTCTCCCGAAATGAAATTCGAACCTACAACACGTGCGCAGGTATCGAATACATGAAAGAAGCCAAAGGGCAGCGAACCGAAAACTACGGGCTGGCAGGAAAAAAACATAAATACGACGACCTGAATGGGTTTCTGCGCAGGGCAGATGAGCTGGCAGAATCTCTGCTGGATGACGGCATCACCGCAATGAAGATCTGGCCCTTTGATATGGCGGCAGAAAAAAGCCGTGGGCTGTCGATCTCCAAATCTGATCTGAAACAGGCGTTAATTCCGTTCGAGAAAATTCGTAAAGCGGTGGGCGACAAAATCGACATCATGGTGGAATTTCACTCCATGTGGCAGTTGTTGCCTGCCATGGAAATCGCACGAGAGCTGGCAGAGTTCGATACCTACTGGCATGAAGACCCCATCAAGATGGAAAATCTCGACGATTTGAAACGTTATGCCAGCGCATCAAAGGCACCAATATGCGCATCTGAAACGCTCGGGGGGCGCGCCGCATTTCGTGACTATTTGCAAACGGGTGTAGCCGGAATCGTCATGCTCGATGTGAGCTGGTGTGGCGGTCTTTCCGAAGCCAAAAAAATTGCGACCATGGCAGAAACGTGGCACTTGCCTGTTGCTCCACACGATTGCACAGGTCCTGTCGTACTCACGGCTTCGACCCACCTGTCACTCAATGCGCCCAACGCCCTAATTCAAGAGAGTGTACGCGCGTATTACAACACTTGGTATCAAGATTTAGTCACGGCGTTACCCGCCGTCAATAACGGCACCATTACTGTGCCGCAGGGAGCCGGTTTGGGGATAGAACTCAATCCCGATCTCGATAAGGCGTTTACCGTTTCACGCCGATTCAGCAAACGGTAGCAAGTTACTTAAGATCGGTTGATCTAAAGGTAACCCAACGTTTCCCAATGAAAGTCAATTAGGAGGACACAATGAGGAAACTAACAACACTGATTGCGTTAAGCACGGCACTAGTAACGAGTGCTGCATGGTCAAAGCCATTGGATATTGTGTTTACTCACCATTCCTCGGCGTCTAACCCATTCTGGCAAGCCGTCAAAAAAGGATTTGATGATGCCTGCGGCAAGATTGATGCAAAATGCCAAATGATTTTCACCCAAACCGAAGGTGCTATTGATCAGCAAGCGGGCAACATGATTGCAGCGTTAGCCGCGAAGCCGGATGTTCTCATCACCTCTATCGTGGATAACAACGCGTTTGATGAAATCATCGCTCGGGCTCGCGCAAATGGCACCATCGTCATGGCAGCGAACGTGGATGATTTGGAAGGAGCGAGCGGTAACGCTAGGCAAGCCTTTATTGGTCAAGGGTTTGCCCCTGCTGGTTACTCATTAGCGAAGAAAATGGCGGAATTTTTCCCTGAAAAAGGGCCTATTCACGCCGTTGTTGGTATTTCTGCTCCGGGTCAGAATTGGTCGGAACAGCGAGGGGCTGGCGTACTTAACTTCCTAAACGATTTCAAAGAAGCTAACCCATCTCGTAAGGTCAATATTGTTCGGTTAGACACAGGCACAGACGGCGCCGTCGTGGCGGAACGCGTAGGTGCTTACATCAATGCTAATCCAGATACAACCGTCTACTTCGACACGGGGCTGTGGCATGCGTACGTTGCTCAAACACTTGCTGATAAGGGAGTTCCCCCAGGCAAAGTTTTAATGGGCGGCTTTGATATTGTGGCCGAAGTACTTCAGCAGATGAAAGCAGGATACATCCAAGTACAAGTCGATCAGCAGCCTTATATGCAGGGATTTATGCCAGTGATGCAAGCTTACCTTGCGAAAAACTTCGGCTTATCACCGACCGACATCGATACCGGACAAGGCTTGGTGGTGAAAGAAGATGTTGATCAGCTTTGGGATTTGGCGCGCAAAGGGCTGCGCTAGCAATAGCTAGACTGCCGCGAATAAAACCTAGGCTGCCGCAAAGAAAACCCAGACTGCCGCGGATAAAACCTAACCGGATATCACGATGAAAAGATTGATAAAGCTCTGCATGGAAAAACCTGAGCTCGTTGGGATCGTATTTCTCATACTGCTTGGTATTGTGTTCGAAGTTCGATCAAATGGTGCCTTTCTCAATACCGAAAACCTCAGAGGCATATTGGGATTACTGCCAGAAATGGGGTTGGTCGCAATAGGGGTTACCTTGCTAATGATCAGCGGAGAGTTCGATCTCTCTGTGGGTTCCACCTTTGCTTTTGCCCCCATGTTTATGGCTGTCTTGTTGGAACAAGGCTGGGCGTTTGGCTTGGCTTTTCCGTTGGGATTGCTGATGGCGATGGTGATTGGGCTCATCAACGGCATTTTAACCATACGCTTCGACATCCCCAGCTTTATCGCCACACTGGGTATGCTGTTTGTGGTTCGCTCCCTGACTATCGTGATCTCCGGTGGTTTTCCACCGCTATTGCCATTGGGCGTCCTACCTAAATGGCTGTTCACCGACTACGTTGGTCCCTACGACTTCTTTAGGATGTCGGTATTCTGGTTTGTTGCCATCGCCATACTAGTGTCGGTATTGCTGTCACGCACCAATTTCGGCAATTGGATTCGAGCCACAGGAGGCTTTCTTCCCGCTGCGCAGTCTATGGGTATCCCAACGGCCAAAGTTAAAATCACCTGTTTCGTATTGTGCTCTCTGCTGGCAGGGTTTGCGGGCTGTATACAAGTAATGCGGCTTGGAGCCCCTCTTCCCTCCATCGGTGAAGGGATGGAATTGCAAGCGGTCGCAGCGGCCGTGATTGGTGGAACCGCACTCACTGGAGGCATTGGCACCATATTAGGCGGCATTGTTGGAGCCGTGTTGATTCGGGTGATTGATAACGGATTGGTGCTCAGCCGAGTCGACGCCAATTGGTTCAAGATGGCGATTGGCTTGCTTACCATTATCGCCGTTGTGCTCAATGCTTGGCTACGCAAACGAGCCAAATCAATGAAGGTAGAGGTGTAATATGCAGTCCGTCATTTTAGAGTGCAAAAACCTCCACAAATGGTATTCCGGAGTTCACGCTTTACGTGGCGTGAGCTTGGATATCTTTGCTAATGAAGCCGTCGGTTTGGTTGGTGATAACGGGGCAGGAAAATCGACGTTGATCAACATTTTGTCAGGTACGCAAGTGCCTGATGATGGTGAATTGTATATGGATCAGCGCCCTCTTGCGCTTCGAAAGCCCAAAGATGCCATGGATAAAGGCATCGAAACCATCTACCAATACAACTCTATGGTGCCCACCATGAGCATCGCTCGAAACATATTCATCGGGCGAGAGCCACTTAAGTTCGCTATTGGCCGCTTTGGTATTCTCGATCAGGAAAAAATGCGCACCGAAAGTGTGAAAGCCATTGCCGATGTCGATTTGCATCTAAGATCGCCTGATGCACTGGTTGGCGAGCTATCCGGAGGCCAAAGACAAGGCGTCGCAATTGCCAGAGCCATGCATTTTAAGTCCAAAGTCATGATTCTGGACGAACCCACCAATCACCTTTCGGTAAAAGAAACCAATAAGGTGATCGACTTTGTGTCAGGGCTCAAACATCAATCCATCACCAGTATTTTCATCAGCCATAACATGCATCACGTGTTTGCCTGTTGCGACCGAATTGTCGCCATGGCACGCGGGGAAATCGTGCTGGATAAACGAGTGGAAGACACCAATATAGACGAAGTTCAGTCGGTGCTATAACCCAGCTTTCTTGAGTTGATTGCCTAGCCAAGACTGATAGTAAGGAGCAACCATGATTTCATTACAAGGAAAACGCGTTTTGCTGACCGGGGCTTTAGGAACGCTCGGGCAAGCGCAAATCAAACAGCTTACAGAATTGGGTGCTCACGTATTAGCATTGGATTTACCAGAGCTTGTTGCCGCTCACTCATCAGCAAGCCCAAATGTCACGCTTATCCCCTGCGATTTGGGCCAACTGCAAGAGTCACAGAAAACTGTGTCTGATTACATCGCAAAACTGGGTGGCGTGGATATCCTAATCAACAATGCAGCGCTGATCATCAATCGTCCGTTTGAAGACTTTTCGATGGAAGAATACGAAAGCCAGATCCGAGTCAACTCTTCCTCTGCCTTTGCCTTACTTTCCAGCGTGACTCCCCATATGAAAACGAACCGTTGGGGAAGAATCATCAATTTCACCTCAATTACCTTAAATGGGCAGGTAGAAGGCTATGTGCCGTATGTGGCATCCAAAGGGGCGCTACTTGGGTTAACTAAGTCTCTCGCTCGGGAGTTGGGCGAGTTTGGAATTACAGTTAACGCCGTTGCACCTGGTGCCATTGTCTCGGATGCGGAAAAGCGCGTTTTTGGTCATAAAGCTCAGGAATACAGTGACTGGGTGCTGGACAGGCAGTGCCTAAAGGTGCGTATTCAACCGGAATCTGTCGCACATTTGGTCGCTTTTTTATGTTCTGACTGCGCTAGTATGATCACTGGTCAAAATATAGGCATAGACGGTGGATGGTCCTGATGGAATATTTGGAAAATGAGTTCCTGCGAATAGAGTGCTCAGCTCAGCATGGCGCTGCAATCACCAAAGGTGAGGCAAAAATGAATGAGCAGTGGGTACCGTTTTTGTATTCCGACCAGTCCCAGAGTGGCAAAACCAACGCCAATGGCATGTATGTGTTAGCTCCTTTCTCGAACCGAATATCGAAAGGCGGTTTTGAGTTCGAAGGCGTTAAACACCCAGTGAACAGAAACGTACAAGCCGAACCCTACCCTCTTCACGGAAACGCCTGGCAATCCGAATGGGATCTGGTGTCACAAAGCGAGTCTCAAATTTTTTATCGCCTAGATAACGCGTCTTGTCCTCCTTTTGATTACGACGCTGAGCTCAAATATTCGATTCAAGACAACACCCTTAACTGCGAGCTTAAGGTGACCAACAGAGGCAGTAAGCCTTTACCATTTGGAATGGGTTTTCACCCATGGTTCTACCGGCATGCAGGAACGGAAGTCTATTTCGAGGCGCTAGGAATATGGATGGAGGACGAAGAGCATCTGCCCACTAAACACCTGAGCTTGGTTGAAGCTGCTAACTGGAGTTTTAATGAGTTCAGGGCAGTGCCAGAACACCTAATCAATAATGCATATACCGAATGGAATGGCGTCGCCACCATTGTGCAACCGGAAGACGGGCTTTCGATTCGGGTGACGGGGTCAGATCTGTTGTCTTACCTTATTCTTTATTCCCCTGAACAGAGTGCTGAGTTTCTATGTTTAGAGCCCGTCAGTCATCCAGTAGATGCACATAATCAGCGAAGCTTTCCGGGGTTGGTGACGTTATCGAACGGAGAAAGTATTTCGGCGGAAATGTCGATTCGCTTGTCGCCGATAAAATAGAAAAGCCCATTCAGTCCCATATAATTAAATGCCGATAGGCTCCCCGATAATTTTTACAATGGATTCAGAAAGTGCAGAAGTGACTTGAATGGGTGTATTCTCCTGCCATCTCAAACCGATGCTTCTTTCAATATTTAGCCCTGAAACTCTTATACTGATGAGGTTTTCAGGTACAAGATTTTGGGGTGCCAGAGTCATATTATGGCTATTTCTTATTAACTCAAACGCCAAGCTTTCGCGCTCTGCCCTAGCATGAATATTCAACTTAACACCTTCTGCTTTAAGCCTCGCTCTGCCAATTTGATCTAATTCACAATTGGTACGATGGATAAAAGGGAACTGGGTGAGGTCTCGGATTGAAATGACATTGGTCGTTCCTGCACAAGGGTGGTCGGGGGCGACTACCGCAACTAATGGTTCTCTCCAAAGCAATTTTTCATTCGGCATTAAACTGCCCACATTGCCTAAAATCATGTCTACGCGTTTCTTTGCAAACCAGCTTTCAATTTTAGTTGCTGAACCTTCCCATATATCGATTCTGGTATCGGGTTCACCACGCTCAAACGTTCGAAGTGCCTTAACAACGACATCCTGAGAAAGTGTATCAAGGACACCCAATATCCACTTTGATGTTTGATTAGAGTTACCAGCAAATTCTGCTTGAGCAGATTCGCATTGATTCAGGATCTCAATCGCTCGACGATAAAAATTTTGCCCTTTTGGGGTTAAGCGTAATGGTCGATTAGCTGGTCCGCTTCTGTCAAACAATGCGCCTCCCAATTCGTCTTCCAAAGCCTTTAGTCCGGCAGAGATTGAAGGCTGGGAGACGTGTAGCCGTTCCGAGGCTTTAATGGCGCTACCATAATCGACAACTGAGACTAAAAATCTCAAGTGCTGAATTTTTAACATAGAAATTTCCTATAACAACCAAGAGAAACAATTGAATATCACTATATTATAAGAATTGATATTTTGTTAGGTATATGCTCAATAAAACAAGGCGTATTTATGACAACCGTACTTCCTACTTTGCAATTTCTACAACAACATATTGAAGGTAAATTGTCTTCTAATGTGACCACTGAATTGCGATATCCTACAGCTATATCAACGTTTTTAGGCTTCCGAATTGTCGATATTGACAAGGGTCACGCAGCAATAGAAGTAGACGCAGAGCCTAGCATCCATGGAAATCAACAAGGTACTGTACATGGGGGGTTTCTGAGTGAGCTCGCCGACGCGGCTATAGGGACAGCTCATTCAACAGCGATTGACTCAGGTGAATCATTCACAAGTATCGATCTGCAAATAAAGTTCTTCTGTCCGGTTTGGAAATCGGTACTAACAGCCAAGGCTTGCCCTGTAAGGCTGGGTAAAACGATAAGCCACTATCAATGTCAAATCTATCGTTTAGATGGTCAGGTGGTTGCTCTTGCATCCAGTACAGTCATGACTCTGCGTGGAGATTCTGCGGTGGGTAGATAACCTTTGTTCCAGTTGGCTGCCTAACAGGTTATCTCAATTAAGTACTTTTAAGGTTTCCTTATGTTGAAAAGCCTGAGCATTGACCCAGGCTTAGGCTGCGTGTGATTTTGATTATCGCGCTAACCAGCCACCATCCACAGCAATCGTGTACCCGTTTACGTAATCAGACGCTGGTGAGGCGAGAAAGACAGCAGGTCCTGCCAAGTCTTTTGGTAGACCCCAGCGCTGAGCTGGAATTCGCTCTAGTATTTCCTGGTTTCTTTTCTGATCCGCACGTAATGCCGCCGTGTTGTTGGTTGCCATGTAGCCCGGTGCAATCGCGTTAACATTAATGCCTTGCGATGCCCATTCATTCGCTAGAAGCTTGGTCACCCCCATTACCGCACTTTTTGAAGCCGTGTACGATGGCACACGAATACCGCCTTGGAAAGAAAGCATAGACGCGATATTGATGATTTTGCCACCCTCTCCCTGAGCAATGAATTGCTTGGCAACCGCCTGAGACATAAAGAAAACACTCTTGATGTTGAGGTTCATTACGTCATCCCAGTCTTTCTCTGAAAACTCTAGAGCATCTGCACGGCGAATGATGCCCGCATTGTTCACCAGAACGTCAATTCGACCTGCCATGCTTATGGCTTTATCAACGACCTGAGCAATCACGTCGCTGTTGCTAAGATCGGCAATGATTGAGTAAAAGTTCTGACCTGTCGCTTCAACAAGCGAAGGTGTGTCTTCTGGATCGGAGTAATTGACGCCAACTATATCGCAGCCTGCTTGAGCCAGTGCAACTGCCATACCTTGTCCTAAACCTGTATTACAGCCAGTGACTAGGGCAACTTTTCCTTTCAGGTTAAAGGTATCTAACACCATGTTCTTCTTCCTATTTTTATAGTTATCCGATTCTCATACATTCATAAAAACAAATGAATTTGGAAGAATTCATATTGAAACAACGTTTCATTCGAGTTTTTAGGCAAAAAAATATAAATAACGGATATGTGATTAAATTTTTAATGTTTCTCTATCAAATAAATTAGAGTTCTTAGGTTCCACGCCAAGCAGTCTCTACTCAAGCTAAGTAATGTGTTGCGCTCACCGCTCTCAGTTTTTCCGCCGCTTGTTCTGGCGTTAAATCGCGCTGGCTTTCACCCATCATTTCGTACCCAACCATGAATTTTCTTACCGATGCACTTCTCAGTAACGGGGGATAAAACAGGGCATGAACTTGCCAGTGTTCAGGGTTTTCAGATTGTTCAGGTGCGCCGTGCCACCCCATCGAATAGGGAAACGAACACTGGAACAAGTTGTCGTATCGGCTAGTAAGCTCTTTTATCGCTATCGCCAAATCTTCTTTTTGTTCTTGAGAAATAGCCGTAAGACGGTGGGTTATGGCCTTTGGCAATAACATGGTTTCAAATGGCCACGCAGCCCAATAAGGGACTAACCCCACCCAGTGCTCGGTTTCAACGACAATGCGCTCCTTTGCAATCAGTTCACGCTGAACATAATCATGAAGCATCACGGATCCATACTGGGTGAAATACTCGCGCTGTGATTGATCCTTTTTCGCTACATGAGTTGGAATGAAACTGTTCGCCCAAACTTGACCATGCGGATGCGGCTGAGAGCACCCCATCGTGGCACCTTTGTTCTCAAAAACTTGTACCCAAGCATAAGTTTTGCCTAGCTCTCCAAGTTGTTCGTTCCACGTATCAATGATTTTTTCAATCGCTTTCACGGGAAGCTCTGGCAGTGTTTTACTGTGGTCTGGCGAGAAGCAAATGACTCGGCTCTCGCCCGTTGCGCTTTGCAATTTAAATAGCGGGTCGCTTGTCGTATCGGCGAAAGGGACGGCTTGTGTTAACGCTGCGAAATCGTTCTGAAATACAAACGTTCCTGTATAATCTGGGTTCTTGTCACCACTTATGCGAACGTTGGTTGGGCAAAGAAAGCACTCTGCCTCATAACTCGGCAACGCTTCCTTAGTTTGTTCCTCTTGCTGGCCTTGCCATGGGCGCTTAGCGCGATGAGGAGAAACCAACACCCATTCTTGCGTTAACGGGTTAAATCGTCGGTGCGGATGCTCGGTAGCATCAAATTCGGAGAACATATCGCTCATTACTGCTTCCATTTAAATGTGAACCTGCTTCTTTCGAAGAGACGGGTCAATAATTGATGAGAATTCAGACGTTAATCGAGTCAAACTTGGGTAAAACTGCCGCTCATTGAACACCTTATCCCCTTTAAGGAGGTGCTCACGCGGTGCATTTTTGAAACGACAAAAGAAGACTTGTTTCCCCGATGATTGGGAAAACTCCGCGAGCATCCTAACGCCTAGGTGGTCAATAAAATTGATTCCTCTCCCTAAAATGATGACGTTAGGCGCAGAGATACTTTGCAGCTCACTGTGAAGGTGCTGAACGCTGCCAAAAAATATGGACCCGTTGATACGAACAACCTGTACCAAGCCAGACACGTCTCTGTCCATGGCAAGATCGTCGTTATCCAAATAGTCGACAACGGGGCGCGATGTTTGTCGTAGATAGAAGAACAACGATGCTCCAACACCTACGTAAATGGACAATTCCAAATGCATTGTCATCGCAGCAATACAAGTAAGCAGCAGAACAATCGCCTCTTTTTTGTCGTGACGGATGATGTCGGCTATGTGGGGAACATCAATGAGGTTGAACGCCACAACCAATAGAATGCCCGCCATACCTGCAATAGGGATATAAGCGGCGTATTGAGCAAAAAAGACCATGATGACTGCTAGGAAGAGACCAGCAAAAACGGCGGCCAGTGGCGTTTTCGCTCCGCTACTAAAGTTAACCCCACTTCTGGTAAACGAACCCGACGACACGTAACAGGAGAAAAATGATCCTGCAACATTGGATAGCCCCTGCCCGATGAATTCTTGGTTGCTGTCTATGTGCTGTTTGGATTTCAGTGCGACCGAACGAGCAATGGATATGGCTTCTACCAACCCCAGCAGCGAAACTGCCACAATACCGCTCAGCATAGATTCGAAGGGGACATTACTTAGATTTGGGATAGAAAAGACTGGTAGCCCAGATGACACCTCACCCACCAGCTGAATTTCGAACCCCGCGTTGTTCATGCTATACGCCAGCCCCATAGCGACAAGTATCGCGATAAGCATGTGCGGGAGCTTGGACCACAGCTCCTTCAAAACCACGCACGTTAAAATGGTAACAATACCAATAAGCAAAGACGCTAAATGAAAATCAGGAGCGTGCTGAATGCCAAGCAAGAGATTTTCAATCGCAGTTGTGCCAGACGCGTAATTCAGCCCAAGTAGATGCTTGATTTGGCTGGCGCTGATGACCACAGCCGCACCGGCGGTGAAGCCTAGTACAACCGAATGTGAGACAAAATTGACTACCGCTCCAAAACGCAGTAACCCAAACGCCAGCTGAAGGATGCCAGCACACAGCGTGAGCGTGATAGCCAACTGGATATATAGCGCACTACCAGGTGCAGCAAACTGACTAATGGTGGTGAATACAATGACAGAAAGCGCCGCCGTCGGCCCTGAGATAAGGTGATGAGAAGATCCAAACAGCGCAGCAACGATGGCAGGGATAATTGCGGTATAAAGACCATATTCCGGTGGAAGCCCTGCAATCATGGCATACGCAACGCCCTGTGGGAGTACGATGATGGCTCCCGTTAAGCCAGCCCAAAAATCCGCTTTAAGTGATGTGAGTGTAACGCCCTCTCCCCATTTTAAGAACGGGCAGCACTTCTGAATTAACCAAGCCAAACTGTTCATTTTCGCTCTCGCTACTTCATTTTCATTCTGGCAGAACTTGCCCAAAAAGATTCATACAATGCCTTTTTTCTTTATGGGGGGTTTCCATTCAGAGCTTAGGCTGCTTTTCGCTCATTATACGAAGAAAAACCATACCAACAACATTTTTAAAAAGCCGTTTCATTTATTTTTGTTAAACAAGTTAAATTATGTGACGGCGATTATAAAATAGCGTTTCAAAAATTTATTCACAGATTAGTCAGTGATAAGGTGGCATTCTTCTAGGGAGGTATTGCCTTCCTTTCAATCGAAACAAGAGAGAAGTAGAGAATGGAAGTACGTCAAGCTATTCACAGTGAACACGCGAAAACACTAGGAACACAGCAGTTGCGTGACGAGTTTTTAGTTGAAAACATCTTCGTGGCGGATCAATTGACGATGACCTACAGCCACATCGATAGAATTATTTTTGGCGGTGTTCAACCTGTCGGTCAAGAAGTGGTACTCGATCCGGCTTTAGGCGAACAAATCGGTGTGGACTACTTTCTTCAGCGTAGAGAGTTGGGTTTAATCAACGTAGGTGGCGATGGCGTGATTGTTGTTGATGGTGAAAGCTACACTATTAACCACCAAGAAGCGTTGTACATTGGTCAAGGCGCAAAAGAAGTCACCTTTTCTAGTACAGATGCCGCGAACCCAGCGAAGTTTTACTACAACTGCGCACCAGCACACACGCATTACCCAAACAAAAAAGTAACGCTAGAAGAGGCAGCTCCAGTAACGCTAGGTGACGCTGCTACCAGTAACAAACGTACCATTTACAAGTACATTGTGCCGGATGTTCTACCAACGTGTCAGCTGCTCATGGGTTTAACAAAGCTTGAAGAGAATAGTTTGTGGAACACGATGCCGTGCCATACTCATGACCGCCGTATGGAAGTGTATTTCTACTTCAACATGGATAAAGACGCGGCTGTTTTCCACTTTATGGGTGAGCCACAAGAAACACGTCATATGCTGATTCACAATGAGCAAGCGGTAATTTCACCGAGTTGGTCAATCCATTCTGGTGTGGGCACGCAAGCTTATACGTTCATTTGGGGTATGGTCGGAGAAAACCAAACGTTCACCGATATGGACCACATCGCTGTAGAAGATATTAGATAAGCATTTTTCCTGTTGCTGCCCTATTTCGTCCCCTCAAAAATTGGGCAGCCTTAGCTGTAAGTTGTAACGTGTTATACCTTGCCTTTGCCGATGAAATCATCGGCATTTTTTGTTTTAGCTAAATGTATTTTTTTAAGGTTTAACACTTTCTTCACGTTTACCCCAAAAGCTGACCAAGCATCCATAGACCAAGCAAAACAAAAACACTGCCCATGACTTTGTGTTGATAGAGTCTGAATTTCTTACTAGCAATTAAAGACTTTCCGAGCGTACCAGCCAACCCAACTAAGATAAGGTTAAAAGCGAGCCCAAGCACATTGAGCAGAAATCCGAGTGCCATCATTTGCTCACCGGAGCTGGCGTCAATTTTGCCCGACACAAATTGAGGTAAAAACAGCACAAAAAACATCAAAGCTTTTGGGTTTAACAAGTTGCTGAGGAGAGCGCGTTGGTAGAAGGTTGTCGCCATTTTACTGCGACCATCCAAGTCTGGTGTTTCGGACACATTCGATTTTATACAGTCCCAACCCATCTTAAGCAGATAAATCCCGCCAATTAGGTTAAGCGCCGATAGTGCCAATGGGTTCATCGTAATAAGAGTCGATACCCCTATTGCCGCTAGAAGCGTTAGAATCAAGCCAGAAGTAGCATTTCCTAAACTGGCAAAAAGACCAACTTTTCGACCGTAGCTCATGCTTGAAGTCGCTATCAGCAGCATGTCAGGGCCAGGAATCAAAAGTAAGGCGAGAACCGCTGTTAAATACACCGGAAGTATGGATAAATCGATCATGATTCAGCTAGCAATTGACAAGGGAGCCGAATGTTATATTAAAACCAGATCAATTATCCATACTTTAGGTCGTCAATTGTGTTTATGTTGGTTTATTTGATTGCAAAGCACTCAATGAGATTAAGTCACCGTCACTCGGTGTAGCTTTCTCGGCGTATCACCATAGTCAATCACAGCATAATGCTGAGTAATTCGGTTGTCCCAAATCGCCATTGCGTTATTGCTCCATTTAAATCGCACCTGAAACTCAGGTTGTCTTGCGACTGAAAACAATTCATTTAGGAGCGTTTGGCTTTCACTGCGATCGAGTTCATTTATAGAGCGCGTAAACTGCTCATTAATGTAGAGAGTCTCTTTACCTGTTTCAGGGTGGGTTACGACAACTGGGTGAGTGACAGGTGGGTTCTCTTCAGAAGTTTTCACCACGTCTTTATGCCAATCCAACTCAACAAGATCAGGATCAATATCTTCAAAAGCTACCAAGGAATGCGTCGCTGTAAGCGATTTCAACTTTTGCCTTAGATCTAAACTCAATGATTCATATACCGCACTCATGGAACACCAAATGGTATCACCACCGCATTGTGGAAGGTGCTGGGCATGCAGCAAAGAGCATTTAGACGGACGTTTTCTCCATGTAAGGTCGGTATGCCAAAGGCTCTCAAAAGGTGCATTGCCTTTCGTTGTTTCTATCACGCTCACTTGGGGGTGGCTTGCAACGTTTGGAAAAAATGGGTGAATAGGCTCTAGCTCTCCAAAGAGTGCAGCCAAATTCAAATGCTGCTCTGGTGATAACGTTTGGTTTTCTAGAAAGACAACTTGATGCTGCAAGAATGCTTGATACAACGCTTCAAATTCAGCATCACTGCATTGAGACAGTGTTAAACCATGAATTCTCGCGCCAATGTGCGGTGTAAGAGGTTCTATTTCAATCATTTGAAGATTCGTTTCCTTTAATTTCCTTGTTGCCGTACAGGTTAAAAACAGCTATACCCTAAGAATATCGGAGTGCTAGGATACCCCTAACCTACACTAGCTCCATTGGCGCACGTAGATTGGCTGAGCACTGCCACCCTGTTTGCAACGGGGGTAAACAATTCACTTACAATACTAGACCGGACAAACGTGAATTTTCTTGAACGCTTAAATGTTTATTTTTATCACTCAGATCGTGAAAAGCAATGGCATCATGATCCTGCAAGGATTTTGGGGTGGAGTAGTGAACAATCGCAATTTACGCGGTTTACCGTGTTTGAACGCGAATTAGACTTTCAAAACAAGTCTGTTCTGGACCTGGGATGTGGTTATGGCGACCTTGCCCACTTTCTAAACGTTAAGCAACGCTTAAAGCACTATACTGGCGTCGACTTTCACAAGAGCTTTATTAAACAAGCTAAACTAGAAGCAAGTAACACTATGCACTTCCAGCATGGTAATTTTTCCCAAATGAAGCTGCCAAAGCACGACATATCGATTGCTTCAGGCTCACTCAATTACCAAAGCAGCGACAAAAATTATCTTCAAAAAGCCATACATGCAGGATATAGAGCCAGCAACGAAGCGTTTGGATTTAATCTGTTAAATAGCGAGTATTTTCGAGAAGATCGGTTACTCAAAGCACACAATATGAGCGATGTTATTTCAATGTGTCGCCAACTGACCAATGAAGTACAAGTAATCGACGATTACATGGAAGAAGATTTCACCATTATTTTAAGAAAATCATGAAGCGCAGCGAACACAATCCCCATAAATGATTTTACCTTTGCCCTGCTTTTTGGCCTGATAAAGAAGAACGTCGGCGCGCGCTAGTGCGTCTCTTGGGGAATTGTCTTTAGCGTCAAAACAAACGCATCCACCCGAAAAACTGATTGGACTTGGAAGGTTTAGCGTTTCTTTCTGCAACTGCTCAAACGCGCTGTAAAGCCGCTGCATCACACCTTCTACGCTTGCGACACCGGTTGCTTTAAGTACAAGGCAAAATTCATCCCCACCGTGGCGAAAAGCGATATCTTTCGATCGTAATGTTTCATCTATCGCTTTAGCCAAAAGCCACAAAAGCTTGTCACCCGTTTGGTGCCCAAAATTATCGTTAATTTCTTTAAATCCATCCAAATCGAACAAAACAATACAAGACGACTTCTTCGACTGCAGAAAGCGATCAAACAAGCTTTGGCTCATTTCATCCAGCATCCTTCGGTTATGCAGCCCCGTTAAGGAATCTACATACGCGATTTGATCTAATTCCAAAAGTTTACTGACATCGGAAAATACCCAGATTCGACCTTGCCCCATATTGTCATCTTCATAGGGTTGGCTGCGACGCATGAACGTTCTACCATTTTTGAACTTTAGGAAGTCTTGTGAATCTTCAAGTGAGTCGTAAAGCCGGTTAACTTCAGAAATAAATGCATCGGGATCTTCAAGTTGACCAATGACAAAATCCAGCATTTGATCATCATCTTTCGTTTGGATGATTTGGTCCGGAATACCCCACATTTGTGCAAATCGGGCATTCGAATAAATGACAGACCGAGTACTGTCAGTGATCAAGACACCATCCGGAAGAGTGTTTAAGGCTGTTTTGTAAATATTTGAATACATCCTCGCCCTCGTCTATATAAGCTTTCCATAATAAACTTATCAATACAAATATAGACCGGAATTAGGCACAATTACGTTCACCTGAGATTTTTTTTTGCATTTTTGAGAAGCGAAAAAAAGCCGACACAAATTCGTCGGCTCTATCTAAAAACATTGATACATCCTAAATGTATCAAAACTAACCATTAGAGGTTCGCGGCTAACTTGCGTTCTTGTGAGTCATTTTCTTCAGACGCTTCTGAAAAAATATCGGCCACAGCGCTTCGCTCTAACTCTCCCTTCAGATTACCTTCATCATCAACAACCGGCAGCGAGTAGTCACAACACATTGTTTCAGGGAGCACTTCTTCAATAATGGCATCTGGAGATATAGAAGGCACAGATTCGTAAATTTCTTCACAAATGTCGGTTCTATCCTTCATAGCGGCAGCGTCTTTCAACCCTTCTTGGGTTAGCAAGCCTTGATAACCTTCATCCGTTACGTGGTAAGCATAATCATTCTTAAGCTGCTTCATTTGGATGAGTGCTTCTTCAATCGTTTTGGCAGAAACACGATAAGCCGGCGGCTGCATCACGGTTTCTACGGTTAACGCACGAGCACGGTTTACGTCTTTTACAAAGGCTTCAACGTATTCATCGGCTGGGTGCAGAAGAATTTCCTCTGGTGCCCCTTCTTGCACCAGTACGCCATCTTTTAGAATCGCGATACGATCGCCAAGGCGAAGTGCTTCATCCAAGTCATGCGTTATGAAGATGATTGTTTTATGCAGCTTTTCTTGCAATTCAATCAGCTGATCTTGCATTTCACTACGAATCAACGGATCGAGGGCGGAGAAAGCCTCGTCCATCAGCAAGATTTCTGCATCCGTACACAACGCGCGAGCCAAGCCAACACGTTGCTGCTGGCCACCTGAAAGCTGAGCAGGATACTGCTTTTCGTACCCTTTTAAACCAACGGTTTCTAGCCACTCAGTGGCTTTAGCGATACGTTGTGCTTTATCAACTTTTTGTACTTCCAAGCCGTAAGCAACGTTATCAACAACGGTTCTGTGAGGCAGTAAACCAAAACGCTGGAAAACCATCGACATTTTATGCCTACGGAAGTCTTCCAATTCTTTGGTATCTAAGCTCATCACATCAATGCCTTCTACCATGATCTTCCCTTGGGTAGGGTCAATCAATCGGTTGAAATGACGAATAAGTGTGGATTTACCCGATCCAGATAACCCCATAATGACGAATATCTCGCCTTTGTTGATTTTAAGATTGATGTCTCTTAAACCAACGGTGTGACCGGTTTCCGCTAAGATGTCGTCTTTTGAATCACCATTTTCAACTCGCTTAACCACAGACATTGGGTTAGAGCCAAAAACTTTCGACAAATCGCTGATTTCAATGAGTGGCTTAGTCATGCTTAAGCCCTCCTAGGTGTGCTTGCGTACGTTTTGCATAAGCTTGTGAAGATCGGTCAAACAAAATGGCTAAGGCCACAATGGCAAAGCCATTCAAAAGCCCTAAAGTGAAATACTGGTTGGTAATCGATTTAAGAACAGGTTGACCCAATCCTTTAACCCCGATCATCGAAGCGATAACGACCATTGAAAGTGCCATCATGATTGTTTGGTTAATACCAGCCATAATTGTTGGCATCGCCAGTGGAAGCTGTACTCCCCATAAACGTTGAGAGCGGTTAGCACCAAAGGCTGTTGCCGCTTCCAGCACTTCACTATCCACAAGGCGGATACCGAGGTTGGTTAGCCTAATAACGGGTGGTATCGCGTAAATAATTACGGCGATAAGACCAGGGATTTTACCGATACCCAAAAGCATAACGACAGGAATGAGGTAAACGAATGCAGGCATCGTCTGCATTACATCAAGAAGTGGTGTGACGACCGATTGCACTTTATTAGAGCGTGCCATAGCGATACCTATCGGTATACCTATTATAATCGCAAGCGCCGTACAGACGGTGATTATGCTAAGTGTTCGCATGGTGTTTTCCCACATGCCGAAATACCCAATAAGCAAGAGTGAAACAGCGCACCCTATCGTTAGCTTCCAGGAACGACTCGCGAGATAGACCAGCCCCGTACACACTGCGAGTACAACAAACCATGGGGTTGAGATGAGGAGCTTTTCAAACCAGATTAAAAAAGAGAGAAGAGGGTCAAAAATTGCTTCAATCAAGTCACCGTATTCACGGGAAAACTCTTTGTAAGCCCCATCTAATGTTTTGCGAATCGTTCTGAGGTCAGCGCGATCCATTTCAGGGAAACTGGTTAACCAGCTACTGTCAGACATAATATTTCCTTTACCATACGGGGCAGCTAGACGCTCCTAGACTGCCCCGATGTACATCTTTGTACGACCCGCATTGTCAAACAGGCCTATATTGCTTAAGCAAATTCAGATGATCTTCTGAAACCAACATTGCCTTATTAGGGTCTGTTGGCGTCATAAAATAATCCAAATAACACTTCTAGAAAGATTTGCTTAAAGTGCTTTTTCAACTTTAGCGACAACTTCTTTAGATACCCAGCTATGCCAAATTTGCGGGTATTCTTCTAAGAAGTGAGTCATCGCTTCTTCACTGTCAGCTTGGTTATCTTCCATCCAAGCCAGTAAACGGTTCATGTCTGCATTTGTAAAACCACGCTTAGTGAAATATTCATAAGCTGCTGGAGCACGTGAAGCAAACTCTTCCGTTGTTACTGTGTGAACAGGAGAAGGCGGATACATGGTGACTTTAGGATCTGCACACTCTTCAGATGTTGTGCAATTTACGAATTCATCCTTATCGACACCACTTCCAAAGTCCACTTTCACCATATCATATTTGCCCAAAATAGCGGTTGGTGCCCAGTAGTAACCAAACCAACCTTCTTCACGCTCATACGCTTTTGCAATCGAACCAGAAAGACCAGCACCTGAACCTGGGTCAACAATACTGAATTTCGCTTTATCTAACCCTAGAGCGTTAAACAAGTGACCTGATGAAATTTGGCAGTTCCAACCGGCTGGACAAGTGTAAAATGCCGAGCTGTCTGGATCTTCTGGGTGTTCAAACAATTTCGCGTGCTTTTTCACACCTTCGATTGTTGCCAATTCTGGGTATTTCTTCACCAGGTAAGATGGAACCCAAAACCCTTCTTCACCACCGTCCACGAGTGCTTTACCGGCATAACGCAAACGCCCTTCTTCTACCCCTTTATCCAGAGCTGTTTTTAGGCTGTTACTCCAAAGTTCTGGCGCAACATCCGGCTGACCTTTCTCGATCATAGATGTACCTGTTGGCATTGTGTCACCAGGTACGAGCTCTGCATCACATCCGTAACCATGCTCCAGAATGAAGCGGTCGATATTGGCGATAAGACTCGCAGAGTTCCAATTCATATCGGCAATAGCGACATCTCCACACTCTTCAGCGTAAGCTGTGGATGCAGTACTTAAAGACAATAACGCTAGTGCGGTCATTTTAAATTTCATTGAGTTTCCTTCCTCTCTTAACTGGGTGCGTAAAATAACAATATTTAGAGTACTAAGCAAAAAAACAGGTTAATTCACCTTTTATAATGAATCCTCGCGAAAATAACCTTAAAATATGCGCAGTTTTTAAACTAAACTCAGATCAACTGCAAAAATATTCATTAGAACTCGAAATATAATGTTAAGTATAGCCAATGATTTCAGGTATATATTTTTGTGCTCTAAAACAAAAAAACCAGCCTTACTTAAGGCTGGTTGTCTGTGTCAAAATCCAATAATCAACAAAGAACTCAAGAAAAGCTTTGCCCCCAGCGCACTTCGTTACCCTCTTCCGGAGCGGCTGGTACATTGAAAGAAAGAATGCCAGAAATCAATGCCATGCCAGCACCAACCAAGAAAACACTCCCAGGGGAAATCAACCACAAAAAGCCGAATGTTACCGGAATCACAACAGCGGCAATATGATTGATGGTGAAGGCGACACCTGCCGTTGAAGCCATATCTGCGGGATCGGCAATTTTTTGAAAATAAGTCTTAATGGCTAAAGCAAATGCGAAGAACAAATGATCAACAACATATAGCGCTGCAGCCCACTCCGCTGAATCTACAAAGGCGTACCCGACGAAAACACAAATTAACCCTGCATATTCAAACAGCAGTGCATTCCGCTCGCCAAACCGACCAATTAATCGACCAATTTTCTTTGCAAACAACCAATTGAATAGATAGTTAACCAAAAATAACAACGTAATGTCTGCCGCACTGTAGCCAAATTTTTCGACCATAAGAAAACCGGCAAAAACCACGAATATCTGCCGACGAGCCCCGCTCATGAAGGTTAAGGCATAATAGAGCCAGTAACGCTTTCGAAGCACCAGAGATTTATTCTGGGGGGTTCTAGATTCGAATTCAGGAAATGACATTGCAATAAAGATAACAATCGCGAGGGCGGAGCCACCAGCGAGCAAATATACCCACTTAAAATCCAATTCGATCAGCTCTAACACGACCCACAAGCCGCCATAGGTACACAGAGCAGCCAAAGAACCGATGGAAATGAGTTTGCCAAGAAACTCTGGCGCTTCGTCTTTTGTTAACCATTGAAGCGATAAGGATTGTTTTAACGTTTCGAAGTAATGGAAACCAATCGACATCAACAACGTAGTACAAAGTAAACCCGCTACCGATGGAAAAAAGCCAGTAATGGCAGTACCCACCGCTAACATGATCAAAGATAAAATAATGAAGCGTTGCTCACGGAGGAACAGCAAAACAAAGACAGCGGTAAACGCTAGAAAACCAGGAATTTCACGCACGCTTTGTAGCAACCCAATATCGGAGCCATCGAAGTTTGCCTTCTCTATTACAAAATTGTTCAGCAGTGCCTGCCAACTCGAGAAAGCTATAGGCACCACTATAGAGATGAGTATCAGAAAGTTATGAGGCGTTTTCCATGAAGTAGGTTTTCCGTTGAGTGTTTTAGAATGTTCCATATACAGCCTAGATTAGATGTGGTTAGGTTCTGCTGACCCTAATTGTTAGGTTTAGTTTTACCTTATGTTACAGATTATGTCACTTATGGGTTGCGGCAACTTTAGGGCTTGAAAAGCCGCATCGTGACTTCTCTATATGTTTCCAGCAACTTAAATAGGGCGTTATGCATCCTATTTGAGACTGCCGCTAATCATGCAAACAATCATTTAAAAGGTGAAGTACAATTTCACTGCCTTACGTAGAAGTGAAAGTGGTTGCTAAAGGCATTTACGCATAAAAACTAATAACATTCTAAACTGAGGAAACCAATATGAGTACTTTCCATGAGTTTGATCCAAAAGAGATTCAAGACTCCCTTGATAACGTGGCAAACCATCATAGTAGCAACTCGAAAACAGTATCACTGGCTAGTAGTAACTTGGCTGATGATGGGCATATTTCTTTCGCAGCTGCGACCTGTATTAATGTGACTGTCGAAAATGGCAAAGTTTGTTTAAACCTTCCCCTTGGTATTGGAAAGGTATGCCTGCCAATTCCCCCTTTTATTCCAAATGGTACTGCGGCTAGTGCATGTCTAGACATCTGCACGACTTGGGGCATTCCTTCTGGAGTGACGGTAACAGTCAGTGCGTTAGGCAGGGTTATCGTGAAGAAGAGTTTTGGTAAATGTTAATTTGAGAGATATAGCATTGGCTACACACGGAGCAGTGAGCACTTCCGTTTGTTCAGATTGTTTGACGTCGCTGCGTAATGCCGAATTGAGTGTGTAACCATACTTCTTCTCAACTTACGTTTAATAAGAAAACTCACGACAAATTGATTGTGAGTTTTCGATTCATCATCCTACTGCTTGTGAGTATTACATACTGACAGCCCCGATCTAATTGCATTTAGTTTCCTTTAAATAGAGCCAAAATGCCCTCTATACCCAAGTAACATCCCTTGTACTACCTTTTAATATCTGAGAACTCTCTATATACGAGCTGCTCAAATGCCATTAAATTCGACACCTTATCTCACTTCGTGCCATGCTTAGAGTAACGGTTACTAGATTCTGTTAAATCTATTGCTAGGTTTAGTTTTACTTTAGGTTACTTGCGTATATACCCAAGTAACCTCAAGATGCTAGGTTCAGCGAGAATTAACTGTCTTTCAGACAAGACACCGATTTGAAGATTTAGTGGTTCTAAATCAAGAATCGGCAACGCAGTATGAAAGCCAGTTAAACTCGCCCTTGGGAGCCCATATGCAGTCCCATTTCATCGTCAAAGAACTTGGAAAGGACCTGCCATTCCGCTGCGTTCTCTTCCTTGAACTGGAACAGCATATGAGGCTCTGAATCCTGCATCTTGAGGTCACTTGGGTATATTACTATTAAAATAGGTTCTTTTATTGATCATGAATCGAGCGTTCAAAATCGCTACATTTAATTTATTCAACTTCATCGAACCGCCTAACGCGTTCTACGAATTCGATAACATTTACACTGTCTCAGAGTGGAAGAAAAAGTGTATTTGGACCGCTAACCAACTTTTTTCCATCCAAGCTGACCTCGTTGGCTTTCAAGAAATTTTTAGCTCACAACCACTGGAAAAAATCTGTCACTCATCCGGTCTGATGAACTTCACGACAGTGGAGCAACCTCATGTTGAAAGTGATTATGTCCATTTCAAGCCAGTGACTGGACTGGCGTCAAAGCACCCTATCGTACAGAGCAAAGGCTTAACGATAGATAAGCAAACACGACATGCCTTGGGTTTACCCGCAACATTCAACTATTCTCGAATGCCACTTCACGCTGTGATAAAAACACCAACGCTTGGAACGATCGATGTGGTTGTGGTTCATTTGAAATCTCAGCGCCCAATGGACGTAGAAAACCCAGAAAACCATTACTCTCGCTACTCAGATGAATTTATTGGATCATTAAAATCCAGCCAACAACGAAACGAAGAAGCCATGGCTTTGCGCCACCAGTTGAGACAGATTAAATCTCAGTTTGACCGTCCTATGATTTTAATGGGCGATATGAATCAGAACCTGACCAGCCCATCGATACAATGTTTGGTCGAGCCGCTACTAAAAGAACATACTCAGGTAGAAAAAAATAAGCTCTACCTTTCTGATAGCTGGCAGCTTTCTTCACCAACATCTATCAGAACACCGTCACATTATTATGGTGACCAAGGAAATACTCTTGATTATATTCTGCTATCTCAGGAGTTCACTTCTTGTTTAATCCAGCATAAAACTCTCGATAAGCATCTTGTCCAGCCAAATTATGATGAAGATTCGATGAGCAGCGATCATGGCATTGTTGTTGCTTCAATTAATTAAAAAATTAATCATTGATTTTACTTAACTTTTTTCGTTATTTTGAAGGTTCACCCATAAAACAAAACACTAAAAAATGAACTGACAAGCGTAAAAAGGAGAGCAGTATGGACATTAATATCCGACCGACAGAATTAAAAGACGTAGACGCATTGTGCGAGATTTACACACAGCCGAAAGCGCACAGAGAAACCCTACAGCTCCCTTTACCTTCACCTCAAATGTGGCATAACCGAATTAGTAACATTCCGGAACACGTATACACGTATGTGGCGGAAGTTGATGGGAAAGTCGTTGGCAATATTGGCTTTGAGCACATGCAGCGACCTCGATTAAAGCATGTAGGTCGATTCGGGCTAGGTATTCATGATGATTATCATGGCATGGGTGTTGGCAGTAAATTGCTTGAAACCGTTATTCATCTGGCCGACAAATGGCTGAACCTGAGACGAATAGAGTTGGATGTAAACTGCGATAATGAGGCTGCGTTGGCTTTGTATAAGAAGTTTGGTTTCAAAGTGGAGGGTGAAGCGGTCGATGGTGCATTTCGAGACGGCGAATTTGTCAATGTTCTTCATATGGCTCGAATCAACCCAAGCCACAAAAATTAGACCGAGCTTAACTCTGGACACTAAAAGCGGCAAACGCCGCTTTTTTCAATCAACCGCTTTTATGATAGATCGTATTTATACTCTATCTTACACACAGAAATGACAGTCCTCTTCTGTCAGCCCATAAGTACCCGATAGTCTTTCCATATGGGTTCTTCCAGCACCAACACCTTTCTCGTACCCAGACATCAATGCGCTTTGCTTCATGGTAAATCGCCCCACTTTGAATTGCTCATCAGGTGCGATGACCCTAACAACACAACCTTTAGGAGGGTTTCGAATAAAATCTAGCGACTCATTATAGTTTTGAGCGCGTTGCTTCATCGCTTCTGCCATATTGGGATAGCGTTTCAGCAGTTGATCCATCAATCGAGGGAATTTCATTTCAGGCATGGTGTACGACAAAGGGTGCGACAAAATAACCGTAATATCACGCGCTCCACGCCTATACGCTTCTCTAACAGGGATAGAATCCGCGACACCACCATCGGTATAACACCCTCCAGAAAAGCACGGCGTTGTTCGATAGGCAATCGGCAGTGCTGAAGTTGCTTCCATAACATGCGCGATATTACTGGGCTTCACTCTGTAATAATCGGCATTACCCGTAATGGCATTGGTGACGGCAGCGAACATTGGAATGGCAGAAAATAACGTTTCTTCGTTGATGGGGTAAAGTGAATTCGCCTGCTCCCACAGCCACTTAACATCCACCAAATCACCTCCTCGAACGAATCGAGTCGGATTGAAAAATCGCTTCTGCGTAGCCAATTCCACAATCACTCTTTGGCTGCGCTTTGGGTATTTAGAAAGATACCCAATAAGATTGGATGCACCAGCTGAGACGCCGATGGCAAAATCATACGGTTGAAAATTATCGATAAGAAAAGCATCCAAAACGCCACTTGCAAATATGCCGCGCATCGCGCCGCCTTCAACAATAAGGGCTCGATTACCTGATATGTTTTGTTGTGCTGTCATACCTAAGTACCTTCTAGGATCTGTTGATTGTAAATGACTTGCAGAATAGGAACATCAACAGAATAACGCTGGAAGGAATAGGTATAAATTCGGTAGTTTCTATCGAATCAATCGATGTTTTCTATGATCACATACGAGGGTATAAACTTTACTGCCTTCAAAATGGAAATACACACACAATTCTAATGCTTGCCCAAATTCGGCTTCGCCTTGTGCGCACAACTTAAAGTGTGCTTCCCTTCTGACCATATCAATACCGATAAGTATAGAATCAGTAAACTCTAGGTAAGTCTTCACATAAGGGTAAATGGCTTTAAAAACGCTCTCTTTTGCCGAGAATACCAATGTTGCAAATGCCTGACGTGACAACTTTGTCGCGGGTAACAGTTCAAGCTCTATGGGGCTAACAAACATTGGCATAAGTGAGTCCACTTGAGTGTCTTCAATCAGGTTTTCCACATCTAACCCCAGCATGCTCACTTCACTCGTTAAACCTACCGTCGCTAGCGCCATGTCATCGGTATGCGAAATACTTCCTATCCAGCCTTTTGGCCAAATGGGGGCTCGATGTTCCCCAATGGGTAATTCGGCACAATTGCAGCCCACACTTTGAAGTGCTTCTCGCGCAACGGTTCTTCCTGCCACAAACTCCGCTTTACGTTTTGGTACGGCGCGCGCCATTTCTTTGGGTAACACAATGTTCAGTGCTTGGGGAGCAAGATCAGTGTACGCTTTTACATCAAACCGACGTTGCCAGATCTTTTGTGGACCGAGTGTGCGAACTTCCAGTTCAGATAGAAAAGACATAATACGTTACTTCCCAAGGGGTACAATCAATGGAGTATGACTTACTGGGTCATCAATAATAACGCTATCTAAACCAAAAACTTGTTTTACTAACGCAGCATCTATTAAGGATTTGGGTTCACCCTGTGCAACGATTTCTCCACCAGTAAACGCAATCAAATGATCCGCATATCGGCAGGCTTGGTTCAAGTCATGCAGAACAGCAACAATCGTGTGGTTTTTCTCTCTGTTGAGGCTTCTGAATAACTCTAAAAGGTCGATCTGGTGCGCCACGTCTAGAAATGTGGTTGGTTCATCGAGTAATACGATGGGCGTTTTCTGTGCCAACACCATGGCAATCCAAACACGTTGTTTCTGACCACCTGAAAGCTCATCCACTTGCCTTTCTGCCAATTCGGTTACACCTGTATCCTCCATGGCTTGATAGACGGCTTCTTGATCGTCAGGGCTCCACTGCTTGAATAACTTTTGGTGTGGGTATCGACCACGTGCCACCAAATCCACCACTCGAATACCATCTGGCGCTTGTGAGCTTTGAGGCAGCAAGCCTAATTCTCTAGCTAACTCTTTTGCCGGTACTTTCTGTATGTTTTTTCCATCTAGGCAAACTTGCCCTTCTGAAGGTTTGAGCAATCTGCATAAGCTTCTAAGCAATGTCGATTTGCCGCATCCATTCGGTCCGACAATCACGGTAAATTTTCCATCTGGAATGCAGAGTTCCAGGTCTTCGCAAATAACTCGATTTTCATAGGCAAGTTTGAGGTTCTCGCCTTTTAGCCGAGACAACGTATTTAATGGCGATGCAGTGGTTTGGATCATAACTTCCTGATTTAACGATATATAAACAACAAAGCAGCATTGAGAGTATATTCCCCTCAATGCTGCTCAAACGCAACGATTTGTTACTTTGTCATTGCTAATGTACGACGAGCGTTACACCATCTCTGATTCGATAACTCGTCCTTTGATGGCTTCAAGCGATTGGTCACCTTTTGCGGATTTCGCAAACTCAGCAAACAGAGAGCTTACTGTGTCAGACAAAAGTTCAACCTGAGCTGAACTGTAGTTATTTGACATGTAACTCATCATTACACGCAGAACTTGTTCGCCGTTAACCACTTCTTCCATCACTTCAAATTGCAGACCTAAACCAGATTCACTTTTATCCGGATCAACTTGCTGGAAATCTAGTCGATCGCCATTTGGCAGTTCAAGAGCACCATTAAACTTGTTTTTAGCATGAAGCTGAATGAACACTTCGAACATGTGGCCATCAACATCTGGTTCACCTTCAACAAGCCCCTCTTCGATAAGGTCGATAGGAATGTCTGTGTAGGACATGGACTCATTGATATTGTTTTTCACTTGGGCGATCAGTTCCGCGACTGTCTTAACGTCAGCAAACTTAACCAAATGCACCACAATAGTGGTGAAATATCCAATGGTATCAAAGTACTCTGCATCCAGTCGCCCAGCCGATGGCGTACCTACAATGAGTTTTTCTGGTGCACCTAAAAAGTGCAAAGACGTCGCAATTGACGCATAGACAACGTTAAATAAAGACGCACGTTGAGATTTAGCAAGTGCATACAGCCCTTCCCTTACCTCTTTTTCAATTTGAATTTCAACCCAGCCGCCTTCTCCAACAGACGTTTCAGCTGTATTACTCAAAGGATGATCCTTTGGGAAAATAGGTGTCGCCCAAGGCACATCTTTCAGATTGTTCAGCCAGTAATCCAAATGCTTCTGGTTGACATCCGAACCTCTCTGTTGACGAGCAAACTCATGGAATGGCAGCGGTTCGCTTCTCCAAACTGGAGACTTACCTTGCAAACGCTGTTTGTAGGCGTGTACCAGCTCATCCATCATCAAGTTTACTGACCATTCGTCTAGAACAATGTGGTGGAATAAGATGGATAGAAATTGCAAACCAGACTCTTTGCAGCGAATGAAGCGCATTCTGATAGGTAGATCATTCTCTAAATCGAAGGCATAACTTGCCTCTTGTTTGAGAAATTCGTCTCTGTCTTCACTCTCACATTCATCTGACGTCCAGAACCACTTGTAATTGTCGATGTCTTTAGCATCAACCACGGTCTGAATGGGGTTGCCATTGTTATTAAAAAACTGAGTCCTTAACCCCGTGTGGCGAACAAGAATATCTCGGTATGCTTCTCCAAATACCACCTCATCAACTTCGTCTAGGAAACGCAGTGCGAATGGTAAATTGAAAATATTGTCTAAACCGAATTTGGAGTACTTGGTGATCGCTTTCCATAATGAATTTTGAGCAAGCGACAGTGGTGCACTGGACGAGCCCACCTGAGAACTAGCACCTTGACCTTCCTCCTGCGCTGATGAACAAGACACTGCATGTTCAGCCAATGATTGCGCTGTTGGGTAGCTGAACAGGTCATTAATATTGACCTCTAGATTATAATTTGTCAGTAAGCGACCAATGACTCGAGTTGCGATCAACGAGTGCCCACCACAATCGAAGAAATCATCTGTCGCTACCATTGAATCAAAAGCCAACGCTTCTTTAAATTCCGCCAAAATGAGCTCAACATTGGATCTTTTCTTCGTGTCAGCTCGTACTGCAGTTGTCTCTATCGAATCAATCTCATCGTCACCCTTGGCAAGTTTTGCTAATTCTTCCGCTGTCGGGTTGCTGAACAAATCGTTAATATGGACTTCTATTCCATGGTTTGTCAGCAATTTTCCTATCACTCTGGTTGCAATCAATGAATGCCCACCAAAATCAAAGAAGTCATCTTCTGCTGTCATTGTGTCCGAAGCCAAGGCTTCTCGGAATTCTGCCAAAATGAGTTCGACATAGGAGGTTTTCGTTGTTTCAGCTTCCGTTGCCGACTCAATACTATCGTCGCTCTTAGCGTGCCTTGCTAATTCTGTAGCCGTTGGGTGACTGAACAAATCGTTAATATGAACTTCAATTCCATGATTCGTTAGCAGGCGACCAATAACTCTGGTCGCAATCAGCGAGTGCCCGCCAAAGTCAAAGAAGTCATCGTCTTTGGTCATGTTATCGGAAGCTAGAGCCTCTCGGAACTCGGATAGAATCACATCAGAAATGGAACGAGTTTGCTTAATAACTGGCTTCAGCTCGTCTTTTGAAAGTATGCTCTGCACCTCTACAACTGGCTTAGCCACTCTTTCACCATCAATGTATGCGATGAATTGCTCGAACAAGTACGCACCGATGTGAGGAGAGACGGTCGAACCAGTCACAAGCTCAAAACCAAGTTCACCTTGTTGATCAATGCCTACCCCCAAAGAAATTTCAAATTTAGGATGAAGCGGAGCAATTGGCAGCTTTTTCGCTTCGACATCTTCCATCGAAATGTGGTTTGCTGGGTCAACAAGCCACGTCACCAGGGCTGCAGATTCAGAAAATGTGTCATAGCAAGCAGCGGATGGACGTTCAGAATTTAGGGGTGCCACGACTTCCGCAATCGCTTGACCAAGATCAACGTTGACATCGCCTAACGTCAAGTGTGTTAGACCCGATTCAATCATGGACCCGCTGATCTCGCGATCTTTTTGGCTAATGTCCGCTGGGACAAACACATCCAAGCTCTCTAACCCATTAGATTCTGAAACATAGCGAGCAAAAAGAACCGCTGTTGCAGCAAGGATTTCTACCTCACTCATCGTTCTTCCAAAACGTTTTTCGTAGCTATTTCTTTGAATCGACGTTGAAAATTTTCTTGGTACTGGTGCTTGTAGATAAGACGAAACATCCTCACTGACACCCGTTTGCACCAGATCAATACCTTGCGTGGGGCGCTTAATCCATGGCAAACGAGATTCTGAAAGATCGTGCAATTTTGATAAAGGAGTATAACCCAGTCGGTGCGGTGTCTGGCTTAAGTTATCAATGGCCGAAAGACCATGATTGTATAAAGAACTCAGTACCTCGAAAATTTCTTTCCAAGACACTTCCCCGTTCAATATTTGGTTTGAAATTACGCCCAGTACGACCTCACTTTCTTCACAGATATACACGGTGAATTGGATTGGTGACTGAATTTCCAGAACTATTGGAGTGGATTGTTTACCTTGAAGATGAGAAATCGCATCTTGAACGGAGTCAACCGCTTCGATATTGATGGATTGCGAACCCGCCTTGCCTTCTAGTTTCAGTAATCCAGCGTCTTCATCAAATTGATAGCAAACATTAAGGGACGGTACAAACTGGGGGAGTTTACTTAATGAAGAAACCAACCTACCTATATTGGTTTTTCCGGTGAGATGATAAGCCGCAGAGTATTGACTTGTTCCATCTTCATTCTGTTGATGGTGCATCCATACTCGTTCTTCAAATTCTGTTACTGCGTTGCCACGCCCACTCTTTTCCTGCAAGTGGTGCTTGTTACTTGTCATGTTCCTTTCTCCTGCTCTGAGTATGCTCAGAGTTGTCCTTTAAGGGAGTCAATGCCACATATTTACAGGCAAAAAACACTGCTCGATGAGGCTTTAAGTTCTTGAGATCACTTGGGTAAATATAAGTCAGTGGGGTACTTTATTCCCAATAAAGCTTAATGTAAAGCATTCTCATTTGTATTAAATGCAATATTGTTGTTAGCACGAGAATCTAAAACTGGCGAGACCGAGTTAGTAACCAAATCAAGTAGATACCACCTACGATGCCCGTCATTCGACCTATGGGTACACTGGCTTGAAATGGCAGCCACTGAATCAATATATCCGCTGCCAAGACAAGTAATGCCCCCATAAGTGCTGAGGAGAATAATGACAATGCTTGTGACTGCCTTAGCCTACAGACTAGTTGAGGGGTGGCAAGAGCAATAAACGCAATAGGACCAGCAGCTCCCGTTGCAAGCGCAGCTAAGACCACTGCAAAGAAAATCATCGAAAGGCGCACACGTTCGACTCGAATACCCAGCTGAGTAGCGATATCATCTCCCATCTCAATCATGGACAATGAACGCTTCAGAATCATCATGACAGGCAACAGCAAACACACACCGAGGAGCACAGGATATACATGTATCCATGTCCTTGCATGCAAAGACCCCGCAAGCCAAAGGTTAGCCGTCATTGAGCTGTCGAGACTCCCCTTCACAAGCATCAAACCATTCAGCGCACTTAAAATAGACCCAATGCCAATCCCAGTCAGTATTAAGCGATAGCCTCCAACCACCCCTGCTTTTACCGCCAAGAGATACACAATGATCGCCGTCAAAATACCACCAGCGATTGCCGCTATCGCGACTTCTAGCGCTCCTTGTTCAAACAAAACAATCTGTACAATTGCCCCTGTCGCTGCACCGGTTGTAAAGCCAATGACATCTGGTGAACCAAGTGCATTTCTAGAAACCGACTGGAAAACAGCCCCAGATATTCCCAACGCCGCCCCTACAAAAACGGCGGTTAGTACTTTCGGTAATCTTATATTGAGTATCACTCGCTCTTTGACACCACCTTCTCCCACTCCCACTATTGCGTCGACAACTTGAATCATGGAGATATTAAATTTACCCAACGTCATCGAATAAGCAGAAAGTGTAAAAATGATAAACAGAAGCACTGAAGCAACCATGATATGCAGCGGCTGATAAGAAACAGAGTAATCACCAATACGCCAAACACAGTCATGACTTGGCTGACGAGAAAGAGAGTTTGGAAGAATCATAGTTGAGAAATTTTCCAACGCTTAACAAGAAAAACAAAGAACGGACCGCCAATCAACGCAATCATGATTCCAACACTGATTTCGCTTGGATGCCCAATAACCCGTCCTAACACATCGGCCACCAGAGTCAGAATCGAGGCGATAAGCAATGAAAATGGCATTAACCATTTATGGTCGGGACCACACAGCATTCGTGCGATATGAGGGGCGGTAAGACCAACAAAACTGATCGGTCCTGCTGCTGCCGTAGCAGCACCAGCCAAACTCACAATCGCGATGGAAGCAAGGCACCATATTTTGATTGGGTTTACGCCAAGGGCATGCCCAACGTCTTCCCCTAACGAGACGGTATCAAAGGCTTTACTTAATGAGAATGCTATAAGTAATCCAACTG
The DNA here is from genome assembly GCF_019977755.1 of Vibrio penaeicida. Classification (NCBI taxonomy): domain Bacteria; kingdom Pseudomonadati; phylum Pseudomonadota; class Gammaproteobacteria; order Vibrionales; family Vibrionaceae; genus Vibrio; species Vibrio penaeicida. The sequence continues at coordinate 749,734 of NZ_AP025145.1, read as the reverse complement.
CAATGAGCATTGAGGTAGGAATCACCACATCATAGCCACGACCCTGAAATGAACCGACTGACCAGTGACGAAACTGTTCAAACACCATCTCATGGCTATTGACTGTGATCATGTGAGTAAGTGAGAGTAAAACGACGGACAGCGCTGCGCCGGCAAGCACAACTCTGACGGGATTGACCCCCTTTCTAATGCCTGCAAGAACAAACACACTCGCGCCTGCAATAGCCGCACCCAACAAGCCAAACCACATAATGTAGGCAACTTCGTAGATACCAAGAAACGCGATGGCCGACACGACTGCAACTGTTGCACCTGCGTTCACTCCTAACACCCCAGGATCCGCCAATGGATTGCGGGTTAAAGCTTGCATGATAACCCCAGAAACACCTAGCGCTCCGCCCACAACGATAGAGAGAAGTGTTCTGGGAATTCGCAAGTGCTGAACCAAAAGATGGTCACTGTTGCTGTGATCAAACGCCACTATGGCATCCACGGTCACGCTAGGTGAGATAGTGTGTGTGCCTATAAAAATACTGAAGCAAGACACAACCAACAACAGCCCAAGCCCAATGAGAGTCCAGATACGCCTTTTGGCGTCTCTGGAAAACTCTGAAGACCGACTATGAATCATGATCGTCATTCCGGAGGACCTTTATCCATTAGCCTTCATCAGGCTGATTGCCAAACCGTTCAACAATTCTATTCACAATATCCGTTGCGCTGTACATATCGATTCTGAAGGAACTCATACCCAACCCAAAAACTTGGTTCTTTTTCACAGAAGGAAGATTGACGAGAATGGGATCTTGCATAAACAATTTTGCGCTTTTTTCATTCGCTTCTAACAAGAAAGTAGTTTGTGCCTTAAGTTGTGTAAGCAGTTCAAAATGCACTCGCAAGAAGTCGGAAAGAGGGACACTATTGTCGTGCCATTGGCGATTCTGTACTTCCATTTTGAACCCAAGATCGGAAAGCAACTTAGCATGAACACCTGTTTCCAGTGCGATTGCATTGGTCGCTCCAGCACCAAAATAGGCAACAATGTTCGTTTTCCCATCTGGAATCTTTATTTTATTCCTGCTCTCTTCGACAAATTGCTCGAACTCAGTAATACGTTGATTCGCTTGTTTCTCCAGACCTGTTGCAACACCAAGTTTGGTGGCTAAGTCCTGCCAAGATTGAGTGCTATAGTCCACCACAATGGTCGGGGCAATTTGTTGAAACTCCGCAATTTGATCTCTTGCTGAATCGGCACCGCGCCATGCCACTACAATTAAGTCAGGTTCGTGAAGGTATGCAGCCTCCAAATCGACGCTACCTGCAGGCCATATATTTTCGACTTGACGTTCCTTCGCCAAACTCCCCCACTGCCTAAAAAACCACCCTTCGTAGCTAGAAGCACTCGCAATCAAAGGAGCATCAATAGCAAGCAAAGTACCGCTTACCGTTACAGATGTAGAAAGGATTCGGGTTGGCTTAGTAGGAATGACCGTTTCAGAGCCATCGGCATTAACAAAGGTTCTTGGGTAAGAGTCATTGGCTGTCGATGATGGTTTCGCAAAAACAGATACCGAAACTGAGATCATAAGCAAGGTGATGATTTTATATATAAAATTGATTCTCATTTTATTTATAACTTAATTTAGTCTTACAGTTAATGATGTGAGGTGTGTACTCAGTGAACGTTAGCTTGATAGCTACCCAAGAGACCTCAAGATTTAGAATAGAACCTCATGTTCTGGTCCACTTTAAGGAGAAGAACTTGGAGTGATGAATCCTTTCCAAGTTCATTACCGTTACATAGGCATAGCAATAGATAAAACTCAGCCCGATATGACCTCACGTACCTCTTTCGCGTTTCTGCACTTAATTAAGCTTCGCGCGAACACGTTACGTCCGTAAGCCTGGCTAAGTTGAGTGGAAACCCCCTTTAGGTGAGAAGGCTTTAGCCCGAGCGATAGGAATGCACTGTTTTCGTCAAAACCTTCTATTTGCTTCCCAATTACATGTTCATAAGCTTCAATGATCTTCGCAAAATCTGGCAGAGTCGCTGAAGTGATGTGGCGGTTCTGGTTAGCAAGGCTCGCCATATCCGGGGACGAACTCAGTGAGGATTTCTGATTTGAGGCTGCTTGATCCATTGAACGAACCAACATCTCTCTCGCTTGATTACGATCGAACTTTCCGTTTCGCGAAAGTGGGAGCTTATCCAACTCCAGTAACTGAGAAGGAACATGAGAGTTTGGTAAGCACTGTTGGGCAAATTCACGTATATCTGCCGCATTTGCAGATTGACCTTCGGCAACGGTATAAATTGCACCCAAAGCAATGTCACCATTACGCTCCGTGTAATCCACGATCAGTACCTGTTCAACCTCAGGGCATCGATTTAGCTCTTTCTCGACGTCAGGAAGCGAGACACGCACTCCTCTAACCTTCACGTAACCGTTAACTCGCCCTGCAAAGATGATGTTTCCGTCTTCACGGTAATAACCCAAATCCCCTGTTCTAAAGGCTCTGGCTTCGTTACCTTGATCATCCACAATTGTCACATAGTCAGTTTGTTTCAACTCACCATCTTCCAAATAGCCTGAAGCAAGGTTTGCTCCGACTGTCATGATTCGGCCAACAACCCCTTGTGGAACGTGCTTCCCTAACCCATCCATAATGAAGTATTGGTTTGCAGGGAATGGTCGACCATACGGAATAACGGTGATGTCCTCGTCTGTCACATAATGCCATACGCTCCATATAGTCGTTTCTGTTGGTCCGCCAATGGAAACCATGCGGATATCTTGCTCTAGCGCCCGAAGCTCTTCAATGGTCTTAGGCTTAACGTAATCTCCACCCTGGCAAACTAGCCGTAAAGATTTCAGTTTTTCACCCTGCATACAGGAAAGCAGCATTTCCATAAGTGCTGGCACCGATTGCCAGATGGTAATGCCATGCTGCTCAACCAACTGATTCCACCTGATTGCGTCTTTTTCTTCTCCTGCTGCCGGCAACACAATGGTGGCGCCCGTCGAGAATGACGCATAGATATCGAACACAGAAAGATCATGATGGAAAGGCGTCACACACATCAAAACATCGTCAGATGTAATTTCCCACGCTTTACAGGTTTCCCCAATGACATTGGAGGTCGCTCGGCTATTCATCACTACACATTTGGGCTTTCCTGTTGTTCCAGAAGTATATAAGTAGTAAGACCCTTGCTCACTTCTACTCAACACTTCTAACTCATCGTTGGAAGGTAAAACGTAGGTTTCATCAACGGGCTGCAAGAGCGATTCATAGGTCACGGCGTTTGCTCTACCAGAAGGCTGAATACTCACCACCAAACTAGCATTGCAATTGCTTAATAAATAATCCAACCGCTCTTCTGGTGATGAAGCATCAATAGGTACCCAAATGATGCCAGCCAATGAACAAGCAATAGTCATCACCAGATGCTCTGGGCTTTTAGGCATGCATATAGCTAGCACATCACCCTGCTTCAAGCCAAGGTGAGCAATGTGCTGCATCACTTTATGTACATCTTCCCCAAAAGTTTTGTAGCTTATCTGTCTGTCGCCACATATAACCGCAATATCACTCGACGCGTCCTCACCCAAATTTTTTGCAATCTTGGCTAAAAACCTAGAGCGTTCAAAATCCGACGGGTCGCAGTTCAGTTTGTAATGATCAAGGTTTACAACCTCGTGTGGAGCAACATCGAAATGATTATTCTCACACACCGATTGCACGTGGCGTTCAATTGACGCGAGTATCGAAACAACAACTTGCTTATCTAAGGCGTCAACGGCATAGTCGAAACTCAGAACAAGATTCTTACTTTCATCGAAATTTAGACGAATATCGAGAGCAACCTGAGGTGTTTGAGTCACACCGGAGGAGAACACCAAATCGTCTTCCTCAGACAAGGTATCCCACGCCAAACCATTGGTGACCACTACAGGTAACGCCAATGAGGTCGAGCGGGAACTCATGAGTTGTCGATTAATATCAACACCCGAGAAATCCAAATGGTCGAGAGCCTCAAGCATATCACTCTGCATGCTTCGAGCACGCTCTAATAAGGTACCAACATTTTTACGGTATTCCAGAATAACAAACGTCGAGTCATTTCCCAGTGGACGATCATTTTGCGGGATAGCAACAGGAAAACCTACCCTCATCTCTTGTTCGGTAGTCCAATAAGACATCCCTTCAAGGATTAAGGCTGAAAGAGCTGAATTTAAGAACAAACTGTTAGCAGCGCTCGCCATTGTCAACTGAGTCACCACCGACTTCTCTATGACGATACTTTCTCGCTGATAGCGTGAGGCTTTAATGTTTTCTATGCGTTGCTTCCAAGGAAGTGAAGGTGGCGCGCACTCTGAATTCAGTTTGTTCTCCCAGTATGTTTCGTCTGCAAGTTTTTTAGCATCGTCTTTTTCGCTTTTTTGGTTTGAAACAGGCGCTTGATTCGTGCTGAGCTCTTGCAGTTGATTGCTATTCTTTTTCAGTAACTCAGAAAGAATAAGAGAGTGTGTTCTTCCGTCAACGATTAACGCATCAAAACTGGTAAATACCACCGTTTGATACGCTAAATCAGATTCTGGCAATTGGATAACCGATACCGACCATGGCGACTTTGAGAGATCGTGCATCGTATGATTACTTGCCATACGAATAGAATCGACTTTTTCCAGGGATTGCTCGATGGAAAGGTGTCGAAAGTCGTGTGAGTGGAAGTTAAGGAAAATCTTAGAAGAAACGTGTTGCAACAGTTTAAGCTCATCGATATGCGTGCGAAGTGCGTCGTATTTTTTTACTAGCGCTTCTAAACGAGATTCAACAACGCTTGAGTCGATCTTACCTCGGTATTCCCTGAATTCATGCATTGCAGTGCCACCCATCGGAATCTGAGTGGAACGACCTAAGAGGTAAGATTTTTGAAGTTCAGTCAATGGTTTAGGTGATGCGCTTTTCAGAGGTAGTGAAGGACAATCAAATCCCAGATTTGCCAACGTCTGTTCCAATGAGAGATGGATGCTTTCAGGGTTGGCTGCTAATGATCGTACGATAGCTACAAACTTATCGAAAAGTGTTTGAACAAAACCTTCAGGGAATACATCCATCCGCACATCCCAATTCACGAATATTCCATCGTATGCGGGGGCTATCTGAGCATCTAAAGTTACCTGAGCACCTTGAGATATCACCCAATTCATCTTACCGAATGCCTCGGTGACAGCATCAGTGAACAGGTTGTCTCCATCAAAATCCAGACCCGAAGTAAATACAACGGGTGAAGCTTGCACCGTACCATGATGACGAGAGAGATCACGCATCAACGCAACACCTGAATAGTGTTCATGGCTAAGTAATTGATTAAGCTGATTGGCTGTGCGACGACAATGGTTAAGAGTAGATTCTTGCGCTTTTAAACTGGCGCTGTAAATCAGCAAATTGGAAAAATCACCAATGATGGCGTCAACATCACCTTTATAAAACCCTCGATGGAAAGTGGGCACATTCAATCGGAAATCCGGATCGTTACAAGAACTCCCAATCGCTTGTGAGAATAGCGTCAAAAAGAGCTGAGTCTGAGTTAAGTGATACGCTTTAGTTAGGGTTTCAATAGACGCTCTCTCGTCAGGTGTGAACAAATGAGTAAATCGCTGACTGTGACCATGTTGACGGTCAATACTCTCGCTAACATAAGGAAATGCAGGCGCATCTGCGACACTTTCCAATCGATCTTGCCACCACTTTTTGTCTTCTTTTCTTTTCGAGATTAGGTATTTGTCTGCGGCTTGTTCCTCTAAATATTCAAAAAAAGGAACCCCTTCCGGGACGTCGTTTCCAGGTTGTTCATTTGTGTAAAATTTGGCTAACTCTTCTACTAAAATTCGAAAACTCTGGGCATCAACAGCAATCATATCCACGTCGATATGAAGGCGGCATTGACCTTTTGAATGAAAGGTGGCGCTAATTTCTATGCATTGCCCGTTCTCTAAATCGAGCTTTTGATCTGTTTTAGTGGCACGTTTGTTTAGTAAAAATGACTCGGTGTCTTCTGAGTTTAAGTGTTCGATACTATCAATAACAAGCTTATGAATAGAGGACAAAGGAGAAATGGTTTGCTGCCCCTCACGGGTGATTTTCATTCTTAGCATAGGATGCTCAGCATAAAGCCGAGTTACCGCAAGTGCTAACCGCTCCTCGTTAATATTTTTTCCATCAAATTCAGCATAAATGTGAGCAGCTACCCCCCCCATAGATTGCCCCGCTTCTCTCCCAACCAAATAAGCGGCTTGCATCGTTGTCAGTTCTTTCATTTGTAGTTCCACACTCATTTAATCCATTAAAAATGTGCCCAAAGGCAAAGTTGAGTATTTAAATACACCACATTCAGGCTTAACTCAAATATTAATAATAATTATTATCATCTAATAACAATGAGAATAGTTGTATATCAACGAAGATTAATGAGTATTTGAATAACTTACTGACATATCGTTGATTTTCTTACTAAGAGCGTCGAATTCCCCTTAGATAATAGGCTTGACATTATGCTGCTGATATCTTAATAATCTCCCACCCAAAATGATAATGATTATCATTTGTTTAATTTAGTCCAGCTAGGTCCTAGCTGGATTCAACTTCGTTAAAGGTAAAGCATCAAGGAACACTTCTTGTAGGAGGAAGGATGCAAGAGCTACAAAAACTGATTCACTCTACCCCGATCGGTTCGCTGCCACGAGTACCAGATGTGGTGAATGAAATCGCTTTGGATTCAGAGAGTGAGCTGTTTATCAGTGAGAAGCGAAAAGAAATCTCACAAATCTTAAACGGGGAAGATAACCGACTGCTGGTTATCATTGGTCCTTGTTCGATCCATGATCCAGAAGCTGGTTTGGAGTACGCCCGTAAGTTAGCGGATCTACAGGGCAAGTATAGCGACCAACTTCTCATCGTAATGCGGACCTATTTTGAAAAGCCACGTACCCGAGTGGGCTGGAAAGGACTAATAGTCGACCCTGATTTGAACGACAGCCACAATATGAGAAAAGGGCTGTTTGTCGCAAGAAAGTTACTAAAAGACGTCATTGATTTAAAACTGGCTACCTCAACCGAATTTCTAGACACAACCATTTACCCGTACATTTCTGATTTGATTTGCTGGGGTGCAATAGGAGCCAGAACTACGGAATCCCAAACACATAGGCAAATGGCTTCAGCGCTTCCATGCCCTATAGGTTTTAAAAACGGTACAGATGGTAATATCAATATCGCAATTGATGCGATTCATGCAGCGAAATCATCCCACCTGATTTGCGTTTCAGGATTTGAAGATGCGCCTATCGCTGCCATGACAAAAGGTAACCCGGCAGGACACGTTATTCTGCGAGGCGGGAAAAAACCAAACTATTCCAATGAACACGTATGTGAAGTAACAAAACAACTAGAGTCGAGCGGCTTAACCCCAAGCTTAATTGTTGATTGCAGCCATGGAAATAGCCTAAAAGTTGCAACAAACCAGCTCAATGTAGCCCGAGATATCGCGCAGCAAATTATTGATGGTGAGCAATACATTGCTGGAGTGATGTCTGAAAGCTTCCTAGTTGGAGGAGCACAGAGCATTGGTGATTTCCCACTCACTAAAGGGCAATCTATTACTGATGAATGCCTCAGCTGGGAAGATACAGTCGCTATTCTCGATATTTTTGCGAATGCAAAAGCAGAAGCCGAGCGTAAGCAATATTCAACGGTCGCCTAGCGAATTAAAACCTTACCCAATTAAGCAATCGATTACGGATGTTAAAACGCACGTTAAGTGAGAATAGTCGTCAAAATAGATTGAGTGGTAAGTGGTAACAGATGGCAAATGAAAATAGACAGCAAAAATGGCGTATCAAGCGCCATTTTCTTTTTCAAAATCTAAAACAACCAGAGCTCAAGGTGTCAGATCAGTTATCAAGCGTTGCACCACCATCAACGCGGAGGTCATGCATAGTGATGTGATTGGCTGCATCAGACATCAAGAATAAAATGGTTTGGGCAATATCGTTAGGTTCGGCAATTTTATTTAGTGGAATGCCTAATCGAAACTGTTTTGCGTCTCCTGCAATCACCTGCTCTTCACCATAATCATCATTCCAAAGCTGTAACTGCATCTCAGTACGAGTTGAACCTGGGCTGACAATGTTACAACGAATCCCTAATGGTGCGAGCTCAATGCCTACCGACTTCACAAACGTATGCAGCGCCGATTTTGATGCAGCGTACGCTCCCATATTTGCTCGAGGTGTATTTGCTGCATTTGACCCCACAACCACAATATTACCTTTACGTCGCGTTTTCATACTCGCCGATACAGCCTGCATTGTAGATAGAACGCCAAACGTATTCACCATAAAGGTATTCTCGATCTGTTCTAACGCCATATCACACAAGGCACCTAAGTGAAGTATGCCCGCACAGCTGACTAAATGGTCAAACTCCCCATAGTCATTGATCCATTGATGAATACTTTCTTTAACACGTTCCGGCTTGGACAAATCCAGTTTGAACACCTGAAGTTGATCTGGATATTGCGTAGAAAGAGAATCCGATTTTGAGGCTAATAATTCTACATCTATATCTGTTGCTATTACTTTCGCTCCTGCTTCAAGCAAATTTTCTAGTGTGCTAAATCCAATACCTTTTGCAGCACCCGTTAGCAAAACGTGATTTCTTTCAAGAAATTTTGACATATATGAAAATTACCGTATGAAAAACAAACAAAAAAGCTCTCTTAGTAACATTTATTTAAAGGAAAGAGGCAATAATTGTGACCAATGTTTAATAATGAGAATTAACATCAAATGGTAATTATTATCATTAGCATTTGGCTGTTCGTAACTGTAATCTTAGTTCCCCAAATAAGCAACCCGATGTAGATGCTCCGACCATAGACAGAACTTAACTTCTGATTTTTTGGTATAGCGTCCCATCATCACGATCTATATTTCAAGAGGGATCTGTTATGAAACGTGAAGTGATTGGCTATTCAAAAATGGAATGTGAACTGTTGGACAGTGAATTATTGTCTTCTCCGTTTTTCTTCGCTTCTCCAGATAACACCATGATGGGTAAAGGTATCGAGATTGAATTTCATCAATCCATTCCATTTACCCAGTTAGCGGCTCAAGCTAACAAAATGCTTCAGGCAGCAAAGAAGTCGGATTCGGATAATCCGGTTTTGTTTGGTGTTGTGCCGTTTAATGAAGAAAACCCAACTAAATTTATCATTCCAGAAAAATTGTACGTTTCGAGCAGCACCAGAGCACTTAGGCCTAACTCTCAATCACCTTCTGACGCAAGAGTGATTTCTTCACCAAGTGGCAATCATTACAAACAAGGGGTATCCGACCTACTTGATATGTTTGCTAATACAGAGCTTTCAAAGGTTGTTCTTTCGCGTGCAATCGAAGTTGCAACAGACACGGATATTCAGCAGCAAGCTTTGCTTCGCAATCTTTTATCGATCAATTCTAAGGGGTACACCTTTGCTGCAAACATCAGTAAAGACCAAAAGCTGATGGGTGCAAGCCCCGAGCTTCTTGTCGCTAAAAAAGGCAGCCACTTAATTTCTAACCCCCTTGCTGGTTCTCGCCCAAGATCGGAGTCTCAAGAACTGAACAAAGCATCCGTCGATTCCCTACTGAATACAAATAAAGATTTGTACGAGCACGGTTTGGTCGTTGAAGAAGTTGAACGCATTATGAGTAAGTACTGCTACAACCTGTACACGCCTTTGATTCCTTCGGTTATTGAAACAAAGACCATGCTGCACCTTTCCACAGTTCTTGAAGGACAAGTCAATGACCCAGCAATCAATGTACTTAAGGTAGCGGCAGAACTGCACCCCACCCCAGCAGTATGCGGGTATCCTCGCGAAAAAGCTTACGATGCAATCAGAAAACTGGAGCAGTTCGATCGCGGTTACTTTACTGGCATGGTGGGATGGTGTGATTCAAGAGGTAATGGCGAGTGGGTGGTCACCATCCGTTGTGCAGAAGTACAGAAGCGACAAATGAAAGTGTTTGCCGGTGCAGGTATTGTTGATGAGTCTCAACCGCAAAGCGAGCTGGATGAAACAGGTGCGAAGATGAACACCATTTTGACGGCGGCAGGTATTCAACTTAAAGACATGCTGACTGCTTAGGTGGAATTGTGGGTAAGAATAGTCAATTAGATTTTACAGCGTGGCCAGAATCTCTGGAAACGCAATATAGAGAGCTTGGGTATTGGTTAGATAAAACGCTTTTCGACCATTTTCAGCACTCTGTTACCCAATATGGTGACTCGATCGCACTGGTATGCGGTGAGCGCCAATTCACTTACAAAGGACTAGCCAAGCGTGTATCCAAACTCGCATCCGGATTTCAGTTGCTAGGATTAGTCAAAGGTGACAACGTCGTATTGCAGATGACAAACGTAGCAGAATTCTACCTCTGCTACTTTGCATTGCTGCAGAAAGGCATTCGACCAGTTTTAGCTTTGCCCGCTCATCGATTGTCTGAAATCTCTTATTTTTGTAAACATGCTGAAGCGAAAGCTTACATTATCGATGGTGAACATACAGGGTTTAACTACCAAGGATTAGCAACACAAGTACTTGATGAAGCTAATGCGCTGAAGCACGTGCTTGTGCGTGGCAATACTTCAAGTATTCAGGACGATAGATTCACCGCATTAGAGGATATCGAAGGGCAACCGGATCCTATTCAAACTGCAGATGCATCAGACTTAGCGTTCTTTCAATTGTCCGGTGGAACAACGGGGACTCCAAAATTGATTCCTCGCACCCACAATGACTATGCTTACAGCGTTATTGGCAGCAACGTCATTTGTGAATTTGATGAAAATACTCGTTACCTTTGCGCGCTGCCTGTCGCCCATAACTTCCCGTTAAGTTCCCCAGGTGCTTTAGGCGTATTCTTCGCAGGTGGAACCGTGGTGCTGACTCAAGACCCGACGCCAAAATCGGCGTTTAAGCTGATTGAAGATCATAAAGTGACGGTGTCCGGTTTGGTTCCTCCACTCGCTTTGCTGTGGATGGATCAAGCTCAGTCCACAACCCATGATCTCTCAAGTCTTGAACTCGTTCAGGTGGGCGGCGCAAAATTTAGCGAGACCGCTGCGAAGGCGTTACCAGACAAACTGGACTGCCGACTTCAACAGGTATTTGGTATGGCTGAAGGGCTAGTTAACTACACTCGCCTCGACGATCCTATCGAAGTGATTACCTCTACCCAAGGTCGACCTATTTCTGAGCATGACCAAGTAAAGGTCGTAGATGAAAATGGAGCTAGTGTGCCAGTAGGAGATGAGGGTTTCCTTCTTACTCAAGGACCTTACACCATTCGTGGCTATTACCGCGCAGAAGAGCATAATCGCCGCTCATTTAATGACGAAGGTTTTTACAGTACTGGAGACATTGTCAAACTCACCGAAGATGGCAACATCGTTGTAACGGGGAGAGATAAAGACCAGATTAATCGAGGAGGCGAAAAAATTGCGGCTGAAGAAGTCGAGAATCAGTTGCTCCGGCATGAGTGTATTCATGATGTCGCTTTAATTGCCATACCTGATGATTATCTGGGTGAACGCAGTTGTGCGGTTGTCGTTAAGGCAAAAGGGACCGAAGTAAACCCGATCAAACTTAAATACTTCTTGCGCGAATGCGGCTTAGCGGATTACAAAATCCCTGACCTTATTAAATTTGTCGAATCATTACCAAAAACTTCCGTTGGTAAAATCAACAAGAAAAAGCTTCGAGAAGAGTACACTTCGGCCTAAATATAAGCCTTTCTTCTCAATATACTCAAACCACCTCAAGGTGCAGGATTCAGAGCTTTATCTTCTGTTTCAGTTCAAGGAAAAGAACGCAGTGGAATGACGCGTCCTTTCCAAGTTCTTTGACGATGAAATGGGACAGAAGATAAGCTCCCAGGGGCGAGTTTGCTTGGTTTTCATGCCGCGTTACCGATTCTAGGTTTAGAACCACTAGATCTTCAAATCGGCTCCTTGCCTGAAAACCAAGCCCCCAATCTATAGATAAGAAGCCGCTGAACCTAGCACCTTGAGGTGGTTTGAGTATAAGAATAAAAAAACCGACTTCAGTGAAGTCGGTTTATTGTTGGATAGGCTAGGTTCTGGTGAAGAAATTAGTATTCTTCGTCCATTACCTCATGTCGTTCATCATGATAAGCCTCTTCATCCTTACCTCGTTTCCAATAAGGAATGGCATACATGTTTTTCTTAGTCAGTTTATATTCTTCTCTGAGCACTTTTCGGCAAGCAAGAACACTTTCATTCTCACCCGCAATAAAAGCAGATAGAACCTCTGAGCCACTCGGAGGGGTAAGGTTAATGATAGCCTTGCTTAACTGAGCATGGCCGTCTTTCGGTTCTCTCAGAATCCATTCGACTGCAACACCTTCTGGATGCTTGATGTCGTGCTTGTCTTCAATATCATCAATCTCAATAAACACATAGCCAACAGTGTCAGACGGTAACACTTCCAAAATCGCGCTAATAGCAGGTACTGCGGTAAGATCACCAGCAAAAATGTGCCAATCAGCAGGTTCAATTAACGGGTCAGGTCCTGCTGGACCGACAAGCCCGATTTGAGAACCTTCTTTTGCTTTGAGTGCCCATCCACCACCCGGAGAATTTTCACCATGAGTGACAAAATCGATATCAAGTTCATTCACATCCGCACGGTATTTTCTGACTGAATATGCTCTAGGGACCGGTTTATGTTCTGGCCATACAACCGTTTCACCTTCCCTATACGGGAGCTGCAATATCCCATTTTCCCTATTTGGAAAAAATACTTTTATATGGGTACCACCTTGGTTTTCAGGGAACCCTATTAAGTCTTCACCTGTTACCGTCACTCGTAGTAGGTTTTTGGATACGTATTCCTTACGTACAAAGTTTAATAACATCGGATATAAGCGCTCTGGATTATCGCTCATTGGTTTACCTCTTATGTATAGCTGGAGAAGCTAATGTTGCCTCACGTAAACATGGTTATGCTGACACTTCTTCTTTCTTATGATTGATAGTTGGTTCAATAGCCTGCCACCACTCTTGTAGTGACACCGCTTCAATTAGTTGAGAGAACGACACATTGGCACCCTGCTTATTCCACTTTTCAACAAGTGTCATTGCTCTCATGGAATCCAGCCCCATAAACATTAAGTTTTCATTCACATCAATATCGTCAGAAGGAACACCCAATGTTTCTGCCACGTCAAACTGCAATACATTCAGACTGAGTACAGAACCTTTGGCGGTCTGTATTTCACTCATCGCTTTGCCAAGTGTTTTGATACTTCCCGCTCTGCCGGCAACATAATTCAATGTATGAACATGGTCTTCACGTGAGAAATCCGCAATGGCATCCCCAATAATAAACGGCTGAATGTCCAGCATAAAAGCATCAAGGGCTGTAGACAAAATGCCAATATGACCGTAGATACCGGAGATGATCAGCTGAGTTTTTTTGTTTTCTCGCATGTATTCAAGCAATGGTGTTTTCTTGAACGCACTATAACGCCATTTGACGTATTCAATATCGCCTTTTTCCGGTGAGAGAGAGAAAACAACTGGGGTATGTTCACCATTCAACCCAGGTCCCCAAAAATCGGATAACAATGCCCTGTCTTTCGGGTCTTGATTGGCAGGTTGAGCCGTATAAATAACAGGAATACCGGCTTCTTTGGCTCTCTTTTTAAGTTCACTGATATTCTTTAAAACATCAACCATAGGTGAGGCGTTCACCTCATAATAATTCACGAAGTATTCCTGCATATCGTGAATCAACAGTACCGCGGTACTAGGGTCAATTTTCCAATTCGTTTTGTTTCCTGGAAATTCTTTGTGTTCCGGCAAGTCGTAACTCGCAATCTTAGGTATAGCCATTTCTGATTGTCCTTAATACTCTAATTAGCGCCTAACGTTCCTATTTAAATAGCCCGATAAATCAGGTCTTTGCGCTCAGCAACTAAAGTAAAAACATTGAGATTGATAATGTGTCGTGCTCTAGTCGCTTATTCATTGATAATGTAAGAAATCATTATCAAGTTGCTGCATCTTCAGGATCCTCTACTGAAAACCCTCTTTCATGACGCCAGTGATGTATTTGTTGGTTGATGTACCAATCGATGATGTTAGGGAATATCGTTCCAACAAACTCTGTTGATATTCCTGCGTCTTCTGCCCATTTTTTTCGATCTTCCAGCATCACCACGACACGCTCGGGAGCTGGAATACTTTCTTCATTGGGCTTAAATTGCGCTGCTGCTTTTACGTATCCCATTCGCCTTGAGAGAAGTTGAATAATCTCTTTATCAAGGGAGTCTATTCCTGTTCGGATATCGTTAAGACTTTCGCAAGCTTCTGGCTTCTTTAAAGATGACACGTTAATTTCCTTTAAATTTCATTCCCTGTTATCTGTCTCCTACTTTCAACTTCAATCCTTACCTGTTGAAGAATATGGAGAAAATAGAATTCCTCGCTCTGAAGATAAATGAGAATGTATCTCATTATTAATACATATTCAATTGGTATCATATCGATTTTGCATTAAATTAGACTGCAAATCAGCAGCCCAATTTCAGTTATATGGAAGTATTAACCCAAGGGTTACCGTCGGGACCGGGAACACGCTTTTTGTCAATCTTGCCAACCGCCGTTTTAGGGAGGCTGGACACAATATTCAGTTCATCGGGTAATTTGAATGAAGCGATACCCTGCTCTTGAAGGAAAACTCGCAGTTCTTGAAGCGTCGGCACTCGACCTTTCTTGACTAACGCAACGCCTATTCTTTCCCCCAAATGCTTATCCGGTACCGCAACGACAGCGATTTGTGCAACATTTGGATGGGCAAGCAATTGCTCTTCTAATTCATCAGTAGCAATACATTCGCCAGCTCGGTTCACGACGTCTTTAAGCCGACCCGTCACCACAATGTAGCCATTTTCATCCACAACGACGCGATCACCACTTCGGTAAAAACCATCATGAGTAAAAGACCGTTCATTATGCTCCTCTGCACGATAGTAGCCCCTAAGAGTATATGGACCTCGAGTGACCAACTCCCCTTCCTCTCCAACCAAAACCGGATTCCCTTCTGCATTAACGACGCGAACCTCGTCCCAGCTACTTACAGGGCGACCCTGCTTGGTGGCGATTAATTCTTCAGCATCGCCAAAGCGAGTGCAGGCAATCAAACCTTCCGCCATACCGAACACTTGCTGAAGTGCACCTGGGAAAACTTTCTGAACGTTCAGAGCGTCGGTATACGCAAGCTTAGATCCACCCACTTGGATCAGTCTCAAACTGGATGTATCGGCATTCTCCCATTCTTTAGCTGCTGTCCATAACTGAGCTAACGCAGGAACTAATGCTGTAGAAGTGACTTTATTTGTCTCAATAACATCGAAACAATAGTCGGGGCTGGGGTTTGTACTAAAGATAACTTTACCGCCACACTGAAGTGCGCCAAGTAACCCTGGGCACCCCAAAGTAAAGTTGTGTGCTGCAGGTAAAACCGCAAGATAAACCTCTTCATTTGATAACTCGCTCGCGACGGCACAACTCTGAATGTTAAAACGATAATCGTTATGTGTTCTCGGAATGAGCTTGGGAAGACCCGTTGTCCCACCCGAGACCAGAAATAGAGCCGGAAAATCGGGATTTGATTTTTCAGGTATAAACTGGTCAACGTCACCTTTTGGCAATGAACGGTATTTGCCCGAGTCACCAGCAATATAGATATGTTTTAAGTCGGGTAATGCTTCCGATAATGAATCCGATATACTTATCGCTTTACTTTCATTTTCAAGATTGGAGCCCAAATAAGCCTTTGCACCAGAAATTTTCATAAAGTGAAAAATTTCGACAACACCATGAGCAGGTAAAGCCAGCACCGGAACCAAACCAGCTCTTTGTATAGCAAAAAAAACCTTTGCAAAATAAAGGCTGTTCGACACTTGGAAAACAACTCTATCGCCTGCTTTTAAGCCATCTTCCTTTAAACCTACTGCTATCTTGTCCGCTTCAAGTTGCAGTTGTTTATAAGAAAGCACTCCATGAGAGTCTTCAACTGCGACCTTATTTGGATGTTTATCTACTCCCTCAGATAAAATCCCCCACAAAGGTGTGTTCATCCATATATCGGCATCTTTAAATTTTTCAGATTGACTTTCAGACTGATCAATAAAACCGAAAAGCAAATCTTGTTGTACTTCATTTTCCTTGAGTACGATGTCCATCTCATTCCCTAATGTTTCTTTACTGATGACGTGAGTATTTGCTTGAAAAGCATAATCAAGCACACGCAGTGCAACTTATACATAAGTATATTCTCAAATGCTAATAATAATCATTTGAATGCGACAATCAAGTAATGATATTGTGTACGACGACTTTGAATCACACATTGGAAGTTTTACGTAACCCTCCGAAAAAAAAGGATATTATTTTGTCAAAGCAAGAAGCGAGTATTGATTTGTTAGCGACGATTAGCCAGCTTTTGGGCGTTCCGGCCGAATCAATAAAACCTGATGTAAACTTAATTGAGTTAGGTTTGGATTCAATCAGTATGATGCGTCTTACAGGTCAGTTTAGAAATGCTGGTTTGGATATCAATTTTGCACAGTTGATGGAGACACCAACGTTGGAGTCATGGAAAGAAATCATCGCCTCAAGTGAAGTGTCCGCCTAACCACACGAATCAAAAATCAAGCAGCTTTGGTTATTCACCTAAGCTGCTTTTTTTACTACCAAATAAAAACGCCTTACTTTAAGCAAGGCGTTTTTTGTTTATATCTAAAAATTTAGAAGTGTAATTCTATTGAAGCACCAATTTGGCGAGGCGCTTGTTCTAATGGCTCATCAACTGCAGGTGCATAAGTGACGAGTGTTTTCTTTTGTGAATCAAATACGTTTGTCACGAATAGAGATGCACGACCACCATCAAATACATAGGCTAGCTGCGCATTTGACACCCAGAATGGGTCAATTTCTTGCGCGGCGCTGTTCTCTCTATCAGAGAAGTACGAGCCAGTATAGTTAGCATTACCACTCAACTCAAACCCATCTGCAAATGTATAAAGAGCACCCAATGTTCCAGTTAGAGATGGAGCACGAGGTAATTCTCGAGTCTTACCACCTTGAAGGTCAGTCTCTTTATATTCTGTTTTTAGCAAACCAATATTAGCAAATACTTCCAAATCGGAAGTCGCTAGCCAGCGAGTTCCAGCCTCGGCACCATATGAATTTGCTCCATCCACATTTTCTACAAATACGTATCCGTCCGGCTTAGTCTGCTGAATCTGCATATTATTGAAGTCGTTATAGAATAAATTGGTAGTCAACTCAACGGTGCTGCCCTGCAAAAGGTGACGAGTGTAAATTTCGTAATTCCACATATCTTCCTGTTCGAAGCTATATGGTAGCATTGGAGCTCTACGAGTTGGGTTGAATGCCAAACCAGCACCACCAGAGTTATAACCCTTCGCGACCTTGAAGCCGATAGTCTGAGTACTTTCTGGCTTATACGCTACATCAAACTTAGGAAGAAATACTGTCGCAGTTTCATCATAATCAAGTGAGAAAAGATCAACATCTCTTACTTTATTCTCTTTCTCAAATCTACCAGCAAATGTTACATGAACCTGTTCAGTTGCAGAATAAGTCACTTCCGCAAACGCTGATTGAGTCTTTGTACTTCCCTCCATTGACGTTTCGCTAGTAGTAATAAATAGATCGTCTTGTTTAGAGCTAAAGTAACGTAAGCCTGCAAGAGCTACGATCTTGTCATCAAGTGAGTTGTATTTAACCAAAGGCTCAATATGGAATTCCTTACCCTTAGTCGTAAAGTCCGCACGGCGACCCGTAGGATCTGTCATACGATCATAATCAAACTTAGCGTATACAAGGTTATTTTCGATCGTAGTTGTGTCAGACAGTTTCCATGATACATTCCATGTGGTACTTACACTGTTACTTTCATAAACAGGGCGTTCAGCTGGGTAGTTTGGACCCACCACATTTTCTGACTGAGGTGCACGGGTGTCCATGTAAGTTACTGCTAAAGTCGTTCTAAACCCTTCTAACGCCGAAGGTTCAAATAGAAACTTACCTCGAGCCATTGTCGTTTCAACACGGCGTGAATCACCCACAGGATCATAAGTAGCTAAGTCTAGATGAGATTTGCGTTTTTGCTGATCGACACTCAAACGAAACGCAAGCTCATCATCAAGGATAGGGGCAGAAACCATTGCTGCAGTTTGAGAATAGTTTTGTTCACCTATTGCGCCCTTAACAGCACTTTCAAAGTGATACGTTGGATCTTTTGATTTCATCACTATGGCACCAGCAGAGGCATTTTGCCCCTGAACATAGCTTTGAGGACCAAGGTAAATTTCTGCTTGTTGCATATCCCATAGATAACGAGGACCAAATGCAATCTCAGAATAAGTTAAAGATCGACCATCAATAGAAAGGTTTAAACGTGGGGCTGTACCTGCAAAACTTGCGGCACCTCCAACAGATGGCCCTGAGCCATCTAGACCACGAATAGTTGGTAAGCTATTTCCTTTACCGGTATCCACAATGTTCGGAGTGATCTGAAGTAAATCAGCAACCTCCGTCGCACCTGGAGTCGTGTTGATGCGGTCTTCATCGTAAACTTCAACACTTGAACCTGTGTCGTAAATAGAGCGCTCTGTTTTTTCACCAATTACGGTGACAACAGAAATAGTACCTTCTTCAGAATTTGCTTCGTTTTTATTATTTGTTTCTGCAAATGCCTGACCACCCACGCAGAGTCCCATAATAACTGCGGATAAGGTGCGCAATTTGAATGTTTTGTTTCCTATTACATTCATCTGCGCTGGACGTAATGCTGTCATTTAAAATTCTCCTTAACTAAGCATTAACAATTGGTGCGCTCAAATACGATTTAACAAAAAATAAAAGCCAAATTGGAAGCTGTTCAAATGAGTGAAAAGGCGATGGACTCGTTAACTGAGTATTCGACTAGACTTCCTTGTGACTCCCATTAACCACTACGTTGTGTATTTGAGAGCGAGTATTCCGACTAAAAACCGCTTATCAGACAGAACAAAAAAGCATCAGAATTCAATATGCAGATACTTGTGAACTTTTTTCTATCTGTAGCTTGACGATTTTAGGTTCGTACTCTATCGATAGCATATATAAATGTAAAGCATTCTCATTTATATATATTAATAGTTATTATTATCATTAATGGATTTTATTTAAGGAATAGAAGCCCTTAAAGATTTCTTAAAATTAGGCAGAGGCAAGCTCTACCTAATCTAGAGCAACATATTTCGTAAATATGAACAGGATATTTGGTGTCAATTGGCAGGAAAACTAAACAATGTGGAATGCAAAAATTCCCTCAGCCCGTTGGCATGAACACCTACTGCGGACTGATCATAGAGTGCCGACTCCCCTTCAATTAACACGCTCATTCCTGAGGCATCCTTTGAAGATCGAAAGGTAATATTAAAGCCATCTGCTATACCACCAGCAATGACTTGGTGATTTGTCTGACACAAATGAAATTCGGGTGGATCGAAAGGCAATATATTAATAAAAGGTGACAAAAAATAATGACTACCTTCAGATATATTTTTACTCTCTAGCCTATATCGACCATGTGAATAAAGCTTTCTTAACTCTTTTACGGATCGCAGAAGATAATCTTCGACACTCTCATTCTGTTTAACGCACACTTTATATGGAATGGCATTTACCATTAACGAAGGTGTATTAGCGCAAGGATTTCCCATTCTATTCATAAAAGGAATCCATACCGGAAATCCATCTTCCTTTTGCCCTTGTGTAGTGCGGAAATGGGAATATAAGTACGCCGAAGTTAAAAGCAGTAAAATATCTGTCCACCCAATCACGAGCTTTTTCGATAAAGCCAGTAATGCCGTGCCTATTTCATCCGGTAACTCTAACCTTTTTTCTACCGTATCGAAGCACAAGCTATTACTCTCTACTTTTTCGAGATCGGAACTCTCTATATATTCTTGCCAAAACGCTTCATCTAGACCAAAACGTTTGCCTGTAAAGTAGTCATGATCTTCTTTTATGTAAGTATCGAGCCTTTTGTATGCAGCAGGTGGTATTTCTTCTGATACAAAACATCGATATAACGTTGCACATCGATCCTCGATTAAGCTCATGCTGTAACCATCTACTGCAATATGGTGTGCTCGCGAATACCAAATTCGTTTTTCATCAGATAGTAGATACAGCCTTTGTAAAGAAAGCGTAGAGTTGGTTAGGTTAATGGGTGTACTTGAGTCACTGTGCATCATCTCGTTAGCCAACGCTTCACTATTAGACTTTGTTCTAAGGTCGATGATTTCTACATTCGAACCCAGCGAAGGAATAACGGACTGACGTGGATAAGATTCACTTTCCTCGACTTTGAATGATAAGTTTAATACATCTGCTTCATCAACAGCTTGGCGAATCGCGCGCAGCAACAAATTAGTATCACAAGGACCATTAATTTCAATACGATGGGCTACGACAGATCCAGAGCTATCAGGGTGGTGCAAGAACTCATCCCAATAGGATTGCTGAGCATGGGTGAGTGGATGCCAAACTTGGCTCATTGTGGTTTCCTTACCTAAATG
The DNA here is from genome assembly GCF_019977755.1 of Vibrio penaeicida. Lineage (NCBI taxonomy): Bacteria > Pseudomonadati > Pseudomonadota > Gammaproteobacteria > Vibrionales > Vibrionaceae > Vibrio > Vibrio penaeicida. The sequence goes on along the minus strand of NZ_AP025145.1, from coordinate 728,999 downwards.
CACCTCAGTTTAGGATAAGCTGAGCAAAGACACTCCATTCAAACATCGCTACTTCGATTTAAATGCAAAAGGTTTATCCTTATCCTTGGCTGAGGTTAATTGAATATAACCAAAAGCCGCCAGATAATACCAACACAGCAACAAAACTCAATGAGAATCATTTACAATTATATTCATACCACGAGTGCAACCCCATGAAATGCGACAACCCCGATGGTTAACCTTGTTCTAAGAGCATTGTAGCCTTTCGCATTATTTTCATTTTCAGAGTTTCGCAATGTCGCTTCAGTGAACCAAACTGCTACATACCCAAAAGCCAGCATGAACAGAGAAATCCAATGATTTTCCGGTGATTGCAATAAAACCGCCCACGCAATAAATGTGAAAGAATTGCTTAATAGCATTCCATTACGGCTTAATGCATGAGAGAAATGATCAATCGCATTTCCCCACAAAGCACCGGATAAAAAGCTCAATATAATCGCGCTATAAGTAACAAAAAGCCCCAATGGGGTATGCCCAAATAGCGAAATATCCGCCACCATAAGAACTAAACAACCAAGAAAGGGCAAAAGCCCTAAGTACCCAAGCTCCATCATAATGTGTCGCGGTGTCTGTTCCATCATCCACTCCAATCGGTCACTTTTACAACTGATTAAATAATAGACAAAACCTAAAGAAGTCACGAGAAAGTTAACCAATAGTCTCTATTTAGTTTCATTTTTGAGGTGTAGCCGTTGTAAACCTGATCAAACGGACAAACCATTCAGGTTTAGCGTTCTTTTCTAGAGTATCGACATAGATTATTTTCTGTTCAGCTCAGTAGCTTGACTATACTTGGTCTATTACATTTTTATTGGATGGGTAAATGCACTGGTATTTTTGGCTGTACTCTTTAATCTGTGTTGTTTTTTTGAATTTTTTCAATGTCGTGAACGCAGAGAATCGTGCAAAGGCTGACGATCCTTTCGAATCAGAGTCGAATTTAGATAATCGACTACCAGTTCAAGTTTGCAGCGATACCTGGGCACCGTTTTACTACGAAATGCCACACAAGCCAGGTGTAAAAGAAGAAAACAAACAAACAACGAGCAATATTGTTGGCGTCAATATAGATATATTGGAAGCCACAGCAACCCAACACCAGTTTAAATTCCAGTATAAACTCATGCCGAATAAGCGGTGCCTCCATAACTTACAGAAACTCGGGCACGAGAGCAGTTTTGAAATCACCACAGACGTTACATACAGTGAAGAGAAAGCAAAAGAATTCTATTTCATTGGGCCCATATACACCCTCTCGCGTGCCATATTTTATTCTAAAGACGAGTTCCCAAAAGGACTCTTCAATCCAATGTCGGGGGGTAGATTAACAACACTGCGTGAATTGAAACATTTTGATGTATGTGAAGCAGATGGGCGCGTTGTTAAAAATTACATCGAAAAACACACTCATCTTGATGACAAAATTATCTCAATACACAAATCTGGACTAAGCAGCATGATCATGATGTTAGAACATGGTCGCTGCGAGATAATGGAAATCCCCGCCCCTATTATCGCGGGCAGTATCGCAACGGGTGAGGTAACCCTACCCAACAACATTGCTTGTCAGTCACTCGATGAAGAGAATGTCCGTTTTTACTTTGTGATATCGAAGCGCTCACCGAGAGCCGAACAACTGGTCACCGCCATCAATCAAACTCTGATCAGATTGAAACAATCCGGTGTGTATAACGATATAGTCAAACGTTATTACAACAAACTCCACGCTAAAAACAGCCGCTCAATTACTAGCTGCTTTTAACGTTCACTTTTCGAAATGTTCACCATGTAGGTTTCACAATTTCAGTGAAACCTATCAGTGCAACTGCACCAAAAGCATTCAAAATTAACCCATTGATATTAAACTACAAACACAAAAGGGGGATTACTGGGCAAAAAACTGGAAGCTGTCGTTGTCGATCCCGCTTCAAACTGGACTCTTTTGCAGAAAAGTCCACGAATTAATTGAAAAAGAACAAGTCTATGTCGTCATTGGAGGGTATGGATAGTATACATCGCGAATGCGATCGAATAAGCCTTACGTATTTACCAACCTTAAACAAGGAATAGGGTTAGAGACTATTATTTATTTCATCATTACCGAAGGAATGTTGTAATTCAATACAAGCTCATTCTCTTGATCAAGTTGTATAACTGCAATTCGTCAACTAACTTTTATCATTAGATAACGTATACGTTTAAGATCGATGAATCATGTAGGGATTGAGGAATATTATGCCGCCAAAAGCAACGGATGCTGTCGACAGCTCAATGAGCTTTCCACTTCTTGCCAGCGTGTTTCACAGCATCCCTATTATGGTTGCAGTACTGGATAGTGATTTAAGATACATCGTTGTCAGCCAACAGTACTTGGATTTTATTCGCTCCACCAGCGAGAAAGTCCTCAATAAAACCGTAAAAGAAGCGTTACCTCCCCCAGTTTACGCCAATGCCGCCCCTTTGCTTGAGCGAGCACTGAATGGCGAATCAATCAGTTTCGAAGTTGAGTTGCCTACCGAAACGGACAATAAAAGATTCATCAATATTCAATACCAACCCCGTTTGGATATAGAAGGCACCCAAGTCGGTGTCGTAATGAGCGGTATAGAAATTACGTCGCTAAAAAAGTCGGAACTAGAGAAACAGCGCGTTCAGGAGTACCTCAATACCACGTTCAATTCCATTGGGCATGGGATCGCCATAGTAAATACGGAACGCGAACTCGTTTCAAGCAACCCTCCTTTTCACCGAATTGTTGGGGAGCAATTGAGCGAAATAAACGGTTTACTAAAAAATCATCCATTTGGTTTAGTGGATTGTTTGTGTGACATAGGCTGGCGACGCAGCCCTGAATTTAGCCAATTCGTATCGGGCAGTGCTTCAAAAGAAGTGTTTGAACCTCACTCCTTACTGACAAAACACGACACCTTTATTGGCTACAAGGAGCTGGATTTAGAAGGTGGCAGCAAATGTTATGTTTTTACGGATGTCACCCAGCAGATCAAAGACAAACAAAACCTCATTCAACAAATGCAATACAACGCAGCTATCATTGATAACTCCCCTAACCTACTTTGCGTTGTTGATCGAATCGAATTTAATATTCAAATGTTAAACCCAGAAGCATTCAAACGTTGTGGGCGAAAACAAGACGACGTTGTGGCTAGAAATTGGTTTCGCGTATTCGCGAATGGTTATTGGACTCCTGAACAAGAAAATCAAATCATTGTGAATTTGCCATCCGATGTCTTGGAGGTCACCAACCGAGACAGTGACGGTAATACCATGACCGTGCATTGGCGATTTGTCAGCCTAGATGATCATTCTAACCGAGTACTCTGCTTTGGCGCTGACGTTACTCAACTCAATGACACGCAACTCGAACTTGAATCGCTCAACCTGAGCTTAGAAAAGAAAGTTAGGGAACGCACTCAATCACTTGAAACAGCAAACGAAGAACTCCAGTTCACTTTGAAAAAGCTGCAAGAAACGCAGCAAAACCTAGTCGAGGCAGAAAAAATGGCGTCACTCGGTGGCTTGGTAGGTGGTATTGCTCATGAAATCAACACACCTCTTGGTATCAGTGTCACCGCGACGAGTTTTCTCGAAGAGAACGTTCAAACACTGCGTAAAGGTTTCGAATCCGGTAACCTTTCAAAGGCACAGTTTTCTAAAGTCCTTCTTTCGTTGCAACAATCAACCGAAATCTTAACCACCAATCTTCAAAGAGCTGAAAAACTGGTGAGTAGTTTTAAAGAAGTGGCCGTCGACCAAACCAGTCAGACAGCGTATGAATTCAACCTAAAAGACATCCTAGAAAAACTGCTGCTGTCTTTATCTCACGAAGTTCGAGTGGCAAAAATGGCAGTGCACCTAGATTGTTCTCACGATATCGATATCGAAAGTTATCCAAGTTCCTACATTCAGATATTCACCAATTTAATTACAAACAGTATTCGCCATGGATTTGACCACTGGGATGGTCCTAGAAACGTTTATATTCACATCAGTACTGAGGATGAGCATCTCAATATCGTATACCGAGATACCGGAAAGGGCATTGCCGATTCCGTGAAAGATAAGATATTCGAACCATTTGTGACCACTAAGCGCGGAGGCGGAGGCAGTGGTTTAGGCGCTAACATTGTCTACAATATGGTTGTACAACTTCTAAAAGGCAGCATCCAATGCGTTACAGAGAACGAGCAAGGCGCGTGTTTTAAAATCCGCGTTCCACTGATTTTGGATTTGGATAAACCGAATGACGGCATTGCCTCTGCTGTTTAATAAAGCGTGCCATGACGTCGTTAATACAGCTAGAGTGCTATATCGAAATAAAACATGGTCGAAATAAAACACGGGAACTCCCGTGTTTTATTACACTAAAAGCTCAAATACTTCCTTATCTAAAACTAGCGTTTGAAATAATCGCGATGAATAACAGAATCCAAGCTACTTCTAGGCAGCCAACCTGCGGTTTCTAACTCTGGTTTACTTTTAAACTGATCGACATAACCGATACACAAATACGCGACTATGGCTTTTCTTTCAGGAATGCAGAGTGTTTCTCTTAACGCGTCATCATTAAGGATACTCACCCATCCAACCCCTAGATTTTCCGCTCTTGCAGCCAACCAAAGGTTCTGAACGGCACATACTGTGCTATACAGATCCATTTCTGGTTTAACCGTTCTACCAATCACAGTTGGTCCGTTTCGTTCTCTATCACACGTTACGCATATCCCCATTGGCGCTTCCATGATTCCTTCTAACTTGAACGATTTATACTGCGACTGCTTATCTTTAGAAAATTGCTCTGCTGAGAATGCGTTCGCTTCTTCAAAATCGCGTTTTATCGCCGATTTAATTTCCGGATTGGTAACCAATACAAAGTCCCATGGCTGTGAAAAGCCGACACTAGGAGCATGATGCGCGGCAGTAAGCACACGCATAAGCACCTCTTCAGGAATGACATCTGGTTTAAAATCACTGCGAACGTCCCGGCGGCAAAAAATGGTCTTGTAAACGGCTTCCCGCTCTTCTTTAGTTATATTCATCGGTAATTACCTATGTTTTATTTATCTACCCAATTGATCTTAAAATGCTTGGGTACTACCCATATGGGTATTACGCAATCAGCTCAATAACTTAATTGCGGATTTATAGTAACGAGAAAAAAAGGCGACGTCAGTGGTCTTTGTTTGATCTTTACTGTGCAACAAGTTAATTACCTTGCATAAAACACTTGCCATCATGGATGGGCTTCGGTAGGTTAAAAAGTGACTACCATTAAGGTCTATTACCCATGAACCCTTGCACTCTATCACTCTGGCTCCTTTCACTAATGCCAATCAGTCGGTAGAGTTTTCTATGTCTGGCTGTGAGTGAAGCAGCCGGAATCAAGCGCCATTTCTCACAGCCCACCGTTCTTACACTAGGGAACGCTTTAACTAGGGAATGAGAAATGAGCACCACAGCAATATCAGAACCATCCATACAATATCGACAAGGCATTATGTTTGCTTTGGCGGGCACCGCTATGTTTTCGATTAAGCCAGTCTTAATCAAGCTCGCTTATGATTTTGGTGGCGACGCCACGTCTATTATGAGCCTGAGAGCAGTGAGTTCGCTTCCTTTGTATCTGGTTATTCTTTTCTGGCTGTGTCGCAACCCATCGTCTCGACAATCTCTTAAAAAATTTGGTTGGCAAGCTGCGCTGATCGGTGTGCTTGGCTACTACTTCGCTGCCCTGCTCGACATTCTTGCTCTGGAATATATTTCAGCGCAACTGGAGCGATTGGTGATTTTCCTATTCCCATCATTTGTTGTCGCGATCAGCTGGATATTCATGAAGGAGAAACCCAAGCCGCAAACACTCACCGCGATTTTTTTGGGTTACGTCGGTGTTGCATTTATCGTAACTCACGACATGCAGCATATGGGCGACAAAGTGTGGTTGGGCAGTTTGATGGCGGCGGGTTCAGCACTGATTTTTGCAATCTACTTGATTCTAAGCAAAAAGCTCATCAGCAATATGGGTAGCCAACTGTTCAACAGTGTCGGTATGGCAAGCGCTGGTGTCGCGATTATGGGCCAGCACTTTTATCAAGATGTGGCACTGTCCGAACTCAGCTCAGAACTGATTATTCTTGGTATTGCCATAGGAGTGTTCTGCACCGCTGTGCCTTCCTATTTTATGGCGGCAGCCATGGCTCGCTTAACCCCTTCAATCTTGAGCGTAACCAGCAACATCGGTCCTTCCATTACTGCTCTGTTTGCCATCACGCTGCTCGATGAGGCCTTTACGATTTATCATGCGATAGGCATGGGTTTAGTGGTTTTCTCTGTGTGGCGGATAAATAGAAAATAAGGTGCAAGAAGCTGGTAATAGGAAGTAAAAAAACAGACCAAAGAAAGTAAGCACTGCGATTTTTGAATGACAAGCCGTCTCTTGTCATTCAAATTTTTCGAACAACTCTCTCAAAGTCTTCCTATCATCTTGATGATGTTGGCACCTTATACTGACAGCATTAATCGCAGTTCATATGAGGTGAAATATGTCCACCAGAGAAATTCGTCAGATCATTTCTTCAAAGGCAACATCCGATGGAGATGGAGTAAAAATTCGCCGTGTAGCTGGGTTCAACAATCAGGCGTTCTCGCCGTTTTTGATGGTTGATGAATTAAAGTCCGACGACAAAAAAGACTACGTTGGCGGCTTCCCACCGCATCCGCATAGAGGCATTGAAACACTCACGTATATGATGGAAGGTCATTTCCAGCATAGAGATCACATGGGAAACGTCGGTGAGTTAAAAAGCGGTGGAGCACAGTGGATGGCCGCTGGCAGAGGTGTGATACACAGCGAAATGCCCATTATGGAAGACGGCAATTTGCATGGTTTCCAAATTTGGATAAACCAACCATCGAAAGACAAAATGAAACCCGCTCAGTATTTCGACTTCCAACCCGAAATGGTGACAGAGTTTGACGCGGAGAATGGTAGCCTGATTCGGTTACTTGCTGGCGATTTGGTCGTAGATGGCGAAGCTTTACAAGGTCCACTCAGTAAGACCGGTGTACCAGCAACTGTAGCCGATTGGCGCGCCCCACAGCACGCTTCAGTCACGTTGGCTACGCCTGCTGAATTTAACATGATGGTTTATGCCTACAAAGGAGACGTTACCGTTGGCGATCGTATTGTTAAACAAGGTGACATGGCATTATTGTCTGCAGGAGAAACCGTGGAAATTCGTTCGCAAGGGCAAACAGGAACGTTAATTTTTGCTGGGCAGCCTATTGATGAGCCCATTGTTCACTACGGGCCTTTTGTTATGAATTCGATGGAAGAAATCGAGCAAACCATCCGAGATTATCAGTCGGGGCTTTTTGATACGTACTAAGGCTTCTATTCGGACTATTTACTTTACTTGTAAGCACTATGCGTATAGGAGAGTTTCGTAAAAAGCATATGCAGGTTCCACTTAAACATGCCCGTGTCTCTTGAACTATTTTGGCTCTAGAGACACGCATACTCACTAGGTTTCGATTCTCAATTCAGTCGCTTTGTCGAAGAATACCGCTTTGCTGATATCCAATACCGCTGAAAATGTTTCGCCCATTTTTAGGTCAGCTTCCGCAGGGCAGCGCGCAATAATTTCCATCTCATTTATCTTTGACGTAACCAGCACATCAGGTCCGGTTGGTTCTAACACTTCTGCGCTTAGTGACAACGCATTAACAACACTAGGTTCGACCACTTGGATGTCCTCTGGTCGCACACCCATGATAAGTGTTTCACCATCATACTTTCGAAGCCCAACAGGTAGCTGGATATGATTATTGCTGCCTTGCGCTCCGTTAAGCTGACATAAGGGGTTATCAGACGAATCAAGTTCTACTGTTACCTCAATAAAATTCATCGAGGGCGACCCCATAAATCCGGCTACAAACAGATTGTTAGGCTGCTTATAGATTTCCTTTGGTGTACCAAGCTGCTGCACTTCGCCGTCTTTCATCACCGCAATGCGATCTGCCAGCGTCATGGCTTCAATTTGGTCATGTGTTACATAGACAATGGTGGTTTGCAGCTGCTGGTGTAAGCGCTTAATTTGCGTACGCATATCCACACGAAGTTTGGCGTCGAGATTTGATAAAGGTTCGTCGAACAGGTAGAGCTTGGGTTTACGTGCAAGTGCTCGCCCCATCGCCACCCGCTGACGCTGGCCTCCGGACAAATGCGCAGGTTTGCGATCCAATAAATGGTCAATTTGCAGCATGTCGGCAACACGACGAACTTCAGCTTCTATTCGGCTTTTTTCCCATTTCCGGATTTTCAGCCCGAAAGCAATATTGTCGAACACGGTCATGTTTGGATACAGCGCGTACGATTGGAAGACCATAGCAATGTCGCGATCTTTCGGCTCAACGGCACTCACTTCTTGCTCATCAATAAAAATTTCGCCGGAGCTAATGGATTCTAACCCAGCAATCGTATTCATCAGGGTAGACTTTCCGCAGCCAGAAGGACCGACCAGAATAAGAAACTCTCCCGATTCTATGGCGATATTGATCCCTTTAAGCGTTTCTTGCTCTGCATTGGGGTACGTTTTTCTTATTTGCTGCAATCGAAGTGATGACATCGTGTTTTCCTTTTACTACTTTTTATTGGCTGCTCGTTCTATTGGCTACCGAATTATTGGGCTAATTAACTTTTGGTTGCTTAAAGAATTTCGTTGCTTAAACAATTTCGCTGCTTAACCCTTAAGCGAATTGGCTTGCTGGTTGTTTTTCCTCTGTTCATACCCTGATCGAGCATGCTCAACAAACCATTCCGTCACCAACTCTGGTCGGGTAATTGCGGTACCAACAGTGCAACTCCATGCGCCTGCTTTTAGTGCACTTTCGACGGCTTTCGGCGAGTTGTAGCGCCCTTCAGCCATCACTCTGAATCCCTGCTCAACCCACCGCTCCACAAGGGAAATGTCGGGGTCATTTGGAACACTATCTGTGGTGTATCCAGACAACGTGGAACCGATTAAGTCGCATCCTAATTCCGAGGCCATTACGCCTTCTTCAAACGTTGAACAATCCGCCATTACGCACTTCCCTTGCGATTGAACAAGCGTGACAAGTTCGGTAAACGGGACCGGTCGCTTCCGCATCGTCGCATCTATCGCAATAATGTCTGCACCTGCGTTAATTAAGCCGAGCACATCGTCCTCAATGGCTGTAATTCGTACTGGGTACTGTTCAAAATCGCGCTTAACGATCCCGATGATTGGCACCTCAACATGAGGGCGTACGAATGCAAGACGATTCACCCCTTCAATCCGTAACCCATTCGCACCACTTAAGATCGCCGTTTTTGCGTAAGCAAGTACGATGTCATCGCGATCCATTGGGCTATCTTCAACTGGCTGACAAGATACAACCAATCCACCACACAGCGCATTTATTACAGGTACTGCTTCACTATGATCCTTTTTCATACTGTTATCCTTTCACTGCACCGCCCATAACGGACTGACCAATTTGCCTATAAATCAAAAGCCCCAATAAAGTCGGAGGTAACGTGCCAATCACCATCACGGCTGCGGCTACTCCCCATTGGACGCCACCGCCCCCAGCAGCAAAGAAGAACGAAGCCCCCACCGTTAATGGCACGGCATCCTTGGTTGTCAGCATTAATCCAAATAAGAATTCGTTCCATGCCGTAATGAAACCGAAAATCAACGTGGTCGCTAGCACAGGTTTGGACATAGGAATGGCGACACTCTTCAAGAAGGTAAATGGGCTTGCACCATCCACTAAAGAGGCTTTATCGAGTTCGGCTGGAATGTCGTGAATGGCGTTTATCGACATCATGAGCGCTAACGGCAAGTTCACAATCGCCAGTATCAAACCCAATCCCAATTTGCTATCGAGTAAGTGCAAAGGTTGATACATCATATAAAGAGGAATCGCGAAAATAATAAGGGGCACCGCTCTCAGGTTAATGACAGCCGGCATAAGAATGCGTGTGCCATAACCCTTTCGCACCATGACGTAAGCGGCTGGAAAACAAAACAGCAACGGCAACACCGCCCCTATTGTTGCAACCACAACGCTATTCATTAAGTACGCAATAACATCGAATCGATCAGAGATGGCAAAGACTTGAACGTAGTTTTCCATTGTCCAACTTTCCACCCACAAGCTGGCATTGCTTGCGATTTCCGCGTTTGATTTAAACGACGTCAGCAAAGTGACAAGCACGGGGAAGTTCATCAACAGCGCTGCGACAATAAATATAATCCAACGACCTATCATTACTGCGCTCCTTTTTTCTTCGAAGAGAAGTAATTGAGTGCAAAGAGCACCGCAAAAGTCACAAACAATAGCAACATGGAAGCCGCCACCGCTTTACCAATATTGCCTTGCTTAAAGAACGCGAGATAAACGTATATAGAAAGGCTGGTGGTCGAGCCCCCTGCGCCACTTCCCGTTAACACATAAACGTTGTCGAACACTCGAAATCCATCAATAAACCGAACAAACAGTGCGGTAAATAACGCAAGTTTCATAAAGGGCAATTCGATGTTCCAAAACAATTTCAGACCATGGGCACCATCTAATGTGGCTGCCTTGCGAACGTCTTCAGGTATGGCTTGGTAGGCAACATGAAACAAAAGAACGGCAAAAGGCGTCCATTGCAGGATCTCGATCGTCATTAATGTGTAGATGGCATTGTTTGCATCTAAGAATGCGGGGCTATCACCAAACCATTCCCACAAGTAAAACGGAACAGGACCAACAAACTCATGTAACACTAGGCGATACATCAATCCGACCAACGCGGGCGCTGCCATCATTGGCATCATGAGTATTGCCATCAACCAGGGGTGCTTTTTCAGCAATGGGGCTAAATACACCGCAAGAAACAATCCCAAACTGCATTCAATCAGTGCGGTGACAAAACCAAATTTGAATGAAAAATGGGTTGCCTTCCAAAACAGCGGGTCGTTAACAACATCAACAAAATTCTTAAAACCTTGTAATTCGGGGGAACGAAGGTTTTCAAATGTGACTCTCGACACGCTGTATACAAGGTCGGCAACCAAAGGAAATCCCAGAAATAAAATCAGGAACAACACCAAAGGCAACGTAAACAGTCGGCTTTGTTTATCGTGATTAGGGGCTTGAAGCATACTATCCACTCTTATTCTGGGAGGCAGTACAACATGACCTACCTCCGATTATTCGCTACTTCAGCAGCTCTTTCATGGCTTTTTCGGTATTCTCTAAGGCTTGATCCAAGCTCTGTTGATCAGCCCAATACCCAGTAAACTCCCTTGCTTGCACTTCATAGACCGTAAGCGCATTGCCAGATGTACCGCCATTCATTACGAAGCCGTAACTGCCCGCGTATTCACCCAATGTTTTCAGATCCGGTCTTTGCGCAACGATATCGTCGACAACGTTTTCTTTCAGCGCAGGGTTACCGCCTGCCAATGCATAGGCTTTGGCAGCTTCAGCTGTCGCAAGCCAATTCAAGAACTTAAGTGCACCAGGTTTGTTAGTGGATGCTTTGTTCAAACCAAAACCAAGGCCATGAACATGAGTGAATCGCCCATTTGGACCTTTCGGTGGTGGCGCAATGCCTACTTTTCCAGCGATGGCTGGGTTTTTACTGGCGTCGGTTAGGTCGCCTGCCGCAGCATTCCACTGGAGCATTGTCGCCGCTTGGCCGGCACCAAAGGCAGCGTTGGCTTCTGCATATTCATAAGAGAGTGAATCTTTTGGAGAAGTGCCTGCATCGTAAAGATCTCGGTATCGCTCAAGCGCATTGCGGTAACCCGCAGAATTCACCACCACTTTTCCGTCTGCATCTAACCAATTGCCGCCATACGCTTTGGCTGCCGAATGCCAAACCATCATGTTGAACAATAGGTTTTTCATTTGTAAAACCGTGCCGTAGCGAACAGGGCTCTTTGAATTCTGTCTTTTGGCAAAAAATTGAGCTGTCACTTTATAGTCATCCCAAGTCCAATCTTGCGGCGCAACTGGGTCCATTTCTTTACCAAACTCTTCTTTAGCAAGCGCACGGTATTTTTTCTTCCAACTTTCATTCGAAAGCAATGTGTCAATTAAGTCGGAGCGGTAGTACATGAAATGAAGCGACAAGTCGGTAGGAACACCATATTGCTTGCCTTCGTATTGCATGGTGGTAAGCACTTTATCGTCATACGCTTCGTTTGTGGTTAGCGTAATCGGTTCCATATAAGGTGAGTAGCGCCCGAGTGAATAGGTCGCAGTAAGATTGATATCAAACTCTGTAGTTCCAGCAGCAAGATCGGATTGCAACTTATCCCAGAACCCTTCGCGGTTGAAGAATAACGCTTCAACTTTGTCATTTTCACTCACGCTACTCTGCGCGTTATACATTTCAATGGCTTTTCTTAATGCCGTTTCCTCTGGGCCACCTGGCCATCCAAGCACCGTGACTGTCGCTGAAGCCTGACTGGCACACATAACAGCCAGAGAAAGTGTAGCGATTTTCATTACTGATTTACGAATCATGTCCATTCTCCGTTTCGTCCATAACCCTAATTGTAGGTTGCATATTGAGCTTCACTTAAAACACATTGCTCAATACTTCACCTATAGAATTAGATCATATGGTCTATTTTTACAATCCCTTTACATCTCTTTAATGTTTCATTATTGATACAAGAATCATTTTAATTGATGCTTTCTATAAAATATGGCTAATTTTGGGTTGAGTCATGCTCTAACGTTCATTAGGATGATGTTATTGGTCTATACCGATTTAAGGAAATATTGATGACAAAGAGAGCGAATGTTAAAAACGAGCTCATGAAGTTTATTGCGGATAGTTCGCCGGGTATGCGGCTGCCTTCCGAGCGTGAACTCAGTAAGCGATTCGATGTGGCAAGGGAGACGTTAAGGCGTTGCTTACTCGAATTGGAAGCTGAGGGGCGGATCGTAAGAAAGCTTGGAGCTGGAAATTTCGTAGCAGACCGACCCGAAACAAAACAGCTATCACTGCGTTCGTTCTCGGAAGAGATGTTGGCAAAAGGGCTAAAGCCATCAAGCCGAATCATTTCCACTGAAACGATTTCTGCTGGTGCAAAAATAAGCCAAATGCTTAATGTTTCACCCTCTGAGCTGGTCTATAAAGTGGTACGAATTCGTTACGCGAATGAACTGCCAATGGCGATGGAGACCGTCTACCTTCCATGCCAACTTTTGCCTAAATTCGACCCAGAGCGCCTTACATCCGAATCGCTCTATACCATTTTGGAACGTGACTACCAGTTGTCCTTAAATCAAGCCGATCAGTTTATTGAAGCAACGGTTGTCGAGCCTAAAGAAGCCGCTTTACTCAATGTTGCCCCCTATAGTGCTGGCTTATTGATAGAACGTAGAATGATGGCCGCTAACAATACCCCCATTGAATTTTGTAAAACTCTTTACCGAGCAGACAAATACAAGTTTGAAGTACAAATTAGAAGACCCGCTCATAACATCTGAATTCGGGGGTATGTTAACGCCGGTATTTATTGCTCTATATCAAATGTTAAAGGTGTGGAAAGGGTCATCAACACCCGATGGTGATAGGTCACTTTTTTCTGCGGTTTTGTAATAATCTGTGTCACAATGTGACTTCAATCCCAACTAACTCAATCATATATGAATTATCAAGCAGCAATCTTCGATATGGATGGGCTCCTTCTCGATACGGAGCGTGTGTGTATGTCCATTTTTAAACAGGCATGCGATACATTGGATATTCCGTTTCTGGACGATGTTTATCCTTCGATCATCGGGCGAAATTCAGCGGGTATTGAACAAACTTTACGTGCAGCTTATGACCAATATATCGAATATTCCAAGTTGCATGGTGAATGGAAAAAACACTACGACGATGTTGTCCTGCATCAAGCTATCCCGGTCAAAGAAGGAGTGTTCGACCTTCTGGAGTGGTTTCAAAGTAAAAATATTAAGTTGGCTGTTGCAACATCGACAGGTAAAGAAGTCGCAAGAGTCAAACTGCGTTTGGCTGGTCTAGATACATATTTTGAAAACGTCACAACAGGCTGTGAAGTAACAAATGGTAAGCCAGATCCAGAGATTTACTTATTAGCCGCAAATCGAATTGCGGTAGATCCTAAGCACTGCCTCGCATTTGAAGATTCCAATAACGGTGTGCGTTCTGCTGTTGGAGCAAACATGAGTACCTTCCAAATTCCTGACTTAGTGCAGCCGTGTTCAGAAATAAAAGCCATGGGACATCACGTCATGCCTTCATTGAACGATGTTTTAATACATCTCAAAGCATTGAGTAAGTAAACAATGCGTTCACTAAAAATTGGGCTTTCTTTGCTGGCCTTAGTCATTGGTCTAATCTCTACGTGGATTTTTCTTCCACCGACAAACCGGTTAGACAAACAAGTTGTGAATCAACCGCTTCAACAACCTTTTTCTTTTGTTGGGTATAAAGTTATATCAAGTGACCCTTCTATCGATCCTATTTACCACTACTATATTGTTGGTGGTGAGTTCGTTGTTGAAGATGAAAAACTCAATGACACACCCCCCTTCTTAATCACTGCCGATCCTTTCGTTAAATTGAATACATTTGATGAAAGCACCATACACATTTCAGTGACTGGCAAAATAGTGCTTTATAACAACGATCTTTGGGTTCAAAAAAGTGATGGAAAAGTTCATCACTGGTACATAAATATGCACTCAAAATACATTAGATAAACATTATTTAAACAGCATAGTTATATAAAACCGTGTAAAATATGTGACTTTTCTATTGCTTATATTAATGCTTATAACAACAGTTAGTTTCCGTTACATTATTTCGTTTTTATTAATCGGCTCATCACATATATGAGAAACAAGATATAGATCTCAATAAAGATTTGTTTTTTTGTAATGGCTCTCTCCAAAATTGTGAGAGATCACCTAAACTTGAGTATGTACCGAGCATGGAATCTCGGGATTCAGAATAATTTCAACTAAGCCGTAGTAGGACCACAAAAATACTGTTCACATAGCATGTATTTTCCTAATTTTAATGGCGCTTATTGGTTATCAATTGATGCAATACAAACCTGAAAACTCTATAAAGATCGCAATTGAACACTTAAATATAGGAATGTTTGTAACGGGAATTGAGCAAAGTGAACGGGTAAACCTCTCCAATGCTGGTCGCGTTTCAACTCAAAAAGCCATAGCTCAATTGGTGGACAGTGGTGTTCGTTTCGCATGGGTGGATGAAAAATTGTCCGCCAGCAATTGCGTTTTCAAACCTGTTGCCAATGCAAGCAGTTCAGACGATAAGAAAGCCTCAAGCGAGGTCGCACCTGCACGCTCAAAAAAAATGCCCAGCCGCGAGATCAGACAAAACAAAGCAAAAAAGCTGATTGCCGAAGCCAAAGGTTTAGCGCAAAAATTGTTGACGGAGACTTTTGAAGGAAACAGTTTCGAGGTTGATGCGCTCGAAGAATGGGCTGATGATGTCATTGAAACCGTGCTAATTGATTCCGATGCTATTAAATGTGTTTCAGCCCTTCGAAACAAAGACTCTTACTTACTCGAACATTCGGTTAATGTCGCATGTTTACTGGTAACGTTTGGCAAATCCTTGGGCATGGATAAAACGATGCTTCGTGATATGGCGATTGGCGGAATCATTCACGATGTGGGTAAAATCAAAGTGGATGATAAAGTTCTCCACAAGCCAGCCAGATTAACGCCTGAAGAATTTGAGCATATGAAGCTTCATCAAGTCTATGCAGGTGAGATCATCGATAATGTCGAGGGATTAAACCAAGTCAGCAGAGACGTTTGCTTAATGCACCATGAAAAGCTTGATGGCAATGGTTACCCAAATGGTTTGAAAGGCGACGAGATTCCTATTCACGGTAGAATGAGTTGTATTGTTGACATCTATGATGCCCTTACTGCACATCGCTGTTATAAGGCTGGCATGAGTTCAGCCGAAGCGTTTAAAATACTGCTGAGCCTCACCCCCTTCCACCTCGATCAGGAGTTGGTGTACAAATTCATCAACTGTATTGGTGTCTACCCAGTTGGGTCGTTAGTGGAATTAAGCGATGGTCGAGTAGGCATAACTTGGACTTCGAACAGCCAACAACCTCTTAAACCAGTGGTGAAATGCTTCTATTCTCGCAAGTTTAAGCGCTTTACCGATGTTGCATTTGTGGATCTTAAGAGCGGCAATATCAAAATCGAAAGCGCTATCTCCCCCAGAGACATAGAAGTCGACCCTGCACCATTTTACGATGTTTAGATCGTATCTCCTCATAACAGGCAGCAACATTGCTGCCTACTTCATCGATATTCAAGCGAGCTAAAGATAAGTAATTCTATTTGAATAGTTTGGATACAAAACTTGTTTGTAATCCTGACAAAGGCTTACACCACGCTGATAGTTTCTCACCTTGTGATCTGTTAAAAAAAACATTGTCCTTTTATCAGACGAAGATTTTCATCATGAAACCGCTATGCCACTTGATCCCCTTGCGCATTCTGAATCCTCTGCGCGTTCTAAAACCAAAGCCACAGCGCTTACGCACTATTATTCTTGCATCACTTTTTGGGTTGTCCAACTTTGCATACGCTGAATTACCCCCCAAGGAATACGCATCAACCTGTACGCCAGAATTATTGGAAGAAGTTGGTATGAGTAATTTGGATGCCACGATATTTCGCGTTATGGAGTCGGGCTCAACAGCCGAAATAACGGGCGTAATATGTGATGGAACACTGCTGGCTGCACAAGAAATGTTAGACGACCACCCCAACCTGAATAAACTGATCTTTTTAGACGTTGGTGGTTCGGTAGACGACGTAACCAATTTGAAGCTCGCAACACTGATTCACTCGTTAAAGTTACATACGCACGTTTCTGGAGCGTTAAATCAAAAAGACGATGAAGGTAATGTTGTTCGAGGTGGTGTCGCCTCTGGTGGAACGGATCTGTTTTTAGCCGGTACAACTCGAACCGCAGACAAAAACGCTTATATTGGTGTTCATAGTTGGGCTTCTGGTGACTATCAGGGAAATGAGCTACCGAAAACTCACCGTGACCATCAACCCTATATTCAATTTTACAAGCTCATTGAGCTTCCTAAACCGGAAGAGTTTTATTTCTTCACTCTAGAATCGGCTGATGCAGATAATATGCACTATATGAGCCGTAAAGAGCTGAATACCTTTCAAATAGTCACTCAATAGGCTTTCTAGCTTTCTAGCTTTCTAGCTTTCTAGCTTTCTAGCTTTCTAAGAAGTGTTGCTTTTCAAGCCGTTCATTAACAAAGACGCCCAATGGTATTGCTCCAATATCGTTGGGGGTCTTTGTTATGTGGAACTGATGTATATACCCACCTATCTCAATATATAGGATTAAGAGTTTACTGAACCTAGTATCTTGAGGTGGCTTCAGTATACTTGTTGCCTTACAAATGGATCGTAATAAACGTGTAGGTGAACAATGAAAAGTGGCTACCAATACCCTATTGGCACTCAAGGAACAGCTTGGGGAGAAGAAGAAAAAAAAGCATGGCTAGATTCAGTTTCAATAAAGCGCAGCTACAAACGTGACGTCGTCACTAAAATTGATGCGTTACGCAACCAATACGATGTATTCCAATATGGTGCACTAAGCTATAACCCAGAGCAATTCCCATTATACGCGGTAAAAAGTAAAACTTGGGATGCTAGCCGCAAGACCATTTTGGTCACTGGTGGTGTGCA
This sequence comes from Vibrio penaeicida, assembly GCF_019977755.1. Classification (NCBI taxonomy): domain Bacteria; kingdom Pseudomonadati; phylum Pseudomonadota; class Gammaproteobacteria; order Vibrionales; family Vibrionaceae; genus Vibrio; species Vibrio penaeicida. The sequence goes on along the minus strand of NZ_AP025145.1, from coordinate 711,155 downwards.
TGGCTATGAAACAAGCGGTGTTCATGGCGCACTTAAGTTCCTAGCGCTACTCGGCAATGAATATGAAAAGCACTTTAATATTGTAGTTGCCCCTTGTGTCAGCCCATGGGGTTACGAAACCATAAACCGTTGGAATCCAAACGCAGTGGATCCTAATCGTTCCTTTTACAAAGATTCTCCTGCAGAGGAATCAGCAAACCTAATGTCGATGGTGGAATCACTAGGTGTCGACATCTACGCCCATATTGATTTGCATGAAACCACAGACACAGACGAGTCCGAGTTTCGTCCCGCACTTGCCGCACGCGACGGCTTAGATTACATCGAGGACCTGGTTCCAGATGGCTTTTACTTGGTTGGAGATACAGAAAATCCAAACGAAGATTTTCAAACTGCCATCATTCAAGCGGTTGAAAAGGTCACTCATATTGCTCCACCAGACGATAATGGAAACATTATCGGCTCGCCCGTCGTGCAGCATGGTGTGATCAATTACCCAACAAGTAAACTCGGGCTGTGCAGCGGCTTTACTGGTTGTGAATACGGCACTACGACAGAAGTGTACCCCGACAGCCCAAAAGTGACAGACGAAGAATGTAACGATGCGCAAGTCGCTTCAATTAAGGGCGGATTGGACTACTTGCTCAATTCTTAGAGCTATCGAAAACAAAAAAGGATGGGATCCCATCCTTTTTATTACTCGTATTTTTTAAGAAAAACAGATGAGTTTACTCAGCCAGTAAATGATGCCAGTTTTCATGTTTGTTGACATAGTGCTTAACGTAACTGCATTCCGGCACTATTTTCACATTTAGCTTTTCAATTTCCAGCAACGCTGCTTCCATCATCACCGCGCCTTTACCCTGACCTCTCAACGCTTCAGGCACGGAGGAATGATCGACATAAAAGACGTCCCCCTCTTGGCGATAGGTTACTTTAGCCCAACTCTCAGGGGCGACTTCAATTCGAAATTCTTTGGCTTGAATATCGTGGATCACTGCAATATCGTCATTCACTTACGTTATCTCTATGTTAGATTCGATGATGTGTTAACCTTACTATAGTTCAGTAGACACCCAAAAAGCGCATGTATTCTTCCCACATTATAGACACATGGCAATCAAAAGCCGTTGAAAATAAAAGAGCTTTCATCATTCCAGATGGGTGTCAGGATGTCATCGTTACGCTTACGGGTAATACGCCAGCGCAAATCAATGTCTCTCCTCTTTATACGAATACTGCACCAATCGATATAACCGCGGGAACCGCAATGGTGGGATTTCGACTTCAGCCAGGATGCAATGTTTCCAACGTTGAAACGAATAAACTGCTTCCATGCTGGGATTCAAGAGATCAACTTATTGATAGAATTGAATCAGCAACCACAGTTAACTCAAACGTTGCTGAAGCACTTGAATGCATTCGCAAGGAAATGGGGAGTATTGAGCAAATAGCATTGTTGCTTGGTGTAAATGTAAGAACGCTGCAAAGAACCATCAAAAAGCACACCGATCAAACGCCGCTATTTTGGTTTCGATTAGCCAGAGTTCGCCAGTGTGCCAAAGCGATAATATTGAGCGGAAATTACTCCGACATTGCCTACGATTTTCAATATTCAGACCAAGCTCATATGTGCCGAGAGATTAAAAGCTGGTTAGGTGTTACGCCAACTCAGCTTTTTAATCGAGAAGACATCAAAGCACAGCTTTTTGATGATGGGTATTAACTCTCTGCCACTGGTGAGCAAATTTCAATTAAAAAGCCATTTATGTCATGTACATAAGACGTAGTTTGCCCCCAAGGCATGTGCTCTACAGGCTGAACAAGTTCTGCGCCCGCATCCAAGGCTTGCTGTAGCGACTCCGGCACATTATCCGTTTCAAATGCTATTTCAAAACTGGGTTGTCCTCGCTTGGGCAGTACAGCCCCTTTTCCAAGCTTACCCATCAGGTCAAGCGACGAAAATGACAAGGTCATAGTACCCGTATCCAACTCGCCGTAGTCTCCCCCCTCATGGAGCATCGCACGTGAAAGCCCAAAGGCGCGTTCATAAAACGCCAGTGTTTTTGCCACATTTTCTACATAGAGAATGGTATATTTTAATTTCATTTTCTTTTCCTTCAGGCTTGTTTGAGAACGTTAGATTAATACCTTGTTAGCCCGTTTGTATTGAAAATAAACGACACATCCCCATGTCTGTTTATAGGCAGGAGACACATCAATGAAGGAGATCGGAAATGAAGAGCATTGGAATTGTTGGTTGTTCAGCAGAAGGCGCTGCGCTCTGCTATACAACGATTTGTAGCGAAAGCATTGCCAAATTGGGGCATTATCAACATCCAGATATCGCGATGCACACCCCTTCTCTATCTTTATATGTTGATGCTCTGAATCAAGGGTCGAAGAAACAAATTGTCGACCTTATGTTAACTTCCGTTGAAAAGCTCAAGGCCGCTGGCGCTGATTTTGTTATTTGTCCGGACAATACCATTCACCAAGCTTTCGATTTGGTAGAGCAATCCTCATCACTTCCTTGGTTACATATTGCGGATGTGGTGTCTCAATACGCCAAACATCAAAGCTACCGTAAAGTCGGCGTTTTAGGCACGCAATGGCTAACCGAAAGCGATGTCTACCCAAATAGTATGCGAAGCGTAGATATAGACGTGGTATTGCCCAATGCATTGCAGCGAAAAGAGATTGGCCGTTTAATCATGGATGAACTGGTACTTGGTCATACTCCAAGCCATGTCACCGAATATTTGCTTAAGGTGATTGAAGAATTTAAATCTCAGGGTTGTGAAGCCGTTGTTTTGGGTTGCACCGAGCTTCCCATTGTACTGGGCGACGAAAACTCCCCGCTCCCAACATTAGACTCCACTCGGCTTTTAGCACGGGCAGCAATTGAATACGCCTGTATCGATTAGCAAATTTTATTCGTTTGTTTGTATTCTGACCTTCTTACACAGCTGGATCATAGAATTTGCCTCTTCCTGAGTTAAACGGGTTGAGCAAAAAACCTTATCTGTAATGTCGGAGCTATTTTGAGAAAGCTCCCTCCCTAAATCCGTTAGTACAATGGATTTTTGGCGTTCATTATTCGCAAGCTGCTCCCGACGAATAAGATTTTTCTCTTCCATTCGTTTCAACAGCGGCGTCATGGTTGCCTTGCTGAGTTCTGTTGTCTTCGCTAGCTGACTAATTGAAATCTCATCTTCTTTCCACAATGCCATCAGCACCACAAATTGCGTATAGGTTAAACCATGAGGTTCAAGTAACTCCCTGTACGTTGATGTCAGCTTATTGGATGTTGAATATAGAGCAAAACACAGCTGTCGATCTAATTCTGCTACTGCCACCCGATTCTCCAAGTTTTCATTCGTAACCATCATTATACGCATGCACACTATCATAGACAAAATATTCGTAAGCTTATTATTAGTTGACAAACTGTTCGCACACTAACAACATAGTGAGCGAGCAAAATGAATACAAAAAGGAAGAAGTGATGAGTGATAAATGGTTAGCGACATTAAAAACGAGTACGCCTGAAGATGGCTACCAACTTGCAATAAAAATGTCGAGGATGGGGGTTAAGTACACGCAACCGTCCGAAGAAGTAAGAGAAAAGATCCGACCTGTCTACGCTGACAACGCCGAGAACTTAATCGCCGCCTCTCAAGTTATTGCAATCAACTTTCAAACGGTTGCTGCTGCAAATAACTACTGGACTTAAAACCAACCAGAGCAGCTTAAGTGGCATTCAAGGTAACAGGCAATAAAAAACCCCAGAGCTCGATATCGAAGTCTGGGGGTTATTTCTCTTCTAAACTCATTTCACTTTTCTTCTAAACTCATATAAGCGTCAAAACACCGATGACAGATATGAGTGAAAACAGAACGGTTCGGCTGATCACGCCAAAATGTGAATGTTGGATCATTTCTTGATGCTGCATTTTCCCACCCATTTAAATATTACAAGATGATTTCAATGTAATTACAATATCGTTATTTTGCAAATGTACTCATACCGATGAGACCAGCATAAGCAGACCTCTATTTCCCAAAAATCCTTATTGCTTATAGACTCACGCTAACTTATTAAAAATTATTAATCTTTTATGACAAGGGAGAAGAAATACACCTTCAAGGCAGTTCTCCTTTCAAAATACCGAAAATACAAACTTATCGTCAAGTAGCCTACGACATCATCACGTCATCATTTAAAGTTTGACAAGCAATATGATAAGCATAATATATGGATATACATATATGCAATTTTAACTAGTGAGTAGATGCCATACTGATGCATGTTGAGATGTCCCCAGACACCATCAAATTGTCATTTAGTTCGTCTAACGTAAGCCTGCGTAGTAAAACGCAAATGCGCGTCTGTTTTATCTAAAGAAGAGTGATTCACCATGGGAATTTTCGAGAGATTTTTAAGTGTTTGGGTTGGTCTAGGAATGATTCTGGGCATAGTGAGTGGGTACCTATTCCCAGAGCTTTTCTCGTATCTAGCCGCCATGCAATATGCACAAATTAATATGGTTATTGCTGTTCTCATTTGGCTAATGATCTACCCAATGATGATGCAAATCGATTTCACATCAGTCAAAAGTGTTCATAAAAGACCAAAAGGGTTGTTGATCACCATTGTCATTAACTGGTTAATCAAACCTTTTACGATGGCGTTGCTTGCCGTTGTTTTCATGCGCTATGTCTTCGGGAGCTGGATTGTTTCGGATTTAGCAGAACAATACATCGCAGGTATGATTTTGCTTGGCGTCGCCCCCTGCACAGCCATGGTTTTTGTGTGGAGCCAACTAACCAAGGGGGATGCGAATTACACCATTGTCCAGGTCGCGATTAACGACATCATTATGGTCGTCGCTTTCGCACCGATTGCAGCCCTTCTTCTGGGCATGACAGACATAACGGTGCCTTGGGACACACTTCTGCTTTCTGTTTCTCTCTTCGTCATTGTGCCATTGGTCGCGGGGGCAATGACTCGAAAAGTGCTCAATAACCCGACCAAAGTAGATAGGCTTGGCAAAGCCATTAAACCTTTATCAATTTTAGGTTTAGTCGGCACCGTTGTTTTGCTGTTTGGTTTTCAAGCGAACACCATTTTAAGTAATCCAGTAGACATCCTATTCATTTCTGTTCCGTTACTCATTCAAACGTATCTTATCTTTGCTCTCGCGTATTATTGGATGAAGAAAACACGTCAGCCACACTGTGTTGCAGCGCCAGGTGCAATGATTGGAGCATCAAACTTTTTTGAGTTGGCTGTTGCCGTTGCCATCAGTTTGTTTGGCGTTCATTCTGGGGCAGCATTAGCCACTATCGTGGGTGTATTGGTCGAAGTGCCCGTTATGCTCTCTTTAGTTGCATTTGCGAACAGAACAAAAAATGACTTTGAGCCCGTTCAAGAAAGCTAGAAGCTGTTAGCCTTAAGCACTCAAAATGTGAATACTGAAATGAAGAATATAGAAACGATTTGGCACGAATATCAGCAGGGGTTAAAAGCCTTTTTGCATTCCAGAGTACCTAACCCTGATGATGTCGATGACATCTTGCAGGATGTGCTGATTAAAACGCATGAGAATTTGGATAAAGTCCAAAACTGGGACAGCTTAAAGTCTTGGTTATTTCAAATTGCCAATAATGCCATCATGGATTTCTACCGCCGCTCAAAGCGCCAGTCAGCAATTGAAGAAAAAGATCTTTGGTATGAACAAGATGCGAATCAAATGCAAAAAGAATTCTCTAAGTGCTTGTTACCATTTATACAAAATTTACCCGAGCAAAGTGCCCAATTAATTTGGGCGGTGGACATTGAGCAAGAATCTCAAAAAGCGGTCGCTCTTTCTCAAAACCTCAGTTATTCCACATTAAAGTCACGAGTATCGAAAGCACGCCAAGAACTCAGGAAACAATTTGAAGATTGCTGTCACCTCACGTTGAACAAACAAGGGAGTCTAGTCGATTGTGATTCAAAATCAAAAGGTTGTAAGAGTTGCTAGGGTCTGTTGACCTAATTTAATTTTCTAAAAAATCGTCTTTTTTTCGTCTTTTCTGAAACCTGTTCGTCTTAGATATACAAACAAGTTTAGGGTCTCTCGACCCACTAATCAGAAAAGAGTTAACTATATGAAAATTATTAGCTTCACTATTTGCCCATTTGTTCAACGTGTCACCGCGCTTTTAGAAGCGAAAAAATTACCGTATGAGATCGAATACATCAGCTTAAAAGACAAACCTGACTGGTTCCTAGAACTATCTCCTAATGGGCAAGTCCCTTTGCTGGTTACAGATTCAGGTCAAGCGCTGTTTGAGTCTGATGCGATAGCGGAGTACATCGACGATATCGCGGCACCACTGCAACCAACATTAACACCAGAACAAAAAGCTATTAGCCGTGCATGGAGCTACCAAGCAACAAAACACTACCTGACTCAATGCGGCACAATGAGAAGCAAAGACGAATCAGCACTGCAAGAACGTGGTGCAAAACTCGTTTCGGTGTTTGAAAAAGCCGAGAAGTTCCTATCTGCTGAGAAAGCATTATCTGATGGTGCATTCTTCAATGGCAAAGAGTTAAGTAACGTAGACATCGCATGGTTGCCCCTGTTGCACCGTACCGACATTGTGAAACAACATACGCGCTTTGACTTTTTGAGTGGTCTGCCACGAGTACAAAAGTGGCAAAAAGCACTTATGGAAACGGGGTTAGCAGAAAAGTCTGTCGCTGATGACTTCCTGAACAAGTTCACTCAGTTTTATCTCTCTGATGAAACAGAGTTAGGTAAAAAAGTATGCTGTAACCCAAATGAAGACTGTTGCGACGACAAAGGAGCAGAATGTTGCACGCAAGACAGCGATTGCTGCCAAGCCCAACCCGCTTTCAATATTAAGAAAGCAGAACGCACGTCTTCAACATCAAACTGCTGCTAGGAGTGTCACGCTGCTAGCCACCTATAAACGCTAATCTGAGTTCACATTCTCAACCTACTGGTGATGTTTCAAACACAACCTTGCCAGTAGGTTTTTATTTTTTAGCTCAATTTCTCCTATCTTCGAACACGCATTATTGGCGAACATCTACCCAATTACGTTTAAGTAAGTCGATAACTCACTGTTATAAATTTATTTTTGCATTGTCACTCTCATTGAAATATTCCGACTTCTACTCGCCAAAAATTTAGTCTCGTTCACAGTTCTCATTTTTAAAACAAACTTTCACTAACAATTTATATACATTCTATTAACTCATCCGAGGTCTAACTTGTAGAGGAAAACGAAGTGAAAAGGATACTCACAATCGCTCTATTGCTCTCCACTAGCGCATTCAGTTGGGCTGGTGCTAGCGCCGGAGGGGCAACCCAATCCGGTTATACACAAACTCACTACCCTATCGTCCTTGTACATGGCTTGTTTGGATTCGACAGACTGGCGGGGGTCGATTACTTCTTCGGCGTCCCTCAAGCGTTGACCAAAAGTGGCGCAAAGGTTTATGTCGCACAAGTTTCTGCAACGAACAGTTCAGAAGCCCGAGGCGAACAACTTTTGTCGCAGGTAGAAGCTATTCTGGCTGTAACTGGCGCACAAAAAGTAAACTTGATCGGGCATAGCCACGGCAGCCCTACCTCACGTTATGTTGCCTCTGTTCGCCCCGACATAGTGGCTTCTGTCACCAGTGTTGGTGGAGTAAATAAGGGCTCGACTATTGCTGATATTGTCAGAGGAACAATACCATCGGGCTCTATTTCGGAAGCGCTGGCAGTGAAAATTGCTAGAGGGCTTTCAGGCCTAATTAGTGTGCTGTCTGGCGGAACATCACTGCCACAAGATCCATTGGGTTCTTTGGCATCGCTTACCACTAAAGGCTCTTTGAAATTCAATAGGCATTACCCCGAAGGTGTTCCTACATCGCGCTGTGGTCAAGGTGCAAAACGAGCAAGTAACGGCGTTTATTACTACTCGTGGAGTGGTACCTCGACAGTAACCAATGTATTGGATCCATCCGATGCGGTTTTAGGTGTATTGGGGTTAGCATTTAGTGAACCTAATGATGGACTAGTCGGACGCTGCAGCAGCCGCTTGGGCTACGTTATCAGAGACAACTACAGAATGAACCACCTAGATGAAGTTAACGGTTTGCTGGGTATTCATCACCTCTTTGAAACCGATCCTGTTACTGTATATCGGCAACAAGCGAACAGGTTGAAGAATCAAGGGCTGTAACCTGTACTCTCGTTAAGTAAAACGTAAACGCTAATGCAAAAAGGTACCTAATTATGAAAAAGATCGCCTTATTCATCGCAATAATAATCGCCTCGGGGAGTCTGGCGGCGGTCTTTTTTCTTTCTCAAGACATAGGAGAGGGTAACGATGCAGTAAACAAGAAATTTGGCTCACTTCAAGGTACTGAAGTTGATCAAGAATCATCCCGTAAAGTAATAGATTATTTCTTGGCGACAATGGGAGAGCAGCCATTAGAAGAGATAAAACAAAGCAGTACTGGATTTTCGACGTTAGACCCAAGTATCCAAGTGAACAGCGATTCATTTGATCAATTTATTGCTTACAAAGAAGCCCTCAGCCAGTTGGAACCTTTGGAATTTGAGCAATTAAATTACGATGCATTACTGGCGATTCACCAGCAGGTTTTAGAAGTTCAAAACAGCTTGTTTAGTGAAGAGGAACAGCAAGATTACTTTGCCGACGAAAACCTCATTCGAGAAATGGCACTAGAGAAATTGAAACTGCGAAATCAAGCTTCAAGTGAAGCCGATTTCCAACGTCAATGGGAGCAATACCTTGCCAACCAACCCGATTATATCCAACGAAGCGAAAAAAATGCCGCCTTGGTACAACGATTAAACACGCTTGATGGCTATTCCGACCAACAAAAGCACTTAGCGAGAGTAGAATTAGTGGGGGAAGAAGCTGCTAACCGATTAGCAAAGTTAGACTCTCAAAGAGCTCAGTTCGACAAAAGAATGAAGGATTATCTAGCCAAGCGCGACGCCATTAATAACAAACCCAGTAACGAATCAGACAAACAACAATCGATAGACTCGCTTAGAAGCCAAACGTTCTCCGAAACAGAAATTCGACGTGTGGAAGCACTAGAAAGAATACACGACGATAAATAGCCCTTTCCTATCTATTTAGCCTGAGCCTGTGCTTGAGCCAGACCAAGTCTTGCCATACTTGCACAAGTTAAACAACCGAATCGACCTCGCACCAAACCAACGCTCGGTATATAATCGCGGCGTGAGTAAATAATCAATAGCTCTTAGCATTTAACCGATAGCCTTGAGCATACAAAATAAAGCCCTGAGCATACAAAAATGAAGTCACCATGTGTCGCAGCCTGCAAAAATAACGCTGGAATTTGCAGCGGCTGTTTAAGAACAATCGATGAAATTATTGGTTGGAAAGATAAATCAGAAAAACAACGATCCGATGTGATGGATAAACTATCGGGTCAGCAAACCACACACGAGTGTTCCCAATGTGGCAGCTCGACGTTTTGTGAAATAAGTGCAGGCGGTTCGCATTGTTGGTGTTTCGAATTAGAAAAAAGAGACACCAGTGCGTTAACAAAAACAGGTACTTGCCTATGTAGAAAGTGCCTGTCTGAATTACCGATTGAATAGGCTTGAGTTCGCGATAAAATTATGACTAGAAAGATGTTCTATTGTTCATAGCTGATACTATTTAGGTCGGTCTTCTGGGTTAAGTGAGTACCAGGCTTCCAACAAAGACTCACCATAGACGATCTCTGTTTGCATGTGGTATGCCAAGACACTCAAAATGACGACGGCAAATACCAAGTTAAACCAGAATGTTACACGCTTACGTTTTTGTTCCTCGTACACGGCTAATTGTAAACCTACGAGCACAAATGGGTAACCGAACAATAACGCTAGAAACCAACCTAAGTAACTCGAAATCGCCATCTGGTCCATCATAATAGCCTCCTTGCATTTCAATAGATGCGTTAGCAAAGCTTATACCCAGCGCCTCAAGACGCTTGGGTATACATACGCAACAAGGATACTATTTTGGTAAAACCTAATTAAGATTCAATAGACCAAAATTAATTGAAACTTAATGTATTTTTCGCGACTTCACCTTCATCCCAGTGTTTTTCTGCTTCTACTTCTCGCCACCAATGCGGTGTGGCTGGCACGTCATCTAGCGCAATCTCTTGTCCGAACTTCGGTGTTAGAAGCGTCACTTCATTTTGTGTTGCCAAGTCTAATACACGTTCAAACGGTTCGTACCAATCATGAAGTGACAGATCAAAGGTGCCATTATGTATTGGCATCATATAACGACCTTTCAAATCTAGGTGAGCTTGCATGCTCCCTTCTGGCATCATATGGATATCACTCCAAAGTTCGTTATACGCACCAGTCTCAACCATGGTGACATCAAACGGACCGTACTTCTCACCAATTTGTTTAAAGCCTTTGAAGTAGCCACTGTCTCCACTAAAGAACAGATTGCGTGTTTCACTTTGAATCACCCAGCTCGCCCACAACGTTTTATCGCGGTCAAACAACCCTCTTCCTGAAAAATGTTGCGACGGCGTCGCCACAAATTTAATGCCTTCAACGGAGTATTCATCCCACCAATCCATTTCAATCACTTTATCTGGGCTAACTCCCCATTCAATCATTCTCTGACCAACTTTAAGAGGCGTTAGAAAACGCTTTACCTTGCTGTCTAACAGTTTGATTGCGTCTTTGTCTAAGTGATCGTAATGGTCATGGCTTATCACCACCACTTCAATTTCAGGTAAGTCTTCCCCACTAATCGGGCTTTCGTGGAAGCGCTTTGGACCCGCCCATTGCACTGGTGATGCTCGTTCGCTTAACACTGGGTCGGTTAAAATCAACTTGCCATTTAACCTCATCAAAATAGTCGAGTGACCCAGCCTGTACATAGCGTCATGCGATGCACTGAGCTGTTCTGGTGTTACTGGTAATACCGGAATTTCTGTAGACGGTGTAGGCGTAATTCGATTCACTTTTACATACGCTTTGGTGATTTGCCAAATGTTCGAAGAATCCGTTTCATAGCGAGTATCCGTATTTACAAATTTTCCATCTTCATTACTCGACGACATGATTGTAATGCCAGCAGTTGCCATAACTATTACCCCTATAACTAATAAGATTCTACGTTTCATATTGAAATACCAAACACACACAACAAAAGTAAACTACACGGTGCAGTTTACTAACGAGGATTTAAAAAGTAAACTGATCAGTGTAAAATAATTTCAATTCCCACTTTTATACGACGTAAGCATGATCGAGAAGAAAGACATGGCTGAAAAAAAGAAGACTCGCAGTGAGATAAAACGGGCAGCGATATTAGAAGCAGCCACAAGCGCATTCAAAGAATTTGGTGTTCAATCCACCAGCATGGACAAACTCGCCCACATTGCAGGCGTCTCGAAACGCACTGTCTATAACCACTTTGCATCTAAAGAAGCATTGGTGATGCATTTGGTGTCGGATCTTTGGCAAAGAGCCATGGTCGATATCGAAGTTCAATATCAGTCAGATAAGCCTTTGAAAGAGCAATTGGTCGCGCTGCTTAATATGGAGCTAGAATTCATTGGATCACGAGAATATTTAGATTTGTCTCGTGTTGCCTTTGGGCACCTATTCTACAACTCCGAAGAACTCCAAAAAGAAATCGAAAAGATTTCCGCTCAGGAAACCGCTATTCATCGCTGGATAAAATCCGCCGTAGAAGACAAACGTCTTAAGCCTCTGGATGTCGAATTCGCGAACAGTCAGCTTCACAGCCTCATTAAAGGCAGTGGATTTTGGCCCCAACTGATGGGCATGAAAAGCGAATTATCCAAGGAAGAAATGCGCATCATTGCGGAAGAATCTGCGGAAATGTTTGTTTGTCGCTATCAGGTATAGTGGCTAAAGCGTCGCCTCTCAAAAATTACAAAAACATCAATATCACAGGAAATTTCAGCCTTATGTGTCACACTTAGGTTAGCCCTTACACAAGCATGGAGCGACTATGGGTGACACATTCTTGCTGCACTGCCCACACTTTTGTGGCTTACCTCAACCAACACAGTCTAAGATTTATGCCCTAGCCCAACATCGGCATTTGACTACCGGTGAACTTTTGTTGGCTTCAGGAAATCGTTGGCTCACTGTGATTTGGGTTAAGAGTGGAACATTACGGCTATTCACCAGAGATAAGAACAAGGACGAACACAATATTGCCTTTTTTTCTGACGAGGATTTTTTGTGGCCCGTTACTGAATCGCTCCGCAATCAACCCTCGCCTTTCAATATGGAAACCATGACGCCTACCGAGTTATGGGTTTGGTCTTATGCCGATTTCAGAGAACAATTTGGCTGTGAAGATGAATGGCAAGCCTTTTACTTGCCGTGGGTAGAAGCGTTCCAGTGCGCCAAGTTACGTGGAAATAAGTCACGTGGAACTAAGCCACATGGTGTAAGCCGCTAAACTAGCCCAACACATTAGGCTTTACTATGGCTTTAGAATCATCATCAAAAAGCACGTTGGGATGCCCTTTCTTGGTTAATTTCCATCCCAACATTTTACGGATACAGCGAATCAATATTCTCTTCTCTCCCTTCATTTCCACAAGCTCAGATGAAGGATCGCCCAATGCGCTTTTTATATTTACACCGCCCAATATCGGTCCGGCTTTTTGAGTTATGTTTTCGCTATCGTCTACGAATGTTTCAAGAATACCGATGAACGGAATGGTTTCTGGTTTGAGTGTATTACCCATCATTGTGTTACAGCAGGTGGTATACCACCGATATAAGCCTTTGCGAGATAAACGCAAGCAAGCGACATGCTCCTGACCGGATTCCAATTCAAAATGGTTTAAAGGCACTTGAATTAAATTGACACCGCCTGTCGAGGTCAATTCTTCTTCTCTATCCATCTCTAACGCAAATTGCCGGCAATCCGCACAATAGCAAATCAAGCGGTTACCTAGCTTTGGGGTAATATGATTTATTTTCCCTGTCACTTTGCCACATTGACACGACAGTTTTAATGCTTCCATTGGCTGCCCTTCTACTAACGGTTATCTACCATTTTCAAGATAGTCAATATATCTCCAAGTTGCGGAAAATTCTGAGGTTTGGATTCTAGATCCTAAAAATGGGACGACTTGAGAGCATCAAAAATATGTTCATCGCATTTTTCTCATAGTGCTTCAAAGAGCCGATAAAAAAGAACCGTTTGCAGGAAAGCAAACGGCTCTTGGAATCATTAGAAAATGACTCTAATAGAAAGCTTTTACAGTTAGCGCTATTAGATACCTTTAATAAAGAGTACTCAGCATTTCTTCTGAATACTCCTTCAGCGTTTCTCCACTTTCCACACGCTCCACATAATCTGGGTTAGCAATAAATGGGCGACCAATTGCTAATAGATCAAATTTCCCGGCTTTAATAGCCGCACTGCCCGATTCCGCGCTGTAGCTACCATTTCCTACCAACGTTTTGCCGTAGTGTTTTCTTAAATAAGCTGTTGGCGTTCCATCCAAATAATCAAACTCTGTGCTGTCATCAAAAATCCCAATATGCAGGTAAGCAATATCACGTTTGTCTAGCTCTGCAAGGAAGTAATCAAACACAGCGCGATCTCGTGGATCACTGTCGATATTAAAGTACGCCGCAGGAGAAACGCGCAGCGCCGTTCTGTCTTCACCAATTCGGGCTGAAATCGCATCCACTACAGCCAGTGGGAAACGCGCCATGTTTTCAGCGTTGCCGCCAAATTCATCTTCTCGCGTGTTGCTAGAATAGTGTAAGAATTGATCGATCAAATAGCCATTTGCGCCATGAATCTCCACTCCATCAAATCCAGCATCAATCGCATTGGAAGCGGCTTGAGCAAAATCCTCTACAAGCTGGCTGATCTCATCTTTACTGACTGGTTTAGGAACGACATACGAAAGCTCGCGCATTCTAGGCACTGTGCCTTCTACAGCAATTGCTGAAGGGGCGAGAGCATGCTCACCACCCCAAAAATACGGATGTGCGACTCTACCAGTGTGCCAAAGCTGAACGAAAATTTTGCCGCCCTTTGCATGAACTGCATCGGTTACTTTGCGCCAACCTTGAATTTGCTCTGGCGTGTAAATTCCAGGTGTGTTCGGGTAGCCCTGACCATCTGGTCGAATAATTGTTGCTTCTGAAATAATCAAACCCGATTTTGCACGCCTTGCGTAATATTCCACCATGGCGTCGGTTGGGACTAATTCGTCGTCTGCCATACAACGAGTTAGCGGTGCCATCAAGATATGGTTTTGTAAGGTAATCGTACTATTTAGTTGAAACGATTCGAATAATTTCTCGGTCATTGTTCTGTCCTTTCTTGAATACGCGTTCAAGTTAGCCTTTCTTGAACATTCATTCAAGTACTTTCTTGAACAATTGTTCAAGTATTTTTTTTGAATGATTGTTCAAAGTCAATTAGAATGCGCCTATTACGTTTTTTATGAGTACCAAGATGCGCAGTGCAGAATTCGATCGTGAGGAAGTATTACGATCGGCAATGGAAGTCTTTATTTCTAAGGGCTACGCCAAAACCAGTATGCAAGACTTAAAAAGTGCCACGGGGTTGCACCCAGGGTCTATTTATTGCGCATTTACTAACAAGCGTGGATTGCTGCTGGCCGCACTGGATCAATACGGTGTCGAGAGCCAAACATCTTTTGAAGCACACTTTGAAGGGCAAAGCTCGACATTAAGCGCGTTGAAAGGGTATTTGGCTTCGGTCGTTGATGAATGTGAACGCGAAGAAATTAAAGATTGCTTACTACAAAAATCACTTAGCGAACTTTCTCAGCAAGATGAAGAAGTAGAAAGCGTTATTTCAGGTTTAATGGGTAAATGGCGACACGCTATTAAGTTGAAACTCGAACAGGCTCAAAAGCAGGGTGAAATTGCTGATGAAAGAGACTGCAACGAAATAGCGGAGTTTTTGGTGATGGGCATTTACGGCATTCGTACCTTTTCCCACACGAATCCACCAAAGGGGACGTTGACTCGTTTAGCCGACCAACTGTTTGACTATGTTCAGAAAGAATCACCGTAAAAATCACGATACAAAAAATGCGGCTTCATGAGCCGCATTTTTTTCTGCTAAGAATATTTTAGCCAGTTAAGAGTCTTTTAAATTCAGGTCATTAAGCGGTAACCAATCCACTTCAACCCCAGCTTCTTCAAACATTCCTTGGCTAACTTGAATTTTGTCGCCCCAACGCGAAAGAAAATCTTCCGTTTGTTCCGGACAATGTACTGCTTTAATGCCCGTTTGAATGATTTTGGCGGCGCAGTTAGGGCATGGAAAATGTGTCACCCAAATTTCACAATTGTCCAAATCTCGTTTTGCAAATAGAATCGCGTTTTCTTCGGCGTGAAGTGTTTTCAAATACTTCATGTCGCGCTCATCGGTTCCTGCACTGTCTGAAATACCATGTGGGTAACCATTAAAGCCAACTGAAACAATTCGGTTATGCTTTGTTATCACAGCGCCGACTTGCGTTGACGGATCTTTACTCCAAGACCCCACCAGCTCCGCCATTTGAAAAAAACGCTGCGCCCATTTAGAAATCATTCCACTCCCTCACTTGAATAAATATGAATATATTCAAGTAATATAGCATCTTGCCGACGCTTGGCTACTGCCTAACCCTGCTATATCAATGAAGTGAAGTAAATTTGACCGAGAAAACTCAGTAAACCCTAGTGAATTTGAGCCCCCTTTGAAGCCCAATCCCCAATCAAGGTGCGTTCTTCATCCGTCATTTGAGTCAAGTTACCTATCGGCATCACTTGT
The DNA here is from genome assembly GCF_019977755.1 of Vibrio penaeicida. Classification (NCBI taxonomy): domain Bacteria; kingdom Pseudomonadati; phylum Pseudomonadota; class Gammaproteobacteria; order Vibrionales; family Vibrionaceae; genus Vibrio; species Vibrio penaeicida. The sequence continues at coordinate 695,267 of NZ_AP025145.1, read as the reverse complement.
GTCGTGACAGTTTGCGCCACAATGCGGTCAACATTATTTTGGATCTCTGTGGGCGTATCCAATATTACTCCTGCTGGTGCCGTTTGAAACGCCACGTGTGTCGGATTAGCCGAGTGACACACCGTACAGCGCTCGCGTATCACGGAATGTACCTTGGTGAACATTGTCTCTTTTACTTTCACGGGATTAGCCGCCGATTGCTCTGCCGTAGCGGACTGCTCTTTCGTAACGGATCGCTCTATCGAAGCAGATTGCGTAGCAACTGGCTTGCTAACTGGCGATGTTACAAACGCTAACGTGATCATCCCAACTGCCGCAGCAGGCAGGGTCCACGCAAACTTTTGACTTCCATGACGAGTGTTAAAGTAGTGACGAACCAAAATACTGAATGCCGCAAGCCCTGCTAAAATCAGCCAATTCCAGCTAGAACCATACGTACTAGGAAAATGATTGCTGATCATGATGAACAGCACTGGCAGCGTGAGGTAGTTATTATGACGTGATCGAAGCAGCCCTTTCGCAGGTAAGCTGGGATCAGGAGTTTCACCTTTCTCTATAGCGCTTACTAAATTACGTTGCGCTGGCATGATGATTCGAAATACGTTGCCCACCATGATGGTGCCTATTATCGCCCCAACATGAATGTAGGCACCGCGTCCGCTGAACACCTGTGTTAAACCGTAAGCTGATGCCACCAGCAAAACGAAGATGATGATACCGAGCAACAACGGTTTTTTCCCCAAGGGTGAATCACACAAAACGTCGTAAACAAACCAACCGGCCACAAGTGCGCCCACACCGATGCCAATAGCTTGCATGGAACTGAGCCCAGAACCGGGCGCAATCAAATAAATTTCGGCGTTTAGGTAGTACACAATCGCGAGGAGAAGTACGCCCGTTATCCACGTAAAATACGCTTCCCATTTAAACCAATGCAGTTTTTCCGGCATTTGCGGAGGCGCTAATTTGTATTTTTCTAGGTGGTAAATCCCCCCGCCATGGATAGCCCATAAATCGCCAGCTAACCCCGTTTTGGGGTTGATTCTGTTGAGGTTGTTTTCAAGCCAAACAAAATAGAAAGAAGCACCAATCCATGCGATGCCTACAATCATGTGAACCCAGCGAATCACTAAGTTCAGCCACTCTGTTACATGTGGATCCATCTCACACTCCTTTGTGGTCGGTAGTCATTTAGTCGCGAGTTACTTCGGTAATATTCCGGAAGAAAGCGATAACGTTCGAATGTCGGATTCAGGGAAAAAGTACTCATCGCAGTTATCCCCTTCCCCACTTCGGTCGACCACCAAAAATTGATCATCTGAGTTCAGCGCTAAGACTGGGTGATGCCATATACCTTTATGATAGTTCACCCCTTGTTTGCCATTACTGATAAATGCCCTGATAGCTGTTGGTTCGGGTTTCTCAGCGAAAGGAGCAACAACGATTAAAAACGGGTGCCTAAGCAAAGGCATAAACGCTTGCGACCCTAAAGGGTGTCGTTCTAGCATTCGGATCTGCAAAGGGTAATCGAGTGGGGTGGCTTCAAAAATACTGATAATGGTATTTCCACCAAAGGTTTCTGTGTCTGCCTTTGCTAACTGGTGAAACCGCTTGGTAGAGCCATTATTGATAAAGAAAAACTCGCGATTATCGGCTTCAATCACATCACCAAAAGGGGCAAAGGCTTCTTTTGAAAGCACCTCGATTTTGAGTTCATTCGCTGCTTTTGTTGTGCTCGACATATCAATCACTTTCAACCATATGAGACAAGCCAGCCGAGCTTTGACCCGTTGCAAGCTGGCATGATGTTCCCACTTTTGTCCCAATCACTCTCAACCTGCTCACCCCTCCATCCGGAAAAATATTGAGGCGAATATGCGTGACGGGTCCAATTGGGTTAACTTGCGACTCAAACTCATGAATGGCATCCGCACTGAGTTTTTGTGAAGGTAACAACTCACGCCAAAAAAGGCTTTGCGTTTCGATTTGCTCGTCAGTTCCACCTTTAACAAAGGCCGCCTGAATAGAGCACGTATCGGGGTAGTTACCTTTGAAGTGCGCGGTATCCACGACAATTTTTTCAACATTTCCCGCATGACCTAACGCCACAATCACCCAATCATTACCTGGCGTTCTTCGTCTGGCGGTTTCCCAACCGTCTCCCATATTCTCGCCACGACCAGGACCCAATAAATTGCTTTTGTTACCGTAATGCTCATCGCTGCAAGATAGCGCTCTTGCTCCGTAGGCAACCGAAGCCAAATCAATACTTTGTAGTACGTCTATCTGGTTCCAGTCCACCGCTGGCAAACCGTACACTCTAAGACGTGCGATGCCACCATCTGGGAAAATGTTCAAACGGACATGGGTGAAATTGCTGCCAGCTTCGATAGGAAATAGATGTTGCTGATCGCCTTGTAGCCCAACAGAAGTCAGAATTTCAGCCCAATAGGTGTGCTCGTCTGGATCGCCAATCGGGCAATAGCATGCTTCAATGGATGCAGAAGGCGGATAGTTTCCTGTAAAGAAACGCGTATCGATGTCTACCGCTGAAATCTCGCCCGCCATTGCAAGCCGGATCACGCAGTAATCGTGCCCTTCTTCCCTTTTTCGACGGCTCTCCCAGCCATCCATCCACTTTCCGTTGTCGTCGTACAGCCCTTCTTTCCAAACAGGCTCTTGTCGCTGGATTAGCCGGCTCTTATCTGCGAAAAAATCATCGGTAGCGTAAATCGCTTTCGCCCCTAACTTCTCATCCGCTAAGTTGACAAAATTACTGATATTTAAGGGCATATCCCTATCCCTCCTTTGGTAAACGCTACATCTCTAATAATCTGAATAGCGCTATTTTGTTGATTTCATTCAATGCTGTTGAAAACTCAGTCTCCACAGCGTTGTCTAGTCGATGTTCAAACGCATCTAAAATCTGAAAGCGGTTTGCTCCTTTAACCGCCATGATGAAAGGAAATTCAAATTTCTCTTTGTATCGTTGATTGAAGTCGTTAAACATTTCAAATTCTTCGGCAGTACATTGGTCGATACCTGCACCAGCTTGTTCTGATGTGGAGGCTTGCGTCAGTTCGCCATTGATTGCCGCTTTGCCCGCCAAATCTGGGTGAGCCAAAATCAGTGTTAGCTGAGAGGCATTATCAGCCCCTAATAGAACCGCTGCCATTTTCTTATGTAAGCTTTCTACGTGATCATCCGTAAGGGTAATGCCTTGCTTATAGGTTTCCTCTGCCACCCAAGGGCTATGTTCATAAATATCGGCAAAAGCGTGTATGAAACCGTCCTTTGAAAGCAAAGAAGGTTTACAGGTTTTAAAAAGCGCCATGAAACGTCCTGTTATTTATGCGATTCCACAAAAGGATGCTGTTGATGCCAATGCTTGGCGATATCGACTCGCCGGCAAAGCCAAACATCCGAGTGTTGCTGAACGTACTCAAGAAAACGCTTCAGCGAAGCAATGCGTCCAGGTTTGCCAATAAGGCGGCAATGCAACCCCACCGACATCATTTTGGGGGCGGTTTCCCCTTCTTCATACAAGGTATCGAACGTGTCCTTCAAATATTGGAAGAACTGCTCACCGCTATTGAATCCTTGTGGGGTAGCAAACCGCATGTCGTTGACATCTAACGTGTACGGAATCACCAATTGCGGCTTGTCCCCTTCGGTGTGCCAATAGGGCAAATCGTCGTCGTAGGCATCGGAGTCGTATAAGAATCCGCCCTCTTCTACCACTAACCTTCGCGTATTTGGGCTTGTTCGCCCCGTATACCACCCCAGTGGTCTTTCGCCTGTTAAGTTTTTAATGATCGATATGGCTTTGAGCATATCTGCTTGTTCTAGCTCGGGTGCCATATTTTGGTAATCGATCCAACGATAGCCATGGCTGCACACTTCATGCCCTGCATCCACAAATGCTCTTGCGACATCAGGGTGCCGTTCTAGCGCCATCGCAACTGCAAATACCGTGAGTGGGATCTGGTGCTGCTCAAACAACTTTAATACACGCCAAACCCCAGCACGGCTCCCGTATTCGTAGATGGATTCCATGCTGATGTGACGTTGCCCTTCGATGGGCTGCGCAGCAGGGATTTCGGAAAGAAACGCTTCCGATTCACCATCCCCATGCAGCACACAACGTTCGCCTCCTTCTTCATAATTGAGGACAAAGGACAAAGCCAGTTTCGCCCCGTTGGGCCATTTCGGATCGGGAGGGCACGCACCATAGCCAATCAAATCCCTTGGGTAAGCATCATCATTCACTGGCGATTCGCCTCCTACCACATTTCTCGATTTTTACATCATCGCTATATAATTGTATACAATTCACTGATAAAAAAGTAAAGAGTACATTTCTTCATCACTTATTTTGAGAATAGCAGCTATATTTGAAGAGGTTAGATGGATTTATCCGCAATTCTGAGCTTTCTCAATCTGCGTGAGTTCACGAAATGACAAAATCCTCGCTGAAGATTGGCATCAATTCGCCTTTAATAGGCGCTACATTGTGTACAAAAAGGAAATTGGAGATGGGTAAATTAACAACGCATATTCTGGACACCACACACGGGATGCCCGCAAAACACGTTCAGATAGATCTATACCGAAGAGTGGAAAATGGATCTGAGTTAATCAAATCTGTCCAAACCAATAGTGATGGAAGAACCGACTTACCCATGTTAGATGGAGAAGCCTTTCAAAGCGGAAAATACGAATTGGTTTTTCAAGTTGCTCAGTATTACCAAGATCAAGGTATCGATCTTGGCGATACCCCTTTTTTAGATGATGTGGTCATTCGATTTGGGTTAAACGACGAAGACAGCCACTACCACGTGCCGCTATTGGTGTCGCCTTTTGGCTACTCTACGTATCGCGGAAGTTAATTGTTCTCGGTGATGTTTTTTTAGGATTACGATGAACGGATTCCACACCCTTTAATCACCATTTGGGCGATAAACGCAGCCGCCTGCTCGAAGTCTTGCTCCTCTAATTCAGGCTTGTCCATCACAGTACAAATCTGCCAACTGAAATCGGCATAAGTTTGGGTGGACGCCCACAACATGAACATCAAGTGTTGAGGTGATACCTCATCCATCAGCCCGTTTTCGCTCCATGAAGAAAACTTATCAACCATATCTCGCGATTGTTGCAATAACTTCTCAGAGACTTCTTTTGGCAGCATTCTTCCACCACTCATCACTTCATTTGCAAACACTTTAGAAGCGTTCGGGTGATCCCGAGAAATACTGAGCTTGGTATGAATGTATTGCGTGAGCGCTTCAACTGGATCATCCAGCTCTTCTAGCGGCTTAGACGCGTCCAACAAAGGCTTGGTAATGGTGTTCAGCACGGCGTCGTACAGCTTTTCTTTATTACTAAAATAGTAAAACACGTTCGCTTTTGGCACCTCTGCCGCTTTCGCAATATCGATAATTTTAGTGGCTTCATACCCTTTTTGAGCAAAACAAGCACCCGCCACCGAGATAATAAGATCGTGATTTTTTTTACGAATTCTAGACATGAAAAAGCTAAGTAAAAAGAAAAGTAAGTGCTTGATTGTACCACAGCAATTTGGCCAAAAATAAGCGGCTCACAGCCCAATTCACAGCCTCGCAACCGCATAATTGCGGTAATTTTGTGCAAAAACGCTTTGCTTCCTGATTCAAAATGCCATATAAAAAATACATTATTGTATACAATCAATAAAACATTAGGGAGTTTGTCATGGAAAGGAATTCGCAAGCGAAGCTCACCGTCACGGGTGATTTAACAAAATCAGGGTATCAGGAGATATTTTCTAAAGAGGCTTTGGACTTGTTAGAAAACCTTGCCACCAAGTTTGAAGCCCGACGCAAACAACTGCTGGATGAACGAGCTCAAAAACAAACCCTATTCGATACAGGCACACTCCCCGGGTATCGCGACGATACTCGCCAAATCAGGGAAGATAAAAGCTGGCGAGTAGCACCCATTCCCCCATCCCTTCAAGACAGACGTGTTGAAATTACGGGGCCTATTGACCGAAAAATGGTGATCAATGCGCTGAATTCTGGGGCAAAAGTATTCATGTGCTGCTTTGAAGATGCTTCGTCCCCCACTTGGGACAACATGGTTCAAGGGCAAATCAACTTGAGAGACGCCAACAATGGCAGTATTGCGTTTGAAGATCTTCGTAAAAATAAACATTACACATTAAATAGCGATCCCGCGTTGCTCATTGCCAGACCACGAGGCATTCATTTACCAGAGGGAAACATTCAGCTCAATGGTGAGCCTATTGGTGGGTGCTTAATGGACTTTGCCTTGTACTGTTTCCATAACCTTGAATCGCGACGCGCAAATGGTGAAGGCGTTTACTATTACATTCCCAAACTTGAAAGTATGGAAGAAGCGCAGTGGTGGGATGATGTATTCAGCGAAACCGAGCAGTATTTAGGGGTACCAACGGGCACCATTAAAGCAACGATTCTTGTGGAGACATTGCCTGCGGTTTTCCAAATGGATGAAATACTCTACGCCATGCGTGACCATATTGTGGCAATGAACTGCGGAAGATGGGATTACATTTTCAGCTACATTAAAACCTTAAAAAATCACCAAGACCGTATTTTACCCGACAGGCACAGCGTGGGCATGGATAAACCGTTTCTTGAAGCATACAGCAAGCAGCTTATACACACTTGCCACCAACGCGGTGCACTAGCCATGGGAGGGATGTCGGCATTTATCCCAAGTAAAGACCCAACTGAAATGGAACAAGTGGCGAGCAAAGTTATCGCAGATAAAAGCCGTGAAGCCCAAAACGGGCACGATGGTACTTGGGTCGCCCACCCCGCTTTAGTGGACATCGCTCTTAATGTGTTTAACGAACATTTAAAAGGGGCGACGAACCAGCTCGATTTTATGCCTGACGTTAGCCATATTAGCGAAGCAACATTACTTGAACCTTGTGAAGGCCCTAGAAACGAAGAAGGGGTGCGTAAAAACATTCGCATTGCGCTGTACTACATGGAAGCGTGGATCCGTGGTGAAGGCTGTGTACCTATTTACGGTTTGATGGAAGATGCCGCGACAGCAGAAATCTCCCGAGCCAGTATTTGGCAGTGGATTCATCATGGTATTACGCTTGATGATGGCAGTGCATTTACCGCTGCCATTTTCAAAGATTGGCTACAGCAAGAACTTGCGACTATCGAAAGTGAAATTGGCAGCGACACATACCAGCAACGCCGCTTCCCAGAAACCGCAGAGCTCTTTTATCGGCTCTCGACTGACAAGCAGTTTGCTACATTCTTAACCTTACCAAGCTACCATTTACTGTAACCTGTGCAATGCAACGGTGCTGTGAAACTCACAGCACCTTCTTGCTCGTTGTCTTATCCGAAACACCTATACCCAAGTGACCTCAAGGTGCAGGATTCTGAGATGACTTGGGTATAGCACCCTAAGCCAATTTGGGTATACAATAAAAAATACAAAGAGTTGTTACACTCCGATAGGACATCATGGCGAGTTTGAAAAGCAGCAATTCCGATCCAATTAAAACCAAAGTACCCGGCCTGACTCAGGACGACGTGGTATACGGCCATATTTTTGATGCCATCCTAGAGCAACGATTGCCCCCTTCCACCAAATTAAGTGAAGAAGCGCTCGCCGATATTTTTGGCGTCAGCCGCACCATCATACGCCGAGCACTTCATCGATTATCGATAGAACAAGTCGTGGACATTCGCCCTAACCGTGGTGCTATGGTAGCCGCGCCAAGTAAAGAAGAAGCCAAGCAAATCATAAAAGCGCGAGAAGTATTGGAAATCGCCATTACTGAATTAGCGGTAGACTATGCCACCAAAGCGCAAATTGAAGAATGCCGAGCGCTGGTTGAGCAAGAAAACGAAGCGTTTAAAAATGGGGATTACGGTCGAGGCTTGCGCCTTTCTGGCGAGTTTCACATCAAGCTGGCGGAAATGGCAGACAACTCACCCATGCTGGCGTTTCAACGAAGCTTGGTTTCGCAATCGTCACTGCTGATTGCCCAATTCGAGAGCAATAACCATTCTAATTGCTCTCAAGACGAACACATGTGCCTGTTGGATGCTATAGAGAAAAAGGACCAAAAGGAGGCGCTCAAGCTTATGGAAGAGCACCTTCATCATATCCGTTCAAAACTCAATCTGGATGGGCAAGCTAAGTCGAACGATTTACATGTTGTGTTTTCTGATGTAATTAAAAAGAAAAATTAATTACCGCACAATATTTTTTACTGAGTATTTCACTTCGAGATCTTCAGGTGCATAAATAACCAAAGGCTCAGAGCTATCGTAAGAAAATACATTGTTATTTTCTACTCTTAACAGTTCCTTATTTTCCGAAGTGGGAGTACAGGCTTTAAGAGTTTGAGTAATACCGTAACTAGGAAGAACATAATGAGTGCTTTCACTCCCATTAGCTGGCTTTTTAATAATAGACCCATCTAAGCCCACTGAATTACAAGTCTCAGTCATCCATTTATTTATAACGAAGTCTATTAATTTTTCAGACTCATTTTCTAAAGGTGGTAATGTAAATTCATGGCGCTTGAGCCCCGCATATTCATCAACCACTTCCTGAACTTCTCCAACCTGAACACAGACATTAAGAATTGGTTGATTACTTTGTTCAGAGCTGATGAAAGATGTCAGTAACGAACTGAATAAGTCATCTGAATTGTTAGAACTTTCGATACTGCCATCCCCCAACACAGGTTGATAATTCACAGTGCCTCGAATACCTGTTGCTTTTATACTTGCTTGAGATGCTTCACCACCAAAATCTACTAAAAAGTTAGGTGTAGTAACGGTAAGTCGATTGCGTTCTTTTTCACCAGATAGCGCGTTAACCAAAAAACTGCGTAAGGCACGACGCTGAGTTCGATCGCGATATTCGGTTCTAAAAGTAGATAGTTGAGCTGAAGTCGGCACGTGATAATTGGTGCCGTGAGCCTGGCAGGCAGCTTGCACTTGTGCCAAGTCAGTTAAATTGGTTTGTAAGTCAATCCATTTATGCTGAACAAATATGTTTTCATTACTTTGGGCAAAAGCAGAAAAAGCACTAATAGAGAGTGCAACTGCTAATATTGTTTTTTTCATTTTATTTCCTAATTACTAGTTATTAAAATTATTTCTAAAGACATCTCAAATAACTGAGTCATCCGAACATGTAAAACGGAAAAAATATAGTATCAATTCAAATCAAATAGCATAGAGAGTAATACTTAAAACTCTTTTAACGGAAGCAAATGCATATCATTTATATACTACAAAGCGCTTAATACCATCTTAGAATATCAATCACATATTAAATCAAGCGCATAAAATATTAACTTATAGCAACACATATCATTTAAATTAAAAAGACAAAACAGGCTTAATGATTCAAATTGTACTGCCACGATTCCTTTGACGATGTAGTTCAAATCAGAACCTTACAACATATCGAAGCATTAGCTTTCTTGGTTACTCACCGCCTTTTTCAACTGCATGATGCGGCTTTCTTTGTAGCCAAAAATGCCTAACATCACGACGGTGACACCCACACACATATTCAGTTGAAGTGGCGAATACACATGAAAGTTTGTCGCCAAAAAATACAGCATCATCGCCATCAATAGAACCTGAATGACCCAACGAGGCTTATCATTAAAATCGAAATGCTGGGTCTCGGGTACGTACTTCACTTGCACTCTTCCAACTAAGAAACCCAGATTGATCAGCACACTCTCTTTGTCTAGAGGTTTAAAGTCGATATGATTTAGCGCCAGATATTTTTCAAGACCTTTCAGATCCATTCTGTTGTTCCTTTTGATACTTCTAACTGAATTAAGACCGAGCCGATGATAACAGAATAGGATTCAAGGGCAGACTATTGAAGTTAAGATATGTTGGGTTTGATGTTACTAAGTGTGATTTGGGGTACTAACTAATAGTGTTCATGCTAGTTATCTTTTAAGACTAAATTTTGTTCAAAAACTCAAAAGAGGTCGATCTATTTCATAAGTCGTTACAGAACTCGCGATTTAACCCTTTACATCTGATGCCAAGCGTAGAACACTGCCCTTCGAAGTTAATAGTACCCGATACAGTAGAGTCAGTAAGAGATTATGAGTAACACGGCACCGAAAAAGTCGAACCCCCTATTCGAGATCCTCTTTAACGTTATCATTCCTTCCTTCATTTTGATGAAGTTTAGTGGCGATGAGCACCTAGGAACAGCCATGGCGCTTGTCGTCGCGTTGATGTTTCCTATCGTTTACGGTGGTATGGATCTTATCCGCAACAAGAAATTCAACTTCATATCGGCACTTGGCTTTGTCAGTATTTTGTTGACGGGCGGTATTGGCTTATTAGAGCTCGATACGCGCTGGTTAGCGTTTAAGGAAGCCTTGATTCCGGGCTTGATTGGCTTAGGCGTTTTGGGCTCCACCTTTACGCGTTACCCATTTATGCAGAAGATGATTCTAAACGACAGCTTGTTTAACCTTTCTTTGATTCATGAACGTTTAAAAGAGAAAGGCAAGTCAGAAGCATTCGAGCGTTGCTTGGTATCGTCGAATTACCTGTTCGCCAGCACCTTTGCCTTTTCTTCCGCCATGAACTATTTCCTAGCGACTTGGATTGTCACAAGCCCAGCCGGCACGGCGGAATTTAATGAAGAGCTGGGTAAACTCACGCTTTACAGCTACCCTGCCATTGCAGTGCCAAGCATGCTGATGATGTTTGGTATTTTCTACTACGTATGGCGCCAAATCCGTGCAATGACCGATTTGGAAACCGAGCAGATTTTTCACGCGAAGTGATGTTGGAATGTTAAACCGTTAAATTAGGTTATCTAAATGAGATAAATTAAAATCGCCCTCAACGTTGGTTGTTGAGGGCGATTTATTGTTCTAAGGAATACATAGCTAACCTAGATAGCAAAATGAAAGACCTAAACTATGACATGCACTCTCTTGATTTACCGTGGTGGCGAAATCACAAATCAGAGACTAAAGCTCTTTTATTCATATCAATGACTATCACGTCTATCTCATCGATACCTAAATAGCCATGTGCAATTGACTTCCAATAATCTTTGAGTGCTGAAGCGAGCTTATCAATACCCACTCTCTTAGCGTCTATCACCCAGTTTTTAGTTGAGTTCTGTGATACTAAAAGAAATACACCACAACTAGCATTACCCTCTCTGAGATAATCACCTACAAGCTGGTTTCGAAGCCGCTCGCACAAATCAGTACCACTCCAGCCCTTATCAAGTAACTTTAACTCAATCGGTACTGGGGAGGTCACCTTCGGGTTAGCAAGCCAGATATCCATTCGTTGTTCATTAGCTAGCTCAGGCTCTTCTGCAACCGTGTAATGTCCGTTGGCACTTTTTCTTAGCTCAGCCGCAATTAGCGTTCTAACCTCATTTTCTTTGGCCGCTCTTTGCCACGTCATCCATGGGCTATCATTACCATTTTCTACCCAATCCTTAATCGAAAGAATTTGTTGGACACCCAGTTCAAATAACTGCCTATGCGACTCAGGGGAGATCTGCTTAGTCTTATGGAACTCCTTAAACTGATTATCCGACCATAAAGGAACATCTCCATAAGCTTCAGCCATTTTGTATGCACTCTTTCTCATCCACGGTCGATGTGACTCATCAGGGTGCTCTTCTATCAGCGCTGTCAATGCGCAGTAGCTCTCCTTAGAGGGAAGCTCTACCAAATAGTTGAACAACATCTCTCTAGCTTCTTGAGCATTATCTCTTGTTGTTGGGCTATAGGTCCCTGTGCCCGCTCGATTAATGTCCTCACTAACACTGATATATTTATGCATCAGGACGTACAAAGCTTTCAGGTGAGAAACCACTTTAAATTGTCCTACATTATAAAGAGAACGATGTGAGCTCCTCCCGCCTAACAGCGCTTCCAGAAATATTTCGGCAGCGTTCGTTGCTTCTTCAAGGTCAAGCATTGCTAGCCACTCCTTTAACTCTGGAATTCCTTTGTCAGGCTCACTATCGACTAACAGTGCATACCACCACGCCATATCATGAACATCGCCTTGACTTGCTGATATGTATTTTTGGGCTAACAAAGACAGTTGCTGTGCGCCAATACCACCTTCAATCAAGAGTCGTAAGCAGTACTCTTTATTGGCTCGGATTAGATTGGCTGAGCTAATTAGGTACTCAAATACAGCGCCAGCGAGATGTTGCTTGAGCCAAGGTGCGTGATACACCAAGTCGTGTAGAATGTGGCTTGAAACCTCTTTGGCTTTACTATTATTCTCTAGCTCCCAAAACACCTCTCGAAGAATGGCGTTATTTGTTTTCTCTGGATAATCTCGTTGTACTACCTCTAACCAACTTGGGAATCCATTTATATCCCATGTTATATAGCGCAATAGAGTTCCAAGGTCTTCACCACTCAAAGACTTAGGAAAGTTAGAGTCTTCCTTTGCTTGAATTTCTAGCCCTGCTAAGCCAAGTAACAAAGCATACGGGATAGAATTGTTAATTTCCCCTTCCGAATGCAACTGTGGACGGAAGTTGCACCAGTGGCCTATACAAAACTCTTTATATGCATTTGCCACTTCCAAGCCTAATTCAGGAATTAGCCTTTCCCATTGGCTTATACTACGTCGACTTGTAGCTGAACTATCTTTTTCTAACTCACTTAACAGCCAGACATGGTTGTTAGTGATTTCTCCAGGCTTCACCTTTGGAGCAGTAATCAGAGACGGATTTTCTTGTAGTGATTGTATCCATTCTATTCGATTACTTTCTTGCTCCTTCCGTTCTTTTTCTGCTTGTCGGTAATACTCAGCTTCTTCAGCCTCGTACCTTAGTGTTGATTCGGGAGTTATTGGATTTAACAAATTTTCTAATCGAGAAACTAAAACCTCTTCTCCATGCACTGCAATACGAAGCTCTTCTAACATCTTTTCAGGTGAGCCTGACTGTTGATAGAGCCTGAATGCAGCATTCAGTGCGACTAATCGGTTATCTTGTTCAAGGCGAGTACTGACAAATGATACTAACCTTGAGAAGTCATCACCTTTGAAAGCCCAAAAATGTTTTAAATATGAGATGCTCCAATCATCAATCAAGGGCTTATCTTGATCGCTCAGATATTTTCTAGCTTTCTCTATGCTATACCAATACAACGCATCATTAAGCTCTAGCCATTCAGGTACTAGGTTGCCAAGGTCATGTTCAACATCATCCAAATTACCTCCTCTCCAAAATTGCAAAGCTCCTGCATTTGCTAGAATGGACAGCGAAACCTCTGACAAAGTAAATGGATCCTTATTGACTACTAACTTTTCCAAACACTTGATAGCAGAGCTAAACAACCACGCATATTGTTCAGATACCCTGCAATCTCTTCGCTCTACAAATGGAGCAACATTAAGATAACTACTGAGCTCTTTTAGTAATTCCGGAATGAGTGTGATTTCTGCTCTCTCAATAAAATCATGCAGCGCTCTATCCAACATCGATGATTTAAATCTTTTCGGCTCAACTAAATGACGAATTGACTCGACTAGGTATTTGACAGAACCATCACTGGGCAGAGTATTGTCAACCAACTCAATCAGCAGTTCCTTAGGAATATTCCCTCTTCTAATAACCTCTCGCCAGACGAAGTCTTTTTGCTCTTCATACCCACAAGTTAGCACTGCGCGCACTGCTGCAATTCTGGCATACTTATCTCGCTCACAAGATATCGCGATTTCTGTAAGTACTTCGGTACAATCGTCCATCTTTCCTTGCCAGACTATACGACCAAGGAAAAAAATTGCATCATCATTGTCTGCATATTTATGAATGAGATTGAGCACATCCTCTATTAGATCTGGCAGTGCGATTCGGGCAATGGCAGCGTTGTCTCGAGCAGAGCGATCATCAGTATCATCGGCAATTTGAGCTACAACATCTGAAAGAATTCGCTTTCTGACTAACAGCGGTAACTGGGAGGGATCGCCATCCTCTAAAGCTATTTCAGGCTTTATACCCAAGATCTGTACTCGAAGACGAGCATCAAACAAAATCAACCATGGCAAAATAGGACGAAATAAAGGGGTAATGATGGTTTTGATCTGCTCCAGCAAGACTGGACACTTCATTAAGCGACATTTTGCTGTTCAAAGTTAACTGGGCTTAGATACCCAAGAGCACTGTGCCTTCTCATCCGATTATAATCAACCTCAATGTACTCGAAGACCGTTTGGCGCATCTCATTTCTTGTCATGATCGGTTCGTATTGGATCGCCTCGACTTTCATAGAATGGAAGAAGCTCTCAACACACGCATTATCCCAACAGTTTCCTTTTCTACTCATACTTTGTTTTAGGTTATAAGCACTTATTATGTCCCTATAGTCTTTTGAGCAATACTGGCTACCTCGATCACTATGGACAGTAACATGCTCAGGGAACCCTCGACGGAACAGAGCCATTGATAATGCATCGCAGACCAGAGTTGCCGTCATCCTCGTATCCATTGACCAACCGATCACTTGTCGTGAGTAAAGGTCGATGATGACAGCCAGATACAACCAGCCTTCGCTCGTGGCAAGATACGTGATATCTCCCGCCCATTTTTGATTCGGAGCCGTTGCGTTAAAGTCTTGAGCTAGCAAGTTCGGCGCTACGGGCATCTTATGCTTGCTATCCGTCGTACATTTAAACTTGCGTGCCGCTTTCGGCGTTAAATCCTGACGCTTCATACTGGCGGCAATGGTTTTAACATTACGGCTATCCCCATTCTCAGCTAGCTCTTTCTGGATGCGCCTTGAGCCATCACGCCCCTTACTATTGTCAAAAGCTTTTTTGACTTTTTCATCAAGCTTTTGGCGTATTGCCTCACGCTGGATGTACTTGTGGCGATGCTTAATCCAGTAATAGAACCCACTTCGTGAAACTTCGAACACCTTAGCCATGCGGACCACATTGAAACACAGAAGGTGTTCTAGCATAAATTCATAGCAATCTACTTTAGATTTTTCGCGAAGTAGGTGGCGGCCTTTTTTACGATATCTAGCTCTTCAGCTTGCTCAGCCAATTGCCTTTTGAGCTTGGCGACTTCGGCAGCGAGATCTCTTTCACGCTGACTGGTACTGGTGTCTTTTTTAATTGCCTTACGCCAACCGTAGATCTGGGATTCATGCAACCCGAGCTGCCTCGCTGCCGCAGCAACTCCCACTTTCTCTGATAGCTTCAAAGCTTCTGCCTTAAATTCAGGGGAATGTTTAATTCTAGTTTTTTTGTTAGTTGTCATTGTTCACCTCGTTAGTGATTGTACTCACTTAACTTGGTGTCCAAAACTGCTGGGGCGGATCATTTCGCCGAACACTTCCCTAACAAAGTAAGACTCGATTTGGGAACGCAAGCCTTCTTCTTTCAATAGACTACTAAAAAACTGCGCGGCTAAAAGCTCACGAATATCCCTATGCCTAAATCTTACTGCACCATAAATAATGTCGTTAAATAAACCACACTCAAGCAACGATTTAACGTCTTCTCGATCCCAATCATACAGAATGATATCGGCCTCAATCCCTTGCTTTACCTTTTCGGCATCAGGCACATTGATCCCGACATTTCCCGTTAATATAACGGCAGCAGCCAACCTTTGAGCACCTTCACGTGCCTTGTCTAAGTTAAGAGGCTTTCGAGCATCGTTATGCCTCTCACTGAGACGAACATCAATACTGTGTTGTAGCAGGTTTAGTCTCCCATCAAGTGATTGATCATCCAACCACTTCGTGATGATGATATCCAAATCAAAAGGTCTTTCTGCTAGATTCCAAAGACCTAACCGCTCAACTTCATCAAGAAGGTCGCCAACATTTTTAACACCACTTTCGGAACAATAGGTTTGAATCATGCTTCGGTCTATTGGTCGTAAGCCGTAAACATTTAATGCACTTTTGGGATGCTTATCTTTGCCGTCAACTTCTTCTTGATTACCAGTAAATGGGTAGAATAGATGAGCATCAACTAAAGCTTTGTCTGACTTGGCACGCCAGCTATAGGGGCGGCTAGAAATGTAAATATGAGCTCGTTTAGCCCCTTTCCCAATTCCTTTAGCAAAACGTTTGATAGCTTTTTCAAAAGCTCTAGGATGAGCTAGTTTTGCTTCATCAACCGAGTCTAAGAAAAACCAAGCCTCATCATTTGAGTTAAGCCAGTCTTCAAATTCACCTTCATCACCTATTTCAAAAGCGTCATCAAAGTTACGGTCAATATCTTCAATTCGAATAAAAAATGACAACTTCCCTTCGATTGAGAGCTTACTTGCCATTTCCTTTAATTCTACCGTCTTACCAGCACCAGCTTCGGCTAGAATTACAGTGCGGTATTCGCTTAATAGAGACTTCCAATTGTGTGCTTTTTTTATCCCCAAACTAAGAGAAATATCTAGCTCTTCAGAGTCCTTATGATTTTCTATTACAGGAGAAAACTGTCTATCTAGGGCGATGTATTTCCGCATAGCTACATTTGGTTCCACGTGGCATAAAAACTTCCTATATTCTACTAGTTACACTTAACTTACCCAACTAGTCTAGATCTCATAATATCACTACGAATGCTAATTAAGTTGCCTCAGCAATTTCAGCTCAACTCAGAGATTAGGCTGAATAGTGCTCGTCCAACAGCTTGTTTGGCTTTTTCGAAAGAAGCTGTTTAAATTGACTGCATATATCAAACCCATTATCCAGCTTTAGGATAGAGATAGCTTCATCTAATAGTTTTGAGCAAAAATGAGTCAGGAACGTTAGTAAAATCGCTCCTCTTTCTTAACAAATCTCACCATACGTAATGATTCATAAAAACCTGAAACAAGGTGAAGGAGCCCCAAAAATCCACGCTTGGGGCTCTTGATTTTCATATTTGGGCATCTTAGAAAGGCATTGGAACGAACAGTTTGAATTTGTTTCCATTCCAATAAAGGTAGGTTTCGTCTGAAGAAGGCGTCGGGACGAGAATTATTTGGCTAGCCGATTTCGCCAAATCTGACGCTTCACCATTCAATATGGCTGCATCAACAACCGACAGCTCTATATCTAGGTCGAAGCCTAACGCATCGCACGCCTGCATCACATGAAATTTATCTCCGACAGACACAATGATCGCTTCATTTTTTAAACTGCCTGCTTCCGTGCATTGATAAAGCTCATCCCACGGGCTATAAGCCTTTAGGTTTTCTTCTTTAAGATCTGCCTTAGTGATATCCGCGTAAACAATATCGGTGTTATTTTCTGATACCACTTTGCCCGAAAGCACTTGGTTTGCACTTGTCAGATAATGTGCTGGTTTGAGTGCTTCTTTTGCGGTAGCTAAACCACAGGAACACAAAATACTCGAAGCAAGCAATACGGCTTTTTTCAGCTTCATCCTAGCCCCTATGTAAAGTCGAAAAATGAAGCATTAACACGTGCGCGCCAAGACCAAATACTTAAACGGCTATATTTGTGATGAACGGCTCCTTTTTGAATTTACTTTGCTGCCTTCATCATAAAATCAACTTGGTTGAAGAAAATTATTAAGGGTAAGTCTTAAAAGTAAAAATAGGTAAGATAGCTTTTCCTTTTGAGTCTTAATATTCTGTAATTTAAAGCTTTTTCACCCTTACAACATCCCCTTTTCAAGCTCAGCCTACTAACGTTCTCCCACTGTATCGAGGCTTCGAATTTTGGGGGCTAGTTACCAAGAGTTTTGGTGGTTAAGATAGAGCTCATTTTATGGGGACAAGATACTTCATACCTCTAGTAGACGTGTTAACCCATTGCGCTAATCACTTGGCGTTAAATGCTTAAGGATAGTTCTGTGCGTATGGAGAGCTCAATGCAGAAATGTTTTATCTTCACTTTCTTATCTCTGATTTTCCTCAGCTTTGCTGTAAAGGGGGAGAATTTTAAACCTTACATAATCGAATCAAGTGAAGATGACATATGTAGTCTAGCGCTTAATCACTACAGCAAAATATTCGAGTCGGAAGATATTAAAACGAAGGGGTTCAGCCAATCTGAAACAATATCGATTCCTGAGTTCAAATTTCGACGATATCCCAGTATTGAAGGAGGGCTAGATTTAGCTACTGTTAATTTTTATGGGTCACAAAAGCTGTTCGTTTTTCATGATCGACCTTTCGGAATTCACGGTGACGTTTACAACGGCTATATTATTAATCCTAACGAAGTTGATGTGCTAGTAAGCGAGTTAAAAGAACAAAAAACAGAGGTTTTTCCACCTTTTTATCCAATTGGCTCAAAAAGTAACTCTAATTTTTCATGGTGGAAAAACGTACCATTTAAATTTAAGAGTAAATGGTACATTTTGTATGAGTTCGGAGACTTTCACAGTCAAAATTCACAACGTAAGATATATCATTTAAAAAAAGACGGAAAGTCAGAAAAAGTTTGCACCATAAAGATTTTTCAGAATGTTGATGATAGTGATATAAAGAAGTCTCTTCCATTACTTACAGCATATAAATATTCCATCGAAAAAATGCTGTTATCTAGTGGACATTGTGGTACTTCCAACCCAGAAGTAATACCAAAATGGAGCGGTCGGTTTTATTCTTCAATGGCAGTAATCAGGCCTTGGGCAATTGAGCCGAAATGGAAATTCACGATGGGGAACTGGGAACAACAATGGGCTGAACTTCAACAAAAGCATTTTGAAGACTGGAAGTTTCAAGATATATGGAGCTATAGAGAGCAAAAATCGAATGAAAACCTGATGTTTGATGCCATTACAGAGCTTAAGAACCACTACGTTTCCAACTATTCCTATTTAGAAAAAGAAGCTTACAACCACGCATCTAAGGTTATTCAAGCGATGCCCAGTCGATACTATTCTCTAGGCTCGTATTATCACTACGAAAAAGACTTTTCA
Organism: Vibrio penaeicida; assembly: GCF_019977755.1. Taxonomy (NCBI): domain Bacteria; kingdom Pseudomonadati; phylum Pseudomonadota; class Gammaproteobacteria; order Vibrionales; family Vibrionaceae; genus Vibrio; species Vibrio penaeicida. The sequence continues at coordinate 676,332 of NZ_AP025145.1, read as the reverse complement.
GTTTTTGAAAAAATCTTGGATGGAACATACAACAACTGGAAAAACATTAATCAGGACTTAAAATTCAAGCGTAGCAGTATTCCTTTGGTGGCACTATCGTTAATAGTTGATACTCCTCAAGCCTATAATAGACTTCCGTCCGCGGTAGATAAAAACTTAATTAAGTCTTTTTATCAGAAAGATCTATTAATGTTTGCTGCCCATATGAATAACTTCGATTCAGTAAAATATTTTCTTGAAGCTGGTTGGCCCATCGATCAGGTAACTAATTATGAGCCAATGTCTTGCCAGCCAGATTTGGCACGCCTTAAACGTCTTAATAGGAGTGCACTGACTTACGCAACAGAAAATGCATCTATTGAAGTCATAAAGCTTTTGGTTGACGCAGGGGCGGATACCAAAATCAAAGATAGCCAAGGAAATAACCTCGACTACTATCTAAAATTAAATCCGAGGTTTTCAGCGGAAGAAAAAGAATCTGGATTTGATATGTTGCTAGAAAAGCACTCAAAAATAACCGATGTTAAACCGAGTTTTTCGTGTGACGAGAAGCTTAATCGTTTGGAAAAAGCGATATGCAGCAGTAAAGGTCTTTCTATTTATGATCGTGAGCTGAATAAGGGTTATAAAGATCTAATTGCCAGTAATCAATTGACCATTGATTTAAAAGCAAGCCAAATTGCATGGTTAAAGAGAAGGCGTTCTGAGTGTAAAACCTACTCGACAGATGGACAACTCAATGCTTGCCTAGCAAGAACGACGAGGGCTCGGATTAGGTATTTAGACTATATACGTTCGGCTCTTAACAATTCGTTGCACCCTAGAAAATAAGCGTTAAGCCGATTGGTGGGACAAGCACCTTTAACAAAAAGGTAGGATTGCCCCAAATGGACTCAATAGATAGGCGTTTAATCCCGAGTTTATTTTTCCTCGGCTTCTTTTTTCAACTTCCTATCTTGGTCGAAATGCCATTTGATAGCGAAGTATCCAGCCACGGCTAACGCGATGACCTTGATCGCCATAGCTACATAAGGGAAAAAATCTGTCCAATGACTCATTATCTATCTCCGCGTTAGTTGTAATCTTGTGGGCGTTCAAAAAATTTAAGGTCTAAACATGTCGTTTTTGTCATGCAGTTCTGATGGTTAGAACCAACTCTAAACGACGAATGACCTATCAATCGGTTGAATATATTTATCAGGACTATATTTGTCAATCTAACCAGAATGTTTTGGGGCACCTTGTTCACAGTTTCTTTTTTCAGCTCTTGAAAGCTCCTGCCTCCCCGATTACTAAAACAAAATTAAATCAAAGTGCGCGTGAGATCGCGATATCCATCATGCTTTGGGATAAATCACTTGAAAATACACGCTGAAACCGGATTCTGTAACGCTTTGATCTGTCCAAACAAACCGAGCCTCCCATGTTGAAAACATTGATCCCTACCTCTTTATCACTATTGCTGATGGCGTGCTCCTCGCCAAATGTCTACAACGATTTGAATGTGTCAGAGCCCATTGTCTCAGGGGAACACAAATTAGGGGTGGCATTTGGGGGTGGCGGTGTTCGGGGCTTTATGCACTTAGGCGTGTTAAAAGCGTTGGAAGAAGAAGGGATACAGCCGGATGTGGTCAGTGGAGCGTCTGCAGGTTCAATTGCGGCGACGCTTTATGCCTCTGGAATGAGTTTTAAAGATATGGAAGCCGCCATTGAAAAGCTCGGAGTATCTGACGTCGCGGACATTGTGCTTTCGTCCAAAGGGTTCGTAAATGGTAAACGCTTATCCGACTGGATCAACGCGCATGTCGGGTATAACGATCTGGCAGACATGCCCATTCCTGTAGCGGTGACTGCCACCAATATGACGACGCGTAAGACTGTGGTTATCCGTTCTGGCAACCCTGGGCATGCAGTACAAACCTCTTCCACCGTGCCAGGTACTTTTGTTCCCGTTGAAAACCAAGGTGATATCTTAATTGATGGCAGCGTATTCAGTGTTGTGCCGGTTTATACCGCAAAAGATCTCGGTGCTAAAAAGGTCATCGCGGTCGATATTTTTTGCCACAATCAACCCGCACCGGAATTGACTGTAAGTAAAGTGTTGCTGGCGACGTTCAGAATGCAGAGCTGTAGACTATCGCAACAAGAGATGGCCAGCGCAGATGTACTCATTACACCAAACTACGAACCAAGCAGTGATGTGTCGTTTAATGATAGAGCGAAATCCATTGAAGCAGGTTACCTTGCCGCAAAAGAAGTAATGCCACAAATTAAGGCGCTACTCGCGAAATAATGAATAAAAAGGGGATACATTTCGTTAGTCCCCTTCCCTTTTTAAGTTCGGATTTATAAAGGTTAATTCATCCCTCAAATCCGCTCGCCACGTTGCGGATATTTCAATTCACTACTGGCTTAGGTTCTAACATGCTTTTGCTTGTCGCTGGTTTCACTATTAAACCAATACCGACTAGGAACAGCACACAAGCAATCATTTGTGCGGTACTGAGCATCTCGTTATACATAAAATAGCCGGAAATTAGTGCAAATACTGGGACTAACAAGGTTAAAGGCGCGGTGGTGCTAAGCGGGTAGCGAATCAACAGATTGCTCCAAACCCAGTAACCAAATAATGTAGTTGGGTAAGCTTGGAATGCAACCGCTATGGTCGTATTCATATCCCAAACTTCAAAGGCGTGCACCACAATATTGGGACCATAAATGCTCACCGCGAACAACACCAGTGGAATAGGTGCAAAGAGCATCCCCCATACATTGAAAGCAAATGCTTGAGTGGTTTTCGACGCTTTTACTATCAAACCCATCACTGTCCAGCTGGCAGCGGCGATCATAATAAGAAACACACCTTCCGCCGTAAGGTTACCATTGGTTGCCGAGATCAATACCAACAAGGCGACCAATGCAGCGACAGCACCAATGACTTTGCGTTTTGAAGCGATATCTTTTTGAATAAACACGCCAACTGCCATGCTGATTAGCGCGTTCGATGAAAGCAGTACCGAAGACATACCGGATGAAAGCCCCGCAGTGATAGACCAAGATGCCATTCCCCACACCCCAACACCAAAAACGACGCCATAACTAGCCAAGTAACGCCATTTTACGTTGGGTCTGCGAATAAAAAAGATGGCTGGTATCACTGCCAAAGTAAAACGGGCAGCGGTTGCCAGTAATGGGTGAACATCGGTAATGCCCATCTTGATCATTGAGAAGTTGAAGCCCCAAATTGCCATAACAAAGACTGCCAACAATAGATCGTTTCTTTTCATAATTGTCCTCCTTTTCTCTTGAAAAAGAGTATTACTCGAGTACAGTTATCGGTACAGATACAATTATTCTCACAAAAAGCAGTACAGTTATGTCTATGAGTATGTACAGAACGTTAGCCAGCCGATTTATCCGAGAGATTGAGGTGGGTAAGCTTCCTGAAGGCAGCCGAATGCCTTCACTTAGGCAGCTCTCAAAGCAGCAAGCGGTGAGCATGTCGACGGCGGTGAGCTGTTATCAAGAGCTGGAATCGCAAGGCTGGATACATGCTCGTCCTCAAGCGGGGTATTACGTTTCTCCGCAACGGAGTAAACATAACACACCAGAATGGGCGCGCTTTGAGAGCAAGGTGTCTTCGGTAACTCAAAACTTCGCAATTCATTCTCTACATAATGGCCCGCTAGGCGTGTCCAGTACCGTTATAGACGAGGTTTCACAAAACGAGTTAGAGCGCAGTTTTCGACGCGCCAGTAAGCGAATCGGCAATCGCCTCAATCAATACCCGAATCCACAAGGTGATCCCCTACTGCGTAATGCACTGAGCGACCATTTCACGAAACTTGGACTGCACATAAACCCCAATGAACTCGTGATTACATCGGGTTGTATGCCTGCCATTAAAGCTGCGCTGGAATCTTGCACTCAGGTGGGCGATGCCATTGCTATCAGCTCGCCTTGCTTTAGTGGCATTTTAGATTTGCTTGGGCAAATGGGAAGAAAGATTGTCGAGATCCCCTCTTTAGATGACGGAATTGATTTGTCTCAACTTGAAGCGCATTTGCAGAAAGGTGTGGTTAAAGCGGGGGTATTTTGTACCTCGCACATGAACCCACAAGGGATAACCATGTCTGTAGAGCAAAAACAAAGATTGGCTGAACTGGCTAACGTTTTCCAGGTTCCGATCATTGAAGATGATGTGTATCTAGAACTCTCTTATTCCGACCACACACCCTTACCCGCTAAATATTATGATCAAGGTGGCTATATTCTTTGGTGTGGCTCTGTCTCCAAAAGTTTGTCGCCGAGCTACCGCTTAGGTTGGTGTATGCCCGGGCGTTACACGGATCGTTATCGCCAAAAGCATGCAGCATCCTGCTTTGGTATCTCCCTTCCTATGCAGCTTGCCATGGCAGATTTCATTGAGTCGGGTCATTACACAAAACAACTCAAACGTCGACGCAATACTCTACTTAATTTGAGGCAAACGTATCTCAGCTATTTGACTGAACACCTTCCAGAAAACGTTAACATCAGCCACCCTCAAGGCGGAATGGTGTTGTGGCTGCAAGTCCCTACCCTTAATGCCTCCAAGTTCGCCGAACTTGTGGAAGAAAAGAACATTGATATCCGTTTAGGTCACCTGTTCAGTACCTTGTCTATCTATAGCAACTGTTTAAGGATTAACTTTGGCTTTGAACTAACAAAAGAAGTAAAGGAAGAATTGGACGTATTGATTGATGCAGTAAAGCAGGCTTGTTGATAAACGTACAAACAGAACGCTTTCACACAAACCCATTTACAACTCATGCCATGTGTTGCTATTCTTCTCGCGGGTTTGCAGGACGCCCAGCTCGTGAAAGTTCACTCACCTGTGTAATAAGACAATTTAATTACTGACTCTTATCTATGGTCCTAAACGAGACAGACCAGCCACTCGATGGAGTTTGTATGCGTAATCAAAAATCCTCTAGTGATGCCAAATCACTGAAATCTTCAAAAACCAATACTGCTGTCGAATCCTTGCTGCGTGATGCTCGAAGGTTACACCGTGTCGCTAAATCTGGCAGTGTTTCAGAAGCCATGCCCATTGTCCGTAGAGTCAAAAAAACGGGCGTGTGTTTTGGTCAATCCATCTCTTCTTTATATAACGAACGCCACACCTTGCAGCGTAAACACTTTTTACGGTTGTTAGCCATTGAAGCGGGCTATCAAAGCTGGGAAGCGTATAAACCCGTACTGATGGCACAAAAGGATGGCACCTCTTACACACCTGACTTTGATAAGAAAGTCCTTTCGACTTTGAATCTCTGGTTTTCATCGGAACAAGAAGCTCAATCTTATGCCGATCAACATGGTGGTGAGGTGTTTAAATATGGCGAACAAGCGGTAATGATACCAAGAAACGCTCACGGAGAGGTTCAATGATGGCACATTTAACCTTTGAAATAGGCAGCGGTATTGCGCTGTTAGGTTGGCTATTTTTAGTGTTGGGGATCTTCGTTTCATCAACTCGGATTCGTTATGGGGTACTACTTTTCGGCGGGCGAATTATTCCTCTTGTCTTATCAGGACTTTACTTGTTTTTAGTATTTCGGTTTTGGGGCAGTTCACCAGAAGGGAATTTTTCTAGCCTAATCGGGGTGAGTAAGCTGTTTGAATCAGAAGGAAATTTAGCCACTGGTTGGCTTCACTTCCTTATTTTCGACTTGTTTGTTGGTCGCTGGATGATTGATGAGGTTACACGCGCTAACCTACCCAAATGGCGATTAATTCCCTGCTTACCACTGACATTTTTGTATGGTCCCACTGGCTTAATCGTGTTCTTCGCATTTCGATTGTTTGATGAACGTGAAAAGTACGCTTTAGTAGCCAATTAAAGACTCATTCTGCCTGTGGGCGTCCACTGGATTGGTCGCCCACACTCCTAATCTCGATATTTATTTAACGCAGCCGTCATTGCTTCGGGGAAGCCAACACCACCGTGACCTGCTTCTTCTAAAACAATCAGCTCGCTATTTGGCCACGCTCGGTGCAAGGCTAAGGCGGTATCCAATGGACCAGAAATATCCCACCTACCGTGAATTAAGGTAGCGGGTATGTCTGCTATAAGGTGCATTCCAGCCATTATTTCATCATCTCTTAGAAAGCATCCGTTGCTCCAGTAGTGAGTCACAAGGCGAGAAAAAATCAAGCTGAATCCAGGCTCTTGGTAGCGTGGTGAAGGTGCCCACCCTGGCGTTAAGGAAACGTGGGTATCCTCCCACAAACACCATTCAAGCGCTGCTTTTCTGTGAATAGCTGGATCTGGGTTAGACAACATGCGAGCGTATGCGGCAGACAAATCACCGTTTCTTTCCGCTTCTGGTACGTGCGAACAAAAACGTTCCCATTCATGGGGAAACACCCTGCCCATATCTCGAGTTATCCACTCTATTTCTTGTCGAGTGCCCGATGTTATCGCCCCCAACACCATGGCTTGTACGCGGTTTGGATAACGTTGGGCGTACACCAGACCTAACGTCACACCCCAAGAACTGCCCACCACAACCCAGCGATCGATATTGAGGTGTTCACGTAAGGCTTCTATATCGGCAATGAGGTGATCCGTGGTGTTTGTGCTTAAGTCAATATTTGGCTCCGATGCTAAGGGGCGGCTACGCCCGCAACCACGTTGGTCAAATAATACTGCTCGATAGGCTTTTGGATCGAAATTGCGCCTTGAGCCTGCTCCACAACCGCCTCCCGGTCCTCCATGAAGATAAAGCGCAGGTATTCCAGCTGGGTTTCCGACTTCTTCCCAATATAAGCGATGCCCATCACCGACTTCGATCATTCCTGAATTAAATGGCTCAATAGCTGGGTAACGCTCTTTCATCTTCAAATCCTGTTTTTCGCTTACGCAGCTCACAGAGTTGTGTGAGCTTTAAAAATGGGGCGGACATCATACTCACATATAGCCATTTCACTCGTTCTTGATTGCAAAGACTTTGACTTTTTATAGTATTTTGCGAGGTAACTCAGAAACCAATCGATGGTATTGAATACGGTTTGGGAGTTTGATGGATGGGTTGGTTAAACAAGAAACCAAAGCACCTACTGCATTTTGCAAATACTTTGCGTTTTGAAAATGCAAATATGCAACAAAGTGGTGAGCAAACGTTTTCGTCAGTCTATTTTCAAGGGTTTAAAATTGGCACGTGAATTGTATTAGTAAGTGTGACCCTTTTAAGCCGGGGTCACCTAGCCAACTGACGTTGTTAGTGAATAGATTTGTTCACAATTGTATAGCCAGCCGCACTCTATATTGCGACTGGCTTTTTTCTTTTGTGAGCAATGGTGTGATGCGAGCTAAAAATTCGAATGGCTAAAATCCGACATCTACGTATATGAGCTCTAGCTCTTTCGCCGAACAATCCACCCCGTTGAATTCAGCCGTTACTTTCTTACCTCCCATCCCGGCAGCTAGTAAACTTGAATACATCACTTTTTCATATTCGCTATTGAGATAAATTATGGAGTAATAGGAACAGCCAGAAAATTTAACATACGCCACCGTTTTTCTAACTCTGACATTATCAACATCCAAATTGGTTTTAATTTGTCCCGCCAATATCGGCTCTGACACCATTATGGCTAAAAGCATGAGTAACTTTTTCATAGGTATATCCGTAAACGTTTATATAAAAGAAGAGCCCTGCATAGAGCTCCTTATTAAATTGAGTACGATGTGGCTAGTACACAATATAATCTGGTGACTGATAAGTTGGATTTTTCTCAGTGCAAGAATTTAAGTTACCCCAATAAAACGTTACGGGAGTCTTTGCTGTTCTGGCAGCCAGCAACATACTGAAGGCACGATCTTTGTCGGTTTCACTCGTCCACCTTATCTGACACCAACTTTTACACGTCTTACTTGATGTAAAGTAGACGTTTCCATTTTTGTGTAAGATCGCTGCGCTAATCGATTCTGTACAATGGATACCGGCAAATGAAGATCCGGTAAATAAGCTCATAAGAAAAATCAGTTTTTTCATCTTTAGTCTCTATCTATCAAAAAGCTGGGGAATCATTATTGGTGAGGTTAGAAAGTTTGCTTTACTTCTTCGGCGTGACCGATTTCGCAATGGTATCGACCGTTTTCGTCACTTTCTCGATCTCTTCTGGGCTTCCCATGGAGATCAGGCGGATGTAATAGCCGTTATCTAGCGTACCTATGTATTGAATAACAGCTTGATTGCTTGTTTTTGCTACCGTTCGGTAACCATCTTTGCCGACAAAACTGACCTTATCTTCAGATATGATTTTGTGGTCTTCAAACCCTTTGATTGACTTTAAAAGTGTTTTGGCGTGTTTGGATTGGTCTGGAATTCGACTTTGAGATATTGAACTTGCGATGATCAAAAGCGGTTTCTCACCCGATTTATCCATACCATCAAATGTGGTCAGTGAAACGGTGGAATTCCCCATTACGTCCGCTACTTTGAAAGGGGTTTCTGGCTCAAATGTGAAAGGAAGTAAGGCTATTTTCTCAGAAAGGCTAGCGGCATTTCCTATTTGAATATTCTTGATTGAGTTCATTACCGCCGCTTTGTTCAGCGCATCTTTGCCCATAATGTTGTAGGTAACCATCACCGTTTTCTGACCTTTGAAAAGGGCGATATATTTCCCCACAGTCACACCAGATATCGCCTGTGTACCGATGACAATCGGGGCTTTGTACTGAGAGATCCCCTCATAATTTCCCCAAAGCGTAACCATGTGTGAATAAATTTTGAGCTAGTAGGGTTGCAGCCACGAGTAAGTCTTCCCTTGTTATTGTGTAGCCAGAATGCCGCAAAACTTCCATGCCTAAGCGAACTGTTGAGAGTACGTTTCGATTTCTGACTGTGTTAGCCTGGAAGTGCTTGTCCCAACCTTGTTTCTGAGCATGAACGCCCGCAAGCCAACATGTTAGTTGAAGCATCAGGGCGATTAGCAGCATGATATCAAAACGCTCTGAGCTGCTCGTTCGGCTATGGCGTAGGCCTAGTCCGTAGGCAGGACTTTTCAAGTCTCGGAAGGTTTCTTCAATCTGCATTCGCTTCGAATAGATATTAACAAGTTGTTTGGGTGTTCGAATTTCAACAGGTAAGTTAGTTGCTAGAATCCATGGCTCCTTTGCCGACGCTGAGTAGATTTTAGGTGACGGGTGGTGACAATGAGTCCGTGTCGAGCGCTGATTTTTTCGGCCTTTAGAGCGAGATTTATACAATAGAATTTGGCATGAGATTGGATTGCTTTTAGTCAGCCTCTTATAGCCTAAAGTCTTTGAGTGACTAGATGACATATCATGTAAGTTGCTGATAGGTTTCCAGTTTTCCGCTCCTAGGTCTGCATATTGTACTTTTCCTCTTACTCGACTTAACCAGTACCAACCCAGCTTCTCAACGGATTTATACCATGGCACTTTAAAGCCAGCATCACTGACAATGAGCGGTGTGGTGTTACTCGGTAGAATGCTCGCAAGGTCGGCTAGAAATTGGTCATGAGCTTTCTTTGAACATTGCTCTGAAAGCGGGAACGCTTTCTCATAAAGAGTAACAGAACGACCGTGTAGTGCGACTGAAGCTCGCAATACCATAAGCCGTTTTTGCTCACGAATATCAGACCAGTCAACAAGTACAATGGGCATCGTATTGCCCGAACAGATAAAGCTAGCATGCCAACGGTATACAGCGAGTCTCTCTTTGTGGAGGTGACGATTACCTAACAATCGGTCGATTCGTTTGATGTTATGTTTTGTTCTCGCTTTGGTTGGCAGGTTACGGCCAAGTTCGGTAAGAGTGAGAGTTTTACAGTCAAGTAATGCGTGGCAAGCCAACGTTAAGCTGTTGAGTCGTTTTAAGTGTAATTCGGGGCAGAATTGGTAAAGAGAGTCGTGTAAAATATCGAGTTCGCACATCTTGTTGTCTGATTATTGATTTTTCGCGAAACCATTTGATCATATGACAAGATGTGTATCCACCTTAACTTAATGATTTTTACCAAAATCATTAGGGGATTCATCAGGGCTTTGTATCCATCTAATTCAACGGAGCTCAGTTCAAGTACAGAGAGACCTTGCTTACCGAAACCCTGTTTAGCCATATCGAGATCACTGAACAATACTGAAAGTTGGTCAAAGGCTTCTAACGGAAGCTCCATAACGACAACACTGGAGTTGTTTTTTGCGTTAATAAAGCCAGCAAAGGAGTCCGATAATTTAAAACCGTTAGGCTGCTCCATACTGGCAGACGTACCTGGAATCTGAACTCGCTCTTGCGCAGCCCAGGAGCTGAACGACAATATTACCGTTAGCAACAAAATGCATTTTGCCTTTATCATCTTTTTGAACCTAGTTTTTAGTATTTATGAAGTAGAAAACACTAACATATCGATTCATCAAACCAATGAATACAAATGAAATTTTGGATCCTATTCAGATAAATATGCTGTTACTTTTTGCGATTACATGGAATGATGAAATCAACGTGATAATGTTCGTCGTGCCTTACCCACGAACGTCTTTTGGAAAGCTTAATGTTTTCCTTGATGTATGAGCCATAGGTGGTTTTGAATAACCCTGATTGAAGTTTGGGATCGAAAATAACACGCCATAAATCATGACCTCGTTTTTTCGACTCTTTGTGGAGTTCGACTAAATGGGCAGCTAGCGCGGTGAAGTCTATCTCTAAGTCGTCATATCGTCCTTTCGCATCCAACTCGATGTCGTACCCCAGCCTATTCAGTGGGTTCGTTGGTAAATGCTCGGATTCTCCATCTTGATTGATCATGGGTGTCATGAAGTCAACAGATAACCCATTACGATGAGTCTTATGCGGGCTGAATTCCCCGCCTTCTTCAAAACCCGTTTCAGCATATTTGAAGATTTTATCTGGGTGGGATTTCAATAAGTTTTGGTATGCAGAGAGCATGATTTCACTCACTGCGGAGTGTACATACGTTCTACCTGCTGCGCTCGCGAGTAGGCTGTAGGATTCAAAATTTTCACCATACAATGGCAATTTTACCCCGTTCTCCAAATACCCATTCGACGTGGTTCCGTAGCATGTACTCGGCTTACTCATTGAAGGAAAAGCGATGGTCGCAAGTAAAAGCCCTAAGATGGTTTGTTTCACTACTTTACCGTATTGAAAATTCAACTTATCCTCCAACTTTGCCGGAGTCGAGACGTTAGAACAAAATGAATTTCCGTGAAAAGAAGTACATTGTGACCAGGCACAAAAAAAGCACCGTTTAAGTGCTTTTTTTAGAGGATTGTTACCTTTATTTGGGGGCCAATCCCATTTCATCTAGCCGCATCAAAATTTCCGTTTTTCTAGATTTAGCAATTGCACGCCAATCAACGTTTTCTTTAGCGCCCATAATGGCATAAATGGAGTTTAAGCCCGTTCCTTTCACTTTGGTTTTAAGACGTGCGTAAAGCTCGTAGCTGTCGGTATTAAGAAAATCTTCGACCGAATGAACATCGACTTGCGCTAGGATTTCTTCACTCTTTGGTCCGAACCCTTTTAGATCTCTCAACCTTTCCATGTAAATGTTCCTGCTTGCTATTTTACTTTTGGTGGTCACTGGAATTGAGAAGGTATATCACATCGCTGTGTCAGATTCTGTCAGTGACTCCACTAAAGCGCAGGAACATGGTTTATTTCCATTCAAATACGCCATCTTTCACACTGCAGTTTGCAACGACATCTGCACTGTTTTCAATATAAACCTGCTGAGAAGCAGAAACATCGTAGGTGAGATATTCAGAGCACTTCGCACTCTGACCTGTTCCTATAACTACTTTTGTTCCCGGTTTTAAATGACACGTCACCAGTTTATCTAGTGGCGACCATTGGTAACAAATTTCATAATTTTCTCGGTATTTAGCGACATTTCCTGCAGGAACTTCATGTGCCCACCATTGACCAAATTGGCTGTATGGATTCGTACTATTCCACGCTCGGAAGAGCGTAACGTTTGAGGCATCCTTGCTCACGTACACTTTACCTTGGCACAATTTACCTTCTTCTGGTGCGCCCAACGCGTTTTCTAATAAGGCAGCATCTTCTGCGGCTTCAAAGTGATCCGCGAGATGTGCTGGCAGCTCAACACTTCCTTCACAGTTAACGGGAGTGAGCGATGCTTTTTCAACGTTCTGCTGATTCACACACCCAGCCAGCATAAGAATAGAGGCACCCGCAATGGCTACTTTCATTTAACAATCCTTTGATTTGTCGGTAAGCAGCAAAGTGTACATAGTATGAAATTGATGTCACCCATCTAAATAAGTGAATATCGTGATGCTCACATTCCGTTCTTTTTCCTTTCACAAAGCGTACTCTAAGGTGCTGGCTAAAAGGGAGATTGTATGGTTTCACGCACCCATTTATGTCGAGCGGAGTGGCTATTCTGCTGATGCCAAAGCTGAACAATGGAATACGGAGCAAGGTCAATAGGAGAAGGGCATTGCGCCAAACCATTAAAGATGGATTCTGAGAGCCGAGAAGGCATGGTGGTAATGATATCAGTGCCACGAACTAGGCTGGCTAATACATTGAAAGAACTGGTTTTGATTGCAATTTTCCGTTCCTTACCACGAGCCACTAACTGGTTGTCGGCTTCGGTCTTTTTAATGTCTCCCAACACAATGATGCCGTGTCTTGCATTGCAATATTCCTCTACGCTGCTTGGTGCACTGCGCTGGCTTGGATCGTAATAAACAACATCAAAATCTGAAATCAATCGTTTTTGACGTATATCAGTGGCATCGATATCAATATCTGGGTTTATTGCTAGATCTGCCACTCCTTCCCTTAATGCGGTTGGAATATCCAAACCAGAAATCGCATGAATGATTCGAATCGTCAGTTCAGGTGCTTGCTGCTGAAAAAGAGGAAATACAGGCTTCAGAATATGTTCGATTTCATAATCATTCGCCATGATCGTGAATTCCCCCTTATCAGTAGAAGGATCGTAAGTCATATCGGTCGACATGGCTTCTAACTTGGCAAGGACTAACCTTGCATCCAGCGCCACTGTATCTGCCCTTTCTGTAGGAATAAGCCCTCTCCCACTTCGAACAAACAATGGATCATCCAGAATTTTCCTAAGCCTTTCCAATGCATGACTGGCTGAAGATTGGTTAATGTTCAAATGCTGGGCAGCCCGCGATACAGACTGAAAATCGTAAATGGCGAGAAATTGCGTCAGCAACTTGCCATCTATCGCTAAATAATCGGTTTTGTGCATATTACCTATTCATATGGTCATATTGTTCGCCATTCAGACAGTCAATAGGATGTGTTTTCTCCCAAGAAGATAAAAAGGAAGACAAAATGTCTAAAAAACTCATACTATCAAGCCTAATTATGGCATCCCTTTCTGGTGCTGCTGTTGCTCAAAATTCACAAGCGATCGTTTTCCCAGGTGAATCTAATGAACAACAACGTTCGATTCAATTTCCTCAACATTCTCAAGCACAAAAAAATGCCATCGTTTTCCCGAGCCGTTCTTATGCAAATCAATCTTATAAGGGTAGCTATCAACAATCTAAAGCTCGTCAGGAATTCTTCCAAACAATGGAGTCGGTACATGTTGCTGAAGGTTTCTATACAGACACATTGATCAACAGAGATTACAACACTTACTACGACTACATTGGCGAAGTTTACGTTCAGCATGCACCTGATTACCCTGATGGTGCTGAACCACTGCGTGTCGAGTTATTGAAGTATCTAGACGATAACCCAAACATTGAAGTAGACATTTTACGAACGATTGCAGAAAAAGATTACGTTGCCATTCACTCAGCATGGACAAACAACGGCAGTACAGATGTTTATGTTGATATCTGGCGTGTCGAAGATGGTAAATTGGTTGAGCACTGGGATCACTATCAAGGCGTAGAGTCTAGCACAGAGCTTTCAGGGCCTGAGGTTGATATGTACGCAAGACAGAACCCAGATCTCAATCGCACAAAAGCGCTTCGAGTTATCAATACCTACAACGACCTCAGCGATCTCAATGATGTGAGACGTTTTGTCGATGCTAACTTCGTTGGGCACACACCTGAAGCGCAAAATGGTAAAGGAGCTTTTATCAACCACCTTCAAGGTATGGCACAAAATGGGAAGCGTTTTGTCCGTACACCAGCTCAAACCATTGCGATGGGTGATATGGTGCTTGTCCACTCCAAACAAGTGGATCGTGATGTCGAAAACGATCTAGGCACAGGTTACATCGACATTTTCCGTTTCAACAATCAAGGGAAAATTGTTGAACAGTGGAGCGTGGAACAAAAAGTGAAACCTGTCGATGAGCGCTACAATATTAACGAAATCTTTGCTTACCCATACCGCTGGTAATCGCTGAAAACTCGTTAGCCTATACCTTAATGGTGAGGTAACGTCCCTAGGGGGAAAGGATACCCCCGCCCTTCAACCAGAAAAATTTTCTTTTTCCGTTCATTTCCTTTGACATCGACTCAAACACTGTATAAATATTGAAATGAAGCACAAATCTATTCACTTTTGCTTCCTTTGCCTAGCCCAACCTTTGTTTTCGTTTAAGGAAAAACCATGAGTTCTAGTCCCATTCTGAGCCAGTCCCTAATTGTAAGCGGGCGCGATATTCCATTGAAAGAGCTATTGTTTGCTAAACGTGTTCTCGATAACTACATGTTAATTGCTTTAGAAAATAGCCCTGCCGAGCTGCTTGCCGAAATGAAAGAAGCCGTACACAGCGTCGACTATTTCAAAACAGAAACAGATCCATGTGAAGCGCGTAACGCTGTAAGCGAAATGCTTAAAAGCGTTGAACACGCCTCTTCTTTCGATCAATTTAAAGAATTGGCTTCTAAGCCTTCTCAAGCACTTCATGAGCTCATCGAAGATAGAGCACAGCTGATAAAGCAAGAAAGAGATTTACTGCGCGAGTCTGGATACAACGTATCTAAGATTTAAGCGTCGCTTGCGTATTTAGCTTGCTGGTTCAAATCAGCTTTCCAGCTCAAAAGTCAGTATCATGAATAAAGAAAGCCAGCTTCTCTAATAAGAAGCTAGCTTTTTACATGTGTTTAACGAAATATTCAATCCGCTTCGGCGGTGATCGTAACGCCTGAACTTGCAAAGTAACCATTTACGCCAATATACCACTCCCCAGCTTCGGGGGAATTAATATCACATATTTCAGAATTACCATCACGCCAAGAAGCACAATTGTAATAATCAAAGGTAGGTCGAGCGTCTTTCCTTACATATAGATCCACATCGCCTCTCCCGCCATACGTTGTGATTGTCAGATTCCTGTAACCGCTAGGTAAATCCAAAACAAAGTACTGCCATTCACCGCTTGCAACACTCACATCTGTAATAGTTGCACTGATAGGGTCGGGTGTAGGAGGTGGCGTTGTGCCCCCTCCTCCATATGTTTCTTGCAAT
This sequence comes from Vibrio penaeicida, assembly GCF_019977755.1. NCBI lineage: Bacteria > Pseudomonadati > Pseudomonadota > Gammaproteobacteria > Vibrionales > Vibrionaceae > Vibrio > Vibrio penaeicida. The sequence goes on along the minus strand of NZ_AP025145.1, from coordinate 660,862 downwards.
GCTGCAATATCATAATCACTTAAACGCTGGCGTTGACCTAACTGATCGTTGGGTACAGAAGGATCTTTGGACGTAATCGTTGGCTGACCATTAATACTAAACGCACGATAGGAATAATGCATGATAGAATGCACATCGTATGGACCAACGGACGTTGTCACTTCCCCTTTCTTCTCGAAATTATGCTCTTTGCCCTGTTCAATGTTATTCCAATGAATATTCACATATTGATCGCGATCAGCGCGTGATTGCTCGTGCCAAAAGCCAAGTGCATGAAGGAATTCATGAGCAGCAATACCCGGCGTACCACAGCCCTGACCAATAGACAGGTTTTGAGCTCTACCAGTATAACCAACTTGAGAGTAGCAACCACGATCACGAATGATAGTAATGTATCCAGCTTGATTACTTCGCTCAACAAAACGAACATTCGACACGTTTTCGATCCAACTCATCCCTTCTTTTATAGAAGCAACATCATAAGCCGGAATATTGGCTGAAATAGTATAAGGGACGACACCGTTTGGCCACTTCGCATACCCACTCCATGCTGCATACCCCGTCATTTCTCCTTCATCGAAGAAACGCATTGGTTGAACACCATATTCTTGAACATTGCTCGCGGAACCTAGCACTATATCACCTTGGAATACCGCGGCTTTACCACCAACCAACTCTTTCACATCATAGGATATAATGTCATTCGTCCCTATAATATGAGTCTGCTGAGTATCAATAGCGGGTACTTCTGCATTTACATCTGTTTCATTTGCACTAAATGCAAAGAGCGGAGTCATAGAAAATGCAGATATTGAAATTACTATGTTAAGCTTCATAACTACCTCCATATGTTGTCAGATTCCACTTCCATTTTTAACGTGATTGTATATAAGGTTGCCTTAGGGTTATAGATACTAAAACCCCTTAAAAATGGAACAGACCTATCCTACAAATAACATAAGAGCAATTTACCAAATAATACAGACACGCATACTTTATCTAAAACATAAAATGAAGTGGCTACAATAATATGGTTTATGATATTTACAAATGCAAATAATAGCCACCATCTAATTTAGCCATAATCTAACAAAGATCAATATCGAGATAGAAATCACAAACAACATCTATTTGAATAATAAATTCTTAATTTTGAGTATAATTAATCATTAGTTAAACTCAACCTAAATGAATATCACATAAATTAAAGAACCATAAAAAACAATAAGTTAGATTATTAACCAAAAAAAACAAACATAAGGCAATACTAATTTATTTTTAGTTTTAAATTTAAAAGAATTATTATAACCTTTACATTCAATAAGTTGAAATTAAAAAACAAACAGATAATAAAAAAACAAAATAAGTTAAAAACCGAATGTGTTTGTTATACAGTAACAAATAAGAAATCACAATAAAATTGATGGTATATTTAGAAAAGCTCACACAGTATTTAAACTAGCTGCAAAACAAGTATACAATCCAATTACAACCAGCTTAACTTATAGTTAAGCAATTATATTTTTATTTACTATCAAGCTAACAGTAAACTTTACAACCTTTTATACTGTAAATTTTAATAATGAAAATTAAACAGCGATTCAAATTTTATGACTTCTAACATTACCTTAGCAATTAACCCAGTTCTTCATATTCCGGTAAGCCTCAAATGTAAAAAGCACCCAATGGATGCTTTTTATGATTTACTCAAAATTTAGACTGGCTTTTACTTCACTTTGTACAAAGTACTCGCATCTGTATGTGCCATTGCATTCCCATAAATATTCAAAACGGTATTTTGCGAATAAGTCAGCTTTTCGTCTTCAATTGAGATAGTCATGGAGAACCCCGTAGTCGTTGCGTTATCTGTCATGAAATTTGACTCTGCAATCCCACGCTTAGACGCAGTAAGCGTCATCTGTTTACCCGCTTGCCCTTCTGCGGTTACACACGTTGTGCGAGGAACACAGAAGGAGTTGTAAACAATTTGGTTATCAGCATCGTAGATAAAATATCCGCGCTGGTCGTGAAACTTCGTGTCGTCCGCTTTTCTGAAAACTTCTTGCTTATAGTACAGAGCAACAAGACTTTGCGAGCTCGCATTAACTGCGTCCGCTGCAACTTCAAACGTTATCACTTCATAAAATGGGGTAACTGCTGGAGCACCTTCACCTTGTGGTGTGCCCTTTTGTGCAGGTGCAATATCTACCCCACCTGCTTCAACCGATTTCCATGTACCCACTAGTGATGCCAAAGGACCAAAATCCATCCCATCAATTTCGGTATGGTTAGCTACGGCTGGTAGAGATAAAGCTGCCGCCATTGCTGCTGCAAGATACTTCTTCATGTTTTGCTTCCAAATTGTTGTTTATTTGGTCGATATTATTCACTAACCTTAAATTTAAATATATATGGAAAAACACTTTAACACTCAATAAAAATAAAATAAATGTTACATTGTATGTACCTATTATCCACATGAATAGACTTGAGAAAATAAACAAGAAAACATATTAAAAAGGTAAATAAACAAAGCTCTATTATATTTATTAATGCTAATTCCAAAGAACTCAAGACTTTAACATAAATCTTTAAATAACAATAACTTAAATGATAATAAACATAAAAACTCCAGCCTTAAACTCTTAAGGTTGATGATAACTTAAAAAATAAACCAATTATTAAATTCAATTTATATTGAGTTACCTAACTTTATAACATGACCTTTTTACACCATCCCCAAACAAACATTATGATCACGTAAATAATTAACAAAAATTTCTACTCTTAACTAATATTTTTTAATTGTCGCCATACCCATTCGCTGTACAAAGACAAGCATCCGTAGGTTACTTGAGCACAAATGTATCAAAAACGTTAACAAACTGTTGACCTTCAGGTCAGTTTATTCAAAACTTGACCCATAGGTCAGCTTTTATTGATCGATACAATGCTAGGAGAAACCGTGATTTCGTTTTTGCTTAACCAATCCGTGATACACATTAAAGACGTGTCACCAAACACAACTATCTTGCAATACGTGCGAACACAACTGAATAAAACCGGAACAAAAGAAGGATGCGGTTCTGGTGACTGCGGAGCGTGTAACGTTGTATTAGGTGAAGTGGTCGATGGAAAACTGGTGTACCAATCTATCAACTCGTGCCTGACTTTCGTTTCATCTTTACACGGAAAGCAGCTAATCACCGTTGAAGATCTAAAAAATCCAGATGGGTGCTTGCATCCGGTGCAACAGGCAATGATGGACTTTCACGGCTCACAATGCGGCTTCTGTACACCTGGCTTTATCATGTCTATGTTTGCCCTCATCAAGAACAAAACGACAGCAACCAAGCACGATGTATTGGAAGCACTTGCAGGCAACTTATGTCGATGTACAGGCTATCGACCTATCATTGATGCGGCGCTGTCACTCAGCAACAATCAACAACTCAAAGACCAATTTTCAATATTGGAAGAAGAAACCATCGCCAAACTCACCGCTCTCTCCATCAAAAAAGGAGAATTGCAATGTGGTGATCACCATGCTTTCCTCCCAACAAACACAGACGAATTGGCTGAACTGTACATGCGTCACCCCAGTGCCAAGTTAGTTGCGGGGGGAACCGATCTCGCTCTAGAAGTGACTCAGTTTAGACGCCCTATTGAAACCCTAATTAGCGTCGCCGCAGTTGCTGACATGAAGCGCTGCAAAATTAAAGACAACCAATTGATATTAGGGGCTAACGTCACGCTGAATGATGCATACCAGACACTCGCCCAGCACTTTCCAGATTTCGGTGAGCTTCTTTATCGATTTGCATCACTTCAAGTTCGCAATCAAGGCACCATAGGTGGCAACATCGCTAATGCATCTCCAATTGGCGATACGCCCCCTTTACTCATCGCTTTAGGTACTCAACTGTCACTACGCCGAGGGGAATCCTCTCGACTTATGTTGTTAGAAGATTATTTTGTGAGTTACAAAGTCACAGCGCAGCAACCCAGTGAGTTTATTGAATCTATCCATATTCCGCTTCTAGCGGCAGAGCAAACATTTAAGGCATACAAAATTTCAAAACGCTTAGACGATGACATCTCGGCAGTCTGCGGTGCGTTTAACTTAACCGTAGAAAATGGCGTAGTAAAACAAGCGCGAATTGCATTTGGTGGTATGGCAGCAACTCCTAAACGTGCAACGCACTGCGAACAGGTACTAGTGGATAAAGCTTGGACAGAAGAAACGATACTCGCTGCGATGAAAACCATTGTGGACGACTTTGAGCCGTTGAGCGATTTCCGTGCGACCAAGGAATACCGTGCTTTGAGTGCAGCAAACCTACTCCGACGCTTTTATATAGAATCTGTTCACCAAAATAACACGATCGAAACTAGGGTTACGTCTTATGTCTAATTCGCCTAAAGCAACCATGAGCCACGAAGAAATGGTGGCGTTATTCAAACAAGATCTAAAAACAGGCGTAGGCAAAAGCGTGAAACACGACAGCGCTGCCCTGCAAGTCACAGGCGAAGCCAAATACATCGACGATAAACTAGAATTCCCAAATCAGCTGCACACCTACGCGTTACTCAGCCCCCACGCGCACGCCAACATTCTTAGTATCGACCTTTCACCATGCTACGAATTTGAAGGTGTTGCCATCGCAATTACCAGCCAAGACATTCCTGGTAACTTAGATATTGGCGCAATACTGCCGGGGGATCCTCTACTCGCTGATGGAAAAGTTGAGTATGTTGGCCAACCTGTCATTGCCGTTGCAGCCAACGATCTTGAAGTTGCAAGAAAAGCGGCACATGCAGCAGTTATCGAGTATGAAATACTGCCCGCCGTTTTAGACGTAGAAGAAGCGTTAGAGAAAAAACTGTTTGTCACCGATACCCACCAGCAAAAGCGAGGGGATTCTAAAACAGCCATTGCTCATTCAAAACATGTGCTTGAAGGCAGCTTGCATGTGGGCGGACAAGAACATTTCTATCTAGAAACTCAAATCGCCACCGTGATGCCCACAGAAGACGGTGGCATGATCGTCCATTCTTCCACCCAAAACCCAACCGAAATTCAAAAACTGGTTGCTGGCGTATTGGGTATTCCCATGCACAAAGTGCTCATCGATGTACGCCGCATGGGCGGTGGATTTGGTGGCAAAGAAACTCAATCGTCCTATCCAGCATGCATGGCGTCGGTGATTGCTAAACTAACCAATCGCCCCACCAAAATGCGTTTGTTCCGAACCGAAGATATGATGATGACGGGGAAACGTCACCCGTTCTACAACCAGTACAAAGTAGGGTTTGACGATCAAGGAACGATAACGGGTATCGAGATAGACGTGGCAGGTAACTGTGGTTATTCACCCGATTTATCAAGCTCGATAGTCGATCGCGCCATGTTCCACTCAGACAACGCTTACTACTTGGGTGAGGCGACGGTTACGGGTTATCGCTGCAAAACCAACACCGCATCCAACACCGCATTTCGTGGGTTTGGCGGGCCGCAAGGCATGATGACCATTGAGCACATCATGGACGACATAGCGGCTTATCTGAACAAAGACGCTTTGGAAGTACGTCAAGCGAATTACTACGGAAAAAGAGAGCGTAACGTTACTCATTATTTCCAAACAGTTGAAGACAGTGATTTTATGCCAGAGATCACTGAACAGTTGATTGACACTAGCGACTACTACCAGCGTCGCGAGGAGATCAACGAATTCAACAAACAAAGCCCTATTCTAAAGAAAGGCTTAGCCATCACACCGGTTAAGTTTGGAATCTCCTTCACCGCTTCTTTTTTGAATCAAGCTGGGGCGCTTATCCACATCTACACCGATGGCAGTATTCACCTAAATCACGGTGGCACGGAAATGGGACAAGGTTTGAATACCAAAGTGGCGCAAATTGTCGCCGAGGAATTTCAGGTTGATATCAGCCGTATTCAGATCACCGCCACCAATACTGAAAAAGTCCCAAACACATCACCAACGGCAGCGTCTTCGGGCACCGATTTGAACGGCAAAGCAGCACAAAACGCAGCGCGACACATCAAAGTACGTTTGGTGAACTTCGCCAGCGAGCACTTCAAGGTTGCGCCGGAAGACGTCCAATTCAAGAACGGCATCATTCAGGCGGGCAAAACCCTTATCGAATTTGACGAGTTCATTCAACTGGCATACTTCAACCAAGTGTCGCTTTCTAGTACAGGTTTCTACCGAACCCCCAAAATTTACTACGATCACGAAAAAGCCAAAGGCAGACCGTTTTATTACTTCGCTTATGGTGCGTCTTGCTCCGAAGTCATCGTCGATACACTGACAGGTGAATACAAGATTTTGCGCGCCGACCTTTTACATGATGTCGGCGCTTCGTTGAACCCGGCGATCGATATTGGCCAAGTTGAAGGTGCATTTGTTCAGGGCGCGGGCTGGCTTACAACAGAAGAACTGGTTTGGAATGATGAAGGTAGGCTGACGACGAACGGTCCTGCTAGCTATAAGATTCCAGCGGTGGCGGATATGCCCATCGATTTTAGAACGCATTTACTGCAAAACAGACAAAACCCAGAAGACACCGTTTTCCACTCTAAAGCCGTGGGCGAACCGCCGTTTATGCTTGCTATGTCGGTATGGAGCGCACTGAAAGATGCCATTCGATATGTGATTGTAGAAAATGACGTAAGCGAAAATGTTCGTCCTCACTTAGATACGCCAGCCACTCCCGAACGTGTCCTCATGGCAATCGAAAAGGTGCGTGAAAGCGCGAAAACCTCAAGTAAAAAAACGGCATAGTCAACGCGTTACAAAGAGAGAGGAAGTCATGTACAGCGACAACTGGATTCAGGAACTGGCGAAACTCGAAAGCGCAAATGAACCTTGTGTGATGGTAACCGTGCTAAATGAGCGTGGATCGGTGCCTAGAGGAGCAGGAACAAAAATGCTGATCACCGCCGATCGGTTGATTGCCACTATCGGCGGTGGACATCTTGAGCACATTGCTACTCAAGTAAGCAGAACAATGCTTGAAGAGAAAGCCACTGAAGTCAAAATCGATACGTTCAACCTTGGCGCTCGCTTGGGGCAATGCTGCGGCGGTATGGCTACCTTATGCTTTGAACCGATAGGTACTCGTAAACGCCATCTCTACTTGTTCGGTGCTGGTCACGTTGCTAAAGCCCTAGTTCACGTGATCGCCACGCTAGACTTTGAGATCACATGGATTGATCAACGAGAGAATGAATTCCCTTCCCAATTGCCTATTAGCGTAGAGCAACTCATAAGCGACGACCCAGTGGGAGAAGTCAACTTTGCTCGTGAAAACAGCTACTTTCTGGTGATGACCCATAATCATCAACTCGATTTTGACCTCACAAAGGCTATCCTTGACAGAGGAGACAGCGCTTATTTAGGCGTGATAGGTTCATCGACCAAGCGTAAAAAGTTTGATATGCGGCTAAGACAACGTGGTTACAGCGATAATCAGCTCGCCAGTATGACCAGCCCAATTGGCATCAGTGATATTCCAGGGAAACGACCTGAGGAAATCGCCATATCGGTTGCAGGAGAGTTGATCGCCCATTACCACCAAGCAGAATTAGCCGAAACAAAAACCAAGGAGAGTCGCGCACAAGATGACGACCTCCAACATATTACACAGCCAAAACAGGCATAAAGCCGCTGGGCAAGACCTAAAGGAAGCAACATGACGACCACAACGCACGCTTTTCGTAGCGCCGTGCTGCACAGTGTGGCAGATCCACAGGAAGTGGGTTTGGAAAATTCATATCAGTATTTTGAAGACGGTATAATCGTCGTTAAAGATGGCATTATCGATCAAATCGGCGATGCGAAAACCATCTTACCTACATTGTCACCTTCAATAAAAATCACGCGGTTTGAAGACAAGCTGATCACATCAGGGTTTATTGATACCCATATTCACTATCCACAAACAGGGATGATTGCCTCCTACGGTGAGCAGCTTTTGGATTGGCTAGAAAACTACACCTTCCCAGAGGAACTGAGGTTCAAAGATCCAGAATACGCACGGCAAGTTGCCAAATTGTTCTTGGATGAGCTGGCAAGCAACGGCACAACCACGGCTTTGGTATTCGGCACGGTGCACAAACAGTCGGTCGATGTCTTCTTTGAAGAGGCAGAGCAACGCAACCTTAGAATGATCGCGGGTAAGGTGTTGATGGACAGAAACGCGCCCGATTCGCTAACAGACACACCAGAATCAGGCTACACCGATTCCAAAGCCCTAATCGAAAAATGGCATAAGCGCTCTCGCTTGCACTACGCTGTTACGCCAAGGTTTGCCCCCACCAGCACTGCCGAACAACTCGCCACCGTTGGTCGGCTCCTGAAAGAGTACCCAGACGTGTATATGCACACTCACCTTTCCGAAAACAAGAAGGAAATCGACTGGGTATTGGAGCTTTTCCCTGAAAGAGAAAGTTACCTAGATGTCTACGATCATTATGGGTTACTGCACAAACGTTCCGTGTTTGCCCACGGTATTCATTTGTCGGATTGTGAATGCCAACGGTTGGCAGACACCGAATCAGCCATTGCCTTTTGCCCCACATCCAACCTGTTTCTTGGGTCGGGGTTGTTTCGACTTCCTAAACTTGAGCAATTTGGTATTCGGGTTGGCATGGGGACCGATGTGGGCGCAGGAACAAGCTTTTCTATTCTGCAAACCATGAGTGAAGCCTACAAAGTCATGCAATTACAGCAGGAAAAGCTCCACCCTATAAAATCACTTTATTTAGCCACACTTGGTGGTGCAAAAGCCTTGCACCTAGAAGACAAAATCGGAAACCTAGAAGTCGGCAAAGAAGCGGATTTTGTCGTGTTGGATCTGTATGCTACGCAGCTGATGAAATTTCGCATGAACCAAACCAAAACGCTGGAAGAGAAGTTGTTTGTATTGATGAGCCTAGGCGACGACAGAACCGTATGTGAGACATACATTCTGGGTGAAAGCGTTTATTCTTCAAATACACCCAAATAAAATCGAGAGCCTCATGCCAGCACATACCCACGATAGCTCTGTATTTTCTACCCAGCATCTTGTGACTAAAACTGTCGTGACTTCACTTAGGCACGATAGCAAATTCATTCGTGATGTAATCGGCATACTTACACCAAACGTAACGGTTTCACTTCCCCCCTATTTTCAAGGAATCGATGACGCCGAAAAGGCTGAGTCGTGGGTAAAGAAAATCACCGAAGACGGTCAAACACTCGCGGTCTACCTGACACCGGAACATACTTTATGCGGTTTCATATTTTTATATCAGTCCGACAACGATGAACTTCATTTAGGGTATCTTCTAGGAGAGACGCACCAAGGCAAGGGCTTGGCAAAAGAAATGCTGGGAGGATTACTCACTTGGTGCAAACAAAACAAGCAGGTGCGGGCTTTAATTGGCGGGGTCGAGAAAAACAACGTTGCGTCGTCTTCTCTTCTCCTAACGCTAGGGTTTTATCGAACCAAGTCTAATTCGGATGATACAGACTTTTATCGGTTCGATATCGATTCGCTAGCGGGCTAATTCAACAAACTTAAAACACCTCAAACCAAAACGCTCTGAGGGCACCTATTTTAATGCAGGCTCAGAAAAGCGTTATACAAACGTTTCGGCTTTTTTTAGTAGCACAGAAGGTGAAGACCAAGTAAACACGGCTTCTTTCACTTTGCTGCCACAAGGTGCACTCCAATCACTTAGATGAGATTGAGTCGCTCCAAGTGCCAAATAGAAATGTTTCGCTGCAACGTTTTGTTCAAGTACTTCCAAATACACACCTGAATCTGGGAAGTATTTTTCCGCCCACTTAGCCGCTTCTAACATTAGCTTGGTGCCAAGACCATGCCCTTGATAGGCAGAGTCGACGTGCAGGTTGTCGATAATTGTTCCGTATTCGAAATTGTGGTTGCCATAAATACAAATGAACCCACAAAGTTCGCCTTCATTTTCTAGAACGAGGACATTTTGATTAAACGACGGGTTGGTCAAGCGTGTTTGCCAAACAATAACTCTGTCGTCTTCTGCGTATTGCTCTAGATAAGCATCGGTAACCAGACCACGATAATGTTGTTGCCAGCTTTTTGCATGTAACTGCGCAATTCGCTCGAAATCTTGGTAATTCGCTTGCCTTAATTCCACTCTTTCCTCCTTGAGTGCCATTACTCCATGCTACACCAACGGTATTCATAACTTGGGTCAAAACGCGTGAACGACAACTTACTTGTTAACGTCTTCGCTTTTTACAACAACCACGGTCTAAAAATACGTCAATGTAATATCAGTTAATTCCATTTGCGCTCTCTTGGGCAGAGAGCTCAATTAACTTTAAATACAGCGCAGTTTTCTACTGCTTTTTTAGTTTCTACTACAGTAAAGCAAAACAAACCAAATTATTCACTTTTTTTACCCAAAATGACTACATTTACAGAAATTAAAATCATATATGTCTAGTTTGATAGGCTAAAAGATATATAAAACTAAGGTTATATGACCAAATCAGGAGAAAGTGGTTAAATTTTGGCATACGGCTGAAAGCTCGATAGTGCCGAGATTTGAGAAGATTAAGAGGGGGATTTTAACGCAATTGAAAGAATAATCTGCCAGTGAGTAGAAACAAAAGTGTGAGCCTAAACGACCCACACAACGCGTATAGCTAGTCCAATCAATATAACGCCAGATATACGATCGATGAGTACCGCTTTCTCGCGAATTTTATCAATAACAAGCGGCATGGAAAGCAACAAGGTAATAAGTGTATACCATAACCCGTCCACAATAAGCGGAGTTGCTACAATCACCACTTGATTCATCAACTCGTTCCCTAACGCAACAAACTGGCTAAACAGAGCGATAAAGAAAAGGGCTATTTTGGGGCTAAGAATCGAAATCAAAAAACCTTCCCGTGCGGAAGAGAAAACAGAAACACGCTCGCCAGCTTCCAAACGAGCTGCGACCCCACCTTTAGAACGCAAAGCATTAAACCCGAGGTAAGCGAGATACGCCGCCCCTAAATAACTGATGGTTTTGAATAAGATAGGAGACTGCTGTAAAACAACCGCCAGCCCAATGATCGTGACAAGCGCATAGATCCCAATACCAAACGCGTGAGCCCACGCCGCCGCAAGACCATTCTTACGTCCACCCGCTAATGTATGCTTAGACACCGTGACCAAACTTGGTCCAGGAGACATAGCACCCAGTAAACAAATAGCGAATAAAGAGAGCCAAACGCTTAATGTCATTGTTCATCCTTTTGTGTTATCTGAATTACAGCGTCACTCTCTCACTTAGCGCTGTTCACTTGCAAGTCTTCTTGTTGAGTTGATACGTTTTTGTGATCATTCGACTTTCTTCTTAAGCTGATCGATTTGCTTAAACGAGTCGGTTTTTTCAAGCCCACCAAGTAAACAGCCAACGCAGCGAAGCCAAACCCGAGAGCACCGATGAAATCAAAACGCTCGTCAAACAAAAGCCAAGCCTGCACAGCAGTGACAGGGGGAACTAAATAGAATACGGACGCCACTTTTTCTGACTCACCATGCTCCACCATATAGAGCAGCAACAATACCGCCAATACAGAAAGTACAATAACTAACCACGCAAGGGTGGCGATAAATGTTGGAGTCCAGTGAATAACCAGCGGTTCAAAGGCATAAGCAGCAATAGCGAACACAACCAGCGCCGCAAGATATTGCCAAGTCACGCAGGTCACTAAGTCTGTCCCGTTACAAAATTTCTTTTGATAAAGCGTTCCAAAAGTTATTCCAACCAAAGCGATGGAAATAGAGAGAAACGCCCACCCTTTGTTGGCCGTATCTTCCCATTCCATTTTTCCATGCAATACCAAAAAGATACCAACTAAGCCTAACGCTAAGCCAAGCCACTGACGCCAGCGTAAATAGGTAGTTCCGACCGCAACCAAAGTGACCGCTGTAAGGATGGGTTGTAGCCCTACTAATAATGCGCTCAAGCTGGCTGGCATTCCTAGCTTAATAGCCGAATAGGTGCCACCAAGGTACATGCCATGAATCATGAGCCCTGAAATACAAGCGTGGAATGTCTTTCTTGGGCTAAGCGTTTTCCGCTTAAGCACGACCACTAGTACACCTAACACTAAAACGTTCAATGCCGTTCTAATGGTTAACAAAGTGGCTGGGTCAGTAAACTGTAATCCCAATTTAGAACCAACAAAACCTGATGCCCACAACACAACAAATATCCACGGTATAAGACTTAATGGCATGACTTTCTCCTTTTATTCTTACTTTATTGGATACAGATATTCAAAAAAGGTACAGTTAAACCTAACTTAATGGGTACAGATTGAGTAAGGCGATAAATGGGCAGTAAAAAGTATCAAGACGTTATTGAGTATGTGCATACTCAGATCGCTAAAAATCGATGGATAACAGGGGAAAAAGTCCCGTCTATTCGAACGCTCAGTATGGAGCTCTCGGTATCACGAAATACCGTAATTCGTGCATACCAAGAACTAGAGGCAGCCAGAACTTTGTATGCCGAAGCGCGCTCTGGATACCGAGTTCGTGGAGAATTAGAGCCCTCATTAAATGCCCATATTGAAGCACCCGGTTACGTCGACTTGCTGTCTAAAACCAAGTCCATTTTAAAAACGCCACTTGGTGATCACTTAATGCCAGCGGGCTGTGCACACCCTGATATTGACTTCCCTGCCATTCGCTCACTTTACGCGGAGATAGGTCGTCAAAGCCGCTATCAAGCTCATATTCCTTGTCACTACCAACTCCCCCCAGGCAATGACAAGCTCGTTGATCAGCTAAGGAAGCTTTGTTTAGACAACGAAATCAATTGCTCGCAAACGGATATCTTAGTGACTCATGGGGCGCAGCAAGCCATTAGCTTATGCTTGCAAGCCTTAACTTCCAAAGGGGATATCGTCGCCGTTGAGTCTCCCTGTTATTTTGGTAATTTACTTTTAATGGAATCGCTGGGCTTAAAAGTCATCGAGATCCCAAGCCACCCAGTAACAGGGATTGATATTGATGCGGTGATCACCGCTCAAAAGGAGTGGGACATAAAAACACTGCTCGTCACGCCAAGCTTTAACAACCCCACCAACTCAGTGATGCCTTTGGAAGCAAGAAAGCGGCTTCTTGACGTCACAGGGGAGCTTCCTATCGTTGAAGATGATGTCTTTGGCGAATTGTACTTCGACACGCACTTGCCATCCCTTATGGCACTGGATACCAAAGATCGGGTCGTATATTGCAGTTCTTTATCTAAGACGTTGGATTCACGTTTGAGGCTAGGCTGGATTGTCGCAGGTAAACACAGAGCCGTTATCGAAAAGCGTTTACTCAGTGATAACATGGGATCGTTGAATTTAATGCAGGCAGCCATTGGTGAGTTTTTATCGACAGGAAAATACCGCCAGCACCTGATGAAAATTCGTCGGCATTACGCCAAAAAACAAAAGCTATTTATTCCTTGGTTAACGCAAGCACTGGACTCTCATGATTGCCTTAAAAATCAGTATTCAATGAGCGTGTCTAATGGCAGTTATATTGTGTGGATTGAATTCCCAAAGGCATTGGATTGCGACTTGCTCTATCAAACACGCTTAGAACGAAAAATAAGCCTATTTCCCGGTTCACTGTTTACGACGACGAAACAATATGACCATTGCGTTAGGCTAAGTTTTGCAAGATTTAAACCCAATAAAAGCTGGCAAGATGGATTAGCTGAGTTCGCCAATTTGACTGCAAGCCTGCTAAAAACCTAGCTATTCCACGCCGCTGTAGGAAATACACATCGTATTAAAAGCGGCGGTTGAAAAATTCCGTTAATACGGTATGCGTAATGAGATGCTTCAAGTGAGGTAACGCCTGAAGTTCGTCACGAATTTCATTCAAACGTTTCATGCTTGGCGCTTCAATAAACACCATCATGTCGGTTTCACCGCTGATGGCGTGTGCCCATTTAACTTCCGGAATATCCGCCACTTTCGCGCCATATGTATCGCAACTGTGCTCTGCTCTAGATGTATCGAAGTAAAGTGCAATATACGCGTTCAGCGACGCATCCGGCGCGGCGACTTTTACTTGGTATCCTAAGATGACACCATCGTCTTCTAACTTCTTCATTCTGGACGTAACAGCACTACGAGACAGGTTCACCTCACGCGCAATATCACTGACTGAGCGCCTACCGTCTTGCGCCAAAATCGACAGGATTTCCTTATCAAATTTATCCAATTGCTTCCCTTTATTATTATTTGATTGCTTTAAACGGTTAGGAATTGAGCTACCGATACAAAGTGTCTGTTAAAAGTGTCATTTTAACGGAGTGTTTCGTCATTTTGCCAGATGTATATTGAGCTTAAAAAATATAGTCTGGAATTAAGTCAAGTTTAGACACTCTATACCAATTCATTTTCATGGACGAAACAGTGCAAGAACTCAAAAAAGAAATCACCCTTATCTCGGGCATAGGACAGCTCTCCACCACATTGCTTGGTACTGGTCTGTTTATGATCCCAGCCATTACGGCAGGCATTGCTGAAAAGTCATCTCTTTGGTCTTGGGTTATATTATTTGCGGCTATCTGCCCTATCGCTTTAACTTTTGCCATGCTGGGTCGCCGTTACCCAAATGCTGGCGGAACCGCGCACTTTGTTAAGCTGGCTTTCAACGCCAAACTAGAGCGAAGTGTCGCTTGGTTATTTTTGTCGGTCATCCCGGTTGGTGTTCCCGCAGCCGTCGCTCTCGCTGCCAGTTTTGCAAAACCTTGGCTGCCAGAGATAGGAGATTCTCAATTTGTCGCAGAGTGCTTCACCGTCGCACTCTTGTTAGGTGTAAACCTATTGGGCAGCAAATCTTCTTCTCAGCTTCAAACACTGATTGCGCTTTGCCTGTTCACTTTGATCATCCTGTTTTTTTGGCAAGGTGAGGTTCAACCTTCCGACCTCACCATGCCTTCTTTCTCTTCCGTTGAATGGGTTTCTGTTGGCTCTGCACTCGCTGTTATGTTTTGGTGTTTTGTGGGTATTGAAGCTTTTGCACACATGGGAGAAGAGTTTAAGAACCCTGAGAGAGATTTTCCTATCGCCATCATTTTAGGATGCTTTGTCGCAGGGCTAACCTATTGGGCGTGTTCCGTTGTTGTGTTGAAATTCCAAGCCTATGGCACAGTAGAAATGGAAACAGGTGCAATACCGTGGATTACAGCCCACTTGTTTGGTGAAAGCAGCCGTATTGTTATTAGCATCGTGGCGTTTCTAGCTTGTTTTGCCAGCGTTAACCTTTACCTTCAAAGCCTATCGCGCATGCTTTGGAGTCAAGCTCGCCAGTACAAGCCAGAAGGAAAACTAGCCAAAGTTTCTGCCAGAGGTGTACCTGCAAATGCAACGTACGTTATCAGTGTTACCTTGCTTCTATCGCTGCTTTTTGGTCGAGTTGTTGGTCTGGATTTAGAGATGTTTGTTAAACTGGCTAATGGCATATTTGTCCTAATCTATCTTCTTGCAATGCTATCGGCCGTGAAGTTGCTCTCTGGTTTGTCGAAAGGTTTGGCGTGGCTATCTTTGGTGTTATGTGTGTTGGTATTTGCTTGCTTAGGGTGGGCAATGCTTTACGCCATTATAATTTTTACTTTGCTACAAATACCAAATGCAAGAAAACGCAAAGAGCCGCCAGTATTTAGTTAAGCGCTTGCATAGCCCAAATAAGTATTATTTGTAACCCGCCGACCTTTAATGAATACCGCTAACCTACAGAGCATTATTTCATCAATAATGCTCTACTTAGAACTTATTAACACTCATATTTTTTCATGATCTCATAGCATTTAATTTCACAGTAAATTGAAATCATACGATACAAAACTCCGAATACACTTGACATGAAAAATTTCAAAAGTCCCCAAAAATCAAGAGATTCAGTGAACTCCAGGCTTAACTCAGAGAGCTGAAAAGGAAATAATGAATTTTCGACTCGCGAATTAATCAATTAATCGACTTAAAATCACAAAATAAAGTCAATTTTATGTAAGAAATCTTTACATTTTTACGTCATACTCTAATTGCTGCTGATATAAATGTAATTCAGTCGCCTTCACTAATAATAATATTCTTTCCGCTATCTCTGGGGAGTACGGAAAATAAAAACACTTTAGCTAAACTCAAGGGAATAATCTTTGGTTGTTTAGGTGTTGTAGAGGGAAAACTATGAAATTTAGCCATAAAGTCGTCGCTGCTTCGTCGATATTGCTGTTAATCATTTTAAGTTTGCTGACGATTCAACAGTACTTCTCAATGAAGTCTGAGCTTGAACATCAGGTAACTCAAAGTGTTAGTGAGATCGTAGACGGGGTAAGAAATACGGTTGCAGCAGACATTAAGGGCAAAAAAGAACTGTCGCAGTATGCAACCGATATGCTACAAACTGATTTACAAAATCGAGACTACGTACAAAGTGTCATCAGCCAATCCAGTATCAAACAAAACTTTCTTCTTGCCGGTTTAGGTTATGAGGCTGACGGTTCAAACGTGAATAATGATCCAGGCTGGAACCCAGGTTCAGAGTGGGATCCAAGACGTCGTCCTTGGTATATTGACGCGAAAAATTCCGGAAAACTGATCATCACGGCTCCTTATGCCGATTCTGCAACCGGAGAAATCCTAGTTTCCATTGCCGTACCAGTGAAAGAAAATGGGCGATTTGCCGGTGCAATATTCTATGACGTGAGCCTTGCGGGTCTTGCAGATGTCGTCAACAAAGTAGAGCTTTTTAACGCAGGTTTTCTTTTCATCGTTGCGGATGACGGCACGATTATCGCACACCCAGATGTAGATAAAAACGGTAAGCAGATGAACACTTTCTTACCTAACGTTTCTATTCAAGAGCAAACTCAAGAAATTGAATTAGACGGTCAGCTATACGCGACAGACTTTTCAAAGATCCCTGGTGAAAACTGGTATGTGGGCGTTATGGTAGACGAGAGCATTGCGTATTCTGCGGTGACTGAGCTGAAAAACCGCTCAATCATCTACACTGCTATCGCGCTTATCATCAGTATTTTTGCCCTACTATTCTTGATTAAAGTGTTAATGCGTCCGCTCGATTCTTTGAACGATGCCATTCAAGACATGGCATCTGGTCAGGGTGACCTTACTAAACGCCTTGATACCAACACAGATTCAGAATTTGCGGCATTGGCTTCAGGGTTTAATACATTCGCAGAAACACTTCAGCAGAGAATCCAGCGAACGAAAGCGTTGAGTGTCGAGATCCGTAACGTGACAGAGACAACAGCGACTGGTGCGCAAGAATCGGCTTCTGCTATGGCGACTCAGATGCAAGAGCTAGAACAGCTGGCAACCGCAATGAATGAAATGGCGACAACGTCTTCCGATGTAGCAAACAACGCACAAGGTGCGGCTTCTGCTGCGAAAGATGCAGACGGCGCGACAGAAGATGGGACGAAAGTGGTCGGATACACCACACAAGCCATCAGTAATTTGTCATCCCGAATCGATGAAGCGGTTGAACAAGTTAAACAGCTTGAATCTGCCACTGCAAACATCGAAACCATTTTGGAAGTGATAAACGACATTGCTGACCAAACCAATTTGCTGGCACTTAATGCTGCAATTGAAGCGGCGCGTGCTGGCGAATCCGGTCGTGGTTTTGCCGTTGTTGCAGACGAAGTTCGAACACTGGCTCAACGTACTCAAGAATCAACGACTGAAATTCGTAACATGATTGAACAACTTCAATCAGGTGCGACAGCCGTAGCAAGTGCAATGGGACAGAGTAAAGAAACGGCTGATGACACAGTAACCAAGGCGCAAGAGGCGAACGAATCGCTTGATCGCATTCGAAGTGCCATTCAACGTATCAGTGATATGAACATTCAGATCGCGTCTGCGGCAGAAGAGCAAAGTTTAGTTGCTGAGGAAATCAATAATAACACCATCAATATTCGTGATTTGTCTTCGCAAGTAGCGGTTGCTGCTGAAGGCGCAAACGAGGCGATGGCGTTGCAAACTCAACACGTTCGCGACCAAGACGAAGTCATGAGCAAATTCATCGTCTAACACACCGCTGATAAATAAAAATGCCTGACTCAACAGTCAGGCATTTTTTTGTCCTTAATTTCTTGGCTTCCTAGCTTCTTAGCTTCCTGGTTAATTAGCGAATTAGCTTTTTGACTCTTATTTCTCGGCTTTCAGCTCCGCCACTTTTTCACAAATGTAGTTCCCTATAGGGATAGCAGATGTGGCTGCGGGAGAAGGAGCATTGCAGACATGAAGACTGCGCTTGGATTCCACAAACAAAAAGTCATGAACTAATGTCCCGTCTTTCATTACCGCTTGAGCACGGATGCCAGCCGGATAAGGTTCTAAATCATTAAGCTCGATTGTAGGGCAGTATTTGTTAACCAGCTTCAAGTACCCCGGCTTCCACCATGAGTTTTTGGTTTCTTCTAACCCTGTCTTCAAGTGCTTTGCCAATACTTTCCAAAACCCTTCAAAACGCACCATTTCAGCGGTGTCTTTCAAGCTAAAATTGAGCACTCCATACCCTTCCCGTTTCCAACCTTGAACCGCATTAGGCCCCACTGTGACAGAGCCATCAATCATCCGAGTCAAATGTACACCGAGAAATGGAAGATCCGGATCAGGGATGGGGTAGATTAGGTGGTTAACAACGTCGTTATGTTTTTCTGCTAATCGATAATACTCGCCGCGAAACGGGACAATCTGGAAATCGGTAGGTAAACCCATAAGCTTCGCGACGCGATCCGCCATTAAGCCACAGCAGGCGACGAGAAATTGAGCTTCTACTGCGCCGCCATCCATCCAGACCTCAACGCTTTCAGTATTCTCAATTAATCGCGTAACGTTGGCATTAAATCGGATCTCTCCACCCATTTCGGTAAACTCAGCCGCCATAGCCATGCAAACTTTGGTGTAGTTGACGATACTGGTGGTCGACACATAGATTGCCCCTAACCCAGTAATGTTCGGCTCGCGTTCTTTTAGCTGCTCTTGAGATAACATCTCGACATCAATACCGTTATCTTGGCATCGCTCGAACAACGCTTCCATTCGTTTAACTTCAACCGAGTTTGTCGCGACTAATAGTTTGCCGCAGTTTTCGACAGGAATTTCATGTTTCAGGCAAAAAGCCTTGGTTGCATCCACACCCTCGCGACAAAACTGAGCCTTTAAACTGCCCGGTGCGTAATACACCCCAGCATGAATAACACCGCTATTGTGTCCAGTCTGGTGCATGGCGAGTTGCTTTTCCTTTTCGATAAGCAAAATTCGCGCGTTAGGTTCATTTTGCTGAAGCTGCCAAGCTGTTGACACCCCCACAATTC
This sequence comes from Vibrio penaeicida, assembly GCF_019977755.1. NCBI lineage: Bacteria > Pseudomonadati > Pseudomonadota > Gammaproteobacteria > Vibrionales > Vibrionaceae > Vibrio > Vibrio penaeicida. The sequence goes on along the minus strand of NZ_AP025145.1, from coordinate 641,448 downwards.
CCCCACCTAATACAACGTAATCATATTGCACAGAAAACCCCTTCCAAGACTTGATACTCAAAGCTATAACTCACAATTTTGTTACATACGGACCGCCATAGACAGTTCTTTTGCTAAACTCAATGTCAATTAGTGACTAAGGGCAAAATGCGCCTTAGTGCGATGACTTTTTAGGTAAATAATGTGGCTAACAAGATAAAATGGTTGAGAGCATAAAGTGACGGAGAACAAAAAGTAATGGAGAATAGAAAACCGTCTTATCCGTTTCGAAAACTGCCTGTTATTCTTCTAATTATTCTGGCAATGAGCCTAACTTTACTGTTTATCCGAGACACCACGAAAGGCTGGCTGTTAGACAACACACATCTAAGTGGTCAAGACCGATTACTCATCTATGTTGGCGATATCCGCCGTACCCTAGCTCGGTACGATTTTTTGCCCTATTTAATTGCAGAGCACCAACCCAGCCGATCACTATTGGAAGGCGATTTCTCACAAAGAGAAGCCGTTGAAACCTACCTCGCTCAATTGGATAAAGCGTCTCAAACCCGCGGATGGTACTTGCTCAACTCGAATGGCGATTTCGTTGCCAGTAGCAGCCCAGTTTATAAATGGCGAGACTCCGACGGCGCGGCAATTACGTCTTTAATGCAGCAATTAGGGGGGGAGGTTGTTACTCTGAGCTACCTTTCTCAAGGGCAAGCGCGCTACTACCGCGCCGCTCCTATATACGGGTATCAAGGATTAATTGGGATCGCAGTCGCTAGAATAAACCTTCAAACATTATCCGAATCTTGGTTGGCTAATAATGAGTTTGTGTTGATCAGTGATCGCCAAAAACGCTTTTTCCTCACGAGCTCTCAATCTGATTTGAACCGCCAAATAGGCAAAGACACAATGCCGCCGTTAACCCCGTTTTTACTGCCCGACGGGACAGAAGTTAGCCTCGTTTCTATTGAAAACCAACCTTATTTGGTTCAAAGCGTAAGCTTAGATGACCTCAAGTGGAATATTCATTATCTGACCCCAATTAAAGAACTTGATGACACGGTCAACACCGTCATGCTGATAGCGGCGATTTTAATGCTCTTGGTACTGGTCGTGATCTTGTTAACGATTGAAAGACGACAAAAAATCCGCTCAAGAGAGGCGCTGCAACAAGCGATCTCCGATTCAGAAAGGCAACTACGCACCATAATATCGAAGACCGATGTTGGCTTGATGATGCTGACAGAACAAGGTCGCGTTGCCTATATCAACCCTATGGCGTTACGGTATTTTGGTTTGTCTGAACCGTTGGCTACCAATATGGAAGCGTGGCAGTTATTTGAAACCATGATGGGCAATACCACGGTAATGTCGATGCTTAAGAATTTATCGACTCGCATTGATACTTCAAAGAACACGGATCATTCAAAGCACGCTGGTTTTCAGAAGCAAAAAAATAAAGACATAACCGAACTCAGCGCGGTCGAAGTGATGGCTCAGCGTAGTGACGGTTCTCGCTTCCCCACCCTATTCTCACTGACTTACATGACGTTTGGTACGCAATCTGGTTACCTCGCCACCCTTATTGATATCAGCAAGCGTAAGAAGGCTGAAAATGCCCTTCAAAAGGCAAATCTAGAATTGGAAGAACGCGTAAAAGCCAGAACCTTAGCGCTCGAAGCGGCGCAAGATGAACTGGTTCAAAACAGCAAAATGGCGGCACTAGGTCGAATGTCGAGTGCCATTACACACGAGCTCAATCAACCTTTAACGGGGATTAGAACCTTACTTTCGAGCAGCGGTGTGCTGATAGAACGCCAGCAAACCGACTTGCTCAAGGCAAACATGAAATTAGTAGACAGCTTAATTGACCGAATGGCGACGATGACCAGTGAACTTAAAACGTTCTCCTACAGCCGCTCACAAGAGCTTGTTCCGCTTTCCATTTCGGCTATCACAGAAGAAGTTCTTAGGTTGCATGCCGACACACTAAAATCCGTTCAAGTCACCGTGAGTTGGCCGAGCCCTATGCCAGATGCATTAGGGGAACCACACCGCCTTGCTTTGGTTATTGGGAATCTTATTTCAAACGCGGTTGACGCAATGAACCAATCGGCAGCGCCAATGCTGAAGATAGAGAGTACGGTTTTAGAGGACACCATAGAGCTACACATTCGAGACAACGGTACGGGCTCCACAGACGAAGCATTACAGCACCTATTCGAACCTTTTTATACCAGTAAAAAGGTAGGACAAGGGCTAGGACTAGGCTTGGCAATCTCCGCAAACAGCATGAAGGAAATGCAAGGAAAGGTATGGGCAAATAACAACAGTAGCCCAATAAAACCAATAAAAAACGCCACCCCCGTATTCGAATCAGGGATGACGTTTACATTAAGCTTGAAGAAAGCCAGATAGGTTCATCTCGAAAGGGCTATAGCTCTCCGCCCCAAAAAAATATGAAGCCACACTTAGCTGGTCTCGATCTCCCCTATATCTTTGTTATTTTGGTAGCTGTAATAAAACAAGCCGATAAACACAGCGACAGCGGCAACACGTATTACTAATGGAACATCTGGCCACATCATCACAACACCAAGAACCGCCACAACAGCTCTTAACCACCAGCTCAAAGGAGATTCCAAATACCCCTCTAGAGCAGCGATAAGTGCATAAACTCCGAATACAGAAAACACACCAATCGATATCACCGAAATAAGATCCCAGCTCACCAACGCGGTATAGGCCATCAAAACAGGCACGATATACAGCCCTTTTGCAATTTTCCATGCGGTAAGACCCGTTCGCATCGGAGGGGTTCGTGCAATGGTTGCGGCTGCAAACGCGGTTAAGCAAACTGGCGGCGTGACATTGCTGTCTTGCGATAACCAAAAGATAATCAAGTGCGCCGCAAGTAAGGCTAGGCCCACTTTCTCTATCCCTATCGCTTGCTCAAGTAACGTGGGTAAAAACTCCGCCGGAACCAATGCAATCAAGCTTTGCGCTTTCTCTACAGCCATCGGTGCATTCAACAACGCAAGTTGATCAGGCGCTGCCAGCATAAATATAGCTTTTGCTTGCTCTGGTAGTTGCCCTAACGTCAGCATTTCTAGCAGTTGGTCTTGAGCGATCAAGTTATAAAGAGCAGGAGCCGACAGGGTACCGAGTACAATATACGCCGCGGTAACAGGTAAACCCATTCCCAGAATCAATGATGCTAAGGCAATGAGCACTAACATAATCATCAGGGAACCACTCGCCCATTCATTGATCATTAGCGAGAACGTGTTACCTACACCCGTTGTGCTGATCACGTTAATCACAAGCCCGATACCCGTTAAAAGCACAGCAGTGGTTGCCATGTTTCTCGACCCTTGAGCCAATGCTTCAAAAATAGCCTTAACGCCCATTTTATTCGGCGACAGCCAAGAGGATACAACGACCGATATGATAGAGATACCCGCTGCATACGTTGGTGTAAAGCCAGAAACGAGTAAGTAAACCAGCACAACGAGAGGGATAAGGTAGTGCCAACCCGAAGCCAATACTTTAAGCACTGGCACACTGTTCGCTTCTACTTGGTGCACGCCACTTCTTTTTGCTTCAATCCGAACAAAGAACGCGACAGAGAGAAAGTAGATCATGGCAGGAACAATGGACACTGCCACGATATCGACATAAGGAATCTGTGTGTAAGATGCCATGATAAAAGCGCCGGCTCCCATTACTGGCGGCATCAACTGCCCACCCGTTGAAGCGGCAGCTTCGACACCTGCAGCAAACCTTGAAGGAAAACCAGCTCGCTGCATAAGCGGGATGGTAATAACACCCGTTGAAACTGTATTGGCCACACTGGAACCTGAGACAGATCCCATTAAGCCAGAACCCATAACCGCCACAAACCCAGGACCGCCAATCACTTTGTTTGCGACCGCACGGGAAACATCAATAATGAAATCACCCGCCCCAGACCGGACTAGAAATGCGCCAAAGAGAATGAACATGAATACGTAACTCCAGCTGATTCTGGAGATCGTCCCGAACATGCCCTCTGAACTGTAAAAACTGCGATAAAGTAAGGTTTCTGCACTCAACCCTGGAAAGTGAAAAACACCGGGAACCCATTGCCCCCACCAAACCACGTAAGTCAGTGAGATGATAATAAGCACTGGGATGAACCAGCCGATCGTGCGTCGAATCACCTCTAGCACAATGACAATGCTCATCAGCGAAAACACCCAATCCAACGTAACGAATTTCACGCCACGATCATACAAAGCGTCTTCTGCGAGAGGGATATATATCAAACAGGACACCGCAGCAGCGGCAATAATCATATCAATGGCGAGAGCAAATCGACTCTTCTTCCAACTTTTTCTTGCAGGGTAAAGCAGAGCGCACACTAAGGAAAACCCGGCAAAGTGAGTGGCTGAAACCCACAGTTCCGGCAGTGTCGCTAACGTATTAAACCAAATATGTAACCCAGCCAGAACAATGCCTACAGCCGTGATAAACGTCGTTAGCCACGGAAAATCCGTTCTTATAGGCAGCTCAAATTGCGCCAAATCGACGTCTTGTTTTTCTTCCATGATATTTTCCTCAGGTACGGCAGAAAAACTGTACCCGAGCCGAGCCGGGGGGAATTCGGCTCGGGTGCAGTGAGGGTTATTGGGCTATCGGTTACTGAACAACAAGATGTGATGGAATAGTAATACCTTGCTCTTTGTAGTAACGAGCCGCACCTGGGTGTAATGGCACAGGTAAACCAGAAATTGCTTTTTCAATCGCCATCGCTTTGGTTGCTTTGTGAATACCATTTAGGAAAGTTAGGTTCTCGTAAATGGTTTTAGTCAGCATGTAAACATCATCATCGCTAATGTCGTCACGAACCGCTAAGAAGTTAGGCTGCGCAATTGTATTGATGTCTTTGTCTTGACCAGGGTAAGTGTTTGCAGGGATCACGAAGCGAGTCCACAATTCGTATCCATTGTTGGCTTCTTTGATTTGAGCGTCAGTAAAGTTCAATACTTGAATCTGGTTACCAAGCGCGGCATAAGCACGAGTAACTGCACTAACCGGTACACCAGCAGGGGTATTCATACCATCAATTGCGCCATTTTGTAGCGCATCGGCACTGGCGCCATAGCCCAGATAGGCGAGGTTAAATTTATCTGGGTCAACGTTTAAGCCAGACATAATCTGACGACCGGATCCTTCCGTACCCGAATTTTTTTTACCAATAGAGAATTTCTTGTCGTTCATCTGCGCCAAATCGCTCACTGTTCCCGTTTTTGCAAACTTAGAACGAACAACAAAATGCTCAACGTTTTGCCAAAGCATGGTGACAGAGCGTAAATTTTTCTGAGGACCAGATTGTTTCACTTTGCCTTCGCCATTCCATGCCCAAGCACCGTATAAGCCCTGAAGAATGGCAAACTGTGCCTCGTTTTCTCTAAGCAGTTTTACGTTTTCACCCGACCCTGCTGAACTGATGGCAGATAGGGCGAATTTATGCTTAGGCTCCAGCTTAATTTTACTTAGTGTTGCCAATGCAACCCCAACTGGGTAGTAAGTACCGCCCGTCGATGCTGTTGCTAAAATGTAACTGCGATTTTCTGCTGCTGATGCGACACCAGAAACCGAAGCCGCAAGTGTGGTGGCGAGTAGAAGAGATTTTACGATTTTGTTTTTTAACATGTTACGCTCCATGTAGGGTTATTGGCTCACCTTTTCTTTCAAGCGCGATCGCTTAATTGAATCCTGTGAGCGTTTGTTGTTTCCATTCCCTATAGCAACATACGCGCCAAAACTTAACTTATTGTTTTATATAGAATTAAACTCAACACCCTATCTAAATGAGCAAAATTCCGCTTATACGAGTTAAATTCGATGAGCAAAATCTTGCTCATCGCGTTTTATGTAAATTCTTTGTTAAATATGGCTTGAGATGAATTATCTGACCTTTGAACACAATTCCACCAAGCTATCGGCAAAATTTCGCTCATTACAGATTGACTAAGTAACCTCAGTTGGCACGTTCATACCCTCATATTCTGTTTCAGTTCAAGAAAAAACGCAGAGAAATGACGACTCCTTTCCATGTTATTTGACGAAGAAAATGGGACAGAATATGTGCTCTCGAGGGGGAGCCTCACTGGTTTTCATACTGTGTTGCCGATTATTGATTTAGAGCCACTCGCTCTTCAAATCGGTGCCTTACCTGAAAGCCAGTTAATTCTCGCTGAATCGAGCATCTTGAGATTACTTGGGTATAGCTAATCCATTTATACAAATCTACCTACCCGATCACCGGATAATTTCATATATGAAACAATCTATTTTATTTGCAATGAATACAACTATAAGATAGCCTAAAAAACGAACATAACATGCCAAATAGCCGCATGAAGCTCAAACAAAACACACAAAACTACAGCATACTACATTAAGTTTGGTTTGTACTAGTTGTGTCTTATGGGCTTAAAGGTTATAGAACTAACGGACAACATCGTTGATCAATGAAAAAGCTTACTCAAAGGAGTACCCAAATGGATTTGGCATTCTTAAAACCAATCTTGCTATCCGGCGCAATGCTATTGTTTGCTGGAGGTGCAATTGCATCACCAGCAAATACAGGAGATAAACGAAATTACGCACTCGCGGGTATAGCAACGCAAAGCTCAGATTATGCTAGTCGAACTGCTGAAAGGGCTATAGACGGGCGCACTGACCAAAACTACAATTTTGATTCAGTTACACATACCAATAATGAGATCGAACCCTGGTGGCAAGTTGACCTCAGAACTAGCAAGAACCTTAAAGAGATAAAGATCTATTTTCGCAATGATTGCTGCGAAGAGCGGAATAGCAATTTTAATGTTTATCTCTCCAACTTTGATATGTCAGAGATGACTGTTACTGAGTTGAACAATCACAATGGTGTACGGTCAATTTCTTATTCTGACAACACAAACGATATCGTTTCACAAGCAGTGTCTGAAAATTATCAGTACGTGATGGTTAAAAAGCCGGATAACGGCTATCTATCACTTGCTGAAGTAGAAATATTCGGTGACGAGACCCTTCCGCCCCTCCCTGTAAAAGAGTTCCTTGATGAACACCGATATGGTGCATTCCTGCACTACAATATGTCCACCTATGATTACAGGCAGTGGGCAGATCCTTTCGTTCCAGTATCAAACTTTTCCCCGACAAATCTAGACACTCGCCAGTGGGCGAATATCGTAAAAGAAGCTGGCATGACCTATGCCGTGCTTACTGCAAAGCACCATGATGGCTTTTCTCTTTGGGATACGAAATACACCGATCATAATTCTCTAAACTCACCTTGTGATTGTGATGTTGTTGCCGAGTACATGGAGTCTTTTAGGGAAGTGGGCGTAACACCCGCGATATATTTTTCTATATGGGACAGACGCGATCCAAAGATAAACACGACATCGACAGCTCCAAGACCGGAAGGTGTTGATACCAGCAATGGGCTGACAGTAATTAACTGGACGAAGCGGACGCAAGATCCATTATTTATTAAAAATCAGTTGCGCGAGCTGTTGACGGAATATGGCGAGGTACCTTTACTGTGGTTTGACGCATGGGGACAGATTGCATCTTATGACTATGTCCCTTATCAAGATCTGCGTGACTTTATCCGTCACATATCACCATCAACAATAATTGTGAATAATGATAAGGAATACTCGAACGACACTGCAGACTTAACGTCACTAGAAACATTAGCTGATGGACTGGATCCCGAATTTATTCATGTCAAAGGGTTCAACACTATGTACTCTGGCATTTCTGCGGGTAACTGGTTCTCGTTTAATGCTTCAGGGGGTCCAAAAGATCCTTATTTTCTTGCAAAAATTCTCTACGAAACAACGCTTACACCCAATGGCACATTCCTGCTGAACCTTCCTATTGTACAAGCTGGAACCATGCCAGAATTTATCAGAGAACACATGAAAGATATCAATGAAATCAAAGATGAATTGGTATTTATAAATCAGAAAATTCCCGGTAACAATATCGCGTTTGGGAAAACCACTTCTCAAAGTTCAACCTTTGGTGGTCTTGTCAGTAATAAAGCCGTCGATGGCGACTATTCAGGTGAAAACCAGTACTTGGTTAACCAAGAATACGTTTCAAGGGGTTCGCTCCAACACACGCAGACAGAGGATCAACCTTGGTGGTCTGTTGATTTGGAAAGCACTCATCATGTCGATGAAATTCGCGTGTGGAACCGCACAGATTGTTGCACTGATCGACTGAATAAAATTGCAGTTCACTGGAGTGATTCCCCGATTGATTATTCGCTCTGGGATTCAACAGGTAATCTACAGGCAATTGAAAACATTGCGTTGCTGGATAAAAGTGAATCTGGACGTGTGCTCTCTTCGAGAGTCAATGGCAATGCACGCTACGTAAAAGTTCAAAGTGCAGATTATGGGGTACTGAATACTGCAGAAATAGAGGTACTCCAATACTCACGAAACCTTACCGTAAATGGCACAGCGACCCAGAGCTCTACCCAATATGGCGGCAGCGCCCAGCGCGCCATTGACCAAAACGTTGATGGTAACTACCACAATGGATCCGTGACACACACAGCGAACGAGCTCAACCCTTGGTGGGAAATTGACCTTGGTGCGCAGGAAGCGTTTACCAATATTACGTTGCTTAATCGCACTGACTGCTGTTTCCGCAGGCTTCAAGATGTCTATGTGTTTGTGTCCGATACCTCAATGCAGGGGAAAACACTTGAACAGCTTAAAAATGATCCAAATATTACTCAATACAGTCGTGATGCTGTAGGGAAGTCTTGGAACATTTCCTCAATTCTGAATGGTCGTTATATCCGCGTGCAGATTGAGGGTCAAGGTATTCTCTCTCTCGCAGAAGTTATCGTATTGAAAGCCCCTGATGTCTCAAATAACTTGGCGCTCAACCAAAATGCTTCACAAAGCTCAACACTCGTAGGTGGATATGCTGAAAAAGCAGTTGATGGCGTTGTTGGTAAATACTTCGGCACAGGGACAATTACACATACTCAAAGTGAGGCTGAACCATGGTGGAGCGTGGATCTAGGCAATACTCAGGCTATCAACAAAATCACAATTCATTCGCGAACTGATTGCTGTTTAACAAGAACCAATGATGTATACATCATGTTGTATGATGACCTTCCTGATACAACGGCTTCATTAAGCCAAAACATTAATGCATCAAAGCATGTTATTAAGGTCAATGTAATCAGCGATGTAGCCGAAGTACTTATTCCAACCGTTTCAGCAAGGCACGTCTTAATTCGAAAAGAAAATACTGGCGTACTAAGCTTCGCGGAAGTTGAGATTGAGTAATAACTTTCAGATATAAAAGTAAAAATACCTAACCAAATCAAAGCCAGTGATTTTACATCACTGGCTTTTCTACCGATATATCCCACAAACCCAAAAACCCAGCGCTTTCACCTCCCACTAGAGTAATAATAATTAAGATCTATAGCCGTTCTAAGTTTGCGCAGGCAAAGTATGCCTTGCTATGAACTCGCTTGAAGACTTTCTCGTCTCTGTTTTTACAACTAGTTGTGGGTTATTTGAACAAGGCAGAGGCTGGGTGTGCAGTTGTTCTACTCAATAAACAACTAACATCGTAGATGTGACAAGGAAATCAGCGATACTGATCAAATACTTATTCATATTTGTATATGCCTAGGTGACGTCAAGATGCAGGATTCAGAGGCTCATTTCTGTTTCAGTACCCGAGAAAGAACGCAGTTTAATACCAAGCCCTTTCCAATATGTAATGATGACGACTTTGGATACCTGCATCCGAGCTGAAGAATGCACGAGATCTAACCACCAATTAGATGGCAGGAAACATGAGCAAAAGTCGTAGAAGCCCTTGTTCAGGTCGCTTGGTTAGTTTTTAGTCGATATTGACTATCGCAGTCTGTCTATTTATCTGAACATGATTTCCAGTGCGCTAGTACGCATTTTGGTCGGGACAACCAACTCAACGAGCCTTGCGGTATAAATACTTCACTATATTGCACACCAACATGCTGAAAGTGAGTAGAACTTCACAACGCACGACCAGATATCACTTTTTGCCCGATACCTAAGTCAGGCTTTTTTATTTTCAGATAAAAAAAGGAGGCTTAGTTAGCCTCCTCCTTACCTTCAAGTGTTGGTTCAATCTCCAACGATGGGTTCAATAACCACTACTTCAGCTATGTGCAAAGGTTCGGTCACACCATCTCGACTGATACGCAGATAACGACCTGAGTAACCCGCTACAATATCCATTTCTGCTTTAGTTGGACCACTGTAGTTAACCGTCACCACATCATCACGTGCCATAATATCCTCATTCGTCGCATTACCAAACGAGCTATCACTTATATGAACACGAAGGTTTTCCAGCCTATCTCCACAACAATCGGTACGGTTTAAGAGTTTTACCAATCCTATAGTGCGCTTGTCACCTAAATCGACCTGCCACCATGCATTTGTGTCATTATCTCCTGTGTGGGAAACGCTACCATGCCCCCAAATACCACTATCGATACCATCCACTGCCCGTGAAGCAGCCGCTCCAGAACTATGTTCCGAACTTTGTGAAGCCTGCTTAAAGGTTGATACGTTCAAACCAAGACTCCGTTCAGTTGACATGACTTCAACTTCAGCAAGCGAAAGAATAGTGTTGTCGCGTTTTTTTAACGTTACATAACGACCTTGTACGTTGTTGAGATTTAAGTTCAATGAGTCACCAACAGGTTGCCCTTGGTAATGACTCCAAGCCACATTGCTTCCAATATTCGGGTTGTTTGATACCAACACATCGAAATTCGCTAGACGATCTGAACAGCAATCCGTCCTGTTAAAGATCCGGATTTGGGAAATGGGTTTAGATTCACCTAGATCCACACGCCACCATGTATCACCTACACTTCCGTTCTCACTGGTATGACTCACTGATCCATTTCTAAAATTGCCATTTGTATTACCATCAACAGCTTTATTCGATGTATCTTCGCCGCCAAGATTTGAGCTTTGTACCGTATACATATTCTTGGCGACGTTATGAACAATATCGCTGCTCTCTATTCCCATTATTTGTACTTCTGCAAGTGATAAGTAGCGGTCACTGCCTTCCGCCTGAACTCGTATAAAACGAGACTGCCTATTTACCGGAATCGATACACTGCTACCGACATTTTCGCCCGTGTTACCTACAAACACACCTTGATGATTTTTGACCTGAAGTGGCACCTTGCTATTTAACGGCTCAAAATGAGCAAGAACCGTCACGTTGTCCAATCGTTCAGAACAACAATCGGTTCGGTTATGCAAAACAATGTTACTAACAAAGACTTCTCGCCCTAAATCTATTTCCCACCACGGGTCTTGAGCTTCTCCTGCGGCTTCTCCTGTATGGGTAACAGAACGATGCCCCCAATGACCACTGACATTACCATCAACAGCCCGCTCTGGACCTGCACCAGAAGCATGAACGCTAGATTGGTACACCACTGCACGAGAGTCTATCGCCAGGTTTTTAGCTGTACCCAAGAAATATTGCTTGCTGCTTTTGATTCCCGCTGAACGGCTGAGTATTTTAATAGTCGTTGGCTGAGAAATGGAAATTGGGTTTGTATAAACCGGTGAGTTGTACGTAGGCTCTGAACCATCCGTTGTATAGTAGATTGTATCATTATCTATTGGGGAGGTAAGCGTCACTTCAAATGGTTGCGGCTGAAGTGTCTCAGATGGGCTAAATGTAACGTCCACTTTACTTTGCTCGTGTTTATAAACACCCACTTCTGATATGAGCGGCACATCTCGCGATCCATCAATTACCACCTTGAGCTCGTCTGCAATCACTTGGCTAGGGAGTTTGACTAAGCGCTTGGTTCCAATAAGCCCTTTATCAACGATGGTTTTCCATTCTCCTTCATTTAAACGGGACTGCACTGAAAAGTGAGTAATACGTTGCCCCTTAAAAATGGGTTCAGAAATTGAAAACACATCAAAGCTGATCGGAGTGTCCATTGTAAATGTTAACGATTCTTCCTGAATAGAGACGCTAGGTGTATGGTGCCATCCACTTTTATCTTGCGCCGCCCAGTAGGTGTTCTTATTACCGTCAAGGACCTTACTCGGATTGTACGTCGATTCATAGATACTGCTCGCACTAACTGACGCACCGGAAAGAAGGTTGTTAGAAAATGTCATGCGAATGGAATCACCCAGGGCTTTTGCAGCAACCGACTGATTTTGAGGAATTTTACCTTCGGTATCTGGAGACAAATTGAGCAGCAAGCTACTGTTATGACCAACGCAGTCAAAATAAACAGTATTAAACAGTGTATCCTGACTCCTTACCCGATGAGAATCCCACCAGAACCACTTAATATGCCCGTGATCGTCTTCTAGGATAGGCGTGTCACACTCATTAGGATAAAAGTTCAAACGCTCCGAAGAGGACATTCCTCTGAAGCGACCATCTAATACCACACCAGTTTCGTTGTATCTGTCGTCACGGTCAGAAAGCGGGTGGATGCTCCAAGCATTTTCCGGTGCTGTTCCGTGTTCATTGCCAACCCATCTAATGTCTGGTCCAACGATTGCTATGTTTGTTTCAGGTGACCTATTCCTGATCGTTTGGATAAAGCGCTCGAAATCCAAGCCGGTCCGACCAAATTGAGGCCCCGTGCCGGCACCATCAAACCACATTTCATGGATCGGACCATAATTATCAAGGACATACTGCAAACTGTTGGAGAAAAAATCGTCATAAATCTTCATCGCTTGATCGTAGTCATCTTCACGAGAGTAGTCGTCTCTATAAACAACGTAGTTCGGATGGTGACGATCCCACGGGGACAAGTAGACAGAAAATTTAATGCCCTTGTCAATCGCAGCGTCTCTGACCTCTTTCATCATATCTCGCGGTGGCGTCTGAGTTCTTCCCCAAGGTGTATTTGCCACGTCATAGTCAGAATAAGGGCTATCGAATAGATGGAAACCACTGTGGTGCTTGGCAACCAAAATGATATTTTTCGCACCCATATCTTTTGCAGCTTGTACCCACTCGTCTGCATTGAACTGGTGAGGGTTGAATATTTCAGGATCTTCTGTTCCATTTCCCCATTCGCGGTTGTAGTACCCATTAAGGCTGAAATGAAAAAATGCATTCATCTCATTATCAAGATACGATAGTTGTCTCTCTGATGGCACTGGAAGAACATCTTCCGGCTCGGCGGCCAGAATGTTCTGCGAGACCAAAGCAGACAAAAGTAACGGTAAATAATTCAGCTTCACGAAAATACCTCTTCCTTGAGTTTGTTGTGACTAAACCTTATTCAATTTTTCGCGCAAAATATGCGCCTTTTTCTGTCCATTTTGACGCAAAAGAAAGGAAATTCACGGAAGCCCTTTCAATCCCGCTGTCATCATTTATGGACAATAGTGAGAATGATTCCCACGAATTTAAGTATGGGCGGGACTCCAAGAATGCAAATATAAAATTTAATTTTATATTTGCAATAATGATGCATATCACGTAAGTACAAGCTTTAACTCATGCGCAAAAATGCACGTATTAATGACAGGATGAAAGGTATCTACATTGAGTAAAACCCACATTAACGTGATGAGTTTAAATATATTTATTGATATATTTGATTTCGGGAGGTTATTTAAATACCAAGTCTTATGATGTTTCCATCAACTTAACATTGGTTGATTCTTCATACACTTATGCGTTGTCATCAAAAAATCAGACTTCAAAATGAGTAAAAAACCACTTCGTTACATATAATTTCATGCACAATGCAATATTGATCTCAATAGGCAATCGGAGACGTCAATGATCTTCACTGTCGAAAATAACAACAGGCTAATGAAATATGACTTGAGATGAGTTATCTGACCTTTGAGCGAAACTCCACTGAGCTATCAGGAAATTTCGCTCATCTCAGATAGGGTATAAAGCTTTTTAAATCGGTTATTTAGAAAGGTAGCCCTGCCGGCTTAAACCGTATTTTTGCATTTTCTGATTAAGTGTTCGCCTTGGAAGATCCAATTCAGCCATTACTTGGGTGATGTTCCCCTTGTGCTCACGTAACGATTTATCAATCACTTTACGTTCAAAGTTATGCACTTGGGTTGCTAAAGATAAGGTGTTTATAACAGGTTCTGATGATAACGATGCCGACTCCGACAGAATATCAGCGACCGAAAGGTCATCATGAGCAAAACGCGTCGCCACATTTCGTAACTCTCGAACGTTGCCCGGCCAACGGTAACTCAATAGTGTCTGTTTATCACTGAGCGTCGCTGGGCGACATTCTGGATTCGCCTGACGGGTGTAATGTTCGAACAAAATGACGACGTCTTTATCGCGCTCCCTAAGAGGGGGAAGCGAAAGTTGTGCAACATTAAGCCGATAATAGAGATCCTGACGGAAATTGGAGTGGCCAAATAGATTGTCTTTCGCCGCCGCAACAACTCGCAGATTGATTTGAATCGGGTTATTTGCACCTACCCTTTCGACGGTATGTTCCTGTAACGTTCTGAGTACTTTCACTTGCATAGACAAAGGCATACTTTCAATTTCATCCAGAAACAGAGTCCCTTTGTCGGCATACTCTAACTTACCGATTCGTTGTTTACCGGCACCAGTAAATGCGCCAGCTTCATGACCAAATAGCTCACTTTCAAACAAATTCTCAGGAATCGCCGAACAGTTAATGGGCACAAATCGGTGACCAGTTCGTGTACTGAGGTTATGGAGGCAATTCGCCACCAATTCTTTCCCACACCCTGTTTCACCATAAATGATGACATTTGTGTCCATCATCGCTATTTTCGCCAATTGTTGACGCAAATTCACCATCACGTCACTTTGCCCAATCAGAACTTGCTCTAACCCGTCTAACTGATCCAAGTATTCGAGCCTTTGCTGGCTTTCTTGATTGGCTTGTAATGAAGAGAACGCATTGCTCACAGTATCAACAAGGCGATCAGGATCAAACGGCTTCTCAAGAAAGTCGAACGCGCCATCACGAAGGGCTTTTACTGCCATGTCTACATCACCGTGCCCAGTAACCAATACAATAGGCACCGTAGGAATTCGATTCAGCAAAGCATTCATTAATGCCAAGCCATCGTAATCAGGCAGTCTTACATCGCTGACAATAACACCTGTAAATGAAGGCGAAATCCCTTCCAATGCCGACGTACCATCGGCATATTCGGTAACGGAAAACCCTGCGAGTTGTAGCCATTGGCTGGTTGCTTGGCGAACGATATCATCATCTTCAATCAGTACGACTTGAGAATCCATTCTGAATACTGCCTTTTAATGTCTGGAGTTAGGTCCTGTGATTACGACGCTCTGCATATTGCCGCTTTCACAGGCTTTAAATGTAACACCCAGTAGGACAACATAGCTATGATTACGGCATTCACGGGGACAACTCCGGGTAGAATAGCGCCTCCGATGATACCAATCACAAACGCATAAATGCCCAACCAATTCACTTCTTGAAATTCAACGCTGGCGTAATCTTGATATTGATGACGACGCATTAAAAAGTCAGCAATGATCACACCACCAACGGGAGGAATGGCGAGAGAAAGAAAGTGTAGCCATTCAATAAAGTGATCGTAAAGCCAAAGCGCAAATAAGGTGCCAAGCAACCCGTTAAGCACCGACAAACGATGACTAGGTAAGCGCGTGATGTTCGAAAATGCCAGTCCAGACACATACAAAGCATTGTCGTTGGTTGTCCATATATTCAAACCTAAAACAACAATGGCAGGAATCAAAAGCCCCTGTGCCAGCATGGCATCAAACAAGTCCGCATACCCAATACTCGAGCTGCTCAATGCGCCAAACACAAACATTACCGAGTTGCCAATTAAGAAAGCCAATACCGTAATGAACAAGGCTTTTTTGTGGTTTTTGGCAAATCTCGCAAAGTCAGCAGTTAAGGTGGCGGCACTAATAAAAGTCCCCACCACTAAGGTTAAGGCCTCTGTTGTACTTAGCTTGTTTGGAATAGAACTCAATTCACCGTATAGCGCACCCACGGTAAATGTTTCTAGTGCACACATAACGGAATAACCACCAAATAATAAGATGGCTGGAACCGCGATAGCAGAGAGAAATATGAGGGCCGACATACCAAAATAGGCGGTGCTCACCATTAGCAAGCCACTTACTCCAATCAGAATGCGCACATCCACCCCAATAACTTTACTCACGGGAATGGCAAACATGGCAACCCCAACACCAAACCAACCAACTTGCGTACCACCCAATATCAAAGAGGGAAGCCAAGAACCTTTGTGCCCAAACGAAAAGTGGGTCAGAAGATGAGTTGATAGCCCTGTTGTTGAGCCGATATAACCGAGTAAGCCTGCGTACAAAGCCAGCATTACGTTGCCCGCCAATACTACCCAGATAAAGTCTGACGTTGATAATCCCCCCCAAACCACACCACCCGCTTGCATACTAGCAGAGAAGAACGTAAGACCAACCAGCACGAGACCCAAAGCCAACGTTCGCTTTCTTGCGTAATAAGGAACAGGGCGGAGGCTAAAGTTTTCATCAAAAATCATGTCGCATCACCTTTATATTGAAGGTGAAAGTCGGTGTAACTGGTGACGGTATTTCGCCCCATACGTTTGGAGTGATAAAGGGCTCTATCTGCTCTTTGCATTAAATCGGTTATGGAATGCTTTGCGAAGTATTGAGCAACACCAAAACTGCAACTCATAGTACCCACTTCATCAAAATATTCTGCATTAATGGCAAGCCTCAACGTTTCAGCTAAGTACTCCGCTTGTTCTTCGGTTTTACCCGGGCAGATAACGATCAGTTCTTCTCCGCCCCATCGACCCACTAGATCAGAATCTGATATGTTTTCTTCAAACACTCGGGACATGGTTATCAGAGCTTGATCTCCGATTAGGTGACCGTAGCGATCGTTCAATATTTTAAAGTGATCAATATCTCCGAGAATCACGCTGAAGGGTTTGCGACTAAAACCAAATTGCGCGACTTGCTCTGCCAAAACGGTATCGATGGTATAGCGGTTATACAACCCTGTAAGCTGATCTTTTGTGGAGAGTTCTTCAAGTTTGCGATACTTCATCTGCAACACATAGTAGCTGTACCCTATCGCACACACCACGATGAAACCAATGGTCAACACCGCCCAAACCAGTCGGTTATCGCTAACAGGTTTGTAGTTTACAGGTGTCCATGAGTTTAGGATGGAAGAATGCAAACGAATGTCCATTTTCTCGATGGCTTTATTGAGGATGTTAGCTAATTTTTCTTCGGCTTTATTCACACCAACACTCAGAGGAAACGACTGATTCATCCGACTTCCCACCATAAGATTAGGGAAATAGTTTTGCAGGTGATAAGTCACAACTGGAAGCGCGCCGATAAACCCAAAGAGTTCTTTGTTCTCAACCATTTGAAGACCCGTAAATGCCGAATCTACAGGAACAAAGTTAACATCGGGATAACGCTCGCGAAATTCATCCGCAAGACCATGATTTCGGTTAAAGCCAACATATCTCCCCACCAACGCACTGATTTCAGCGGCATAAGGCGTATTCTGATGAATAGCGACAGCAACAGGCAAAGAGAGATAGGGTTGGGTATAGGTCATGTAATCTAGGCGAGATTTGTTTGGGCGGCTTAGAGTGAGAACATCACATTTGCCCGCTTCTATATTTTGAAGCGATTCTTTCCAACTTGCACTTAACACGTGTTCGAATTTTATGGCGAGGCTTTTCTCAAAATACTGAACATACTCACCTGTCATTCCCTGTGCTTTTCCATCCAAAGTACCCTCCACAGGTAAGAAGTCTGGGTGAGTACAATATCGAATGACTTGTTTTTCATTCAGATACATGCGCTCATCTCGGTTTAGGTTGAGCACATTGACTTTGTTTGTTTGGTTATTAGTCAGCCATTTACGCTTAAGCGATTGAATGGTTTCAGGCGACAAAGACAAATAGGCTTTATCAAGAATAGAGGCAAGTTCTGGACGATCTTTTCGAACTGCCAGGGTTTGATAATAGACTCCTAGGTTAACGTTCTCAGCGAGAGAAGTAACACGAAGGGGAGAATCGATATAATTTTCGAGATAAAAACGTAATACATGCTCGCTATCGAATGCTGCAGTAACTCTCCCGCTCACCACTTTTTCAATGGAATGAAGCGTATCTTGGGTTTCTACCAAACGAATTTCAGGGTAGTTTTCTCGGATAACGGGAATTTCTGCCGCCCCTTGCACAACCGCAAGTGACTTTCCTATCAAATCAGAAAGTTTGGTTATCGAGTTGATGGCATCACTCGATACAAGAGCATTAGTGACAGCAATGGTTCTTGAATCGGCGAACTTGGCAAATTGCTGACCTTCTTGGGTAGGCGTCATGTTAGAAATGATATCAAGCTCTTTTGCCTTGAGTTTATCTAACGCCTCAGCCCAGTCTGCCACATCGACAAATTCCACTTTTGTACCGACTTGTTGAGCAAGCAAAAGAACCAATTCCGTTGAATAGCCTTTCCTCTCGCCAAATTCTCGATAATTGAATGGAGGCCAATAATCTTCCGAATGTACCTTCCATACTGAATGCCGTTCTAGGAACAGTTTCTCTTTGGCTGTTAGTGCTTCCTCTCCCTGAGCTCTAGCCACTAATATCAACGTCACTACTAATGGAAGAATCCAACGTAGAATATGTGAAAACTTATACATCTAAGGGAGAGTATCCTCTTCAATTTGAGCTGAAAGTGAAAATCCAAAAATGATATGGATTGAGTGTCACAATATAACGGGGGCTAATTTTAACTCAGTCACCGGTGATATTGATTCCAATTCGTTAATACTTGCTACTCATGTGTGATCAACTTCAAAAGTAATTACTAAAAATTATATTTCTAACCTTTTAATATAGTTTAACTTAGTGAATATCGTAGGAATTCACATTAAATAATATGCATATATATTAATTTTCGTTCTCATCCCCATAATAAAAAACCTATTTTCCGCGTTAGACATATTTTCTTTTGGATCGAACTCATTGTTGCAAAAACAATTATTGAGCTAATTGTTAAAAGCCAGAACTTCCCCACCGATTTTCAAGTTTTCCAAACAAGACTAAAGATCACTAAATAACTGTATAGTTCAGGATAATTGGTGAACCGCATGCTATTCTTGATTACAAGACAAATCTCAAAATTCATACAATAAAACGGAATTTGACCTTAAAATAATAAGTTGTTTAGTACTTTTGGTTTTAAAATTCTCATGGAGGGAATATGCGCGTAAGACTTAAAAATTTCTATGTCCTTATATTTTTACTTGTTTTTTCGGGACTTACCTCCGCGCAAGGTAAAAATAAAGTGTTAACTGTTACTGGTGACGTTGAAAACCCTGCCAGTTATACTTTAGAAAACATAAAATCATTTCCTCAATTATTAATTACCACCAACACGCCATGGACGAATGAAGCCCATACCTATAAAGGACCTAAACTAGAAGACATCCTAAACGATGCCAAAGCAAAAGGTACGTGGCTGACTTTGAAAGCACTCGACAAGTACGAAGTAACGCTTGATTTCGAACACATTCGTCAATTTGCCCCGATATTAGCTTGGGAAGACAACGGTAAAAAAATGTCGGTTCGTGGAAAAGGCCCATTGTGGCTTATTTTACCGAAAGATCACCATGAAGAACTCCAACCTCAAATATTTAACGACTATATGGTGTGGCAACTGATTAATGTCGAAGTGTTTTCGAAGGAGCCTTGATAATGCCCCTACCCAGCCGTTTTCAAACCCCAGTATTGATAGTTGTAGCGGTTCTTTTTTTGTTATGTGCGATGGTCAGCGTTACCCAAATAGTGAAAAGTTTGGATCTATTAGCGGTAAACGAACACTCAACAGGAAGAG
This sequence comes from Vibrio penaeicida, assembly GCF_019977755.1. NCBI lineage: Bacteria > Pseudomonadati > Pseudomonadota > Gammaproteobacteria > Vibrionales > Vibrionaceae > Vibrio > Vibrio penaeicida. Next base: position 621,456 of record NZ_AP025145.1, on the reverse strand, counting down.
CTTTAGTGCAACTCATGTTGCTGCATCAAGAATATCTGACGGCTGCTAAAGATTATTTCAGAGGAACAACCAATATTGACGACCTAATTACCAGCTATGATTTAACATGGTCCGCTTTTGAAATTCTACTAATTGGGTCGGAATCGGCTAACCTGATGGAAAAGCAAGGTCGATTAGAGATTATTGTTGGTACTTTTGAATCATTTAAAACACTGGATCCAACCTCTGATTCATTTAATGCCATTCATTTCTCACAATATTTGGCGAAAGGGCAACAAACGGCCGAAACAATTAACGCGTTGATGAATCAAGAATTCCAACGTGTAGCAGAAAATAATTACCTGCGTGATTACGAACTGGTTCGTTTAAACAGTATTATGGGGTACAGCTACGCAGGACTAGCCCTATGTGGAGGCTTTCTATTGTACGTGACGCTGAAAGATCGCCAAAAGATAAGCCACTTAGCCTACCACGATTCTTTAACAGGACTAGCAAACCGAGCCGCTTTACAAAACAAACTCAAAGACTTAAAACACCAGAATCAAGCACAGTTTACCGTCTTGTTATTGGATCTCGACGGGTTCAAACTCGTCAATGACACTTATGGTCACGATGTTGGTGATCATTTGTTGAAAAAAATCAGCGCCCGTCTCAAAGAAACCTGCAATGACACAGAGTTTATCGCACGTTTAGGTGGCGACGAGTTTGCCATTGTAAAACAAAGCCAGACAGAGCCTCAATTGTTGCCAGAAAGCATTATTGAAACATTATCGAAACCTATACGTGTTGGCTCAATAGACTGTAAGGTTGGAGTCAGTATAGGTATTTGTTTAGACAGTGAATACCAAGCATCTTGGGTCGATATTCTAAAATCGGCAGATATTGCCATGTATCACGCAAAATCCAATGGCGGTAATTGTTATGACTTCTTTGATGATGCCGCTTAACACTCAATATTAGCGAAGCTGACAAGCCATTATGTACTCATAACCCTATTCCTGATTCAAATTAGGGCTTTCTATTCGATAGATGCCAACTGGTGGAGTATGCAGCTCCCCTAAAGCTCTATTGCTAAAAGCTCTCTGACTAAAAGCTTTCTTGCTAATAAACGAACGATTAGGCGAGTATTTTATCGGTTTACGTAAGTTGAATGTGATATCTGAGAAACAAAAAAGCAGTGCTGGGCTATCAGCACTGCTTTTTTCGTTTGTATCTGTGGAGTTTAGTAACGGAACTGCCCAACTTTCTTGTTCAATTCTGTCGCTTGACCAGACAATCCAGAGACAACGTTATCTATTTCATTGGTCTGATTTGATACCTGCATCGATGCATCGGCAATGGACGTAATGCTACTACTGATCTCATCCGTAACGGAAGACTGCTCATTGGCAGCCGTTGCTATCTGCAAATTCATGTCGTTCAATTCAGTCAGCATGTTTGTGATTTGATCAAGCATATCCGTATTTTGTCGGCAACTTTCCGTTCCTCGCTCTACGGACGAATTCGCGTTAGTGATGCCGTCAGCAACTGCTTGGGTTTCTCCTTGCAACGCCTCAATTTTGCCACGAATTTCTTCAGTTGAAGCTTGAGTCCGGCTTGCGAGTGAGCGAACTTCGTCCGCTACGACGGCAAAGCCTCTACCTTGCTCTCCTGCTCGCGCAGCTTCAATCGCAGCATTCAAAGCCAAGAGGTTCGTTTGCTCGGCAATCGACTGAATAACATCGAGCACTTCACCAATTGAATTGCTTTCTTTTAACAGCCTTTCAATTGCTTGATTGGCTTGTTTCATTTGATCGGTCAACTGCCCCATCTCGTTACCAAGCGCGCGTCCTATGGTGGCACTGCGTTGCCCTGTGTCATTCGCATTTTTCACGAACTCAGCGGCTCGGCTGGCAAACTGCGCCACTTCCGATACTGACGCACTCAATTCGTTTACAGCTGCCGCAACAGAATCCGACTTGTTGTGCTGTTCACTCACAGCATTGCGTGTATCACCCATAGCCGTTGACATTGTTTGGCTATTTTCAGTCAACTCATTTGTCGCGCTACTAAACTCTTTAATTATGCCTTGTAACTGTTTAAATAAATCATTCAGGGCTGTGGCGAGATCAGACATCTCGTCTTTACCTTTGTTATCGAGCCTCGCAGTAAGATCCTTAGAACTGCTAATATGAGATATTTGCTGTGCAGCGGCTTTAATAGGTCGAGCGATTCCCCCTCCGACTACCGATGCTCCTATCGCAGATAACACGAGTAACACAACAGTACTAATACCTACTGTTGCAAACACAGCACTGTTTAAGCGTCCAACATCTGCCAAAGCTTCTGCTTCGTCTATTTCGCTGAGAATCGCCCACTTCAACCCTGCCACTGTAATCGGCGAGTATGCGGATAGCACAGGAACATTACGGTAATCTAAAATGATTTCGCTACCCACTTGACCACTAAGCGCTGCTTTACTGCCTTTGGTATCTACTGGTTGACGACCAATTGCACTGTCTTTGTCGCCAATTTCAGAAACCACACGGGCAGAAATTCCAGCGGATGTCAGCGCTTGCATATAACCTTGCTTATCTTCAAGTAAGAAACGAGACTGGCTTCTGAGTAAGCTATCTTGACCGACTAAATAAGTCTCTCCACTTGTACCAAGCCCTGCATCTGCCCATTTTCCATCGTAGGTCATGATGCTATTGATGGCATCAACTGGCATTTGGAAAATCAACACCCCGAGTCTTTTACCATCTTCGAATACTGGCGCCGCCATAAATGAAGCCGCTGCTTCATAGGATGGGTAGTATGGCTTGAAATCAACCAAGAAAAAGTCGTTTTTGGCTTTAGATTTTGCGCCATTAAACGCTTCCGCTAGGCCACTGTTTTTGTAAGGGCCAGAAAGAAGGTTGGTTGCATAGTCCAATTCTTTGAAGACGGAATAGACGATGTTTCCTTGATTGTCTACCAAGAAAATATCGTAATACCCAAACGATTCAAGGAAGTGTTTGATGGGAGGATGGTACAGCTTGTGCGCTTTATCATACGGAGTATTCAATGTATCAGACTTCAAGAGGTGCTTCTCACCAAGCACATTCGGATTAACGCCAATGTAACGCGCTTGGAGTGCAGTACCTACATCACTTATCTGGCTCAAACGGCTTAACTCATTACCCGACTTGTTACCATTGCTGTCTCGGTACGTTTGCCCAAATCCGTCGCTGTAATAACTTTTAAGTGCATTCACATCCGCAGAGCTCACCTTTTCTTTTGGGTACTCGTTGAATGTTGAAGAGAAATCTCTTAGTGCCGCTTGGGTCGAAATATCATCTGCTAACGTTTCTAACTGAAACTGAATCTGTTCAAAGTATCTTTCGATTTCCCGTTTTTTTATCTCTCGGACTGAAATTAATTGACTAATGGCTCTATCGTAAATTGCTTGCTCGGATAAATCCGACGCTCTCCAGGCTACGAAGTTTCCGCTGACGATAACCCCAATCGCGCAGAGAGAAGAACAAGCGAGAATAATTTTAGTTGCGATCTTCATTTTATAACCTTATCAGCTTTCTTATTGTGTATTTCTATCGGCGGTAAATTCCACATAAATAGAAATTAGCGACAGCCTGCTGACTTTTATATGTTTTAATTTTTTATTGCTCTATCAGCTTTAAGTTTGGTACAGAATGTAATGGGTTACATAATAAAAATGCAGTAGGTTAGTAAACTCCACCAATAACCCTTTGTATAGAGTGGTTATATTTTATAGTCATTAAATATAACCACATAGAATTAAAGGATATACACTTAGAGTTTGAGCTAAAGAAAACAGGACGGATTAGGTTAATTAAAACAATGGATTAAATAGTCATTTGGTTTTATTTCAAGATGTTCGATATTCCAGTTTGAGCTATTTTCCATATTTTGAAGGTTTGGGTACAGTGAAGAAATAGGTTGTGTGTATTTTCCTTTATTGATACCCATAATTCCTTTCGTTCCACGTGAAAATAAAATGACGTCTTTACTTATAAAATGAAATATCATTTTTTCACCGTACATTTTATTGTGGAATTCCAACAGTGCTTTTAATTTTTCACTTTGCCAACTGTATCCCCAACGGTTGATGTTGGGTTGGTGCGCCATTGCTCTAGCGGGTGGTTCTGCATAAATGAGTGGCACCCCGCCATCTCGCCCCAATAAATAAGCATAGGCTAGCCATTCACTGGCTTCATCCATTACTAAATCGTTGAATACGGCATTGTTGGGAATGTCATGAGTAATGGCGAATGTGACGGCTCTAGGGTTGGATAGAGCCATACCTAAAGCATAAGGGTCGACTAATGATTCCAGTGTTCCTTCCGGTTTCATGGCTTTAAACAAGGTATTGAACAGCGGAAAGTCGTATGCCGCGAGTTCTGTTTTTTCTAAATAAGGTTTAAGAAAGAGTTCGTATTCTTGCTTAGTTGCCCCGCCATCCGTAATGATTTCACCAAAGATATGCATACCTTCCGTAATATCCGGACCCCACACTTTTTCTAGGTGCTGCAAGCTCATATGCTTGGCTGCGTCGATCCGAAACCCACGCACTCCCAATTGCTTTAATGCCTTCAAGTAATGTCTTTGTTGTTCAACCACATGCTCGTTGTCTTTAAGGGTGGGTAAACCTGGGTCTGCTGGACCACTGCTGATTCGACCATTTTGTACTTCCCACTTGTTACGCCAATCAACAATGCCAAACGGCTCGACAAAGTCTTCCTTCTCAAACAATGGTTGCGAAAGGTCGCCGAACAATTTCAGTTCATTATAATATTCAGTGCTCGATTCGTAGGTGTCCAAATCGGATTGTGCAGGAAATTGTAGATCGGATCTTACATCCGATTCGTTGGCCATATGATTAAAAACGACGTCGACATATACCCAAATGTCATGCGCCATAAGTGCTTGCATCATGTGTTTAAAATCGTTGGTGTTACCTAAAGGGTTATCGATGATCCTGTAATCTTGTGGCTGATATCGCTGCCACCAAAATTGACCCTTGCCTTCTTTCAATGATTTTAATGGGGGCGATACCAATACCGAACGATAGCCTAGTCGGCTTATCTTGGTTGCGTGCTCAGCAATTTCGCTGTACTTCCAGTCGAACGCATGCAGTATCACATTTGAACGCCCTTGATTTTGTAACATTCTTTAAATGGCTCCACATTCCCCAGATGGTTCAGTCAATATCTTAATAAGCAAGACGATTCAAATGCAACCATTCCCTCAAAGATTCAGCCCGTTAAGTCTACCCGTATTAAAATGCCTCCCCTTCCCCCCGAGCACTGCTAGGATTAATTTATACCCAGAGAGCTCAAGATGATTGGATATCAACAACATTATTACAACTTAACTATTGACTTACACATGTTCGCTGAATATCTTTGAGTGAACATGTGTAAGCTGAAAAATGGAATGAACAAAAAATGGTCGACACCGAAAAAAAGCCCCCCCTCATCTGGCTTAATATTGGGGTATTTTCTATCAGTATGCTTTTGGCGGTGTTGGTTGCCCCCTGGTACGGATATCAATTTGGGTATGGAGTGGAACACCTGATTTGGCTGGTCGTCACATTCAGTTTTTGCAACCTTTCTATTACTGCTGGTTACCATCGTCTTTGGGCACACAAGGCCTATGAAGCACACCCCATCATTCGGGTTGTTTACGCTTTGGGTGGGGCTTTCGCTCTTCAAAACAGTGCGCTGCATTGGTCGTCTGATCACCGAGTTCACCATAGACACGTTGATGTTAACGACAAAGACCCTTACTCAGCTAAGAAGGGCTTTTGGTTTTCACACATTGGCTGGATGCTAAGGCATTACAACAAGACCACTTATTCCGATTATTCAAACTGCCGAGATCTTCAAAAAGACTCCATCGTCATGTGGCAGCATAAGCACTACCTACTGCTTGCTATCGTTATGAATGTTGGCGTACCAGTACTACTAGGTCTTTTACATGGGGATATTTGGGGAATGTTGCTGGTCACTGGAGCCGTTAGGTTAGTGCTAAACCATCATACGACTTTCTTTATCAATTCATTGGCTCACATTTGGGGTTCCCAGCCTTACACGGACAAGAATACGGCAAGGGACAACGGATTTTTAGCATTTCTAACGTTTGGCGAAGGCTACCACAACTATCACCATATCTTTGAAAATGACTACCGTAATGGCATTCATTGGTGGCAGTACGATCCAACCAAATGGATGATTCGGTTATTTTCCTTGGTTGGCTTGGCCAGCAAACTGACGCGATGCCCTGCCATTAGGATTGAACGTGCTCGGATACAAATGCAGCTCCGTAAAGCAAAGGAAAATATTCAAAACAAACCCCAAGGTGCAACCGTAATCGACTCTCTACAATCTGAATATGATGCTTTGTGGAAACAAATGCAGGAGTATTACGAAGTCAAAAAGCAGCTTATGGAAGCGAAAAAAACCGACCTGACTCGTAAGTATGAGGCGTCGCTGCTCAAGGTTCGCTACCAACAAGTGCGTGCGACACTGAAAACCAAGCAAAAAAGTTGGGACAGATTGGTCGCACAATACGCGTAAGCTTTCAAACGAACTAAAACCAAAAAACTCACCAGCTGGTGAGTTTTTTTCAAGGTAAGGTCATCAATCTAAGCGTGTTTTTCCATCAAGAAGTTGGTTAATGTTCTGCCCCGAAGCTCTATTTCTTGTCGCTGTACAACTTCAAACCCAAAATGTTCATAAAACGGCTTTGCCGTAATACTCACTTCTGAATAAAATCGATTTATGCCTTTCGCTTTGCCGACAGAGAAAATATGGTTCATCAATGCCGCTCCAACGCCTTTCCCTTGGTATAGGTGGTGGCAAAAGAAGTGATCGATTAAGCCGTCTTTTTGTAAATCAGCATAGCCGACAACTTTACCATTCAGTTCTGCAATGTATGGCTCTATGCTGTTCATTCGCTTTTGCCATCGTGCCAGTTCGAAACGTTCAGGTGCCCATGCTTTTACATCATCTTCGCTGTAGTCGCCTAAATTCACTTTGCGTACAGTGTGGAAAAACAACTTCCAAGTCGCTCTAGCATCTTGCTCGGTATAGTGTCGGATCAGAATCATATGTCCTCCTCAAAACTATAATCACGCTCTACTTTTGCAATTCGTGTTTTGTAAGACTGGTACCATTGCTTTCTACCGAGCTTTTGCGCCTCAAGATGTTCAGCATTGGATTTCCATTGTTTGATTGAGTCCAAATCTCGCCAATAAGATACCGTAATGCCCAGTTCTTCCCGTGCGGATTCTGCACCCAAATAACCCGATTGCTGCTCTGCTAGCTCCAGCATTCGGTTCGCTGTATCGCCATAACCTTCATCATGTGGACCTTTTACTGAGCTAAAGATCACCGCGTAATACGGAGGCTCTGGTGTGTTTGAAATTAACGACATCTATATACTCCTTCACAAAGTATCCATTAACTATACCCAGATGCTTGGATATAAACGTACAAAGCTGGATACAAATTTTATTAAGCTCTTACCCTATTTATTGAGTATTGGCTTAGATATTGGGGTTTGTTGGCGTCTAAGGCCTGATAACCCTAGACCCCATCGTTCCTTTCCCCTAACTGTTATACCCAAGTGACCGCAAGATGCTTGGGTATAAGCGATAACATCATCGCTTTTAATAATCTTCTCTTGCTTTAAGTTCAGTGAAATCGCTCATGATCCATTTTTGGTATCCTACTCGCTGCTTTAACGCTTGATACCATTCATTTACTCTTGGAGGTAGCTTGATATCAAGCCCTTGCTCGGTTAATCGATAGAGGATCGCCCCTACACACACGTCGGCAAGAGAAAGTTTAGTGCCAACCAAAACTGGATATTCTCGGTTTGAACTTTCCAAAGGTGAGCGCTGCAGCGTCGATTCAACCAAATTTAGTGCGCCCACGCATGTGCTTAAATCTCTATCTATTTGGCGTATATCCCGTTTGCTTTCAGGCATGCGGTAGAAACCCCAAAACGTTCCCATAAACGCGGGTTGAAAAATCACTTGAGACCAATCCATCCATCTTTCATATTCAGAACGTTGATAAGGCGTTTGCAGTTCACCGTATTCGCTCGCTAGATACCGCAATATAGAGTGCGACTCCCAAATTACTTTATCACCATCCACTAATACGGGGACTTTCTTCATCGGATTCAACTTAGAAAACTCAGGGTCATCCAAACCACCAAATCGCCCGCCTAGCTCAACCAATGAAAAATCGAGACTAAGCTCTTCCAAAAACCAAAGTACTTTCTGTACATTAAAAGAGGTTTTACGTCCGTATAACTTAATCATGGTGACCACTTAAATATTTTGAGCAATACGCCACAGGACGCCACTTGGATCTGTCACAGTGAAATCTAGCATTCCCCAAGGTTGTTCAATTAAAGGAGAAACATTTACGTCATATTTTTCTTTAATTTGACCTTCAGTCACTGCGTGGTGCCATGCTTTAGCATCCTCTACTTGGAGGTGCATCATCAACTCGCTGGTGTGCTTTGCTTCTGCGAGGTCCTGAAGTAGAAAATTGGTATGCCCAAGCGAAAAGAACGCAAGATCACCCATGTCGTTTTTTAACTCAAACCCTAAGTCGATATAAAAGGCTTTACACAATTCATAATTTACTGCAGGGATAAAAACCTTAATATCTACAGTGTTAAGATTATGTGTCATTATTTTTTAATCCTAACCAAAGCAAATTCAACGGCGTGTTGCGCATGTAAGTGTGTCGTGTCGTAAAGAGGAGTAACGGTATCGGAAGGCTTAATCAGTAATGCTATTTCAGTGCAACCTAAAATTATGGCTTGTGCACCCTGCTCTGCTAACGAACCAATGACATCTAGATACGTCGCTTTGGACGAATCTAAAATCTGCCCATGGCACAATTCTTCATAAATGATCCGGTGTACTTCCGCTTGCTGTTTTTCGTTAGGCACAACAACGGAAATACCAAAATTCGTTTCTATACGTTCACGATAAAAAGCTTGTTCCATTGTGAAACGTGTTCCAAGAAGCCCTACCTTTGTAACTCCATTTGAAACCAGAGCATTTCCCGTTGGGTCAGCAATATGAAGAAGAGGTATGGAAACAGAAGATTGAACTTCTGGTGCTACTTTGTGCATTGTGTTTGTGCAAATCAGAATGCAGTCAGCCCCAGCAGCTTGTAGAGATTTCGCTGCATTAGAAAGGATAGCTGCCATTTTAGTCCATTCACCTGCACGCTGAAGTGCTTCAATTTCAGCAAAATCAACACTGTACAAGCAAATTTTAGCAGAATGAAACCCGCCTAATCGCTGGTTGGTCAGTGTATTTAGAGCTTGGTAGTAACTGGTTGTCGATTCCCAGCTCATGCCGCCAATCATCCCTATTACTTTCATTACACCAACCTCATATTTAAATTTCCTTTACAAATTAACAAAGACCCAACAAAACTTCGATATAAATATGCATCTTATTGATAAATTTTTAAGTTACTGCGAATACTTCTACATACAAACTATATACGTCTTTTCGAGGTAGCTGACCTTTCGAGGTGATTCAGACAAGAAACAGAAAGCTTTCATGGCTAACTTGAAGTGTGTTTGTAGTGGCATAGGTAAAGCAAAAAAGAAGATAACTAACAGGGCAGAATACAACAAAGCTCTCCGTAAACGTGGTTCAGTTACGTTTTGGATAGATGATAATTTTCAGGATTTCAAGCCAGCATCTTCAAGTTGATTGGGTATAGAAACTTTTAAACAACAAATACATGAAGACACCTTAAATTGCCCTCCTGACACAATCTGTCATTCGCGCTCTTTAAGCTAAAGGCTACACACGTCAGTTTAGCGACAGGAGCTCGAATATGCGCATGGAAAAAATCGAACAATTTGCAGTTCACGGATTAACTATCCGTACAAACAATCATGATGAAATGAAAACATCCGGCTTAAAAATTGGAGCTCTTTGGCAAGATTTCTACGTTAATATTGCCCCAAACCTTCAAACTGAATCTGAAGTCTTTGGAATCTATCACCAGTACGAGTCGGATCATCTTGGTGAATTTGATGTAACGGCGGGAGCCACTCATTTACAGGTTCAAAATAAGCTAAGTGATCAAAGCACGCTAGAAGTATCTCTAGTCGAATCTGGCGAGTACTTAGTTTTTAGTAACAGGGGAAGCATGCCGAGTATGGTCGTGGAGCTTTGGCAGCAAATTTGGGCATTCTTTTCTGCCGAAGGTTGTGAGTATGAACGAGCGTACTGTACGGATTTTGAAAAATACAAAAGCGAGGATGAAGTTGAAATTTACATTGGCGTTACCCCAACAACATAAGCCCCCATTCTTTATACTCTGATTTTCTAACACTGCACCAACCTCTGTGTTTTCCTTAAAAATATGACGTTGGTGCATGCCCGCTATCTCCCTAAGTCAAGGCGCGGTATGACAATTATGCTATGTTATACTCAAACCACCTCAAGGAGCAGGATTTCGGAACGCTATCCTCTGCTCAATCAATTGGAATTTTTTATGGCATGGATTGTCACCAAGTTTTTCATCACCGCGACCATTATTGTTTTAGTCTCTGAGCTCGCAAAGCGTAGCGATAAACTTGGTGCGCTTTTGGCGTCTCTTCCCTTAGTGACAGTATTAGCATTGATTTGGCTTCATTTTGAAGGGCAACCGAAAGAGAAGCTCGCCAATCATGCGTTTTACACATTTTGGTATGTTGTGGCCACACTGCCGATGTTTCTCGCCTTCCCTATGCTCATGCAGCGATTTCACTTTTTTGTATCACTTGGAATCGGCATTGTCATCACCATGGTATCGTTTGGCATTATTGTCTGGATAGCACGCACTTTCGGTGTAGATTTACTTTAGATTTCGTTCCTGCAAGCAAAGTAAATTGGAGTATCCATGTTAAAAGGAGAGTCTGTGCAATACGTTAAATTACTCATTTTCTCCTTGGCTGTCGGGATTATATTTCAGCAACTCGCCATTCCACACGGATTGCTTTTAGGGACTTTATTAGGCGCTGCCATCTCCGTTCGATTTATACCTAACGCAAAGACAAGTAAAAAGGACAGTGTGTTCCTTCAGTTGGTGCTAGGGTTTTCGGCAGGATTTCAACTGGTCGAGTATTCACTAACGCAATTTTTAAACCTACTCCCTAGCCTTTTGGTTCTTTTGGCTTGTCTAATCGTTCAAGTCGGGGTGGGCTTTTGGTGGCTCCGTAAACACGAAAAGTGGTCAAAATTGGACAGTATACTTGCTGCATATCCGGGGGCAATGGCAGCTGTATTGGATGTGATAGACAAAAACAACGCGTCAGCCAGCGTCATATTTGTCCATTTATTTAGACTGGTATTGCTGACTGTCTTTGCTAGCTTCTTTATTCCAGATGGATATGATTCTTTAGAAGAGGAACAACTGCACTATTCTTTTGAATCTATTAGCACATTTATACTTCTTGCGGTTATTTCGATGATTTCCGGTCGTTGGCTTGAAAAATGGAACGTACCTGCACCTTATCTATTAACATCAATGCTTTCTTGCCTTATTTTCTCGCCAGTTCTTCCAATCGAAAGACTCACGGTACCGAATTGGCTTATGGACGCCGCGATTGTTGTTCTTGGTCTTTTAATAGGATCACGTTTTGGCGGGATAACTGGAAGTGATGCATTAAAATACACGAGAGCGGGATGTATCTGCTTTGTACTCGTCCTTGCAATCACCGCCCTCTTTACGGTTTTATCGGTGTCAATATTTGATGTTCCAATAACATCCGTTGCGCTCGCCTATGCACCGGGAGCACTGGAAAGCGTTGTCGTTGTTGCGCTAGCTAATGGCTTTGACGTGATGTTTATAATACTGCACCACGTCATACGCTTGAGTGTGCTTCAACTGGCTCCTGCTGTTTACGTTTTACTCAAAAAGCTCAATTCATAACCGCCAAATACAAAACGAGAAATGGGGCAACTAGCCCAAGAAACGCAGCAAGTCCTAAATAGTAAAAATACGCAAAATTCATAATAACCATCCTTTAAAACGACAGGTTTCTTTCGTATCGCCCAACAATAAAGGCGACATAACCCACTTTGAATACACCGGCAAACACAATAGTTCCGATATGAGCAATTGCCTGCTGAATAATGCTGAATCGGTCCGCTAAGGGAAAACTGATTAGCAACGTAGTAGTCATCACCAACAAAGAAACGACCATGACCGTACCACCAATTTCGCTGACTCTCTTAAAATCCATACCTGATTACCTCATAACATGCATTTTAAATACATGTTATGAGGTAATCTTAAATTAGTCAATAGTGAGCAAGATGCATTATCACCAAAAAGGCATTAAAAAGCCCTCAAACACAAGGTGTCTAAGGGCTTTCAAAAATATTGGTCAGCTTACTTTTGCTGACGTTGCTGCTCTTTGCGTGAGATTTTTTCTTGTCGACGCTGAGCTATCACTTTGTCGGCTTCACCACCTACGTGAGTTTCTCCACGCTCAATGGCAAGTTGAACTTGTTTTTCACGCTCGCGAAAACGGGCTTTTTGCTCTTCTGAATGTTTGTCGATACATTTAGGGCAGCTTACCCCTTTTTCGAACGCATCAGATGCCATATCTTGCTCTGTGATAGGTAAACGACATGCGTTACACATCTCATAGCCGCTTTTTTCAAGCTGATGATTTACCGCAACTCGCCCATCAAAAACATAGCAGTCGCCTTCCCACATACTTTCTTCTTCAGGTACTTCTTCAAGGTATTTTAGAATGCCACCTTCTAGGTGATAAACCTCATCAAAGCCTTGCTCTTTCATATAAGCGGTCGACTTTTCACATCGAATACCACCGGTACAAAACATAGCCACTTTCTTGTGTTTCTCTGGGTCCATGTTTTGAGCAACATACTCAGGGAATTCACGGAAAGTATCTGTTTTAGGGTTCACAGCGTTTTGGAATGTGCCGATTTCAATTTCATAATCGTTGCGGGTATCAACAACAAAAACTTCAGGATCAGCAATAAGATCGTTCCAGTCTTGAGGCTTAACATAGGTGCCAACAACATGACGAGGATCGATACCTTCAACACCAAGTGTCACAATCTCTTTTTTGAGTTTTACTTTTGTGCGATTGAAAGGCTGGACTGCATCGAAAGATTCTTTGTAGACAATCTCAGCTAAACGAGGGTCTTGTTTAAACCATGCAAGGAGTGCATCGATGCCTTCTCTCTTAGAAGCAACTGTGCCGTTGATGCCTTCTTCTGCCAGCAATAACGTTCCGCGAACTTCGTGCTTTTCCATCAAAGCTTTTAAAGGGTCTCGGAGTTCTACATAATTTTCTAGACGCACAAATTTATACAGAGCGCATACTACGTACTCAGACATTTTTTTTCCTTCTAGCGAGCTGGATCGTAAATCCAGAGCTGTTGATTACTGTATGATTCAAAATCGCATTACCTCTTTTAGCGTAGTGACAATCCAAAGAGAGCGATTCGAGACGCAGGAGTATAGCTGAGAGCGCTTTTCACAAACACGGACAAGTTATATGGATATTTTTATAAATAATATTTGTTCGCTCAATAACTCGAAAATCAGTGGCGCGAAATGGAATAATATAGAAGTTCATTAAAGTCATAGAAATGCGCGTCAGGCTCTGGTTGCATCCCGAGCTTTTCTATTACTTTTATAGAGGGATAGTTTTCGTTAACAGCAACACCATAAATCTTGCTCAACTTACTGGTTTGAAAGGTAAAATCTAAACATGCACGCGCCGCTTCTTGAGCCACACCGTGGCCTTGAGCTTCTGGAACAATGGCATACCGAACCTCAAATACGTTAGGTTCAGGAGATTCTTCCACTCCAACATAACCTAACTTCTTGCTGCGATCCGATTTTTGACAAACGGTAAAAGTGCCAAAGCCATGTTTTAGCCAATGTGCTTCGCGATTTTTTATGTTCGTTTGAATTTGGTTATCTGTGTAAGGTTTACCAGATGGTAAATAGCGCGTCACTATGGCACTGGAAAGCAGTTCTTTATAGATATCCAAATCACTGTGTGATGTTGGCACAAGGATAAGGTGTTCCGTTTCTACCATAAGATTTCCTTTAGATAAGCATGAGTGCGAAGTGGTGAGAGGCAACATTACATCGTTGCAATTAAAACTATAGCAAAGCTCAGTCATTACACGCTTCGATCTTCAACTGGCTATCGAGAAAACTCTTTGAATTTTCTCTCGAAATATACTTGATGGTGAACAAGAGGTTGGTTTTCAAAGAGAAAGAGAGTAGATATTGCGATCAAAAAAACATTTTTGAATAACCTAAACGTTCCTTTGGCTATCTTTTCTACTGTCGACTTTTCAATGATCCCCGCCTTAACCAAAGCAAAAAGCACCACCCATTTCAGTAATGAAAATAACGTAATCATACGTCTGAATCACCTCAGTTGTTAACAATGGCTCTTCCTTGATTACTTACCAGTTTTCAATTGCGAAGCTTCATTTTACGAAAAAATTACAGGATCGCATTCCATTTATGCTGTGAGCGGGGGGATTATACATAAGTTTTATGAGAAATCACGCATATATTCGAGCTAAATGAAAGGTTAATATCGCTCCGGAAAAAGAGCGTTGATGAAAGAAAATATTCAGAGTTCCACATATTGATTAACCTACTAATATACAAAGAAAAAGGACGCCAAGGCGCCCTGTTTCCACAGATGTTCTGACAAATCAACTCACTTTAAATCGGCCAACAACATCTCCTAGACTGTTAGACGTCCCACTCAACTCTTCATTGATGGTAAGTGTATCGGATGCGTTGTCATTTAGTTGATGAACAATATCCTGTATCGCGACCATGTTCTTGCTAACCTCGTCCGTAACTTGGCTTTGTTCTTTCGCTGCCGTTGCTACGAGTGCATTAATTTCATTAATTTCCACAACGGAATCCGTAACAAGATTCAAGGATTCCATTACTTCATTAGTACTTTGCGCAGTTTCTTCACAACTTGAACGGGTCGATTCCATAGCGGTAACAACATTATCAGTCGCACTTCGAAGCTTGCCTAACATTTCATTAATTTGCGATGTGCTCTCTTGTGTTCTGGCCGCTAGTGCACGGACTTCATCCGCTACAACAGCAAAGCCACGACCCTGCTCGCCCGCTCGTGCTGCCTCAATAGCGGCATTAAGCGCTAATAAATTCGTTTGCTCAGCTATGTCTCCAATCACCTGAAGAACTGAATTAATTTGGTCTGTATCATGGCTCATTGTACTAATGGACGTCGACATTGAGCCGACTTCATTGATTAACGCAGATACATTTTCTACGGCTTGCTGTACCGTTTTCTTCGATGTATTGGCATTCATATTGGTGATATCGGTAAGTTCTGCGGCTTTTACTGCACTGTCTGTAATTGCATCTGCCGTCGCGCTCATTTCACTTATTGCACTGATCGCTTGCTCAGTTTCTTGCGTGTGTCCGTCAAGCGTACTCAAGTTCGATTGAGATTGATGGCTGAGTTTTTCAATCGCTTTATCTATGTTTTTTGTGGACGTGGAAACGTCGATAAAGTTCTCTTGTAACTTTTCAATAAACATATTGATTGAAGAAGATATGTTGCCAATTTCATCTTTAGACTTCACCGTAAGGCGTTGAGTTAAATCTCCGGTCCCGTTAGATAATTCTGCCACCATATTCTTCAATGACAGTAATGGTCTAAATGCTTGGTGAAGCATTAAGGTACTAAATGCGATAACAATGAGACCAATTAGCACCAGAACTATAGTTATCTCATTATTAAGAGTAGCAGTATTATCCCTTATGCTTTGAAGGTCGACATAGCTGTTCAGAGACCAATTTATCCCATCCATTTCAATGGTCGAGCTTAAGGTTTTCAAGTCACCGTTAATCTTGTCTGAATATATTGTCTGATTTGAGGATGAAATTAGTTCAATATAACTTCCATTCACAGAATATTTTTTAATAATTTCAGAAAATATCGCTAAATCGACAGTATAAAAGTCAGCTGAACCTCCATCTCTATTTACAGAAATAGTTGAGTATAATTTTCCATCTATCAATTCAGCTTTGCTCACATCCACAATACGCGATTCCATTGCGCGAGCTAAGTTAATGTACTTGTCTCTCTCTTCGCCTTCTAACCGCCCCGTGTCACCAACAGCTATAACACCAGAAACCACTTTTACTACCTTAACAAACATGGTGGACTCTTTTACTTCTTCAGGCGTGTCTATCATCATATTGGAACTGACAGCTAACGAAACGACATTCTTCATTTCATCGGCAATACGCTCATTGAGCAACTTTGTATTATGCTCAATTTTTTGGACATCCGACTTATAAATATACTCGCTGATATAGTAATTAACACTAAAATAAGAAGTAACAATAGTGATTAATACTGAAAGAGAAATCAGAATTATCACTTTTAATTTAAAGCTTAGCCTGCCCATAATATATAGTCCCTAATATATTCACCCAAAAATGAAACCAAGGAGTAATATAAACCGGTTTCATATATACAAAAATATTAATAATTTTGGTTACATTAACACAAAGAAAGACAATAAATGTGCTATCGCTCACAGCTCAATAAATATTCAAACGAATTACATATTAACTGTCTTTTAAATTTTATTATAAAGAGCACTTTCTTTACTGATTCTAGTGAAAGCAAGACATATATAATGGAATACTTTTCTAATAGACTTTTTTTATTCAAATCATAAAGGGTCACAATTTTGATCAAGTTCTTTATTGAATCGCTCACATTTATGTGAGCATATACGAATTTAATTAAGGCTTAATTTTTTTTAAAAAAAATGAAGCTAAAAGACGAGCCTTCCAGCAAACAATTTGAGCCTTCAATGAAAACCTTGATTTTTCCCTGTTTGCTATAATTTTAAGATTCCATCTAACCTTGTTTACGACCACACTCTCACACGCTAGATAAAAATATTTTTAATGGATGAAAGATTTTTTTCGTTATCCGGATCTATTAAATCAATACACTTTATGAGGAAACATCAATGGCAAATCCGATCAAGATCACATTATACCGCTGGGGTGGTAGTTGGGGTCCATTCAAGGTGAACATTCCTTGTGGAGAATGCACACTAACTAAAGATATTCTTCAGGACACCTTTGAAAACGAATTGGATGGCATTCCCATTGATTTAGAAATAAAAGATTGGTTATCGCATTGGTGGGAGCCGCTAAAATACGGCGCTTTTCACGCGCCTATTCTGGTAGTTGAAGGTAAAGTCGTTAGCCAAGGTGAAGCATTAAACCGAGGGGTGTTAGTACAGTCGGTTATTCAACAGTGGGCTAAACGTAGCAAACTCGTGGGAAACATTGTGTACGGGAAAGCAACCTGCCCATACTGTGTTAAAGCAAAGCGCTTGTTAGATGAATTAGGTATAAACTATGAGTACCACGATGTCGTCAAAGACAGTTCTACTCTTTATCGGATGATTCCAGAAGTGAAAGCCATCATTGGCGAAAAAACGCCAGTCACCGTGCCTCAAATTTGGCTAGACGGCAATTATGTGGGGGGGTTTGATAAACTTGAAGAGCATATTGGAACAAATGGATTGCGCCCAGTTCCGGACAATGTGGTAGAGATGGAATCGAAAAACGCAAGTTAACTCATTTATACCCAAGTAGCTTGGATGTAAAAAGAAAAAGCCCAATTTTATGATTGGGCATTTGATTCGTTCCTTCGATCATCATAACTTCCCTTACTCTGTTTTTTTAACCTTCGAAGCCAGTCGGCGAAATAAAGAAGGTCTTTCGATTTTTGAAGATGGCTGCCCATAGAGCTTCTCTTCCACCATCTTCTTAGCCATTTGGTTGGCAACGTATACCGATCCTAAATCTAATCCCATTTTGAGCACTCCTATAACGTGAACTGAGTCACAGTTTACTCTTAACCAGATTAGAAGCAATACATAGATCACATTTTCATTGCAACAAAAGTAAATCGATGATCATAAAGGACGAATATACCTAGCCTCGCTTAGGTTGCTGATAAGTCTTCCCTGCTGCTTGATATGTATCTCGCTCTTTAATTTCAAACATACTAAAGAAGAACCAAGCGACAAATTTTATTATGTCATCTCCTTCATTCATCACGTGCTCTACAAACTCTTGTTCTTCGCCTTGCTCATTTTCTTGAAGTGTAACGTGATAAATTCGAGATTCACCTTCCACTTCTGCTAGCGCAAACTGACCAGAGAGAGATTCAGCAGCATCTGCAACTTCTTTTTCTTCAGAGATTTTCAACAATTCCAGCGCTTTTGGAAGCGATTCTTGCGTGCATAGGGATTTTACTAGGGCTTCAAACTCTTGTTGTTGCATTCTTCTTTTACCTTGTATGGGAAAGGGCGTATTTTATACCCATGTGGCGATTCGAGGAATCATTAAGTGCAGAATTACGATTTGTTTGAAGAAGAAACAGGAAAATGGCTAACCTTCCAAAATAGCTTAATTTACTGGGACGCAAACTTTCTTACTGAGTCATATGCCAATAGTTTATTTCAAAAGCTCACCGATACTCTTCCTTGGCAACAAGAATCTATCAATATGTTTGGAAGAAAAGTACTGCAACCTCGCCTGCAAGCATGGCATGGCAACGCTTCCTATACTTATTCAGGGTTAACGATGCATCCGCACCCTTGGACAGAGGAACTTCGAGCTTTAGAGAAAAGATGTGCGGAAATATCCGGTCAACGCTTCAATTCCGTTCTCGCAAACATGTACCGCGACGGTAATGACTCTATGGGGTGGCATCAAGATAGTGAACCGGAACTCGGACCTCACCCCATTATTGCATCTCTATCGCTTGGCGAACCTAGGCGCTTCGTCCTAAAACATAAAGATTCTAATGAAAAACAAGAATTTATACTTGGGCACGGCGCCCTGCTTATTATGGCAGGAGAAACACAGCAATACTGGTATCACGCCATTCCAAAAACGAAAAAAGCTGTAAACACTCGAATTAACCTTACATTTAGACATGTTATTGAAAAATAAGTCTTTTTATCTAACCAATGTAAACACTCATTATGAAAAAAGTACGGAACTCGGTGATACTGCGTCAAGAATTCACAATAATTTAACTGAGCCACTTATTAAATAAATTAGCATATGCAAATATAGGTTTATTATCTCCAATCGGTGTTGCAATTTTCATGTTGGTTAGACTTACTCGCATACAGGCTTTGCTTGTTATTTTTACAACTTGTTTAGGAAGTCTAGGCTCTTGGTTTGCCTATAGCATCGCCGCGACTGTAGAAAAGCAAAATGTTGAAACAAGCCTTTATGAAATCGCCTATACACAAGCATTAAAAGCGCAGTATTTACTTGATGACGTATCGGGTTTACTAGAGTCGTATGGTGCGTTGTTTTCTGCTTCAGAACAGGTTTCTCGTGATGAGTTTGCAAGTTTTTCTGATGTGATGCTCCGCTCGCAGTACAACATACTCGCCATACAGTGGGCGCCAAAGATCCACCAAACTGAACGTACATTGGTCGAGTATCACTTAAAACAAGAAGGCTATGCCCCGACGGGTTTTTTCACTACTAATTCAGAGGCATCAAAAACACTTTCGGTTCCTAAAAACCCCGTTTATTTTCCTATTATGTTTACGGAACCTCTACAACCGAACAAAGATGCCATTGGTTTAGAATTAACTCAAAGACCATTCAATCAACAGGCAATTAGAAAATCCGCTCTTGATAAGCGAGTTCACGCCACCAGCCCATTTTCTACCGTGCAAGACCCTGATGGACCACTCGCAACGGCGATTTATTTTCCTGTATTTGATGATCACGAAAGGCATAACGCCATTAACGAGAAGTACTTTCCGCCAGATGACCTTAAAGGCTATGTGATCATGCTTCTTAAGCCAGAAAGATTACTACTGAGTAATTTGGCGAACCGAGAGCATATTCACTTTATTCTTAGCGATGTTACGAGAGAAAATCATCTCCGTATCTTCCCTCAGTATCTAGCAGACCCTGACGGACACCTTTCGTATAGTTTCCCACTCACTTTGCCGGGAAGAACTTGGCAACTTGATATTCATTTTACCCAAACGATGCCAATTCTTTGGATCCCTTACTTGGTTCTCTTTGCGTTTTCCGCTCTCACTTTTGTTATTCTCAGTGCCATGGTTTATAGCTTCTATAAAACATCCGTTATTTCCGATACCAACGAGCAACTCCGACGACAAAAAGAAGTGCTCCAAGATTTAGCCATGAAAGATCCTTTAACAGGCTTAGTCAATCGCCTAAGTCTGCAACAGCAAGTCGCAAGCTTAAACCTATCGGATGATCAGCTCACCGCACTCTGCCTTCTTGACCTTGACAACTTCAAACACATCAATGACCAATTTGGGCATCAGCAAGGGGACAAATTCCTCAAGCAAATAGCTGGCGTCATCAGCGAGCACTTTGATGGTATCGGCATAACATCCCGCCTTGGTGGGGATGAGTTTGTGTTTATGTTGACTGAGTTAGATTCAATGAGTCAGGTTGGTGGAATTCTGCAGGATTTACTGATTAAAATTGAACATGCGTGTTCATGTGGCGAGCACAGATGCGAAGAGCATCCCGTTTCAGCAAGCATTGGGGTGGTTATGACTAAGGGAAAAATTAACGAATTTGAGCAGACACTTAACCAAGCAGATAACGCAATGTACATGGCGAAACGCAATGGTAAAAATCAATTCTACATATGCTCAGAACTGTAATTGGCGCCTTATTTCCGTATCAAATATCTGCTCGTACTGAAGCCAATATCGTTATACCCAAAAAAGAAAACCCCAACACAAATGTGTTGGGGTAAATCATTTTTCTGGCAGCGTTCCAGCTACTTAACGCATCCTACGTTGATAATCCATAAATGTTGCAACTTCCTGCTGCCTGTCCTTTACGCGCCTTCCGAAGCGGTGTCCTTACGAATCCCTCCTTTCCTCAGTCCTAGTAGAGGAAAAACCTAATCCTTAGGTGTTATCCAATCCGTCCATGCGCGTCCTTTACACTATTCCTTTGCGCTTCAATCCTTCGAAGCATTGTCCTTGTTAAGCAGTGCCTTTGCTTATAAATCCTTACCACCCTTTCCTTAGGGTAGCGTCGTATCCTGTCGACATGGATAATATTAGTTCTAGATAACGGCTTTTTGACTATATTTTTTAAAAAACCTTTTGATAACCATAAAATAACAACCAATTTTTTGTATCACATTCAATAAGATAAGGCATGACTAATATAATAACGTATCGAAAAGTATCATGATTTCCTACAGTATTTGTGAGAGATTTCTTACATCAAGTTTCCGATTTTTATTATCATGCCCGTTACGTCATATTGCGTTGGCTCACAAAAATAATCATGTTGTCTGTTTTTAATGATATTCCTCAGCTAGTAGGCTTGCTTGCGTTTCTTTTTGGCTCTGCGGCTTTTGCTCATAAATGCAGCTATCGGATGCGTATTCACCTTTCTTTATTCCAAATATTACTCGTTCTACATTTTGTTTTGATGGGGGCAATAACGGCTGCAACCATATGTGCAGTAAGTGTATTAAGGATCTATTTCTCTACTAAAACGCAATCTTCCTACCTAATGTGGTTTTTTATCACATTAATATGGGTTTTAGGGTTGCCTAACGCATCTGAACCCCATCAATTCCTTACTTTATTCAGCACATCGGTCGCAACATGGGGTATGTACAAATTAGAAGGGCTTGCCATGCGCGCAACCGTTCTTCTCAATACACTTTGTTGGTTACTGCATAACATTGTGCTGGGCTCTATTGGGGGCGTACTAATGGAAAGTACCTTTGCGATCATTAACGCCATCACTATTTTCAGGCTATATCGCAGCCAACATGCGACGTTATGACCTTTGTATAAGTGATTTGATTACCAATTTACTATATGGTCAATAAATCCTCGGTAGACATCATTGCAATATTGCGATGGTCTGTACAACTCTTTGAACTCTCACAAGGAAAGTGAATGAAAGCCGTTTTATGGATGATGGGAACACTCGCCTCGTTTACGTTTATGGCGATCACAGCAAGAGAATTGGGTGATAACTACACGCCTTTTCAATTGGTGTTTACTCGCAGCGTAGTTGGACTGGTGCTTGTCTCTATATTATTGGCTTATTTTGGTCAGTTTCACTTAGTTAAATCCCCGAAAATGCATATACATGTGGGGAGAAACCTTATTAACTTTGTTGGTCAGTATTCTTGGTTTTTAGGGATTTCACTTCTGCCTTTGGCCAATGTATTTGCGCTCGAATTTACTGTGCCATTATGGACACTTCTCATCGCCTGTTGGTTTCTAAACGAAGCATTCACTAAAACAAAAGTAATTTCTTTATTCCTTGGATTCATTGCCGTTCTTGTCATCGTAAAACCTGGTGCCGATATATTCGACCCTGCTTCTTTTGTCGTCATCTTAGCGGCAATCAGTTTTTCAACCGCCTATGTATGTACAAAATATTTGGCAGAAACCGAGCCGCCTTTAGTCATTATTTTCCTAATGTGCTTAATTCAATTACCCATCGGGTTCGCTTTTTCTTATCAAGATTGGCAAGTACCAACAGGTATAGAGTGGTTTTATTTATTCGTGGTAGGGGTATGTGGGTTGACTGCTCACTTTTGTATTGCAAGAGCTATGCTCTACGCAGATGCTGGTGTAGTCGTGTCGCTCGACTTTTTCCGCTTGCCCATTATCGCCGTGGTTGGTATGTGGCTATACAACGAAGCGTTAGATTGGTGGGTACTGCTCGGCGGGATTCTGATGCTCACAGGAAATATCATTAACCTGAACGCTCAGAGAAAAACCTCCCGCCCTTCTGAAGTTACTGAAGGTGGATAACACCTTAAACCGAGTTCCGCTAAAGTATGGCGAAACGTTTGCTTTTGCTAGAGATCAATAAGAGATGCGTTTGCAGATGATCAATTCAGAAACAAGGAATAGAATATCGCCTCATTCTCTCCTTGTTTTGGTTCCAGTATGCTTACTAAGCTCCCTCGCTGGGTTGAATATGGTGCATTTTGCCTTGCAGGAATTGCAGGGATCGTTAACGCAATAGGTTTACTAGGATTTCAGCACCAGTCTGTTTCTCATCTTTCTGGAACCATCACACTGCTTGGCGCTGGCTTACTTTCTCCTGATTCTCAGCTGATTCATATCATCTTTATTCTTCTTAGCTTTATGGTTGGTTCCGCCATTAGCGGTTATATCATCCAAAGTACAGCGCTAAAACTTGGTCGGCATTACGGTACCGCTTTGATTCTCGAAAGCGTATTGTTAACAGCGGCAGGAATTACGTTAACCCGAGGTTCGATTTCCGGACATTATTTGGCTTCAGCTGCATGCGGATTGCAAAATGCAATGGTAACGACATACAGCGGCGCAGTCGTAAGGACAACTCACATGACAGGGATCATCACAGATTTAGGAATCATGATCGGAGCCTATTTGCGAGGAGAGCGCGCCGACAAAAGAAAAGTGAGTTTACTCTTAGCTGTCGTAGCAGGCTTTGTGTTAGGAGGATTCGCTGGGGCTTACCTCTTCCGCGTGTGGCAATTCAAGGCACTGTTAATACCCGCACTATTGGCGTTTTTCGCAGCACTAGCGTATTCAATGACGCTGGCGTTAAAAAATAGAGTATAGGGTCTGTTGATCTTTCGAGATGATTTTTGCAGCAATTTGTGGGTGATTTATACAAGGCAGAGCTTATTCGGTGTAGTCGCTCTACATCAATAGGCGATAACGCAGTAGAAATAGGCCACAAATGCTGCCCGAAGGGTTCGACTAGGCGTCCCCGCTCTATGCTCTATGCTCTATGCTCTATGCTCTATGCTCTATGCTCTATGCTCTATGCTCTATGCTCTATGCTCTATGCTCTATGCTCTATGCACTTTACTCTTTGTTGCAAGGTATTTGCTTAGAAATGCTTTGTTCTTAAAAAAATAGGCTACACACCTTGCGCCGCGATTAAAGTGCATAGAAGTCGAACAAAATTTAACCGCGAAAGATCAACAGACCCTAATTTCATTAGTATCGCCGACAATAAAAAAAACCTGATCCATTTCGCCATTGCGAGCGTATCAGGTTTCGATCTTTATTTGTTTTTGCCACATGGACTCGTTAATGTATCCCACTTGTCTTTGTGGCATTTTTTTAAATATACCCAAATGGTCTCAATATACTTGGGTACAACTATATCGGGTTTAGCAATCTCAGGTATAACTACAAGTATTCACACAAGTAAGCAGTAATTTGCTCCACTTTTACGTCGAAATGTGAATTACCAGGAACATTAAACGACTCACCAGGGGCGTAAGTCACCCACTCTTCTGCACCTTTGAGCCTAACAGTTAAGTCGCCTTTTACGACAGTCATTTTTTCGGGTGCATTGGTACCAAATGTGTATTCACCTACAGCCATAACGCCTACGCTCACTTCTTGTTCTGACTGAACGAACGCTAGAGACTTAACCCCACCTTCGAAATAGGTATTTTCGGTAATCATTTTTCTTCCTTGTGATTGAATTACCTTTTGTTTTTACCCCGTTCTGTAAAAATGTGCAAGCCTCATTATGATGAGAATTTGTCGAACGCCCCCATAACAGCAGACGACTTCATCACTCGACCATGACCTTGACCTTCGGTCGTAATTAGCTCGACATTGTCACCTTCTTTATCCGCTTCTTCAGAAACCGAATAAGACGTAAATTTATCGTCTTTATCATGAACAATAATGCACTTTGATTTCCGCTCCATCAGACGGCGGTATGGATCAACCGACTTCAGTGGAAATTCATATTGGCGTTCCACTTCCCCTACCACTTCTTTAAATAGTTTCATGGAATACCCAGAGCGACGAATACTCGAAAACAAGTTTTCGATGTAATTCAGCACAGGAGCAATTAAGATGATCGGGCAGCATTCGGCTTTTTGATGTCGGCTTTCTAATACTGACGCTGTTCCCATGCTATGACCAATAATACCGGCTAAGTCATCGACACTATCTAAAACGGCATCTAAACCCTCCACAAATGCTGGAATATGCCCTACATCTCCATCACTTTCTCCATGTGCTGGGTGATCATAAGCCAAGGCGCGATAGCCTTTGGAAGCAATGTGCTCCATTAACGGGTAAAACTGGTTTGAACTCCCCGACCAACCATGAGTGAGCACCCATACTGGGCCCTCACCTAATGAGAACGTAGAAAGAGCACCATGGCTGGTTTGAACAGACCCTTTTACCAACTCTTTAGGTGCCGTATTTTTTGGTTTTAGACGTGCAGGAGTCAGCAATAGTTTTCTCGCTGTTTTCACAGCATGATTAGGCGCTAGCGTATGATGCAAACGCGTGGTGCAATTCACCAAACTGCGTTTTAAGCTGAACTTGTTTGATGCATTGAAGTAAATCTTCTCGCTCATGGTCGTTACTCTCTTTAAAAATAGAACGCTCGTGCTATTTGTATTTAAAAAATGAGCTGATGATACGTACTCACCAGCTTTTATTATGCCGTTTCACCTTCTCTTGGTAGCCTAACTGTTTAAGGCTGCCACAATGTACTGTTAGCGCCAATGCTGGAACAAAAAATCAATGCTCTTCCAAAACCTTTCTCGGCTTTCGTCTTCACCATCAATGGCATAGAACAGTTGACTACTTAAGTAGACACCATAAATCTGGTAAACCGCTTGTTTGGTATCCAGTTCTACCGAAAAAACCCCTGTATGTTTGGCTTTTTCTATCTGGATTTCCATATAACGGATCCACTTATTGTTCCCTTTGATCAGGCTTTGCTGCACAGTATTGTCTTCATCTGCATCACTGCGCCACGCATCAAGGAACATACAGCTGCCTTGAAAAGAGTGGTTCCAGTTTAACCAATTTTCTAATAGCGACCTGATTTTGGATTCAAGATCATTAGAAAATTGATCACGCGCTGGCTGTAATACTCGCTCAATGAATTTCAGGTTGGCATACTCAACGACCATAACCTGAAGGTTTTCCTTCGAGTTAAAATGGGCGTAAAGTCCACTTTTTGATAAACCGCAATGCCGCGCTAACACACCAAATGTCAGGCTTTCGAGCCCATCTTGGCTTGCCACATTAAAAGCCGTTTTCAAAATGTTCTCTTTTGTTGCCTTGCCTTTGTTCATTAAACACTCTGTTTAACTGAGATTCACTGACCGCTATTTAAATAGAATCTAATCAACTCTGCAACTCGCATTATATTAATAGCACAGTCGTTCTTTTTTGCAATCTTTGATTTTGTGCCATAAGAAACATCACTCGAGTAGAGTACACTTGGGCATAATTGATTTTCATGACACCATATACCCAAGTAACCTCAAGGTGCTAGGTTCAGTATCTTCCCACTCACGACACAGGTTTCCACATGCTAGAACAGCTCGCGTTTTCCTTTAGTATTACAGGACCTATCTGTTTGATGCTGGTATTGGGTGTCTTTTTAAAACGAACGAATGTGCTCAATGAAAGCTTTATAGATACTGGGTCAAAGCTGGTGTTTAAGGTGACATTACCAGCCCTGCTGTTTCTGAGCATTGTTCAGTCTGACTATGATTTAAAAAGCAGCCTTCCTTTTGTGATGTATGGGCTTGCCGCCAACTTGACTTTCTTCATAATCTCGGTGGTTTCTACCAAAACGTTTTTCCCATCTTCAAGCGATCAAGGCGTTATTATTCAAGGTGGGTTTCGCGCAAACACCGCGATTATAGGGCTAGCCTACACTGCAAACCTATATGGCGAACAAGGTGTTGCAAGTGCCGCTCTCTACGTTGCTGCAACCACGGTGCTTTATAATATTCTTGCCGTAATAGCGTTAAGCCCTAAGCAGCAATCGTCACATTTAAAAGCATTGACTTTGATCGGTAAAACGATCACCAAGAACCCTTTAATTATTGCAATCTCACTCGGGTTTGTTTGCTACGGGTTATCCGTCCCCATTCCGCAAATAGTGACTCACGCAGGAGGGTATTTCGCGGATATGACGCTACCCCTTGCTCTTTTATGTACAGGTGCATCACTGAACCTTCGCTCCTTAAAACAAGAAAAAAACAGTGCTTGGTTTGCTACAACGCTAAAGCTCATTTTTTGTCCTCTTGTTATTGTGGGTGGCGGTGTTTTAATGGGCTACAGAGGATTAGAACTCGGGCTGCTGTTCACTATGACGGCATCTCCTACAGCAGCGGTAAGTTATGTTATGGCTCGTTCGATGGGTGGAAATCCAACACTGGCAGCAAACGTTATTGCATTAACTACCGTCGTATCACTGTTAACGTGCTCACTCGGAATAGCATTTCTGTCTAGCTTTAACCTTATCTAGGTGAGCCTCTTATCAAAAGGTAATCCAAATTAGATTAAAAACTCTTAATCTTACCCTTATAAATTCATGACACATCTCAACATAAAATATTGAATTAAAAGATAAACTGCCTTCTTGAATTTCTGTTCTCTGTGAGCCCTACATGCCTTCTAACCATACCAATAAAATCGCCAGCTTAGAGCTCGGCCGCGTTATCGCTATGTTTGCTATTATGCTATTGCATAGCCAAGTATTAACTCATTCCTCTTTAAGTAGTGAGATGCAGTGGGTTGGGTACGTTCTAAACCAGTTAACACGGTTTGCAGTACCTTTGTTTTTCTTAATATCTGGGTATCTAATCCAGCCCAAGCTTTGTTCCAACCCGCTTTCCACACTCAAAAATTACAGCATTCCTTTGCTAAAAATATGGTTAGTTTGGAGTGTTATTTGCCTACTGATGCCGTTTAACTGGTATCAGTTTTTAACGGAAGGTTTCATTGCGGAAAGAAGCGGTTACTGGAATTGGTTGCTACAAAACCCATTAAACACTTTATTTGAGGGTGGTTTAGTACATTTGTGGTTTATTCCTGGCTTACTGTGTGCCGTCGCTATTATTGCTCTAGGCGTACATTTTAAGCTGTCTAAAGGTTTGGTCATTGTCGCTGGGAGCCTTTATGTCTACGGAGTACTAGCGGGAAGCTACAACGTTCTAACCGATTGGGAAGCCCCTATCTTTACTCGAAACGGTCCTTTCTTCAGCACATTAATGGTGCTAATAGGATTTGAAATACGTCGATTAAAGCTCTCAGTTCCTACGTTGAATGCAACCATTATGGCGTTAATAGGGCTCAGTTTGCATTTAGGTGAAGCCGAAATCCTAGCGCAATATGGAACTGCCTTTAACAGCCATGACTTTTTGGCCGCGACACCAATTTGGGCGTCGGGTATTCTATTTCTTCTATTAGCGAAACCAAACTGGGGAAACAAGCCTTGGGGCTTCAATTTATCTGGCTTGGTTTTAGGTATCTATGTGGCGCATTTGCCTTTGCAGATATTGGTCGACAACGTTGTGAGATTTAATGGGCTAGAAGGATATTCAAGAGATATTGCTGTGCTATCTGGGACAATAATTTCAAGCGTTCTGTTTGTTTGGGGAGTGTCGAAAACCCCACTGAAGCGCCTTCTATTTCGATAGTTTTATTCATGATAAAAAGAGCGCCATACAATGTATCGGCGCTCTTTTAACGAATAGCGGTTTGCTCGGAGCAAAGATTTATTTTTCGAACACGCAAAAACGCTATCGAGCTTCGCCTTGCCACTTAAAGAAATAAGAACCTGCCAGTAAGAAAACAACGGTCATTAAAGCAAGAGTCACTAAATGCCCCCAGATATCGGATAACCCAGCGCCATCCAACATTACGGCTCGTGCAGACTCCAACATATGAGTTAGCGGAAATACTTTAGTCAGTTGCTGAATAAACTCTGGGCTACCTTCCAGCGAAAACCAAACACCAGATAACATCATCATCGGCCAGGAAATCAGATTAAGCATACCGCCGATAAACTCTTCCGACTCGGATCGGCAAGCGATCAACAACGCCAAAGAAATAATGGAAGAAGTCCCTAGAAACGCCACTAGCAATAATGTGAAATAATTGCCTAGCATATAAAAATCAAACACAACGTTGCAGGCGACAAAGATCCCAGAACTAATGATCATGACAATCACTAAACGAGACAACACTTGAGCTGATAGAAACTCGATCGCTCTAAGCGGTGTGGCATTCAGCCTTTTTAATACCGAGTTTTTACGATAGCGTACAATGACATAACCAACACCAAATAAGCAGGAAAACATCATGTTTACACCGAGGATTCCAGGCACAACCCAATCCAAATAACGTATCGCTTTTCCATCAATGGTGAATTTTACAAAGTCAGGCTGCTGCCCTAGAAATAGCTTTTCAACAATATAGCCGCTCGCAGACGATTGATTGACCCAATAAGATTTCGCTTTAAAGTCGACTAAAATATCAATCTTATGTTGCTGTAACTTAAGCTCTGCTGTGCTCATATCAGCATACTCAACAAACTCAAGATGACGTAAATCCTGAAACGGTTGGCTCGCCTCTTGTTTTGTGTTCATCACACCAACCTTATAAAGGACTTTATTGTCATCAGAAAAAACGAACGCAAATCCAATCACCATCAAGATTGGAAACACCAGATTCCAACCCAATGCACTTCTGTCTCGCATGAATTCATAATTTCTCGCAACTAAAACAGCCAAGAATCGACTATACATTTTGACTTTCCTCTTCTATCAAAGCATGCCCGGTCAACTTCAAAAATAGATCATCGAGATTTGCGGATTTAACTTGCAGACCTTCCAAGGAAATATTGGAAGTCATTAAGTTAGTCAGTGTATTTTCAACATTTTCAGATTGAATAAAACAACGTCCCTCAGAGTAATGCACAACTTCGCCATTGAGGTGAGCATTGCTAGTTTGAGATTCTGGCAAACTAATTAACGCCCCAGAAAAATGTTCGTCTAACAAATGGGTAGGTGTATTTTGAGCAATAATATTTCCTTTATTCATTATCGCTATTTCATCACACAAATATTCCGCTTCATCCATGTAATGTGTCGTCAATAAAACGGTTTTTCCATTTGCCTTGATGGTATTAACCAAATCCCAGAAAAGTCGACGACTGTGAGGATCTAACCCTGTTGTAGGCTCATCGAGAAAAATTAACTCGGGATCGTTTATCAGCGCTAACGCCAGCAATAGGCGCTGTTTTTGACCTCCTGACAGTTTTCGGTGATCTTGATTTAAAAAATCACCGAGCTGACACAGCGTTACCAATTCATCATAAGGCATAGAATGGCTATAAAAAGATTGGAACATCTTGAGCGTTTCTTTCGCAGTAAGGTAATCTTGCAGAGCAGTATTTTGAAACTGTATTCCTAGCCGATGATAAACTTCTTTTGTTATGGGTTGACCTTTATATAGGATACACCCACTTGTCGGTTCCATGATCCCTTCAAGCATCTCCAACGTTGTGGTTTTTCCGGCTCCATTTGGTCCAAGTAACCCTAAGCACGTTCCTTCCTTTACCCCAAAACTCACATCATCCACAGCGACAACTGATTTAAAGCGTTTATGCAGTGATACTGCTTCTAATTGAAATTCCATATCTTTTATCAGCTCTTATCCTTCTATCCAGTCACACCATTATACTCAAGTCACTCTAAGATGCAGGATTCAAAGCGCTATCTTTTGTTATAGTTCAAGGAAAAGGAGCAGCGAAATGACCGACCAATTTCAGATACTTGGAGGTTAAATTGAAGGTCGACAAAAGATTATAGAATAGCCTTAGCAAGTTCGAATCATTTGAATATGAGATCTATTTTTTATCTTGTGTTATTTAAATCATCACGCTATCACTAATAACAATTTTATAAATAAGCCATATATGAACTTTAAAGTAAAGAAGTGCATTAGAATCAATCTTAATGATAATTATCATCAATAAATGATTGAAAATTCATCTAAACTCATATTAATTGACTCTTTTATGCATACTATTTCTAACAAACACTCTCAATAAAAAATCTTTAATTCTGTTCATATTTTTTCATATTATCAAAGCAAGTACTTTTATTTGAAATTAAACCACGTGTAGCTTATTTGAGATTTTTTTCAAACTAATGAGAATTAATGAACAAAGGCAATATCATAACCCAATGATATGTAGACACTTATTCCATAATCAAATATTTATTTAATCTATTTTCTGTTTAGTCTTTCATTCTTTGCTACTTTAGTTAATAGAAAAATAAAAAATGCGGCTTTATCTTTTATGGAGAAAAGACAATGGGTTTGGACAATATTTCCATTTCAAAAAAATTATCAATATCGCCAGCCGTTCTGATCGCTATCTTAATCGCTGTTGCAGTAGTGAGCTCGAATTTGCTAAATGGATTATCACAAGATATGAATAAGATATCTTTTGATTTAGCACCGGATACTGAGCTAGCAGCAGAAGTTACTGATAGTGTGTACGGACTGCGCTTAACCGTTAAGAACTTTATAAAAACAGGGAAACCTGAGTTTGTTGAAAAATTCAATCAACAAGCGGCTCTTTGGACTGAAGACATGACACGCTCTTATAAGGAAATTCAAAATCCTGCTCGAGTGAAAATGTTGAAAGAAATTGAGGCAATGAAGGCAACATACATGACAACCTTTACTGGAACGGTTGTGACAAACATGAATAGCCGGAACGAATTAGTAAATGGAACGTTAAACGCAAATGGACCTCAAATTGAGCGTAAACTTACCAAAGTTATGGATACCGCAAAGCGCGATGGAGATGTTGTTGCTGCGTACCATGCCGGTAGAGCGATACGTGCACTTTTGCTTTCACGTCTTTACGTATCGAAATTTTTGGTAGAGAATCAACCCGCTCAGGTTGAGCGCTTTAACAAAGAGTTTGATGCATCAGAGAAAGAAATTAACACCTTGTTGGGTACGTTAGAAAACCCTGAAAGGCGTCAACTTACCTCTGAAGCAAAACAGCTGCTTGACCAATACAACACAGCTGCAAACAGTGTTGTCACCATGATTTATGACCGTAATGAAGGTATCAAAACACTGGATACCGTCGGGCCTAAAATCGCTACAGCGATTGCGGAGTTACGTGCATCAATCAGTGGTTCAATGCGTGAAGCGGCCAATGAGGCGAAAGCCAATACCGAAACCTCTACATCATTCCTGTTTATGATTGTGGCTGTTGCGATTATCGTTGGTATCGTCGTTTCCTTCTTTGCCACAAAAGCCATCACGAGTAAGATCCAGTCTACTAATGATGTGTTAAGTGATATTGCCCAAGGAGAGGGTGACCTGACCATTCGCATCCCAGTTGCTGGTACCGATGAACTTGCTAAGCTGGCGACAAATTACAATACCTTCGCAGAGAAACTTCAGAAGACAGTGGGTCAATTAAATACTGCGTCTTCTAGCATGCTATCGTCAGCACAGGAATTAACAGTCAAAGCCAGCGGCACTCAACAAGAAGTCCGCGAACAGCAATCTCAGGCGCAACTTGCGGCGTCGGCAATGACGCAAATGTCTGCTAGTGCACAAGAAGTCAGCAACAGTGCACTTCAAGCTGCTGAATTGTCTCAATCGACAGCCGATGCGGCAACACAAGGTACTCAAGTTGTTGTAAACGCAGCAACCGCCATGCAGAGCTTGTCTCAGCAAATATCTGATGCCAGTGACACGGTAGAGCAAGTTCGCTCTGACAGTGAACAAATTGGTACGGTACTGGATGTTATTCGAAGCATCGCAGAACAAACTAACTTGTTGGCATTGAACGCGGCGATTGAGGCAGCACGTGCCGGTGAACAAGGGCGTGGGTTTGCGGTCGTAGCTGATGAAGTTCGTTCATTGGCATCGAGAACTCAGGAATCAACAGAAGAAATTCAAAATATCATCGTTAGCTTGCAGCAACGCTCAGAAAGCGCTAGCCAAGCAATGACGAAGAGTCGTTCTAACGCTGAAGAAACCGCAGCACAAGTGCAGTCAGCCGAAGAAGCGTTAACGTCAATTGATGGATTTATTGCTCAAATCAACGACTCGATTGGATTGATTTCAAGTGCAGCGGGTCAACAGGCAACTGCAGCGGATGAAGTTGCCATCAACGTGAATACCATGTCCGATATCTCAGACAAAACAATGTCTCAATCTATTGAGACTACTGAGTCTGCTGAAAGCTTGAACCAAGTCGGTAACCAAGTGAGTAAGTTACTCGGTCAGTTCCGAGTGTAATGGAAATCGAGCAGTTCTCCATAATCGAAGTCTCTACAAAGTAGCCGTGTTCGTATAAAAACAAGAGCGAGGCCGTTTACACGGCTCGCTCTTTTTTTGATTTCGATTATGGTTACGATGTTAGTTTTTAGGACGTATAATTATTGAAGCTTATAAAACACCGTCGATAACGGTGGAATGCTCAACAATAAAGAGTCATCTAAGCCTTCACTAACAACACGTTCAGTTTCTGCCGACTCATAAACTTTAAAGCCACTGCCGCTGTAACCAACATCATCCGTATTCAAAAGCAACGTGTACGTTCCGCAATTTGGCACACCTAATCGGAAACGTTCATGAGGCACAGGTGTAAAATTACTGATTATGAGTATACGATCACCATTCTCAGCAATACGCTCGTGAGCTAATACGCTCGCCTCTTTCGCATCTTGCAAGCGCCATTCAAACCCATTCGGGTGACTGTCTTGATCGTGTAATGCTTTTTCATTGCGATACAGGAAATTTAAATCACGTGTGAGATCTCGAACACCTTGGTGCCGCTCAAAATCAAGTAAGAACCACTGCAATTGATCATCGTGATTCCACTCCGCGGTCTGACCAAACTCTGCGCCCATAAAGTTCAACTTCTTACCCGGTTGAGCATACATGTACCCCATGTAAGCTCGCAGGTTAGCGGTTTGCTGCCATTCATCACCGGGCATCTTGTTATGGATTGAACCTTTGCCATAAACCACTTCATCATGAGAAAGCGACAACACATAGTTCTCACTGTGCGCGTACACAAGTGGGAAGGTGATGGTGTCGTGATGGTATTTTCGATGGACGGGATCTTCTTTTATGTAAGAGAGGCTATCGTGCATCCAACCCATATTCCATTTAAACCCAAAACCAAGCCCTCCCATAAAGGTTGGCGCAGATACACCAGGGAATGCCGTTGACTCTTCGGCGATGGTCATCGCGTTCGGGAAGTGTCGGTAGACCTCTTCATTCATCCATTTAAGCGTCGCGATAGCTTCGTAGTTCTCGTTTCCTCCATCGATGTTAGGAACCCATTGATCATGGCTGCGAGAGTAATCTAAGTAGATCATTGAAGCGACGGCATCCACTCGGATTCCATCGATGTGGAACTGTTCAAACCAATAAAGAGCATTCGAGACCAAGAATCGGCGGACGTGCTCTTGTCCCATATCATAGATAAATGAATTCCAATCCTGATGCCAGCCACGGCGTGGATCGGGGTCGTGGAAAAGTGGTGTACCGTCAAAGTTTGCCAACCCATGGTCATCCGACGGGAAGTGCGCAGGGACCCAATCAAGTATCACACCAATTTCCGCCTGATGGCACTGATCAACAAAGTACTTAAAATCATCTGGCGATCCAAAGCGACTCGTCGGTGCAAACAAACCAACAGGTTGATAACCCCAAGAACCGTAAAATGGGTGTTCTGAAACGGGCATCAATTCGACATGGGTATATCCCAAGTCTTTGAGGTAAGGAATCAGTTGCTCGGCTAATTCTCGGTAATTGAGGAAATCACCGTTTTCATTGCGCTTCCACGAACCCGCATGGAGCTCATAAAAAGAAAGGGCTTCTTTACGTTTTTCTGTGATTGGACGCTCTTGCCATGCGCTGTCTGCCCATTCGTATCGCTGGTGATTGTACGTCAGTGAAGCAAACGACGGGTGTTGTTCTGAGTGAAATCCCCATGGATCCGCTTTATGAGGTAAACCTTCCCCATCTGGTCCTTTCATTTCAAATTTGTATTGAGTGCCTTCCGGTAGATCGGGAACAAACAACCCCCAAATTCCATAATCCAACTTTTGTAATGGGTTTCTACGCCCATCCCAATGGTTAAAAGCACCGATAATACTGACTGCTGAAGCATGTGGGGCATAAACTAAAAACCGAGTACCACTCACTTTTTCACTACCACGGTTCATGGTAACGAATTGCGCTCCCATCTGTTGGTACATTTGCTTGGGGGTATGCAAATCATCGTATTCGGCGTAGAGCCCATGATATTGATAAGGGTCATCAACTATCTGCTCTGTACCCGACCAATCGACAGCCAAGCGATAATGAATGTGTGTTAAATCTAGATCACCTTTTAGAATAAAGCCGCTCGCTTCCTCTCTTTCGAGATCAAGGCGAGTATTGTCGTCTAATACCAACTGAACATTGTCTGCACCCGGAATCCAGATTCTTAACGCGATACCACTTTCTTGACTGTATGGACCTAGAAAAGAAAATGGATCGGAAAATGCAGCTTGAGAAAGTTGGGCATAGGCGCGTTTAGGTTGTCTTTTTTTATTCAATGCCTTGTCCCCTAAGAACGTTGTTAGCTAAATAATATTTTTGAAATATTTGATGTTTGATCTGCATAAGCAGAGTACAAACCCTGCACCAGTTCATTTTTAACCAGTGCAGGTTTTATATAGACACTTCTATCTTCAATTCAGTCTATCATCTCAACTTAAAAATGAAATCACTTGCATAAAAAGGATTAAGCTCGATTTTTCCTAAGTGCCGTTAATTGCTCGGCTAGACTGTGAATGTTGTCGTTAGAAAAAATATTATCCAAATTAACTGAAAGCTTACGCCGCCAGTTAGGATACTCATCAACGGTACCTGGAATATTGACTGGGTTATCCATCTCAAGCCAATCTTCTAATTGCACGCTAAATAACGCACTGTTACCGGCGGCTAAATGCAACTGAAGAGCTTCACTTAAGTGCCTATCCATTGGAACGGTTGCTGCATCCCGGCCGATGCCTTCTGGCAGATATCCGTGCCAAGCGACACTGTTAAGAATCTCTTGCTTGCTTCTTAGCCTATCGTCAAACAGTTTATTTAACTGTGCTTCATCCGGGTATAGCCCGAGTTCCTGTCCAAGCTTTAAATCATCACAATGCCAAAAGCCTTTCAAGGTCGGCATATCGTGAGTACAAAGTGCCGACATAGACTGTTGTGAATAATGCTCCGGAGAGTAATAGCCACCATCTTCAGCCACTTCAAAAAAGAACACTTTATAAGAATGAATGCCCGCATCGGAAAGTAACTCGACAATTTCATCCGGCACCGTACCTAAGTCTTCACCAATGACTGAGCACTTGTAGCGGTGGCTTTCAAGTGCCAGCAATGCAAGAAGCTCTTTTACTGGATAGTAAATATAAGCACCTTCAGACGCATTCTGACCCTTTGGTACCCACCAAAGGCGAAGTAACCCTAAAACATGATCAATTCGCAACGCTCCGCAGTGATTCATATTTGCTCGAATCAAATCGATAAATGGCTTGTACGACCTTGCTTGAAGCTCCTGCGGGTTGAGCGGAGGTAGCCCCCAATTTTGACCAAGTGGCCCTAGAATATCTGGCGGCGCGCCAATGCTCACATCCTGACACAGCTCTCCAGTATCCGCCCACGTTTCTGAACCCGCATCGGAAACCCCAACCGCTAGGTCTCTGTACAACCCTATTTGCATGCCTTTTTCTTCGGCCAATAGCTGAGCTTCTTGGATCTGACTGTCCGCAATCCACTGCAAATACAGATGTAGCTGGATGGAATCTTCCTCATCAACAATAAACTTGCGCACTGATGGGCTATGATATTTTTGGTACTTTTCAGGGAATACCGGCCAGCCCCAAATGTCATCATATTGCTCGCGTAAGTGGGCATGCAGTGCATCGAATGTTGCTTGTTGCAATAAGCTTTGTCCGCCATTATCAACGAACCGCATGAACTCTGACGCTCTATCGGTATTGTTATCCAAATGCCGGCGCTTAAATTCTTGGTAGAGTGTCGGTAGCACACTCATTTTCAGAGCAGACACTTCACTGTAGTTCACCCAATGGGATTCTCGTGCTTGATGCAAGCGCTGTTGAAACTCAGAACTGCCCACTCGGGCTTGTGCTTCCTTACTCAGTGCAAATTCAGGGACGGAACTTACATCGATATACAGTATGTTTAACCAACGTCGAGACGATGGG
This sequence comes from Vibrio penaeicida, assembly GCF_019977755.1. Lineage (NCBI taxonomy): Bacteria > Pseudomonadati > Pseudomonadota > Gammaproteobacteria > Vibrionales > Vibrionaceae > Vibrio > Vibrio penaeicida. Next base: position 584,223 of record NZ_AP025145.1, on the reverse strand, counting down.
CTATAAGGGCTTGCACCTTCTGGGTTCGCAGGAAACAAGGAATGGATTGGATTGAGCCCAATGAAATCCCCTCCCCTTTCTGCGACTTCTCCAACAAGTTGCTTTAAGTCTCCAAAGTCACCCATGCCCCAGTTATGAGATGTGCGTAAGGTGTATAGCTGAATGCTCGGTCCCCACATTTTCTCATCACACTGCAGGGGTTCTTGTTTGTAGCAACTTTTAGGGGCGATGACTAACGTCATTTCATAAGGAGCTTTTCGGCGCTTACGCGTCAATGTGAGTTTGTGGTATCCCCAAGGAAGATTATTAGGCAAAGAAAAAGTAAGAGGTCCACCTGCTTTGCGGCGATCACTCACTATCTGAGATTGCAGGTAACCTTCAAGTACATCACCTTCTTCTGTCTCTAAACGCCAACTGAATTCGCTCTCGCGCGCACTCGCCCCAAGGTGCAAGTCTACATGCACATCTTCGTCATCCGTCAGTACCAACATAGATTGTAAAACAGGCTTCTTGTGCTTTTTCTCGGCCGATTTTAACAGTGCTTTATCATTCGAAACGTCGTAGCCCAAGGACGACAGTAAATACTCGACAGTTGCCGCGGAGACATCTGTTTCTTCTCCCATAGCATTAATGTAGTGTTCCGAAATATTTGCCATAGAAGCAACGCGTTTTATTGCTTCTGGTGTGGTCTTATTTGCTTCTTTCATATCGCTCTCCGGAGGTCGACGTTTCCTACCTTCCTGTATCTCTGACGCAAAAGGGGGAATGCTTTAGCCAAATTCACCCACTTCTGCTTATCAGAACTAGCCAACTGAGCCCTTAAGCTTTACCTAAGGGCGTTTTACCTATTACTGACGCTTAACCGCTTTCAGTTTCCAAATGTTGTTCACGTAGTCACGGATACTTCTATCCGAGCTAAATTTCCCAACCAAAGCGGTATTGATAATCGCTTTTCTCGCCCAACCTTGTTGGTCTCGATATTGAACGTCCATATCTTCATGTGCTTTTACGTAGGACGCGAAATCAGCGAGAACCAGATATGGGTCTCCCCCATCCAACAGACTGTGGTAAGTAGCCGCCAAACGACCGGGTTCCCCTGGCGTAAATTCTTCGCCAAGAAGGAGATCAAGCGATGCTTTTAGAAGGTGATCAGCATGGTAATAATCATACGGGTTATAGCCTTTTTCACGCAGAGCCGTAACTTCATCCACTTCTAAACCGAAAATGTAAATGTTGTCGTCTCCAACTTCTTCTCGAATCTCGACATTTGCACCGTCCATTGTTCCAATAGTCAGAGCACCGTTGAGCGCGAGTTTCATGTTACCTGTACCGGATGCTTCTTTACCTGCCGTAGATATTTGCTCAGATACATCCGCTGCCGGGATGATGATTTCCGCCATGCTGACGCGATAATCAGGCATGAACACCACTTTAAGTTTGTGATTAACGCGATTATCACTGTTGATTTTCTCTGCCACTTTGTTGATGGCATAAATAATCTCCTTAGCCAAGTGGTAACCAGGAGCGGCTTTGGCGGCAAAGAAAACGACACGAGGCACCATGTCAAACGAAGGCTCGTTGAGTAGCCTGTGATACAGAGAAAGAATGTGCAGCAAGTTTAGATGCTGACGCTTATATTCATGCAGACGTTTGATCTGGACATCGAATATGGCATTGGTGTCTAACTCAATATCCATGTTGTCTTTGACCCAGTTCGCCAAGCGCTGCTTGTTCTCTTGTTTCACACGCATGAAATCAGCTTGGAACTCGGTATCTGTCGCAAACGACTCAATTTTTCTTAGTTCATCTAAGTCGGCGATCCAATCCTCACCTATTTTACTGGTGATAAGGTTCGAAAGCTCAGGGTTACAAAACTTCAACCAACGCCTTGGTGTTACCCCATTGGTTACGTTCTGTAATCGCGTAGGGAACATTTCATGAAATTCCGGGAACAGATCTTTCTTAACTAGGGAAGAGTGAAGCGCTGCTACCCCGTTGACAGCATAGGCACCAACAACGCACAAATTCGCCATTCGCACCATTCGGTGAGTCCCTTCTTCAATGATGGAAAGCTTACGCATCTTGTCGACATCACCGGGCCATTTCTCTTTCACTTCAAGAAGGAATAAGTGGTTAATTTGGTAAATGATTTCCATATGGCGTGGAAGTAAACGCTGAAGCAAAGCTTCGCTCCATGTTTCCAACGCTTCCGGTAGCAAGGTATGGTTGGTGTACGCAAAGGTACTGGAACATATCTGCCACGCTGCATCCCATTCGTAATTGTGCTCATCGATTAGAATACGCATCAGCTCTGGGATAGCGACTGTTGGGTGCGTGTCGTTTAACTGAATGGTTTCGTATTCTGGGAGCTTCTCTAGCGCGTGACCATTTTCTGTATGGCGACGTAAAATGTCCGCCATGGAACAACGTACGTGGAAGTATTGTTGCATCAGACGCAGCGTTTTTCCTTTTTCGTGATTGTCGTTCGGGTACAGTACTTTTGTTACGTTACCGGCATCAATAAGAGCATGCTGTGCTTCAAAATAGTCACCGTTGTTAAAGCTTGCCAAGCTAAATGGCGCAATGGCGCGGCATTCCCACAGTCTCAGTGGGTAAACGGTTCGACTTTGATAACCCACAATTGGCATGTCCCACGGCATCCCTTGAACAAACATGCCCGGTTTCCAGCGGCGTTTTTCTACACCTGCATCATTGAGGTACGTCTCGACAAACCCGTAAAATCCCGCTTGTTGAGCAAATTCTGGTCTCGCAATTTCCCACGGATATCCCTCAACACCTGCCCACGCATCTGGCGCTTCTTTTTGGTGGCATTCTTCAAATGATTGGCGAAATAATCCATATTCGTAGTGAAGACCATAGCCAACAGTTGGGTACTGTTGGGCGGCACAAGAATCCATAAAGCAAGCAGCCAAACGCCCCAAGCCACCATTTCCTAAGGCTGGGTCCCGTTCTTCTTCGAGGATGTCTGTTAGGTTCTGACCTAACTCTTTTACAGCTTCATCGACAGCTTCATACAACCCCATACTAATTAGGTTGTTGCCCGTTAATCGACCAATAAGGAATTCAAGGGATAGGTAGTTGACGCTCCGAGCGTTTTTGATATTTGGATCGTTTTCAGTTTCAAGCAAGTCGAAAGTTGTAAGCTCTGCCAACGCACGACCTGTTGCTAAGTACCAAGCTCTTTCAGACGCGTTTTCAACGGTTGTTGCATAAGTTGCTGCCAAATGTTTTTTTACGGACTGTTTGAACTCTTCTTTATTAAAATTCTTTTGTTTTTCTATATTTGATTGCTTATTAGGCTTCATTTGGAATTCTCATTGTTGGTTCTCCATAACCCCAAACAACCTTATGCGATAGACTACCAAACGCAGTTGACTCTTATTAGGCAAGCCATTAACGGACGAAAACTCAGCACAAAAAGCATACTTGGGACGATAACCAAGCGGTGAATAAGCTTTGAGAAACAAGCCAGTAGTATCGATTCTGGTGTTAATACTCACAGCAAACATCGTTTTGAGCTGCACCTAACGAAACAAGTGCAGCCATCTAACAAAAACCGCTTGGGTAGCATGGCTATGTTCCGCTTAATTAGGGATGAAAACATCATCCTGATTAGGGGATGAGAAGGAGGAGGAAAGAGGGCGTAGGGTTGAGAAATGCATCAACGTGGTGAGCTATCACTCAAATGACGCACAGCATAAACGCCTAAGGTGATCAAATTCATGTTTTTTTGCAACACAAGTAATCGGGCCGGAAATACAATGACGATATTCGGGTTTTAAGCCTAATCACGCTCACTACTGCACTACAAATGGGCAAGACAAATTGTTTATACGCACTCCAAATTCGTGCTTTCTTAACCTATTTTCTATTCTGACCCATGAATCAATGGGACTTGAATCACATTTTTAGGGCGTAGACGCCCCGTTATTCGCCACAAACCCGGATTTAAGAGATCGATCAATGTAGGTGAGAACGGCTCCTCGTAGTATCCAAGCTAGAATTCACCAATAACTAGAAGTATAACCATGTGGATCCCTTCTAAGCTTACTCGTCCTAAACGCCTACACAACGCTATTCTCAGACCAAGAGTGCTAGAGCTGCTCAAACAAGCACCCTTCTGTAAACTGATATTGTTTCGCTCACCTGCTGGCTATGGGAAGACAACCATGGCAGCACAATGGCTGACTGAGCAGTCTAATGTTGGGTGGTTCAGTATTGACGATACGGATAACGAAACTTTCCGGTTTGTTAACTACTTTTTGCGAGCACTCAATAACGCGACGGGCAACGCCTGTAAGAAGTCTCTCGCTCTGGCTGAAAAAAGACAGTTTTCTTCGCTCAAATCTTTATTCAGTGAACTCTTTTCTGAAATAAGCCAAACCACCGACACCTGCTATTTGGTGCTGGATGATTATCACTGCATCGTCAATGAAGAGATTCACGACGGGTTACGATTTTTCCTAAAACATTTGCCGGAAAACATCACCTTAGTTGTCACTAGCCGTGCTCTTCCCCCTTTAGGCGCTGCCAACTTGCGCGTTCGTGATTTAATGATTGAAGTCGATAACGAGTCGCTGGCATTTGATAAAGACGAAACGACCCGATTCTTTAATTTAAGAGTCACCGACGGTATTGATGATTCTACCGCAGACATGCTTTGCCAATACGTAGAAGGTTGGCCTTCTGCCCTTCAACTTTTTGCTTTACAAGCACAGCATCAAAAAAGAACGCTAAGCCAATCCGCGGCAACCATATCGGATTTCAATCATAGTCATCTTTGGGATTATCTGGTTGAAGAAGTGTTCGACTTGTTAGATTCAGAAACACGGCATTTTTTAATGCAATGTTCGGTATTCGATATGTTTAACGACGCACTCGCGGTCCAAGTAACAGGCAGAGAAGACTCGTTGAGTATGATAGAAAACCTTAACCGGTTTGGTTTGTTCATCTATCCATTAGAAGGTGAACAAAACTGGTATCGCTTCCACAATTTATTCGGTGAATTCCTAGCGCATGAAAGGCAAACTCACTTACCGAATCAAGACACCTCTCTTCATCAAGCAGCTGCAAAGGCTTGGCTGCATCACCAGAATTCCGATCAAGCTCTTAATCACGCCTTAAAATCGAAAGACGGCGATCTCGTGATTCATATTTTAAATGAGCACGGGTGGTCAATGTTCAACAAAGGGGAGCTCGCATTATTGGAGCGTGCTTTGGAGTTTTTGCCTCTCGACCAGCGATTCAGCCAGCCAAGCTTAGCACTGTTACGAGCGTGGATAGCTCAAAGTCAGCACCAATACGACAGAGTAGGAGCATTGCTGGATGAGGCGGGTAAGCAACTCGCTCTCAAAGAAATAGAGCTAACGAATAATGACCAAGGGCAAGTAAACGCTTTATTGGCACAGGTTGCTATTAATCAAAATGAACCTGAACGTGCACAAAAATTAGCGGAACTTGCGCTTAGCCAACTCAACCCCACCACTTACCGTAGCCGAATTGTTGCGACGTCTGTCATGGGAGAAGTCAACCATGTTCTGGGTCATTTGGATCGTGCTCTGCCTTTGATGCAGCAAACAGAAAAGTTGGCGCGCCAATACCAAATTGTCCCTCAAGCATTGTGGGCACTATTGCAACAAAGCGAGATTTTGATTGCACAAGGGCTTGTACAATCAGCATATGAGGTTCAAGACAAAGCATTCCGCCTAGTACAAGAACAGCATTTAAACCAACTTCCTCTCCATGAATTTCTGCTTCGAATTCGCGCTCAAGTCCTTTGGGGATGGAACAAGTTAGACGAAGCAGAAGATTGTGCATTCCGTGGTCTGGATGTTCTTGGAAAGCACGATCAAAGTAACCATTTATTTGGCTACTCTATGTTGGCTCGAATTGCCATCGGTCGCGGAGAATTGGATAAAGCGGCACGCTATGTTGAACAAATTCAGCACCTAATCCAACATTCGGACTATCACATAGATTGGAGTGCCAACGCATCACTTTCACTGTTGCTGTATTGGCAAGCTAAGGGGATGTCGTCAGAAATTGAACATTGGTTAGGTGCAGTTCAACGCCCTACTGCCGCACGAAATCACTTCAGCCAGCTCCAATGGCGCAATATTTGCCGAGCTTACCTCAGTTTAAATATGGTTGAACAAGCTAAAGAAACCATGGCATTTTTGCAAGATGAAGCCATAAGTGCTTGTTTGGTCACCGATCAAAATAGAAATCTCGTATTGGAAGCCAACATTCATATCTTAATGGATGAGCAAGAAAACGCAGAAGATGCGCTCGAAAAAGCAATGAAATTGACCTTACAAACAGGCTTTATAGGTTATTACTTAGTTGATGGAGAGCGACTGCTTAGCCCACTAACAAACTTGTTGGCTAAGACCAGCGTGGGGGATATTGAAAAGCATAGCATTCAGCAGTTGCTTAAAGAGATAAGCAATAAACATCGTAATCGCTCAGTTCACTTTGATGAACAACTGATCGAGAAATTAGTCAATCACCCTGATGTCCCCGAATTGGTCAAAACCAGCCCGTTAACCCAAAGGGAATGGCAGGTTCTTGGGTTAATATATGCAGGGTTAAGTAACGAGCAAATTTCTCATGAGCTGGATGTTGCAGGTACTACCATCAAGACACACATTCGAAACTTGTATCAAAAATTGGCTATTGCAAATAGAAAGGAAGCAGTAGAAACTGCCGAAAATCTTCTTCACCTAATGGGTTACGTCTAGAGCGTACGGCGAGAAGACAATAGGTGTACTCGATACTTGGGTATATATAGCTTGAATGGTCGCTAACACAACAGACATGGAGGTCTGATGTTAATCGAATGGCACTCTGATCGCCTATGGTACTGGGATACCAAAACCCGACATTTCGGCATAACCAACATACATAGAATGTTTGTTATAAAAAGAGGTGACGGGATGTTGATAGTCATCAACCCTGTAGAGTTAACCACGCAGCTGCAACTGTCCCTTTCTGAGATCGGCATGGTAGGTCAGGTAATAGTATCATCACCAAGCTACCATTATGCTCTTTCGGAATGGTGGTTGGCGTATTCAGATGCGTATTTTCTAGCGACCCCAACCGTCATTCAAACGCGCTCCGATCTTAACTTCGACGATGCGTTGTCTTCATCAACGCATCCTTTTCTAAAAGGAGAAGTCTTTCAAGCTTCAATACTTGGATCTGACCAGCCTAGGAAAGTTCTATTCTGTGACCCTATCAGTCGCACCCTATTACTGCCGGATATACTGGTTATGTCTCAGCCCCATCAGCCCTTAAGCCAGCGGCTCTACGCAATTCTAAATGGTGCATCTTACGCGATGAGCTTACCAATATGGGATAGAGTACAAATTAACAAGACCTCTTTATTGCGAGCCTCAGTACAAGAGGTGCTAACTTGGCCGGCAAACCACATATTGTCGAGCACAGGTATAATGAAGAAAGGAGACGCGAAAGAAGCTATTTACAACGCCTATCTTTGGGCTTTTAAGAATCTCTAATTTCCTATAATTCACTCGCATTTATAAGCCCCAAAGAAACCTCTTCTAGAATATAGATTTGTGATCAAAATCTAGTTGTCATATTTGGCTCTTTTGAGCTATAAAACACATTTTTATCCCATATTTTGCATTTTGCAAATCCCATTTTGCAAATAGATGCAAAATGTAAAACAAAACGCATATAATATTGATTGAATTGTCAGGCGTTGCACGTGTTTTATTGACTATTCTCACATAAAGACAGCGCAATAACTCCATAGAACACACGAGATTAATATCTATAATTTACAATTAGTTATATTAGGAAGGGCAAACAGCAGGTAAAAAAATAGCCAACCGCAAATGGCGATTGGCTTATATTTTTTGTGAACAAATCGGGTTCACTAACAACGTCAGTTGGCTAGGTGACCCTCGGCTTTAATAAGGGTCACAAGTAATATTGCAATGGGTGTGCCAACTTTTGTCATTATTTTCAAATGCGCTCAAATCAAGCAAAAAGAAACGCAGAATTAATACAGCATAATGGTCATGCCCCTACCTTAAAAAGGTTGTTTACTATCGAGCCAGACCTAACGTCACGGGGACAACTGCGTCTGTACAAGTTGTTACTTTCATTCAATAGCATTCTATATCATAATCGCCTCACCTTTTATCGAAGAAAATGAACGACTTTAATGAATCTTTTGAAAACCTTTTTTAAAGGTATTGCCATGGGCGCGGCAGATGTCGTACCTGGTGTGTCAGGTGGTACCATCGCCTTCATTACGGGAATTTACGATACATTGTTGGAAAGTATCCGTCGTGTTAACCCATCTATTATAGGCATATGGCGAAAAGAAGGCTTTAAGGCTGCCTTTGAACACATCAACGGCTTGTTCCTTATTACTCTGTTCAGTGGGATCATCTTAAGTATCCTCACGCTAGCAAAACTGATTTCGTGGTTGCTGGTTACCCATCCCATTCCGCTTTGGTCGTTCTTTTTTGGCCTGATTCTTATTTCCGTTGTTCATGTTCTTAAGCAAGTCGAAAAGAAGAATGTCGTAACCGGTCTATTTTTACTATTAGGTGTCGGTTTTGCTTACACCATCACCGTGTTAAGCCCGTTGCAAATGGCTGACACAAGCTTGAATATCTTCATCGCAGGTATGATTGCGATCTGTGCGATGATCCTTCCCGGAATCTCAGGCAGTTTTATTCTTCTTCTTTTAGGCATGTACGCCCCTATCCTAGCGGCAGCAAAAGGGCTACATATCGACGTATTGATGCTATTTATGCTCGGTTGTGTTGTAGGCATACTGAGTTTCTCGCATGTACTATCTTGGCTTCTGAAACGTTTCCGAGACTTCACGCTCACTTTCCTAACGGGTTTGATGCTAGGAACATTGCCAAAAATTTGGCCATGGAAAGAAACCATTTCTTGGCGTACCAATTCTAAAGGCGAGCAAGTTCCTCTTGTACAACACAACTTGTCACCATTTGAATTTGAAACGGTGATTCAGCAGCCTTCTCAATTAACTCTTGCCATTATCATGATGGTCGCGGGAATTGGACTGGTTTGGGGATTGGAAAAATTTGGTTCTCGTTCAGATTCTTAATTTTGGGAAAGCCAACCCTCGCGTTTAGCACAATACGCCGTAAAGGAGCCTATATTGGGCTCCTTTACTTTTAACTCCCCATCAACAGCCCACATCAAAATTACAGCAGTCACACTCTGACGCAAAAACCGTTACGCATACAGCGCTATGTGCTAGCATTCCTTTGTTTATAAATTAGTGATTTATCATAAAAAATGTTGCAAAAATTATTGCCTGTTACATTCATATTTTTCGCGCTTTTAGCGGGTTACTTTACCCCAAGTTTATTAGACGCAATTCAATCAGATACTCAAGCTGTCGATTTAGATGATTACTGCATGCTTTCGACCACGCCTTGCAAAAGCGACGGTACAACCATTGTGATGGAGCATGATTCAACACAACCTTTGGAGCCTACTCGAGTATTCGTTGTTTGGCCAGAAAGCCAAGCTCAATCTTTGACGTTAGAAATGGAAGGATTGGAAATGGATATGGGGGTTGTGAAATTTCGTCTCGAAGGTCAAGGAAATGGTCATTATGAAGGCGAGCTTATGCTGCCTGTTTGCACCGTCGATACGATGACATGGTACGGACAACTGAGCGATGGACAACAAGAAGTTCAAACGGCAGTAAAAATGAGGACGATACATGAATAAAAATTGGGCTCTAGCACTTGCTGTAGCATTCGCACTTGGTATTTCAGTGAAGATGTATTTCGACCAACAAAATACCTTGTCAGTGGCGAGTGAAAGCAGCAGCGCGCCTGTGACTTTATTTGGTGCCGACAACACACCTGTTAACTTAAACGATCTCGCCGACTCCAGAGTCCGGGTGGTCTATTTTGGTTTTACGCGATGCCCTGATGTGTGCCCAACTTCTCTCGCTATGATGGCTGGTGCACTTAATCAGCTTGAAGATGAACAAAGAATGCAATTTCGCCCAATGTTCATATCGCTTGATCCTGAACGTGATGCGCCTGAACTCGCCAGCGAATATGCTGCCTATTTTCATAAAGATATCGAGGGACTGTCTGCGCCACTCGATACAACCAAGCCTCTTGCAAGTAAGTACGGTGTTATCTTCCGGAAAACGGAACTAGCTGACTCTGCCTTGCAATACACCTTGGATCACAGCTCTTACTTTTACTTTTTGAAGCCCGATGGAAGCTTAATTACTAAGGTTCCGCATGCGCTTTCACCGGCTCCGGTTTTAGCCGCGATGAAAGATATTCTTAAAACTCAAAATAACCAAGGATAACAACATGAAACGTAAAGCTCTTCTACTTGCCGCTCTAACATTAGCCCCTATTGTTAGCGCAGCTCACCATGAATCAAAAGATCTAATGATTCACGAGCCTTATGTCCGTGCAACTCCACCTAATGCACCAACCAGTGCCGCATTCATGCATATCATGAACGGCTCTGATAAAGATCGTGCGATTGTTTCAGCAACAACACCTGCTGCGGGTCGTGTGGAACTTCACACTGTAATTACTGAAGGCGAAGTAATGAAAATGCGTCAGGTCAATACGATCGAAATACCAGCAAATGGCGACGTGTCATTAAAGCCTGGCGGATTGCATATTATGCTTTTCGACCTAAAACAAGCGCTGAAAGAAGGCGAATCTGTCGACATTAATTTAACGTTCGCAAACGGCGATAAAAAAACCGTGAAAGCACCGATCAAAAAAGTCATGTCTGGAATGAAGCACAAGCATAAACACTAAGTTGCTCATTAACATTTATTGAGTATAATACCAGCGAAGAATCTAGCCTCTATTGTCAAACTGGATTCTTCGCAACTGGTCTGGCTGTACATAGCCATTCCTATCGAATAAGCCGCCTATAAGGAGTCAACATGATTGTATTAAAAAACCGCCCGGCAAAAGAAATCGTTACTCGCTAGCAACCCAATTTTCTTACCAGCGAATCCCTTTCTATTGCCCGGTGTATCTAAACCGGGGTCTCGCGTCTAACTCGACGCACATCTAAACGAATTTCGACCCCAATACTTTTTATGTATTGCGCATTTCTGTGCGCGTTGTCTGGGGAAGACAAATGAATTCTAGTTTCACTTTGCCACAACTTGGCTGGCAACCTTACTTTCAACAACAACTGACGTTAGAAGATTACGAACACCATCATATTGCACGTGTTTCTGCGCACCATCGCTCCCAATATGAGCTTTGGACCGAACAAGGCAAAATAGCATTGCCCATCACCTCCAAACTGCCAGAGTTAACGGTTGGGGATTGGATTTTGCTAGATGGAAATGGGCGTTTCTCTCGTCACCTAGAACGCTCCACACTCATATCACGCAAAGCCGCCGGCAGTAAGTTACAAGAGCAGCATATTGCCGCGAATTTGGATACGTTACTTATCGTCAGCTCATTGAATGACGATTTTAATCTCAGCCGAGTCGAGCGTTATTTAACCCTAGCGAAAGAGAGCAATATTCAATCTGTCATTGTTTTAACTAAATCTGACCAGTGTGAAAATACAGACGATTTCGTTGAGCAAGTACAAGCGATAGATCCACTTCTACCTGTGATTAGCATCAATGGGTTGGATATCGACAGCGTCGCTCAGATCAAGCCTTGGTGTAAATCTGGAACAACGACGGGTGTTATCGGCTCTTCTGGTGTTGGTAAATCCACGCTTATCAATACTCTGACTCAAAGCGAGTTACAAAAAACCGGAGGGATAAGAGAAGACGACGATAAAGGACGCCATACTACCACGTCTCGTTCCATGCACATTATCCCCGATGGAGGGTTAATTTTAGACACCCCCGGAATGCGCGAGCTGCAACTCCCGGATTGTTCACAAGGCGTAAGCAGCACCTTCTCCGACATTGAAACGTTGGCACTCGAATGTCGATTTGGAGACTGCCAACATGAGTCTGAGCCAGGTTGTGCTGTTAAAAAAGCCATAGATGAAGGCAACTTAGCAGAACGGCGTTTGAAAAACTATTTCAAGCTTTTGCGAGAGCAAGCCCGCAATGGCGCAAGCCTCGCCGAGCAAAAGCAGAAATATAAGTCTCTGACCAAGATGTATCGGGATGTTCAAAGCCACCGACGGAATATAAAGTCATCTGACTAGCGTCAACTTGGTAGCTCTGTAAATCAGTAAAAGAGATGGTTTCAAATTTCTTCATTGAAGAACGAGCCTATGGTTCGTATTTGAAACCTCTCTTTTTATTCGAATCACGCTCAGGTATATAGGCGGCTACCATTACGCGCTTCACTTTTCGTCGGGACGAAGTGTAAGCACTTCAAACCCCGTATCTGTCACTAAAACCGTATGTTCCCACTGGGCCGACAGCTTTTTGTCTTTGGTCACAACGGTCCAACCGTCCGATTTAAGCTTAGTTCTGTGCGTTCCTTGATTCACCATAGGTTCTATTGTGAACGTCATGCCCGCTTTAAGTTTGACTCCAGCACCTTGTCGCCCGTAATGGAGCACATGCGGTTCTTCGTGCATTTCTTTGCCTATGCCATGCCCACAATACTCACGCACGATACTGTATCCATGGGTTTCGGCATGCTTTTGTATGGCATAACCCACGTCCCCAAGTGTCGCTCCGGGCTTAACTGCCCGAATCCCTTGCCACATAGCGTCGTAGGTTGATTGAACCAATCGTCGAGCCTGTGGTGAGGCTTCTGGCATAACGTACATTTTACTGGAATCGGCAATGTAGCCGTTTTTTTCTAGCGTTATGTCAATGTTAACGATGTCGCTATTTTTGAGAATATCTCGCTCATCGGGAATGCCGTGACACACCACATGGTTGATCGAACTGTTCACCGCGTATTGATAATCATACTGCCCAATACTTGCGGGGCGTGCTTTCAGTTCTTCAAAAATATATTCTTCTACCCACTCGTTAATATCAAATGTGTTCACTCCGGGCTCTATCTTGGTATTCAAGTAGGTAAAGACCTGAGCTAACAAGCGACCAGATTCTCTCATCCATTCGATCTCTTGAGCAGACTTAATCGGCACCTTATTCATTCGCAGCCTCTTCCTGAGCCAAGGGCACGCTTTTCATCTGCTCTAGAATCAACTCTTGAAATGTTTTGGTTGGGTTCAGCTCGGCCAACCGCCCCATTTTTATCCAAAACTCAGCTTGTGCATTTATCGAGCGATTCATCACACTACTGAATTGACGTATCTCTTCATGCAGCTCGTCACCAATTTTCACAATTCCCATAAATATACTCTTTGAATACAAATAATATACGAATCATATATTATGTAAACCTATGTATATCGCTATTAAAAATACTTAGGGTACAAAAAAGCCCGCAAATTTCGCTGCGGGCTCAAATGAAAAATATCCGTTAATTTCTAATTAGATAGGGATTCAGAAAGGAAGCCACTTCTTCCCCAAGTAACCCAACCTCAACATCAATACCCGCATCCTCAAGAATTTTTATTCCTGCGCCGCTGTTACGAGTATCTGGATCAAGAATCGCGACATACACTTTTTCTGGTCTAACCCTTACTAAAGCTTTGGCACAAGAAGGCGTTCTTCCTTGGAATGAACAGGGTTCTAGCGTCACATACGCAACTAACCCATCGTAGCTCCCCGTATAAGCGGCGATTGCGCCCGCTTCGGCATGATGATTGCCCGGAGGTTGAGAATAGCCGGAGCTTACAACCTCACCATCTTTTACAAACACACAACCAACAGGCGGATTTGGCCGACAGCCTGGCAGTGCACTTTTTGACAGCTCGAACGCTTGTCTCATGTAGCTTTCGTGCAATGAATTGTCGGTCATAAATGTCGCCCCATCTTGTAATACTCCACTCCTGATTTATAAAACGCATCGCCTTCTGCATTCATATCGAATTTATGGTAGAAATCCATTGCAGACTCTCGGGCATCGCACCAAAAATACTCAATTCCAATTTCTGGGAGTTGCTTGAGAATATGCTCCACCACTGATGAACCGTACCCAAGATGGCGATGTTCAAGTACCGTAGCAAACTTTCTTAGCCTTGCTGATTTCGCTTCTACATCAATAAACACTGATGCTACACAAACGACTTCTCCATCAACTTCCACACCGTAATGCCTGGCATCTTCATCACCAGGCACATGGCAAAAATCTTCAGGCATATCGGGCCAAAGCACCTCATGCCTGACAGGAATAGTTTGCGTCCAATCTAATTCAACTATTTTCATTGCCATCTCTGTTTCGAAATCCGATAAAACAAAGATATACGATGTTCAAATGGTTTAACAGTCAGAACCCCATTAAGAATTCGTAGGCTTAGGCATCGGGTCTGGGTTCGCTTTTTTAGGTGTGCTTTTCCAAGATAGCGCGATACAAGCGACTACAATTGTTGCCCCACCTAATGCCGTCATCCAATCTGGAATTTCTTGCCAGAAAATAACCCCCCAAAGCACATTGAAAACCAGCCCAATATAGCGAGTGACTGCAACAACGGCTGCGTTTTCGTGAGTGAATGCCTTTGTTAGGAAAATTTGCCCAATAAGAGAAACGACACCAATCGCGATCAGATACACCCACGCAATTCCTTGAGGGATCACAAACTCATCTTTCATCAAATAAGCAGAAACAAGCATGGCGGTGAAAAGGAAATAGAAGACGATTTCGTAGGTGTGATGCTTTTTACTCAGATGGCGAATGGTAATCGATGCTCCCGCGGCAAAGACGGCACTGGCTACACCAGCAAGCGCATACACATTAAAGGAGTCAAAATTAAATGGATTCACAACCAGTGCGACACCAACCAATACCGTAGGAAGCAAGATAGCGGCTTTATTCGGTAACTTTTCACCCAGTACGACGCTTGATAAAAGAATCACAAAGAAGGGAGACAGATACGCAAGTATGGCGGCGTCCGCTAATGGAATGTGAGCAATGGTATACACGAATGCCAACAAGTAAGCCGCCCCAAATAGCCCTCTTAAAACCAATAAAGGGACACCTGTTGTAGAAAACCTCACCTTTGCCTGCCACATTAATCCGAGGATCAAGACAGTACCAATCGCACTTCGAAAGAACACAATTTCCGCACTTGGAATGGTTAAACTTGCCGCTTTGATCAATGCATTCATTACACTGAAAATAAACGCTGAAAATATGGCGAGTGCCACACCTTTGTTCATAATGATGTATTTCCTTTAGTAACCCAACACAAGTTTTCCTGTGCTTGAGATTGAAGTTGTTCAACCACCGTAGCGGGCAGTTTATTGTCATGTAGCCACGACTCAAAAATATCTAAGATTCGCTCTACAGCAGGTAAACGCAGCTTAGAGTGTGTTGCTAACGCTTGAATCCAGTACAAAGTTTGTAGGTCTTCCAGCGGCACACGAGGCAGTATCAATTTTCCATCTTTCACTTCCCCTTTTGCATAAGGCACAGCGGAAAAATCAAAATATCGACCTTGCCTGTCCGGTGTTGAAAATGGGTCAATCAATATCGCTGTATAGCGGATGTATATCAGGTATTCCTGCTCAATAGGCGAGAGATTACTGAATCCATTAATTTGTTCTCGCGATATGGTTTCTTCATGGACAGGGTAATTGTCGTCATTAAGAAATTGGAGCAAATTAATGGGTGTACCTGAGTGATGTGATATCAAGGTGGATATATCCCGCCAAAGATCAACTAGCGTTTTAATGGCAGATTGAGTAACTGGACCTTCAGGGAAAAGCTTATACATGTACTTTTTGTCGCCATTTTGACTGAGAATATGCTTCAGCGAAAAAGGCGTGATGAAAAAAGCGGGATGAACATAGGCAGTGATATTTCGGCCTTCTACACTGAACGCGTTATCCATTTCAACAACATCAATCCCGACGTTGCCAAGCACATGTACAAAGGTTGACACGGCGTCACCACCTTTTTGCTTTTCATGGACATACACTCGCTTTTTTGCAGCCTTAGTGATGACTTTTACACCAGCTGTTTGCACATCATCCGTATTACCGCATACAGAGAATTTCGTCGCTGCATAGTAGTTGGAAAAAACGGTAATGTTTGGTGATAGATCTTTTGAATGGAAAAATCCATTCACTAACTGATGCCCACCAAACATTGAAGATATCAGCACTACCTGCTTAACATCGTTAAGGGCATTCTCGGGCAGCGCGAGCAATGCTTCTTTATAAGCGTGAGAAGGGGTAGCTAGAACCAGCGTATCCCAACGTCCCGTAATTGCTGTTAGATCTGGAAACACGTGATCGAATTTCACTTGCCCTGAAAGAGGCTCTAGTGAAGGCTTTGCCGCTTCACACGTGGCAACGCGACTTTGTTCAAGCAGAGCGTAGCGCTCATTCCAACGAACAGATTGTCGACTCGCAAGCGCAATCGTTTCGCAATATGAGGCGATAAGGTTTGCCGTTTGAAATGCTGCCGGACCCGCTCCAATAATTAACGTTCGTCCTAACGAGAATGACATGAGTTACTCCCTTCCCATTAAAACAGTATCGTAAACCGCTGCTTTATTTTGGATCAGTTCGGTTTGCCACCCTTCCATCAAATTTGGGTTAAATGGATAGTTGAAAGCGGACTTCAACCCATTTCCAAATCGCACCATCACTTTATGCGTGCTATCCAAATACGGTTTTAACTGGTTTAAAAGCTCCCACTTATGTTCAACCAGTGACGCCACAACAATATGCGTCGGGCGAAATGTCTCAAACTCTGTGACCAAGTCTTGGCAGCCAAATGTCGTACTCAAATTGGATGTTTTTAACTGATTTGCCATGGCAACAGCCTGCTCATCGATATCCACTCCGTGTACGATTGCACCTGTTAGCTGAGAAATAGTAAAAACAGAAAGTGGGTAGGAACCCGAACCAACAAAAAGTACTCTTGAGTCGTTTTCAATTCCTGCATTTCTTAGCTCAATTTGAGTGTTTTCAGACAACTGACACAAATAGTCGCTAACACTTAAGCTGTGATTCTGAGCACACTGAGATTGGTGCTTTTCTAGTATGCACAAGGCCTTAACTGCCGTTTCACGCAGTTTTTTCAGTTGCCTGTCATACTCTGGGTTATAACCCAATTCATCACTGATGGTTTGTTGTTTTTCCTGCAATATCCACGCACAAAGCTCATCCAGTTTCACCTGCAGTAGTGTAAAGCAGTCGCAGCTTTCTGCGCTGTATTGAGTCAATGCATGTATTTGGGATTCAAATGTAGAGATGGCTACTAATAGTTGGTAGTGCCTGTTAGTCATCGTCATAATGACATCCTTTGAAAACGTCCTAATCCGCTTATAGCGGTCGGACGGGAGTAACGTGGGTGTGACCATGAATGCAACAGCCAACATCAACTTGAACTTGATAGATTTGGCTGAGCTTTTCGGGTTCTAAAACGCAGTCTGGAGAACCGCTGTGCTGAACTTCTCCATCATTCAGCAATATCAAATGATCACAGTAACGAGCAGCAAGAGATAAATCATGGAGCACTGCTATGGTAATTGTGTTGTTTGCCAGCGTGTAATGTCGCGCGAGATCCAATACTTGCACTTGGTGTTTTAGATCCAACGCACTGGTTGGCTCGTCCAGTAAAAGGACATCAGGTTGCGAAACCAATGCTTGCGCTAGTGAAACCAACTGCTGCTGACCTCCACTGAGCTGAGAAAACGGTCGCGTGGCTATGTCAATCAAACCTAGCTCTCGCAGCATATTTTCTGCTTTTTGCTCCTGCTCTTCTGAAATGCGCCAGTTAAGCTGATGAACCAAGCCAAGTAATACCACTTCAATCACGGTCAATTGACTCGGCGATTTATTAAGCTGACAAAGATAAGAAAAAGACGTTGGGGGTAATGCGCTACCGTTTTTATCCGTTGCCGATATGTTTCCGCTGTAGGGTAATATCCCCATCACCGCCTTAAGTAGCGTGGTTTTTCCAGCGCCATTTGGCCCCAAAATCGCAGAGAACTCCCCAGCCTTAAACTGGGCATCTACTCGTTTAAGTACCTGCTTGCGGCCAACCTTAAGCGCGAGATCTTGAATCAATAACTGTTTCATTAACTAAACCTCTTGCTAACGAGTAAATACAATAGGAAAGGAACGCCCACTAGCGACGTAACAATGCCAATTGGAATAATCGTACCCGGTACAATGAGTTTCGCGACCAAAGACGACGCGCAAAGTAATAACGCCCCCATACAGGTTGCTAAAGGCAAATAGAAGCGCTGATCTTCCCCTACCAACATTCGTGCAAGGTGCGGCGCAACCAATCCTATAAACCCAATGGTGCCAACAAACGAAACAGCACCCGCAGTCAGCAGCGAACAAAGCAAGAACATTTGTAGGCGCAATCGGCGAGTATTAATGCCCAATGCTTGAGCGCGCTCTTCTCCTGAAGACAAAGCCGTTAACGCCCACACTTTTGGTAAAGCAATCGCCAAGCCTGCCAACAATATTGCGCCAGACACAAAGAATGACAGCCAGCTCGCTTTAAGTAGGCTACCAAACAACCAGAACACGATTTGCTGTAACACTTCAGGTGAGGCTAAATACTGAACCAATGACTGCAAAGCTTGGAAGAAAAACAGCACCACAATACCCGCAAGAATCAGTACTTTGGCATCCATGTTACGGCTGCGACCAATCGTGTAAATAGCCATACTGGCTAAGCCTGATGACACAAATGCCGCAAATGGCACACCGAGCCAATGCAGTCCAAAAATAGAAAAGCCAGTGAGCAGTGCCAGTGCCGCACCAAATCCTGCTGCCGCCGAAATGCCTAGTGTATAGGGGCTCGCCAGCGGGTTGGCGAGCAACGTTTGCATAAGTCCCCCAGCCAAGCCTAGAGAGGCTCCAACAACGATACACGTCAGCGTAACGGGCAGCCTAAGCTGCCACACAATAGTTGTTGATAGACTGTCTCCCGACGGTCCACCAACAAGCGCTTCGATCACCTGATCAACACCCAGCCAAGAAGATCCTGTACCAATATCAAATAGAACAGAAATACTCATCGCCACAACCGTTGCAAGCAGCACTTTCAAACGGCGCTTTTGCAACTGCTGGTAAATGCCAGGACGTTTATCAGAAACGTTTGAAGGCAATGGCGATTTGACTGCTTCGCTCATGACATTAGCCTTCTACTTTGATCATGAAAGTACCGTCCAGTTTCTGCGGCATGTAATTGTCGAAGAAAGATTGGTGAGACTTAACAGGGTCAATGTCTTTAAACGCTTCTGGGTAAATTGACTTCGCCAAATACTGCAAGAAAACATGATCGTAAATCGTACGTGTTCCGGAATGGTACATGCCGTAAACATCACCATTTTTCACTGCAGTTAGCTGCTTCCAACCCGCTCTTTCTAGATATGGGCGGTAACGTGATTGGGCTTCTTGCGCCGTAGTGCCAAAGCCGAGTAAAGCGCTGTCGCTGTATTTCGCCCAGTGCGCACCTGAAACAAAAATAACTTCTGGGTTTTTGCTCAATACGTATTCTGGCGTTAGGTGTGCAGAGCCTTTGAATTTACCGTTAGCAATGTTATCAGCACCCGCCATGTTCAGGATATTCCCCCACATCGCGTTCGAGTATGATTTACCGTACTCGTTTGGACCACCGGTACCAATTTCTACATAAACACGGCGTGGCTCGTTACTTTTCAGATACTTTGCAACGCGGTTTTGTACATCTTTGACGGTATTTTCATACTCAGTAGCGATGGCTTCGGCGCGCTCTTCTGTACCCATTACTTTGCCAATAACACGCGCGCTGGTGACGTGCTTTTCAAGTGTCTGAGCGTTGAAATCAACGACCACAACTTTGATGCCGCTTTTTTCCAGAATCTCAACTTTGTCGCCAAGTGATTTATA
Organism: Vibrio penaeicida; assembly: GCF_019977755.1. Lineage (NCBI taxonomy): Bacteria > Pseudomonadati > Pseudomonadota > Gammaproteobacteria > Vibrionales > Vibrionaceae > Vibrio > Vibrio penaeicida. The sequence continues at coordinate 564,287 of NZ_AP025145.1, read as the reverse complement.
CTGCCACGCAGCTACTAAAGCGACATCTGGCTTAGTCGCTAGTAATTTTTCAAAATCAAAGGTTCCCGTATAAATGGATCCTGAATCTGTAATGGTTTCGATCTCTGGGATGATTTTGCTGTACGTTTCCCACTGAGATAAACGGTAGTCTTTCCATGAGTGGCGAGGGAAAATGGACACTTTCTTGTAAGCATCTGGTCCCGCAATTGCCAAGTAGTCTTCAAAATAAAAACCGAGGAATATACTTTCGGCTGGTTTTTCAAGGTGAACATCACGGCCAATCACATCTTTAAAGTGAATATCTGCCACCGCACTGCTCATGCTGCCAATTGCAACCGACAGCACACCTATAGCCTTTAACAAACGTCTTTTCATTATTATTCTCCAAAGCGTTTTTTTGATTAATTTTTTACCGAGTCAGCTTTTTTAATTAGCTTTTACTGATTAAACTGTAACTGTATAACATCACAATGGCGGGCAAAATAATCGAATTGAGAGTAATTATCAATAGGAAAAATCACGAAATTTCACCGTCATTTGTACGGTCTATCTAGTTTGATGAAATAGCGTAAAGGATACGGTTATGAGGCTTTATAGACGTAATGGATTGTTATATACATGCTTGTTATTGTTAAGTTTTCAAGCATATTCCCTTTCATTGAATGGCTTTGAGTTAGCCGGAGCAACTATTGATTCCAGTGAGATTCTGCACGGGGGACCGCCACGGGATGGAATACCGTCAATCGATCAACCAAAATTCATCCCTGCGAGCAAAGTCGACTATTTACAAAAAGATGACATTGTCATAGGTGTGGAAGTGAATGGCGTTGCCAGAGCGTATCCAACGCGGATTTTGGTTTGGCACGAGATCGTTAACGATCGCATCAAGAACACACCATTTACCGTCACTTACTGCCCACTTTGTGGAACTGGCATGGTGTTCGATGCACGAGTAGATGGTAAGGCTAAAACGTTTGGTGTGTCTGGATTGCTCTATCGAAGTGACGTCCTCATGTACGACAGAGAAACTGAATCGCTATGGACGCAACTCGGTCTCACTTCCGTCAGTGGTTTAGAGACTGGAAAGCGCTTAACTTGGATGCCTTCAAAACACATGACGTGGAACGCATGGCAAGCAGCCAACCCAAATGGCGAAGTACTATCTCTAGATACGGGATACAAACGAGACTATTTTGGTCAGGCATATGCGCGATATTTTGCGTCGGACGCGCCGATGTTTCCAGTACCAGAAAACAGGAATGAGCTACCTCAAAAGGACTGGGTGGTAGGTGTCATTGTCGATGGAAAAGCCAAGGCGTACCCAGTTTCTGAGCTCGAAGGAAACCCTCATTTTGAAGATACGATAGGCTCGAAAAAATTAACCGTGAGTTACCAAAAAGACGCAAGACACCCTCAGGTGAAAGACGAAAATGGCGAACTTGTCCCATCAGTGATGGTGTTTTGGTTTGCATGGCAAGCTTTTTACCCAGAGACCGAACTTTACGACGGGTGATATACCCAAGTAGCCCGTTTCTTTTTTACTAAACGTTTTCGTAACTCCGCTTTTCCGCAACCAAGCTAATGGCACCGAGGTGTTTTCGGTGCTTGCGGAAAACTTTTCTCATCCCAATCACACGGGTGCGTGCTTCTCTGTCAATGAGTAGGTTTTTAACCACCCTCAAGAAACCTAAAAAGCCTTCATCATCCACCATTCTTTTGGGTTCTAGTAAGTGCATAGGTGCGAGATGAGTGGTTTGTACTTCAAACCCATTTTGTTGTAAGTGTGTAGCCCATTCACTTGGGGTTATAGGCTTTGCCGGTGCTTGAATCGCTAGCGCGATATCCTTTTGGATTTGGCGTTTTATCTTCTCGTCAATATCATCAGGGACGATACACAGCTCATGAATGCCATAGCGACCACCCACTTTCAAAATACGTGATGCCTCACCAATAATATCGGCTTTTTTTACCTCCGGCTGCATAGTAAGCATCGCTTCACCATACACAACCGATGCCGTTGCTTCCTCTAACCCCGTTTCCTGAGCATTTCCAACAACACAAGTCTGACTCTCAGAGTTTAAATACTGACGAACGATGTTAGCGGCTTGTTCATTTTGCTCAATTGCAGTGTAGGTTAAAGGCGATCTCGCCAAGCAAAGCTGTGCAGTGAACCCCATACCTGGCGCAAACTCCACCACAGAATCTTGCTCATCTATTTTCAGTGCATGGATCATTTTTTCGGTTAACGCCTTTCCACCGGGTCGCAAGACTTTCTTACCTAACCTTGCTAGAACCCAATGCCCAGGCATTTTAGCAACCGATCTATTTTCACCCGGCATAGCCTTATTATCTGACATACTATTCTCCAAGTGTTGCTGGTCTCTAAGTGCTACTGGTCTCTATGTATTGCTGGTATATGTTGGTCTTTCTAGGCTCAATTGTTTAAAAGGCACACAGACCCTAAGCAAAAACTATGATAGAAATAAGCATAAATCCGAAGGTTACGCTGGCAATCCACTGAAATGCGGGGCTTCGTCCGTCCATAACGACGTCTCCTAGTTTGCAACCTACTCACAAGCATTTTTTCAGGCACACAGTTTTGCTGATTGATGCTCGTGTAGGTAATGATTCTTATTTACATGATAAAGTTACTAAAGAATTTCAGCGCTTGACCATTATCAAGATGAGGAAGTATTGATGAAGGAATCCATAATCTCTTTGCTTAATGAGGAAGAAAAAGCACAGCTTCTATCTTGTAGAGTAGAAAAACATTACCCCTCAGGGAAAAATCTATTTCACCGAGGTGACCCTGCTACACACATGTATCGTGTAGAAAAAGGCAAGGTGTCGTTGTTTCGATTGATGCCAAATGGCGATGAAAAGCTGTTCAAAGTTTTTATGTCTGGTGGGTGGATTGCGGAAATGGCCATGTTCATGGAGCCAAGAACTTACCCGATGAGTGCTCGCTTGGATCAAGATTCTACCCTATCGCGATTTCACCATTCAGATGTTTCTCGAATCTTTAGTAGCACACCGGAAATATCCATTCGAACCATGCAATTCATGGGAAATCGAATACATCAATTGATGAATACGGTGGATATCCTGACCCAAGTCAGTGCACCTCAACGGTTAGTCATGAAATTGGCAGAGGTGTACCGCCAAGAAGCCGAAAAATACGATGGTAAAGTCCCTCTTCCGGTTTCTAAAAAGTTGATGGCAACTCAATTGGGTATGACACCGGAAACGTTATCCAGAACCTTAACTCGGTTAAAAGAGAGTGGGTTAATTAAAGAAACTGGTCACTGGATTGAGATTAATAGCATCCCAGAGCTCTGCGAGCAGGTTGATTTGTCACCCGATATTTTCGCTCGCTAATCCGGACGCTTTCACTTATGGCTATTCGGGAGACATCGTCATCATGAGAAACCCACAAAACGCTGCATTATTTGGGGAAAGATCTTGGCTAACGTGTTTGCGCATTTCTAAAATTTGCGCGCGATACTCTTGATAAAAAGCCCATGTCGGTGACGGTTTGTATTCAAGGTTGTTCAATTCAAAAAACTTGATCACCCCTTTGGCTGTTGTCGGTTTAACGAAAACTTCGTCTAACGGGGCATAATAGTTAGGGAGAATGGTGACTAGAGACCACTTAGCTAATTTCGCTGGTCGCAGTAAATCAAGCATGGTGTTGAATCCGTACTCTTGGTCGCCATGCAACATATCTTTTAAGGAGTAAGCTAACCCTTCCCTTTCCTGATGCGTCATACCTTTTACATAATCACGGAATTTAGGCTTTTCAAACATAGAAACCATCGACGATCGGCTGACCAGTTTCGTCATCATCTCTGCCGCACCTTGCGCATCCGTGAACTTCTCTTCACTGAATGCGTCTTGGGTCTGAGTGATCATTTGATCCATCTTGTGCTTTTTACCGATCTCGATCATTTCAGGGCTATTAAATCCACCCGGTACTCGAATTAAGAAATCTTCTTCAGCAGCTTTTAACCGATTAATGTTCATACGCTATCCTTAGCCACATTCTACAACGTTGGCTTACCAGTAATTTTCAAAACTAAAATGCCCGGGCTTACGGCGCAAGTGTTTATCAAAGCCCAGTTTTTTCAAAGTTTCTTGCGTATCTTTAACCATTGCTGGGTTACCACACAGATAAAAGAAACTCTTATTAGAATCCAAATTCAGCCCAGTTATTTCAAGCAACTCACCATTTAAAAGCAATTCAGGAATTCGACCTTTGAGCGCATTTGGGTTGTCTTCACGCGACACCACAGGCACATATTGGAATTTAGATTGATACCTTTCTTGGTACGAGGTGATTTTTTCTTGATAAATGAGTTCTTGCGACGTTCTTACGGCATGCACCAGCACAACTTTGTCGAACTTTTCGAAAGATTCATGTTCTTCCAGCATGGCTAAAAATGGCCCTACAGCGGTTCCTGTAGAAAGAAACCATAGCTCCTTGGCATACTCTGGGATTTCATCAATAACCATAAACCCAGATGGCTGCTTACCTACGTAGACGGAATCGCCAACTTGCAACTCGTGAAGTTTAGGGGAAAGTTGACCATCGGAATCTGAAATGATCAGAAACTCCAAAAAATCGGGACCTTGCGATTGATTGGGAGAATTGACCATCGAATAGGCTCGACGTACCCAGTCATCGTCATCAACCTTTAAACCTAACTTGGTAAACTGACCTGCGGTATACGGCTCAATTTTCGCATTCACTTGAATCGTGAAGACGTTTTCCGTCCAATCAATGCGTTGAGTAACCTCACCTCTTGTTAGTCCGTGCGGAACATCTTGCATTCACACCTCCCAGTATGGTGTTTATTCAACCTCAGCTTTGGATAAGAAACAGCATAGCTCATTGAATTCACTGAAAGCTGAACTTTATGCGCTTTCTATTCAGAGGTTATTGATACATTAGATTTACCTTTACCTCCTGTAAAACGCAAGTTAGTTTTTCTCTCACTTCTGTTAAGAGCTCTATACTTAAAAAAACAAATAACGAAGTTGGCAATGAAAATCATGATACGTTTACTCCCTATCTTATTCATACTCATGTCTTTTAACGTTCAGTCCCGAACCATCAATATGGTCACCGTAGACTGGGCTCCGTTCTACAGTTCTGAGCTAGAAAAAAATGGCGTTGTCACAGCCATTGTCCAAGAAGCGCTTCGACGTTCTGATCTCGAAAGCACAATTCGGTTTATTCCATGGAAACGTGCATTAGTTTTAGTGGAGAACGGGGAATACGATGCCGTCATGGGAGGGTATTACACAGATGCTCGCGCAGAGAAATATTTGTATAGCGACCCAATATTTGATGTTGATGTGGGGCTAGTGGCTTTAAAAGAACTCGGTTTTAGCCGCTATGATTCGTTGCAAGATCTGACGCCATATCGAATTGGTGTAAGCCTAGGCTGGGCAAATGGAAAAGAGTTTGATGAAGCGGATTACTTAACCAAAGAGGAAGCATCGAATCAAATACTCAACGTTAGGAAGCTCTTTCGCCAACGCGTTGACATGATTGCCATTTCTTTTGCCGTATTTCAATACGAGACCAATTCTTTAAATCACAGCAAGTTAGAGGATGTCGTCTATATTCAGCCTCCTCTTAGTAAATCATCACTCTACTTGCTGGTATCCAAAAACATTCTTGATGGACACGACGTCGTGCATGCATTCAACAGAGGCTTGAATCAAATGAGAAAAGACGGAACATACAATCGCTTACTAAAAGAATTTAACTTGAATGGATACCAATAGCGGTGTGTTATTCACCCGAGTGCTTTTGATAAACAACGTCTGTCGATTGTTTCAACGCATCCAATGCTCGAAATAGGTCACGGTATTGAGAGCCTGTTAGCCCATCAAGAATTTCCGACTCCCATTGTAGCACTCGCGGGATCATCTTTTCATATAGCCGACGACCTTCTTCGGTCAGTTGGATGTGCGTTGCCCTTTGATCGCTCTCGGTTTTCTCTCGCTGAATCAGCCCTTTCTCTTCCAATTTAGAAAGCGTTCGTGACACCTTTACTTTGTCTAGATTCGTAACATCAGATAGGTCACGAGCAATCACGTCTTCACGTGCACCAAGGTTAGCAAGTATTCGCCATTCAGGACGTGTAATACCGAATTCCTTTTGGTACAACTCGGCCAAACTGTCGGCTACTTGCTCAGCAGTTCTAACCAATTTATAAGGAAGAAAGTCTTCCAGTGAAAACGTAAATTGCTCCATGTCCTTTGTTACCTTTACCTTTTTAATAATCGAGCTGGGTCTGCTTACTGGCTACCCACCATACAACCAATTGGGTAGTGCTAAAGACAAAGCTGGGATAAGTGCGATAAGCACTAGCCTAATCATGTCTGCCGTCCAAAACGGTACAATACCGCGAAAGATGGTTTTGGTCTTTATGTCTTTCATCACGCCAGATAATACAAACACATTCATTCCCACTGGGGGCGTTATCAAGCTGATTTCTGTGACCACCACCACCAGAATGCCAAACCATACTAAATCAAAGCCTAAACTTTGCACTAATGGGAAGAAAATAGGCACAGTCAGTAAGAGCATCGACATACTTTCAAAGATACACCCCAGTAGAATGTAAATAAGTAAAATCACTGCCAACACCATAAATGGCGTCATATCCATACTGGTGACAAAAGATAACAGCGCATCCGTAAACCCTGCACGATTGATGAAGTTGGAAAATATCAAAGCAGAGATCACCACACTGAACAGAACAGCTGTCGTTTTCGCCGAATCCAGCAACACTTCATGCAGCACTTTTACTGTAAGCTGCTTCTTCAAACCAGCAATGACTAGCGCCCCTGCTGCACCAATCCCAGCGGCTTCCGTTGGCGTAAAGATACCCGCGTAAATTCCCCCCATTACCAGTACAAACAGCGCAATAGTGGAAACAACCCCCTTCAAGGCGCCCCATCGCTCTTTCCAAGGCATTTTCTCCATTGGAGGCGCGGAACTAGGGTTGCGGTGTACTGCCCACCTAACGGCCGCCAAATAAAGTACAACACCAAGTAGCCCTGGGACCAAGCCGGCTGCAAAAAGTTCTCGGATACTGGTTTCTGTCAGTAGCCCATACACCACCAGCATCACGCTTGGAGGGATTAGGATTCCAAGAGTGCCACCTGCGGCTATGGATGCCGCTGCTAGGCTATCTTTATAGCCATATTTACGCATGGGAGGCATCGCCACTTTGGACATCGTCGCAGCAGTTGCAAGGCTCGAACCACAAATGGCAGAAAACCCACCGCACGCCAGAATGGTCGCCATCGATAAGCCACCTTTGCGGTGCCCAACGAACGCGTTACTGGCGGCATACAACTCCTGCGATAAACCAGCACGATTAACCAAGTTACCCATCAAGACAAAGAGGGGAATGACCGACAAACTGTAGTCTTGCCCCGTATCGATGATTCTTCGAGCCGCCATGGATAATGTTGCCGTCCAGTTGTAATCAACAAGCGCACCAAACCCCACAAACCCGACGATCCCCATCGCATACGCCAGAGGTATTCTAAGCAGCACTAAAGCAAGCAATGCTGCAAAACCAATCAAAGTTACCGTCATGATTGCTCTGCCTCCGTTTCATTGCCGTACATGGGTCCCTTTTTAGCAAGATACAAAACCGCTAATAACAGAGTCATTACCATTGAAAGCCAGCCCGTCACGGAAATAAAGTACATCACGTAGCCCAGTGGAATCGCCAGAATATCGGTTTCTTCTTCGTACGAAAGCGAACGTGTTCCGAGCCCCCACACTTTCCACGCAACCAATCCAAGTGCAAAAGCACAGCCTAAGCTAATCACAAATTGGCGTAAGCTCACCATGGCTTTAGGAAACCAGTCATCAAGCAGATCGACGCAGATATGCTCTTCATTCCATGTTATTAAAGGAAATGCCGCGAACACTACCATTGCTAGCATGATCTCCACTAATTCAACACCACCGGGTAAAGGCGCATTAAAAAAGTAACGACCCACCACATCAATAACGGTTATTACCAACATCAGTAACAACGCCACTGATGCCAGTACCTCCAAACACCGGCGAATCCCGCCCGCGAAGTTGAAGACCAGATTCATTACTCTGCTCCTAGCGCTTTCACTTGATCGCGATAGTAAGCCAGCGCGCCTTCAGGATCGGAGATACGACGTTTTTTGGCTTTCTTCAACCATGCTTTTTCCAAACCTTGAGCGTAAGCCTTCGCTTGCTCTATCATGGCTGGAGACGCTTCTTGTATATTGCCATTTTTAGCCAAGGTATCTTCTACACCTGCTTTATCGGCTTGATCCATCATTTGACCAAACAAGCGAGAAAGCTTTTCTCCAGATACTGACAAAACAGCTTGGCGATCTTCATCGGACAAACCATCCAACGTATCGGGGTTCATCAAAATACTGAAACTGCCGCGATATAAGCCGCCAGGGAATGTCACAACATTTGGCGCGACTTCATTAAGACGAAAACTCTTTAATGTCTCCAGTGTGAAAAAGGCACCATCCACAACACCTTGTGACAGAGCTTCATACACTTTAGTGGGTGGCAGAGCGACAGGCGCAACCCCCATGTTTTTACCAATCGTCGACATCACATCACCTGCAATGCGCATTTTCTTGCCTTTTAAGTCCTCGAAAGAGTCGACTTTTTTGCGTGTAATGATAGAACCGGGACCGTGAACACCCACACCAAGGACGACTAATCCTTTGTGTTCTTTTCCTTTTTTAAGGTATTTATCGAATACGCGCCAATAGGCGATTGATGCGTCTTCCGAGGATAATGTGTTATCAAACGTAGGGATCTCAGGTAGCTTGGTCAGTTCGAATCGACCCGGTTTGAACCCGTGGAAAAACCAAGTTACATCGCCGATGCCGTCAGCAATCATATCGGCTTGTGCCGGTGGCGGACCCATATTGTATTCCACTTTGATTTTTACTCGCCCATCCGTTGCTTCATTCACCCACTGACCCCAAGTCGGCCAAACAACCTTGTTGATACCATGATTTGGTGATGCCCACGAACTCACAAGCAGTGTTTTTTCAGCAGCAATTGAAGGAAAAGACGTACTTGCACACACCATTGCTAGCGTGCCAGCAACCCAGTTTAACTTCCTCATGTCGAACTCCATTTGGTTTCTTTTGTAATTGTATTTTTAGTGCCAGTCATTCCTTTATTTAATGATAAAACCATTCGGTCAAATCATGACCAGCCATAAAAATAAATCACACAGAAGTATCAAATGCAACAAAAAAGTAACTATATTGATAATTAAATGTTGCATTTACTGCATTCGTTTGGCTAACATATCTTTAATTTAGTTTCATTTGCAACTATTAACCAAAGACAGAACATATTAACGAGACAAGCCAAGGAGATGGTTATGCGTAAATGGTTTTCTTTTCCACTGAAAGAGGGAGAAACCTCAGTTCAGGCACACTGCGACTTACCCAGTAATGCATTTGAACGAGAAGTAGGGAAAGAGGGTTTTTTCGGTCCTGCGACTCATATGTATCACGAGCATGCACCTACAGGCTGGAGTGAGTGGGAAGGCGATTTACGCCCACACGCCTTCGACACCAATAAAGTTGAAGCTGATGAATCGTGCCCGCTATCTGCTCCGTGCCTACTGAAAAATGGCAATGTACAAGTCAGAATTTGGCGAACCAGTACCAATATGCAACATTTGGTTCGAAACGGTGACGGTGATGAATGCCTATTTATCCATCAGGGTTCAGGCTCGCTGTATTGTGACTATGGACACATGACCTTTAGTGAAGGCGATTATTTGGTTATCCCCCGCTCTACTTCTTGGCGCATAGAAACCAACGAGCAAGTGGTTATGTTGATGATAGAAGCGACCAACAGTTCATACATGAGTGCCGAACGCGGAATACTCGGAGAGCACGCCATCTTTGATCCTGCAGTTCTGGTTCATCCCAAAATTGATGACGCTTTTAACCAACAAAAAAGTACAAGTGAACAATGGAAAGTTCGCATCAAAAGCCGCAATCGCCTTAACAACGTGACTTACCCTTTCAATCCGCTAGATGCCGTCGGTTGGAAAGGCAACCTAACAGTTTTCCGCTTAAACTGGCGAGACATTCGCCCACTCATGAGCCATCGTTATCACTTGCCACCATCCGCTCATATCACTTTTGTGGCCGATGGATTTGTCATCTGTACCTTCGTTCCGCGTCCGATTGAATCGGATCCCGGTGCCCTTAAAGTGCCGTTCTATCACAATAACGATGACTACGATGAAGTGTTGTTTTACCACAAAGGCAACTTTTTCAGCCGAGACAACATTGATGCAGGCATGATCACGCTTCACCCTTGCGGATTTCCACATGGACCGCACCCTAAAGCGCTCGCTGCAAGCCAAGCAAATCCTAAAAAAGAAACCGATGAAGTTGCTGTCATGATTGACACCCGAGCGCCTTTAGACATAACGGAAGCGGCGGCGTCTGTCGAAAACCCAGACTATGTGTACTCATGGCGCACACCTGCAAAGTAGGGTACATCAACAACATAGCTCGTATTGGACTGTAAGATTTCAAAAATACTCATAATAAATTATAGGAGAACACTGGATGAAACTGGCATCACTCAAGCATGGAAGAGACGGCGATCTTATCGTCGTTTCGCGCGATCTATCTCAAGCAACGTTAGCGACCGACATTGCCCCAACTCTCCAGCACGCGTTGGATAACTGGGCAGATACCTCTGAACAACTCGAAGTACGCTACCAAGCGTTAAACGCTGGAAACGTGAATACCACCTTCCCATTCAACCCTGAAGATTGCGCTTCGCCTCTTCCTCGCGCTTACCAGTGGGCAGACGGCAGCGCCTACGTGAACCACGTTGAACTGGTTCGAAAAGCAAGGGGAGCAACCATGCCCGAGAGTTTCTGGACCGACCCGTTGATGTACCAAGGCATGTCCGACGGGTTCCTAGGGCCGAGAGACGATATCGAATTAGCCGACGACAAATGGGGCTGTGACTTTGAGGGCGAAATTGCCGTTATTACTGGTGATGTTCCAATGAGTACACAGCCTGAAAACGCAGAACAACACATCAAACTGCTGATGCTGGTCAACGACGTTTCGTTACGTAACCTTATTCCTAGCGAATTAGCCAAAGGGTTTGGGTTCTTCCAATCAAAGCCAGCTTCTGCTTTTTCTCCCGTAGCAATCACGCCAGATGAACTGGATACAGCTTGGAATGACGGTAAGGTACACCTTCCGCTTCATGTTCATCTCAATGGGGAAAAGTTTGGATCGCCAGAAGCAGGTGTCGACATGACGTTTAACTTCCACCAGTTGGTCGCGCACGTAGCAAAAAGTCGCCACCTCGCAGCAGGGACCATCATTGGTTCGGGTACAGTTTCCAACATCGATCGTAGTAAAGGTTCATGCTGCTTGGCCGAAAAGCGCATGCTTGAAATCATCGACTCTGGTGAACCTTTAACGCCGTTTATGACCTACGGCGATAGAGTAGAAATTGAAATGTTTGATAAAGAGGGTAACTCTTTGTTCGGTAAGATCGACCAAACAGTTACTCAATATCAATTGGATTAAATATGGGTTGAGTGGCTTATAGGAAGAGCTAATGAAATTATACGATTACGTCCGTTCTACTGCGGCTTATCGAGTAAGAATTGCATTGAACTTAAAAGGGGTAGACTACGAGTCTATTCCTGTTTCATTGCTGGATGGCGACCAAAACAGTGTGGAATACCTTGAAGTGAACTCCGCTGGCTTGGTGCCTTCTTTGGAAACGCAAGGAGACATTATTACTCAGTCGCTCGCGATCATCGAATACCTCGATGAGCTCTACCCAGAGCTGCCCTTATTGCCTGAGCACCCAATCAAACGAGCGCAGTGCCGTGCCCTAGCCTACGACGTCGCGTGCGACATGCACCCACTTAACAATCTTCGAGTGTTAAAGCATTTAACCGGCGAATTGGCGCAAAGTGAGAAAGAAAAGCTTGCTTGGTATCACCACTGGTTGCAGCAAGGCTTTGATGGATTAGAGAAGAAGCTGTCTAAATCAGACACCGCATTTTGTTGCGGCGATAGCCCCACTCTTGCCGATATCTTTTTGGTTCCCCAGGTATTCAACGCCCGCCGCTTCGAATTCGACCTCACGCCATACCCAAGGCTGGTCGAGATTGAAAGTAACTGCCTAGCGTTATCTGCTTTTTCGGACGCCAGCCCTAAGTAAATTCTGATATCGAAGAACAAGGTAACGCTGATCGCAAAACAGCACGGTTAACCAAAGACCGTGCTGTTTTTGAATTAAAATGACATTCACCGTAGGCTTCGTTTTTGAAATGCCATGAAAATCAGTTACATCTCATCATTTTTTATTCTATTAGCAAATTTAACCTCTTCAACGGTTAATGCGTTACAGGTTAGCTGCACGTTACTAAACGATAGCTATTTGGAAAACGAAAGAAAGATGATTGTCGCCAAACCAGTGTCCCTCACGCCAAATTATCAAGATGCGAAAGTAACCATATTCTCTGATCCGACTATTGAAATACTATTAGCAAGTGCGGTTATCGTTGAACATTCAGTATCTAAACCTTTCGTTAGCGCATTTGACACTATCATTGTCAAAGGAGAAGAGGCGACTCGAATCCGAAGCTCTATTAGAGATAGTGCAACAGATTCAATGGGATCTCACATAACCTTACAAGGGGGTAAGAAGTCACTTTTAGTGACATGCGACTCTATTTCTAATTGATACTAGCGCATCTAGCCAGCCCTGCACCGCAGGGCGGTTTTCCATTCAAACTCACACTTTCAATCCAATCTCAGCCAAGATATTTTGGTTTCGTTTAAAATCTATTTAGTAAATCAATTGTTTTCGAAAATAGCTAATTTAAGCGCGTACTTCGCATCTCTTGTTAGAATCATACATATATAGCCACATGGATATACAAAGCAAAAAAGTAATAAAGAGAGCAACAGAAATATGAAGGCTAGACACAATAATTGGAAATGTTGAGGCGATAATATAACCAACAAGGCTTCCTAGCCCCACGTAATATTGGAATGCACCTAAAGCAGTGCCTATCATACTATCTCGATATTCCTCTTTTACATGGGTTCTAATTAGTGAAAATGCCAAGTTATAACCGATTCCTAAAGCAACTGGTGCAATAAATATTATGAGAGGTAAAAACGAAGATAAATAAGAAATTATTATCAATAAAAATGATATGGCAAGTAATTTATTTTTATTTAAAGATCCAACAATATTGTAACATAGTATTCCTCCTAGAATCCCCCCAATCCCTATCATGGAGAATACTGTGTTTGATGTAGTGATATCTTTTGAACTTAGAGCATAAGAATTAAAGTAAGTAAGAACTATTACATATGAAATTTGAAGAGGAAGAATAGACATGAACAATCTATTTAGTGGTAAAACTTCCTTTTTATCACTCGGTATTCTTGATGAGTAGTTAAAATAACCTTTAAATAAAAGTGATGATAAAATAAGAAAAATATAGATAGATCCACACAATAAAACAAGCAGATTGAAATCATAATAATGTAGAACGGTATTAGCCAACAGAGGTGTCCCAAGGTACATCAAACCTTTAATAGTTGTTTGAAAACCTTGTGCTTTTGCTAATTTATTGCTATCTGTAGCTAAAGACACAGCAGAAGATGTTGATATATATGCTATTTGTGTCAATATGGAACTAGTAAATGCAAATATATAATAAGCCCACATGCTATTAATGTAATATAAAACAATAGATATTATTAATAAAGAAAAAATTGATGTAACCAGAATAAAAAATGACGGTTTCTTGTCAATTACTTTTCCTATAACCTTAGATAAAATCATTCCTGGAACAAGCATAAGAAGATATAAAAAGCTATATCCCGAGACTCCATAAAATTGGTATACTTCGATACCAATTGAAAATACTAGTATGTCAGTATTAAAAAATACACATTGGGCCCAAAGTATAAGTAAAAAAGATCTTGAAAAAATCGGAAAATCCATTTTTATTTTCTCATTTTAAAAGGGGATTTCTTCCCTTAGATATAAGCAAAACTTTAAGCAACCAATTTATAGTGATTCACTTCGTAATCTTCGGAAGAAACACCAAATTTCTGCAACATTCTCGAATGCATTGGATCAATATAAATATCCTTTTTATTCTCAAAAAACTCTTCATTATACCATACTACACCAAATCTTATTTCATTCCCCATAACAATCATTTGTTGCCAATCATACATAGCCTCTGAATTAGGAATACTTAGAAGCCTTTCGTCAGATGCTAGTAATTCCTCCAAACAAGCATTTAGCTCTTCGACTTCTTTAAAAATAATTTTCATCTTTGTAGAAGCAACGACCAATGGAGCATTGTCTCTTTTTTCATAACTTGCAGGAAAGCTCTCAATCTGTGTGGGGAAAGAGGAATAATTAATAATAATACCTTTATATTTCATTTAACCAAGCATTCATCAAGCACTGCTGAATACAGCGAGATAGTAAGTTCGGATGGCTCAATAATCAACCAATTGCAATAAAACCTATTACATATATGCTATTTTTACAAAAAATATAACTCCTTGTAACGATTTCGCTTCTCTTTTAGCATGCATATGATATGTGAGGAAACATCGGACAAAGGATGGGTATGCTCGATAAAATGGCGTTTTTTGTTTCGGTGATTAGAACCGGATCTATTTCCGCAGCAGCAAGGGAGTTTGAGCTTTCCGTTTCAGCGGGGAGCCGTTGGTTGCAAGAGTTGGAGCAACATTTTGGGATGACGCTTTGCCATCGATCTAACCGGCTTCTTACCCCAACACCTGCGGGACAAACCCTATTTGATGAGTTTGCTCCTATAGTGGATAGCAGCGACCAAATACGCCGAAAGTTAGAAGGCTTTCAAAGCGAGAATAACGGGCACATTAACATTGCTTGTACACCAGCGTATGCCAATAATTTTTTGATGGATAAGATTTCTGATTACATGAAATCTCACCCTAAAGTCACATTCAATCTTACGGTAACACCATGGGCGCTCGACCATTCCGACAGAGCCGATTTGATCATCAGCGCCAACGCACATTACCAAGGTTATCGAGACCGAGACGTTCACCTCGTTCGCCGAGAGCTGATTTCTGAACCCTTTGTTGCTGTTGCGTCGCCAGAATATCTAGCGAAAAACGGTAAACCAGAGACTCCTACCGACATCACCTTGCACCAATGTCTATTCGCGACCACCTTAACTGGCAGTAACGATTGGATATTCAAAAAGGACGACGAAACTCTAATTGTGAAGGTGCCAAAATCACTGGAAGTGAACGACAGTGACCTGCTTCTCCAAGGGGCATTAAAAGGGGCTGGAATTGCCTACCTGCCCGACTTCATCGTGAAAAATGCTCTTGAAAACCAACAGCTTATACAACTGTTAAGCGAATACGATACAAGCTTGTGGAGCCTCAACTTGTTCTATCAGCCACAAAATAAAGCGTCTCCTGCGGCGAAGCAGTTTAAGACCTTTTTGCTGGAGTAATGTCCATAAAGCGAACAACAATCAACGTTCAGAGGTCTTAAGAATTTCATACTTCTCACACTGATTGAACACACTGAAATCCATGAGTTCTTGGTCTAATGCTTCTAAGAATTCCGATTTCTTTTTCAGTGAAGCCTCTATAAATAAATGGATCACATTCAACGTAGAGGTGCCTTTATCCACCTTACAATCTGCCCTCGCGACTAATTCCCCATTCCATAAAATGGGCAAACAAAAGTAGCCAAATTGGCGTTTTGCTTCAGGCACATAACATTCGATTAAGTAATCAAAATTGAAGAATGCACTGGCTCGCTTTCTTTGAATAAGAAGGTTATCAAACGGTGAAAGAATTTTTGCTCGTTTACGATTCAGGCGTGTATCCAATAAGGGTAAAGATTCTGAAAGCGCCCAATAACCGTTCCCTTGAACTTCAAGTTCAACAATTGTGCCTTCATCGCATAAATCACGGAGTGCTTGAGTCACATTGGCTTTCACATCCTTGAGCAAATAGATCATTTCAGAAATTGTTCCAAGCCCATGTGCTTTCAAATAGCAAAGAACTAAAAAATGCGCATGCTCTTGCGAAGTCGGCACAGAGGTATCGATTTCCGGCGTCAATACACGCTCGGTTAAGTCGTACACTTTCTGAAAACCTCGACGCTCCGGAATCATTAAGTCTCCCTGCATAAACAGGTATTCCAATGCACGTTTGGCTGGCTTCGCTCCCCAGCCATTAATTTTGGTGCCTTTTGAATCAAAATCTTTGGCGAGCAGTGGTCCTTCTTCCTCTATACGTTTGATCACGTGGTTCATTAGCTTGGTATCTTTCTTGTACCAATGCCCTTGCTGGCCAGATTTAATGGCCAATTTACGAGGCAAGGTGTACCGAAAATTCTTCATTGGCAGAAATGAGGCAGCGTGCGACCAGTACTCCTGCACTTTATTTTCAGCAACAAGCTTTTCAAGATGATCAGGTTGGTAATTGGGGTTGCGGCTCCATAAAACATGGTGATGGGCTCGCTGAACCACTGAAATGGTATCTATCTGAATGTAACCAAGCTGCTCAATCACCTTTAATGTATGTGAAGTGGAGTGAGACTGAGGAGATTTGGGCGGTAACCCTTGAGAAAGTAGCGCTAGTTTTTGGGCTTGAGATTGGGTTAATGAAATCATATAACGCATTTCCCCAGCTTAGTTTTCCTTGGTTCTGTAGTTGTTTGAATCCCTTTCAACACGGTACTCCTCAAGTATAAGAATGGCTATTCTGCCCCGAATCTCCATACATTTGTATCTCACGTTGCAAATATGCAAAGTGGCTTTGAATTTCTGCTTATAACCCCCCCTGTCCGTTCTTTCGTACACTGAGATTTACGTATTCAGGAAGAAGAGTAAGCAGATGGAAGCCATTTATATCGTTGCGGCAAAACGCACACCTATTGGAAATTTCAACGGTGGTCTGTCGCCACTCAGTGCGGTGGAGCTTGGTGCTCATGCGATCAAAGCCGCTATCACGCAATCCAATATTGCCCCCGAGAATATCGATGAAGTGATTGTCGGCAATGTGCTTTCCGCCGGAAGTGGAATGGGACCGGGCAGGCAGGCTTCCATTAAGGCAGGCATACCTTCGTCTGTACCCGCTTACACGCTCAACATGATATGTGGTAGTGGAATGAAAGCCCTGACCGATGCCGCTAGCCATATTCGAGCAGGCGATGCTCAAGTCGTCATGACCTGCGGTATGGAAAGCATGTCTAACGCTGGATTTGTTGTTTCTGGTGATAATCGCCGTGGGCACAGAATTGGCAATCAAACTATGGTGGACACCATCATGCATGATGGGCTAACGGATGCGTTCCATCAATACCCTATGGGCATCACCGCAGAGAACATTGTCGAAAAGCTGAACCTTTCTCGCGAAGAGCAAGACCAATACGCACTCCAAAGCCAACTTAAAGCCGTTCGCGCCCAAGATGAAGGCAGATTTGATCAAGAAATAGCGCCCATCACCGTAGTAACCCGCCGAAAAGAAACGGTTGTTGCGCAAGATGAATTCCCCAAACGCGACTGCACGTTGGAACAACTGCAAGCACTGCGCCCTGCCTTTAGTAAATCCGGCTCTGTCACCGCTGGTAATGCTTCTGGCATCAATGACGGAGCATCCGCAATATTACTGGCGAGTGAAACTGCCGTTAAGCAATTGGGGCTCACACCATTAGCTGAGCTTGTTGAATATGGTCAAGCAGGCATTGAGCCGGAAATCATGGGGCTTGGTCCAGTCAATGCCATTGCCAATACGCTTAAGAAAGCACATATGAGCCTCAATCAAATTGACTGTTTTGAGCTTAACGAAGCGTTTGCTGCACAATCTCTGGGCGTCATCAAACAGCTTAGTGAGCAGCACGACATTTCCAAAGATTGGATTCTTGAACGTAGTAATTCCAACGGAGGCGCAATTGCGCTGGGGCATCCAATTGGAGCATCCGGCAACCGAGTCGTGACTACATTGGTGTATGAGCTCAATCGCTCAAAAGCAAATATAGGCTTGGCGTCTTTGTGTATTGGTGGTGGCATGGGAACCGCTGTCATTTTAAAGCGAATCGGGGCATAGCTATCATGCAGAAAGACGAAAAGGTCATGAAGAAAAAAATAGAGAAATCAGGCGTTGCCTCTCTCCTAAAAGATGACATGACGATCATGATCGGTGGGTTTATGTCGACGGGCGCACCAGAGGGTTTGATTGATTTATTGATTGAAAATAACATTCGAGACATCACATTAATCAGCACCGACACTGGTTATCCGGAACACGGTGTCAGCCGACTGATCGCCCAAAAGCGAGTAAAAAAGCTCTACGCTTCCCACATCGGGTTAAACCCTGAAACAGGGGCACAGATGAATTCGGGCGAGCTGGAAGTTGAGCTTGTTCCTCAGGGCACTCTAGCTGAAAGGATAAGAGCTGGTGGGGCTGGTTTGGGTGGCGTATTAACCCCAACTGGGCTAGGCACCTTAGTGGCAGAGGGAAAAAGAACGGTGGAGGTCGATGGAGAATCTTTTCTGTTAGAGACGCCACTTAAAGCCGATTTGGCGCTGATTCGCGGCTCCAAAGTCGATGCACGCGGCAATGTCTTCTACAACAAAACCACCCAGAACTTTAACCCTATCATGGCAACCGCCGCAGAGACCGTGATTGTTGAAGCGATAGAGATCGTCGATGTAGGCGAAATCCAACCAGAAGCTATCCACACCCCAAGCTTATATGTCGACCACATCTACCAGCAAGGATCTCTATCATGACCAATTTGAACAAAGCCGAAATACGACAACGCATAGCCAAGCGCGTCGCTCAAGAATTTGCCGATGGTGATGTGGTTAACCTAGGCATTGGCCTTCCCACATTAGTGGCAAACGAAGTCAGTGATGATATAGAGATTTTGTTTCAAGCAGAAAATGGGCTGCTCGGTGTAGGTGAAATGGCAAGCGAAGCCAATATAGACCCCGATTTGGTGAACGCAGGTGCTCAAGCTATTACAGCGCTAGACTGCGCATGCTATTTCAATAGTGCCGACTCATTTGCCATTATCCGCGGTGGTCATGTCGATGCCACCGTTTTGGGTGCACTAGAAGTGGACGAACAAGGCAATCTGGCCAACTGGATAGTGCCGGGGAAAATGGTGCCGGGTATGGGAGGTGCGATGGATTTAGTCGTCGGGGCCAAGAAAGTCATCATAGCAATGGAACATACCGCCAAAGGCAAACCCAAAATACTCAAAAACTGCACATTACCGCTCACCGCTGTCAATCAGGTGAATTTGATTGTGACCGAGCTTGGCGTTTTTGAGATAACCCCTGAAGGTATTGTCATCACCGAAATAGCCAGCGACGTGGATGTCGACACGATCCAAACGATCACAGAAGCACCTTTATTAATTAGCCCGTCCTTAAAACCAATGAATGCGGCGTAATTTTGTTATTTGGAACTGGATTCTGTTTGCGAGCCGCTGCGAATCCGAGTTAACTCATCACCTTCAATGCCGAGTGACTGCAAGAACTTATGATGCTACTCGGCTCCATTTCTTCAAACATTCCATATCACGTGACCATGTCACTTTTACTGAACCCTACGGCTTTCATAATCTGCACCCACCGCGCTTTTATCACTGCGTACTCCTTCAGCATTCCTAGTTCCTGCAATAGTGCAACAATGGCTTTTTGCTGGTTTCTCAGGGTCTGAACTTCTTGTTCGAGTTGAGAAAAGTGCGCTTTAAGGATCTGCGTTTGAGTTTTACCTTTCTGATCGAGTAACTCTCAAATACTGGATACTGATAACTCGTACGAACGATAAAACGTCACCGTTTTTAAGCGCTCTATTTCCTTAGTGCAATACCACCGGTATGAAGGAAATCAAAACCGATCACTCAGTATGAAAGCCAGTTAAACTCGCCCTTGGGAGCCCATATTCTGTCTCATTTCATCGTCAAAGACCTTGGAAAGGACTCGTCATTCCACTCCGCTTTTTCCTTAAACTGAAACAGACTATGAGGCTCTGAATCCTGCACCTTGAGGTTACCTAAGTATAGGACAAACCTCAAAAACATAATGTCAGTCGCTAAAAAATAAAATGTTACATTTCACGTTTCATTATTATTTGACGTAAGTAATACATCAACAAATAAGTTTATTTAGAGCTTCAAAATAAATTTAATATAGATTAATTTTACCTTCCAAAAAAATATAAAACACTCATAAATTTTAAGTTACCAAATTATTAAATATTTGATAACCAAACTTTAGAGGCACTCATGAGCATACTTACTTCGTCCTTGAGAATTGAAGAAAAAGAAATATTTGATGCACACCATAATATTCCCACCAGCCCTAGGTATAACTTAGGTGCACGAGAGGAAATAAAAGGAGATCTTGATGTAGAAAGATACCTTGAGTCAGTATCATCTATTATTTCTGAGGAAGAAGCATTTTCATATCGTTTCATTGAAGATTCGAGTGGAACCTATAAAGAAAGATTGATCAACGAGAATTATTGGGATATTGAAACTTTTGATTTAAGTCAATTATCAGAATCAGATTTAAAAAAAGAAGTAGAGCGTATTTCGAATGAAATTATATTAACCCCCTTCGAATTGCAGTCTCCCCCACTTTATAGATTAAGGGTTTTGAGTTGCTCGTTCGACCGCTTTTTCCTTATTCACGCTTGGCATCATATTATAATGGATGGTAAGGGGTTTAACCTTTTTCACCAACGCGTCAATGAACAATACAATGGTATTGAGTCCCCTTTTAAAAAGGTAGCTAGCGATGATGTGGAGTGCAAAGTATCTCGGTACTGGAATTCAGAACGCCGTAGAAAAGACGAAGTCTACTGGAAAGATTTCGTTCGTAAACCTCTTGATTTCTTACGTCCAAACAATAGATTACCATCATTAAACCCTACACAAAGAAAGCAGTGTAAACTCTCTAGAGAGCTGTGGGAAAAACTAGAAAGTAAATCCGAAAGTAATATTCAGTTTTATCTTATGTTGGCAATTCAACTCTGTTTTTCGGATAGTTTAGGTCGGAAAGGGATTACCTTTGGGATCCCTACACACCGAAGGACTGATGCTAAGTCAAAAAATGAAATTGCGCATTTCGCAGGGTTATCTTTGGTCAAAAGTCAAGTTCAGCCTAGCGATAGTATTAAGGATGCTCTAAAAAAACTAAAAGAACATTCAAAAAAGAGCTATAAACACCAAAGGTATCCACTCGCTAACTTAATTAGAGAATTGGCATTCAAAACAAATCAACAAAACCAATTCTATGACGTATTATTTTCATTTGAGACAATGCCTTTTTATTGTAACTACGGGGACTCAAATGGAAAAATATATGGTCTATGTAATCAAAATGAATTGTCTCCGGTCTCCATCTATTATAGAAAAAACAATCGACAAGAACCTCCAGTTATTGACATAAAAATAAATAAAGACTATTTCAATCATGTCGAATCCGATACTTTAACTCATCGATTTCTATCCATATTAACGTATTTATCATCATCAGATGAAAGTACAACTATTCGTGACATCCCTATCCTTTCTAAGGATGAAATCAGAAAGTACTCTCAATTAAAAAAAACCATAGAACCTCATTCAAATTTATTCGATAAGATTGATTATCACTCTGATAAAACGCCTAACAAGACGGCGGTAATAGATTGCAATGGGCATTCTTATAGTTATCAAAAATTATCCCAAGATATTAGGGTGGTCGCATCGAATCTACAATCACTCGGTATCACAACTAACAGCCGCGTTGCATTGTATTTCAGCCGAAATTACGAAATGCTGGTATTAATGCTGGCAACAAATTGGTTGGGGGCAAGTTATACCCCTGTTTCATTGGATCAACCTGCCGTTCGAGCCAGTTTCATATTTGAACAACTAGACCCCACTGTCATAGTGACGGACAGTGAACCATGCCCTAGTAGCGCCGAATCTACCTATCACTATTCTCAGTTTTTTGAACAAAACACACGCAACGAGTCGGACCGATATCGAGGCACATACCGTGCTTATATTTTGTTTACTTCAGGTTCGACGGGGCAACCCAAAGGCGTCTCGATCTCAAATACGGCTCGTGACCATTTTCTCAATGCCGTGTGTAAAAAGCTCTCTTTAGACAATACTTGTATCATCCCGTCTCTTGCCTCAGCCAGTTTTGATATTTCTATACTGGAAATGTTTGCCCCAATCTTTGTTGGTGCTAAAACATTATTATTAAAGGAGAAAACGCAAAGCTCAGCTCGGCAACTAGCGAAACTTTTAAATCTACACTCTCCGACGCATATTCAGGCCACGCCCACTGCTTGGTTAATGCTACTGGAAACCGACTGGACCCCTTCTCCAAATTCCGTCGCCATTATCGGTGGTGAAGCGGTACCTCAAGAGCTTATAAAATCACTTCAGAATGCCGGGATGAAATGCTGGAATGCCTATGGTCCCACGGAATCAACCGTTTGGGTTATGCTCCATGAAATCGAAACGCTCTCATGTACGGATCCTATAACACCAATAGGCGGCCTACTCGATGGCTGTCAAGCCTACGTTTATGACGAGCACCAAAGACTTCTTCCACCTCACGCCCTCGGTGAACTTATCTTATCTGGAAAGACGCTGGCGGAAGACTACTTCAAACAACGAGAGAAAACGAAAGAAGCGTTTTTTGTTAATCAACGCGGGGAGCGATGCTATCGGACTGGCGACATTGTACGTTTAAGAGACGACGGCAACTTTGACTTTATCGGTAGAAAAGACAACCAATGCAAGATAGATGGATACCGAATTGAACTGGGTGAAATAGAAAATGTGATCCTCTCGCACTCCAAAGTCAGCCGCGCAGCCGTGTTAGTAGTAACCAAAAATCAAAACAAACAATTGATCGGCTTCATTTCGAATCATTCATTTGACGACGAGTTTAAGAAGCACCTTGAGTCTTCTCTTCCCAACCACATGATCCCCAAAGAGTTTATCCGCGTTTGGGATTGGCCAAGCAACACCAGTGGTAAAACAGATCGAAACGCGCTGATCAACCTGTATAAAGCGATGCCAAAACACCCTACGCAAAAGGTCAACTCCTCGAAGAATGCGGATACCTCTCTCGTTGAACGTTGTTGGGAAACCATTCTTGGTCATCTCTCCGACCCACACATGAACTTCTTTGATGCTGGAGGCAATTCGTACAAAGCACTCATGCTTCAGAAGCAAATCGAAAGTGAACTGGGATGCACGCTGAGTGACACATTTGTGTTTGAAAACCCAACACTCGAAACGATGAAAAAAGTCATCTCCGACCAACGGAACGTATCACCAACCCATTCAACCTCCACCGTACCGGTGAAAAGTAAGCGCCGTCCAACCAGCAGAAGAACGCAACGTATCAAGGAAGAATCTTAATCATGAGCCAAGTCAGTGAATTTGATATTGCCGTTATTGGCATTGCGGGGCAATTCCCTAGCGCAAAAGACAAAGAACAATTCTGGCAGAACCTAAATCAAGGGCAAGTAGGAGTGCGAGAGCTTCGCTCCGACGAACGTGTCTTAAGCAAATCGGACGATGCGCGTATTTGGACTGGAGGCGTATTGGATGGTCGAGATACGTTCGATGCACACTTTTTTGGCATAAGAGAAAGAGACGCTCAACTTTTCGACCCACAACTCAGGCTATCCTTCGAGCAAACTTGGCTGTCTATTGAAGACGCAGGTTACGCTTCAAAAGTAAAAGATCATATTATTGGTTTATTCATGGGTGCAGGGTTGAATCACGAATGGATTCAAAAAGCCCGCCATCACATAGATGAAAATCTCGCGGCACAGTATGAGCTCAATACGGTCACCTATCGAGATTTCTTCGCTACGCGAATCGCTTATCAACTCGGGCTAACCGGACCCGCCATTACAGTAAATACGGCTTGCTCGACGTCACTAGTTTCAATACACATGGCATGCCAAGCACTTCTTGCAGACGAATGTGAAATGGCCGTGGCTGGCGGAGTGCATCTTATTCCTAACTATGTGGGTTACGAATATCAGAATGGCATGGTGCTGTCGCCAGATGGACAATGTCGACCATTTGATCACACAGCGGAAGGCACGATTTGGGGAGAGGGTGCTGCTTTCGTCACCTTGAAAAAAGCCAGCGATGCGATCGAAGCTGGAGATCGGATATATGCAATGGTAAAAGGCTCAGCCATTAATAACGACGGCAACGCCAAAGTAGGATATACCGCTCCAAGTGTAACAGGGCAAGAGCAAGTCATACGGCAAGCGTTGGAGATCTCTGATGTTACACCTGAAGATATTCATTTCATCGAGACTCACGGCACAGGCACTAAGCTAGGCGATCCATTAGAAATCAGCGCCATCCTAAAAGTCCATGAAAGTAGAAATACCCCGCTCTACCTAGGTGCAGTGAAAGCAAACATTGGGCACTTAGATATTGCTGCAGGTGTAACAGGTTTTATTAAGGCAGCTTTATCGCTGTATCACCGCATGCTGCCGGGACATCCAAGTTTTGAGAAAAAATCAAAAGCAATAAAAAGCTTAGATTCTCGCTCTCTTCTCGAAGTAAATCGCTCGCCTATCGAATTGCCGAAACAAAACACGTGCTATGCGGGCGTAAGCTCTTTTGGAATAGGGGGAACAAACGCTCATGTCATACTAAGTTCTGCTCCCGAGCTCCACAAACCTATTCGTTCAGAGTTGCCCTATTACTTGCTGGTCAACTCTGCCAAATCAGAATCGTCCGCTCAATTCATGGCAAGCGATTTAACTGCCGTCCCTCTCCAAGATTTAGCAGATACTGCCTACACGCTTTTCCATCGAAAACCCAATCTCAATAAGCGCCTATTTTGTATTCGAGACAGTAAAAAGGGGAAAGTACACGCAGAATACTGCGCTACACCCGCATTAGGTGCCCAACTTGTTTTCGTTTTCCCCGGACAGGGCAGCCAATATCGAGGCATGAGCCAAGATCTCTATCAAACCCTGCCAGCCTATCGCCGCTACTTAGACCAATGCTTTGAACGTTTGGAAAACCATGGGTTTCACAACGCCAAACACAAACTGTTCGATGAACGCACGCCTTTGACAACAACCGAAGACACTCAGCCATTGCTGTTTTCGGTTCAATGGTCGCTTGCAAATTACTTGATGGATCTAGGTCTACAGCCAGACTACATGATAGGTCACAGCTTAGGCGAGATCGTTGCAGCGACGCTTGGCGGTGCAATCAACCTAGACGATGCCTTTGCCTTTGTTATCGAAAGGGGTCTGCTCATGGGAACAGCACCAAAAGGTCACATGTTCGCAGTGGAGACAACCGAGCTAAACTTGCTACTACCCGCAGGAGCATTTTGGGCATTGCACAATAGCCCTAGTCGAAAAGTCATCGGCGTCGATGACGAGCACGAACGTGATCTTTTAAGTTACTTGGAGCAAAACGATCTAACGTTTAAACGCATAGCAACAGAGCACGCCTTTCATACCCCTTCAATGCATACCGTAGCTCTAAAGGTGCAAAAATACTGTGAAGAAAATATGGGCTCCGAATACGGCAGCCACGAACCTACTTCGTCGATGATGCCTATCGCGTTAAACGTAACAGGGAAGATAGAACATAATACACAATTCGACGCCCAATATTGGTCTAGCCACATTACAGACCCTGTGTTGTTTTCTCAGGGGGTAAATAACATTATCCAAGAGGCGAACAACGTCACTTTTGTCGAGATAGGTCCGTCCGGCGGGTTAGCTAGCTGTATTCAAGAACATTACTCGGAAGATGTTGATGTTAAAACGATTCAAACACTTGGGAACAAGCACAGCTCAATGTCGGATTACGTTTGTATCTTGTCCACCCTCGGGAAGTGCTGGGCTCGCGGGCATGAATTGGAAGCTGACAATCTATTCCCTCACTCAGAGTATCAAATTGTATCCGTACCACCTTATCGTTTAGACAGAAAACCCTATAACCAAGTTAGGCAACAAGGTAAATACAAGGCGTCTACACCTACACGCACCCTACCCACTTCAAATCATAGTGAAGAACCCAAGTCTGAAAATACGTTACTGGATGCCCTTGCGGCACAGTGGCAATCCAGTTTTAGCGAAACGCTTCCTAACCTTGAGACAACAAACTTCTTCTCTGCGGGTGGCGATTCTTTATCTGCCAGTAGTTTTGCCTCTGGCTTGAGCAAAAGAGTGGGGATCTCAATACCCGTTGCTTGGGTGATATCAGGCGACACCTTAGACGCGTTATATGAAAAGCTCAAAAAAGCGATACTCGCACCCAAGAAGTCAGCTCAAGTCAACCCAGATTTAAACCAAGCACCGTTGACGTTGGCACAGGAAAGAATGTGGACAATGGCTCAGCTTGACTCAATAGAGGATTACCACATTTGCGAAGCATTTCGCTTCAAAGGGCAGCTTTGTGTTGCGTCATTAGAATGCGCTTTAAACCAGCTTATATTGAGGCATGCATCGCTGCGTACAACCTATCATGCTGAAGGTGACAACGTATATCAACAGGTAGCACAAACCCCGTCTACTATTACCTTAAATGCGATACCTGCCACTGAGGAAACATTGCCAAGCCAAATAGAAAAGGGCATGAAATACCCCTTCGATTTGGACAAAGATCTCATGTTCAGAGCCACGCTGTTTAAAATTGATAGCTCCTCACATGTACTGCTGATTGTGGTAAACCATATTGCCTCCGATGGGTCTTCTATGAGCATCATCGCACGTGACCTTTCCAATTTTTATGATGCCGCTGTAAACAAAGTTGCTCCTTCTCTTACTTCTATTGAGGCCAGCTATTGCAATTACGCCCAACAATTAGCCAACAAAAAGAAATCGTTTATCCCTTCGATGGAGTACTGGCTTGATAGGCTAAAAGGGCTGGAGATCCAGCCACCGATTTTTGGATCAGAGCGAAGAACTGAGCTCACACCAATTGCGAAAAATCGGACCGCCCTCTCCCCCGCATTAAATATGGAATTGACAAAACAGTGTAAAGCACTGGGTGTCACCCCTTTTGTTTGCCTCTCAACCCTTCTTGGTCTCGTCATAGGCAACACACAACACCAGCGCGACGTCGCTATTGGAACCACGGTGTCGGATAGACCATCGACACCAGAGTTTGAGCATGTTGTTGGATTCTTCACTAACACTCTTATCATGAGGCACGACCTCGATAGTAAAGAAACGTTAGAAGAACTACTCATAAAGAATCAAGGGGATTTCATTCAAGATTGGGGACACCTTCATCTTGATTTCAGTTCGCTTCTAGAGGCGATGCACGTAGAAAGAAAAACAGATGCTCATCCGCTCTTTCAAACCATGTTTGTTTCCATTGAAAAAGGAGAACTCCCGTTTGAAGACCTTGCTACATCGCCCGAACCACTTCCAGCCCTTTCTATGCCGTTCGATCTCTACATTGACACCTGGCTAGACGATGAAGAAAGGCATTTCACGTGGAAATACCGTACAGATGTGCACTCAGAATCGTCCATAACGTATCTCTGTACTCAGTTTGAATCAATGGTTTCAGCGTTTATCAAACACCCGAATCTGTCCATCAAAAACGAACTAACCCTTCCAAGTAACAAGCTCGATATCGTGAAGTGGCAAACAGGTGAAAATCTACCTTGCTCCCACGCTTCCCAAACTGTGTTACAACTCTTTGAAAAGCAGTGTAAACAGCACCCTCATCGCCATGCCGTTACCGACGCCGACATAACACTCACCTATCGCCAACTCGATCAGAAAGCCAACCAACTCGCCCATTGGCTAAACGAACAAGGCGTTCAAGCGGGCTCGGCAGTGGCAATCTGTTTACCTCGTGGTCATCACATGGCTCTCGCTATTCTGGCAACAATGAAGGCAGGCGCACATTACGTCCCCATTGATCCTAGCTACCCATTGCAACGCATGAGCTTTATGCTTGAAGATGCATCCGTAGGCTTAGTCATTGACAGTCAAACCAATCACCAAGCGTGGTCGTACCCATATCTTTCTATCGAGGCGCTCGACTGGGATTCATTGCCCCTTTCACAACCGGATGTCACCGTCTCTCAAAACGACACCGCTTATGTCATCTATACGTCTGGCTCTACTGGTCGCCCTAAGGGCGTGACCGTGAGCCATGGTAATTTGCTACATTACTGTCTGGCAGCGCAACAACACTACGACATTAAGCCTCACGATGCGGTGGCGCAAATTACCTCCATTGGCTTTGATGCCAGTGTGGAAGAACACATGATGTCTCTCTGTTTCGGCGCGCATCTGGTTTATCGAGATGAGGCAATGCTCACCAGCTTGGATGCGTTTGCGCAATTCATTCAACGCCATCACATTACTGTGGTTTCTTTACCAACCGCCCTCTGGCATGTTCTCTGTGACGAACTCGATACCGCGCTGACAGGACAGCTTCAGCGCACTTTGAGACTCTGTATTATGGGGGGGGAAGCCATGCAACCTGCCAGACTAGCCCATTGGCAGCAGCAAGACCAAGGGCATATCCAGTTGCTTAACACATATGGGCCTACAGAAACCACCGTGATTGCGACGGTGATGGACGTCACCCACGAAAACCCACACTGTGCTCAAGTGCCTATTGGGCGACCTATTGCAGAAGTGTCGGCTTGGGTCATGGATGATAGTGCTCACCCCTCTCTCCCTGGTGAAGCCGGTGAGCTTTGGATCAGTGGTCCTACTGTGGCTCAAGGTTACCTTAACCTCCCTGAGCAAACCGAAAAGGTTTTTGTACAGCATCATCACAATGAGCAACCCACTCTTTGTTACCGCACGGGTGATAGTGTTCGTTGGAACAGTGAAGGGCAATTGGTCTATCTCGGTCGGTTAGACAATCAAATCAAATACCGAGGCTATCGAGTGGAGCCTAGTGAGATTGAAGCTATCGTCAACCAACACCCAGCTGTGGTTGAAGCGGTAGTAGGCTTACGCGGCGAATTACTGAGCGCATGGGTGGTCAGCTCTTCTTCTTCGCCTACGCTATTGAATGAATGTGCCACTCAAATACGCGCTCAACTCCCTGAGCACATGCAGCCGACTCATTGGGCCCTGCTGGATAAAATGCCGCTCACTACCAATGGGAAAACTGATCACAAAGCTCTGCCAACACCCACATCTCTTTCGACGCATGCTCGTTCAATTCAACCGATGACAGAACAAGAAGCGGAAGTAGCCGAGCTTTGGAAAGCAGTGCTTGGCTGCAAACACTTGAAGCCCGAAGACAGCTTCTTTGAACTGGGCGGGCATTCGTTATCGCTGACAAAGCTCTTCAGCCAAATACAGAAAAAGTATGGTATCAAACCCGATTTTGGTGCGTTTATTCGCCAGCCAACGCTCAGGAGCATAACGAAAGCGTTATTCAAAGAAATAGAACGGTTTAAAGAAGCAGAACTGTCTGATAATAGCGAACCCAATTTTCCGTCGATGCGCCGCACTCCTGCAGATCCTACTGAGCTTTCTCTGAACCAAAAACGTCTTTGGTTTTTAGAAAAAAGCCATGCTGGAAATTCATGGATGCTGCACTTCGCATGGAGAATGTCTGGGGATCTCAACCTCAGTATTTTAAAACAAGCACTCAACTTACTGTTAATAAAGCATCAAAGCCTACGTACAAGTATCGATGAAACCGATGGAAACCCAAGGCTAAAAGTCCACGCTCCTCAAGGGGTACTTACGAGTGAATTTGATCTTACTGAACTGCCGAGCCCAGACAAACAAGCGCAATACGAGCAGATATTAAAAGAGTGTGCAACGAAGTCCATCCCACTGGACGCGAGCTCAATGATCTCCGCCACCATCATTAAAGAGCACAAGGACCAAATTACGTTTGCTTTGTCTTTGCATCACATTGCTTGCGACGGGTGGTCGATTGGGTTACTCATCAAGGATATCGATACTTTTTATTCCGCCCTTTCACATCAGACTTCTTTACCAAACTTATCCAGCTCTTGCGAATACGCGGACTTCACACAATGGCAAAACACCGCACTGAATGAAGGTCATTTTCAGCCTTCTATAGAATACTGGCACAATTATCTTCATGGCATTCCCGCCGTGCACAATATTCCATTGGATCATCAACGACCCGAAGTATTACCGGACGTCGGGTTAACCTATCGTGTTCACATTCCGAGCACTATCGTAAACAACCTGAATCAGCTTGGTTTTCAAACCAAGTCAACCCCGTTTATGATCATTCACACTGCATTAAGCGCATTCTTAGGTTTGATCAGTTCTCAGAAAGACATAGTAATCAGTACTGCTGTAGCTAATCGACCCAAAGAAGAGTTTGAACAAGTCGTCGGTTTCTTTGTTCATACCATGCTACTCAGGTGCCAGTGGTCAGGCAATCCTACGTTCTCGGAGCTGTTGCAATCTCAGCGAGATGATATTGCTGAGTGTTTTTCACACCAACATGTTCCCATTGATTTATTAATGGAGAAACTGTGCCAGACTCGAAGTGCAAGTTATGCACCTCTATCACAAATCATGTTGGTCTTTCAAAACAACGACCACGGCACCTTTTCTTATGGCGACATAACCGTTACTCCTTGCGATCTAACGAGGTTCAGCCAGTCAGCTAAATTCGACCTCTACCTCTCGGTGATTCCGAAAAACGATGGCTCCTACGAATGTCAGTGGGAGTTTAATACAGCGCTATTTCATACCCAGACTATTCAAAGGTTGGCTCACCAATTCACTCAATTACTGTCTGGTATTGGGCATAACTCGCAGCAGAACTTATCAACACTTATTTCAGATAATGACGAGCTGGATGAGTGGGTGCAAACCGCAGACTGGGCACAGCAAGAAACCGTACAGCAACACTGCACGCCACACAGCGGCGCTCAAAAAAACAACATATCACCAACCCACGCAGTCGCAGATAAATTCGACCACGAAACCATGCCGCCCCCCATTCTCTTACCAGCACATGCCGATTCAATCATGCCCGTAACAGAGCAGGAAGCGGAAGTCGCAGAGCTTTGGAAAGCAGTGCTGAACTGCAGCCATATAGAACCAGAAGACAATTTCTTTGAGCTAGGCGGGCATTCGTTAAAACTGACGAAGCTATTTAGCCAAGTGTACAAAAAGTATGGAATAACACCAGATTACGCGGCGTTCTTTAACGCACCAACGATTCGAGCGATGGTGAAAGGGCTATCTCAAAATAGGATCACAGCCACTCCACCCCAGCAGGATGCGCAATCACCAGAATTTATTCGGGGAGGTGCCGAATATTACCCGCTAACCTACAACCAACAACAGCTTTGGTTCCTTGAACACCTTCAGGGTTCTTCTAATCAGTACAGTATGACGTGGATCTACGAGCTTGAAGGTCAGATTTGCGAGGACCAACTTCAACGTAGTCTAGATTTACTGCAGCAAAAGCATCCCGCTCTTCGAACAAACTTCGAATTGGATGACAGTGAAAACGTGTGGCAAAAAATCGCGTTGAAAGGCAACACAAAGCTTCAAACTTTTGATATCAGCGCGTTTAGCCCACACGAACAACAAGACAAGCTAAGTGAGTTGTCAGAGAGCCTACTGAAGAAACCATTATCACTGAGCAAAGACGCGCTTTTCCAAGTCATCCTGGTTCACTGCGCTGACGACCTTCATTTCCTCGCAATCAGGTTGCATCACATCATCGCCGATGGCTGGTCTGTTAATGTTTTGTTTGGTGATTTGGGCGAGCTCTACTCTACTGACCATACTAAGTTATTGGATGTGAATACACACCAAACGGGGCTGCATTGCGGGCACGTAGCAAAACGAGAACAAACCCACAATTCAGAAGACGCCGCCAAAGCCCTGCGTTTTTGGCGTAAACACTTACTGGGCGCTCCCAAAATACACGCTTTGCCAACAGCGCACCCTAGACCCGATGTTTTACCCATTGAAGGAAAGACCTATTGGCATGACTATCGATCTATTCGTGATCAGGTCAATTCTTTCAGCTTGAAGCAAGAAACCACTCCATTTGTAACATTATATACAGCGTTCTCGGTGTTTATCGGGGAACTTTCTAGGCAGCAGGATGTGGTGATTGGAACACCTGTAGCGAATCGAAAAAGTGATGAGTTAGACAATGTTGTGGGGTATTTTGCCAATACGATTGCTCTGCGCTCACAATGGGACACCAGTGAAAATTTCCATTCGCTGTTACAGCGAAATCACTTTAGTTTGCTAGATAGCTACCCACATCAATCACTACCGTTTCAAGCGTTGGTGAACGAGCTGGCTCCTACTCGATCTCTTTCACATTCCCCTATCTTCCAAATCATGTTCGTTTTGCAAAACAATGAGTTTCCAGACGTTCACTTCGATGGCTTATCCATCAAACCGATGCAAAGCACTGGGCAACAAGGTCAGGTAAAATTTGACCTTGCTGTCGCTGTCTATGAAGACTCTGACCAGCTCACGATGTCGTGGGAATACAACTCAGTTCTGTTTGACGATCAAACCATTATTACGTGGGCAAGCGATTTTGAACAATTTGTGAGTGATTTACTCCAAAACCCAAGCTCGGCGATTGGAAAACACCACTCGGAACCGTCTTCTACCGATTTTGCCATGAATACAGCAATTCAATCGGATGCCCCCTCGCATGAGTCTCCCGCTTTAATGTATGTATGCCCTGAAAAGCTGGCTGTCAGCCAGCGCGTTTTCGCAAAAGTATTAGGGCAAGACGACATCAAAGGCGACACAAACTTTTTCGAGGCTGGCGGGCATTCATTATTGTCTATCAAACTCATTGGTAAGCTCAAAAAAGCGCTAGGAGAAAACATCGAAATTCATCAGTTCTTTCTATCTCCAACGCCAGAAGGTGTCGTACGAAGTTTGGAAAGCAGCTCAGAATCCTTCGCAGAAAAGCCTGTTTTTGACTATCTAATACAAGGCGTGCAACCTTTTACCATCAAAGCCAACACGTCTGTACAGCCTATGGTTCTTCTCCCTGGAATTGGTGGGCTAGGAAATGCATTTTTCCATTTGATTCCACACCTCGACGCGGAACATATCATTGGTTTCCACCTCCTCGATCCCGATGCACCCACGGTTCGAGCACTGGCTGAAAGTCTCGTGGATACTCTTGCTAAGATGCCAAATGTGACCAAGCCAGTCTTTGTCGGGCATTCACTTGGCGGTTGCGTCGCGTACTTGTGTCAAGAAATCTGGCAGTCAAGGTTTAACGTCCAATGCGACATTACGTTACTCGATAGCTACCCCCTCACTGGTCACGTCGGCTCTATCAATGCATTAGCGGATCAGTTTATCCAAGCCATTGAATCTCAGATACCACTCAAAGCCAAACCTACGGAACAGGACATTTCATCGACGGAACAACTGTTGGCATTTTTACTAGAGCACTGCGACACAGATTCGGAGCAGCTGGCACAAATAGAGCTGCTTTGGTTGGTCTACCAGAAACAAGCGTCGTACTGCTTTTCGCCAGACACCAGCTGCGCTCATCAGATTGATTATATTACAGCAACCGCGCCCGCGACGGTGTGTCGCCTTTGGCAACAGGCTGCTGATAGATTCCGTTTACACGAAAGCCAAGGCGATCATTTCAATATGCTCTCTCCCCGTCATGCTGAGCACACCGCCCAACTCATCAATCAAGCGCAGCGGTCACTTGAGCCATCCCATTTAACTAATTCAAACTCCGAGATTTTACCATGAAGTATTTGATTTATACGTTGTTCTACTACCCTGAAACCAATGGTGTAAGCCGCTGTGTGGACTACCGCTGCCACTACCTAAGAGAGAACAATGAATCCGTCACACTGGTTATGCCAGATTACCCAGAGCTTTCAAGTTGCTCTCAAGTCCAATCGCTAAAAGAGGCAGGGGTCGAGATCGTCACTGTCCCTGTCGCTGAGCGAACCGAAAACGACGACTCATGGTTTGCCAATCACGATGGTCTCAAAGTCGTCGACGCCATTCTGGCCGAGCAAGAATTTGATGTGTTCATAGTGGATGAACCAATGATGTTGTTCATGGTTTCCGGTTTTCGCTTGGCGATGCTAAAACACCTTACTTCGATACAAAAAACGGTGGCGGTTTGTCATGGTTGCCTTCCGGATTTATATCGAAGTTACGGAATGCAGATCTCAGCGTTACAAGCCGAAGCCGTAAAACGGGATATCTATGACGATTACGACAGCACCTTTATTCCTACTCAATACGTGTTTGATCGATACGAGTTATCGCGTAAAGCCAAGGTGGTGCCATTCTTAGGCGTGGATAAAGCTTTTTATTGCCCGCGTCCAACTGAACGTACTCGCTCGGTCTTGAATGTTCTTTATGTGGGAAGAATCGCACAAGAGAAGAACGTCGAACTCTTGTTTGAAACTGCGATTCAGCTCAATGCGCAAGGTCATACGGATATTGCTTGGCACTTCGTTGGAGAGGGTCCGCTATATCAACAATTGGAGGAACATGCACCTGATTACGTGAACGTCCATGGTGAGCTGCACGGAGAAGCTCTTCTAGCCGCCTACCAAAACGCTGATGTCTTCGTAACGGCTTGTGACTTTGAGGCATTTGGTCTGACCGTCGCGGAAGCCATGTCTTGTGGGCTACCGGTCATCACTACGAACAAAGGAGGAAACGCGGAGCAATTCGATCACTCGATTCAAGGTTATCAGTTTGATCTAACTAACCCTGAAGCGCTTCAAATTGCCATTCTCACCTTAAAAAGTGACCAACTGCTAAGAGAACAAATGCGCATTGAGGCTCGTGAAGCCGCAAAAGATTGGCAACAATCCTGTTCAATTTTGGTTGATGAAATACAAAGTCTACTGGTATCGGATGTATGAGTGTACTTGAAGTAAAAGAAAGGGCTTACCAAAGCTTGGCGTGGATCGCGCAGTATCACAATAAACCTGTTGATGCCAACGCGATCTCCCACGAATACCCTCTTGAAAGTGCTGACAGTCATGCTATTCGCGTGGTTGCCAAAAAATTAGGGTTAGACACCCAAACTCAGAAAATCGATTTCAATGCGACCAATAGTCTTCCTTGTCCGGCTCTTGTACAGGATAAAGCAGGTAACTGGTACATTCTTCTGAGTGCAGACAGCGCTCACGTCGAAATATTGGGAGATGATCGCAAACCGCTTTCTATTGATATTCACACCTTTAAGAATCTCGCAGCTGGCACTGTGATCACGTTTCTGCGCATGGACGAACATTTAGCGGAAAAAGAAACCTTTGGAGGGGCTTGGTTTGTTCAAGCTTTTCTGCGGTTTCGTCACTCAATCAGCCAGATTCTGTTAACCGCCTTAGTACTTCAAATTTGCATTTTGGTGATCCCTCTATTTATTCAGACGGTCATCGATAAAGTCGTCGTGCACCAAAGTATGTCAACGCTGGTCATGCTCACGTTAGGAGTTGGACTTGTACTTTGCATGGAGACCATTTTAGAACTCGTCAAACGTTACTTGCTTGCTCACACAACATCTCGTATCGACGCAGAGCTGGGGGCAAAGCTGTTTGATAAGTTGATGGATCTCCCTTATCGGTTCTTTTCCGAGCGCTCGGTTGGGCAAATCACCGCTAGAATGAATGAGGTAGAGCGCATCCGGATATTCCTTAACGGTGCCACTTTCACTGCGTTGATTGACCTTATGCTCTCCGCATTCTTGCTCGTGGTGATGTTTCTCTATAGCCAAACGCTGGCTGGAATCGTTGGGCTCTCTATCCCATTGTATCTCGCTGTTTGCTTTTTAATTCTTCCCAAACTGTTCAAATTGTACGGGAAACAATTTGAAACCAGCGCTCAAAGCAATGGATTCTTGGTTGAAACCGTTGCTGGTGTGGAAACATTAAGAGCCATGGCAGTTGAGCCCCAAATGCGATACCAATGGCAAGGTATTTTAGCTGCCTATGTGCGTTCGAGGTTCGACGTAACATGGTGGGTCAACATTGGTGTTGAATCAGTGAATCTGATTTCGAAGTTGATCACCTTATTTGTCCTCTTTTTTGGTGCGAAAGCTGTGATGCAATCCGATCTTTCTATTGGTCAGCTTGTCGCATTTAACATGCTTGCTGCTGCCTTCAGTGCGCCAATGATCCGCCTTTCTCAACTTTGGCAAGAACTTCAACAAATGCGGGTTTCTGTACGTCGACTCGGGGATATTCTCAATCACCCCAGCGATACTCTTCAAACACAAAAACACTGGTTGGCAGACGTAGAAGGCCGGCTGGACATTAGCAAGCTAAGTTTTCAATACAAACCTGGACACCCTTATTCCTTAAACAATATCAACTTGTCTGTTAAACCTGGGGAAATCATTGGTCTGGTTGGTCGTTCAGGCTCTGGAAAAAGCACTCTAGCCAAACTGATACAAGGTCTCTATGAGCCGAATTCCGGCACCATTAGCATTGACAGTAACCCTCTAAACTCAATCAACGCTCATTCTTTAAGAAAACACCTTGGTGTGGTGCTTCAAGAAAACGTGCTGTTCAGTGACACTATCTATAAAAACATTAGCTTCGCGAACCCTCATCTCACCTTCGAGCAAATAAAATATGCGGCCAACCTAGCGGGTGCGCACGACTTTATCAGCCAAATGCCGGAAGGCTACCAAACCAGGTTAGAGGAACGTGGAAGCAACCTTTCAGGTGGGCAGCGACAGCGCATCGCAATCGCCAGAGCGATTGTCAACGAGCCGAAGATCCTAATTTTGGATGAGGCAACCAGTGCGCTGGATTACGAATCCGAGAAAAAACTGCAACACAACTTAAAAAGCATTTGTGCGAACAAAACCGTCATTATTGTCGCTCATCGTCTCTCCACGGTTCGGCACGCCGATAGGATTGTTGTTATGGATGCCGGTGAAATAAAGGAAGAAGGAACACACGAACAACTCATTGAAAAGCAAGGGCTGTATGCCGATCTTTACCAGCAATCGCAATAAGTTAGAAAGGAAGCCAATTATGAAGCTTTTCAAAAAAAATAGCCAAGTTGAGGCATTGCATCCCGATTTTGTGAGTGTTTCTAGAAACCCGCCCTCTCCACTAGGACGAGCCGTTGGCGGACTACTTTGTTTCTTCATCGTGTTAGCCTTGGTATGGAGCTCGGTCACTCGCGTAGACAAAGTTGCACTCGCGACAGGCAACGTTGTGTTGCAAGACAAACCTCAATCTGTTCGGGCAAACAGAGACGGTCTGATTACCGACGTCCGAGTCAAAGAGGGAGAGTTGGTTGAAGAGGGAGACGTCCTGATAGTCTTGGATAATGAACTCGATACAATTCAATTGCAAAAAGCACATCAAATGCGAGCAGATACCTTATTAGAAATCTGGCAAATAGAGGCAACAAAGTGGCAAGCTATCGAATTGAAACCTTCGCAACCTCCTGTTAACGAAGAGCTTGCTAATCATCCACTTCTTGATCTTGCGAAACAAAAGGTTCGCAATAAAGTCGCCAACTTCCATATTGAGATCGATTACTTACAACGCCAAATAAATATGACTGGTGCTGAAATAAACAAGTCTGAGCAATCGCTCATTAATTATGAATCCTTGCTTAACTCAGCAAAGGAAATTGAAAGCATGAATCTCAAATTAATAGATAAACACTCTATAAGTAGAGTAGATTATTTGAAGAGTAAAGATAGGCTTCTCAATGTTGAAAAAAGCTTGTTGGAAGAAAAAGCTCAGCTGATATTTCTACAGGAAAAAAGAAAGTCTGAGTTAAGTGCCAAGCAAAGATATGTGGATAAGTTTTCATTGGCACTGTCTGAAAGACGAATTGAACAATTCCAAGAACTGCAAAGAATAGACTTAGTGATTAAAGAGGCCAATAAGCACAAAGCACTGTCTCAGATCCGAGCCCCCTTTTCTGGCACCGTTGTCCCAGGTACATTACCACAAAAGAGCGACGTCATTTTGAGCACAGACACTTTGCTTTATCTTACTCCGAAGGACAGCAAGGTGGAGCTGATCGCATATGTACAAAATAAAGACAGAGGGCATATTGAAAATGGTATGCCAGTCACCATAAAAATTGACGGATATAACTATATTCGCTATGGAACTATTACTGGAAAAGTAAAGAATATAGCAGCGAGTACCTATTTAAATCTCAATAACAAAGACATATACAGCTATCCGGTATTAATTGAATTAGATACGGACTCATTAATTCACAATGGAAAGCACTACCCTCTAATATCGGGTATGACTGTTTCCGCTGAAATTAAAGTCGGGCAAAGAAAATTGGTCAGTTTTTTCTTTGAACCCATTCTCGAGTCTGTAAAAGAAAGCTTTAAAGAATATTAGGTCAATGAAATGAAGACATACATTAGAACTCCTTTATTAAATGACGTACTCGCCGTCAACGCATTGCTTCTTCAGCAACATAACTTTCACAAAGAAGTGGAGCCAACCTATTCGCCCGACACCTATCAAAGCGTAACGGAAGAGGATTTCATTACCTTTTCAGAAGAAAGCGACACCGAAATACTTCTACTGTGTAAAGAAGAGAGCGGCAAAGAACATGTCATTGGCGTCGCCATGCTCAAATTTTATACATCACCTTATCCTCCTTTTGCCTTGAATGGATCGAGTTGTTACATCAACCAACTGGTTGTAGACAAGGAGCACAGGGGGATGAACTTAGGGACATCCATGTTGCGCGAAATAGAAGGTTACTGTGCAAAGTATGGATTCAATGAAATTTTCCTAGACTGCTGGTGCGCCAATGAGCTTGGGCAAAACTTTTATGCAAACAACGATTTCAAACCCATTCGCAGTTTAATGTCTAAAGAAGTTGAACTAGACCATAGAGTCTAGGACCTGTCGCTTATTACAAAACGGAAATAATCTATGAAACGTCAGTTGCCCATTTTAACACCCATTCGAGGCTTCGCAGCCATACTTGTCAGCTATTTCCACGCTCGACTCGTACTCTTCCCACAATGGTTAGAACCCATCAATGATGCCACCCATTTTATTAAAAATGGCTACATCTGGGTGGATATATTCTTTATCTTGAGTGGGTTCGTAATGATGCACGTGTATCGAGATACTTTCAGAACTAATGCGCCTTACGAGGAATGGGGGCGGTTTATGTGGCTACGCTTTTCCCGAATTTATCCATTGTTTATCACTACCTTTGTGGTTTTGCTCGCTTGGGAAACTTACAAATATTTCAATCACATTGGCTTTTATGGCGGTCCGATACTCGAAAGCTGGGGAGTCAACGGCTTACCAGCGTTCCAAGGTCCATTCAATTCCAGTGGCTCCATTGCTTCAACGTTACTCCTTCTTCAAGGTATCACGTCTAATGGTCTCGTCTGGAATTTTCCAGGATGGTCTCTGAGCGTAGAGTGGTTGAGCTACATGTTCTTCCCTTGGATGGCTATTGTCCTTGCCTCCTCAGCAAAACAAACCGTTTGGGTACCTGTCCTCACGGCACTGATTGTCTTTAGCCTTGTTAATAAATTTGGAACGTTAGACGTAACCTCCAGCTATGGTGCGATTCTGAGGGGCTTAGCTGGATTTTCTCTGGGCGTTTGGCTGTGCCAAATAAAACTGTCTACTGTTTGGCAAAAGTTCGCAAATAACAGCTTAGTGATAATAGGGCTAATTGTCGCGATAGGCGCAGTGATGCATTCTCAATTAACTGCCACTACGACGCTGCTCTGTTATGTTTTGTTCGCGCTGTTGATCCTATTCAGTGCCAATCATATGCCGGAGCGTTCATTCGCATTATCCATTTTAGACAATAAACTGACTCGCTGGCTGGGAGACATCTCTTACTCTGTTTACCTTTGGCACTCTGTCATTCTCATTGTGGGGATCGAAGTTATAAACCTAGTGAACCCTAATAGTTTGACATGGTGGTATGGGCAAAGCGATATTAGCTATCTTGCCCTCTCCTTCGTAGCATTGTTATCGATTCTTCTTCCAGTCGCATCACTAAGCTACGTATACATCGAAAAACCTGCGATGAAGTTACTCAGAAAGAAACAAGCACCGAATGCCGCACCTAAGGTAACGGATTTAACCTCTGGATAGAGGGCACTAGGGGTTGTTGACCTAAAAATACCGAGTGTTCGCGATGCTTAAGTGGTTAGAGCCTATGCGTTCAAAGCTAAGGCGCCCACTCGGTTCATTTGCTTCAATCCCCAACCGACTCAATACTCAACTCATTTACCCCACCCATTATAACGTTGTTACATAAAAACTTACGCCCACGAGGCGTAGCCTTCATATAAGTCACTTAGAAACAAAATAGGTCAGCATGCTGCCCCCGTTTTCAGTACTATCACTTTGATAAGGATTCATAATATTTCAAGGAGATAGCGGTAAGTGGAGATAAGCATACGGGAAGCCAACCTAGAAGATGTTCCAAGCATCGCTGAAATACACGTCACCTCGTGGCAAGCAACTTATCGTGGGCTAATACCCGAAGAGTACATACTCTCGCAAACGTTAGAACGTCGAACCAAACTTTGGA
Source organism: Vibrio penaeicida (assembly GCF_019977755.1). NCBI lineage: Bacteria > Pseudomonadati > Pseudomonadota > Gammaproteobacteria > Vibrionales > Vibrionaceae > Vibrio > Vibrio penaeicida. Next base: position 523,625 of record NZ_AP025145.1, on the reverse strand, counting down.
CAAATGTGATAGCGGATAAGCTGGCTGATCTATTAATGGCAGAGTACGATGGTGACCTTGCCGGTTTTATCAGTTGGAATAAACCTGAACTTAAAGCCACTGCAGACATAACGTCTCTCTATTTATTCCCGCACCATATATCCAAAGGAATAGGCTCTAGATTGCTTGCTGAATGTGAAGCCCGGCTTATTCAGTTACATGTAAGCAAGGCGACTTTATGGGTGTTAGATAGCAATGTACAAGCACTTAACTTTTACCAAAAACATCAATTCGTACAAACAGGAAAGCAGGGAAAGAACCGAATAAACGGTCTACTGCTTAACGATTTAGAGCTAGAGAAATCGTTATAAATACTCTGTTTAAACAGTTGAACTAAGGACAACACATGAACACAGAAACGGAACAGTTGACGATAGCCATCGTAGACAAACAACTCGACGCCTACAATGCGCGCGACATTGATGCATTCGCAGCCACTTATCACGAAAATGTAGAGATTCACTCTTTCTCTAAAGGGCTTCAATACACAGGGAGAGATACGTTGATTGAGCGTTATGGAAAGAAGTTTGCGAGCTTAACGTATTTAAACGCGACATCGCTAAAGCGCATTGTTCACGACCGTTTTTTGGTTGATCATGAATTGGCAGAATCGTCGAGCTTGGCGTCTGAAGAAATTGAAAATAGCTTGAAGATTATTGCTGCATATGAAGTTGAAGATGGCTTGATAAAGCGCGTCACTTTTATGGGTTAGTCGTATATACGAACTTCAACACAAAGTTAGTAAAAGCTACTTTAGCGCAACATATATTAGACAATACTTACATAAGGGCGTATGATTCATATACATTCTTGATGGAGATATGGCTATGACTGTAGAAAATGGTGTTCGAATACTGGCTGGAAGTATGGTGTTAATCTCGCTTGTTTTAACTCAGTTTGCTCACCCATACTTCGTAGGGTTAACCATATTTGTTGGGATTAATTTGATCCAAAGTGCATTTACTCACTTCTGTCCTGCTGCTCTATTGTTGAAGAAACTTGGATTTAAATAAGGCTTTTACCGTTTGTTTGCCTTAATGCCAGAGTTCTTTTGTTAGAGCGGTATCCTAGCAAGATCTCATGTGAGTATGTTGAGGAAGGAATGGAGCCTGAAAAGTGTCGACATTTTCACTGTTGCCCCAATTGAAAATGTACTCGTCAAGTTATAAGCAATGATTAGTGAGCGAAAACCTTCTTTCGGGGCAGTACATACTTATTTTCAGTACAATAAATAAAGATAGACGTGAAAAATAGTTAATAGACACGTCTATACCCTCAATGCGCTGTCATTTCATTGTACGCTTTAATGGCGTGGAATTTTTCGATCACCAATATGTAATCTTCTCTGGATACAGTTTTATGTAATCCGGTATCCAAATCTTCGGTTTCGGGGTTGCCCGATTTAACAACCGCGCGCAATTCATAGATGGGTGATTTAGCATACGCGAACCAATACACCAATAAAAAGACAGGCAATCCGGCGTACAATGGGTGGACAAGCAAGGCAACAAAACCAAACACGAATGCTATCAGTGCAGCTCTTTTCACCTTGTCTATTGTGGTGTAATCCTTCACATACAGTTCTTCAATTCTGTCTAACGAAATCACAGAGTCACCTACTTTCAACCCTGCTGAAGTCATACTCGGAACATCCACTTTTTTAAACATCAAAACATCCTATTTCAACGCAAACTACTTGTTCAGATCTGGTTTGGCTTGTTTTAAAAGCTCACAACCAAGTGGAGATAAAATTTAACACATAAGCTATTGATCTGGTGTGTCCAAGATTACAAAACCATCAAGAAGCTGGCGAATTTCTGCGGCATATCGCAAGAATTAGACCTATATCTATACACGCAACAGGGTTTTCAGCGCAGATACGAGAGCAAGTAAACTCTTTAACTCTTTAACTCTTTAACTCTTTAACTCTTTAACTCTTTAACTCTTTAATGCTTTAACATTCACTCCCGAAAAGATAAACGCCCTGCTATCACAGGGCGCTGAGTTTTACTCGTATAGCGAAAGCTCTGTCAAGCTTGTCCATGGAATAATCCCTGGTGGGAACTCTGTAACCGTTAGACGTACTTTGGAGGTGTTTACAGACACAGGCAGAATATGTTGAACGCCTGGTTCAGATGCATTGCTGCCTCGTTCATCTATAGTGACATACTCACCATTTGAGTTTAACGCTTCCAATTTATAACCATATTTTCGGTCTTGAAAGGTACTTAAGCTATAAGAGCGAATGGATTTTTCATTACCCAGTTCAGCTTCTACGACACCATAACCATCTGTCGACCACCTGTCTCCAGACGACGAGCTACCGTCAAACAAGTTTTCGCAGCCGTATTGAGATTGCGGCTCACTGTTACACGTAAACGACGTGGGCTGGATTATGGCTGGAGAATATTCACGTCCAAACAGATCCCACTCTCTTAAGCTCACCCAATTAGAAGAATTGTCGGCTATGCCCGTTACGGTCAGTTTAGCGTATCGAGCAATGACAGGAGTAAGGGCTTGGTATTGCCCAGTTCCATCACCACCCACCACATCGCTGATCAACTGATAATCGGCAGCTTCCGTCGCTTTCACTTCAATATTGAAGTTGTATTCTCGGTTATTAACAGCACTCAAAGCGAAACCATTCAATGTGTATAAAGAACCGAGATCCACTTCCACACTTTGTGGGAACGTCATCGCCGACCAACGGTCTCCTGCACTGTCACTTCCATCTACAACTTGGTTGCAGCTGTATTGAGGTTGCGGTTCATCGCTGCAAGTCACTGGTTTGTTTAATGAAACGCTCTCTAGAGTGGACGGCTTACCGAACACCTCCAACTCTCTGATGCTAACCCAACTTCCATTGTAGGTTGCGGCATCTTCCACTGTAACGCGAACATATCGACCAAAGGTGTTATCAGGTAACCCTATTAAGCTTGCACGACCATCGGTATTGTCCAGTTGGTCGAGTACCAATTCGTATTGGCTTCCCGAATCCACTTTTACCTCAACGGTATACTGGTAATCGCGATCAGCATAAAAACTGCCTCTGAATGCTGAAAGTTCACTTACCTCTCCGAGATCAATTTCAATCCAAGAAGGAAACTCATTGGCTGACCAGCGTTTGTGTCCAGCGAAATTTCCATCAACCGCTTGGCTACAAGCTGCCGATGTTGGTTGAGGTTCACTTGAACAGGTCACCGATTTATTTTCTGCAATATTGTTGTCTGATAGAAGATGATAGATTTCGCCAGAGGCTGCCAAATAAGAACCTACCGTGTAAGGCTGGCTTGATCCTGCTCTCGCGTATGCCATATAGGGTTCATGTGCTACTCCTTGTGCCCAGCCTAGTCGACCGGAGTCCTGCAATGCTGTATTCGCTAAGGCTAACCACCCTTTTTCGATGACCGGCATATACGTTTCAGCATCTAAAATGCCGAGTCGAATACCTATTGCCATGCCATAAACAAAAAATGTGGTTCCACTCGATTCCGGAGCATTGATGTGGTGAGGTTCAATAAGGTCCGCACCCCAAAAACCATCCGCTAACTGAGCATTTTTAAGGGCTGCAGACATTTTTACAAAATTGGTCACATATTCATCGTAGTGTGGCGCATCTTCAGGTAACCGATCTAACAATCGAGCAATCCCCCCATATACCCAGCCATTACCGCGAGACCAAAACATTGGGTTGCCATCTGGGCTCGGGTTTTTAGGGAATACATATCGACCATCTCTTGCCCATAGATCGTAATCTTCATTCCAAAGCACATCGTGTGCTGACTGGAATTGAGTATATAACGATTGGTACACAACCTCTTTTTCTGATTCACTGGATAGTGTGTCAGCCATAAGAGGCCAAACAGCAGGAGCCATGTAAAGTGCGTCCGCCCAAGACCAGTGACGCGTATAGGTGGAATTGACAACCTCCATGACACTTTCCTTCAGGCAATCGAGAATACCATCGGGCTCATTGGCTAATGGAGCCAACTCAAAAAAGACTTGTCCAGCCACTTGGTGATCCGCATTTTTCGTCGCACAAGAACCGTGGGGTTCGTATGAAAATTCTCTTGCCCAACGAAGTGTGTTATCCCACGCCTTACCATTACCTGTAAGTTTGAAATATTCGAATTCGCCAATATGATAGGTCCCATATATCCAGTTTGCATTTGGGGTGTATTGGCTATCGTAAAATCCGTTATCAACCCAATAGTCATGAACGAGTTTTGACGTATTGAGCATGTCGTTTGGGGTAAATTTGTACGCCCCAAACGCTGTCGAATTTAAGAATACAGCACTTAGCAATGAAAGCTTAAGCATTGTTGATTTTTTCATCTTAACTATCCTTAGTTAAAAATTAATTAGAGCTCATAACCCTTAAAGAGCAGGATCGCAGCGATCATCGATCAGGTTTCCATTTGCATCATCAAAGACACGGACATTACGAAATACGGACTCGCCATTCTTCTCACCGTTATCGTGGTCAGCAATCAGGAGAAGGTATTTAGTACTCTCTGCCGTTGCAAATTGACCCACGGGAATGCTGAAATGCTGGAACTCGCCGCTCGCATCGTATGTTTTAAACAATTCATTGGAGTTAGAATCTGGTTGCGTTCCATAAAGGGCGAAGCGCGTTTCACCATTGTTAAGAGTCCGATCTTTATCCAGAGCTATGCCGTGAAATTCGCCTTGCTGGGCGCTCTTGAAATCAAAGGTGATTACCGTATTGGGTGTAATGTCATACGGTAACTCGACCACTCGCCACGCATTGTTAGCGATAGACAAAGTGCTCCCATCTGGGGATACCTGAAATGTTCCACCATCCCCTTGATTAGGATCGTAAACATCAACCTGATTACGGCTAAAGTAAACGTCGCTGTAATCTTCAAATATGGACATGTTTCGGAAAGTAGAATCTCCTAATGCTGCTGCATCATCATCAGCATTAACAACCAGATAGTTAGCACTAAATGGCTGATTTCCTATCGATTTGCCAATTGGGGTGATAAAGCGCGAAAATTCACCACTGGTATGATAAGTATCAAATGCACCTTCAATATTGGCATCTTTCTGGGTACCGTATAGACGAGCACGTAAACGATTACTGACCGACAAATTGTTATCCAAACCTATCGCATGTTCTTCTCCTTGAACGTCGGATTTGAATTCAAAAGAAACTGTGGTGTTAGGTGTGACACGATAGTCAATATCAATGGCTTTCCAGCTATTCCCCGTTAGCGAAATACCGTTATTAGCGAATGTCGCATTTCCTTTATCTTGGCTGCCTCCATAAGCGGTAGTGTTTGATGAGGAAGGAGAAATGTTTACCGCTTGGCACGTTCTGGCTATGTAGGCAATCGGGTTATTGATGTATTTCCCAACGATTTTCGAGTCATAGCCTTTGAAATAGTGAGGTTCACCCGTACTTTGCAGATCTTTATATCCATTAACAAAAGACTCATACTTGCCAGTAAACCAAATTACGACCTGCTCATTCGAGCTTTCCGCTCCAAACGGCACAAACGGACGATAGTTGTTATCTGGAGAATTTGAGGTTAAGGCTTCCCAAGTAAAACTTGTTCCGCTTAACACACCTTTGTAAATTTCAAACTTATCCGTATCTAAACCAGTCGCTGGATTAACATTAGCGGAAATGAATATCTCGTTCGGATTGTATGGGTTAAGGGTAATACCACCAGCATAATCTATTTGAGACCCTCCAAACCTTGTTCCATCAGGCGCAGTCATCGGTTCGGGAATAAGAGCATCGCCTGCGTCCGCGACCCAAATTTTGTCCCATTGGTTCGTCGATGCATTCCATGTCGCCATGTAATAGTCGATGGTATTTTTGTCATATTGGTGGCTATAGAGGAGGACAGGGTTACCCGAAGAATCATAGCGAACTTCATGATTCCAAGGAGAGCGATTTGTCCCATCTTCACCTTGTTGATAAACCACCGTTCCATCCGAAACAACAAAAGGAGCATCATCTAGATTTCCAATGAGCGTCCCATCGGATTTGTATGTTTTTCCGTTTTTAATATAGAGGTGATATAGACTGGTTCGTTTTGGCGTCGGGTGACCATCGGTAAAGAAGAAATCAATTCGATCTACCCCATTTGATGCGTATTTTGCATACGCCCTATCCCACCATTGAGTACCATTTTGAATAAAGTGTTTTGCTTCAGTGGGGTTATCGCCATTGGCATCAAAGGTAACGTAATAAGGATCTCGAGTGCCAACCCGAAAGAAATTGTAAATTTTCCCATTCTCAGCAGAGAGCTGATAAGCATTATTGTACGTAGCCGTCTTAGGAATAGGATACGTCCTCTCTTCACCCCAGTCTTCCAATGTCAGCGGAAGAGATGTGTTAGAGACTCGATAGTACTGAGTTCGTCTAGCATCATGTAGCGTGTAAAGCGACATCATTTTTCCATTTTGCAAAGGAAGAATGGCACCATTGTTGTGATCATCTGCCTGTTGAAAACTGCTGAGATCTATGTCATCACCGATTCTAGAACCCGATTCTAAGTCGAGCGTAGACATTCCCGTAAAACCATCAATTTTCACATAGGATGTGTAAAGTACACCGTCGTTAATTCTGGCTCGTTCGTCAACAAACCAGATATATGTGCCATCTTCTGTGATAACAAAATCGTAGTCATTAGATACCGGGGCAGCACTGAGTTGTTGGGGTAGTGCAATCATCAAAGGAAAGAGCATTGCTCCACGAAACCTACGAAGATTACATTGAATTGAGGAGTGCATCGTTGTTACCTCTCAATTATTTGATCCACCTGATTAAGTAAGATCAAAGAACAAATCGAAAAGTAAACGACATAAAAAAGAGGCTAAAATTTTAACGTTCTTTCTTTGTCGAATACCACATATAACAACCTCAAATCTATTGAAGTTGTCGACAAAGAATGAACAACGCATGACAATTCTTATTAACTTATGGCTAAAACTGTCAATACAATTAAGTAAAATAACGCTATTTATGTGATGTAAAACACAATAGCCTATCTATTTTAATAAAGTACTAAAAAACAAATGAACAATTAAATAAAACAGCTTAATACCTAATTAGTGGACTCAGAATCCAGCTTCTTATATCTTGAAATACCTTTCTCTAAGTGAGAAGCCATTGTATTACCAGCATTTTCAATATCTCTTTCTGCAATATATTCATACATTTTCTTATGTTCTAAATATACACGATCAAGAAAGTCAGCTTCATCATCAGGCATTTGATATAAATCGATACGAGAGTGAGGAATGATTTGAGGACCTAAGTGTTCTAGTAACTTGATGAAATAGGGGTTTCCCGATGCCTTTGCAATCGCCATATGAAACTGAAAGTCCGCTATCGCCACTTCAGCGTAGTTGTATTCAGCGTTCTTGAAAGCACCCAAAGCTTCAGCAATTTTAGCTAATTGCGATTTAGTATGATGCTCTGCCGCAAGCTTCGCTGTTTTGGTTTCGAGGCATAATCTCAAATCGAGTACATGCAGAATGTCTTTTAACGTCGTTGGATTAAATAGCTCTAATTTGCTCACGGGGTTTTCAGTAACAAAAGCCCCAATGCCTTGACGTGTTACCACCATTCCGTCTGCCCTTAGCCCTGCAATCGCTTCACGGACAACCGTTCGGCTTACACCGTACTGATTAATAAGGCTTTGTTCTGATGGCAACTTATCTCCTGGCAATAAAATACCGTCAACGATGTCTTTCTTTATTTTCTCAATAAGTTGAGATGCCAGTGTTTTCCTTTTGCCTAACATTTTAGTAAATAGCCTCCACCAACTTTATTCATTTCTATTTAATAGTTCCGTAACTTCAAGCGTTAAGCTGGTCTCACATCGCTTGGTTACATCATCCTAATTCAATTTCATTGAAATAAACAACATCTAGTAAATCCAAAGTGCGTACACTTGTTCATTTCAACTATATTCTGCCCTTTTAAATTGTCTCAAAAATAATAAATATTGACATTGCGCACAATAACGAAAATTCAAATTCTCTCTCTTACCCCCAAAATTAAGCTTTCCGCATCTCCCAAAAGTCCAACTTTTCAAAAAGTTAATAAAAGGTTACACGCGCAAAGATGAAGATCATTGCATACTAAACAAAGCTCAAATTGGTTAAAAAAACAACTTGTATGATGACATACATGTGTTAGTTTTTTAATCGAAAGGATGACAACGCATACAAATCAAACCTGAAGAATAATAGAAACACGTTTAATTTTTTAAGGAGAAAAAAATGAACAAAAGGACATGGCTAAAACGTGTAACCCTGAGCTTAACAGCGACTACAGTAGCGCTTTCTAGCTTATTCTCTCCTGCTGTAATCTCGGCAGAAAAGCTAAAATGGGCACATGTGTATGAAACTTCTACCCCTTACCATAAATGGGCTGTTTGGGCAGCGGAAGAAATTGGCAAGCGCAGTAATGGAAAATTCGACGTTCAAGTTTTCCCTGCAGCGTCGCTCGGTAAAGAAAATGAAATCAACGAATCTTTAAGCTTAGGTACGATCGATATTATTTATACCGGTTCAACATTCGTTGGCCGTTCCTATGGTCCACTCGCAATACCGAGTGCGCCGTTTATGCTTCGAAATTTTGATCACTTTAACGCTTACGCGAACAGTTCATTGTTCGCGGATTTAAGTAACGGGTATAAATCGGTAACAGGACACAACATTCAATCGCTTACTTACTATGGCCAACGTATGGTGACGTCGAACACGCCTGTATCTAAGCCTGCCGATATGAAAGACATGAAGCTTCGTGTTCCACCAGCCCCACTCTTCCAGATGTTTACGGATTCGGTCGAAGCGAACGCAACGCCCATCGCCTTCTCAGAGGTTTACTTAGCGCTTTCCCAAGGTGTTGTTGATGGGCAAGAAAACCCCTTACCAACCATCCAAGCCAAGAAATTTTACGAGGTACAAAAGTACATCAATCTCACGGGGCATATCATTGATAGCCTAGTCACAGTTGTTGGCGGACCTACTTGGAACAAACTGTCTGATAGCGATAAAAGCATGTTCAAAAAAGTATTCGTCGAAGCGTCGGCTGGTGCTAGTAACGACATTCGCCAGTCAGAGAAAGACTTGGTTGCTTGGTTTGTTGAGCAAGGCGTCAACATAAATACAGACATTGACCGTAACGCATTCCGCAAGGCTGCAATGTCGGTTCACAATGGTAAACACGCTTCTTGGTCGGAAGAAGTCTACAAACGATTCCAAGAACTTTAATTTCCATTCAATTTGGTTCGTTACGCATGACATAGCGAACCAAATTGTAAACCTCTAGGAGCGTGAAATGTTAGACGCAGAGAATACGGGCACCCCTCAAGATTTCCGAGATGTGGAGAAAAATAGAGAGGCACTCGCAGGGCAACATGACAAGCAGAACATCACACAGACAGAAGATGAAGCAAGCGGATTCATAGAAGACGAAGACAAAAATTTCACGTGGAGTAGCATAGGCATACTCGAGTGGTTTTGTATTTTGGCTTTTTGGGTATTGGCTTTTGTTGTTTTTTACCAATTTTTTACTCGCTACTTTCTTAACGATTCCGCCGTTTGGACAGAAGAAATTGCTCGAAACATTCTGATTGTTCTGACCTTTTTTGGCGCCGCATTAGCGTTAAAAAGGCACGCGCACATTAGCGTACAGTTTTTTGTGTCCAAGCTACCAGCGGTTCATCAGAAAAAGGTTATTTGGATTAACTCGATATTGCAGTCTCTGTTTTTTGCCGGTGCTGTCTATTTATGTTTAACCGTAGCGGACGCCATGCAATTTCAAAAGCTAATGGCTATCGACTTATCCAGAAGTGTTATATATCAAGCGGTTGCTACCTCTTTTGCTGTAATGCTGATCATCGAGATCTATGGGTCAATTAAACGTCTAAAGAATAGCGATGACAATTCATCGGAGGATCCATCATGATTGCTATTTTATTTATCGCGGCCGCCGTATTTATTCTAATTGGTTTACCCGTCGCTGTTGCGTTAGCTGGTGCATCTTTGTTGTTCATTTTGATCGACGCCAGTTTACCAAGCATGGTTGTACTGCACCGAATGGTAAGTGGTGTGGACAGTTTCCCCCTTTTGGCGGTGCCATTTTTTATTCTTGCAGGGAATTTAATGAACTCCGCAGGGATAACCAATCGTATATTCGACTTTGCGAAATCTCTAGTGGGTTGGCTACCCGGCGGTCTAGGACATGTAAACGTTGGCGGAAGTGTCGTGTTTGCGGGTATGTCTGGTGCAGCGGTCGCGGATGCTGGCGGGCTTGGTGCGATTGAGATAAAAGCCATGCGCGAGGCAGGATACGACAGCGAGTTTTCCGTTGGAATCACCGCCGCTTCTTCCACTATCGGTCCTATTATTCCCCCTTCTTTACCTATGGTGATTTACGGTGTTTTGGCATCGGCGTCTATAGGGAAGCTGTTTGCAGCAGGGTTAATTCCAGGTCTTATGATGGCAGTCGCGCTCATGGTCATGATTGGATGGTACGCCAAGCGTCGGAATTACCCAGTGGACAGTGCGTTTTCAATGAAAAGAGTCGCATCAAGCAGTAAAGGCGCATTCTTGTCCTTACTCACTCCCATTATTGTGGTTGGCGGAATTACGACAGGCGTTCTCACTCCAACAGAAGCCGCCATTGCAGCGGTAGCGTGGGCATTATTTTTGGGTGCGGTTGTCTACAAGAGTTTAAATTTAAAAAGGTTAGCGGCAGTTTCGCTCAAATCGATAGAAACAACGGCCGTCGTATTATTTGTGGTTGCTGCTGCTTCCATATTTGCTTGGTTACTCACCAATCATAATATTGCCACCGCAATGGCAGATGGGCTAATGACAATATCCGACAACAAATACGTGGTTTTAAGCATCATTTTGCTTTTGCTGCTGGTTATTGGGTGTTTCATGGAAACCATTGCAGCCATGACAATCTTAGTTCCTGTATTGCTTCCTACTGTGACACAACTCGGGGTTGATCCCGTGCACTTTGGTGTGATTATGGTTCTAACCCTAATGATAAGCTTGTTAACACCTCCCGTTGGTGTTGTTCTTTATGTTTTGTCCAGCATATCCAAATTGAGTTTCGAGCGATGTGTCGTGGCCACCATGCCATTTTTGGTGCCGTTGGTTTTCGTCCTGCTCATCGTCACTTTTATGCCAGGTTTAGTTATGTGGCTTCCAAACCTGCTATACCCATAAGAAATCAGTTTTAACAAAAAATATTGAGTGAACCCATTGGCAATTTATGGGTTGGGTTCACTCGTTTCAAATTTAACGGAATAAGAAATATGAAAAGCTATTATTCGACTCATGCCGAAGATTACGGCAGCTACGGTACGCAAACACTGCGTGACCGCTACCTCATTGAATCGATATTTAAACGAGGTAAAGTGCAGCAATACTATTGCCACGATGATCGGATGATCATTGCTGGGGTTTCCCCAGAAAATTCACCACTTAAGCTTACCGAAGGTAAGGAGCTAGGGGGGTTGACCTTCTTCAATCGCCGTGAAGCTGCCACCATCAATCTAGGTGGAGAAGGTCGAATCCGAGTTGGCGATGAGATATTTTCTTTAGATCATAAAGACGCCCTATACATTGGTCAGGGCGCGCATTCCGTCTCATTCGAAAGCGTCGATAAAGATAAGCCAGCGCGCTTTTATCTCTGCAGCTCACCGAGCCATCACTCTCACCCAACAATCCTTGTAAGGCGTTCAGAAGCTGTTCAAGTTCACTTGGGGGAGTCCAAAAAATCCAATGAGCGAGTTATCCATCAATACATTCACCCAGATGTGTGCAGAAGTTCTCAGCTAGTTATGGGGTTAACGGAACTCCTTAACTCTTCCAACTGGAATACGATGCCATGCCATACCCACGCTCGACGTATGGAGGCGTACTTTTACTTCTCTGAATCAGAAGATACTCAGATTTTCCATCTTATGGGCAAACCCGATGAAACTCGGCATATCGTTATCGCAAATGAGCAAGCCGTTATCTCACCAAGCTGGTCAATTCACAGCGGTGTAGGCACAACCCCTTACAGCTTCATATGGGCCATGGCAGGGGAAAATCAAGAATTCAACGACATGGATTTTGTCGCTCCACAAGACATACGCTAAGAGGTCATCATGGAACTATTCAATTTAGAAGGAAAAACTGCTCTGGTTACGGGTGCCTCAAAAGGCTTGGGACAAGCGATGAGTATCGCTTTAGCGAAAGCGGGAGCCAACATTATTGGTGTAGCTCGCTCTTCAACAATGCATACACAAGCGAAAATAGAAAAGCTTGGCAAAAATTTTATTGGTATCGAGGCAGATTTAGGAGAAAAAAATTCAGTTGATGCAATCGTAGATACCCTTGCAACAATCGATATTATTCCAGACATCTTAGTGAACAACGCTGGCATTATCAGAAGAAACGACAGCATTCAGTTTTCTGAAGAGGAATGGGATAGCGTTATGGACATCAACCTCAAATCCCTTTTTTTTCTCAGTCAAGCCATGGTTAAGCAATGGGTCGCGCTAAATCGCCCGGGGAAAATCATCAATATTGCATCTATGCTCTCTTTCCAAGGTGGAATACGGGTGCCTTCTTATACTGCGAGTAAAACAGGCGTTTTAGGTTTAACTCGCATCGGAGCCTGTGAGTGGGCTCCCTATGATATCAACGTAAATGCCATTGCACCGGGATATATGGCAACAGACAACACCGAAGCGCTAAGAAAAGACAAAGTGAGAAACGGAGAGATTTTAAACCGAATCCCTGCTGGGCGATGGGGCGAATCGGAAGACATGGAAGGCGCGGTAGTGTTTCTGGCTTCTCGCGCATCCAACTATGTAAACGGCACTGTGCTCACCGTTGACGGCGGCTGGCAGGCACGATAGCTATTTAACCTCAACGTTGCAAAGCTGAGGTTGTTCGCATGTTCATTTTATTTGGAAACAAGGAGGTAAGAAAGATTACGTTATCTAAATTATCTAACTTGTAGTCTTTGTAAATTTAGCGGTTACACATCCCCAATTTTGCCCGATATGTTCGGGCATTTTTTTAGGGTAGAACAATCACCCCAAGTGGCTCTAAAAGCTGCTCTTGCTGCCAATCGCAAATCTTCACACCTTGTAAAGAGATCCTTCTTGGATCGAGCCCGTAAAGCTCTGTATGGGTTAAATCGCAATTCTCAAAGCGAAATTGAGACCAAGCATCTTCCGAAAATTCTCCGCGGGATAAGTCCGATCCACGCAGTGATGCACCTTGCAAAAGCGCGCCTGTCCAACGATTCTCAAACAAGTCGCATTTTTCGATACAGGCATTTTCGAAATTGGCATACGACAAATTGCACCCCGTAATAAAGACACTACAGAAATAAACTTGGTGGCTGACGCGGTTGGCAAAGTTGGCTTTAACAAAATTCGCCCCTTTTAGGTCGCATTCTCTAAATTCTGCACCTAAACAATTCGCCCCCACAAACTGTGCCATGGCTAATTGGCAGTTCTTAAAGCTTGCGTCTTTCAAGTTTGTGTATTGAAACTGGCAACCCTCTATCTCACTCGCCTTAAAAAACTGACAATCGATAAACACCGCGTCACTTAAATCTGCTCGCGAGAAATCACATTGGTCAAACGTGCATTGGGTAAAACGCCATTCCGACATATCGGTTCGCACGAAGCTTTCAGATACAAAGTGTTTTTTCTTAAATTCCATGTTCTCTCTCGCGTTTAATTGGACGCCGCTACGTTACCGATTAACTCTTTGAAAAACAAACAATTTAAACCTTTAAAAATCATCAACTTAAAACCCCTCAAAATCACCATTTTAAGGCACCTAGAGAGCACGCTAACAACTTTGATTTTTAACGAGCGAAGAAGCAGGAGTAGAAAAAAGTTCTGATTAATAGAGAAGCGTGAGCGAGCGCTAAAATTTCCACTCGTTTTTCGAATACATCATTCAAATTAATGGTGTTGTTACACACCTGATACAAACTGTATGGTATTCGTATAAAAAACATAAAAGGGAAACTCTAATGCCCCAAAAGAAAGTACTTGTTCTGTTTGCTCACCCATCGCACAAACAATCAGAAGTAAACCTGCCATTGTTTCATGCAGCGCAAAGCGTGGAAGGCGTCACTGCTATCGACCTGTATCACGAATACCCGCGCTTCAATATCAATATAGATAAAGAACAACAAAGACTGCGCGACCATGACGTTGTGATATTCCAATTTCCTATGTACTGGTACTCCACCCCTGCCATTCTTAAAGAGTGGCAAGATTTGGTGCTTGAATACGGATTTGCGTATGGCTCGACCGGAACCGAACTGCATGGCAAATACTTTATGTGTGTCACTTCGGCGGGAGGAAAGGAAGAGGCCTACTGCACCGATGGCTTTAACCACTTCACCATCGGTGAGCTATTGCAGCCCCTGCAACAAATGTCTTCTTTAACTGGGATGATATACCTTGCCCCATTTGTCTTATTTGGCTCTCGCACGGCATCTGAAGAAAATCGTATCAACAGTCACGCGGAAAAATACCAAACGCTTCTCACCGCCTTGGTGGAAGACAAGGTGGATCTAGAAGCCGCTGCCTCTATGAAGAAAATCACCAACGACTTGTCACCACTACTTAAGGAGGACGCGTAATGACCAGCTATTTCTTACAAGCTTTTATCTATCTTATCGCGGCCGTCATTATGGTTCCGATCGCGAAGCGCTTAGGGTTAGGCAGTGTTTTGGGCTACTTGATTGCCGGTGTCATTATTGGTCCTGTTATCGGATTAGTGGGTGAAGAAACCACCACCATTCAGCACTTTGCAGAATTCGGCGTCGTCATGATGCTGTTTCTCGTCGGTTTAGAACTGGAACCCAAAATGCTGTGGTCGATGAAAAACCGACTAATTGGGCTCGGTGGATTGCAAGTTGGTTTAACGGCAGCGGCCGTTATGGGTATTTCATTGTGGTTGCAGCAACCTTGGACTATCTCACTGAGTATTGGTCTTGTTTTCGCACTTTCTTCTACCGCTATTGTTCTTCAAACTTTTAATGAGAAAGGGCTATCAAAAACAGAAGGGGGTCGTAACGCCTTCTCTGTATTGCTGTTCCAAGACATTGCCGTTATTCCAATGTTGGCGTTTATCCCCCTTCTTGCACTACCTGAATTGGTAGAAAAAGCCCAAAGCGCCGCGCAAGCTGCGTCCGATCACCATGAAGAAATGAGTTTGGTGGCGGGGCTGCCCGGTTGGGCTTATGGCTCTGTCATTATTGTTACTATTGTTGCACTAATGGTAGGAGGGCATTATGCCAGCCGTCCCTTGTTCCGTTTTGTTGCCAGTTCTGGTCTACGGGAAATATTCACCGCTACAGCACTGATGCTGGTTGTCGGTATTGCAGCGTTGATGAGCTTGGTCGGGCTGTCGCCGGCACTTGGAACCTTCCTCGCGGGTGTGGTGTTAGCCAACAGTGAGTTTCGCCACGAACTGGAATCGAATATCGATCCATTTAAGGGGCTTTTACTAGGACTCTTCTTTATCACCGTAGGAGCGGGTATTAACTTCGATATTTTGGGTAACCAATTCTTTGACATCATCGGAATGACAATGGGCATTATGTTGCTCAAAGCGTTCGTTCTACTCATTTTAAGCTTTGTGTTTGGTATTCGCGCCAGCGATAGGTGGCTTTTCTCACTTAGCCTCGCACAAGCCGGTGAGTTTGGATTTGTATTGTTGAGCTTCACAGTTCAAAGCCACGTGATCCCAACCGAGCTTGCGCAAACACTTTCCATGGTGGTGGCTTTGTCTATGTTCCTAACACCGGGACTGTTCATTCTGTTTGATAAAGTCATCGTGCCGAAATATTTAGACCAAGAAAACCAACGTGAAGAAGATACCATCGAAGAGACGGGGAAAGTCATCATTGCTGGTGTCGGTCGATTCGGCCAGATCGTGAATCGCCTCCTCGTGAGTAACCATATTCAAACCGTCGTGTTGGACTGCGAAGCGTCGCAAGTCGATAACTTACGTAAAATCAATACCAAAGCCTATTTTGGTGACGCCACGCGCCCCGATCTTCTGCATACCGCAGGTATAGAAGAAGCAAGTTTGTTAGTGGTCGCTATGGATGCGCGGGAAAGTGCTGTAGAACTCGTGCAATACGTGAAACACACCTACCCACAGGTAAAAATACTTGCTCGAGCTTATGATCGAGTTCATGAATACCATCTCCGCCAAGCGGGCGCGGATTTTATTGAAAAAGAAACCTTTCATGCTGCGCTGGAAGTCGGTGCAGAGGCACTGCGTTCTATCGGTATGCACCCTTTTCAGGTGGAACAACAGAAAGCCGCGTATATCGATGTGGAACAAGAAGGCTCTGAACAGCTTTACAAAGCTTGGTTAGGTGAGTCCGATGGCGAGCAGCGTTTCGACAACAATTACCGCAAATTATTTATGCAATTGGAAGAAACATTGAAAGCTTCGCTACATAGCAACAGACGTGGTACGCACGATCAAACCGAGCGGAGTTGGACGCCTCCGCCCAAGGACTATTTGAAAGATTTTGAAGATTAGGGGTTATTAACCTGAACAAAAGAGACAAAAGACAGGGAATTGACGTTCCCTTGTTTTTCATGTGTCGATCTTTACCAATACGCTAGAGAGTTTTACACGGCTTGACGGACTCCTTACATAACAATCCGTAATATAGGTACTACCAGCTTGGGGAAAGTGAAGCCCATAACTTACTTAACGGTAAGCGAGGCTAAGGCGATTTTCAGGCTGGTCCAATCGCAAGAATTGGTGTACTTCCGAGCAGCAGTTCGTTCCTAAATGCTGGCTCACCTGTAAATACCGATTCGTTTGTAAATAAGCTTATAGGAGTATTGTTATGAAGAAAGTCACTGTGTTAGCAGCAACCATGCTACTGAGTTCTACTGTATTTGCTAGTAATCAACTAAACAGTAGCGCGACTTCGATAACAACTGAAGGCTATGCCACGCAGGAGCAGGCATTAAACGCTGGATATACTCTCATGGATGAAATCAACGAAATGTCGTCAAACCAACTGACGAATAAACTACCCATTTCAGCCACTACTGTAATTTACGACAGCGTAAAAGTGAAAGATGTGGAACTGCACATCGAGGCTTTTTCTAAAAAACGCGGTGAAGTTCAGTATCGTGCCATTGTTGACGTCGACTATCAATACGAGTCCAAAGACAGCTAATCAGCATTCGTTTAAACCTAAAACACAATAAAAAAACCGGGCAACTGAAGTGACCCCATAAACTTAGCCCGGTTTCTTTCATTACAAAATGAACAGTACGGATGACAGTATCAACGTTATCGTTGCCGGCACCCCATCCTGCCAACGGTCAAACCTCAGGTGAAAAAAGATTGCACCGACCGATGTAATAGCTAATAGCCCTGCACCACTAAGTAAAATCCAGCTTTCAACATAAAACCAAGAAGCCGCAAGTAACCCTGAGCCAGCTAATTCCACTAACCCTGTCAAAAACATTACAGCTCGATTGAGGCCATATTTAACAAAAAATGCCAACTGAGTTTCAAAGACTTTTTTCTGCCAGCCCAATATCTTAATTGAACTCGCAAACGTAAAAAACACTACCAAAATTACACTAATTATCACTGTCATTGCCTTTACCTCTTGTCTGATAGAATCATTAAAGCATTCCCAAACTTGCTATTGAATGCTATTTTTTGACTATCATGTATTCCATACAGGAATAATAAATGGACAGGTATGAGTGTATAAAAATCTTTATTAGAACTGCACACCTAGGCAGTTTTACCGCGACAGCTGATGAATTCAACCAGACACAGAGTGCCATCAGCAAAAAGATTGCTTGGCTTGAGAGTCGAATTGGTTTTACATTGTTTCACCGTAACAGCCGTAAAATACACATCACCGAGTCAGGGAAAATATACCTAAAACATTGCGAAAAGCTTATTGATGAAATGAATTGTGTAGAGGCGCAAATTAAACAGGAGTTGAATACTGTAGCTGGTCACCTCAAAATTTCAGTACCCAGTGCGATGGCAACCAGACTATTGGCAGAGCCTTTAACCTTATTTTTAGAAAAGCATCCATTAGTTACAGTAAACATCTCCGTCAATGACCATCAAATCGATTTGATAGAGCAAGATGTAGACATCGCTATTAGAGCTTCACATGTTAAAGACTCCAGCTATAAAGCTCGTTTACTTGGCGAAAACCCCATCACTTACATTGCCTCTACAAACTATCTGAAAGCTGCACCGCCGATAACGTCTCCAAAAGATCTGGCTAACCACAAGTGTATTACTTACTCACTTATGACCCCGTCCAATACGTGGACATTTGTTGAGTCCTCAGGGAATAAAACTTCCATAAAAGTCAAAGAGTATGTGACCAGCGATAGCCCAGAATTGATGCTAAAAATGGCTTTGCTTGACCAAGGCGTTACTGCTCTACCGCATTGGATGGTAAGCGAGTACTTTGTCAACGAACAGTTGGAAGAAGTATTGAGTCATTATCAATCCAATGGATTGCCAATGTATGCGATATATAAAGCTGATGACTATCTGCCAATTCGAGTAAAGGCATTTGTCGATTTTTTGGCCGAGCACCTTCAACTAGGCATTCAGAAAAGGGAAAACTCTAAATAACGTAGGACGTAGAAGCCAAGTCCAAAGGAGCAGTAATGATGAATTGAGCACCAGATTCAATATCGCTATTGCTTTCAATTTGTCCTTTGAGCAACTGGGTTACTAGGTTATAGACAATATTCGCCCCTAGCCCCGTTCCACCTTTACCTCTTTTTGTTGTCACAAATGGCTCAAATATTCGATCGTTCACTTCGCTTGAAATGCCTTTCCCAGTGTCACGATAGTCAATAACCAAATTTTCAGTATCCGATGCAATGGCGATAGATATACACCGTTCTCCCCCCCCCAATCATCAAACCCATGTTTCAAGCTGTTGGTAATTAAGTTTGTAAAGATTTGAACGTAGGCACTGGGGTAACTTTCTACGCTCAAGCTGTCTTCACACTGAACCTCTATTTTCGCGTCGTGCAACTTAAGTTCGTGCGAAAGTGAAACAGTCAGCTTCTCTAGATGCTCTTTAAACAAAAAGCGTTGATAGGACTGATCGACGGCTACCAAATCAGACTGAATCGTCAATGTGCCAATGTCGATCACTTTTCCGCCAAGATACTCATGCTGCAAAACAACCGATTGTTTGACAACATGTTTGTACAACTTGATGCCAGAACTCCAAACGTCACCATCTTTACTTTCAATATGAACATACGTTATTTCAGGAATGCTGATGATCCCATTGACTTGCGATTCAATGAGATCACTGTTTAAAACCCATAAGCTGGTTTGCAACGCATCTTGGTAAGATGAGAAGATGTATTCCTGACTGGAATTGATGTTCTTTTTATCAATCGCATAATCCGTATACAGCTGAAAAGCCGTAGTAAATTACCACCTTCTAAAGAAGGTGGCGTTGTTAAAGCCCACTATATATTTGCCTTTAAGGTCGGAAATCCTGTCTATTTTTAACTGACTGGAGGCTTTAGAAACCGCCACATTATCGAACTCGTAAACCTTACCGTAAGAATAATCGACTCTGAAGTTAAGTGGCGTACCGATGAAGATATCAAGCTCTTCAAAAGCGTTAAGTGGATCTTGATCGAATTGTTTACTGGGGAATTCATAATTGACAACCTTGTACCCCGATCTCCCCAGCGCTTCTGTAACGAGATCCACTAGAACCCCCGAATCCCCTACAACGAAGGGCGGAATACCCACAACAAACCCAACATTAACGGATTTTTCCTCTGCGGCAGTTGCGTTTGCGAAGAAATGACAGGACATCACAAAAAAAATAACGATCCACTTTTTCGTTATTTTTATCTCTCTTTTTGGCATAAAGCTTTAACTGGCTCATGCGAGCCTTAAAGCGATTTCATACTAAAAAAGTATAGAAGCGATACGATATAGCGATCTAATTCAGGGCGAAAAAAACGTAGAATGAAGCGTATCGTTTTGATTCGATGGAAAAAGAAAAGGTGAATTGGGAGGCATTACGTCAAAACATCGAAAGCCATTTGGAAGATTGGCCATTTGACCCCGTCAAACGTTTTGTAATACGGCGGCTTATCCACCACTTTGAACCCTACGGATTCATAACACCCTTTCGCTGACTTATTGGAATGAAACACGGCTAATGTGATGTGTTTAGCACTGTGGTTCTGTTGTATCTCTCTTATGGCAGAACGAACCAATTCCTTGCCGACACCCTGACCTCTGACATCAGGGTTTACCGCTATGCGACAAAGCCTAGTTTCGTCATCGGAAATACGGTTTAGTTCAATAAATCCAACCACTTCCCTATTATCTATCAACACAAAAAAGGATAACGATGCCTCACTTGATCGCAGGCAAATCGCTTCAGCCGTCAGTGGCCATATGAAGACGCGTCCTCCCCATGCTAAAAACTCTTCTTTAGTCAGAAACCATTGGGAAACTGTGTTTGCGTGTTCTTGCCTGAAAGGGATCAGTTCCATCAAAAATCCTGCCGTAATTAATCATAACGTCATCGTCAGTTCGAGATGCCCAGTATGCTCATCTTCTTGCTCGCTGACCACGTTAAACCCTTGTGAAACGTAAAATTGGTAACTGGCTTGATTATCTTTGTACACCGACAAAGTAAGTGATTCTCGCCGAGTTTTTGCATCCGCGATGAGCGCTTTCCCCACGCCTTTTCCCTGACAACTTGGCGCAACAAAAATGGCGGCTAGATTGTCTTCATACAACGCATAGAAACCAACAACGCCGCCCGCCTGTTCATAAACAAAGACTTCCGATGCGGGAAGATATACGTTGCGCATGTTATCTAGTTGGCTTCGCCAAAACTCTGCTTCGATAAAGTCGTGCGCCTGAATCGACGTGGTCAGCCATATGTCTAATACGGCTTCAATTTCTTGGGTTTTAATTGGTCTAATCAATGTATTAGTACCTAAAAAGTATTAGTGCCTAAAAAGTAATATCGCCTAAAAAATCATCTTCAAGCGTTGAGTATCACTTGTCTCATTTGAAAAATAGAAGAATGAAACCGAGGTAATATTCAATACGTCGGCTCCCTTGTTAAGTGCGCGAATAAGCTAACGGCACACTTGAATGGATACACCTAACCAAGATGCCCCTTCACGCTTATTATTGCTTTCGTCCCAGCTTTCAATTTTATCCCAGTGGAACAGGTGTGCTTCTAAATCCGAGTCAAACCATTCCCCCTGATGATTATTCACCACGTAATGCAATTCGGGATACGCAATAACTGAAATGAGCACACTATCCGAAGGGGTGGAGTCATTATTGTCTAGTAGAGAAATGGGTACACCTAGCTTTTCAATCAGTTCAATTTCAATTGGAAACACGCTGCGAATTTGATCCAATGTCTCTTCATTTTTAAAGACAACCTCCGTCTTCAAATCACACTGGTTCAAGATACTCAGCATGGCTCCTAGTGAGTTGTTCCCAGCTCCGTCAACATAACTCGGGTTAGGACCTGGCGTTAAAATACCGGTCACTTTATAGAATTCCAGTGCTAGCTCGACCAAGTTGGAACTGTCTACAATATCCAGCTTTGGTCCCGTAAAAGACTTTTGCTGAGCGTCATAGCGATTCAAGGATAGAGGTGCAGTAAATGGCAGTTTATCGAAAGCATAAAGTGTAGCAACGACGCAGTAAGCACCACAAAAAGGGCTGCCATCTGGCTGCTGCATACTTGGAAAAGAATTCATATCAATACCTTCTCAATGAGATTGCGAATGGAATGAAAGACAAATAATGCTCCATTCACCGAAATGCTCACACAGTATCATATGGTACTTGATAAAAATGCTATATCTCCCAAAAATTAGGACGACAGATTAGCGTATCTTTTCTTTTATTAACGGCTACTTACCGCGGCTTGGTTCATGGCGCTCGTAATGAGGGAGTTCTTCATTCAAGCTGTCCCAATTGGCTTTTGAGGTAACAAAGTTGTGAGAGATGGGTTTTTCTTCAATATCTGAATCCAAAATCCCTAAACGAATTCGAATTTGACTTGGATTTTCGTCGTTGGAGCTGTATATCGGAGATGCGCATTGTTTGCAAAAATGTCTTTTTTTGCCGGGCTTTACTTCGAAGAAGCTGAGTAACTCTTTGCCTTTAGTAATTGAAAAATCACCCGTATTCACAAACCCATTGGTCGCAAATGCTGTACCACTGGACTTTCGACACAGAGAACAGTGGCAATGAATAATGTCGGTTATTTTCCCTTGTATTGAAAGTTCGACACCGCCACACAAGCAACTTCCTTTGTACATATTACTTCCTACATAAGCTTTTGATTTTTTATATACTTTAAAGCGAATCAGAACTAAGTAATGTGACAGTAGAGAGGTTTATTGCGTTGAACGATCCTTTTTCATTTTGAAAGCTTTCGGAAATAAAGGTTATTGTCGTCACCGTAGAGTAATTGGGTGCCTTGGTGAGTAAACCCCAACTTTAAAAGCAGTTGATTGGAAGCAAGATTATTTGGCAAAGTCACAGCCAATACTTCACGGACATTGTGATTTTCCAAGCCATCTTTGAGTACAGCATTGCATGCTTCTGTAGCGTAGCCTTTCTGTATGGTACAATTCCTCGCTTCTCCTAGACACTCACGCCACTTTGAAAACCCAGTTGCTGCTTGAAGAAAACCAGTAAAACAAGAACCAATCCGCAGATCCACATTGCGGTAGGCATTTTTGCTTTTTCCCAATTGAGAAACGTGAATAGAACGCCCATTAAAGGACCTAACAGCAAGCACCCTACTCCCCAAAGTTTACTTTTTCGAAACGCCTCTGTGACTATCAGCACACTTCCAAGCAGAAACAGGACAAGCCCTGAAACAGCCATTACATCAATCACAATTATTCCCTTAACTCTTCGCCATAGCTGTGCTGTTGCACTCGTCATTTTTGGAAACAGTATCATGTTACTAAGACAATTCGAGTGCATAGCAACACTTACTTTCAAAATTGCGATGAAGTTTTATAAAAAGCTCAACCCATCAAGCGTAACGTCAAAGAAAACATGTAATACGCACAAGAAACAATCTACATCGATGAAAACTGATTTCGGTATTGATTTGGGGAGATACTGAGTTGCTTTCTAAAATGGTGGCGCATCGTTATGGCATTTTCAAAGCCACTCAGCTCGGCGATTTTCTCGACACTGTAGTGCTCGTTTTCCAGTAGTGTTTTGGCTTTCTCAAGCCTTTGCTGCGTAAGCCATGCTTTGGGGCTTAAATTGAAGCTGGTACGAAACTTACGATCAAAGGTTCGACGCGACATGCTAGCCCGAGAAGCAAGCTCATCGACCTCAATATTCTCATTGAGATGAGAAAGCGCCCAGTCTATCGACTGTGAGAACTGGTTGGGGACTTCCAAAATAGGAGTTTCGACAAACTGAGATTGCCCTCCCAATCGATGCGCTGATACCACCAACCTTCTTGCCACTTGGTTCGCAATGGCGTAGCCGTAATCCTGCCGAATGATCTCTAACCCAAGATCGATCGCAGATGCGCTTCCTGCAGAACACCCAATATTTCCATCGTATACGTAAAGGACATCATCAATGTAATTAAGGTGCTTAAAGCGCTGTTGAAATGCATCGGCATATCGCCAATGCGTTGTGGTATCCCGACCATCAAATACGCCTAGCTCTGCCAGTAAAAAAGCACCAGAGCAGAAAGAGACCATGCGCTTTCCTGCGTGATGAAATGCGCTAACCGCCTCTTTTAGCGCAGAAGGGATCTCTATACCTTGAGCAGGCCAGCTTGGTACCACCAGCATATCGTAGTCGGTCAAGCTGCTTACTTGCTTGGCTTGAAGCAGCAGCCCAGCCGTAGATTTAAATGATTCGAATTCAAACGACACCACATCGCACTGATACCAGTTTTCAAACTCCGGTCTTGGCAGACCAAACAGCTCTACAGCACATGCTAATTCAAACAGCGCCACATTGGGGTAACTTAATATCGCTACACGCATGCCTTTCCCTCTATTTCTTTTGCCTAATCCTTTCGCTTATTTCCTTTCCGCTTGCTTCATGTTAACAGTTGGTTTTCATATTGGCTGAAAGTTAACGAACTATGACCCACAAGCCAATCGTAAGCCAACAAATAACAACACACAATGGTTACAACCTAAAACACACCGAACATGACAATCCAAGAAAAGGAGAGACTGATGTCATCAATCGTTGCAAGAATACCCGCGGCATGTAGCCAAGAAGCTCTAGCACATTTCGAGTTATTGCTAAGGTTCGAAACAGACTGTTGGGATGTTCACCATGCCATGACCAATAATCGACAAGACTTTGTGTTACTTGATGTTCGTGGCGAATCGGTTTTCGAAACCGGTTATATAGACGGCGCGGTCAATTTGCCCCATTCACGTATCAATCCAAAAACTTTAGCGGATTACCCGGAAGACACTTTATTCGTGGTGTATTGCGCCGGACCGCATTGCAACGCGACGGAAAAGGCAGCAATTCGGCTGGCTAAATTGGGAAGACCCGTAAAGAAAATGATTGGAGGTGTAACGGGATGGGCGGATGAAGGGTTCACTCTGGTTACGAAATAACGCAGTAAACTCACGATAAGGGTACATAAGTACCCTTTTTGTTTTTTTTTGCAGACAGGTTTACTTCCCAAGCTCTTGCTTAAGCTGTTTAACGGATTTCCCACCGACTGCAACGTTAGTATCCGGCCACTCTCGAATCGCCACCAAGAATAGCTCTTTTGGAATACCGGTTACTTCGACAGACACATCTGTGAGTTTCTGGATCAACTCTTCTTTAACTTCTTCAGAAAGTTGACCAGCTTCAAATGCAATAAAGGGCATCATTAACTCCTTTTTAAGTGATTTCCCAGAGGCTCTGAGTATTCATCAACACTATCAACCTGCCAAATTAACCACAACATATATATGGGTTAAAACATTTCAACTTTAGCACGTTCTCATATTCGCGATTCGAACCTTCTGGTTACACTTCATCTACACTCATTCCAAAAAAGAATGTTTCTTGTGTAAAGACAATTGCCTTTCTTGAATCAAATAAATATAAAGAAAAATATCACTAAGATATTTCAACTATTAATGCGCGTTAATGTGATTTTGTCCCTTGCTACCTTTATTTTTTATGGTAGCTTCCTATGCAATCACGTATTAAATAATCTTTAAACTAGGAAAACATCATGTCAGAAAAAGTAGTGGGTAGCGTAAAATGGTTCAACGAATCTAAAGGCTTTGGTTTTATTCAGCAAGAAAATGGACCAGACGTTTTTGCGCACTTTTCAGCAATTACAGGAGACGGCTTCCGTACCTTGGTAGAAGGTCAGAAAGTAGAATTTAAAGTCACTCAAGGTAATAAAGGACCTCAAGCGGAAGATATTTCTGTTCTTTAATTCCTTTGAGTAATGTTTAGTTTATAAAAATAGCCAGATGATTCTGGCTATTTTTTTATGCCCAAAGCGTCTCTCTTTTATCGATATCGTTTGGATAGACGCATTATTATTACTTTCGTTATTGCTTTTTTGTTATTGTATTTTCGAGTATTGAAAACAATCTATTCACATCCACACCCAAGTCTTTTAACTTAATTGGCTTTCTTAAATGTCTACAAGTCAATTGAACATAAGGAATGCGGTTACTATTTTCTAGCCCGTCGATCATTTGAAGACCAATCACTTCATCAAACCCAACATGGGTATAGCGCAATCGATAACGCACCGACAACGCATTTTTCCTAATCACTAAATCGGTAGGCGTATTAAGATATTCGTGCACGATCAGTACAACAACAAAACCAGTTCCCACTATCAAAAACCAATTCTGCCCTGTCCAAAACGCGACCAAAGGCAAGAAAGGAAACAAGATAACCCCTATCAAATGAGAAACACGAATCAGCGTACTTTTCCTAAATTCGGACTGATCTTTCGCCGTTAGGTGTGAGTTTATCTTGTCACACAGCGCATACCTTAAAATTTCAAAATCTGTGAGTTTATAATCGATACTAATCAGCTTACGACCTTCTTGATCCAGTAAATCTAATCGCTGTAAAAACAAACGTTCTTTGATACGGCATACACGATCAAATAACACTTTTCCGTTTACTTCGCCTTCATGTTGATACCAAACACCATCATTGCTTAACTCAATCGCTTTATTTGGTAGGTTACGTGCCAAATGTGCCGACACAACTGCAAGTAACAGAAACGGTATTGAAGCCAGAATACCCAATACATCGATACCCTCTGCATCGTACTGAGTGAGGTACAAAAAAACGCTCCCCATCAATGCAAATACAACAACACAGATTCTGGCGGCTTTTTGCCATTCCTTGCTATAACGAAAAACTTGGTTAGTCATAAATCCCTTTTAATGATTTCACGTTCTATACAAACTGTGCTCATTGACCTGAAGATACTTGGGCAAGTAATTCTTTTTCTTCAATCAACGACTTTCTAGTCGCAAGAAGAATAGCATGATGAACGTGGGTTAATATCTTGAATAAACAGCCGTTTCACGGAAACAATAGAAGTGGCTCGCATTATTCTCATCCACTCACAATGTGATTTTCATTCCTATTTAACTTTAAATTGCCGGTTACTTTATAAAATAACCAGTCATTCAGAAATAATTTGAAAAGCCGCTCGGTCTGTATTCTCCGCATTCATATACTTGGAGAAATTTATCTTGAACATCTCACCTCAGCAGCAAAAACACCTCGCACTCGGCTTATTGGCTCTACGCGTTACCATTGCCCTTGTTTTCTTTGTGTGGGCATTCGACAAAATCCTCGCACCGGAACATTCCACTAAGGTATTTTCAGCTTTCTATGGCCTGGACGTATCCTCTGGTTTTTCTGTGATCATTGGCATTGTTCAGCTTGTATTTGTTGGCGCATTCTTACTCGGCATTCAACGTTCTAAGACATACCTGATTGCGCTGATTCTTCATAGCTTCTCGACTTTTTCATCTTTCATGAAATATCTGGACCCGCTAGGTAACTTGCTGTTCTTTACGGCTTGGCCAATGCTCGCCGCCTGCCTTGTACTTTACTTAATGCGAGATTTCGACAGTTATACCCTGGGTTACAAATCACCATCCAATTCAAAAGAAAGTTAACTCAATAGATAGCTAAATCAGCAGACAGTTAACTTGCTAAATTAAAACCTCCTCTCTGCTTAGCTGAGGGGAGGTTTTCCGCCCAATCAAAGAGCCTCTAACCCACAAAGAATTTTTGTATTTCTGCTACCAGCGCTTTCGGGTTTTCTTCAATGACTAAATGACCAGTATTAGGAATTGTGACCAATTTAGCGCCCTCAATCTTATTTTGAAGTTGGTAAGCTTGCTCGCAAGGTATCCATTGATCTTCTTGACCCCACAGAATAAGAGTGGGTGCACTTACCTCTGAAAACCTATCCTGAAAATCATCTGTATACTTTGAGTCCGCTTGCGCTATTTGACGGTAAAATGCGGGCTTGCCCAACTCTCCCATCCAAGGGGACAAAATGCCCTCTATCGTTTCTGCATCGAGTTCTTGATGAGCTGCGGTCTTTATATAAGCCTCAACAATTGCCGCATGAATAAAATCCGGGACACCAGAAAATGCGGCTTCGTGCTCCTCGATATGTTTGAAAAATGGCGACCCCCAAGGTGATAAGGCAACAGGATCGATCACTGCTATCTTTTTGTATTTTCGCTTATCTAAAATATGGTTTCTTAATACCGTTGTACCACCAAAATCATGCCCAACAATGTACGGAGTATCGATCTGCCAATGCTCAATTAACGCATCCAGCAATGAATTTTGTATTCCTAGAGAAACATCCGCTTCGCTTTTGTCTGACTCTCCATAGCCGAGAAGGTCAAAAAAGTGAACTTGATAATGGCGAGATAACTCGCTGATCAGGTGTCTTAAGTTAAAAGAAGACCAGGGCGTACCATGCACTATCACCAAAGGCTCCCCTTCACCTTCAATGCCATATTTAACTTGTCGCCCCTCAAATTCAAACGTATCGGGTAAAGTCCATTTGCACATTTCAAATCCTCATATTAAAGCCGCGTCCATTATACCCAAGCAGCCTCAATTTGCGGAACGTATACTCAATAATCAAGGTCGTGACACACTGACGCGTGTTCAGCAAAGCCACATTTTATGATCAAGTAGGAGCGTTGCATTTCCTCATTGTGGGGGAAGGCTTCGGCTAAAACCGTATATTCAGCGTACGCTTCTTCTTTACGTTGGCTGTTATAGAGCGCCCATGCTTTGATTTCGATGAGTTTTACATCTTTACCATAGTCTTGTTCGTACTGTTCGATACGAGCGAGAGTTTCTTCATAAGCTTCTGCTTGGAAGGCTGAGTAAACCCTTCTTACCGCAACCTTCTTATCTATTTCGGCGCGTTTTTCCACATCATTGATTTGCATGGCCAACGCGATGGCTTTATCTGAATACCCCATTTTTTCTAACGCTAATACATATCCATACTGAGTAAGATCTCTTTGTGGATCGTCCTTTGGCATCATGTCGAGCGCCTCTTCAAACGCGAGCGATGCCGACATCGGGCGTTGAAGTTCATAAAGCTTCCAGCCCTTCATCACATAATCTTGGGCAGTTAGATTGGGTTTGTTATTCAGGCTTTCCAAACATTTCGCGGCAGATTCCTCACATTCCAGATCTTCTTTAGCGCCAGTTCCGATATCCATTTCTGCGATGGATGGGTACTTTTCCGACCAAACCTGATGCTCCATATGCAAACGTTCTAGATCTTCCATCGCCTGCAAACTGAGTAATTTGCCTTCAATGCGCTTTTCGTTCGGTCCCCCCCAATTGATTGCGCTTTCAAACCAACCAAGTGCAACATCTGGTTGCTCCGACTCCATGTATTTCCAAGCGATAACTTCAGCGGTTTTCGCATCTTTTCTCGATTTAGCAGATCGCCCAATACTCTCTAATTGGTTATCAGAAATATTCGTTGATTCTAGCTGGCTCAATCGATTGTCGTATTCTAATTGCGCGGCAAACTTTCTATCGTAGCCCGCTGATGTTTTATATCTCGCGAGAATATCGCTGCCTGCACTTGACGGTGTCCAGCTCAACAACTTTTGCGTCGTACTCAACTCTTGCCCTTTGCAGTTGTCGAGAATCGACTGATATTTAGCCTGTGCATTCGAGCCATAGCCCGTCATGGTTTCATTTTTTAAATCTAGCCATAGCCATTGGATGCGATCGCATGTTCGCCACTGGGGGTACTTTTCGAGGAGCGCTATAGCGGTTGTCAGTCTGCGATTTTTCAAGTGCCGATTTAATTCGTATAGCGATTCTTGATAGTTAAGCTCTGTTTTTAACCCTGAAGAAATGCTCAGACCTTCTGTTGCTTTTTGGGTCGCCCTCCACCCTTTTTTCTTCAACATATTCCAATAAATCGTGTCATCAAACCCTGTTTGGGCTTTTGTGGTGACTTCGACTTGAATACGGTCATCAAAAACCGTTATTTCATGATGATCTTGAGCCTGTGCTGTCAACGCAGTTAGCGCTACCAATAAGATGTATCTGTTCATTGGCAAATCCTTTCGTTATAAGCGATATGGGACAACAGCACCAAGCTGTCGGAGTAATAGTCTTTTCCTTTGGGGTACACTTTTATGCCTTGTCCTTTTTTCCGTGAAGCGCGGGAGAGTCGAACAAGTTGAGCAATTGCGATGGCACCATCAGGTGGTGGGTAACTGGCCGACTCACCGGAACGAACATTCACCCACGCCGTGTTCTGATTAAGCCAGCTAGTGTAGTGCGTATTCAGTTGGTGTGATTGCCCACCCCAAATAACGTAAAGCGGAATGCGATAACTCGAGTAACTGAAACGTGATTCAAAGCCAGAGGCCGGTTTCCAGCCACCATTTTTGTATTCCAGCCAATCCGATGTCAGCTTTTCACGCCCGTAAAGGTTTTGATTAAGAATCGATAATCCGCTATTGGATAATTTCGACCATTGGCGGCTGTATTGATTGAAATCCTGTAACGCCGGATACACCCAATACGCAGGGTTAACGACCGTACGATCATCAAAACTAAATCCATACGCTCCGGGGAGTAATACGCTCTGCTGGTTCACCGTTTTTATATGGGATTTTTGCAGTTCATTAACGATTTGTTTCGCACTAGAACCATACCCTTGACCTGACCATTGCTTCTGAGCTCGTTGCAGTGCCCATGCAATCAGCACATCGCCATCACTGGCATTGTTTCTGTCGGGGATATGCGGCTTTTTCGGCTGCCATTTCCAAGAAAACAAGCCGTCTTCTTTTCGTTGTAGGTTTTTTTTGGTCCAATGCCACATACGGTCGAACGTCGCTTTGTCACCAAAATATTCAGCGATAAGCATTCCGTACCCCTGCCCTTCACTGTGTGATATGCCTTGATTGCCCACGTCCACAACACGCCCATCTTGGTTAACAAAGCTGTTCTTGAACGTATGCCACATGCCAATATCACTTTCGCACATGGCAAGCGCCATAGCATTGGTGCTTACCACTAAGCTCGTCGCTGCAACTACTAAGAAACCGGTTTTCTTTTTCATTTTCGCGCTTCCAAAAAACGAGATACAAATGCCGACATCCACCAAATAATGATGAGAGCAATAACGGACAGTGCTGCGGGGTACCCAATAAAAGCAGCTTTAAAAAACTGCGATGAATTACTCGAAAATTCTTTTTCACTTAATACACCCTTCGGAGGGGCACTGGATTCACTGCGTAGAAAGTCATCAAACTTTTCTGGCGAGCTTTCCGTTAACTGAAGTCGATACCAACCTTTGTCATTGGTGTGTCTTACATAAGCCAACTCATGAGCATTTAACGATTGCCCAAAATCATCCGTTTCGCTTTCTGAGTGCGCAATAAAATCGAACAGAGTATGTTTGAGTTCCTCCCACTTAGAGTCGCTCTCGGTTTGCTCAAAAACAAAGTTTTCTTCGTTCGTTTCATTCAGCTTTATATGGAGTTGGCGCTTTTGTTGCGCTTCGCTCGTCACCAATAACCCGGGCATGGCTTTGTGTGTGCGATGCGATACATGGCTGAGCAATCTCCAAAGTTTTGTAAGCTGCTCTGGGTTGCCTGGATCCAATGTTATCTGAGCCTGCTTACCGCAATCGTCGGTTATGGCGAGAAAATCCGTAGGAGAAACACTATGACCTTCTGTAGGAATAAATTTAACCCAAGAGCTTAAATGAAGATTCGAGTTGTCCGACATGTACACTTTAAATCGCCGCTGTTGATTGCGAATATCGACGGGCCCATAAACTTGAACACTTATGTGATTGATTCCGGGTCTAAAGTCTTTCATGGGGATGTTGATTCTATAGTGCTGATTGTCCCGCCAATAACTGGAACGCAAAGGCAAACTGTTCGCATATTTCCCGTTTACACGCAATATCATAGAGCCTTCACCAGGTGACACGCGGGAATGCTGTAACAATAGATTTAGCTTGGCATTGTCTTCACTACTGAACATTATATTGCTCGGCATGATAAGCGATAAGGCGAGAGGCGAATCGGTTAGTTCGACCTGATCGGTAAACTCGGACACCAAGTATTTTTTTGCGCTTTTTAGTGACGTGTCTTTCATCGCATCATCGACTTTTATGACACTCGAAGCGCTATCGGGGAGCCGACGTAAGTTATTGGCAAAAACTTTAGACGCTCGTTTCACTTCCATTGGGCTATTCCCTGATATCACTAGAAGCCAATCAATACCTTTCGGGTTTTTCCCAGTTTTTAGGTACGGACCAGAAATGGCGTTATGCGTCTCTAAATCTATCCAACCCGAATTCAGCAAATTATCCCGTGTGCCATACACCACAGTAGGTTTTGTAGTCGAGAAGGAAGCTGAACGGGAAGTGATATAGTCAAACTTGTAGTCTTCAGAACCACTTTTAAGTGTCCAACCCTGCACCAAAGAAGCTGCAATACCCAAAGAGAGATCTTGATTGTCCTCCACCAAAGACACCATTTGAACAGGTAACCCATGCCCTTGCCCGCTTCGAATCATGTCGTTGTATGCAAGCAGCGTTTGATCTACTGTATTCGTGCTTTCGATGTAGGTTAGAGAATAGTTCGAGCTTTCCGCATTAATCACCGTTGTCAGCTCGGTTGCATCAACCACGTGTGAGGGGTCATTTGAAATATGTTGAATTCTTATATTCAAACTGGAGTCGCGTTTGGAGATCAGCTCGGGAGGAATGGTCACATCCAATTGCTGAAATTGAGAGCGCTGCTTGAGCTCGATATTGACCAAAGTGCGCTTACCGGTTGAAATCCAGAGCAACGATTTATCAACTGCATTATTATTAAATACCGCCAAAGAAAGATGGAGTTTTTCCACCTTTTGACCTTCAAGTATCGAAATAGGCAGGTTGATCATTTGTGTCTGACCACGTAAGACAATATCACCCTGATTTACAGTGGAATACGTTAAAGGTACGGTCACCTTTTTTTCTGCAACCGCATTCAATGAGATAACGAAACATAATAGGAAGAAGAATCTAGTCATTTTGAAATCCCTTTTTACCGCTCACTTTACTGCCGCGCGCTTTCGATGAATCCAGTTGCTGTTTAACCGACGTTGTCAGTACTCGAGTTAGGTTCTCACACACCAGTGAAAACAAGCTCAAGACTGACGAAAACAGCCCTTGATGCAGCCCTTCTTCGTAGCGTCTTCTGTCGTCCCAACGGCTACTTTGACCATACGTTTTAGCGTACTGAATCTGCATATCTTCCGCTAAGTTACTCTCCATCAAGCAGCAGACTTGTATGCCATGGTGCCCATTTTTAACGGCAACAACTCGCATGTTTAAATGCACTTGTTTGTAGAGTGTTTTGCCCGTACTGCATTTCCCGTTCTCGGTGAAATAAACCACATCAACGGTATCGCCACGATGAATATCATGATCCGGGTCTTGAAGAGTCAGTCTTGCTCCTTTGATCGAAACATCGTTCAAAGTCGCATTCAGGCTTCTTTCACCAACTTTGATTACCGCTTTTTCATTCACCAATAAACGAGGCTCACTGCGACGCTGTTGCTTTTCCAGCATCGCCCCCAAACACAGAATGATGAGTAAAAGGTTAAAAGTGTTGAACACGATAACCAAAATCAGCTGGCTTTGTTCGGTAGGGAATTGCATGTATCGATAAATTCCCCAAGCTTCTGCTGCTACCACCAGCCCAAAGATAAATGCCATGAACGGCGTCAGTTTTGAAAAGCAGACTTTACGGGTTGTTTCCCCTTTAGGGGTGACGACAAAACTGGGTTTCGTAGGATGAATTAGGGTCGATAAGGCAGGTAAGAAAAGGTATATCGACAAAGCGGTTTCGTACAACTCAGAAAAGAATGCGCGCCGAGTTTTACCAAACAATCGCTGGGTGATCATAATGCTTATGACTAAGTGAGGAACAACAAAAATCAAAAAGTCCGTCGCGTTACCCACAAATATTTGGAGGTCGAGTAACAAATACAGCAATGGCGAAATCAGGAACACAGTTCTAAAGATTGGGAAGAACCAATACACAGTCGAGTTTAAGTAACAAATTCTCTGTCCTAGGCTCAAACCACGTTTTAATAGAGGGTTGTTCAACAAAAATATTTGTATCATTCCCTGTGCCCACCGAGACCGCTGAGTCACATACGCACCAAATGTGTCTGGAGATAAGCCAGCAACCATAGCTCGGTTTAAGTAAGCGCTATCCCAACCTTTTGAATGAATGTTTAAGGCTGTGTCCGCATCTTCAGTGATGGTTCGAGTGGATATACCTCCAACTTCTTCCAATGCGACACGGCGGATAATCGCTGCGGATCCGCAAAAAAAGCAACCATTCCAAAAATCCATACCCACCAAGATTTTGTTGTAAAACATTTCATTTTCAGAAGGGACTTTGTCTTCAATACCAAGGTTTTTCTCTACTGGTCCCGGTGTGATAAAGAAATGAGGGGTTTGCACAAATCCTAAATTTGGTTCTTTTTGGAACATACCGACGGTGTTCATTAAAAAGTCGCGAGTCGGAACGTGATCGGCATCGAGAACCAATACTAAGTCGCCAGATGATTTACTTAACGCGTGGTTTATATTCCCTGCTTTTGCCAACTCATTTTTTTTGCGAGTCATGTAGGTTGCCCCCACTTCTACGCAAAAATCTTTTAGGGTGTTGGCGCGCTTTTTCGCGTAATGTGCGGCGTCTACATCTTCATCATTGAGTTTATTGTATGTCCCGCCATCATCCAGCACATACACCCGCACTTCTCCCGGGTATTCCATTCTGCTCGCAGCAAGGATCGTAGGCTCAACGACACTGATCGGTTCATTGTATGTTGGTATAAACACATCAATGGAGGGCAAAGCCACATCTGGATTTATAGGTACACGTTTACGTTCATAGGGTTTTACCGTTACAAACATGCCCATGACATACACCAAAATACCATAACATTCGGCACAGAATAGAAGCATGGCAAAGGGCAAATCAATTTGGCTTTCCCATGGAAGGGTTTCATGGAAGCGCCAATAAATATAACGGAAAGAAATAAATGCACCGATAATCAGAATAAACGTCGTCGCCCTAGTCGACATGTTTTTTGATAAAAGAAGAATTAAAATAAACGCGCTAGATGCCAACCAAATATGTGTGTCGGTCGAAATGTTCAAAGTGGCTAACATGAAAAGGCAGTAGATCGCACATAACACGAGCAAAACCTTAAACAGCAGCTTTGGAAGATTAGTTGTCATTCTAGAATCCCTCTAGCATTGGAGAACGTTGAAAGTCGCTTACCCACGATAGGTCTTGGTTTTTATCCTGTGTGCAGTAGTGGGTGAAAATGGAAATCCAGTAACCTTTCATTTTTATATTTTGGTGAGCTTGTATGCATTTACCGCCACTCTTGGTTTTGGTTGTCCACGATTGAAAGGGACCGATAGGGTTATACGCCAAATCCCCAGCTGACTCGGGAACCGAGAATGCAAATATTTCTGGGGGCTGCTTTAAAGGCGTATCACTGATGATTTGAACGATGACGTTTTCACCAGGAAGGAAGGTATCGTTATTAAGTAGTGCCCAGAACCATGTTTCTCGTGCTTTAAACTGGCGAAAGCTACGCTGGGTTTGGATATCACCAACTAAGATTGGAAGCTGGTAGTCTTCAATTTGATTGGGATCGTACGTTCTATTTTGCCCAAGTCCCGCCTGCTGGGTGGTTTTACAGCCCACTAATAAAAGAGAGCCTAATGAAAGAGCAATCAACCCCTTTACTATCGATACCGTTTTAAAGTCCATGTGCCCCTGCTCTTGTCTATCCAATCTTGGTAGGGATAGGTACAAGCAATATGTTTGCCATATGAGATCTATGCTTTTTTATTTTACATTTCAAATAGATATAAAAACCAAACAATCACTATCGCAAATAGAGATTAATTTTTGGTGGTATCGATTTAAGTTTCTCAATCTGACATTGAAAATGAAAAACAGCGTAAAGAAAGAGGCATTCAGCAGGTTCGAACAGTCCGTTTCGAATGTGTATTAGCAGCCGAGGTATTGGTCTAAATATATCAATAGCCTCAGCTCTAATTAAGGTCTGTTGCTTTCTATCTAAAGAGGAAGTTTACGTAGGAATGAGGTGGAGATCGCTACTGGTTTAAGCCCAATTCTTTTTGCTTGGCTTTGGTCAACCCCAGTGAAACAATTCGATAAGACTCTTTAATGTAGTAGATCAGCTCTTCATCTTTATCGCCAACGGTATCCGTTTGTTGAATCCACTTCATACCACGAGTCGCAAAGTACGGAGCAGGACGATAGCCATCATGGTCGCTTAAAAAATCAAAATTATTATTGGACGTTTTGAAGATATAAGCGGGTTGTTTGTTATCGCCCCAACCTCCTATCGCAAACACTTTGCCACCAACTTTCCACACATGAGAATCGCCCCATTGCACAACGTGAGTCGTTGCTACTAAGGAGCCACAGAATTGGTTAAACTCTTCGTATGTCATAAGCGAGCCTTCGTATGCGCAATATCTACCTTTGATTTAGTATCTATCTTTTATACGTTGGCGAGAGCGTTTTGATAAGCGCTTTTTGCGTTGAGTGAGAGGTACGGCTGCATTGTCTCAAATAGAGTAAACAGTTCTTTGCCATACTGTTTCTTAAATTCATCGCTTGCGTACACCAATTCAAGTTCATTCGCGACGGTTAACTCGCAAAACAGACGTAAAGTGCTTTTATCCAAGTCAAACGTTTTGCTAACAAATCGGTCTTTGAACCGAATAGGGTCTCTGCCATCAAATTGCGGAAATACACTATCCCTATCGCATGAGCAGTAGAGATAAACAAGTTCTTCTTCTGCAACTCCAATTACGTCTGCGATGTCATTGCGCTTGTCCAAAGACACCATGATTTCATCGAACCCTGCGGTTCCATATGCTGCATGAAACAGCCCTGCGGTTTGCAGTACTTCAGATGCACCCCACTCCTTAAGAATACGTTGCGTCCCTTCCAAATGAGCGATTAAAGAGCCATTTAAATGCTGAAAATCCCCTGCACCTAATGCTTTGAGTGCCTCAAACTTGTCCTTCATGTATCACTATTCCTTTCTTTAACTCGTTATGATACGAAATGACTAATCACCTTATTTCACTGAGTTTAATGAGTCCATCAATTTAACTTTCACCGATGAATCAAAAACCCTCCCAATAAAGGAGGGTTCCAACTTGTCTTATTCAGTCTGTCGACCTTAGTAACCTAACTCTCTGCACTCAGTTTTGTGTGAGAAAACACTGCATTTGATCACCAAATAAGAGTGCTGTACTTTTTTATCATGTGGGAAGGCTTCGGCAAGTACAGCGAATTCACTCAATGCTTCTTTTTGGCGTTCACTGTTATAAAGTGACCAAGCTTTAATTTCAATTAGCTGGACCTCTTTTCCATACAACTCTTCATACTCATCAATTCGAGATAGGGCTTCATCGTAATCTTTGCTGTCGAACGCGAAGTACACTTGTTTTAATGCGGTTTGTTTGTCTATTTTCCGACGTTTGTCTGAGTCATTTATTTGCTGGGCAAGCAGATCAGCTTTATCAACATAACCCGATTGTTCCAGTGAAAGCATGTAACCATATTGCGTTAAATCCCACTCTTCATCAGCAGGGGACATTCGGTTAATAGC
This sequence comes from Vibrio penaeicida, assembly GCF_019977755.1. Lineage (NCBI taxonomy): Bacteria > Pseudomonadati > Pseudomonadota > Gammaproteobacteria > Vibrionales > Vibrionaceae > Vibrio > Vibrio penaeicida. The sequence goes on along the minus strand of NZ_AP025145.1, from coordinate 486,254 downwards.
ATTTTCGAACGCCAACTTTGCCGATATTGGGCGTGATAGTTCGTATAATTTCCACCCTTTCAACGCGTATTCCTGCGCAGACAATTCAGGCTTATCACGCAAAGATTGTAAACATTTAACGGTAGATTCTTCACACGCCAAATCCATTTCCTCATCGGAACCGATATCCCACTTAGCGATGGCAGGGTATTCTTTCGACCAAATCTTGTATTCGACTTGAAGGCGGTTTTGCTCGCCCATTTGTTGAAGGCTCAGCAATTTTCCTTCAATGCGTTTGTTTGTTGCTCCTGCCCAGCCGATTGCCGTTTCAAACCATTCTAGCGCTTTTGAGGGCTGTTGATTTTCAAGGTATTTCCAAGCGACCAATTCGGCAAGTTCTGCGTCTTTTTTACGCATCACGATTTTTTCGAGCTCCACCAATTCATTTACACTGACTTTACCCGCGGCAAACCGATCCATTTTCAAATCGTGACGGATTTTAGCCGCCGCTTTTGCATTATAATTGGGAGCCGCTTTGTATCTTGCCAAAATGTCATTTTGCGCACTTTGTCCGGTCCAACTGAGTAACTTTTGTGTGGTACTCAATTCATGCCCTTCACAATTATCTAGAATAAATTGATATTTAGATTTCGCGTTGCTGCCATACCCCGTGCTGCTTTCATTTTTTAAATCCAACCAAAGCCATTGAACACGGTCACAAGTGCGCCACTCTGGATGAGCAAGGATCAAGGCATTCGCGTTACTTGTTCTTCGTTTCTTAACAAGGTAGCTCAAACGTTCAAGAGACTCTTTGTATTCAATTTCCTCTTTGAGAGCAGGTGAAATAGTCAGCCCTTTCGATGCTTCTTTTGCTTGTTTCCAGCCTGTATTGTTGAGTATTTCCCAATATAAGCTTTCATCAAATTCAGGTTGAGATTCTGAGCTCACTTCGACAACAATTCGCTCGTCGAAAACAGTAACGTCTTGTTGTTTTTGCGCATGTACTGGCAGGGATATCAGTGCTGCGATGACAAGGTAACGTTTCATTGGCAAATCCTTTCGTTGTAAGCAATGTGCGATAGCAGCACTAAGCTATCGGAGTAATAATCTTTTCCTTTGGGATACACAGAGATCCCTTTTTGAGAGGCGCTTGGTTTACTGGCGCGTTCGACCAGTTGAGCGATTGCGGTTGCACCTTCTGGAGGTGGATAAGGTGCTAACTCTCCTGTTGTCACATCCACCCACGCTTTGTTACTGCTTTCCAACCAATTGTTATAAAGCCAATTGATTCGATGAGAACGCCCTCCCCACACCAGGTGGAGCGGCACTCGGTAACTTGAGTAACTAAACTGAGGCGGGAAATTTTGAGCGGGTTTCCAACCATTTTTACTGACTTCCAACCAATCTGGTGGTAGCAAATGGTGACCGTAGAGATTTGCGTTTAGCATCGCCACGCCACTTTCCGACAACGCTTTCCACTGATCGCTGTATTGGCTGAAATCATCAAATGCAGGAAAGACCCAATACGCTGGATTAACAACCGTTCGCCTACTGAATTCAAACCCGTAACTACCTGGTAATAGAACCACCTCACCTTTTCGGCTTTTTAGGTGAGAATGCTGTAGCTCTTGAATGATTTCCTTGGCGCTGGATTGATACCCTTGATTTGGCCAACGTTTACTCGCGCGTAACAGCGCCCAAGCAATAAGAATATCGCCGTCACTGGCGTTATTTTTGTCGGGTACATTGGGTGTTTTAGACTGCCATTTCCATGAAAACAAAGGGTCTTGATCTCGGCTTAAGTGTTTTTGAGTCCAACTCCAAAGTTTTCTAAATGTCTTTTGGTCACCGAAATACTCGGCGATAAGCATGCCGTAACCTTGGCCTTCACTGTGTGAAATGTGTTTGTTGGCATTATCTATGACTCGACCATTGCGTGTAATAAAACTGGATTTGTACGTGCTCCACATACTTTGATCGCTATGGCATTGCGATGACGCAAAGCTCGCACCACTCACCCAAATAGAAGAGAGTACTGACAAGACTAAAATGGATCGTTTTATCCGCATTTTCGTTCCTCAAGATATCGGGTAACAATCGAAGACATACACCAAATGATAAATAATGCCGCTAACGCCAGCCCAATTGGGTAACCAATGAAAATCGCTTTTATGAATTGATGGATGCTGCGCGAAAAATCTCGCTCGCTTAATAAGCCAGACGGCGTTTGTGTTGGCTCACTTTTAAGGAATTCATCAAATTGCGATTCGGTACTTTCCAACAACTGAATTCGGTACCAACCGTTGCCATTGTTGTGCTTCACATAAGCACGTTTTTCAGCTTCAAATTCAAACGGCGATTCCACCACAGCGTATTCTGACTCTTGCTGTTCCTGCCTTTCTTCATTTGCTATTTTCTGTTCATGGGCAACGTAATCGAATAATTGCTGTTTCACTTCTGCTAATCGACCCTCTTCTTGCAGGTTTTGTTCACTGCTTTTCATTGGCTGACGAAGCATCACCTGAAATTCACGTTGCTGCTTCTCGGTCTCTGTAATGAGCAAATCAGACGCGGTTTGCTGGGTTCGATGCGACACGTAACTCAGCAATCGCCACAGGTTGTTCATTTGAATGTGATCAGATTTATCAACGGTTATTTGTGCCGATTTACCATTGTTGTCCGTCAACACGAGAAAATCGGTTGGGGCAACTTGGTGGTTCTCTGTTGGAATAAAATGAACCCATGACCCCAGCTTTACATTGGATTTTTCAGACATCGTCGCCGAGAATCGACGTTGCTGACTGCGAATGTCGATGGGACCATACACTTCCACACTGACCTTGTTGATACCGGGCTCAAATTCTCTCATTGGAATATTCAAACGGTAATGTTGGCTGTCGCGCCAATAACTGGAACGCAGTGGCATGCTGCTGATGAACTTATCGTTCACTCGCAATATCATCGACCCCTCTCCCGGTGCCACGCGAGTATGCTCGAGAAGTAAATTTATTTTCGCTGTATCTTCGGTGCCAAACAGGATATTGCTCGGCATCACGAATCGGAGCTCCAACGGTGAATGAGTAAGATCCGATTGGCTCGTAAACTCAGACAACCGGTAAGTCTCATCACTTTTTAGAAAACGATCTTGTGCAGACTCAATTTTCTGAATCACCATATGACGCGTGTCCGGCAGATCTCGAGTGTTATTCGCAAACGCTTGAGCGGCGCGTTTTACATCGAGATCGCTGTTACCAGAAACCACGAGCAACCATTCGATCCCATTCCGCGATCCCCCTGAACCTAAATATGGACCGGTGATGCTTTGATAAATAGTGTTATCGATCCACCCTTGCTCTATCAGCGCTTCTTTGTTGCCAAACACGACTGTTGGTCCACTCAGTTCCGTTCGAATTACCCTTTGCGTACCGGATACCCCTTCGGATCGATAGTCAAACTGATGGTCTTCTGACCCGCTTCTGAGCGCCCAGCCTTGCACGAGAGAGGCAGCAGTCCCTAACGCTAACGTTGGATTGCGATCAATTAGCGAAATCAAATGCACCTTAGAGTTGTAATTTTGATCGCTTTGCACCATTTCATCAAACGACAACAGCGTTTGGCTGTCTAGCGACGAACTTTCAGAGTACATGAGTGAGTAAAATGAATGCTCACTACTCACAAGTGTGCTCAACGATGTGGAGTTAACCGTTGCTTTGTCGTCCTTGAGTAGGTGTTGCACCCGTAAAATTAGGTGCGGATTTTCCTGAGAAACCAGTGCGGGTGGAATCTCAATACGTATATTCTGGCGCTGACTGCGCTGCTTTAATTCAATTTTTGCTAACGTTTTATTGCCTGCAGCTACCCAAAGCAGAGTTTGGTCGATGTCGTTGTTATTGGAAATCGACAACGATAACGCTATTTCTTCCACCTCTTGTCCATCTAGAATCGATATTGGGATAGAAATGGTTTGATTTTGACCACGAAGTACAATGTCACCTTGATTGTCTGTCGCGTAAGCGAGTGGGACTTCCACCATTTTATTTGCATGTACCAAACAACTGGTGAACAGCAAAATGAAAGCGAAGAGCCCGTTCCCATTAAAAAACCTATTCACCTTGAAACTCCTTTTTACTCTGAACCTTTGATGTTTCAACTTTTTGCTTTACGGACGTCGTTAATACTCGTGTAAGGTGTTGGCACGCTAATGAGAAAAGCCCAATAACCGAAGATAAAACGCCTTGCTTCAAGCTTTCTTCATATTCCCTTCTCTGGCTCCACCGTCGGCTTTGCCCATATGCCTTAGCGTATTGTACTTGCATGTCCTCAGCTTCTTGGCTCACCAAAACACAGCTTACTTGTACGCCTTGCTGACCATTTTTAACCGCTACCACCCGCATATTTAGGCTGACGATTTTGTAGCGTGGTTTTTGACCTTTCTCGGCTTGCCCACTCTCAGTAAAGTAAGAAACAGTGACAATATCGCCTGACAAAATATCGTGCTCTACACTGCTCAAAGTCAGCCTCGCACCTTTCAGTGAAATATCGTTCAGTGTGGCATTGAAGCGTTTGTCTCCATCCGTGATAACCGCTTTTTCATTCACCAGCAGTCTCGGTTCGCTCCGACGCTGCTGAGTTTCGAGCATTGCCCCCAAACACAGTACAATCAAAATCAAGTTGAAGGTGTTGAACAAGATCACCAGCATAAGTTGGCTTTGCTCGGCAGGAAAACTTACGTAGCGGTAAATCCCCCACACCTCGGCCAAAACAACTAAGCCGAACAGACATGCCATGAAAGGCGTAAGCTTGGAGAACGACACTTTTTGCGTTGTTTCTCCCTTTGGCGTCACCACAAAACTGGGTTTCTTCGGTTTTAGCAATACAGAAAGCGTCGGCAAACAGAGGTATATCGACAGGGCAGTTTCGTAGAGCTCAGAGAAAAATGCGCGTCGTGTTTTGCCAAACAATCGTTGAGTTATCATGACGCTGATCACCAGATGGGGCACAACGTAAATCAGAAAATCTTTCGTGTTGCCAACAAATATCTGCAGATCAAACAGGAGATAAAGCAGCGGTGATACAAGGAACACCGATCGGAAAATGGGGAAAAACCAGTATAGCGTTGAGTTTAGGTAACAAATGCGCTGAGGAACCGATAAGCCTTTTTTAAACAAAGGGTTATTCAGTAAGAATATTTGTATCATGCCCTGCGCCCAGCGAGAACGCTGAGTAACGTAAGCACCAAACGTATCCGGAGATAACCCCGCTACCATTGCAATATTCAGATACGCGCTGCTCCAACCATTGGAGTGCATGTTTAACGCAGTGTCGGCATCTTCTGTGATGGTTTTGGTGGATATACCTCCCACTTCTTCAAGCGCCACTCTGCGAATAACCGCTGCACTCCCACAAAAAAAGCAACCATTCCAGAAGTCCATTCCAACCAGTGTCTTGTTGTAAAACATCTCGTTTTCTGAAGGGACTTTATCTTCAATACCCAAGTTTCGTTCGACGGGTCCAGGGGTAACAAAAAAATGTGGAGTTTGAACAAAGCCGAGCTTGGGGTCCTTCTGAAACAAGCCGATTGTGTTCATCAGAAAATCACGCGTTGGTACATGGTCGGCGTCCAGAATCAAAAGAAGCTCGCCAGATGTTTTCTCCAAAGCATGATTGATGTTCCCAGCTTTGGCTTGAACGTTCTTTTCTCGCGTGATGTAACTTGCACCAACGTCTTCACAAAATGCCTTCAGTGCCTGAGCTCTGCTACGCGCTTCGCTTGCCTCTTCAGCATTTTCATTATTTAACTTTTGGTGAGTGCCGCCATCGTCCAAAACGTAAACGCGGAAGTTACCAGGGTATTCCAAACGAGATGCCGCCAAAATGGTAGGACCGACAACATCCATAGGCTCGTTGTAGGTTGGGATGTAAATATCCACAGTAGGTAAATGCGCATCTATATTTAAAGGAACGCGTTTCCGTTCATAAGGTTTAACCGTTACAAACATACCCATCATATAGACCAGAATACCGTAGCACTCCGCGATAAAAAGCAGCATTGCAAACGGCAAGTCTAGGCTACTTTCCCAAGGAAGTGTTTCTTGAAATCGCCAATAGATATAACGAAACGAAATGAATGCGCCGATGATCAGAATGAATGTTGTGGCTCTTGTCGATAGGTTCTTCGACAAGAGCAATAATAAAACAAAGGCACTAGACGCAAGCCAAATATGCGTCTCTGTCGAAATGTTTAATGTCGCCAAAATGTACAATGCGTAGAGTGCACAAAGCATCAGCAGACCCTTAAAGATCTGCTTTGTTAAGCCGGGTTTCATATTAGTATTTCTCTAGCAGAATAGACGGTGTGTAGTCTTCGATCCAAGTCAGATCTTGGTGAGGGTTGGAAGTGCAATAGCGAGTAAATATGGAAATCCATTGGCCACTTTTTTTTGCATTCTGGCGGGCTGAAAGGCAGCGCTCTCCGCTCTTTTTTGTGAGAGTCCAAGATTGAAACGGACCCAATGGATTCATTGATAATGTGCCCACTTTTTCCGGTACGGTAAACGCAAATATAGCGGGGGGTTGCTCTAACGGAGTATCTCCCAGCACCTGAATAACCAGGTTTTCTCCAGGTAAGTAGGTATCGTTTTTCAAACGTGTCCAAAACCATGTTTCGGTTTCCCTAACCTGACGATAGCTGCGCTCACCATCCTGATTGACGACCAAAATAGGCAATTCATTGGATTGAATTACTGTAGGGTCATAAACACGACTCTGACGCACTTGTTGAGTGTTTTGACACCCTGTAGTTAGCAAAGTACTTACCGCACTGAGCAGAAATACCCTTTTAATGTTCATCAACATTTATCTCTTTTTAACAACGAACCTTATCCGAATGTTCGTCACACTATTTTGTAATATGGGACGAATGTCGCCAATTCTTATAACAAAGACAATAAATGTCAAACAAATGGAATTTAAATATTGACATTGGAGAATACAGTACGACGTAAATTTGTTATTTATAATTCAATTATTTAGAGGTTCATCAAATTTAGCGAGAGGGTTCGCAAGTTGAAGAAAAGCCGTAAAAAACAGTATTTGAGCCAATAAGAAAAGAAGTGCAAGGCTAATTATTTCATGTAAAACAATTCTGGAATATGGGTGAATTAACACACTATTGAATAAGATTTAATCAATAATTAATCGCCATAGTTTGGTTAGTAAGCAAATCATTTTGCAATCACTACGCCAACCCGATCCAGTTTGGCGTAAAGTATTGGCATTTGAGCCCTATATGGATTTATTCGTTTCTTTTGAATATTCGAGTGAGATCTCACTAATTAATTGATTGAGCTTGGTTTTATAAAGAGTGGTGAAATGTGACAAACATCTCACTTATCCACTAAGAAAAACGGATGGACAGAACCAAGAGTCGTTTGAATGATCGTTTGATTTATACCAATCAGCAACAGCGAGGTCTTTATTTCTACTGCGTTATACTCAAACCAAACCACCTCAAGGTGCAGGATTCAGAGCTCTATCTTCTGTGTCAGTTCAAGGAAAAGAACGAAGTGGAATGACGAGTCCTTTCCAAGTTCTTTGACGATGAAATGGGACAGAAGATGAGCTCCCAAGGGCGAGTTTGCTTGGTTTTCATGCTGCGTAACCAATTCTTGATTTAGAGCCACTAGATCTGCAAATTGGTACCTTGCCTGAAAACCAAGCCCCAAATCTATAGATAAGAAGCCGCTGAACCTAGCATCTTGAGGTGGTTTGAGTATATCGCTCATTGATACAGAGCGACTACACCGAATAAGCTCTGCCTTGTATAAATCACCCACAAATTGCTGCAAAAATCATCTCGAAAGATCAACAGACCCTAGAGATTGAACTTTTGGAAAGGCAGCGATTTTGAAAACATCACTGCTCAACATCAAGAATCGAAAGCACAGTGTGAACTCCATTGAGACCCACCCTTTCGGCTCTCGTCCTTCGAAGGTTAGGTAAGGATGCTATTTCCCCTCTTCGATCATTGCGATGATTTTGTGCGCTTTTTCAAAATGATCCAATTTGTGAGTTTGAATCCACCATGTTGCGGCTTCCATTAGTAACTCCGGATCATCATTTTTATTCGCGAAGAATGCATAAAAAGACACGCCTACGTTATCGCCTTTTTGGGCAATTTTTTTGTTGCATACCTGTACCACTTTTTGTCTTAGCGAGTCGCGCATCCACTATTCCTTAGTCTTGATTAAGTTTGAAGGCACTTTAGCCTACTTTTCAATATGTTATCAATGTCATATTGATAATTCACCTATGTCTCTTTATCTCATTATTGATACATGAATAAACATTATATAAAAACTCGCTAATATTCTTACATAGTTCATTTTATGAGCTCCATTTATAGACTAAGTTATCCATTGCGTACTTGTTCACAAGTGCGCTTTTACGACATCTTCATTGGTCGTTGTTGGATTGTAATCAATGGAATAACATCAACAATAACAAGGAGATAACATGCCTGATGAAACAAGTTCGGTCAATGAATTTGACAAATCAACGGCAAAATCCCGCAAAGTAAAACTGGATAAGCTGAACAATGTGGCGTTTACACCTTTGGAAGGGCAAGTCGCATTCATCAAAGAGCTGATAAAAAAGCCAGATGAAGCGCAGAAGTTTTTGTCTGACCCTAAAACTTATTCAGTAGAACATGGTGTTTTGCTTCACCCAAACGTTGTGGCTAAAACCGTAAATCAGACGCTTTTCGACATCAATCTAGATGTTGAATTCGCTGAAGAAGCGGGCATTCATGTGACCAAAGACATCATAGATATTCGTAACCGTTTCGAGAACAAACCCCCAACAGACTTGGCTGGTCCTGTCATCGGCGAAGGACCCGGTTTGGCGGCGGCAGCGGCTGTGGTTGCAGCAGCAGCGGCTGTGGTTGCAGCAGCAGCGGCAGTTGTTGTTGCGGCGGCTGTTGTTGTAACGATGGTGGTTACGCTTGTCAGGGCAGGTCGTGCAGCCGATTTGTACGAGTTGCAAGGGCTAGGCAAGGGCACGTTTTTACCCGGTCGAATCAAGTTCCATGATCGAACGGGAATTAGAGACGTCACAAGGCTGAGAAGCATCAATAGAGGTGCATTTATGCGCTAGGAGGCTCCATGCAACAAGCAGACATCATAACGTCACTTGTTCACTGGATGCCAATAAGATACAGCGGCTTAGTGGTAGAAACCACTAACCGCTGCAACGCTCAGTGTGCAATGTGCTATCAAAGTTCCGGTCCTAAAGGATCGGATAGGCTAGGTCTTCACTCTATATCCATGGAAAAGCTCCTTCAGGCTGTACGTGAAGCACCCAAAATTGAAACATTAACTCGACGCTTACATATCGCAGGGGGTGAAGCCTTCTTGCGCCACAAAGATGTTTTCTCGCTCGTCGAAACCGGTAAAGAGGCTGGCTTTCTCGATATCACCGTAACGACCAACGCGTATTGGGGTGAAAACGCCAAAAAAGCCCAACGCGTCGCTGACCAATTGAAAGAAGCAGGGCTTACCAGTGCAGAAATCAGTTGGGACTATTGGCATTTAGAACACATCAACCCTACCGCCGTATCAAATGCGCTCGTCGCTTTATCCAATGCGGGTATCGATATCAATCTTCGGCTGCTCACCACCAAAAAACACCACGTAGGAGAAGCTCTAGAACTGCTCGCGCCAGATGCGGTATCGAGAGTTAATCGCATCACCTCATCTCCCGTGTTCAGAACAGGACGTGCAGAGAAACAAATCGAAAGTGAGGAAATATACGAATCTGAAAATGCAGAATCAGGGAGTTGCCACAGCTCGTTAAATTTAACCATTAATGCGGCTGGGTACGTTTCTCCTTGTTGTGCAGGCTTTGATCAAACACAGCTTTACAAGCTAGGGAATATTAACCAAGAGTCCATCGTGAACATCACAAACAGGATGAATAGAGATCCGATCATTCGAATGTTGGTGTTCTCAGGACCAGGAACATTCCTTCCGGTTTTGGAAGCAGCGGGTATATCAGTGGGCGATAAGTTCACCAATATGTGCCAGCTATGTTGGAAAATATTTTCTAACCCCGAGGCAGTGGAAGTTATAAAAAGTATCAGTGACGTCAGTACAAAATTAGCACTATCTAAAATGCTACAAAGTTTAGAAGAGCTGAAAGAGGCAAATTATGGACAGAATTAAAATCACGGAGGTTAGCCCAATCAGTGCGCAACCTTGGAAATGTGATACCCCCATGCAATGGCTTCGGTCATTAGTGATGATATCTCAGAGAAATTATGAAGTTGCTCCCTACGATGATTTCCTTAAATGGCTGAAAACCTACGATCAGTTTTTTCAGGAAAGTGTCGGTATCTCGAAAAACCGCAATATTCATTGTATGTACGACAGAGACGTGACTTTTTCTGGCGACAGTGTGGTGCCTAGGCTAGACGAAATTATCAACGTCAGTTCAGGTATTCATCAAGCGGGATTTGGTGTTAGCGTAACGGTTGAAGCCGCTGCTTTTCACACCGACTCAACGCTCATAAGGCGCATGCAGCAAGCAGACTCCATAGAACTGTTTTGTTTAGTTATCTTAGCAACAGACGTTGATACTCCAGAAAAGGCAAGCCGGATAAAAGCAGGGCTGGAAGCATTATCACGAGACAAAAATATCGCCTTTATTGCTTCGTACTCGGTGATGAGCCAACTCAATATTTTTGATGAGCAGTGGCTGAATAGAGGGAATATTGAGTGGTTTCAGGTAAACGAAACAATGGGCAATAACACAGATACCATGATGGCGTGCTTTCGAAGAATGAAACTGTGTGTAGACGACGATGGGTTAATTTACCCATGCATGAGCTTGGTTGGGTTGGAAGAGTTTTGCTTAGGCGACATCTACCAACCTTTGGAAGAAACCTTGCTAAGCAACCCTAAATCACAAGATCTGATCAACCAGTGGGCTACGCAAGGTCCACCCATCAATGAGCAAGATAAGAGTATAGGCACGTCTCGGTATCCTGAAATGCCCAGTGCTTGTGCCGCACACTTGTATTCGGCGTTTGGCACTGAATGATTCCGCCATCTCTCACTCACACTTTGATCTCCGATTACCAATTGGAGGTCAAAGCCATCGAGCCACTCACCAAAGGCAGAGCGCAGCTCTATAAATTGCGCGATGCAAACGGTGAGTGGGTTGTGAAATACCAAAGCTCGCCCCCTTTTACCCTTTCCCACGAAGCCGAAATATACCAATGTATGGGGCTGTCTTATTGCGCCCCTAAAATCACGATTCATGGAAATTCATGGATAAGTGTCATCAATAGAGAAAGCCCCTTCGGAGAATCTACAAACCAAGGTTATGTGTTGGTTCGCCCTTTTATTGAAGGTAAACACCCAGACAATACACCCAGCGATTTTTTCCTATTGGGGCAGTCTCTTGCTGAACTGCACGCTCATTTTGACCGAATACCTACCCTAAAAACTCGTTGCTCAGAATTCAACACTAAAGCGCAAATCCAACAATGTGAGCAATTTGTGCGATCCGATTCGACAAACGCGGTACATAACCATGCACTCCCTTTCAACGCACCAGCCCTTTTCGATGGCATATGGCGTGCTTACCATTCGTCTTTATTGCAAGGAGATCAGAAGCTGCAACAAGATCCTAAATTAAAGCAAACGCAGAGTAAGGTCTGCATTGGTGATGCGCATCGCCTTAACTGCATGGTGACGCCGCAACATGAATGGCTTTGGATGGATTTTGAAGATGTGGTTTTAGCACCAAGGGAATACGATCTTGCGACAATGATATGGTCGACGCTATCGCAACGGCTGTCTGCCCCACTCTGGCATGCAGGGCTTTCAGGGTACTTAGAGCAAGTACAAGAACCAGAACAATTAGACCTCAGTATATTGCCTTTGCTTATTGTGATTCGTCAGTGTTGGTGGCTAAATTTGCACTACCAGAAGTACCAAGCGATACCCGATAAAAATATTGCACATAAAATAGAGCAAGGGTTACAACTCTTGTCATCCCTTTGCAAACAGATCTAAAAACGGCTTCCGAAGAAGCCGATAGTGTACTGATTCTCAAAGCGTGAACTAAAACAGTCTCGCTTGAGAAATTAAACGCGCCGAATTAATTACACGTTTGGACTAGGTTCCAGTAACCCCAGTAATCGCTGAATGGGTTCACACCCCATTGGCTAACATTGGACTCGAATAGAGACCCGTTAGCAATCACACGATCACCTTGATTGTATTGCTTGTACAGTTCCCAAGATGCTACACCAGAACACGCATCTGCTGGTGGTGTCGTAGTGCCGCCATCTGGCGAAATACCCGATTTACGAGTGATCCAAGGGACAAATTGTGTGACATCTGCAAATGCCGTCGCGCTGTCACACTGCGGTGATCCCCAGCTCACTGCCCCAAACACATAGAAATCGTTGCCGGATTGCTTAACAAACGGACCACCACTGTCGCCATGACACGCTGTTGAGCGCGTATCGTAACCACAAATATTATCGCTTGGAACTTGCCCCGTAGCGGTATTGTGACCAATGAAGTTACTGCATTGAGCATTACTGATCACCGGCAAGTTTGTCGCTTTCAAAACTGGGCTTCCAGCTCTGGAAGATCGTGTATAACGCCCCCAACCAGATACTTTTACATCACTACCAGGAGATGCCAACTGTGCCTTCAATGCAGGAGTCGGCAATTTCGCAGGTTTGTATTGAGAGCTCACCGATGAAGACAATCTCAACAAAGCGATATCTCGACCACGGGTGACATTGCCACTCCACTGCTCATGCACGTGAATACGAGATACATTGTGGTATTCACCCTGATTGGTACGCAAGTCTGTAGCACCTATGCGAATTTGCATTTGGCTTGCTGATACTCCATCTAAACAGTGTGCGGCAGTCAGCACCCAGTTCGGTGCAATCAAGGTACCGCCACAGAATTGGTTTCTGTTCCGTGTTAATGCAACCTGATAAGGCACCGTTGAATGTGACACTTCCGAACCACCAATGATACGAGGGCTCACTGAATTGTCGTCTGCCTGAACAAAAGCAGAACTGAATGCACCTGCAATTAATACGCTGAGAAGTTTTACTTGTACTTTCATTTTAATTCCTTAAATGTATTTATTTCCTATATACCCAGCCAAATCACCCATAATATTTTTAATAAAATCTCATCAAGTTCTTGGCGGGTAGTCTCTGTACTTCACGTGGAACAACTCAAATTAAACTCAATCTAACCATTCACCAAAACAAGCCAAATTAGCTTTAGTGAAAATAAAAACTGCCCGTGTATAAATAAAGAGTTTCAGGCATAATTACTCGCCTTAAGTGAATCAACACTTAAGTTATTTAGTTATAATTTAGAATCAATTTTTCAGGTAAATATTACCCTAAGCCTTAGGAGTGAACCTAGAGCTATAATTGATATTTATATCTGCTATTTATATATTTAAAGTGACTAATTATTCCATTTAAATAACACCTCCTATTTCATTTAATTTATAAATTAATAGTTCAATTAAATTATCGAAAATTAAATCTAAGTACATACTCAAATCGTCAATCATTAATTCGATGTGAGTACAATCACACAATAACCATTAATATTAGCCATAAGCGGAATGAGAATCACAGAATTCTTAAGGTTTAATAGTTAACTCGCTTACAATCATTCGAATAAACAAACATAAGTCATTGTATTTAATGACTTTAGATTACAGATTGAATTTCAAGCTCATTCTATTTACATAAATATGTTTTATGTTATGTAAATAAACAAAGAGAGAAAATTTAAAGCACCTTAGGTAGTGCAAATAAAATAATGTCTAGGGAAATACTTCCACCAATTTCATTCAATAGCTTATATGCGGTATCTTTCCATTTAAATAATTCCGCTTTTAGCTCAATGGAATCAATATCGTATTATCATCTTGGTATTTCATTTCTTTTGCATATTTTTATGAATGTAATTTAACTCTGAAAAATTTGACTCTCTATCCATTTTTTAGATTTATCGCATAAATAACATTATTGCCTAACAAATTGATTACATGACTTTGCCAATCACGTCGCAATTCCTAACTGTCGAAACATTGACCTCTCGAATAAAATATAAACAACTGATAACTATATAAAATCAGTTTATATCTCCAATAGGTTCAATATTCTCATATCCCAAGCTACTTGAGATAAATCCACTACGAGAGGAAACACGATGAAACTTAAGCTATTAACCTCTACGCTAATCGCATTGTTTAGCTTCCCTGCACTTGCTGATAATTGCCCAAACTTTAGTGAACACAAGCAATACATTAACGGAGATGAAATTCAGAAGGATGGCGCTTTTTACAAAGCCAAAAATGATCCGCAAAAAGGCACTGATGTGAGTAGTTCATGGTTTTGGGAAAGCATTCCAGAATGTCGTAGAGGCTTAACAACCGTGCTGCATGACCACCCTCAACGATTCCGCAATGGCATAACGTCACAACGTATTCTTTCCGGTGATGGGATGACCAATTACACCGAGATAAACCCAAATATTGTGTATGTCGCCAACAAGATGGAAGGTGGTCAGCATGAGACGCTAGTAAGAGCAACAGATGTTACTCTAAAGAACAAATTTTCGGTTGGACGCACAGAAACGTCCCTTAAAGCAGGCAGCCTTAAGTTCGAAGAATTTATTTACGGTAAACAAAGCGCTACAACTGTGGATGCGGAGTCTGTGACCACATCACTGGTAGAGGCAGACAAAATGCTCATGACACCAATGGCCATCATCGGCGGAAGAAATGTCATGGCTTACATTCAATCGCTCGAAGCTCGAATTTCTGATCTTGAAAGCAAACTCGCGCAAAAGTGATTTAGCGACAATATACCCAAGTTATCTCAAGATACTTGGGTATAGGGTATAGGATTACTCTTGTGAAAATTCGGTTTCGCAATACTCAATCAACTCTGCTAAAGGCAGCTCTTTTGAAAACGCCCAGCCCTGCCCGTACTCCACACCCATTTCAGTCAGGATCTGATGCTGGATCGAGTTTTCAATGCCTTCTGCGACTAAAAGTAAGTTTTCTTGCTTCGCGATAGCAACTATGTGCTCTATCAGCGACGAACGAATAGAAGCATCTTCCATCTCTTGAATAAAGCTTCTGTCTATCTTCAGACAATGCGCATTCATCTTACGCAGTTGGTGTAAATTAGAATAACCTGTACCAAAGTCATCAATTGCAATTTGAATACCTTTGTCTCTTAATACACGAAGCTTATGCAGTGCAGAGCTGTCTTCTAGTTCTTCACTTTCTGTCACTTCAAGGACCAAAACACCCTTGAATTTGTACTCCCTCTCCTCGGCTGTGAGCTCTAAAACCGATTTCTGATTCACATCAGTCGAAAATATGTTCACGTTGAGTTTGAAATCGATCGACAGGTCTTCTATTTGATGAAGCTCACTGATGGCTTTCTTCATCATATTCTGCGTGAATTTCCAAGTTTGACCTGTTTGAATGATGATTGGAATAAACTCCGTGGGGTATATACAGCCTTGACGATCCGTGAAGCGAGCCAGCATCTCAACACCAATCATTTTGCTGGTTTTCAGATCCACAATAGGCTGATAAACGCAGTGAAAGCTGTCTTGTTTGATGGCTTTGCGAATACGATAGAGTTTTGAAGAAAGGTATCGTAACCACTTAGCGCTTATCATGTAGGCAAACAGCCCTATTAGTAGGCTGGTTGCAATAGTGAATACTTGAAGCACCACTGAGTCACTGTCGGTTTTCTCAGGGTCATATTTGATCGCTAAACAAAATCGACTGACCGTATCGCAATGTTTAACAATGTTGTGATCTTCTCCTGTGAGAAAGTCGAGCGTGTTTGGCAAAGGCTTTGCGTACAACCCTTCCAAGCCGTCGAAATAAACCGGCTTGTTATTTCTGAGGTATACCAGCTCCCATAAGAATCGATCATCAATCAACTCGCGCAGCGCACCTTCATCCAAAACGACATTATAATTGCCTTTTCGAATCACAAGAGAGTCGTAAGTATTATCCAGAATAATCAGCTTAACGTGTCGCCAAAACTTAAAGCCTGTTTTTGTTTCAAGATGTGGGGTTGCACCGCCGACAAACGGGGGTGATAACTTTCCTTTACCAGTGGTACAAAACAACGTTTGCTTTTCTAGATAGCCAATATCTTTGACGTAGTCTGAGGTGAACAGAAGTTTGCGCATCATTAAGTTGTGTTCTTCGGAACAGCTGCGCAGATTAAGACGATTTAGACGTGTTAAAACATCAATGACTTCGCTGTGAACATTACCGATCGTTTCGAGAACACTTTCTGCATCGTCATTTTGTTCCAACCACAGATAGTAGTTAACGGTGCCTTGAATAGAAAAATAACTTAAAAGAGAGATCACGAATGATATCGCGAAAGCTTTTAAGAAAAGGCGTTGCTCTCTTGAATCTGATTTCATTTTGCCAACTTAGCCCGTTGTTCAAAAATAGTGCAATAGTAATATCTACTCTCACGTCATAGATTTAGACTTAGATTCTGTTGATCTAATAACCTATCCATCACTATTTTTAGCACACTGCAGCAATTATTTTGTCCGCAATGTTAACAAAATATGTGTATTGGTATGAGCCAAGTTAATCATTCTCACTAATAACACGTCTTTACTTAAATCTCATTTTTGAACAGCCTCATATCGAATTACATACCAATAAAAAGCGTTTACTCCATTTCGTATTTCCATGGCATTTCAAATTGCTTAACGGTATGTGATGCTCGATATTCCTGATGAAGTAAGTCCGCAGCCGCCAGTTGCTCCTCAGTGAGTTTTTCTTTCACCGCCAGCTCTTCTTTTTCAATTCGTTTGCGTGTTCCAATTAACCTATCGGAGCCAATCGCATCCAAATAATTTTGGTAGTAACTGTACGATTTCACCAAATTTGTTTCGACTCTGGTTTTCGTGAAATTACCCGCGTACGCCTTGGCAAGAAGTGCCAAAGATGTTGCGTCGCCTTGATCGACCGCTTTCTCCATCCAAACCACGGCTTCATGCGTTTTGTCGGTATCGATCATCAGCTGTATGGTTTTCTTAATCGCTGGAAGGTATCCCGTTTCCGCTAATTCCACATACTGCTTTTTGACCGTTTTCAGGCGGTTACCAGGCAACACAAACCACTCCTCATAGCCGTGCTCTACCAACTCTATCTTGGCATATTGTGCCGGTAAATATCCCTGTTCCAGAGCTTTACGCAGCCAAAATTTTGCCTGCTTATAGTTGTCTTCTCTGTCGCGATAAAACAGCGCCAGCATGGCTTTACTGTTTCCTTCTTCTGCGGCTTTTTCTAGTGCGGTAAGGAAATGAGTTTGCCATTGAATACGCTGTTCCTCGTCACCGGATCGATTGGTTTTAGCTAACCGTTGCATCGCCCAAACGTTACCACTGTCAGCGGACTTAAAGGTGTACTCGACAATTTCATCTTCCCGCCTCGCCGCATGTGGCAGTGTTGCCAACTCATCTGCGTATAGCAACGCCGCCATAGAGTGCCCTTCATCAGCAGCGTACTTCAAATAATGCAGCGCCTGCTCGTTGTGGTATTGCAACCTTAACGTACTGCCTTTTTCAAATGCGTCTTGCGGTGAGATATCCTCGATTTCATTGATGGCGAAGCTACTCAGCGACACGCCAAGTAGCATTCCACACAAAACACGGATCACCCCTTTCATTGCCCTACCACCGTCTCTTCTTGGTCCGTGTCATCTGCACTTTTAGCCGCAACCGCAGGATATTGCGCCACGCCTGAAAGCGCTTTCTGATAAGACGACAATTGCCAAACGATACGAGCAACACGCTCTTGCAGCACCGCGAGCTCCTCTTTGGCGAGATCGTAGTTTTGCTTATCGATTTGCTCCTGAATGTAAGCATTTCGGCTGTAAATTGGGGATAGGCTCAAAATGTATTGCTCTAACCTTTCAGCGCTTTCCTTATTCTTCGCATGTTTAGATCCACCGACTAAGTTAGCAGCCAATGTTCTCGCCGAATAAAAACGCTCCAAATCACGCTCCAATTCCACTTTATAGGTTTGGCTTTGGGCTTCTACACGCTCTATCGCGTCTTCCACTTCAGAGTTATCTGGGAACAGCTCTTTCGCCTTATCTATCAACATAATGATATTGATGTATTGCTGATAAACGGTGATCTCAAGATCTTTGTCCATCGCATCCACCAGCGCCGAACGAATGATGTTTTGTTCATCCAGAGGCAATTCTGCAACCGACTTTTCTGTCATCTTCGACAGCAATTCTTCAGTTGGTGCTGACACGGTATTCTTCATGCCTTCGAAAGCATGGCAAACTTTTAACCGCTCAATTGAATAGTAATACGCGGCGCCGAGGGTCAGCGCCCACGCTAAAACAAACAAAAACATCCAAATATTTCGGCTTGTTTTTGGTGAGTTATCTATAGGCAAGTCTGATACTGGTGCATTTGGTCTTGTCACTGTTTCAATGCGATCAATATGCTCGAAAATGGAGAAAGCAATACTTTCAAACTTCGGAAGCTCTTCCGGCTGAAAACGCTCACACAGTTCGTGCAAATCTTGCAATGCGCGTTCACAGCGATACAAATCGCGGATCTGGTCTCTATTGGGCTTAATCAGCTTTAGATCCGACGTAACCTTGCTGGTCATCCACTGGATAATTTCTTGCTTGTGTCGGCTAGATAATGCCTTGTGCTCGCTGTCTTCCACATACGCACCAAGCATAAGCTCAAGACCAGAGGCAAACCCTTTGATCCCTTCCACTTTAAAGCCCGCAACCGAGAAATAACTGGTCAGCAGAAAATCCATACCGATTTCTGTGCCCAGCTTTACGCATTCATTAAAAACCGATTCCCATTGAGTCGAACCAGAAAGAAACCCCATACGACCATTTATTTCATTGCGAATTTTCTGATAACGTTCGGAGTCCCTGAGCGACGGTTGGTCGCTCAGTATGGTGAAAATTCCATGGTCGATATAAATTCTGTTTGACACCAGAATACCTTTTTATTGATGGCGCAACGGCTGCGCCACGTACGACTAAAAAATCTAAGGGTGTTATCCCATTAAAGGGGTAGCCCTAGGGCCTGTTGGCCTAATACAAGGTTCCAGACAATCGGAACGAATCAAACAACCGTTCTTTGAACGGGTTCACCGACGCCTCTGAATACAAGCGATAAGACACATCTCCGCGATCAATCGCGAACTTGTAATCCACGCTGGTCAAGCTTCCCCCAACCACTTCACTTTTGTCTAACAAGCGGAACAATGCCCATGGCCCTTTTCGTTCCAAACTTCTTGGCGACAAATTCCGCTTAGTCGGTACTAAGGTCACTTTCGATACCGAGCTTCCGCGTAGCGTGTTAGGCCAAATCAATTCCACGGTTTGTCGAGGTCCGTGGCTGTATTCCACGTACTGACCATCGATATTAATGACCGCACGGCGCTTGTTCGACGTTAAGCGCACAGGCTCCAACGAGAACGCGACATCCAAGATGCCTTTGCGGTTAAAGAACGCACGTTGGATCTTTTTCGCTTGTTTTAGTTGCGCCAATACTTCTGGGCGAATCAGTGATTGCTGCGCCGAGTCTTCCGATATCGAAATGCCTTCTTCAATAAACATTTTCAGCTGTTCGTTGTAGAAGCTATCCAGCGTGCCGCTAGGCGAGAAAAACTCTTCGAAGTCTTCTAAGGCTACATCTTTGCGCGAACCTTGATCGAACGGATAGCGAGCCGCAAATTTCTCTTGGAATACCGAATACACGTCACGCTGCCAGCGAATCTCTAGGTGTTTGATGGCTTCTTGTTTCACCACATACCAACTTTCATCGGCAATTTTCGTCACCATGTTATCTAGCGGGCTAGGCAAACCAGACGCGATGCGCTTTAGGGTGTAGATTGGGTCTGCATTACTCAGGCTAATACGCGCTTTGGTGGCATCCAGCGCTGCACGGCCAACGTCTGGTGCATCTTGGATGGCCTTCAAGTAATTCAGCAGTTGCACAACGGCGGTTTGTACTTCGTCGAAATACGCCGGTTGCGCACCTTGTGCATGCAGCATGGAATTCAACTCAGAAAACGGCGCGTGAATCATGGACGCCACTTTGTATTTTGGCGACTTCAGCAACTCTTCTTTAGCTTCTTCATTTTCCGGTAATTCACTGAACAAGCGCGTGTTGTCTTCCAGAGCTTGAAGCAAGCGCGTGAAAGGTTGAGTACTGCCTGTTAAGTTGTCCAGTACCAATACGGCATTGTTGATATCAACAAAGTACTTCACATCCACTTCGTTCAACGCATTACGCCACGTGTTGGTGTAGTCGACCACATACTGAGAGCGGATCTTGTTTTTCAGGGCGATCTTGTCTGCCGCGCTGAATTCCGCCACTTGCGTTTGCCCAAGCACCCAACTGTCGATCAAAGCGAGTTCCGACACCGAATCCGATTGCTCGATGAAGTAACTATCGAAACCTTGTTTAGACAACATGCGTGGGATCATTAGGTTATCGCTGTCGATAACACGCTCCTCAAACACCACATCAAATACCGGACCTACTTGGTTACGCAGATTAATAGGCGCGCCAAGGTACGTCGATGAATTGGACTTCAAGTTACGGTAAACACGCTGTTCAATAGACATCGCGCTCAAATCACGCTGCGCCTTCGCGATCATCCCTTCATAAGGGCGAACCGAGGCAATCGCTGCTTGGTTGCCTTCCTTATACTGAGTCGCCAAATCAGTGTGGTTCATGGCGTAGTCTAAGTGCTCCAGCAAACGTTCTTGTGTGACACGATTACCCACAAACTGCTTTTGCCAGTTCTTAGAGAAGTAATCCATCACGAATTCTTTATAACGTCCGCTTTTGTCGATCATCATTCGGAATACACGAAGGACTTCCAGTTGATGCTCTTCGTTTTCCGCATTCGAGAGCTCTAAGGCGATGTCTTTCATCAGTGAAGGTAGGTAACGACTTTCCAACAACGCCAAATACGTTTGTTCCACCTTAGGACCAATCATGTGCCCTTGGTATAAACCCATATCGGAAATGTATTCAGGTTTTTCACGGAAGAAACCAAATTCCAGCGTCGCTTCACGAATGGTATCCAGCGGTTCTAAGATTTCTTTCTGATTCAGCTGTGAAAGATCCTCAGGGTACTTATTTCTGAACTCGTTCACCTTGGCCAATACAGCATCGGCTTGATTGACGTTTTTGATGTAGTACCCATGCCAACTACCGAACAGCATAAAGGTGGCTATCAAACACACCACGCACGAAAGGAATACAATTCTGCGCTTTTGCTTCGCGACTCGGAAATTATCCGATGCCAAGCCAGCCTCGGGATACACAATTCGATTAAACAGCTTTTGCGTAAAGTAAACGGTGGAATTTTTAGCATCTTGCGCGCGGTTGATCGCGTGGGTTAAGCCGTAGCGACGTGACGCAGCATCGTCGAACGCATTCGAAGGCACCCCTTGCTGGAACACTGAAGTAAAGTACACGCCACGAACCAATGCCGAGGTTGAGAATTGATCGCTCCCTAAGGCATCTTGCAAGAACTCGTGGAGTACTTCTTTCAAACCCGAAATCTGGCGGGTAAAGCCATAAATACTGCGACGCTCTGCGTTATCCATCGTTTCAAGTAACGACAAAGGCAACGACTCTTTAATGCGCTCGACAAAGCGGCTGTAGTCTTCACTAAATTCATGTAGCCATTTATCAAGGTTGTCGACGGAATCCAACGAGAAGGTAAAGCCCATCACTTCGTCGCGCTTACTTTTCGGGTAATGACGGAAGAAAGGTTCGAAGCCGTGCAGCAAGTCCATTTTGGTTAGCGTGACGTACACAGGCATTCGAGTCGACAAGGTTTCCATCAACTCTCTAAGACGTGTGCGCAGCAAACTTGCATAGGCTTTACGGCTTGATGTTGTACCCGAAGCTAACTGAGCAACATCAATGGCGATCACCACACCGTTTAGTGGGCGACGGCTACGCGTGCGCTCCAACCATTCGATGAAGTGCATCCATAAGCGACGTTCCATTTGACCGTCGTTATCTTCATTGTTGTACCCCTGAGTTAACAGCTCACCATCAGGGTCTATCAGTACGGACTCTTCGCCGATCCACCAGTCAAAGCTGTATGGATTTTCCGTCTTCTTACCCGATGCGCGCATCACGGTAGAGAACACAAAATTCTGGCCAGAGCGGTTAATCAAACTGGTTTTACCGGCATTTTCCAATCCAATAACCAAATACCAAGGCAGCGCATACAAATGATTGCGCTTGTTGAGGTTCTCCTTCATGTTGACCATGATTTGGTTTAGCTCAACCTCTTGCCTTTCTTCGTATTGAAGAATCGGATCGGCTTTCAACTGTTCGTCGCGTTTAATGCCAGCTTTAAAACGATTGAGCGCTTTCCATTGGTACATGCCCCAAAACGCCACACAGATCAGCGAGAAGATCACGCTGGCGATCACGCGCGACATAATGGTCGAGAGCGGTTTGGTTTCTTGATACTCCAACATGGGACCCGCCCACCAAATGGCAACGATGATCAACACACACAATGCGACCATTAAAATCGGTATGGCCGACTTGAAGCTCTGACCCATTTTTTTAAGCAAGCCGCTGATAAACTTCCCCATGTTTCTTACCTTGTGTTATTCCGTTACGACGAATTGTTGTAATTGATTGATGAGCGATGGTTCCCAGTCTTCCACTTTGGATTTGATGACCGTTTGGTAAAGGGATTGATAGTGCTGATGCGCCATCGCTTCTAGCCCGTTGTTTGCTAATAAATCGGCGGTTAGCAGCCGCCAGTAAAATATGTCTCTTGGTTCTTTTGCTGACGCAAGCCCTTCATTAAGCATTGCCATAGCAACGGAAAGCCCCGCTTCTTTGGCCATCACAAACGCTTCTTCACGTTTATCATCCCAACTGTTAACAGACGACGCCGATTGAACGCGCTCGTTAGAACGCAGCCAGTTTTTTGTTTCTTCATTTATGAACGGAACACCGCCTTTAAAACTCATAGTGGCGAGTTCTGGGATGCGTTCGAGAAAATGTTGCGATTCTTCCAAAATGGCAGCAGCCCAAGTGGGTTGCCCAAGCTTTAGCGCAATTTGCGCACTGAGATGCTGACCATCAAACCAATACGGTGCGATGGTGAGGCTTTGTTCTACTTTGCGCCATAACGCCAAGTCTGGGTTACGTTGTAGTTGCTCGAGGTAATCACTCACACGCTCGCCCACCATAGGACGAAGCTGAGTTTCACCTTTGTGATTGGCGTCCGGCGGCGTACTAATGGTCGACCAAACCGCAAAGCGACGCACTCGAATACTCAGTGCATGGCCGTATTCAAACTCGGTGAGAAAATCCGCCACTTTTTGCAGCGATGCTTTCGTTGCTTTGTCATTCCCCGTATCGATAGAAACAGCGCGAGGCGATGTCGACGTACCACCAGAAGAAGGCGAAGCGGAAGCTGTTTCTTGCGTCGCAGGCTGGCTCGGTGAAGACGGCAGATCTTGCAGCTTATTCGATTCCAGCCAACGTTCTAGCTTGCGAATGAACGCAATAAAATTCTCGTCATCGAGTGACAGAGATTCCGCAGTAGCACTCCAAGCAATTTTTGCTTTCGCTATAGATTCGTTTTGCGCCTCTGAAACAGGAATCGTCCCTTTCACCAACTTGTCTAGTGCCGCATCAAATCGTTGCAAAATCTGGCTAAAGAACTTTCTTCTTGGCAACAATCCACGAGCACCCGGTGCCGGGAAACAGGTTTCCCAATACGCCGCCATAAAGTCCGCTGTCACTTGAATGGAGAGGTTAAAACGAGAAACAGAGTTACTGTGGTGAAAGCATTGGAGCAAATGCGCCAGTAACTTGAGATCCTTGGTCTTATTTTCCATCAAGGAAAGAATGCCTGTCTCCACTTCTTCCCAGCGAACGTCAGCGTGCGACAAAGAACCGACTTTCATCATTTGGCTTTCAACAAAATCGAAAACTGGATCGTCTAAGACTCTTTCCCCGACCGCGCTTTCTTCAGAAATTGGGGCACTCAGTTTGGCTCGGATCGCCTTATCATTCGCCAAGTTATCATCCATGATGTTGGTGTGTTGATCGTCCATGGCTACCATCGGCAAAGCTCCCTTAACTCCGAAAGGGTGTCTTTTGAATTCGGTGTCTCAAACACTAAGCCATCAATGCGTTCTGAATTCGAACGAACGTGGATTTGTTTTTGGCGAGCCAGAGGTTTCAAAATGCTGATCGCCGCCAATCCACGCCCCGAACGAAGCACCATGCCTTGTTCATCGAACGTCCAGCGTTGACGCTCCGATCCTAGCGAAACATCGGCGCGAGCCCCTTCCTGCTGATCTGGAAAAATGATCTCTAACCGAGAGATTTTCTTAATGCAGCTCGCCATGAGAACCACAGGAGCTTGTTCACTGTCGACTCGAGGCATGGCGTTCAACGTAAACCACAATGCTTTATCACCATTACCGTCGGTGGTTTCGTTACGAATCCATCCATAAGGCTCGTCGCCGTTTCGCATATCTGAGCGGCGCGCTTCACTTTTCACAGCTCGCTGCCAAGGTTCTGGGCGCACCAAAGCCTTTGTGGTAGGCGCTTGGGTAATTGGCGTACCGAACAGCCCATCAAAACACGCCAAGCGATCAACTTTAGCTGAAATGGCACGGCAAGTTTGTGCTCGCTCCAGCAACGACGTTTCTGTCACTTCCTGTGCTAACGCGTATCCTGAAAACGCTAGGCTACCGAGGCAACTAAGCAAAAAGCTGGCGATCGTGAGTGTGCGTTTAACCATCAGATATTGATCTCCAGTTTGGAACATTTGTCGGCCAATGTTCGCTTGGGTATGCCTAAACTCTCTGCCGCGCGAGATCGGTCTCCTTTGTACTGACGCAAACGCAGCGCAATAATTTTGGATTCGTAGCTTTTCACGGCAGAACGTAAATCCGAGATGGAAAGCAGAGTTTGTTCTTCATCCGGCACGTCATGGACATTGTCTTCATTGGCCGCCATTCCTGGAGAATCTTGAATGTAACGCCCCAATTCATCGGCCATAAGTTCATGACCGTTGTGAAGGTGCGCGCAGCCGAATTCGATCAAATGGCGAAGCTCTCGCACGTTCCCAGGAAACGGGTATTGCATGAGCATATCCAGCGCTTTGAAATGAATACCGCGAACGCGAGTACCGTGGGTTTGGTTGAATTGGTCGATAAAGTGTTTCGCCAGAATCTCAACATCGCCCATGCGCTCTTTGAGGCTGGGGACAGACAAAGGGAATTGGTACAAACGGTAGTACAAGTCTTGTCTGAAGCTTTTTTCTTCAATTTTCTGACGCAGCTCGACATGCGTTGCCGCCACCAAACGAAAATCGGAACTTTGCTCTTTTTCAGCCCCCAAAGGGCGGTAAGTTCGGGTTTCTAGCACCCGCAGTAGCTTCGCTTGGAGAATGGGAGGCATATCGCCGATCTCATCCAGAAACAGCGTTCCGCCATCAGCTTGTGCAATCAAGCCCGGTTTGTTGGTGGTAGCACCAGAAAACGCCCCTTTGGTGTAGCCAAACAGCTCACTTTCTAACAAGTTTTCAGGGATGGCAGCACAGTTAATCGCCACCAGTGACTTTTTACGACGAGAAGAAAGGTCGTGAATCGCAGACGCGACGACTTCTTTACCTGCTCCCGTTTCACCTTGAATCAATACCGTCATGTCGGATTGAGAGGCGGTGGCGATTTGCTCGCGCAGCTTTTTCATCGCCGTGCTGTCACCCACAAGCTTGTGCTTGATCGCATCCGACTGCTTTAAAATGGTTTGTGTTTTTTCAACGTAGGACAGTGACTCTTTAAGATTACTCTTCGAGACAGACGCTTCGTTCAACTCACTTAACCTTTCCCAATGACGAGTAAACAACGCCAAGAAGCGGTCGTAGTGAGATTGCCCGAGGGCGTTTTTCCAACTATCGACGTGAACCAAGTTCACAGACAAAGCCACAACCGCGCCGTGACGGCTAGGTAAAGGGGTCACGACGATTTTTTGATCCGGTCGGCAGCCTTCGATCAGTGAGGTGAAATTGCTGTCACCCTGCCAATACACAAGGTGCTCGTGATTAATGATTTTTTGCCCGCCATTTTGCAGCACATGCGCAAATGGGCATTCAAAATCAGTGACATTCCAACAAAGATCAGGCACACGGTTTAGGGTCAGCAACTGGCGACCGTCCGGTGTCACAGCAACAAAAAAGCTTTTGTCGACTTGCAAGTCTTGCTCTAACGTATCGAGCAAAACCTGTACCAGGCCAGAGGCTTCTCTTGCGTTGACCAGTTTGTCGGAAACGTTAAGCCAATCCGCCATGCTATTCCACCTTACCGATGAATTCGCCATCTTGAGCACAAATGCTGATGTGCGATACCGGTTCTTGATTGGCTAACTTTTCCAGTAATGCCAATGAAATCGGTGGCAACATTTGCCCTTCAATAATGGCTTCTAGCATTCGCGCACCATTTTCGGAGCGAGTGGTACGAGACAAGATCTCGTCGATAACACTAGAGGCAATATCCACAGTCGCCTTATAACGCTCGGTAAGCACAGACTCAAGGCGAGCCAATTTGCCGCGCACGATTTTCTCCATCACCTCTTCGCCTAATGGTAAGTAAGGCACCACTTCCATACGCGCCAGTAGCGCTGGCTTAAAGAACGCGGCGAGTTCTGGGTACAACGCATCGTCCATTTCATCGGTGCGGTCGGCGTAATCGACAATGGTTTGGAAACCAAGGTTAGACGTTAAGAAGAACACGATGTTTTGGCAGTCAATCAGACGCCCTTCTCCATCCGCTAACTCGCCTTTGTCGAACGCTTGATAGAACAAGTTCAGTACTTCTGGGTGTGCCTTTTCGACTTCATCAAGCAATACAACGGAGTACGGCATTTTACGAATGGATTCCGTTAACACGCCGCCTTCACCAAAGCCTACGTAGCCCGGAGGCGAACCAATCAAACGCGATACAGTGTGTTTCTCTTGGTACTCAGACATGTTGATCGTGGTAAGGAATCGCTTGCCGCCGTATAACTCTTCAGCAAGTTGCACCACGGTTTCTGTTTTACCAACACCACTTGGCCCTACAAGTAGGAACGCGCCTTTCGGTCTGCCGGGTCTTCTTAAGTCGGCACGGGCCGTTAGTAGGTGTTTGTGAATTCGCTGAATCGCCACATCCTGACCTTTGATGGCTTTTTCAAGAATGTCCGGCAAATGAGTCAGCTTCGTCAGCTCATCGGTGTTCATTTGATCGATCGGCACACCTGTCCAGTCGGCAATCACTTCGGCAACTTGCTGCTCGTCGACTTCTGGGTGAATGAGGCGATCATTAAACGGTGTCTGCTCGAGTTCTTCGTACATCACTTCAAGTGCTTGCTTTGTTTCCTCAAGCTCTTCTGGTTCTAATTCATCAGAAAGCAGCTTGGTACGAAGTTCGATCATGTGATTGATCAAATCGCGCTGTTTTACCCACGCACGCTCGGTTTCGTGGAATTCGGCTTGGCATTCTTCGTCTTTAGCAATGAGTGTGGCAAGGCGCTCTTCATCAATCGATTGCCCGATCTGAAGTTGGCGTTCCAGCATTTTGCGCTCCAACTCGTATTGATGTTGAAGTGTTTCCAGTTCAGACATTCGGGCGGGTGGCGTGCTGAGGTTAATGGAAATACGGGCACAGGCGGTGTCTAAAACATCAATCGCTTTATCTGGTAGTTGACGACCAGACACATACCTTGCCGACAAATGAGAAGCCGCTTTCAATGCGCTGTCTGAAATGAGTACCTGATGATTTTTCTCATACACTTCGCACAATCCACGAAGGATATCGACGGTTTGATCTGCCGAAGGCTCGTCTAGCTTCACCAATTGGAAACGACGGCTAAGCGCAGGATCTTTCTCGAAGTATTTTTTGTATTCTTTCCACGTTGTAGCGGCTACGGCACACAGTTCGCCCCTTGCTAGTGCTGGTTTCAACAGGTTAGCAGCGTCGCCGCCCCCTTCCTGATTGCCCGCACCGATAAGGGTATGCGCTTCATCGATGAACAAAATAATGGGCGTCGGTGAAGATTTCACTTCATCAATGATGGATTTAAGGCGTTTTTCAAATTCGCCTTTCACGGCTGCGCCTGCTTGGAGTAGACCGAGATCTAAGCTCATCAGTTCAATGTTTTTCAGCTTATCCGGTACCTTCCCATCAATAATACGCAGCGCCAAACCCTCGACTACAGCACTTTTGCCGACACCCGCATCGCCCACCACTATTGGGTTATTTTTGCGGCGACGACAAAGAATGTCGATCATCAAATTGATTTCTTCATCACGGCATAACACTGGATCCAATTCTTGGTTTCGCGCTTGTGCCGTGACGTTGGCGCAGTATTTGTCTAGTGCGCGGTTTCCGTCATTTGATACAGGGGCTTTGCCTTTTTTCCCAGAAGCCTCAACGGGCGTCTCGGAGGAATCTTTAAGAATGGTGAAGAATTCGCGACGAATGGTTTCACGGTTTAAACGATCAAATCGCTTAGATAAGGTGACAGGTAAGTAACGATCGGGGCGCATGATGGCGGTTAAAAAGATAACACCAGAACGAAGGTGATCAAGGTTCATTTCGGTCGACGCCAACAGCCACGCATCTTGCAACAACTCAATCAGGAGCGGCGAAAAAACGGGGTACGTATCGTGACCCGTTTCACGCGGAAAAGCGCCATGCACCATGTCTTGAATTTCATGATGATCGGTATCGCTGCTGCGCAGGATTTCACGTACGTCGCTCAGTGGGTTATCCAGCAACACATGCAGGTAATGCTCAAACGTCACTTCTGAGTGTTCATGTTCTAAACACAGTGAAGCCGCTTGCTCGAGGGCTAACTTGCTCTGTTCGTTCAGTTTACTGATTAATGTTGGGAGTTCGATTCGAATCACGGCGCAACCTTTGACATTGAAAATTAAAAATAAAATCTATTGGTCTTTTTGGGCTATAACGTTTCATCTGTAACGTATGAGCTATAGCATTTGTTTTATAAAATTTGGTTTAGCTGGCTCAGTACGTCGAGTGACTTGCTGTGCAACAGATAGCGATAGACAAAAAACACCACAGCCCAAAGCCCAGCAAAACCCGCGAAAATCAGCCATATCGGCATTTGGCGGCTTAGTCGATATTTGGTCGCTACCACGTGATCTGTCGCGCTGGTTAGCTCTTCTGGCTCTTTGTCATCCAGCCTTGAAAGTGTTTCATAAAGCTTGATGGCGACGCGTTCGCGTTCTTCTTTCCCGCCTTCCACCACTTTGTATTTGCCTTCAAACCCGAGCATCAGGCAGAGGTAAATAAATTCCAGCAAATCGCGATATCTTGGTGGATCGCTCAGTAAGCGATTTAGAATGGTAAAGACCTTTTCCCCACCCCATGTTTCGTTGTGAAAACGAGTTAACAGAGAATGCTCCGCCCACGAGCTGTCGGCGCCCCATGGCGTGCTCATGACCGCTTCATCCAATACGGCGCAGAGCACATAGCGATAGGCCATGATCATGGCGTGTTCGATATCGGCTTGAACCAACTCCATCTCGATGGCTTTGATTTCTTCTTGTGCCTGTTTATAGATGGTTTCAATGTTTTCACATTGCGCCAAAGAGCGAATACGAAGCGACAAACCCAGCAAAGGGGTAGCCGCATCGACCATTTTGTTTTGGTTGTCACCACGCAGCTTGAACCAGTAATCCTGATCCGCATCGATGCTCTTTACTTCATCAAACAGAAGTTCGTCGTAACGGTCTTTATTGAATTCTTCAGTGACGATCATGATTAACTCCTAATGGCCCAGAACTGCAGGTCCAATTCGTCAAACTCACCAGCAACATGGAAAGCAAACCCACTGGCGTTTTGCAGCATGCGCCACGCTTCACTGGTTTTGTCCAATTGGTAGTAGGTGTAACCTGCGTGGTATGGCAATTGCCTTGGTGCAACGGGTAATGGGTTGACGGGAACGCCCGGAAGCTGCAACGAAATAAGCTCGCGGATTTTTTCAACCGAAGCGACTTTGGTTTGCTGCACAAACAGACGACGCAAATCTTCCAAAGGCATACGCGCTCGAACGGCCAAAATGAAATCGGCAGATTCCAACAAGCTTTGATCTTGGATAGGCGCAACCATAAGCCCGTAACGGCGTTTTTGTAGCTGAATCGACACCGCTCTTGGTTCCAGCACAATGCTGAGAGACTGGCGTAATTTGAGCATCAAAGACTGAAATGATTCGGTCGGCATTTCGTGTTGGTACACCGTAAATTGCGGAGGCATGCGGCTTTCGTCTGTGAAGGTGGCCAGCTCACCACAGATGGCACTGAGCGATTCGTATAAACGCTCTGGGTGTAAGCTTCTTAGCGATGACAAATGCTGAAGTTGCGGTTGCAAGCGGTTAAGTGATTGCAGCAACATAAAATCGGAGACATCAGCAACACCACCTTGGCTTGGCGAACCAATTCGCTGGGCGATGTTTTTTGCACGTTCGCGCATTAATCCCGACATTTCGCTGATGAATCGGTGCAAATGCGGAACACCGACAACATTGAAATGACAAGGCACAAAGTCCGGATCCAGCATGACACTGCCATCGGGTCTCTTTTCTAGAATTCTCGCAATAGCAACGGAAGCAAATGCGCTTCGATCTTGTTTTTCTAACATTAAGCGCGGCTGTACAGGTGACACATCCAATACGGTGCTGTCCCCTTGAGGTGTATGCACATCGCGTACTTCTTGCTTACGAGCGGTATATCGCCCCGTTCCTTGAGAATCAGGAAAGCTGATTTCAGCTAATGAATCACTGCGAAGTGGTAACGCGAGATACACAATCTGGTTAGCAAGAGAATCGTCGGTGATTTCCAGCGCTTCAGGCATGAGATCTTCTTGAGGAATTCGAAAAACGGTGCCATCGGGCATCACGCCAACCGCTCGCTCTATAGCAATTCGACCAAAGCTTAGGTATTCCGGATTCAGCGACAGCTCTGACACCCCAAATAGGTATTGGCTGGCAGATGACACTCGCTCATCTAACGCGTATTCCATGTAACGTTGTTGTTGCTGGAAATGCTGTGGCTTAATGAATAATCCTTCGCTCCAAACGACTCTATTCCGTGAATACATACTCACTCAACCTTATCTAACTTAATGTCGTAATCTTTAAACAGCATCAGCAAGTGGTACTTCCGACCTAAATTGATGATCTTCACTGCTTTTTTCCATTCGCTCAGTTCTGGCTCGGCAAACTTCGCTAACACGCCGATGTAGCGGGTGTCTTCATCCACCACTACGTCGTCGACGTACTTAAATTGGCCTGGCGTCAATACGTAGTCGTATACCTGTATGTAATTGCTTTTTAATACCTTTTTGTGATCTTCATTGATTTGATCAAAATCCGCAGACATGAACATGGAGTCATCCACCAGCTCAAAGACCTGAACTTCAACGGGGGACGATTCGCCAAACACATTGGGGTTCACCCCTTCATCTGCCACCATGCTGAACGACACGACAGATGGTAGCTCTCTAACATCTTCACTAGAGCTACACCCTACTAGCAGCAAAACGCCCAAAAATATGGACAGCATTTGTCTCACGATCACGACTCCATCTGTTTCTCACGAAGTAAGCGGTCATACGCTTGATCGAATACTTCCCAGAACAACTTCTCAAAGCCTTGCTGACGATCGGAAGTCAGTTCTTTGTAGTAGCTTTGGTACATTTCCCACGCCCACGCATCAGTGTTCTGTTCTGGGGTTTGGTAAGAGCGGCGGTAATTTTCAAATCGCTTCATCAATACTTCTGGTGAAAACGCACGTACGATTTGCCCGAGCGCTAACGTGGTGGCCATTTGCACGACATCGTTGTGATCTTTCTGGTTTTTCAAACTTTCAGATATCGCAGAAGGTGCTGAGAGGTGAACCGCACCAGGATTGGTATTGAATAAGGTTTTCACCGTGTCTTCATAAGACATACCTAAACGAAGCGGGTTGTCTTCTATCGGTTGCAGGTTTTTATTGATCACCCCGTAGCGGCTGTTATCCACGTGTTGATGCAAATCCAGTAAACCTTTCACTGCGGCTTGCAGTGCTGCCCCCATTTCTTCGGATGTCATTTGCACATCACCAGAGTGGTGCGAAGGGGTCACCGATACACCTAGCCCACGAAATAACGGGCCAGACAATAGGTGGTTGTTTTCATCGCCAAGCGGCATATCCGCTTTGAATTGTTCATTTTGGGCGATTTCTTCTTCTAATAAATCTAGGGTTTTATCGTCCATCTTGTAGCCCTCTGTTCTGAACGCGTTTTGTGCACCAGTCTCTTCTGCCAAGAGCTGATCATAGGTGTGAGTTGAAGGCTGAGATGTCTCAACCGGATTCGATTTGGCAGACACTGCTGCTGACTCCGCTCCCATTGCGGGTGAGGAGTTTGAAATGTTTGGTTCTAACTTTTCTGCATCTGGCTTTGAGTTTGCAGATTCTTGCTCTGATTCCGAAGAATCTGATTTGGAAAAGAATGAAAATGGATTAAATCGACTGCGCTTTTTCAGCTTTATTGCAGAAGAAATTTCATATTCACTGTCCGCTTGAAGGGTCGGTTTTTCACGGCTTTCTGGCTCTTCATCCGCCAGTAGCCTATTCGCTTCAATTTGGTCGTCTGACAGTTTTTCTTCTTCTTCGGCGTATAGCCTTTCGCTTTTCGCGGTGGTGTCTCCACCATCTAATACATCGAGTGGGTCGATGTACGTAATTTCTTCAGGTACGGATAGGCTTTCGACGGAGTCAGGATCGCCTTTCACCAAGGCGGCATCTTCTATAAACAGTTGCTCAAGAGACTGGTTGTGTGACGACATACTAGAGTGGCCAACTCCGCTAACCACCATCAACTCATAGACGCCAATTTTAAGGGAGTCTTTGGTGGTGATTTGCGCCATTTTCCCCACGCCAATCGGCATCGTTGCGCCATTAACGTAGGTTTTTCCGCTGAGGTCTTTGACACAAAAATGACTGTCGTACACCAAGATTTCGCAATGGCTGCCTTGCACGTCTCGGCGTTGGTCTTGCAAAACCCAAAACGCGCTCGGGCTCGAACCAATCACCCCGCCCTCTTCCGTAAATTCACAGGAAGGGGTGAGCCCTGGTTCCAATTCTTTGGTGTTTGATACCATCAAATTAAGACGTTTATTCTGTTCCACTTCCATGCCTCTATTAACTAACCTGGCTATCGATTATCAGACTGACTTTCTATTGTCGGACTTGAATCGTGACACTCTGTTTGGTGTCACCTTCACCCAAGAACGTCGACCATCCCAAAGGCATGTCGACCTTGCTGTCCAATACCATGGCAGACACCGCGCCTTCTTCGAGCTGCAGTTCTAGGTCGTACGCCATTTGCTCTCGCAGCACGAATTCCACCACTTTGCAAAGTGGCTGATACTCTTTGCCTGTTGGCAGAAAGTCTCTGAACCGTTCTTGGCTCAACCCTTTCAATACCAAGGTGAATTTGCCGTTACACTCTGTCACTCGTTCACCGATAACGGTGTTGTCGCCCAAATTCATGTTCGCCATGCCCAACTGCATTTGTTGGTTCAAGCGAATGTCCACTTTCCTTTGTACCCACTGGCGAATGTCCACATCTTCAATATCGAAGCAATGCGCAATGATCCCCGACACCACTTGCGGTGAACGGCTGCGCCCAGCCAGCATTCCGGCGTAAGAGAGCATCTTGCACCAGTTGATCGGCGTTTCGCCGCGCATGTCCGGGTCCGCCAACCCGACCAAGGCAAATAACTGAGCCGAAAAGTCGTCGCTCGCGCCTTCTTGAAATCGAATGTAGTAGCGGTACTTCCGCCAAATGCGGTACACCAGCGTGATCATTCGATTGTTAAAGAAGTCGAGAAACGGTCCTCTTAAACCAAATTCGCCCTCTGTTAACACTTGCTCCAGCAAGTAGCCTGGCAAAGGAGATTGCGAGCCGGTTAACCCTAGAAAGGTGGTTTCCAACTCCAATCGGTCGTCGTGTTTTTGGTCCAAGCCAGACACATCTGACGTAGAAAAACCTAAGCTCGGATTCGACTTAAACACGAACTGACATTGCCTTTCCCAGTCTTCATCTTCTGGATCGTGCTCGCTCAGTTGCAGCAGCAATTCCACCAATTGGTAGAAGTTGAAACTTTTTACATCAATGTCGGTTAGATCGATGTCTGTTACTTCATTTATGTCTGTCATTTCATCCCGAATTGACTCAAGCATTGTCGATCTCATATCAGTGGCTGCATTCCATGCTGATTACCCCAGCTGTACTCTTCACGACTTTCTGCATTCACCACCACTAATTCATGGAATGAGTTGATGCTGGCGTACAAAGCGAAAAACTGACTCAAAACTGTGCCAAACAAATACAAATCCCCTTCGGATCCGAATGCGTTTGGATCCATGGTGATTTTTGAGAGTAGACCTCGAACAGGCATGCCTTTAATGAGTTTGTCGAGCGGCTCGGATTCGATAGAGACAATGCCTTCCATGCGTTGGCGAGAAATACGCGCGGCTTGCTGATCCACTAAAGAGCGAAAATCGTAAGCGCGAAGGACCGAGCACAGCGCTTTCTTATCAAGAAGCGACAAGTAGTTGAGAGATAAATTTGAGATCAATGTCCACAGCAAACTGCCATCCAATACAGGGCGCAAGGTTTGCGTGGGGATCGTAATATTTTCGAAATCGGCAAACGGAGGAGAGGTGTCGGTGCTTACGCATATATCACCTACGCCCAACTCCGCCGGTAACTGGCGATTGGTGCACGTGAGCTCTAACGTAACCGCTTCATCCTGCAAGTAACCTGTCGTTTCATCGCCCCTTACGAACGAGATAAAATGATCGAATCCATCCTTGCGAATGCTGTCTTTTACTCGAACACGGTAGTAAAGAGCGAGACGCTTACGTGCCAATTCAATTTCATGCTGAAAGCTTTCAAACGGGGTGTAAACTCGGCGCTGACCACGGATTCGACCGTCGGAGGTTTCTTGCCAACCTTCTACATGGTCAACACTGAAAATTTCATAGTGCCTTGGGTAACGGCTCGATGGCGACAAACGGTATTCAGGGCGCTTGCCCGTTAAATCAATCGGGTCGGCATCGTGCTTAAACAAGTTAACAATAGGCGTGGCGTACAACGTAAAGCTTTCACTGGTCACTTGCGTACTGCCAGGCAAGGTTTGGGTGAAGTTAAAGCGAATCGTAAATTTACCTGCTACATGATCCGGAATGTAACGCCCGATATGCTTGAGTTCGAAGAAATGAAAGGACTCTGGAAACGCCAAGTATTCTTGAAATATGCGATAACCCTGATAAACATTCTTTGGGTATGGCAGTAAGCCGTCGTTATCAAACCCAACGACATCAAACACATCTTTTGGCACCTTAACGCTGCCGCCTTCATACTCCACTTCAATGGAATCGATATAGTGCCCAAGCCAAAGATACAGATTCTGTGCGCTGTAGGTGTCGCCACCCAAATAGAAACGCAGCGAATCCAGCTCGATCGACTTAACCGAATCGTCCTTATTGATCATCGCCATCTCAAGCGAGACTTTACTGGCGTCTTTAGTGTGCACAGCAGAAACGCGATCGCACACTAACGGGTAAATCTCAACATCTCGACATGTGCGAAATTGGCACGCTGTATCTAACACGGGAATAGAATCCACTGTTGTGGATTTTTTGATGATCTGACGTGTACTGAAGTTACGTTTAGGGCTGAACTTTAGGATGCTCATGCTGGGGATTGGACGAAGGTAATTCGGCCAAAGCATGTTGATGATGGAGTGAGTTAACTCTGGAAATTCATCTTCGACTTTCTCTCTCAGCTTACCGGTTAGAAACGCGAAGCCT
Organism: Vibrio penaeicida; assembly: GCF_019977755.1. Taxonomy (NCBI): domain Bacteria; kingdom Pseudomonadati; phylum Pseudomonadota; class Gammaproteobacteria; order Vibrionales; family Vibrionaceae; genus Vibrio; species Vibrio penaeicida. The sequence continues at coordinate 450,236 of NZ_AP025145.1, read as the reverse complement.
TCGAGTAGGCGCTCGACATCTGGATCGGTGTTCCGACCATTCAAAAAGCGAGAAAGTTGAGGATGAATCTCGGTAAATTGTTTCCCTTGGTCTTTTAAAAACGCCAGCTCATCTCTGAAATATTTGTCTTGTGCCACTAGCTAACTACCCTACTACTCGGTATTTTCTATTATTATCAAGGAGTAAACTAATTTTTACTCTTTCATGAACGGCGGAGGTGTCTATGGTTGCTGCTACGCTAAATCGCAAATTAAGCGGTTCCGCCTCGTCCTGAATCACAAGAACGTCGACTTCTTTTAGCCTTGGCTCAAATTCCTCTAAGCATCGCTTTATAGACAGCTTCACTCGAATGGAAAGGTCCAACATCGCCATGGTGGCATCGTTAAAATCCACTAAGCCCAAATTCGGAGAGCTCAATGACTCTCCGATTCTGGTATTCAGAATGTTAGACACATTCCGTTTAATGGAACGAAGCACCTCAGCGGAATCGGGTCCTTTCGAAAGTGACATGGGTTTAGCGTCAGCCTCTAAACGCTCAAAGAGGCTGACACCATAAACACTTTCTTCTGGGGCGATGTATCCCATTAGGCTTGATCCAAGCGTCCTACTAGAGACAACTCAAAGTTCGCACCCATGTACTTGAAGTGAGGACGAACCGACAGCGATACCTGGTACCAGCCTGGCTCGCCTTCAACGTCATGCACTTCGATAGCGGCTGCACGAAGTGGACGACGGCTGCGCACGTCTGCTGGCGGGTTCTCTTGGTCGGCAACGTATTGTTTGATCCAGCCATTGAGTTCACGCTCAAGATCTTGACGCTCTTTCCAAGCACCAATTTGCTCGCGCTGAAGCACTTTAATGTAGTGCGCAAGGCGGTTGATGATCATCATATAAGGCAGCTGAGTACCCAACTTGTAGTTGGTTTCCGCTTCTTTGCCTTCTTTGGTGTTCGGGAAGATCTTTGGTTTTTGAATAGAGTTTGCAGAGAAGAATGCTGCGTTATCGCTACCTTTACGCATCGTTAGTGCGATAAAGCCTTCTTCAGCCAATTCGAATTCTTTACGGTCGGTGACCAGAACTTCGGTTGGGATCTTAGATTGCAGTGCACCCATTGACTCGTAAACGTGAACAGGCAAGTCTTCAACAGCACCACCACTTTGTGGACCAATGATGTTCGGACACCAACGGTATTTCGCAAAGCTGTCGGTTAGACGAGTGGCAAAAGCAAACGCTGTGTTACCCCATAGGTAGCTTTCATGTGAGTTGCTCACATTTTCTTCGTAAGAGAAGGACTTAACCGGGTTTTCCGTTGGATCGTAAGGGACACGAAGAAGGAAACGCGGCGCAGTCAAACCTAGGTAACGCGCATCTTCCGACTCACGCAACGAACGCCATTTGGTGTACTTAGGCCCTTCGAAAGTAGACTTAAGATCTTTCAGGTTAGGCAATTCTTCAAACGAATCGATGCCAAAGAACTCAGGACCAACACTTGAAATAAATGGTGCGTGTGCCATCGCACCCAACGAGCCCATGTATTGAAGTAACTTCATGTCTGGCGTTGATGGCGTGAAGGAATAGTTACCAATGATGACGCCTGTCGGCTCACCACCAAACTGACCATAACCAGAAGAGTAAACGTGCTTGTACAAGCCAGATTGAGTTGTTTCTGGTGCGAATTCAAAATCGTCCAAAAGCTCTGCTTTCGTCACGTGCAATAGGTCGATTTTGTTGTTTTCATTAAAATCGGTGCGGTCTACCATTAACTTCAGACCACGCCATGATGATTCTAGGTTTTGGAAACCGTCATCATGAAGAATTTCATCAACTTGAGCGCCTATTTTTTTATCGAGTTCAACCAGCATTTGGTCGACCAGCGCTTTGTTTACTGGCTCTTCTGTGCGGTTGGATCCAACGAGGTTCTCGATAAACGCTGCCACACCTTTTTTAGCAATATCGTATGCTTCTTCGTTCGGTGCGATGCGCGTTTGCGCCATGATTTCATCAAGTAAATTGCCTTGCTGCTGTTCAATCGTTCTTTCTACAGCGACTTCATTTGTTGTCATCGGAATTATCCTTTCGTTCCTGTTTTTCACGCTGGTTATTCATTTCCCTGATCAGACGTTTCTTTCTCATCAGTTGCCACAAGATCGAGTTCCGCCAACAGCTTCTCTCGTGAGTCATCAGAAGCAAGCAGCTCTTGTAAACGAGAACGGAATGCAGGCACATTACCTAGCGGACCTTTAAGAGCCAGCAGCGCTTCACGCAATTCGATCAGTTTATTTAGTTCAGGAACTTGCTTAACGATGGAGTCTGGTGAGAAGTCTGCAAGAGACTCAAATGACAATTCGACTGGCAAGTTAGCGTCGTCCTCATCCACTAACTTGCTTGAAACCGAGGTAGAAAGCGTTAGTTTGCTTTCCTTCATGACGGATTCGAAATTGTTTTTGTCGATGCTGACGGGTTTACGTTCCTCTAAAGGGGTTTCTTCACCGTGCCCTTTAAAGTCTCCAACCACCAATGTCTTCAACGGCAATTCCACTTCCGCCTGAGCGTCGCCCGTCGCAGGAATGTATTTGATATTGATTCTTTCTTTCGGGGCAACACTGCCTTCTTTGGACATATTACGGTCTCCTTCGTCTGTCCCAACTGCTGTTAATGTTGAATTTATTACGAGCAAGCGCTTATTTGAGCGAGCCTGATTTTGCACTTAAACTTGGCATATCAGTCTTGTGCTCAAGACTTGGAATTAACCGCTGTTCTTCAGAAATACCACTGCTTCCAAAAAGAAAAATTCCAACAACGAACCTTTCCAATAACAACGACTTTCAGTTCCAAATCAGGCTAAATAGCAATAAACAAACACCATTTCGCTCTGACAATCAGAGCAAAAATTATTAAATTCTGCTTGTGAGCTTCTAATTAGGGGAGTCAAGTTCGACAGGATGACGTATAAGAAAGGTACAAGAAAGCGCGTACATTTTATGTACGATATATCTGTATACACCATTAAAGCCTAATAGAATAAATTTTTAATTTTTTAGTCTAGAAATCCACTAGCCAAAGTGAAAATGTAATTAAATTCTCATCTTTAAGATTATTTTTTATATTTTTAAGAACAACTATCACTTTTTATTCTCTGTTCTTAATCATTCAATTTACGTATTTAACCTACTATATCAGGATAAAGTAAAACCGTTACTGTCATCACAAAAATAAGATGATAAAATTCTCATTTAAAAGACAACGCCAGCCCTAAGTGTATAAAATACAATCATTAATCATCAAACCTAATCGTTAGGTTTCAATGCAATAAATGGCTGTAAATTTCGTTTAATATCAGTAGGTAAGTATCAAATCAATCTGTCTTTGTTTGATATGGAATATTTGATATCCCTTATTCTCTTTTACTATAAAACGTATTAATTTGCCAAAACAAATCGATACTTCATGCATCATTCATATATTCGAGACAGTCTATATTTTATGGGCATGTATAAAATCAAAAATGAGACATTCCCGCAAACAAAGAAATTGATGATTATATTAATTATTGTATTAACATCACAAAACAAAAATATCATAAAGAACCATGAAATATATATTGATGTGACTCTGATCCAGGCATTAATCCGCTATTCGAGCAATAAATTGCCCGCAATATAGCAATCTATTGCTTGAACAATAACTCAAATGCCATAACTATTTGTTTTTAAATAAAATTATTAATTGGCACACTGTTTGCTCTATTACTTCTTGTCTATCGACACTAATTCGCGCAAAAAGCGCTTCATAATTTATTGTTATTTATTTGTTGCTATAAAAGGATTTAGCCGCTTGCCTAGGTCAACCTGCATATTGAGGTTGGGAAGCGACTGGACCAGTAACATTCAACTCTACAAGAGGATTAAATATGCCAACTCCATGTTATATCTCCATTGAAGGTGAAACACAGGGGCTTATTACTGCTGGCGCACTGTCTACCGACTCTATCGGTGACGCGTTTGTTGAAGGTCATGAAGACCAAATGCTGGTTCAAGAATTTAACCACAACGTGACGGTTCCAACGGATCCTCAGTCTGGTCAACCATCCGGTCAACGTGTTCACAAACCATTTCAGTTCACGGTTGCGCTGAACAAAGCCGTTCCATTGCTGTACAACGCATTGGCTTCGGGCGAAAAAATGAAGACTGTTGAATTGAAATGGTACCGTACTTCAATCGAAGGTAAGCAAGAGAACTTCTTTACCACTGTATTAGAAAGTGCGTCTATCGTAGATATTCACTGTGAGATGCCTCACTGCCAAGATCCAACTAAGTCTGACTTTACTCAGAACGTTACGGTGTCTCTGTCTTACCGTAAGATCAACTGGGACCACGTAAACGCAGGTACATCTGGTTCAGATGATTGGCGTAAACCAGTCGAAGCATAATCAAGCAATCGACCAACACCGTATTCGCACCAATGATTTGCTCCCCATTTTGTTGGTGCTCTCCCCCTACGGATTAGGTTGTTCGCATGATGGCAAAGTCACATTGCGTGGCTTTGCGTTTTTTCATTTGTCTGCATCTTTAATGCAGATTTTTAACAAGTTCGATCGCTAAACGGAATGACTGCATGGGCAAATTAAGCTTCTCTCTGGATGTCGAAGGCTTAGCTCCAAATACTTTGATTGTTCGCGAATATCAAGGACAGGAGTCTCTATCACACGATGGAGAATGCCATGGTTTTTGCTACCAGATTGAGTTAGCTAGCCGCTCTATGGATATTCAGCCGAACCAAGTGGTCGACAAAGATGCGTGCCTAGTCGTCACTCAAAATGGCGAAGTCACACAAACCGTTCACGGTATTGTTCGTGCCTTTTTTAAAGGTGACACAGGTCGACAACATACTTTTTATACGCTCACATTAGTGCCAGCCATAGAGCGACTTTCTTTAAGGCAAAATAGCCGCATTTTTCAAAACCAATCTGTACCCGATATTCTCTCAGTGCTTTTTCAGGAAATGGGCATCAACGATTATGCCTTTTCCCTGAAACGGTCCTGCCAGCCAAGGGAGTTCTGCGTTCAATACCGCGAAACCGATTTGGCCTTTATGCATCGGCTCGCGGCAGAAGAAGGCTTGGTGTATCGCTTCAATCACGAAAAAACTAAACATACGATTATTTTCAGCGACGATAGCCAAACCTACGATGCGTTACCGGCCTCAATCACTTACAACGCCATCGCTGGAGGGCAAGCTGATACGCCTTATGTTTTTGGATTCACTGAAAGAGTGCGTTCAGATGTCACCAGTGTCGTGTTTCAGGAATACAGCTTTAAGAAGCCCACCTATTCGTTCAAACAAGAGCAGATAGGACAAAACATGAGTTATCAGCGCGATGGATACGAGCACTATGATGCCCCCACGCGCTACAAAGATGATGAGAGTGGTCAAGCCTTCAGCCAATATCGCCTAGAATTCCTCCGACGCGAATCGCATACCGCAGAAGGAAAAAGTAACCATGCGGGCTTACATGCCGGTGTAAAGTTTACGCTTACAGATCACTTAGACCCTAAATGCAATCGCTCTTGGATTGTTGTAAAGGTGACGCATTCTGGCACTCAGCCTCAAGCGTTAGAAGAAGAAGGGGGCAGTGGTGCAACGACTTACAGCAATCAATTCACTGTTATACCAGCCAGTAGTCAGTGGCGAGCGACACCATTGCCCAAACCACAAGTCGATGGTCCTGCCATGGCGATGGTTGTTGGCCCCGACGGTGAGGAAATATTTTGTGACGAACACGGTCGTGTGAAAGTGCATTTCCCTTGGGATCGCTATTCAAACGGCGACGAACACAGTTCTTGTTGGGTGCGAGTTTCCCAAGAATGGGCAGGTAGCCAATTCGGTGTGATGGCAATTCCCCGAATCGGGCACGAGGTTATTGTCTCTTTTCTGAATGGCGACCCTGATCAGCCAATCATAACGGGAAGAACCTATCACGCTATTAATACGCCTCCTTATGCTTTGGCAGACAACAAAACCAAGACAGTTATTCGTACAGAGACGCACCAAGGGGAAGGGTTCAACGAGCTTAGCTTTGAAGACCAAGCCGACAATGAAAAGGTCTACTTGCATGCCCAAAAAGATTTGGAGCGAGAAGTTCAAAACGACAGCCTTAGCCACATAAGACACGACGAGCACGCAACAGTCGACAACGATCAGTTCATGCGCATCAAAAACGCTCGTCATTTAGCCGTTGACGGGGAAAGCCGAACTAAAGTCACTGCCGATCAATCATTGGTCGTCGATGGATCTATCCATCAGAAAGCAGGAAGCAATTGGGCAAGTGAAGCTGCAACTGAAATTCACCTGAAATCCGGCGTTAAAATTGTGTTGGAAGCCGGGAGCGAACTCACCCTAAAAGTAGGCGGCAATTTTGTAAAAGTAGACCCCGCAGGCGTGCATGTTGTTGGTTCTAAGATCAACCTGAATTCAGGTGGCAGCGCAGGTAGCGGCGGTGGATTTGGTGGGCAAGGTGCTGAGTTGCCATTGGAGTTAGAAGGGTTGGCTGCGCCAGAGGTGCAAGAATTCTCTCCTTTTAGCGCATCTCAACAAAGCCTAGATGCAAATGTCAAAACATCCATCCCGGCAACCCCTGTATTGATGCAGAGGATCCAGAGTGATAGCTCTTCGGACATGGCAATCACCGAAATTTGCCAAAAGCAACCTGATGGCTCATGCCCGCTAGCAAACTGTCCATGTCGGAATTGAGCAATATGACCGAGATAGTCACCATGCCGGAAGCAAATAACGCGAATGTGCGCCCCACTCTGCTGGAACTGAATCAGAGCAACTTGAAACACTACATCATTGCATCTTATAGTGGCTCAACCGCTCAAGAAATATATGCGTTTTCGGAGACTTCCGAAATAGAGCCTCTTTATGCAGAAAGTGAACTCCAAGAATTCGTATCCATCAGCCCAATAGTCGCTAGAGTTGAAACCAAAAGCACCCTATTTAGACGCCTAGTGGAGGGGACACCCTCAGATTTTGATTGGTCTTGGATTCTTGTATCTGTTCCAACATCAATGTTATTCGATCATCTCCTTCGCCAATTGAGAAGTAGCCTCACCCTCTCTTTTGATGGGGCGAGAAGGGGAGTCTTTCATTTTTACAACCCACGAGTCGCTCACTATTTCTTTGGTGAGTCCGATCCGTCTGATACGCAAACATGGCTTGGTGAAATTAGGCAAGTCACCTGGATTTCACCATCAGACTCTCCGAGCAATGGTTCAGTCTGCTTTTTCGATGGCTCAGCAGAAAACCTCGGCATCGCAATCTCGAAAGTGGATACACAAAAAGTGCTTTCACCTTCTCAACAAATCGCTCTGGAACGCCTTCATGACGACAAAATTATTGGCGAATATTTGTCCAAACAATCAATAACCCATTGTGATGCTCAACAATGGCAGCGATACCGAAAACTTTACATTCTCTCTGAAAATCTAAATCTCAGCCAACCCGATGACATCGCTCAGTTCTTCCAACTATGCGATCACTATGAAACGCAACCTGAAAACATTGAACATCTAATGCATTTAAAACCATTGGATTCGAGTTCCAAATTTCACGCTCTAGAACAAAAAATGATTGAGGATAAGCACTATGTCGGCGAATAAGCTCAGCTCAAAACCTGCCTGTGAGTCAAAGAAAGTATTCGTTGAAGTAACTGGTACTCAGCACAATCCAGAGCAGTCAATTATGTTCTACGACGAAGGCGATTTGGTACGACAGGAATGGTTAGAACAGCAAATAGAAATCGAAACACTCGATAACACGACGATTCATAGTTGGGATTGGTCTGGTCAAAACGCGCAAATTAACGCTTGGTTAGCAGTGTCTAAGGAAACCGGTCAGATAAATCTACCGTTGTACCCAGATATTCAGCCCAAAGAGAGGCAATCCAAAGAACAACATTACTTGCTTCACTCCATTGTTCCACTCGCTCTTTTGCCAACTTTTGACAAAGATCTGAATTACAAAGACAGAGTTGCCCCAGTCCGAAATGGGTATCTCTATATTTTCTACAACGATAAAGCATGGCGAGAGATTGAAGTTCGTAGGCAAGAGGATGGCTCTATCAAGTTCAGAGACATCGACCTGTATAAGCACCGGGAAGCAACGGATCAGCCTTTCAAAATCGAAGAGAGAGAACCTGAAGGCTTACCCATCAGCGATATTTGGGTGCCTGCAAAATCAAATGGCAGCAGAGCAACAGTTCATTTTGCGTATTCTGAAGTTCAATGGAGTGCACAGTACTTAAATTACCTAGAATCCAATGAATATGATCGCTCACGTCGTTTGTCTGCCTTTCATGAACTGAATGTGAAAGACTCTGTTGATGTTCTTCATGCCAAAGCATTGCCTGAGATGAGAGCTCGCCAGCCCGAGATTGAACTGTTTTGTGCTGAACCCAGATACCTAAGTCGTGACCTTTCTGGAAATTGGCTTAGTACTCAATACCAAGAAATAAAAAACAAATTCAAAACCATCTCGGCTGATGGAAAAAGTGCGTTGGCTGTCCTCAGATACAATGAATCTTTCCAATACGAATATGGGATGAAACATGCGGCTCTGGAGGCGATTGTTTCGCCAGAAAATTCTAGCGAAGATGCATGGAAGACCGACGCTCTTCAAGATTGTTTGGCTGACGCACGCGAACGTAAACTCCGAGCCATTGTTCTAGACGACCCTTTATTTGACCTTAGGCACAACGCCTTTACTGTGATGTATGGCATTGGTTATTTGCAGCAAGTCTATACGGACATGTCCAAACAAGAGTATTTCCAATGCGCTGAGCTGGTTCAACGATTCGTTTTGCCAAAGAAATTCGGCAAGCAAGAGAACCCATTCTACGAGCATAAAGACGAGTTCGATACATTTTTTGGAGGGCGATTCCATCGCACAATGAGAACCATTGAACGACAGATCTGCGTGCGAGATGTGAAAGAAATTCAAGAAGCCGTAGAGCTGAAAATGAACGCGACACGCACTGCACAGGTACTGCGAGATATCAGCTCGCTAAATGGGGTGAACGCTTCTGCAGCCCACGTCATTGCTGGGTATGGCTTAACCGCATTAAGTATGAATATCGACAACCTTGATTCGATGACCATTCCAGAGGATAAAAAGCCTGTGAGCTTTATGCCGACAGTAAGACATATCCTCAAAAGCGGCAGCCCTCACCCACTCCATAAAATTTTATTTCCATCAACTGAACTGGTTTCACTGGAAGATAAATACACGCCACCAGAGCCGTTCAATTCAGGAACGGGATTCGCGACCCCTGAATCCCTCGCGCAATGGGAAAGTGAACACTTTATCATTGAGGATGACGCCCTAAAGGTCATGGACTTAGCATTCATGGCTAAGGCAAATGACAATTCCGAAGGTCCTTTTGCTACAGTACGCAGAATTTCAAACACAACCGATGGCATTCTACGAGGCTACTTCGACGCAGTACTCGCGCTATCTAAAAACATTAGCGAACACGCTAAAGTGGTGGAATTCAATTCAGCTTATGCGCCCGTACTCGCATTGTTAAAGTCCACAAACTCAAAGCTTTGGGGGGAGGCACTGTATGTGCCTGTCGGCGGTTCAGAATTGAAAGGGGCAGTGGTTGGCGTACATGGTCACGGCTTAAGTTACGGCGTGTTGGATGTAGAACGTAAGCATATACAAAGTAAGAAAAATAAAACCCCTATGGGGCGTTTGTACGATAAAGATGGAAAACTGATCGCTTCTACTGGGAAAAAAGCGTTTCATGCAAATGATGTAATATCAGGAACTAAAAGTGTCGGTAAAAAGCTACCGCTTAAAGTGGTGGTGGTACCGGAAGGTTCAGAAGTCGCCGAAGCTTTAAATAGAGAAGCTACGCAAAGAACATTGCAAGATATTGGTAAGAAAGGAGCGACTGGGAGTAACATTTATGAAGCATTGAAAGTCCCCTACTTTATCACGGTGATTGAAACAATAAATCTAATCAACAACTTACAACACTATAAAAATCTATCTGAAGGGAAATTCTCCACTCACTCTATCGCTAACGTGGCTAGCACTATATTAGATTTGGGAGTAGCACTTGCGCACTCTGCAAATTTTTACACATCTAATGCGTCCTCCTTTGCCATCAATAGCGCTAAGACTTTGATTCGTTTTCCACCGAGCCTTGTTGCTCGCTTTACCTTTCAAAACGGTACAACGACTTTAGTCAGTAATATTAGCCGGCTAGGGACCATTGGGATTTTTGGGGGACTTTTGACTGCAGGCATAGCTGCTTGGGACAGCTACCGCCTCTTCGAATCAAACGATACCGATGCGGGTTTGGCAATGGGCATGGTTGCAATGGGCACGCTGGTCACCACACTAGCGACAGGGTTGTTTACCTCGTCTGCCACTTTTCTAGGCCTTGGTCCCATAGCTTGGATTGGGGTCGGGATCGCGGTGCTCGGGTTCGTGCTTTACACCATTTTTAAAGACACACCAATTGAAGTGTGGCTAAAAAACGGCCCATTCGGTAAAGACCCTTCTAAAGAATACAAACACTTACAAGATCCAAAAACCGCATTTAACCGATTTATCGGGTTGATATTCAATATTTCGATCAAATCGTATTCAGTTGAAAAGCAAACGAAATTACCCGCCTCTATTACCGAGGAAGTAAAAGCATTGGGGGCGACTCACGTAATATGGGTGAACACCAACCTCGCCTCTTTGTTCAATAAGGAAAAATTGAAGATAGAGTTTTTTGCTAGGCAAGGAATCTGGCGGAAAACGAAAGAGACCAGCCAAATGGGTATTGATTACTCCGCAGAACTTTCGGAGGTACGTTCAAACAACTTAAGTGTGCTAAAAACGGTAAATACTTTTGATGGGTATGCCTTTTTTGTAAAACATGATCTTCCTTTAAAAAGTACAAATTTGGAAACCAACATGTTCAAGACTAGGGCTTATACTCACACCTATTTTAGGGCATTTAACATTCGCGTTCGGCTTAGAGCAAACGATACGATTTACCCCGGACCAGAGTTGGATGAAACGTTTGATAATTCAAAAGTCAGTAGCTCTCCAAATTTTAATAAAAAGGATAAGGATTGGCTCAGAGGGGTTGCCATTGTGCGACCATAAAAACTGGAACCAATAGAGAAAGCGTAATTAATGAAGAATTCTATTTATAACTCTGAGAGTTACTCCAAGCAGCAACCCAACACGCACACGACTTTTTTTTCCAAAGGGCAAATGTTGGGCTTTTCCAAAGCCAGCTCGGTTGTTTCGGTCTCATGCATCGAAAACTTAAAGCCTTCAGATTTTAGGGAGATGGAGAAAGACACCTCAAAAGGCATGTTTTGGGATGAAAGAGACCTGCAGCAGGAATCTTTATCCGCTTGGTCACAACTCTATTTCTTTTTAGTGGCAATGGCTAAAGTTGGACTTTATGTCGTAGTACCTATAATGATTCTTGCTTCATCTCTCCCATTTTTTAATCCCGATACTCCAATTACTGCAGATTTACTTGTTGCAATAATTACTAGCATCTCATATTTCTTGGTCCCATCTGCACTTGTTTATTTGCACTTTATATTGATTTCTAGGGGGTATTTATTCTTAGCACCGTTCCTTAAGAGTAAACGGTCTTTTGATCTGAGCCGCGAAACTGGCATGGTCACACTGTATAAAAAAGGCAATAAAGTTCGCTTTACCCATCCATTCATTGAATTTGACTGCGTTTTGATGTCTGCCCCTTCTCACCAAGGACATTTAAGTTACAGCCTGTTTTTGGTGCATCGCTATATGGGTTACTCGTTTGGCGTCCCCATCGGAACCTTGATAGGGCCAAATCAACCTGTTGGCGAGTACTACCGCCTATGGAACATGATTCAACGCTATATGGACGTGAGCCAGCCGATACCAGATATCATGATTCTTGAACCTGCAAGACCAAAAGACTCCGTCACCACAGCACACGACGAACAAACAAGCAGAAAGCCAAGGTACTGGCGAGATATGACGGATGAAGAGTTTGAGGCGGCTCTATCCAAATTAAGAACAGAGCAACGCGAGCTGCCTACAACAGGACCAAGTATTGATATTTTTGAACCAACAAACTCTTAGTGTTTTGCTTTACTGAGGCTTTCGTTTGTTCAAAAACGACCGAAATAACTTTGTTACTTCGGTCGCATTTTCAAACCCAGTAACCTGAACCCCTCCTAAAACCTCGCGCTTTAAATTACTCTCCTATCAATTAAATCAAGGCTAAACCATAGGCTAGAAAAATGTATAACAAAATCAGGCTTTTTATCATTGAATGCGTTGACCCTATGGATTTGCTTAATGAGCGTTCAGAAGCAGAAGCACTAGAGCAGGTGTGTAAAATTTTTGGGCATAAAGTGGCTAAGTTCATCGCTTATTCTGAAAAAGATCTCATCAAGTATTGTCGCTACATCTCCTCCATTGATTCTAGCCACGGTCCTAGAGGGGAAGAAGATATGCCTTTGTGTATTCATATTTCTGCTCACGGCAACAAAAAAGGTATTGAATTTGGTAGCGATTTTCTCAGATGACGAGAGATGTTTGAGGCCATGAAACCCATTTTTACCGACATGAATGACTACGATGGTGAAGTCTTTGTATCACTCTCATCTTGTGAAGCTGGTAATCAAGGGTTAGACAGGTTGATTGCTGAAGAATGGGAGCATAGCGAAAAAATAGACCCTCCCAGCTACATATTTACCACCAGTGATGATGGCGGCGTCCGTTGGGATAATGCGGTTGTGTCTTGGACTGTTTTTTATCATCGGATCGCCAATCTTCAAACGATTAAAAAAGGACACGTACAAGACGTAATAGACGACATCAAACAATGCATCGATACTAATATCTCCTATTTCCGGTGGGACAGTACCAAATCAGATTATCTCTACTACCGCTCAGATAACGATAAAATGTAGATTTAGTGTGCTTGCTCATATTGCCTAAAAACAAAAACCGACTTGTATTAACAAATCGGTTTATAAGCGGGTTTGCAAAACATATCACTTCACTGAAACACACTTGTTATTTTCAAACTTACGATCAGTCAAAGATGGAAACAGTTGGTAGTTCATGCTCTTCTCGTTTGTTTTGGAAACCGGAGGGGAGGATTCCAACTCACAACTTTGCCCATCAATGCAGCAGGGTTTATCCGAAACCTCACCATTCGTAACTTGGCACAATAACCCTGTGCCTAGCGGACCTGGATCTAGGCAACCTATCTTGTCTTTTTTAAATGCAGAAGGTTCGCATGGGGCACATGCAGGGGCAAAGCACTTACCTTGCGCAAAATCGACACCTTTACAGATTACTTTTTGGTTTCGTTCAACAAACTTCGATTCTTTTAAAAGGTAGGAAGTGGTTATAAGCCTACTTTGCAGCTCAGTAATGACTTCATTTTCAGACATGCCCGTTTTTTCTGTTGGGACGTCGGTACTTTGGCACCCTGCCAATACAAAAATGAGTGTGAATAGGAAGTAAATACGTGTCATCAGATTATTCCTTTGTTAAATGATGAAGTGGTTGATTGAGGTTCCTTCTTCGCCAAAAAGGAGAGTTGAATTGGGTCACCTTTTCATACTCTTCGTTTTTCTTTGGCAAATATGAAAGAAAGCTATCCTGCATGAGTGCTTCATATTCCTTTAGGTATTGGGGCTGACCAATAAACCAGCGGGTAATGGCTTTCGAGGCATAAAATGCACTTCCAAGAGCAGACGTAATGCCGTATGAAGATAGCGGGTCGTAGCTACAAGATGCATCCCCAACAGCCAACCAGTTATTGCCTACGCTTTTTGCGATACAAGATGAGTAAGCTGGGGTAATTTTCATTTGAGCGTTGTCGTTTAAGTCGCAGCAATCCAAATAGGGGGCCAACGAAGCATGTTCATATGCCAGCTCGACAAGCTGAGAAAATGTCTTGGGCATATCCAAATCATTGTCGGTGAAATAGCACAGTGTTGCTTGGTTTTTAGAAAACGGAGCAAGATACCACCATCCATTTAGGCCGCTATGAATAACGGCTTCTTGCCTTGCTATAGCACCAGAACCGCTGTGATTTATATGTGCGCAGCAAGCTACCAAGCTATCGGCCTTTTTCTCTGCAATGTTCAACTTTCGTGTGAGAGTTCGGGCACGTCCTGTTGCATCAACAATAAAATTGGATTCCACCACATACTGGCTGGTATCAGGCTGCATGAAATGAAGCTGCCACCCATCACTTTGCTCTGAGAATTCAGTTAGACGAGATTGCCAAAAGATATCGACACCAGCTTCTATAGCCGCACTTATCAAACTCGTATCAAACTTTTCTCTGTTCAGGATCCAGCCTGTCCCGTATGGGCTGGTGATCAAACTCCGTTCATGATGACCTAATTCATCCCAATCGATTTGATATCCTTGAAGTTCAAAGTGTGCGTCTTTAATAAAACTATCGAATAATTTCAGCTCTGACAGAATAGGCTGCATGGTTCCATGAACACACTCACCAAAACTCTGTTTTTGTGCGGTTTGTTTATCAAATACAGCGACTTTGATGCCTTGTTGTGCCAGCGCAAGTGCTGCAGACAAACCCGCAACACCTGCTCCAAGAACCACAACTTGATAGTGTGATTCCTTCATTGCTAATTCAACTTTTCGCGACTTGGGATGATTCTAGGCACGAGACCTAATTCAGACACTTCCTTGTCTTCTTCATTTAGCTTTTCAATGTCTTCCTTTGTCTTGGAAAGGCTATTTGCACTGTGCAATATATCTTTAGGCGACAGGGTTTCTAAATTAAGCAATTGTCGATAACTTGCGTCGTGAGCCAAATAACGCACATTTACTTGTGATTCAACCCAAGCACTTTTCACTTCTTCACTGTCTATTTCGAAGTCATCAATAGGCTTCTTAACAACAATCCCAATTTTGTCCCAGTTATCGACCATGGTAACTCTCGGGTTCTGTCCGCCTTCGCGTAAGAATCGCAACCAGTCTTGGCGGTAACTGAAGAACTTGTGACGCTGTGCAGCAGATAGATCTGTGTTTTGAGTCTGCTGGAAAGAACGCTGGCTCAACACTTGATTGGGAACACGCGCAGACCAGAAAGTGATCGTTGGTAAGTATTGCGCTGTATCGTAGTCTTGGTTCGAGCGGCAGCTCCCTTCATCCGATTGCCAAGGCACGCCCATAAAACGCGTTAGTGTGCCAGGACCACTAACATTAAACATATCTTTTAACGCCACTTCTGGAGTTAAAATAGGACCAAAGTAATCTTGTACTTCTTCCCCTCTGTTTATAACGTTTAGGCGCATTCTGTCGACGCTATCAGACACATTCCACATAGACTCACGGCGCAAAAACCACGTTAATTCGATACCGGGATGGAACGGTCCACCGAGGCACTCTTGCAGGTTAGTTTTGGTAAGTGTATGTGCGCGTTCTTTTGCAGAGAAAATTGTTTCCAGTGGGTCATTGATGCCATCTAGCGGTGTAGGGTTTTCTTTGGGATTAGTGTCTAGCTCAAATTCACCTATAGCCCAATTGTGCATGTGTTGATATTGAGTGGAAGTTAGACTCAACCCCACAAGAGGTGAATCTGGCGCGTCACCGTAGCTGTCCCCAAAAATTGGCGGAAGCTTATCGGCTTGCACTTGCACTTGTGCTTTCTTGATGGCTTCGTTAAATGTACCTGCTAAGTCCAATTTTAAACTTTCATCCAATTCAGAAATGTTCGGTGAATTAAGTAGCTTCTCAACTTCTTCGGCTCTCTGTGCCACGGTGAGCTCTGGTGTGATACGGAATTGTTTGAACACCGCCTCTCGTAAAGCTAGATTATCAACACTTGAAGATTCCAGTTTTTCTAAAATGGAAGGCTTGGTGAAGTTCGCAGGTGCATTGTCACCAAATGCCATAAAGTAGCCCAAGTTGACGCCTTGGTTCTCTACTAAGCTATTAAGAATAGGGAAGATATCGCGATAAAACTGCGTTTTTTGAGGCTTATCGTTAAGCAGATCGTTTACAACATCATACATAGTAACGACACTGGGCATGCCCGGAGCAAAGTTTGGCGGCGTTACTGCTACCATGGCGGGTTCAGCGTCATGCGTTTCACCATCAATAGTGATGGAAGCTCGAACTGTGCCGTCACTGATGTCATCATGCCAATTGTCATTGTTCGCAAACGTCGTGATGGGGCTATTGTTGTAACTATCTGATTTTCCGCGTCCACCCAGAACCAATAAGCGCCCTTCGCAATCGGTTCTCAATTCACCTAAATAGACCGTTCTTTCTTGGCTTGTCCCACCAAAAAAGGTGCCATCGTCAAATAGATAATCTTTCCCATATTGGTCGCGACCTTGAATGTTTCGTACGCTCGGCTCAATCAGTAACTTGTCTTTTCGTTCCTGAAGATCGGTAACAAAGGCGTTGCGTAACTCACAATTTTGAGAGAGCTTTCCTAAGTCCATAGCGTTGTTAAATTGGTAGTTAATGGACTTTCGATTCGCTATATGAACTTCCCACTCTATCGTTGCTTCTTTAGCGGTCACTTCTCGTACAATTTGATCGCAATCATCTATCTCGAATATTCGAAAACGCGCCGCTTGGCGCTTCACTTTTCCTTGGCTGTCTTTGAAATTGAGTTCTTGATCTGAACGATTGTTTAAACTGTAAGTTTCGTAGCATTCGCTAAAATTATTGCCTGTAAAATTTGGGTTTATGTCCTGATACGGAACTTCTGGACCAACAAAAAACTCAGACTCAGAGTTTCCTAGCCTTGCGATGCCAATCGCTGGGTAGACGTAGTACTTTGGCATATTAATAGTATCCTTTATGTTTATGCTGACTATTTACGTTTATTCATGGCATGAGCTTCAGTTGAAATCGCAATTATCCCAACTTTGTTCACACCTACTTTTATTTTTATTTGATCGCCAACAAGCATGGCAAAAAGGAAAGCAATCGTTGAGCTCACTTTGGTGTCAGTTTCAGTTTTTGATAAACACCCAAATAGAAAACGAAGCAGCTCGAACACTTCAGAATCTATTGCTAGTGCGACAACAAACCAAGTGTGACACCGATCCAGGCACATTCTCGCTACTCAAGCAATTATTCGCCCACACACAAGCAACTATTCGCTTTGCCCCATAGCCAAATTCATCTAACCAGTTGTTTTAAATTAAAATATAATTCTGGCACACCCCTTGCTCAATACTCTTCAGTTTCTGGCACGACACTGTGCTCAGGCACTCTTTACTTATCAAATGTCTTATTTAATAGCTAAGGGGGCAGCCCCCTGTTTATGAGGATTGACTATGCCTACTCCATGTTACATCTCTATCGAAGGCGAGACTCAGGGGCTCATCACCGCTGGCGCTCTTTCTACCGATTCCATTGGTGACGCCTTTGTTGAAGGGCACGAAGACCAAATGCTTGTGCAAGAATTCAATCACAATGTAACCGTGCCAACCGACCCACAATCTGGCCAACCTTCTGGTCAACGTGTTCATAAGCCGTTCCAATTTACGGTAGCGCTAAACAAGGCAGTACCTTTGTTGTACAACGCACTAGCATCTGGCGAAAAGATGAGCACAGTTGAGCTGAAGTGGTATCGAACCTCAATTGAAGGCAAGCAAGAGAACTTCTTTACCACTGTGTTGGAAAGTGCTTCGATTGTAGACATTCACTGTGAGATGCCTCACTGTCAAGATCCAACCAAATCTGACTTTACCCAGAATGTGACTGTCTCTTTGTCTTACCGCAAGATCAATTGGGACCATGTAAACGCAGGCACTTCAGGTTCCGACGATTGGCGTAAACCTGTTGAAGCGTAATTTAACCCCATACCTTTCGAGCAAAGCCACCAAACGGGGCTTTGCTTTTGTCGTTACATGTACTTTGAATTAACGGATTGATTGCATGGGCACCTTAAACTTCTCATTGGATGTCGAAGGACTGGCTTCGGATACCTTGATTGTGCGCGAGTATCACGGGCAAGAATCCCTGTCGAACTATCAGGGCTGTCATGGCTTTCGCTATCACATTGAACTCGCCAGCCGCTCTATGGACATCACTCCTGAACAAGTGGTGGACAAAAACGCTTGGCTGTCGGTGATTCAAAATGGGGAAGTCACTCAACGTGTTCACGGCATTGTCCGCGCCTTTTCAAAAGGCGACACTGGGCATCAGCATACCTTTTATTCACTAACGTTAGTCCCTGCCATTGAGCGGTTGTCTTTGCGTCAGAACAGTCGCATCTTTCAAGATTTAACGGTGCCTGAGATTCTGTCTGTGCTGTTTCAGGAAATGGGCATCAACGATTATGCCTTTTCCCTGAAGCGGTCCTGCTTGCCCCGAGAGTTTTGTGTTCAGTATCGGGAAACCGATTTGGACTTTATGCATCGCCTCGCCGCCGAAGAGGGATTGGTCTATCGCTTTGTTCATCAGACGAGTAAACACACGATTGTGTTTTGTGATGACACCCAAGCCTACGACACCTACCCGTTTCCAGTGCCTTATAACGCGCTAGCCGGCGGCACCATGGATACCCCTTATGTCTTTGGGCTCACCGAGCGAGTGCGCTCCGATGTGTCTAGCGTTCAGTTTCAAGAATACAGCTTTAAGAAGCCCACCTACTCCTTTAAACAAGAGCAGCTTGGTGAGGAGATGAGCTATCAACGCGATGGCTATGAGCATTACGATGCCCCTGCTCGCTACAAAGACGACGACAGTGGCGCGGCGTTCAGCCAATATCGGTTGGATTACCTTCGCCGCACTGCCCACATTGCCACCGGGCAAAGCAACCACCCTGCCCTGCAAGCGGGCACCAAGTTTACTTTATCTGACCATTTGGATGAGAGTTGTAACCGCACTTGGCTGGTGGTGAGTGCGACTCACACAGGCAAGCAGCCTCAAGCCCTGGAAGAGGAAGGTGGCAGCGGGGTCACCACTTATGGCAACACGTTTACAGTCATTCCCGCTCAGCGCCAGTGGCGCGCAACGCCAACCCCGAAGCCGCAAGTCGATGGTCCGATGATGGCAACCGTGGTGGGACCGGAAGGGGAAGAAATCTTCTGTGATGAGCATGGGCGTGTGAAAGTTCATTTCCCGTGGGATAGGTATTCCAACAGTGATGAGCTGAGTTCGTGCTGGGTTCGTGTCTCTCAGGGTTGGGCGGGCAGCCAATACGGCATGATGGCGATACCGCGTATTGGGCATGAGGTGATTGTGTCGTTCTTAAATGGCGACCCTGACCAGCCGATTATTACTGGGCGTACCTATCACGCCACCAACATTCCGCCTTATACCTTGCCGGACAACAAAACCAAAACCGTTATCCGCAGTGAAACCCACCAAGGCGACGGCTTCAATGAACTGAGTTTTGAGGACCAAGCCGAGAACGAGAAAGTCTACCTGCATGCTCAGAAGGATTTAGAACGGGATGTGCAAAACGACAGCACCACTCACATTCACAACGATGAACATCACACGGTGGACAACGACCAGTTTACCCATGTGAAAAATAATCAGCACCTCACGGTAGATGGGGAAAGCCGGATCAAAGTTGCAGCCGATCATACCTTGATCACCGATGGTTCTATTCATCAGAAATCATCCAATAATTGGGCGAGTGAAGCAGGCACCGAGATCCACGTAAAATCCGGACAAAAAGTCGTACTCGAAGCCGATAATGAAATCACGATTAAAGCGGGAGGCAGTTTTGTCACCATTGACGCTTCTGGCGTCACGCTATCTGGAGCAGGTGTCAACCTAAACTCAGGTGGCGCGGCAGGCAGCGGCAGCGGGTTTAGAGGACAAGCGGCCATACAACCTGGGCAACCAGAGCCACCACCGAGTGCGCCTGCCCCGATTCTTACACCCGCGCAAATCGCCACGATGAAAGCAGCGGCTCCATTCTGCGAAGAGTGTGAGAAGTGCAAGGATGGGCAATGTTCGATCTAGACTCGTACGTTGGCAAAGAAGCGTTGTCTTGGTATGCCATTTTTAACGGAACAACCGATTACAGCGCGCTGGCAGACTTTTATCAGTTAGGTGGAAAAGACGCCTACGGAATTTGGTTGGGCACACAATATGAAGATTGGACATTAGTGATGCCTTACATCGCCCCTGTTGATCCTGATGGAGAATTCATCCACTGGGTGGCTGAAAAAGCGGAGAAAGACTGGGGGATGTTGGTAGGGACAACGTCAACGTTTCAGCAGGTCTTAGCGCACTTTCGAAGCCTGACACAAATATGGATGCCATCCGGCACTCATGCCTTCTTCCGTTTCTATGACCCAAGATTCAGCCTGAATGTGGCTAAGTTTTGCGATAAAGAACAGCGAGCGAAAGTTATGGGGCCCTGTCAGGTTTGGCTTTCTCAACATGGTGATGTGGTGAACGTCACCCCTGCTGTAGACATCATAGAGCTCGGGTTCCCATGGTGGACAGTGCCAGAAGACGTGCTGCTACAACTGTCAAACATTGATAACTCCACCCTGATTGCCAATTCCATAAAGTGGCTAAAAGAGAGTTACGCTGACATTTATTTTTTCTTCCCAGAAAATACCGTTATAGCCAAAGTGACGCGTTTAGTGAACCGCCACAAAAAGGAATTTGGCTCACTAAACGAATACATAAAAAGTGTGCTTGAGAAAGAGGTATACCGATGACGACCACCATGACGATGGCAGATGCAGAAAACCTATTCAGCACGATAAAAACCGACTTTGAAAGTTCTATTGACGAGTATCGTCGCCATTCAGAAAACTGGTTTTATGGCTGGGCTTTAGACATGGAACAAAAAGTAATCGTGAATAAGGATGAGTACTCGGCAGACACCGACGATTCCAACATCGAAGCCGACTTAATTACCTGCCCACTAGACGGAAAAATCACTCTTGTTCACTGCTTCGAAGCGGAAGCTTTTGTTCCGATTGGTGGTACACCTTTCAAAATTCAGCCCATGAAACTTGAAAAGAACTTCTGGGGGAATTTTGAATACGAAGCGGACGGCGAAGCCATTTCAGGCACTATGGATGACAACGGATTCGCTGAAATTACGCTGCCGCCAGAGCACAGAGGCAAACAAGTCCGCGTGACGTTTTATCCCGACGTATCTGAAAGCGACATCAAAGCAATGCTGGATTCTTATGATCCTACCATCAGCAAACTTAGCACTTGGCTTGATACACAGTGGAACACCGAACTTCGCAAGGAGTGGAATCTATTTATTAATGAGCCAATTGATGTGTGGAACGAAGTCAAAAAATTCATGAGTAAGTTATTGGATGCCATCGTCGATGCTTGGGATGAGATTGCCGAACTTTTCAAGCTGCTCGCCAACCCAAGTAAGCTTGCAAAGGAACTTGCTAAATATGTTGAAAACCCAGAGTTAATAGCTGAAAAGCTTGCCTCGGCGAAAGAAGAAGCCGCTGAAATGCTCACCTTATTAAAAGACGAAGCACGCTGTTTCCTTTGTTTAAATGCAGCAGTTTCTTGGTTTAAATTGCTAAGCCCACTTCAGATCATCGGTATTGCGACCACCATGTTGGCGCCGCTGCTTGTTGAAGTCGTGATCAGCATTGTGATACCGGGTGGCGCAATTTTGAAAAACATGAATCGATTGAGAGATGTCGCTGGCACAGCGACTCTGGTGGGGGCATAAGAATGGCTAGAAAACCTCGCTCTGCACCCATAGTAAAAAAGATCAAAGAGGTCGTAGATTTAGTCAAGGTCGACGCAAAGGATAATGCCGAAAACCTACGGAAAGTGACTCAACACGGAAACAGCAAATTTAATGGTCAAGCCAAGGTTAATCAAACTGTCGACGGTAAAACGGTTCAAAACGCGACATCTGAAAAACGCCAAGCCAAACAATCGACACACCTAGCGACCAACGAAAAACGAATGGTAGAAAACAACGCCAGTAAGAATGGCAACGGTGACGCTACCCAATCGAACCAGAAGACCGATACCGAAGGTTGCCCTGTTTCAATGGTCACAGGCGAAGAGCTTCTCGAACTACAAGATGTCACATTACCTGGGGCACTGCCGTTTACCTTCACCCGAACCTACAAAACCAGTAGCTGCGATATCAACACAGGGTTAGGGTTTGGCTGGAGCCACCCACTCAGCCAGTCTTTGGCCTTCGAAGGTGGAAAGCTCTTTTGGTTAGATGCGGAAAACAAACGTACGGAATTGCCCGAGCCCACAAAAAAACTGCCTGAGATATACAACGATCTTGCTGGTGCGGCGGTATTCTTAGGACAAGAAGACGGCGAATACATCCTCGCACAAGCGGGTTCACCTTTTTACCACTTTGAACGACGGGGTAACTCGGCTCGCCTAAGTAAGCTGTCCGACCAATATGGTAACCGACTGACCATTCGCTACGACGGGCATCAGCGCCCTGAAGCCGTCGTGAATGAGCACGGTATCGCCCTATGGTTTGTATACCAAAACGACCTCATTACCCAAATAGATTTTCGCACTCTCACTAAAGGCAGTACGACGGGTGAGTGGATAACGGAAAGAACCTGTGCCACCTATCAATACAACGCACATGATCAGCTCATCGCACAGAGAAATACGGGCAATGAGGGTGAAGATTACGCCTACGATGCTCAGCACGTTATTACGCTTCGGAAAATGGCGGGCGGTGTGGAATTTGGCTGGGAATGGGATGGTACTGGTAAATCGGTTCGATGCTTACGCCACTGGAGCAACACAGGCTACAACACCGAATTCGATTGGGATGACGACGCCAATGCTGTGGTGGTTACCTATTCTGATGGCAGCACTGCCGCTTATCAACACGATGAGAACGCCCAGTTAGTGCAAACCACCGACCCTGATGGTGCGGTGACACAAAACCAATACAGCGACAATGGCGATTTGGTGCTCACCGTTGACCCTATGGGCAATGAAACCCAACATGTCTACAACGAACAAAACCAAAAAGTCCTCACCATCGCCCCTGATGGTACAACAACAGAGTTTCAGTACTGGCGTGGTAATCTGCGCAAAGTCATTCAATCCGACCGAAGTTGGCGCTACAAATACAACGAATTTGGCGACATTACCGAAAAACGTGACCCGCTTGGCCAAGACACGTTTTATCGCTACAACCAATACGGTCAGCTAGACCAAATTCGCTACCCCGATGGCAGCCAACATAAACTGGCGTGGAACCGATTGGGCATGCTCATTGGGGAAACCTACCCAGACGGCTCGGAAGCGACTTATCGCTACGATATCTTTGGGCGGATTGTGCTGGAAAAATCCGTAACAGGTGCGATGACGCGCTATGAATGGGATTCGGCAGACAGGCTCGCTCGTATTGTGTTACCTGGTGGTAAATCCAAATCTTTCGAATACAACGGCTATGGTAAACCCACCAAAGTGGTGGACGAAAACGGGCAAGTCACCCGATTCGATTATCATCAGCACACGGATTTGGTTAGCCGCGTGACTCAACCCGATGGGTCTTCACTTCAATACGACTACAACAACGCCAAAAACTTCGTCAGTACCATTACCAACGAAAGGGGCGAATCGTACTTTATCGATTATTACCCTAACGGGCTAGTGCAAAGAGAAACCACCTTCGATGGTCGGTTCTTTGAGTACGAATACGATCTCAATGGCAAGTTGCTTAAAAAAACGGAAACGGGCACACAAGGCACCCAACTAGACACGCTATTTGAACGCGATGTAATGGGTAGGCTGACCAAAAAAGTCCTCCCCGATGGCAACGAAGTTACCTACGATTACGACGAATATGGGCAGCTGACGCAAGTTGAGGATGGCGACACCCCATTAGCCTGGCAATATGATGCGCTAGGCAGGCTTACCCAAGAGCACCAAGGTTGGGCCTCTCACTATTATCAATACGATGAGCTGGGTAACCTTACTCATTGTCAACTGCCCGACGCCAATACCCTGAGGTATGAGCGCAGTGCTGGTGGCGTGCTCTCGCGCATTATGCTGAATGATGAGCAGCTTACACGGCACCACTTCGATAATGGATTGGAGACGTCTCGCCAGCAAGGGAGCCTCACTAGCCGTTTCCAGCACGATGAAGAAGGCAGATTGATCGCTCACACGCATCATCAACGCGGTCAGCTCACTCAGTCCAAACAATACCAATACAGTGCCGAGGGCAATCTGGCGGAAATGGCGGACAGCCGATATGGCAAAGTCCACTACGATTACGACCCACTTTCACGCTTAAGTGCCACGAAAGGCGTAGTCGAAGAGACCTTCGCCCACGACCCTGCGGGTAACTTGCTGCAACAAACATTAGGTGGGCGTTTTGAAGAGGTAGAATCTGGCGTACAAGGTAACCAACTGCAATTTCATGGCGATTCACATTATGAGTACGATGAATTTGGGCGTTTAATTGCAGAAAAGCGGGGGAAAGGGCAAACGCTCGTCACCACTTACGAATACGACTGCCAGCACCGCCTAACCAAATCTACCCTGCCCGATGGCACCATCGCAAACTATCAGTACGACGCCTTTGGGCGACGCATTGAAAAAACCGTGACCGACAAACTGGGTAAGCAAACCAACACCGAATTTGTGTGGCAAGGCGATAACCTGATTGCGGAAACCAGCGATTCTCACTACCAAACCTATGTGTACGAGCCGGGCAGCTTTAAGCCGTTGGCGCTCATTAGTGGCGAGGGTGAACACACCGAGGTTTACCATTATCAGCTCGACCAAATCGGCACCCCGACAGACCTCACCGACAGCAGCGGCAAAAGTGTGTGGTCGGTTCAATATCGCGCCTACGGTAATGTGCTTTACCAACATGTTGAAGAGATTGCCAACCCATTGCGCTTCCAAGGTCAGTATTATGATGGCGAAACAGGGCTACACTACAACCGCCACCGTTACTACAGCCCAAGCACAGGTAGGTTCACCACCGCCGACCCAATCGGGCTTGCAGGCGGGTTAAATAACTATCAGTATGTTCCTAACCCGACGGGATGGGTGGATCCACTGGGGTTGGCGGTTGAGAAGGCTGTAGGGGCTTGTTGTGGTGCAACCCAAAAACCAGATTTTTATGTCGGTCCAGATGGTCCTTCATCCACATTGCCATCTACCGCATACAGATATGATCGATATCTAAATGATAATGGAACCCCAAATAAATGGGGACAAAGCATGCTATCGACAAATAAAGGTCAAGTTACATACTTCGGATTCGAAAAGTTTGACAATGGAACTCAAGCTGCGGACGCTTTCCAGATAAAAACATTAAAACATGTTAATCCTGAAGACCCTTTAGACAGATCTTGGAGCGATGCTAGGTTACGAGGGGAATTTGATACTCTTCAACTATATGATAATACGGGAACCCCAAAAGCTAGAGTCCCAAGAATGTTCGGAGATACGGAGGGTAAACCATTGGAACCCATTACTGAAGCATACCCTGAATTCGGTCTAGGGGGAGCGGTTCAACTACATGCTGATAGAAAAATAATACGGTTTAATAAAGTGGATATTCTGCCGGAGGAATGACATGAAATTACGACAAAGTTATCCGATTCAAGAAGCCATAAGAGATCTTGAAACAATATTTGATAAAACAGTAACCGATGCAGACTTTAGAAAAGAGTTACAAATCATCCTTGACTTATCTAAAAAAAGCGGAAGATTGCCATTTCGATCAATATTCGAAAAGTTTATTGCTCAAAGAAAAAAAAATCAGTTTTACAGCGACTTACCTGACGAAGATAAAGAAATCATAGAGGACCTTTTTCATTTTTGGGGTTAAAACCATAAAACTAATTCCTGAGGAGTAAACATATTGTGACCGATGAGCAACTATATGAAAATCTTTACTATTTGGCTAATAAGTATACTATCAAAAGTAGCAAAAAAAACACGTTATTACATGAAATAGAAATACGCGGCTTCAATGGAGTTAATGGAGTTAATGGAGTTCTCCATGAAATTTCCTCGTCGGAAATTGGTATTGATAGGAAAGATTCCGAATTAATAAAAGATATTGCGTTTTATTTCGCATAGATTGAAGAAAACAGGGACAGTCACTTTTAAGAAAATGAAGAAAACAGGGACAGTCACTTTTAAGAAAACACGAACTCCATCAATTACAGTGGCTTGTGCCTAGAACCATAAAGGCGATGATGGGGTATTTCGGGTACTGAGGCTTTCAAGTATCGAATTTAGCAGGACACGAATTTAGCAGGACACACACTTTAGAAAGGATCTGAAGTACTTACCTGTTGCGAATACCAAACCCAACTGATATCGATGAAATTGAGCTCACTATATGGGATATTTGCCGAAAATTTAGCAAATATCTCTTATCTTTTTGATTTTTAGGTATGCAAAGCCGCCAAAGTGGCTATTGGCTTAAGAGTTTGAGGTGTGTGGTTTGTCTAGGAGGGAGCGTTAGCTATCCGGTAACCGAAAACTGGCTATGCGCTTTCGGTTTAGCTTCGGCATCACGTGTTTGATGGTGGTTTCACAGCCAACGACCGTGCCCTTCTCCAGCTGAGTGCAAGCGCTCATCCAAGTGGCTTGGTCTATGCCTAATCGGTTTAAGATGGAAGGAAGAGCTGAATTGATAGATCCGCGTTTGTCTTCACGAATTTGTCTGTCCGTCCAATCCACCAATTCTAGGTAATCCATGAGCCGAAAAGGAATGCCTGAAGGGATATCTTTTCTTGGATACCCCACAAAAGGATGCAAGCAAGGTACACTAGCTTTGTTGTTTTTCAGCGCTTGAATTCGCGCTTTTACAGAAGTGTATTCCGACGTTTCAGGGGTATCTGCCATGTTGGCGCGAACTGGGTTCAAATCGACGTAAGCCATCGCTGCCGCAAGGGCTTGTTCATCCAATAACGCTTGGCTTTTGAATCGCCCCTCCCAGAAGTGACCTGTACAGCCATCTTCTTTGTTGGCTTGAGTGGCAATGAATTGATTCAGTAAGCGCATGAACCAACTGATGCTGGTTAAACGCTCTCGCCAAATATCAATGATTTCGTGGATTTTGACTTCTTCTGCGTCGGATAAGGCATCTTTTTTCAACCACTTCTGAATCAATACAGGCGGCGCGTGAAAACTTAACCATCGGTCGCATATCTCTTCGTCTGAAAGGGCTTTTTCATGTTCAACATTGATATGAAGAACCACATGGTAGTGGTTACTCATGATGGCGTAGGCGCAAACATCAATACAGAATACCTGAGTGAGTTTGAGGAGTCGCTCTTCAATCCAGCCTCTGCGATGTTCAAAGCATTGGTTTTGCTGCGAATCATAGCCGCATAAGAATGAGCGCCGAACACAGCGGGAAACGGGCGAGTGCAGCCTTTGTGGATTTAGGCGCAACTCACTGTAATTGATGGGTTTCGTGTTTTCTTAAAACGACTGTCCCACTTATTCTTCGGAGAAGTCTTTGTATCATTGTCTTCCTGTGAAGCTGGTAGCCAAGGGTTAGACAGACTAATTGCCAAAGAGTGGGAGCATACCGGGAAAATAGATCCACTCCGCTACATTTTCACAACCAGTGACGATGGTGGCGTTCGATGGGATCACGCTGTTGTTTCCTGGACTGTTTTTTACCATCGAATTGCTAACATTCAAATCATCAAGAAAGACCAAGTGCAAGATGTGATAGATGACATTAAACAATGCATTGATACTCATATCTCATATTTTCGGTGGGATTCCACCAAATCAGAGTACCTTTACTACAGCCCTGATGATGACTGTTCATATTGTTAAAGTATGCCATTTAATTTGGCGAACTATTTGAATTTTTTATTCAATAACTTACTGCTAAGACCAAGCTCTATATATCTGATTAAATTCGAGCTTAAAGTGACTATACGACTAGTTCATCAGCTATGCAGTTTATTGCTTTAAAGAGATATTTACTGATGATAAAGCTGCCGTACCAATGATACGGCAGCTGTAGGATCATCAATGCAGGTTGGTAGATCTTAGAATCGGAAATTGAGCCCAGCTAAGATGGTATCGGAGTAATAGCTGCTTTCAAACATGAAGCGACGATAGTCCAAGCTAAGGCTAAAAGTATCCAGCAAGATGAGCTCTGCTCCGCCCCCAAAATATGGGTTTGCCCCTTTGTGGTGTTCAACCGTTTCAGCTCCACCTGACTTGGGTTTGAGTGTTCGTTGTAGATCTGAATGGCTGACACCGCCCATCGCGTAAAAATTAAAAAAGTCCATCGGAGCAATGTTAGCCTTCAAACCTGCGAAGGTAGCGTCATATTCAAACGTTTCTGTGTTGTCGGTAAGTACGCCAGTCACAATAGCGTTAGTCACTCCAGAAGCGGTCGCATAACCTATTTCAGCAGAAAAATTGGGGTGAAATTGATAGGCATACTCAAACTGGACTGCAACCCCAACATCGCCAGTGTCATCATTATTAATAGCTGCACCTCCAAGCTTAATACCCAGATGATGGCTAGCTCCGAAGGTGGACGTAGATAAAAGTGCGGCAAGCAAAAAAGTGATGTTTTTCATATCTATTTATTCCTAGCAAGGCGTCTCGTAACTATCTGAAACGATGTACATTCAACCAATGTTAAATTATCAATTTAGCCAGAAAAACTTGCTTAACATGTGCTTTTGGAAAGCGAAATGAGGTTAGAAAAACAACTCATAAAATACCGCTCAAATACTGTTAACATAATTCAACCAGCTATTCTTTAACGGCAGTAACTCTATAATATTTACTGTTAATTGCGTATAAATTACAAATTACAAATTAGTGGGACACTCGCATTAAGAAAGGAACCATTCGTTCACTTTTTAGCACTTCGAGTTCTTGAGTAATATCGATGGGATTCGGCTGAGTATTCAATTTTGTCTTAACGAAAATACAGCCCCTCTCAACGCTTTAAATATGAAATGAACGACCTTTTCTAGGTAAGATTGGAAGACAACATACGCTAGTATTTTAAGTGCCAGAAGAGACTGCAAGTGGCTTTAAGGGTCGAAACTTAACTCATTGTGACTGGCGGAATTCGTGCATTTTTAAAGTGAATGTTCCTGAGGACTCCATGAAATTTAATCGCCTTTACAGAAAAAACGGAGATTCTTGGAACTTGTCAGTATTTTTTGCCTAAAATGATGCCCCAACCAAATTGTTTGAGGCATCCTAATTCGGTTAAGAACAGAGGTTATTGAGGTGGGTTTAATACAATATCAGGGCGTGAAATACGGTCAAAAGTATCACCAATTCCACCCCAGTATACAACCTCTCCATTTGATTTGATCGCATAAAAAGCTCGGTTGGTGGGAATGATTTTAGAAACATCACTACGGAGTTTGTCCGACACTTCGCTTGATTCTAATTCTCCCCAAGAAAATGCACTGCCATCATTCTTAATCGCAGCAAATGAGTTTTCATTTGCAAATATATCTTTAATACCGTCATTTGGAATCGTATCGTAATATTTATTGTAGTAAGTTCCTACGTAGGTTCGCTCCCAGGATATTAAGGTTCCGTCTTCTTTTAACACCGCAAAACCGGCATCTGATGAGATAGCCTTTTTCACTTTGCTCCCAGAGATACTGACAGATTCAACAGACATTCCACTGCCCCAGGAATAAACACTTCCGTCATCTTTGTAGGCAAGATATTGTACATTGCCATATATGACATTAGTTATCCCTCTTGGGAACACGACATTGTATTGTTCATCATCCCACTCCACGACTTTCCCAGAATTTGTAATGGCAACCATACTGTCATACCCGCTAACAACTTTACTCACATCATTGTTTAGCTCACCTTCAACTTCAGTATTGTTGGCGCCTTTCGATACTCCCCACAAAACTATGGAACCGTCATTCTTTAATGCCAAGTTAGCTTGAAAATTGGAGACAAAATCAACAACACCAGAAGCTAGCTGTGCTTCGACATTGCTAGAATCTAACCAATCCCAGGTCACAAGCTCACCATTATCTTTCAAGGCTGCAATTGAAGAACTAGTAAAAAGTACTTTTTCGACGCCTGATTGTAGCTTAGGCAAGACTGGTGGTTGGTCATTACAGCAATCACTCCATATGATTAATTCCCCACTTTCTTTTATCACAGCTAGCCCTCGTCGCCCAAAATGTAACTCTTTTACACCGCTTGCAAACCTGCTTTCGTCTAGATTGTCACCAATTAGCTTTCCCCATCGAACGACGCTTCCATCTTCTTTCAAAGCAGCAAAATCTGCTAAGCTGCTACCTATGGCAACCACTCCTTGTGTAAGTTTTTCTTTTACGGACGAAATATCGCTAACAGCGTCTCCCCAAGTTATCACTGAGCCATCTTCTCGAAGAACTGCCCCTGCTGTTACGGTATTTAAAATCTCTTTTACAGGGGAATAAGTTAAAGCATGAGCTTCTCTATGACCTTTGGTCGCTGCCTGCATCAGCCAGGTCTTAGAAGCATTCTCATTCATTTGCGTACCCAGACCGTCTCTATACAACAAACCAAGACGGTACTGTGCTTCAGCTTCATTTTTGTCTGCCGCTTCAGAGTAATAGCTAAAGGCTTTATTGTAGTCTTGAGCAACACCTAGACCGAATTCGTGTATTTTTCCAATTTCCGTCGTCGCTATATCCATTCCTTGCAGCTGAGCTTTCTCAAACCAATAAAGAGAAAGTGCATAATCGACATCAACACCAAATCCAGATTGATAAAGTTGCCCCATTTTGAACTGCGCCTCTGGGTTGCCAAGCCGTGCTGCTTTCAAATAATAGTACGAAGCACTCTCTGAGTTTTGAGCAACACCATTACCACTGGTGTATAGATACGCAATTTTCAGCATAGCTTGAATATGATTTCGTTTAGCTGCTTTTTCGTACCACTGTGCTGCTTCTTTATATAACTCTTTGTACTTGTGGCTATTTTCATCGTAAAAACTAGCAACCGTTTCCGCTCTGTATCCCAGTCCGTGATAAGCATCCACACTGCCAGCATTGGCTGCAAGCATTAGCCAATCTTTCCTTTTATCTTCCTCGCTCATGAAATAGGTATAGTTAGAAATGTAATATAGAGCTTGAGGATCGTAGTCATACCTGAAGACAGCCGATGAATATAGCTGATATCTTCCACCGTCAGGCCCTGCTAAGATGGCCATATTAGTAAAGGCTGGGGCATAATCCTGCGCCATTGCCTTCTTATAATATTCTTCGGCTATTGTGACGTTTTCTTCCACTCCTAATCCATGCTGATACATATACCCCAAATAATTCTGGGCGCCAGCATCAGGAGAACCAGAATTGATTGCTTTTTCAAACCACTCTTTAGCTACGTCATACTTTTTCTCAAATGCAAAACCATCTAGATACAATTTTCCTAATTGAGTAAATGCTGGAGGATATGACACACTGGAAGCTTTCTGGAAGTAATGTAAAGCTTTGTCGTAATCTATTTCATCCAAAACGCCCCGTTCGTGGAGCATCCCAATTCGAACATAAACTTCAGCACAGCTTTTTGAAATGCTTGTGAGCTTCTCACAAAGAAGCTCAGCCTTTTGATACCACTGATATGCTTTAGTGAAATCATTAGTTCCAAGATGACCCAGTTCATAAAACTCAGCCAGATTAACTTGACCAGTTACGTAATCTTCTTCAGAAATTTCTTTTAGCAAGTTGTAGGCAGAAACGTAATCAGCGTCTCCTCCTTCTCCCATAGCTAGCATCAAAGCAAGATTATTTTTCGCACCAATATGACCGTTTAAAGCGGCTTTTTCATACCATTGTCTGGCATAATCAAAATGTTGCCTGTGAGAAACTTCATCAAATAACTTTCCTGTATAGTAAGCTCTCGCAAGCGAGAACTGGGCTTGGCTATAACCCAACGAGGCAGAACGCTCGACGTAGTAGCTGATCGTGCTTTCATTTTCTTTTTGTTCTTTGAAATACATTAGACTCAGCTGGTAATAGGCACCACCGTGATTTCTGGATCCAGCTAGTTCATACCACTTTTTAGCCTCTGAGAAGCTTTTCTGGACATATATCCCGTACTGATACATTCGTCCTAAATTGAACATTCCACTGGCATTATCTGAGTTAGCTGCCTTTTGATATAACTGGAAAGCTTGAATAAGATTTTTTGAAACCCCTTTACCCTCCTCATAAAGGATACCCAGAAGGTTTATCGCACCAGAATGATCCTTAGCACGGCTTGCCCAATTAAATGCTTGAGAATAATTTTTTCCTGTACCCCAGCCATAGAAATAAGAACGTGCAAGATTGTATTGACCATATTTGTTCCCTTGATTGGCTGATTTACTAAACCATTTCAAAGACTCTACTTCATTTTGCTCAGTACCTTCGCCGTAAAGGTACATCAAACCCAGGTTGTTTTGTGCACCACTGTGCCCCAACTCTGCCGATTTTTTGTATAGTGCGAATGCTGCACTTACATTGCCAGTCTCTTCATGGTTAAGCGCTTGTACAAATGCATCTTCAGCTGTCTGACCTCCTCCTGAATCGGAGCCGCCGCCACAACCCATCAATAATCCAAAGCTAACCAAAGTAGCTAAAACAACGCTTTTCATAACAACCTGACCAAATGAACGCTTTCCTCTACTGCTAGTATCCTTTATGCATCAGAGAAAGATTCTTATAAAATAAATGAGGATTCTAGTTTACAAACGAATATCAAAATAGACCTTCAGCTTTCCAAAAGTACTAATTGAGATATTTATCATGCTTTTATATTTTGTAAACTAGCAATTTTGAGAACGAAATAATTTTGTAAGTTTTATATCTAGGTGGCGACAACAATCGCAAGCAGAAAAAGAACTAAAGTCACATACGTCCATATCAGGGGACATTATTTCTATTCTACCTTTGAGTTGTAAATGCAATTTTTCAATTTGTGTATTTGATCTAACGATGTTTTTAAAGACACTCTCATATGAAAACCAAAGATTTCTTTTCAATAGCTTTATCAATACACTGACGGTAAGATTTTGGGTTTGGAACCCATCAAGATAACGTAAAGGGAAGGAACATGAGTGATATAGAAAGACTGCACACGAACCAACGCATGAGCAAGATAGTCAAGCATAACGATACGATCTATCTGTGCGGTCAAGTGGGTATTGCGGAAGAGAGTGTCGCCGACCAAACACGCGAAGCAATTAGGCGTGTAGAAGCTTTACTTGAAGAAGCGGGCAGCGACAAACATCATGTGTTGCAAACTATCGTCTGGCTTTCTGATATGTCCGATTTCCAAGAAATGAATGCGGTTTGGGATGAGTGGTTTGATGAAGGTGAAGCCCCTGCCCGTGCGTGTGGCGAAGCAAAGCTGGCTCGCCCAACGCTGAAAGTGGAGCTTATTGTGACGGCGGCAGTTAAGAAATCGTAATCCAATAAAAATTGGAAACGAGGGACGCAGTATAGGCTTAACAAGTCGGCGCGCTTCCCTCATTATTTTACTAAGTTCACTATCTAACCGTTGGTACTTTCAAAAATTTTGTCGGCGGAGGCGGCAACGAATCCGGAATAGAGCTCACCATTATTCATTGGATAACGCTTGGCAAACTCATAAAATCCACCAGGAATGATTTCTGTTGTTTCAACAAAGTGCACTGGCACTTTATCCGCCATTGTAGAAGACTGTTCCAGTAAAACCTCTGGCGACCCTTTCACTTCTCCGCCAAACTCGTTGATGGTAAAGCTGGCTTCTCGTAGGTGTTGGTTGACCTGTTTCACCTCTTCAAATTGATTCAACTGATTCACACTCACCGTAAAGTGATTCGCGCCATATCCGTGCGCCGCAAGCCAAGAGGCATATTCACTCTCTGCTGCTAAGGTCACGTAATCAGCATAATTCAGTTCCCATAGACGACCGCTGCATAAAAAATCAGAAGTTTGTAAGGTCGATGTGTCTACCTGATCAAGTAATTTACCCACGATTCTTTGCAGTTCAGCCGAGCATTTATGGATTTCCAATTCACTGATGAACACTTTAGGGTATTTTGGATCGGGGTGTTCAAAGTGCTTTGCAATCAACTTTTTCGACTCAAACACATAGTCACCTGCTGGTTGATAACCCACTGCTAAAAACGGCTTGGCAAGAACATCGATTCCTACTTTACTACCTTCAAATGTTCGTAGCGCAATATGGTCATTGATGAGCGCTTCGTCTTCTTGCAGCAAGTCATGAACTTTTTGTGCTGAAGGGCAAAGACGGTTGATGTAGTCCTGCCAAAGTGAGTTAAATAAGCTATCCGGCGACATAACGACTCCTTGTTAAACTTCTGATCCAATTAGGGTAATACGAATTTCCGCTACTCAGTATTACCGAGCAGCGTGCTATCGCAAACCTTACTCTGTTCGTGTATCTGCGTGAAATATGTTATTTTTATGTTAACTATAGGTTTTTCCTATACCTTACGTTAAAACGAGTTGTTTCTTGTATATTGGGGTAGGCAGACGTGGAACTCAGAACATTACGCTACTTTTTGAAGGTGTATGAAGTAGGCAGTGTCAGCGGCGCTGCGAAGCACTGCTTTGTCTCTCAACCTTCGATCACCTCTGCCATTAAGAATTTGGAATCGGTCCTCAATACCACCCTTTTTGTTCGCCATGCTCGCGGTGTGGCGCCAACGCCAGCCGCCCAACAACTTTATCCAGAAGCTAAGCGGATGATCGACAGCGAAAAAAACATCCTTCAAACCTTTCGCGATCAACCCGTAACCGTACCACTAAGGCTCGGAATTATGCGCTCACTCGGAGCCAAACGGATGAGTTTACTGCTTCAGCACCTTAGCCAAGACATCGAGCATTTAGAACTCACACTTGTTGATGCCGACGAACCTTGTGACGCACGAATTTTAGTCGGCTCCTCCCGCGTGAGTGATGACCAATTTGTACCAATATGGGAAGACACTTATCAATTGGCTCTCCCTCACCATTGGGCTGAAGCACAAAAAGGGAGTTTAAATTTTGAAGACTTAGATGGAATGCCATTTATTCACCGAGAACCGTGTATCGCTCTCGATTCGTTGAAAGACAGCCTGTTGCAACGGGGAATTCAGTTTAATGCCCGAGCCAATATCCGGACCATCGATTACGCCTGGCCCCTAGTTCAAGCAGGTGTTGGGGCAGCCTTGCTACCCAATTGGGCTGAAATTACAGGCTCCGAGTGTATCGCACTCAGGTTAATCGAAGGTTTTGACTGTTCGCTCTCTGTTGGTATGGCGGTAAATATAAGTCAGCGCTCAATTCCACTGATGAATCAAGTCATTGCAAGCTGTCGTCGATTTGCCGACACCATTTAATATGACTTAGCTTCGTAAATGACAGCTTTGTTATGGGCAATCATCTTCAATTGAATACACGCTTCTCAATTTTGATTATTGACCAAGAATTTACATACTCGTAAAAGATAAATTCATCTTCCCCATCATCATTAGACCTTTCCTCCAAACCCTAATGAGATATAAAAATGAAACTCGAAAGACCCGCGATGCTTCTGGTAGCTATCGCTTTTGCTTCTCCCTCTGTTCATGCCAATACCATCGATAATTTGGTTGCCAACTTTGTACAACACGTCGAGCAAAGCGATTGTTCGGTAGATCTCTCCGATTTAGAAACATCACAATCCATTTCGCAAAGCTTAGGTATAAGGGTTCGCCCAACTCTTCATTTAATGAAGGACTATCTAATCACACAGGGCACCATTCAAGCGCAAGAAACAGACGACAAAATTTTGGCAAAAACACCATTGTGTGGCGGCGATAAGGTTGTGCCTAAACCGACAGAAAGTCTAAAAAAAGCGCTGCTTGAATCAGGTAAATGCTCACTCAATAAAAAAGAGTTCAAAACCTTACTGAAAGCATCAAGTATTGGAAGCTGGGAGGGTTCGGGGGCGCTCAACGCGTTAACTAAAACTGGTGATGTGGTTCAAGATAAACAAGCAGACGTCATGAACATAAAATTTGGGCAATGTAGCTAAACTTACTCTTTTTAAATAGAAAGGAGCCCTCAATGAGAGCTCCTTTTTTATTCTGTATTAGGAAATCGTTTTAACGATTAAACTAACTTATTGTGGGTTCAAACCAAGCTTCTGAAGTACTAGGTTGAAGTTTGCGCGACGCTCTGCAATAGCGTGAACTTTACCACTTACTGGACAAGCATCATCTGGGCAACCACGGTTAACAATGCCAGAAACCGCATCAACAAACTTAGTACCTACCATACCGCCATCAACGTAAGCTTTTAGCTCGTCGTGGTAGTTCCAAGCCGCGTATGGGCCACCAACATCGCTGTAGTTCTGAACAGATGTCATCCAGAAGAACAGACCTGCAATCCATTTGATCTCTGTGTTTTCTTCAGTAGAACAAATCAACTGAGGGTTAGAACACAAGTCTAGGTCAGCATAAAGCGGGTTAGCTGGTGCTGCTTCAACTAAAGTACCTTCGATGGTTTGACCAACAGTTTCTGGGTCAACATGGCTACGACCAATGAAGTGGTTCAATGTACCGAAGTTTTGGCGACCTGTCGTTTGGATAACACCACGACCCCACCAGCCACAACCTTCAATAGATTGCTTGCTGCTGCCATCCCACAAGAATGCACCTGCTTTTTGACCTGCGTAGATTTCACACTTCGAACGTTCCCAAACTTGCTTGTTCTCGTCGATAGTTTGAGGGCTAGTCATACAGTGTTCGCCATTGATGTCCCAACGACCTGCTGCATTTGCCGCCATCTTGCCTTCTTCTTTCAGAACCGCATCTGGTGCTACGAAGATTGGCGCTGGAGCACCGTACCAAGAAGCGTGAGTATTCGCAGAAAGCTCTAGTTTGTTGTTACGAGGACACGAGTAAGGATGATCCTGCCCCGTCACTGGGTTGTAACCGTAATCGGCGTATTTCTGATCTAGCTGACCACAAGAAGCACTGTTCGGGTGATTCGCTGGTGCACCATACTTGATTTCTGCCCAGTTGTTCTCATCACACGCGTTGTAACGGATGGTTTCCTGCATACTTTGAGATAAGAACGCCGCAATCGCTACTTTCGCGTATTTCTTGTTGGTTTCAATATCAGCATTAGGGTCGATAAGCCAGAATTGGTTACCCGCGACACCTACGTTATGCATTGAATTCAGGGCTTTAAGGAAGTCTTTCCACTTGTAAATAGTAGAAGGAGCCCATTTGTTGCCTGGAAGCTCATACAAGAAAGCTTCGTTATTCATGACAGTTTCAGCGCCTTCCAAATCTGCATTTAGAGCGGCAACGCTAGTTAGAGGTGTCGCAACAAGGCTTTCAGACACATAATACAGAGGAATTGGGTTCGCTTGGTAAGCTGCCACTTTGCCTTTCAGCCAGTCGGTATTTGCCGTTGCAGATACGACAGGTGTAGCGCTGTCACTACCCCAAAGAATCGAGAACACGTTGCTGTGTGCTGCACGGCGAAGCTGGCTTACACC
Source organism: Vibrio penaeicida (assembly GCF_019977755.1). NCBI lineage: Bacteria > Pseudomonadati > Pseudomonadota > Gammaproteobacteria > Vibrionales > Vibrionaceae > Vibrio > Vibrio penaeicida. The sequence goes on along the minus strand of NZ_AP025145.1, from coordinate 412,745 downwards.
CCAATCATGGGATTCTTGTTCAACCAAGGAAGCAACAGAAGACACGCCATAAGTTGCGCTGTCTAGTGCAATAGATGCAACATCACTACGCAAGTTTGCAGACGATTTACCCAAAGACTTGTCGCCCATGAAGAAGCTCGCCGCTGTACCCGCTTGTGTCGCTGCGTCGTAATTACCAGATTGTGACGTAGTAGCAAGGTGAGCGCCCGGCAGTTTGTAGAGCATTGCAGGTACATCAATGGAATCCGTCACTTGCTTAACGTAAACAAGGTAGTTATCCCATGCGATAGGACCAAATGCGTGCTCTGCACGACCTGCTGTAGAAAGGCCATTATTGCCGCTTTGGTTAAATACTAAGAAATCGGGTTTAGCGGCTGCATCTGCGTAAGCGCCTGTCCAGTTTACGAATGAAACAACAGATTGTGATGCCGCATTCCAAGTTGAACGCAAGCCAGCGTAATCTTTGTGAACCCAGTTCGTTGTGCCAGGGTTAGAAACACTTAGCGACCAACCGTAAGAAACGTCTTTCGCAAATTGCTCCATCACAAAGTTTTGAGAAGCAACCCAACCTTTTACGTTGTCGGCTAGATTAGCGGCTGCTGTATCGATAGCTGATAGGTTGTAAAGGCTAGAAATGCTTTTTGATGTGCCCGCAGCGTCAGTCACAGTGAGAGCAGATACATTAGTAATCGCTTCACGCAGTGCACGTTTAACCTGTACTTCTGTTAACGCTGTGTCTGTTCCGAATGCGGTAGCAAATGTCGTATCTTTGTTTGCTTGCCACGTTGCCAACAGATCTTCATTCAGAACAATCGAACCTGGAGAGGCATGCGCAGCGTCTTTAAATACTTGAACCTGTGCTGCGATTTGAATGAGGTTTTGGTAATGGGCAACCAAATTAGCGTAAGTCAGAATGTCGGTGTCACCCAAACCAGATGCTGTCGATACTGCGGCCACTGGCACGATGGCTTCACCACCATTTGCCTTTTCAACGTCTCTTGCTTGTTTAAGCGTTGCTAAAGCGTCAGCAGCGTTGGTTACAACACTGAAAACAGAATCAACATTAGCGCTCGCTAGTGCACCGTTTAAAGTCGCTGAATTGTTGGTAAATGTACCCATTGCAAGCGTGCTAGGCCAACCTGCAACTTTCAAGTTAACAGGGTCTTTACGAATGAGTAGTGAAGCGTTTGAAGTACCTGTTCCAGGATTTGTGCCTGTTCCTGTACCTGGATCAGTACCCGCACAGTCAAAAGCAAATGTCCAAGAACCATCGGAACCAGGAATAGACGTAGTGTGCCAGTTAGCGGTATACGCTTTACCCTGGTATTGCATCTGAGCACCAGTTTTCGCGTGGTTCGGGTTACCCGCCCAGTCATTATGAGTCCAGTTAGGATATTCGTTGATGCCAGCACAAGCATCTGCAGCGAGTGCACTGATAGGGCTAACTGCGCTAACGGCTAAAGAAACGGCAAAGATGAGCTTGTTTTTCTTAAATATAGTCATTAAATACTTCGCACCTTAGATGTAGGATGTTTAACGTTGCGAGCTTCTTAATTACCCAGAGTTCAAGATAAGTAACCCGAAGCCGCTTTATTGAATCTATCTGTATGTTGCTCAGAGAAGTCGCCGCACTCAAATGAGTATTTACTTAACAGCAAGACTTTTCGAGTGACTGCACAGTGGAAATGTATACTTAAGAAAACAGAGTTGCACTTTGCCCAGCGGTGTCATAAATCTCGTGATTTTTTATATGATTATCAGGTTTGTGATGGATGTTATGAAAGCGACATTAAGTCTTGCAGCCAAGCATTCAGTAAATAGAAAGGGAGAACAAAGAATACTCATCCAGTTTCATTTTAATTTTCACTACATAGCTCGGTCTTCTTTTTCGATTCAAACTTTCGATTTAAGATTCGTAACATTGAAGAGTAACCAACCCTCCCAAATTTTTAACAGTAAAATGATGGAGAAGATCCCACTGAGATAACGCTATTTGAGCTTATAAATAGTGATACCGATCCAGGCACATTCTCGCTACCTAAGCAATTATTCGCCCACACACAAGCAATTATTCGCTTTCACACCTCTTAGAGAAACACTAACCAACTGTTTTAAAAAGCTTTCTCACTTTGGCACACCCCTTGCTCTGAACCTCTAACGATCTGACCAATAACTGTTGGATTTTGTTATGGATTACTGTTTGGGGCTTAGTCCCTATTTATGAGGACTGAATGGGCACCTTAAACTTCTCATTGGATGTCGAAGGACTGGCTTCGGATACCTTGATTGTGCGCGAGTATCACGGGCAAGAATCCCTGTCGAACTATCAGGGCTGTCATGGCTTTCGCTATCACATTGAACTCGCCAGCCGCTCTATGGACCTCACGCCTGAGCAAGTGGTGGACAAAAACGCTTGGCTGTCGGTGATTCAAAATGGGGAAGTCACTCAACATGTTCACGGCATTGTCCGCGCCTTTTCAAAAGGCGACACCGGGCATCAACACACCTTTTATTCCCTGACGTTAGTCCCTGCCATTGAGCGGTTGTCTTTGCGTCAGAACAGTCGCATCTTTCAAGATTTAACGGTGCCTGAGATTCTGTCTGTGCTGTTTCAGGAAATGGGCATCAACGATTATGCCTTTTCCCTGAAGCGGTCCTGCTTGCCCCGAGAGTTTTGTGTCCAGTATCGGGAAACCGATTTGGACTTTATGCATCGCCTCGCCGCCGAAGAGGGATTGGTCTATCGCTTTGTTCATCAGACGAGCAAACACACGATTGTGTTTTGTGATGACACCCAAGCCTACGACACCTACCCGTTTCCAGTGCCTTATAACGCGCTAGCCGGCGGCACTATGGATGTCCCTTATGTCTTTGGGCTCACCGAGCGAGTGCGCTCCGATGTGTCTAGCGTTCAGTTTCAAGAATACAGCTTTAAGAAACCCACCTACGCCTTTAAACAAGAGCAGCTTGGTGAGGAGATGAGCTATCAACGCGATGGCTATGAGTATTACGATGCCCCTGCTCGCTACAAAGACGACGACAGTGGCGCGGCGTTCAGCCAATATCGGTTGGATTACCTTCGTCGTACTGCCCACATTGCCACTGGGCAAAGCAACCACCCTGCCCTGCAAGCGGGCACCAAGTTTACTTTATCTGACCATTTGGATGAGAGTTGTAACCGCACTTGGCTGGTGGTGAGTGCGACTCACACAGGCAAGCAGCCTCAAGCCCTGGAAGAGGAAGGCGGCAGCGGGGTCACCACTTATGGCAACACGTTTACAGTCATTCCCGCTCAGCGCCAGTGGCGCGCAACGCCAACCCCGAAGCCGCAAGTCGATGGTCCGATGATGGCAACCGTGGTGGGACCGGAAGGGGAAGAAATCTTCTGTGATGAGCATGGGCGTGTGAAAGTTCATTTCCCGTGGGATAGGTATTCCAACAGTGATGAGCTGAGTTCGTGCTGGGTTCGTGTCTCTCAGGGTTGGGCGGGCAGCCAATACGGCATGATGGCGATACCGCGTATTGGGCATGAGGTGATTGTGTCGTTCTTAAATGGCGACCCTGACCAGCCGATTATTACTGGGCGCACCTATCACGCCACCAACATTCCGCCTTATACGTTGCCAGACAACAAGACCAAAACCGTTATCCGCAGTGAAACCCATCAAGGCGACGGCTTCAATGAACTGAGTTTTGAGGACCAAGCCGAGAACGAGAAAGTCTACCTGCATGCTCAGAAGGATTTAGAACGGGATGTGCAAAACGACAGCACCACTCACATTCACAACGATGAACATCACACGGTGGACAACGACCAGTTTACCCATGTGAAAAACAATCAGCACCTCACGGTAGATGGGGAAAGCCGAGTGAAAGTGACCGCCGATAAATCCATCGTAGTCGATGGCTCTTTCCATACCAAATCAGGTTCAAAGACTCTTAACGAAGCCGGAATGGAAACCCATTTCAAAGCTGGTAGCAATATCGTTCTAGAGGCAGGTTCTGAGATCACCGTTAAGGCAGGAGGCAGCTTTGTCAAAATCGACCCAGCAGGCGTGCACCTAGTCGGTCCAGCTATCAACCTCAACGCTGGCGGCAGCGCTGGGAGCGGCAGCGGGTTTGGTGGTGCGCTACCTGAAAATGCACAAGAACTCGTTGTCGAAGAAAAGACACACAAAATCGAGTTTTTTCATCTAGATGGAAATATGGAACCAAAAGCTAACGCAAGCTATAAAGCCATCCTAAGTGATGGTACAGAAGTAACGGGCAAGCTTGATGGCGATGGCTATGCGCTCATTGAAGATGCACCAAATGGTGTTGCCAATGTTTTCTATCCACCAGAAGAGCCTTTTGAAGATCTGACTCGCGAATCTGTTTCTGGTGTGCTGTCTCGAATTGACAAGTTGCTCGGGAGCTAATGAGTATGTGGGGAAATGACCTTTTAAGCTGGCTCTACGATAACCTTGAAGAAGCATACGATGCTGGCGAAGACTACGTCATCCAAAAAGCCAACCAAGTTGCTGACGCAGCGGTAGCCTCTGTCCAATGGATCTGGGAAGCACTCCAAGGCGACTTTAACGAAAACATGACTACTGGTCAGATTGCTGCCAACGCCGTATTAGGTGTGATCCCAATTGTCGACCAAGTGCTTGATTGCCGAGATATCATCGCTAACTGCAAAAAGATCAACGAGAAGCCAAATGATACTTGGGCATGGGTAGCGCTTTGTCTAACCATAATAGGATTGATCCCCTCTCTTGGCTCTGTCGTTAAAGGTGTTCTGAAAATAATCTTTTTGTTTTTGCGCAAAGCAGGAGGAGATGTTTTTGTATTAGTTGGTAGAGCAATGCGCCCTGTGTTTGCGTTCCTTGCTGACCCTAAAGTCCAAAAACTTCTTGGTGACAGGAATATCTATGACATTCTTCAGGAGGTCGTTAACAAGCTCAAAGAAGTAAAAGGTATGGTCAATGCCGATCTTTTACTCTCACTGTTTGACGAAGTAATTGATGCCATAAAAGGTACGGTAAGCAAAATCAGCCGTATAGCACCGAGCAGTGTCAGAATTTGGCTCCAAGAAGCGCTCACTATTGTGCTAAGCGTACGACAAAAAGCGGATGAGATGATTGCGAAAGCACTCACACCAGTTCAAAGTTTACTTGATGACGTAGCCAAAGCATTACAAGATCAAGTCGATCAAGGGCATAGAGCTTTCCCAGATACGCCGTCACCAAACCTCCATCAACTCGATGATTCAGTAGTCGACATTAATCCAAGGATTTTGACGACGACCCAAAAAGGGCTTTACGGTGAAATCATTAGTGATCACTATATGGTTAGTAATGGCTTTACAAATATGCTACCTGAAGCAAGACAGGTGCGGTCTTTAGAAGATGTCCCTCGAGGACGAGGGATTGATGGGATATACCTAAAAACCGATCCTCCACCACTCTATGTAATTACTGAAACTAAATTTCGTCTGGATTCGGGGAAATATATAGATTCGGACGGTATAGCCAGAAGTTCAGTATTACCAACAACGAGAGGCTCAGAAGGTTACCCTGCAGCTAAACAGATGAGTGATGCTTGGATACACCCTCGAATACCAGATGAAATTGGTGATGATGGCGCTTATGATGTCATGACTAATGGGTATGAGCGTTGGCTAATGTTGGTCGATGAAAGTGGTGAAGTGGTCAATATATCGAAACTAAATCACCTCGGAAACTCTACCGAGTCGATTGATTTATAGCAGGAAAAAGATGGACGAATACAACACAATTCGAAGAGACTCATTATTAGAAGAAGAAACTTTTTTAAAAAAACGAGGTTTCTTCCTAGATAGGGTAAAAAACGATACCAAAGCTCTGGATGTGATAAATAATTCGACAGACGCAATACATCGCTCACGTGTTGGTTGGGACAGGTTTACTCGATTTCTTGAACATTCTATTTGTGGTTATTCTGGCGGAGTAGAACTCAGTATTTTTTCACAAGAGTTTGCAGAAGCCTTAGAAACTTTAATGTTACACAAAACTAAAGCTTCTCACTTTCAACTTCAATATTGGGAAAAAGACAGCTTCCAATACATTTTGTGGCTTCTAAGCCTTTCAGTGCTTCTTGGTCAAAAAGAAAGTATTGGTACAGTAGTAAGACTTATAAGTAAAAACCCTATTGCAGAAGATGACCCTCTATTGAGTATCACACTGTCTAGGTTGGGGTATATCGGATTACCACGTAACTCCGCTGAAAAATTAGTTTTTGAGACACCATATGTCGATCTTTATGACGCCGTAAAAGGTGATGGAGTCACACCAACAAAAGTACACAGACAAGAAAGTATTAAGCGCTATCTAAAGAATTGGTACAAAGGTTCAAAAGGTTGCTACTGGCACGATCGTCATAAAGGAAGATTTCCAACCTTTTTCGGCTATTGGGCATTTGAAGCCGCACTTGTTACTGTGCTCTATGAACTGGATGATTCTAGTTATCGCCATCTGCCTTTTTACCCAAAAGATATTGTTGATCACGCCCGTCAAGCTGGTATTGCTGAAGCTCTAAAGCCAAACAATATTCCACAGCACTATATTGCTTTCCCAAATGATGAAAGCCCAGTAAGTGCTGAATGGGTAAGTAACCTTTCGAATGAATCCATTTTCGTCAATCAGGGGGAGAAACTTCCTACTCAAGATGATGATGAAAACAAGATATTCTGGGTGAGTGTTTGAATGCCAAAAACAACATATAGAATACATGAGATTTGAAACCAAAGTGGTTAAGTTGCAGATTTTACTTGAACAACTTAGAAACAGTGCGATTAACCGCAATACACAGCAAGGTGTGAAAGTTTTTGACTGGGCGTTAGATTCACTTTCGAAAACAATTTCAGTAGATGAATTTAATAAAATTTTAGAGAAAGTTAGGAAAGCTCTTAGCGGTATAGAAGCTCATGGGAAATTTACTGTTAAGGAATCGGAGTTGGTTGATTCCATAAGAAATCTTTATCTCTTAGAACCTTGATGGCTTGCGCTACTAGACAAGCTTTTTTGCAAATTTAACGACAAAAACGGCAGCAAATTTTTTGGGAGTACTTAGGTGATAAGATTAAAAAAACCTTTAAGTATATTGATTGGGATCAGTTCTGTGATTTGGTCGAGCCTGGGTATTACATCCACGGTTTACATTAACGACTCAGGCAAATTCAATGTTCAATTTGAAGCATTTACGAAGGGCGAAAGCAGTGACCTAAAAATTGACGGACGTTCTCACCTTGCAACCAAAATGAGCGAAGAAGAAAAAGCTGAATTTGAAAAGTACCTCTATTGGAAAAGTGGCAGCCTAAGTAACTCTGAATGCGCTGTAAGTTCATCTACTTCTATGAGTAAAATTCTAGGAAAAATTACTGCTAAAGGCATAGAGCCTCGAGACATACTCAAAAGTGGCAGGTCTACATTAGAATTTATGGATGAACAAAATCAGGAAGCAATGTTTCCACTGCCTAAGTACAAAATTCGACAAGTGCTTTGCATGTCAGATGAAGAAATTAAACCCTCAAAAAGCAACGTATTTTTCTACAATCAGCTTTGGGGTGTAATGAAACTAAAGGAACTAAGGTCTAGCAAGTAAGATCTTCAATCACGCTATCTATAACGTATAAGAGGAAACCATGGGTAACGCAGTAGTTTTAGGAAATATTGGTACCGATCATGACGGTTTCCCTCCCACGCCTGTCTGTGGTGCATCTCCCGATGTAAAAGCCGATGGTATTCCCATTGCGCGAGTTGGCGACCCATTGGTCCCTCACGCAAAGCCTAAACATCCCCCCCATGGTCGGAGTATTGCTGCGGGTTCTGGCACTGTATTTGTGAACGGCAAACCCGTTGCCCGTTCGGGTGATGCGGTGAGCTGTGGTGGCTCTTTGGTTGGCGGTGGAACCGTCACTATTGGTTAGCTTTTTTTATGTCTAAGATTGGGAAAGCACTTATTTTCCCAACTTTTTTAGTGGCACTTGTACGTCAGCTAACCCACCTCTTTCAGTCAGCTCAAAACTAAACTCGCCATTCATCTTTTTTGCTCGATTTTGAATCGAGGACAAACCATATCCATCAGATTTCTTATCAACAAAGTCTTTGGAATTTTTCCCGTTGTCCTGAACCTGAATGATGAGCTGGGAGTCGTTTTGAATGCAGTGAAAACTCACCTTTGTGGCTTGGTTGGCGTGCTTGATGACGTTGGTAATCAGTTCTTGCAGAATGCGTAGCAGGTCCAGTTTGGACTGCGGTGTAAGAGTCACGGCGCTGTCTTCACACTCCACAAACCATTCCAGTTCTATATTGGCGGCTTGAAGCACGGGATCAATACGCGCTCGCCATTGCCCGAGTAATACGCTGAATTGCGCATCAAAGAGCGGGTTACGAGAATCAAGAATCAGTCGTAAATCGTTCAGGCATTGGGTTGCTTTGAGCTGAATATCGGTTTGGTTGGCGTTCGGCACTCTTAGTAACGTAATCAGCTCAACGAGCTGACTGCCTAACCCATCATGCATGTCAGAAAGCAGGCTCTGACGCTCATCCATTAATGCCTGTTTCTTTTCCAGATCGTGAGCCACTGCCTGCTCTTTTTTATAGAGCGCGATGGCTTCCACCACTTTCTGCTCTAGGGTTCTTTGCAATTCTTCACTGCGGTTTAGTGCACTGGCATATCGATAGATAAGAAGCACGCACAAAGTCAGAAAGATAAGTAAGTTTGCATGGGCGCTTAGCGGGAAATGCATCTCCAGAAGTTGCATCCCGTCCAGCGAATCCAATACCCCTGAGACCACGCCAATCATTCCTGCCGTTGCGAGTAACAAAGCGCTTTTACTGCGATTGAATAACGCCTGAGTCACCAATACATAGCCGATATACACCGAGCTCAATGCAACATAACCACGTAAAGCGCTTTCGTTAAATCGCCACCAAAGTTCGGTCGGTTCGTATTCATAAATCACGAAAGACGATGCCGCCAGAACCAATGTCGCCACACTTACGATTAACTCGACAGACGGGCGTTTAAGCTGATACCAGCGATGCAAAAACAGCATCATAAACAAGGTGAGAAAAGGCTGAACCGTGACTGTTGTCATCCAGTAAGTTTGTTGGGAAATAGGCAGCGACGACACCGTAAATGTCATATTACTCATTGCCCAGCATGCAAAGCCCAATGCAAAGAAAAGGTACTCAGTGTTGTTGCGTCGAAACCACCACAGCAGCAGGTAAAACAATGTAATCAGCGGAGTCAGCCACTGCATCACAATGTGCAGCCCAATCTGCGACCAGTACTGAAACTGATAGTAGGGCTTAACCTGCTCTGGTGTGCCGTAAAAAATCTCGGGCATTTGCAGCCCGCCACTGGACGCGATTTTTACAGTCAGTGGCAGTTCACCCGCCTCAAAAAACGAATTGGGCAGCTCATGATAGGAAGGGCGATAGCGAAACCTTGGCATCATAGAATCGCGGGAATGAGCAATCGGTGCCGTCTGCCAGATCATCTGCTCGCCCAAGTAAAACTCGGCAGTGTCGCGGAAAGGTGGCAAAAAGATAGCTGTGGTCGCGTTCGAATCTTTGTCGACTTTAGGAAGCGAGATCCGATACTCGCCATAAGAAAAATTGAGGTGCTGGCTGTAATTATGAGGTAGGGCGACATCTATCAGCTTGGTGGTTTCATTGTCTTTAAGAACCAGCACGCCTGACTGCACCGACGGTAAAGAGACGAGATCACCGTACCTCAGTAGCGATACCAGTGCGTAAATTGCTACAACCGGCACCAAAACAATGATCGCCAAGCGCACAAATACTTCCCGAGATGCGCTTTCAGGTCTGTTCAGCGATGTCCTTTCGCTCAATTGCATACCGTTTACTATTTTATAAAAACTCAGTCTACTGCCATTTCTATCCGCTCTGCAACCAAGTCCCCCCAAAACTGGGGATGGTGAATCCCCCTTGTCCGCGTAACGTAAATATCCAGTCACGCAACTTAACTGATTCGAAAGGATTCGATAATGAAATGGGCAGCGGTTACCGGAACTAATGGCAAAACCACCAGCGTAGAGTTAGCAAGGCTGTTGCTTTCCAAGCTTGGTATTCATGCAGCCAGTTGGGGCACATTAGGGGTGGGGTTGGATGGGGAGTTTGAAGACGTCCCCTGGTATTGCAATTCCAGCCAACGGATTCACGAATTCATTCAAGATCTCACCGCACAGAATCAGGTGGATGTCTGTCTGATGGAGTGTTTTAGTCGCCTGATCGAGATTGGGCAGTACCAACATTTCGAGTTCGACTGTGCTGCCTTTACCAACTTAACGCACGATCATCTGGACTATCACCCCACCCTCGAAGACTACCTCAATGCCAAACTTAAACTGCTGAAGCATTGTAAAGCTGGCGCTGACGTGTGGATCAACCAGCAAGATCCCATGCACCTCAAATGGATCGCTGCAAGCCAGAGTTCTGGATTGAACGCTCGGTTATTTGCCAACTCAACGTCCACCCCCGGATGGTTTGGGCGGCTAGAGGGAAACACATTATCGCTCAATCTTAACGGCTTTGTATGGCAGGGAGATTGCCCATTCTTTGGCGAACATAACGTTCAAAACTTGCTGACTTCACTCGGTATTGTCCAGAGCCTTTACGGTAAGGAAGCACTCATACAGGCTTGCCAATATATCCCCACTCTTTCTCTGCCACCCGGTCGGCTAGAATCCATCGCCACTAAAGGGAACCGACAGGTGTTTGTCGATTTTGCCCACAACCCAGACGGGCTGATTAAGTCTCTGGATTCACTGAATCAAACCTTTGGCAAAAAGCTGGTGGTGGTATTCGGTTGCGGGGGGGACCGAGACAGAAGCAAACGCGCACCCATGGCAGAAAGTGTCAGACAGTTTGCAGACCAAGCCTTTATCACCAGCGATAACTCACGAAGCGAGCCGCCTGAACAGATCTTCGCACCACTCAAAAAAGTCCTGCCACATGCCCGAGTCATCAAAAACCGGACGGACGCCATTTATCAAGCTTTAAAAACACAGCAGCCCGATGAAATCGTTGTGGTCGCCGGGCGAGGTCACGAGGGCATAAAAGTGGATTCCGCCACGGAGCTGATCGCCCCTTTAGAAAGGACTCAAAACGTGCGGGATACCGACATTATTCATCATTGCTTAGCGCAGTTGCCGCACTGGTAACTGCGCTAGGCAAAGCACTACTCAGAGCAAAAAACAGCCAGATTACAATTATCTACACTCAAGGAGGACATGATGCGAATAGCCGTTATTGGTGATTCCGTGATGTGGGGGCAAGGTATTCCCCGTCACTTAACCTATGCGAATCAACTCGTCAGTTGGCTTCGACAAAACGTAAATAGTGGCGCAAACGTGCGGGATCTTCACCAGCCCGTCACTGGCGATTACAAAGCCCACTCAGGTGCCATTATCGGGCATGACAACGAGCACCACCGACGCCCGAGCTACGACACCAACTTACCGCAACTCACCTATTTTGGTGATTTACCTGCGTCGTACCCGACCATTACCAGACAACTCACGGACATCGACCAACCCGAAACCGTCGACTTGCTGCTAATGAACGGCATCGCCAACGACGTGGGGTTTAAGTCTGCCGCCACCGATTTTGAAAAGACGGTGCAAAAGCTGGATGGACTGGTCGACGACCGCCTGATTCCGTTTCTGGTGAAAGCCAGAAATCAGTGCCCCAATGCGTTGATCATTTATACGGGATACTTCCCGGCCGTTTCCCCGCATTCAAAATTTGAAAGTGTGGAGCAGGTATTGGACGTGATGGAGCAAGCGGGTTCCGTGTTGCAGGAAATTGCTAACTTTCGCACCGGAAACCGTTTTGCCGACACCATTATTGAGTTTGCCGAAGCGCTCACGCCCATCGATGACATTCTCGGATGGATGGGCGACGGGCTGACTGCACCAACCGACCAGCTCGACATCATCAAACTCAATGCTTACCTGTTCTATACCGCCATGGAACTGGGCGCAATGCGTGCCGCCAACAAGGTCAACCAACAACTCACCGCAAGTGGCAAAGCGCCCATCTGGTTTGTTCACCCCGGTTTGTCCGCCAGCAAAGCCATGTTCACCCGGCAACCGCAGGTGTGGGGATTGCGAGGCGATCCTCTTGTCACTCGCGAGCGCGTCAAGATGTGCCCGAAATATCAGGCAACGTTGAGTTTTTCTGCATCGGAAGGGTTGGAATTGGGACAAAACCTGCTCACTGCGGTGTCTTGCCAGAAAGCCCACATGCTGCATCCCAACAAATCCGGAGCAAACCAGTATTTTGCTCGTCTGCAATCCATGATGACCGACCATCACACCTTTAGCCTGCGTAAAGTGATGGGGCAAATCGCGCCGAATTATCGCGTCCGTAAAGCCACGGAAGAACTCGGAATTCCGTTTAATGGTTCGCTTCGAAATCTGATTCCTCATCAAACGTTAAACATGCTGGGGGCAACGCTGACGGTACAAGCAAGAAGCAACGCAGAAAAGCTGGTGTTCAACCTCCATTACGGGGATCGCAAGTTTCCGCTGGTGGTGAAATCGCTGGTGAATCAGGGGGCGATGAAGCTCTACGCTTCCGAGCAAGTGGTGCTGGATACCGAGGCACGAGTTCCCATGAAATCCGTCAGAAAACTGCACCTTCGCTGCGCGACATCGGGGGTGAACAAAGTCGCTAACGTGAATCTGCAAGTGATGATCAACGGCGCGACCTTCTCATTCGATTTAGAAGAGGCCAACGGCACACTCAGCAGTGCCGGAACTCCGCTACCATTCGGGCTCTTTTCTACGCCAACTCAAAACTAAAAGGACTTAATTATGACTACCGACATCAAACTGGGCACCCGCCGAATCGACAACATCGCAAACCACTTTCGTTTTGGTCAGAGAGCCGAAGAAAACAAAGGCACTGGTGTTGAGATTCTGCGCGACAACTTAATCATCACTTCGGAGTTTTCTAGCCGCGCCAACCGCACGGTTATCACGCCAAACCGTGTTCGCACCAAATCAACCGTGTCCGATAAAGTGTTCTGTGAAGAACAGGAGTGCCGCAAAGAGATCAGTGTAGGCAGTGTGGCAGCGGTAACAGAACGCATCGACAACGAAACTGGCTCAATTAAAGTCATCACTCCCAAGGATACCCCCGATATTCACGTCGATGGAGAAACCGGAGCCATCAAAGCGCGTAACTTTCGCCGAACGTCTGATGAAAGGCTTAAGAAAAACATCAACCCTATCCTTTCACCACAGCAAATCCTCAGTCAGTTGAATGGCGTGACGTTTTTGTGGAAAGACAGCCATAGCAACACTACGGAATACGGGCTGATTGCGCAACAGGTAGAAGCGGTCATCCCATCTTTAGTGGATGAAGACGCAGAAGGCATGAAGAGTGTCGACTATGAAGGGCTGATCCCTTTGCTGCTGGAAACCACCAAGCAACTACACCAACAGGTTCAACGATTGGAAGAGCGCATCATGATGCTGGAAGCGAAGTAACCTGAAAAAATGCAGGGGCTAGAAAAATGTTCTGTTATTCAGAGCTACTTTATCAGCCCCTGTTGATTGGCTTCATACACTGCTTCACAGCGGCTGTTGACTTCAAGTTTGCGATAAATCGCTTTGATATGATCGTTCACTGTGTAATGAGAAATACCCATCATATTGCTGATTTCACTGCTTTTAAGCCCTTTTGCCAGCAAAGTCAGTACTTCGTTTTCACGGCCCGTTAATGGATTCGGCAAAGGCTCTTTTTGCCCACCCTGAATTTGGTTCAGCACATGGGCAGCCACGGCAGCACTCATGGGTGCGCCTCCGGCGAGTTGGTTAGCGATCGCCTGCTCTATCTGTTCGAATGGGGTGTCTTTCAGCAAGTAACCGCGAGCACCCGCTTCGATGGCTTTGAGCACATTGTCTTCGTCGCCAAAGATGGTTAGCACCATGATTTCCGTTTTTGAGGATTGCGCTCTTAAGTGAGCGATCAGTTCCCGCCCATTACCGTCGGGTAAGCCCAGATCAACCAAGGCTAAATCGTATTGATGCCGCTTAATCAGCTCAAAAGCCTCCGCCAGACAACTGGCGCTGTCGCAATGGCTGATTTGCTCAGAGTCCGAAAGCTGAGATAAAAACTGTCGATATGCGGGAATGTCTTCAACAATCAGTAAGCGGGTCATGCGTGTCTCTAAAAATATGGGAATACAAAGTATGGGAGTAGAAAGTTATACATCAGTTGTTGTGTAAGAAAAGTGTGCAACAGCAAAGTTCAGAGAACGGTATGTAAAACATCATCAATTGGTTCATTCTTCAATACTCAAACCACCTAGATTTTCCTTTAGCTCTTTGAATTTTTAGGTAAAGTGAACAGTTCACTGAAATGTACAAGGAATTTGGCGTTGAATGAGAGCGAAAACGTTGCACTTCAGCAATACGAGAGTAAACAAATGAATGAAGAGAGCCGACCATCTGAAGATAAGTTCACTTTACTCGTCGAGCTTCATGACAATACCTCCATTGAAGTGAGTATATTCACGGCAGAGGAAGATTCGGCTCCCGTTTGTATTTGTCTGCCAGCAATGGGAGTGCGTGCTGAATACTATGGCGTGCTTGCCACAAAGCTTGCTGGGCAAGGTATTACCGCTGTTACCTGTGATTTAAGGGGGCATGGCAAAAGCTCTGTTCGTGCAGGTCGTCACCGCAACTATGGCTATAACGATATTTTATCTACGGATATTCCGGGAATCATAGCAGCCGTTAAGCATCGCTTACACTGCAAAGAAGTTTTTATTTTAGGGCATAGCCTTGGTGGTCAGCTTGGCTTGTTGTACGGAGTTCAGTCTGAAGACGTCAAAGGTACTATTCTGATTGCCAGTGGCTCAAACTGGTACAAAAACTTACCGAAGTTAAAAGCGAGGATTGGTCGCTATGTCGGTTATCACTGTATTAAAGCACTCAGCAAGATATGTGGTTACTTTCCTGGGGAACGTTTTAAATTTGCAGGGACAGAATTCAAAAATGTCATCTCAGACTGGCTACACGAATCTCTAACAGGCAGGTACAAAGTTACTGAGTCTTCATTAGACTATGAACAGCTGCTCAATACGAGCAAATTACCTGTCCTGTTTATTTCAATCGATGGAGACAGCTATGTAACGCCAAATTGCAGCCATTACTTGGCGAGCAAACTAAAATCGGCTCAAGTAGATAAGGTTACTCTAGCTCCCGATGAAGTCGGTCTTAAAAAACCCTGTCATTTCCGCTGGGTCAACCACCCTGAACGAGTTGCTGAACACATTCAATGCTGGCAAGAACGCACTTTCGATCGAAGGAGCCACACTCCCTCAAGATAGAGAGTTCATAAACATTCAAGGATTTTCTTAATCGAATTCAATACGTTAACTATCAGTAATTTCAGATAAAAGTCACCCTAACTCGTCCGATCACTGTGTTGTTTCAGCCAGCCTTTTGACACTCAGTGCATAACATTTATTAAGTGCCATTTATTTTCGAAATCAATTTGTTGAGTAAAAAACAGGCGACTAACATGCTTTATGCCCCACGAGGCATATACCCAAACCTTCGAATGTTTGGGACAACTAAAATTAAAAGGATAAAGCATGAAATCACAGATGAAACTCAACATGCTGGCAGTGGCTACCAGCCTTATGCTGCCTATGACGGCAAGCGCTTCAGACATTACCCCCAGAATTGTGAACGGCAACGACGCAAACCCAGCCGACTGGCAATTCTTCGCTCAGATCGTTCCGTCTTACAGCGAGCGCTCTTTTTGCGGTGGTAGCTACCTTGGTGAGGGCTTTGTACTCACGGCTGCCCACTGCTTGCGCAACAAACATACCGCTTTCTTTGACGTTAAGCTGGGTGGATATAAGTTTGAGAATAAAGAAGGCACGCGCTTCGAGGTAAAACGCGTATTTATGCATCCAGAATATGAAGCAGCGTATGGCTTAAACGACATCGCGGTAATTGAGCTGAAAAGCATACCGACTGGATTTAGTGGCGTGAATTTGGGGCAAACCAACTTGAGCCAATATGTTCGAGTGGGCGATCCACTGACCGTTGCTGGGCTAGGTCGTACGGTAGAAAAAGGCCCTTCGCCAAAAGTATTGCAGGAAGTGGACGTACCTCTGGTATCAACCGAAACCTGTAACGCCGCAGGCGGTGCCTACCAAAACGGGTATATCGGAAAATCGGCATTTTGTGCAGGCTACCTTGAAGGCGGGAAAGACTCTTGCTCTGGTGACAGCGGTGGTCCAATCGTTGTTAACCAAGGCGGACAAGTCAGCCAACTTGGTGTGGTGAGCTGGGGAGTCGGTTGTGCTCGTCCGGGCAAATACGGTGTGTACAGCGATGTGACGCATTACCATGATTGGATCAAAGGGGTCATCGCCCATCCAGACGACCAAGTCGCCTTCACTTACAAGAAATCGATTCAGGTTGAAGGGTTTGAGCTTGGACAAAGCAAAAAGCACTTCTTTACCATTCGTAATACTGGCACGGCAGACATCAATATTACGTCGGCAAACTTAACCGGTTCAGGCGTTGCTGAAACACCAGCCATGACAATCGATAAATGCACAACCGCGCCACTGCTTGCGGGCAGAGCGTGCTCCATACAAGCGACCTTTGGCGCTATCGCAGCAGGTACCGCAGAAGTGAAGCTGGACTTCACCATCGATAGAACAGGTACAAAGATCCACACCGCTGCAATAAAAGCGACGGTTACAGACTCTTCCAACCCAACTAACCCAGGGAATGGCTGCGCGGAAGCTTGGCAAAGCGGAAAAGCTTACCAATCTGGCGATTTAGTGAGCTGGAACGGCAGAATCTGGAAAGCGAGATACTGGAACCAAACAGAACCGGCGGACACTGGAAAGTTTGGCACTTGGCTTGATCAAGGTGCAGATACTTGCACTGGGGCGTAATGGTCTAAATTTCGCGTTGGCTAGCCTGTTTTTAGTCAACGTGAAGAATGTACTAGCCAACTTGATTGACAGGTAAAACACATTCTGCGATGCTGCATTTATGAACACGATCGCGCAAGCTGGTATCCAACGAATTATAATCATCATTTCAATCGGAATGGTGGGATAGCTTACGCAGCTAAGAATCTAAAAAAACCCACCTAAGAGGTGGGTTTCTTACTTAACCTCTTAGGAAAACCCATTAGAGGTAAGTATGTCGACACAACCTAGCCAAACCGCTTCGTCATCCCAAGAAGAAGCGTCATCGACCCAACCGACTTCATCAACGAAGTTTTCTTTCGTACAAGCTGAACACGATGTATTGAATTTTTGGCAGCAAAACCAAGTCTTCGAAAAGTCACTTGAACAATCCAAAGGCAAGCCAGAGTTTATCTTCTATGATGGTCCTCCGTTTGCAACGGGCCTGCCTCATCATGGTCATCTTGTTGCCTCTACCATCAAAGACATCGTTCCTCGTTACCAAACCATGCTAGGTCATCACGTGGAACGCCGATTCGGTTGGGATTGCCATGGATTACCCATCGAGCACGAAATCGATAAAGCGTTGGGCATGTCTGCTAAAGAGACAGTGGAAAAATTTGGCATCACCAAATACAACGATGAATGCCGTGGCATCGTTCAGCGTTATACCCAAGAGTGGGAAAAAACCATTTCTCGTTTGGGTCGTTGGGTCGATTTCAAAAATGACTATCGCACCATGGAACCATGGTACATGGAATCCGTTTGGTGGGTCTTCAAGCAGCTTTGGGGCAAAGGCTTGGTATACCAAGGCGAGAAAGTGGTTGCTTACTCCACAGAACTGGAAACGGTTCTTTCTAACTTTGAAGCTTCTTCTAACTACAAAGACGTTCAAGATCCGGCCGCAACCGTTCTATTCAAACTCGATGATGAAGATGCTTATCTCGCCGCATGGACAACCACACCATGGACGTTACCTTCTAACTTAGCGCTCTGTGTTAACCCAGATATTGACTACGTAAAAGTACAGGACAAAACCACGGATAAAACCCTATGGCTTGCCGAAGCCAGAATGGAAGTGGTTCTGAAAAACAATGAATTCGAAGTACTGACCAAAGCAAAAGGCAGCGAGCTAACAGGCAAAACCTACCAGCCACTTTTCCCATACTTTTCCGCTCACAGTGAAAAAGGCGCATTCCAAGTACTTGCAGATGGGTATGTTTCCCTAGATAGCGGTACAGGCATTGTTCATATGGCACCCGCCTTTGGTGAAGACGACCAACGTGTATGTCGTGAACACGGTGTCGAAATCAGCGTTTGCCCACTAGACACTCGTGGTCGATTCACTGAAGAAGTGAACGATTTTTCCAACACCTATGTGAAAGATGCCGACAAACCTATCCTTCACGCTCTTAAAGACAAAGGATTGCTGTATCGCCAAGAAACGCTAATGCACAGCTACCCATTCTGCCCGCGTTCCGATACACCAATCATCTACCGTACCGTGCCTTCCTGGTATGTAAGAGTGACAGAAATTCGCGACAATCTGGTCAAGAACAACCAACAAATCAAATGGGTTCCAGAACATATCCAGCAAGGAAGAATGGGCAAATGGTTGGAAAACGCGATCGATTGGGCGATTTCCCGAAACCGTTACTGGGGAACGCCGCTTCCAATCTGGATCAACGAAAAAACCGGTAACCACTTGTGTGTTGGTTCGATTGAGGAACTGACCAAACTGACGGGTAAAGAAGTGTCTGATTTACACCGTGACCACGTGGACGACCTTACCTTTAGTTTGCCAAACGAAGAAGGGGTTTACCGCCGTATTCCTGAAGTGTTCGACTGTTGGTTCGAGTCTGGATCCATGCCTTACGCGCAAGCTCACTACCCGTTCGAAAACAAAGAGAAGTTTGAATCCAACTTCCCAGCGTCCTTCATTGCTGAAGGGGTCGACCAAACTCGTGGTTGGTTCTACACCTTACAAGTACTCAGCGAAGCCTTATTTAACAAGCCTGCGTTTAGCAACGTGATCGTTAACGGCATTGTGATGGCAGAAGATGGCAAAAAGATGTCTAAGCGTTTGAAGAACTACACCGCTCCAGACATTCTGATGGAAGAATACGGTGCCGATGCCTTGCGCTTGTACTTGATCAATTCAGGCTTGGTAAAAGCGGAAGAACAAAGATTCGCAGACAGCGGCGTTCAAGAAATGGTGCGACAAGTGCTGCTTCCTTGGTACAACGGTTTCAAATTCTTTAAGACTTACGCTGATATCGACGATTGGAAAGCGTCGGGCAAACTGGACACAGATAACATCTTAGACCAATGGATCGTGTCTCGATTAGAAAGCTTAAAGCAGAAAGTAAACACTGAAATGCAGGCGTACCGATTGTACGAAGTTGTACCACCTTTGTTTGAATTCTTGGACGACTTAACCAACTGGTACATCCGTTTAAACCGCGCACGTTTTTGGCAATCTGAAATGAACCAAGACAAAGACAGCGCCTACGCAACGCTTTACTACTGCTTAAATACCTTCTCAACACTGATGGCACCTTTTGCGCCTTTCTTGTCGGAGCATGTATACCAAGAACTCAAAGGCTACTCGCAAGAAAGTGAACAGCCACTCTCCGTGCATTTGTGCGATTACCCGCAGCCAAACACCGAAGCGAAAAAGCTGGAGCTGGAAAACAGTGTCGAGCGCTTCAAACACCTCGTCGTTATGGGTCGCCAGAAGCGTAACGAGATGAAGGTCAAAACCAAGACACCTCTTAGCCGCGCTACGGTCCTTCACCGTGATCCGGAAGAGTTGCGCGATGTGGAACGATTGGCCGGTTACATCAAGTCGGAACTGAATATCAAAACCCTCGAATTCAGTACTGAAGAGAACCAGTTTATCGACTTGTACGCCAAGGCGAACTTCCCTGTGTTGGGTAAACGACTTGGTAAGCAAATGAAGCACTTCGCCAGCTTAATTGATCAGTTAACCGCAGACGACATTGATCGCTTGCAGCAGCAAGGGCAAATTGACATTGATGGTCAGAGCTTCACCGAAGAAGAGATCGTCATTTACCGTAAAGCAAAAGAAGGGTTTAACGCGGTATCCAATCGATTCATTTCCATGGAAATCGACCCTAATCTCACCGACGAACTTATTGCAGAAGGCATGGTGAGAGAAGTGATCAGCCGGATTCAGAAAACCCGTAAGACCATGGGGCTAGAAGTAACGGATACCATCTCTATTTCTATTCATACCTCACCAGACGTTCAGCAATGGATCGAGAAACACCAAGACTACTTGCAAGAAGAAACGCTAGCTAACCAATTGGATTTCTCGTTAGCCGAAGATGCTGGTGAAAACCACGCTCTGGAGATGGGTGACGTTCGTATCGACGTTCGCAAATAACCCCTCTCTACTCCTTAAAAAGGTTGGCTAACCAAGATTAGCCAACCTTTTTTATTTCCCTACCGTAATACTGACTGACAGCATTAATAATCCTTAACAAAACCTCAAACTTCCATTGACCTTACTTCTGGCACATTAAATAGGCGAAACAAAATGAGCTCGACAAATTACTTCACTAAATGACTCATATGGCTGTTTGCATCATCATTTTATTTAATTCTTATCCCTCGGCCGCATTTTAGAAACCTTATATAAAATGTGGGGATACGTTTAATATAAATTGAATAAGGCTTTAATTTCATACCCAAACTGTTTGAAGTGGCGGCATCCACTGTTGCCACTTCAATCAGGGCGGGTTTTATAGGGATGTTACTATGCGTTTATCTTTGCCTTTGACTCGTTTGAGTTACACCATTGCAGCAACACTTGCCGTCGCCATACCTTTCACTTCTGTCGCTCAGAATGACATTACCCACGATACCATCACTAAGGGAGCTATCTCTCAGGGAACCACCTCACAGGATATAGCCTCTTCAAATAAGCACTTAGGCTTGTTTTCATCCAACTTTGGAGGGCTTCCGCACGTTAAGTTTTATCAACATGATGGACAAGACTATATATTGACAGCATGGGGACATGAAGCCATTACCGTTGACTCAGAAGGGCACTTTCGCTCTCTAGAAACGGGGACGGGAACTCAAGGCAAATTTGGTTCCGACATAAATGGGAATTACGTCAACGCGACCATCACTTATTGGGGAGCTGACCATACCTTTGCCAGAGTGGAAGATGCCAGCGATGACGAATTGGTTGACAAGATCTACCAATCGAGCTGGTTCAACAGCATAGAAACGCAATCTGAATGCCACGAAGATTGGTTGGTCAAAAATGAAGACGTCAAATACGATAAAGAAAAGCTCAATAAACTGCTTAATAAATTCAAGAACAATAACAACTTCTATCAGAAAGCAAGTAGCTTTTTGGTGATGAAAGGTGGGCAGTTAATTATTGAAGAATACATGAATGGCTGGAAGCAATCCTATCCGCACTCGATTCAGTCTGTCACCAAAAGCCTTACGTCACTCATGACTGGGGTCGCCATCTATGAGAACAAACTTTCTGGTATTCGGCAGCCACTCGGCGAGCTGCTACCTAACCACTCTCAGTATCTGCAAGGTGAAAAGAGCAAAATTACCTTAGAGCACTTGCTCATGATGGGTGCAGGTTTAGACTGGGATGAATGGACAGTGCCTTATTCCAGCCCTGAAAATATCCGCTATCAAGAAATGCGAAGCCACACTCCTGTTAAATTCACTTTAGATCGCCCACTAACATCCGAACCCGGTACCCAATTCAACTACAATGGCGGTATTGTTACTGTAGCTGGGGAAATCATTGCCAACAGCTATAAAAAAGAGCGATTCGCAGGTGCAATAATCGATTCTGGTCTATCCAAACTCTGTTTTAAAAATGCCTATATATCGGCGCAAATGGGTGACGTAAGTAATACCGCTGGTGGTGGAATGTTACGCCCTAGAGATATGCTCAAACTGGGTATGCTGGTGAATAACGACGGAAATTGGCAAGGTGAACCCATTCTAGCAAAAGAGTGGATTGAAGATTCGACCCGTGGCTATTTATATACCAGCCCCGGAGCCAGCACATATGGCTATTACTGGTGGCT
Organism: Vibrio penaeicida; assembly: GCF_019977755.1. Classification (NCBI taxonomy): domain Bacteria; kingdom Pseudomonadati; phylum Pseudomonadota; class Gammaproteobacteria; order Vibrionales; family Vibrionaceae; genus Vibrio; species Vibrio penaeicida. Next base: position 390,648 of record NZ_AP025145.1, on the reverse strand, counting down.
TGATGATCACTTTGTTGATGGTCGAGTCTATAAAACCATTTACGGTTTAGGCTATGGCGGGCAAATGATCGCTATTGTGAAAGATTTGGATTTGGTTGTGGTTAAAACCGCGACAAACTACGCCAATCGAAATGACGCAATGCACCTAATGAAAAACGATATTATCCCAATATTCAATTAATGGGATGGTCGAAGCATAGATTAGCAGCCATCTCAAAATCATTAGGAGCTTAGCTTACCACTAAGCTCCTTTTGTATTTCGTTTCAGCAATACTCTCGCCGTAGGAAAAGATTATAGACAAACCGAGACGATATCTTTCGCCAGTTGCTGGGCTTGTTGCTTATCCAATTTTACCGTTGTAATTCGTAATCCTTTCGATTGGCTATCAATATCATACAAACTTCCCGGTCTGACTAACCAACCCAGTTTAGACAGTTCATAGGCACAAGCCTGACTATCACCTTTCACTGGCACCCAAACATTCACTCCTTCAATATCCTCTCGAATGGATAATCCATGTTTTGCCAATGCTTGGATCAACCATAATCGGCTCTGACGACACTTCTCGCTCGTATCAACAAGTTGCTTTTGAACCGACTTAGATTGTAATGCGGTGAGAACCATAGATTGTAAAATGCGACTTACCCATGTCATGCCCGGAATCAAACGACTTTGTAGCCGCTTTGTCGTCACCAAATCTGCGGCTACAAATGCCAGCCGAAGATCTGGACCTAACCCTTTAGAAACTGAGCGGTACACAGCCCAATACTGTGCATTATCTGGGATCAGATTTTGGTATTCGCAGGTAGAAAGTAGCGCGTAGTGGTCATCCACCAACACCAGCACATTGGGATAACGAGAAAGCACATCACGAATTTCTTGAGCGCGTTTTTCACTGTAGCAACACCCCGTCGGGTTTTGCGCTCTAGGCGTGAAGAGCACCGCTCGCGCTCCTTTTTTTAGGTGGGCTTCAAGTTCATCCGGCAGCATACCATCGCCGTCCATGTTGGCTCCGACGGCAACCATACTCGCAAGTTGAATAGCATTAGCGGATCCGAGATAACACGGGTCTTCTACGGCAATTTTGTCACCGGGAAGTAAATGGGTAGCCAACAAACGCTCTAATGAGTCGACGGCTCCACCTGTTATCGAGAACCCCATTTCTTCAGGGCAATCCGCTTTAAAACACCCTCTGCCAAATTCTTCCATTTCCGGCAATATAGGGGATTCACCATAAACAAACTGCTTAAAATTACTTTGTTGCGCAACTTGGTTTAGATCGGGAAGCCACTCTCGTTTTAAGTTTCCATCCGCCAGATCCACCAATTGAGTTTCGGTTACCCCGTCATGCTGACCGGCTGTTTGCCGAGCTTTTACCCTAGTTCCCAACCGGCCTTTAGTTTCCGCCAAGCCCGCTTTCACCAAGCGTTGATAAACACCAGCAACCGTATTTCTATTCACGCCCACTTCTTGAGCCAGTTCCCTTACTGGGGGCAAAGCACAGCCCTCTTCAAGCTCTCCAGAAGCAATGAGCGATCGAACCGACTCAAAAATTTCTTGGCCAGTTTGTCCTTTTATCTTGATTTTCATCTTTGTCCTATGACAATATATTTATTGAACTATGACAATAAATGTTTCGCACTAGGACAATGATACCACTCTGATCTTTCCTTTGCAGGATGCTGTGTATCCCTTTATGCATGAGTTCAAACATTTAAATTCCTCTCTACCACTAACGCTTAAAGGAATACGCGATATGTTTACTGGATTAAGTGGCTTCCCTATCACTCCTTTTACTGACGACCAAATAGATCACTCAGCCTACGCTAACCTTATTAATCGCTTGGCCGACACTCAAATTGATTCTATCTGTGCGCTCGGTTCGACTGGTTTATACCCTTATTTGAATACTAAGGAGAAAGAACAGGCAATCCAAATAGCTGTAGAACACGCTGGTCATATACCCGTACTTGCAGGCATTGGCTCATTGAGGCTAAGGGATGTACTCGCCAATGCCGAGCAAGCCGAAAAGTTGGGTGTGAAAGGGCTTCTACTTGCTCCCCTTTCTTATCAGCGATTAACCCAAGAAGAAGTGTATGAACTGTACCGACAGGTTGCAGAACAAGTGTCTGTACCGATTTGCGTTTACGATAATCCACCCGCAACCCACTTCACTTTCACTGACGAACTTCACACTGAAATCGCAAAGTTGGAAATGATCAAATCGATCAAGTTCCCGGGTATGCCATTTGAAAAAAATGGAGAACAACGAATCCAGCAGCTCAAAGCTATTCTGCCTTCCGATGTAACTATTGGTGTGAGCGGTGATGTTTTTGCCCCTTCAGGTATCCAATCGGGCTGTGATATCTGGTATTCCGTGCTGGCGGGGCTTTTCCCTCGTACCGCCCAGCATATCTTCTATCGAGCTCAACAGTGTAATTCCAAACAAGCCACAGAGCTTTCACAGAAATTTGATCCTTTGTGGGTTCTATTCTCTGAAAATCTGGGCGGAATGCGAGTAATGGCATCTGCCGCAGAAATATTAGGGTATGCCGAAGCCCCGTGTTTGCCCTCACCACTCACTGGGCTTAACACCGAGTCGCAAGCAATCCTTCACAAACTTATTTCAGAGTTAGAACTGATATAAAACTCAAGAAAAGAAAAAAGAAGATTAGGAGCAAAAGTATGGACGGTATAAGCAAAAAACACCCTGAGCTTAATAACACTTCTGCTCTCCTTACTCTTTTCGCCATTCTTGCCAGTTTTGCGCGAACAGCGACAGGTGCCTCGACTGTCGGTATTTTGGTTTTGGCTGCTGAAAATGGGATTAACGGTCAACAAATAGGCATACTTGCCGCGTGCCTTACGGCTCCGCATTTACTGGGTCCTATTTGGGGGCGCTTCTTGGATACAGTGGCCGATTCACGCAAGTTAGTCGCTCTCGCCGCTTGCTGTTACAGTGCATTTTTACTGTTAGCAGCTCTCCTTTTTCCTGCGCTTCCGTACCCCATATTGACTGCGATTTTAGTTGTGTGCGGTGGTTCCGCTCCCTTTTTGATGGGCGGTATTAGCGGACAACTCAACTACCTGTTTAAAGCCAACCAGCAGTTAAGAAGAAAAGCACAAGGGTGGGATGTCGCTTGTTATGCCATAGGCACAACCACTGGTCCCATGCTGGTGGCTCTACTTACCAAAAACTTCAATGCTCAGGTAGCCGTGGCGACCATTGCAATACTGCCGTTGATCACTGCCTTTTTGGTGATGAGGCTTCCTAAACATGAAAAACAAACCAACGACAGGCAAACAGTGCCTACCGTTACCGTTGTCGCCAAACAGATCCTTCAAAACGGTGCGTTGAGCCGAACCCTCTACCTAACCATGACCACTTCTTTTTCTTTGGCGGCGTTACCCATTTGCGCCATCTTTTTGGTGTCTGGCTGGCAGCAAGATCCAGCCAGTGCCGCGACTCTCGTGAGTGGTTATGGGATCGGGAATTTGCTGGGTTCCCTGTTTTTAATCCGATGGCCAAATCAGAAGGAAGCCGATCCTAGTATGACAACCTCTGCCCTCGGTGTTGCTGTAGGGATCTTGTTTATCGCGACTGCCTCGTTCTATTCATTAGGGCTTGGGGCTTTTCTGATTTGTGGCATTGCCAATGCCTTTTTCTTTGCTGCAACTTTGGCAGCAAGAACGGAATATGCCCCTCCACAAAGTGCTTCTCAGGTCTTTATGTGGATTGCCGCAATGAAAATTGGGGCTGTCTCGATTGGTAGCTATCTCGCTGGAGTGTTGGCAGAGCGCTCTCCCCAAACAACGTTATGGATTAGTTTACTCATTGTGTTGGGGGTCGCTGCTATTAGCCAGCTTCACCGATATTATGGCAAGCACTAGGGTCTGTTGAGTAAGCGACCTTGCAGTAATTGAAACAGCTTACCTACAGCGACAATGATCAACGCCCCACTCAGCACAGGGAAGATCAAAAACCACCAGCTTTGCCCAGATAACATAATAAGTATTGGGTTCGCCCCAGCAGGTGGATGAGTCGTTTTCGTTAGTAACATCATTGAAACACCTAGCCCCGTCGCTATCGCCAACGTTAATGGCGTTACCCCAATCCATTGCGTAAAAATCACCCCGATTAAAGCGGTAATCAAATGCCCCAGCACAACATTTTTAGGTTGGGCTAGCGGGCTATTGGGTAAGCCAAAAACGAGGACCGTTGTCGCCCCGAAAGGCGCCATTACCAACGCAACTTCGGTTATTGATGCTTCCATGTGCGTTAAAACACCAATTGCGAATGCTGCCCCCACCCCTGCTATACAAGAAATTAAAGAATTGTTCATATCATCTCACTCAAAAAAGTAGACAGACTTGTCTACAAAATAAAATAGACAAGTCTGTCTACTTTTGTCAAACTCTTTTTGTCTTCTCTTTGAAACCACGTAGGCGAGTTATGAGTAAAAAACGTCAACTGCTGATCGATACCGCACTCGATCTTTTCTACCATCAAGGCATTCATGAGATTGGTATCAACGAAGTATTAAAAGTGTCTGGTGTCGCCAAAAGAACGCTTTACAGCCATTTTGAAAGCAAAGACGCATTGATTCTTGCTGCATTAGAGCAAAGACATTCACGCTTTATGCAGTGGTTAGAGGTGGTATTACAAAAGGCTGAGTCCGACCAAGAGTTGATTGATGATTTATTTGATGGTTTAGCGCAATGGTTTAACGGAAATACAAAAGACTTAGGCAAGTTTAGAGGCTGCTTTTTTATCAATACCTCTGCGGAATTCAGTAACATTGAGAGCGATATTCTGCAATATTGCACCTTCCACAAAAGGGAAGTAAAACAACTCATAGAAAGCAAACTCAGCGATGAAAATTCCCACCTCCTTGATGCAATCTGCATTATGAAGGAAGGGGCTATAACCACGGCGTACATGACTCACCAAGGCACCGAAGTGTGCGCGAAAAGCAAAAACGTGTTAAAAGCGCTATGTTCATAGAAGGGCTCGGTTTATAGCGAAGCTCGGTTTATTAACTGGCTTTGTTATGCCATATCGACATGCAAAGAGGTACTCACAATGTTGACCATTGGGAAAGTGGCGAATGCCGCTGGTGTGAATGTTGAAACCATCCGCTTTTATGAAAAGAAAGGGCTAATCACCCAGCCCCCAAAACCTACCGAAGGGTTTCGTCAATATCCATCTGAAACCTTACACCGATTGCGTTTTATTAAACGAGCACAAGAACTTGGTTTTACTCTAGACGAGATCTCGAACCTATTAAAACTCGAAGACAAAGACTGTCAAGAGGTTCAAGCTCTAGCCAAACAAAAAGCAGTACTCATTAGGAAAAAGATTGTTGATCTTCAGCGCTTAGAGTCCAACTTGAACCATCTTATTGATCAATGCTCAAATTCCCCAAGCACCTCCTGCCCCATTGTCGAATCTTTCAAAAAATAACCGCTTGACTCCGTACCTAGATACGGTTGCTACATTTAATAAATCAAAAGTCGCAACAGGAGTCTATTGTGGATAAAACGCCATCTATCCCATTAATAAGTGGAATGATTGCCGCTGTTGGTGCCAGCTTATGCTGTGTCGGTCCTTTGATATTACTGTTGCTAGGAGTGAGTGGTTCATGGATCAGTAGTTTAACTATGCTGGAACCCTATCGACCTATCTTCATCATTGCCGTACTTACATTCTTCATTTTAGCCATTAGACGCATCTACCGCCCTATCGACCAATGGCAGGAAGATGCTGCATGCTCGATTCCAAAGGTTCGCAAGCGTCAAAAAGTGGTTCTATGGATGGCTTCAGTCGTCGCGTTAATCTTGATAGCAAGTCCATACTGGATAGTGTTCTTCGTTTAAAGGAGCTGAAAAATGACTAGATTGATCGTAATGCTACTCAGTGTCGTAGCGGTGAGTTCTGCTATGGCAAAAGAGCAAATTGTCGAGTTGGATATTCCTAGTATGTCTTGCCCTGTATGCCCAATCACGATAAAGGCTGCACTAAACCGAGTGGAAGGCGTAACGAACGTTGAAACGTATCTTGAAGACAAGCTTGCACATGTCACTTTTGACGATGAATTAACGGACATCGTAAGTTTGGAGAAATCCACCACTGACGCCGGCTACCCTTCCACCGCTAAGCAGGTGACGAATCATGACTGATATTGTCCTAGAGTCCGAACTGACCTGCCCGCACTGTGAGAATAAAAAAATTGACGTGATGCCCACAAATGCCTGTCAGTGGTTTTACGAATGTGAGCACTGCCATCAGTTATTAAAGCCGAAACCTGGGGATTGTTGCGTTTATTGCTCGTATGGCACCGTTCCTTGCCCCCCAATACAACAAAACCCGAAGGCATGCTGTAAGGGGTAGCCTCGGAGACCAATAACAGACCTCCCGTGATTTGGCTACACAGTGAAACACTCAAACTTAGTGCTTTTCTGCAAATGATAGAAACGATTGTGCGGTTTCTGAAGGGGTTTCTACCATAGGCAAATGGCCGACGTTAGGGGCGATATCCAGTTGAGCATGCGGGATAACTTGCTTTAAAACCGACGCACCCGAAACATGCAGCACTCTGTCTTTCTCGCCCCATGTGATCAGTACCGAACCACTGTAATTTTCTAAAACACTATCCAAAGGCAAGTCAGGGTGAGGCTCACCATTTTTCATTCGATGTATTTGCTCGAAGATTTTGGTGTTTATCTCGACGCTTTCTTTCGCTTTGCCTGCTAAATGACGCACGATGGGAGAAGGGATAAATGGCGGTTCAACAAACAGAAAATCGAGCAGATCCATAAACTCGGCTTCTGTTCTGGGTAAGACCATTGGGTTAAGCCCTTTCTTGGTTGCAGCAAACATCTCGCTAACCTCCGAGCCTTCTACGCCAAAGGGGCTAACAAGCCATAAGTGTTCCACTGTATTGGGGTATTGAGCCGCAAAGTTCCCTGCTATGTATCCACCCATTGAGCTGCCAGCTAGATTAAACTCTGTGAGATTCAAAGCCTCAGTTATTCGCTTTACCCTTTTAACTTGTGAGAGCACATCATAATCCAACGCAATGTTCTGCGTGCTGTTCCCAAAGCCTGGTAAATCAATCGCAATAACATCAAAGTCACTCACAAGATCGCCGGATATTCGTACCCAATTGTCCTTATCTGCACCAAAGCCATGAAGCAGCACAAGTGGAGGGCCGCTTCCCCCACGAAGGTATTCGATATCGAGTTCACCAACTTGGATTTGCTTAAGCTCTAAACCTGCCATGCTTCGTTCTGCATTCGCTATATATCGAAAGAGTGTCGGAATCGGCGTTACAGCGTAGGCAATGATGGCAATTAGCACGAACCCCGAGAACGAAAGTAGAAGGATTTTTTTCATGCCTTGGTTCCTTTTTCACGTCAGATAACCACTTAAATGCCAATCTAGTGTTTAGAACAACCAATCCAGTACAGATAGTCTGATGTGAGAAAAATAAATGAAACAGTTGCTAAACGACCACACGGATTCCTTATTACTGTTGAGTGGGACAGAAGTTGGGCTCCTAAGGGCGAGGTTACTTGGGTATATAACTTAAGCATTACAAGTAGATAGGAAGCCGAGATTTTAACAAGTTCACACAAACTTTTAGCTTTGCGGAGGTTTCTAGACGAACAGGGAAGATCGCATGAATATCTGCTTGTTGCTCGAAGTCGGGTAAAATTCGAATCAATTTCCCTTTGGTAATTTCGTCTTTGACGTTCCAAATTGATCGAAGCATTACACCATGACCATCTATACACCACTGCTTTGCTACCAAGCCATTGTTGGTACTTAGCTTACGATAAAAGTCAATAGAAGCTTTGCCATTTTTACCATCGAGCTGCCATGACTGATAATGTTGATCTCGCTCTCGAATACTAATACATGTGTGATCTTTTAATTCTGCAACAGTACGCGGCTCACCATGCTCTGAAATGTACCGACTCGATGAACATATGATACGAGAGTTTACCGCTAACTTTTTCGCGATCATGTTTTGTGGCAGCTCTCCTCCTATTTTTATCTCAAGATCAAACCCTTCCTCTAGAAGACCTACTGGTCTATCTAGTAGTTCAAGATCTACACTTAATTCTGGATAATTCCGTACTAACTCAGAAATAATGGGAGCAATACACTGGCTGCCAAACCCCGTACTGGTCGTAATACGTAAACTTCCTCGCGGTACTTCATGCTCATAATTAATATCAACAAACATCCGTTCAGCTGCATCTAATATCTGCATTGACCACTTTAGAGCGACTTTTCCTTCGAGAGTCAACGTCACCTGCCTTGATGAGCGAAGGAAAAGTTTTACCTTGAGCTGCTTTTCTAAAAGCCCAATTCGCTTACTAACATATGCGGGTGACACATTTAACTGACTCGCTGCTGCAGAAAAACCACCTAACTTAGCTGCAATCACAAATACTCTTATGTCATTTAAAGGTGGTAAATTATTCAAGTTTTGTCGCTCTAAAATACTTATCTCAATTAAGAAAAGCACACTTTGTGTTTTATTGAAGTTGAAGCCATCACACTTCCTAAAACAGAGTAACCATATTTTCCAAAGTGTGAATTATTACTTCACTTTCTCGAGAGTCTTAATTTCTATCGAGTTTGATAAAGTGTTCCCTCAGTCCCTCACCCTCCACAACACATATAAGGACAAATAATGAAAACACTAGATATTGCCGTTATTCCTGGTGATGGTATTGGCAAAGAAGTAATTCCAGAAGGTATTAAAGCAATTGAGCAGGCATGCAAACTAAATGAATATAAGATTAATTGGACATATTTTGATTGGAGCTGTGAAACTTATCACCAAACTGGTCGTATGATGCCAGAAGATGGATTGGATCAGTTGAAAAAATTCGATGCTATTTACCTTGGTGCTGTTGGTTTCCCAGGAGTGCCCGACCACGTTTCCTTATGGGGTTTACTATTACCTATTCGTCGCGCTTTCAACCAATATGCTAATATTCGTCCAGTACGAATATTTGAAGGCATCCCATCTCCATTGGCAAACAAACAAGCGGGTGACATCGATTTTTATGTTGTTCGTGAAAATGTTGAAGGTGAGTATTCTGCAATTGGAGGGCTTCAATATGAAGGCACGGAACATGAGCTTTGTATGCAACAAAGTGTCTTTACGCGAAAAGGTACAGATAGAATATTGAAATACGCATTTCAACTCGCCAATCGTCGCCCTAAAAAGCACCTTAGTTCAGCGACAAAATCCAATGGAATTTATCATAGTATGCCTTACTGGGATAACCGAGTAGTAAAAATGGCAGCACGTTTTCCTCATGTACAGGTTGACCAATTTCATATTGATATTTTTACCGCCAATCTTGTACTAAAGCCTGAATATTTTGATGTCATTGTTGGCTCTAATTTGTTTGGTGATATTTTATCGGATCTTGGTCCTGCATGTACTGGAACTGTAGCAATTGCGCCTTCAGCAAATATTAATCCAGAGAAAGATTTTCCCAGTATGTTTGAACCGGTCCACGGTTCAGCTCCCGATATTTCTGGAAAATTTATAGCTAATCCTTTGGGGGCTATTTGGGCTGGTGCCATGATGCTAGATCATTTAGGGTTGAAATCCGCTCACGATAACATACTGAGTGCTATGGAAGATGTGATTAAGGAAGCACGGTATTTGACTCGAGACATGGGAGGGGATGCAACTACTCAGCAGCTAGGTGATGCGATAGTTAACGCGATGAAGAAGTCCATATTCTAGATTCTGTTGACCCTTCGAGATAATTTTTGCAGCAATTTGTGGGGGCGTTGTTGCCTAAATCAGTTGAACCTTTTCCAAGACCAGCGATCTGATCCTTTGTGATGATTAGAACGGTGGTGATATGGGCAAAGCGAAAAAGAAGATAACTAACTGGGCGGAGTACAATAGGGCTCTGTGCAAACGGGGGTCCGTTACGTTTTGGATAGATGATTCAGCCGTAGATGCATGGCGATGTAAAACTCATCATGGTAAGCGTGGTAGAGGCTTTCAGTACTCTGATACAGCGATTGAAACTGCCTTGATGATTAAGGGGATCTTCTCTCTGTCATTACGTGCTCTTCAAGGCTTTATCGACTCTATCTTTGAGCTATTAGATGTTCCGCTGACCTCCCCAGATTACACCTGCATCAGTAAACGCTCAAGTGGGCGAAATCATGGTGAATGTCAAAGCGATTAACAAAGTCATAGGACTAGGTATACCCGTTAGAAGCTAACGGCTAGTCATACATGGCATCGTTGAGCCTTAAGCTGATTTGATCAACAACGCCGAGTAAGGTGCCTTTTGCTTTCACAAATAACAGATGGACAGTCATACCCGCCAATTTCTCGTTAATTTTATAGAAATGCGAAGCAATACCTAACATTAACAAAGCTTAACTAATCTCCACTGGTATTCTTTTTCCTAGATGTAAGACACTGACTTTACTTAATAAGAAACACAATCGGTGTGTTTATGGCTACGTCATCCTTACCTCCATTACCCTTGCTTACCCCATTACGAGGCTTTGCTGCCTTGTTTGTGGTGCTCTACCATGCGCGGCTTGTTTTATTTCCTCAGTGGAAATCCCCCATTGCGGATTACACATACTTCCTTGAAAGGGGCTACATCTGGGTCGATCTGTTTTTCATTCTAAGCGGCTATGTGATGATCCATGTCTATCGGAATACATTCAAAGATGGGGTAACGCTCTCCAACTGGCGTCAGTTTATGTGGCTCCGTTTCAGCCGTATTTACCCTTTGTTCCTTATTACTTTATTAACGCTCATCGCATGGGAAAGCTTTAAAGCCAGTGAAGGGATTCTCTTTTATGCCGGTCCGTTGGCAGAAAGCTGGGGGCTCGCTGGACAAGCACCATTTGAAGGGCCTTATAACCGTGGCGATGCTATTCTTTCAAACTTACTTATGCTGCAAAGTATGGAAACGTCTGGTGGGCTTAGTTGGAACATATCGTCGTGGTCACTCAGTATCGAGTGGTTAGTGTATTTGTGCTTCCCAGCCATGGCGGTTTCGTTGCTTAAACCATTTGGCAGAAGTTATGTGATTCCTGTTCTCGCTTTACTTATGGTTTACGCTTTGGTGGCACAATCAAATAGTTTAGATCACACCAAGTCTGCGGAAGCGTTAATTCGAGGTGCTAGTGGGTTTATGTTAGGCGCTTGGATGTGTAGCAACATCAATAACAGCTGGATGGCAAGGTGTCAGGGCGGATTTTGGGTTTGGGCAATGATTGCGGGTGTGGTGTTTTCTATGCACTTTCGTTCCAGCCAGCTTTCCCTTATGTCAACTTACGTCTTTATGACTTTATTGGTGGGTATTTCCGCTGTTCAGATGCAACCCAAGCAACTGTTTATTCGAATATTGGACAACCGATTCACCCAGTTCCTTGGCGATATTTCTTACTCTGTTTACTTATGGCATGCGGTGTTGTTACTTGCCGGAACGGAAGTTATTCATTACATCGCACCAGAAAAACTGGCATGGTGGTATGAGCAGACATCATGGACAGCCGGACTGATAGGCATCACTTTGTTCCTTGCGATAACTGTTGCTGTTTCGACCTTAAGTTATCACGGTATCGAACGCCCAGCCCAGCGTTGGCTACGAAACCTGTCTCAAGGAAAGTACGTTCAAAAAACCAAAACGACGGTGAGCGCAAAAACACAAAACTAGCGGAAGGCAGTTCTCCGGAACTGCCTTTTTCTTTATCCCTACCTTTAACCTTTATTCTCAATACTGAAACAGATTCGAGCTACTCACGGAAATTAATCTATTGATTTAGCAGTCTTTATTTCTTTACTAAGAAAAAACGACCAATTCTACCTATATACCGATCAAGCCTCTCCTGAAAAAATCGCCTCGACTAAAACACTCGCTCACGGCGGGGGACAAAAGGAAGAGGTAAACATGTATTCAACTCACAGATTCAAACTCATTTTAGGAATGGGGACGCTACTTGCTAGCTCAATAGCCCACGCCATACCCTCCAATACTGTCGGTACATTCGGAGTAAATGGAAGACTAAGCGCCAACTATGCCGATTACACGGGCAGCAATTCACGAACCTATTTCAAAGACATTGAAAGCACGCCTGATGGAAACCTCCTTGCTGCGGGGTATACCTCTCGGGCAGACGGCATCTACGACGTATTGCTGGTGAAGCAGAGCCAAACAGGCGCTCTCGATACAAGCTTTGATAGCGACGGAAAGCTGATCCTTCCCCTACGCGATGACGCTCGCGCCATTTCTACCGCTATTCAACCTGATGGAAAAATTTTGGTTCTTGCCATGAGCCGAAATACGGGTGGGTTTTGGCAAGTGGAATTACTTCGCCTCAGTGAAAGTGGTGCATTAGACACCAGCTTTGGCACCAATGGGAAATATATTGTTCAAGCGTCTAAAAACTTGTACCCAAAAGATATGGCGGTAACCTCTACAGGCGACATTATCTTTATCTACCACGAATACTATCAAACCTCTCTTGGCACCGATAAATACTATACCAAGATGAAAAAGCTCACTAAGGCTGGCGCTGCAGATACTTCGTTCACTACGGATTTTGTTAACGTGGTGCGATTCGGTGCATCCAATACCCACTCTGTTGAATTTGAAAAAATTTCATTGGATGCCAGCGACAACATTTATCTTACAGGTCGATATGTTGGTGTAAATGTTAGCTACAATCCGCTGATTTCTATGTTGATTGCCAAATATAACGTTTCTGGGCAACCTGAAAACTTCGGTCCTACTGTTGCAAATACATCTATTCAAAACGTATGGGCTTTACATAACAATCTATCTTCATCCGCTGGCTCGGGGGTATCGACGACAAACAACATATTGAACGCGAGCGTGATATTACCCGGTGGAGATATTGTCAGTGTAGGTTGTAACGCAAACGGTCATGCCATCATTCAACGCCAAACCAGCACTGGAGCATTTGTTCCAACATTTGGCGTTGGCGGTATACGAGTCCTAGACGTACTCCCCAACAATGAATGCTATACCGAAGTCGCATACAGCCCATCAGCGGGTTTAATTGCCATCGGCGACAATTCTGATGAACAGATAATGTGGCAGTTTGATAAAGATTCAGCCGCAACAAGTTTCTCTAACTCCGGCAATATTATCGACTCTTCCACGAACAATTCGCAACAAGGTAAATTCAGCGCCCTAGGTATCATGGAAAATGGTCAAATTATTGTTGCGGGGACCACAGGAATTCCGTACGTAACAGGTTCTAAGGTTGAGGGTTCGCTAATAATGTACCAAGGTATTGCTATACCACCAGCAACGGCAACCGCCTCTTCCTTGAGCTTTACCAGTCAAACCAATGTTGCGGGCGCAACTCAAGTCACATCCAATGCACAAACTGTTTCCGTCACGCCTTCGGGTACCGTTAACGCATTTGTCTCCAATGGTGCGGTGATTCGTAACGGAGGAGGTAACCCCATGACCGGTATTTTGGGCGTAACAGATGGTGATAGCCTAGAGCTGACTCACACATCGTCCAGCGTATCCGATCAAGACACCACCACGTCCTTGATCATGAAAACGGGTAACGGCTATCACCGAAACAACAAGTCGTGGACAACTGGGGATTCCATTGCCACGTTCACTTCTACCACCCATTTTGTCGATACCACCCCAGACGCCTTTGTTCTTCAGCCTCAGGGAACCCAAACACCGACACAGCTAAGCGCAATAGCAACATCAGAAACCATCACGGTAGCAGGAGTTAACGGTGCCACGCCCGTATCTATTACGAACGGGGAATATTCCATAAATGGCGGTGCTTACACCAGCGTAAATAGTACGGTGAATAACGGCGACACCGTGACTGTTCAGCACACAGCATCAAGCAGCTTTTCAACGGCAACGCTTTCTACTCTTGATATTGGCGGGGTTACCGCGACGTTTGAATCCACAACATTGGCCGCCGACACTACACCAAATTCATTCCCTATCATCATCTACTATCAAGGTAATGCTCCCCTTCCAAACGAAACCATTACTTTCAATAATGTGGTGACTGTTACGGGAATCAACGCACCCTCACCCATAAGTGTTGGTGCTGGAGGTCAGTACAGCATCAATGGGGGGGCATACCTCGGTTCAAGCGGTACCGTTGAAAACAATGACGTGATTAGCGTCCGCTACGACGCTTCAGCCATCTATTCAGGCACAAAGGAAGTTGGGTTAAATGTAGGTGGGGTGAATACTCGCTTGTCCAGCACCACTGCAGCGAAAGACACCACGCCAAGCCCATTTAGTTTTGCGAGACAAAGCGGCGTTGATTTAAGCACGACCATTACCTCTACACCATTTACTGTTGGTGGAATTAATGCACCGAGCCCTGTATCGATAACAAATGGGCAGTACAGCATTAATAGTGGACCATATATCACAACGCCAAGCACCGTCGAAGCGGGAGATGAAGTTCGAGTCAGACATACTTCGGCTTCAACACACAATACTAGTACGTTAACAACGCTCACTATAGGTGGCGTTTCGAGTACCTTTGTCAGCGGTACAAAAGCCGCCACTACAACCGCAGACACAACACCCGATGCATTTAGTTTCACTGGTGTAACTGGTGTGAACTTTAATACTCAGGTGTCATCGAACACCATCACCGTAACGGGCATTAATGCACCTGCCCCAATTTCTATCCTAGATGGAGAATACAGCGTAAATGGTGGGAATTTCACCTCGGCAGTGGGAACGGTAAATCTCAATGATAATGTCGTCGTTCGCCACACATCGGGACCACGTCAACTCTATACCAACGCGTCGACGCTTACGATTGGTGGGATTGTTGGTCGATTTTCTAGCGTGACGAGAGCGAACGTAGCCACCACGGACACAAGACCGGATGCGTTTGTATTAGGCGCATTGACCGACGTTGATCTTAATACTCTAGTGGCTTCGGCTTCAATCACGATTTCGGGTATCAACGCCCCAGCAGACATATCGATTGTTGATGGTGAGTACAGCATAAATGGGGGAGCTTTCACTTCCGTCGATGGCACTGTCAGTGTGAATGATGAAGTTGTTGTTAGACATACGTCTGCTAGTAACGTCTCATCATTGCAAACATCAACCCTAACCATTGGTGGCGAAAGCTCGGTGTTCTCAACCACGACAAAGGCGATCAGCAATAGCACCGGAACTGTCAGTGGCGCAAGCAGTAGCGGTGCCTCTTTTGGACTAGGCTGGTTACTGTTTGCATTCTTAATTGGGTTGAGAAGAGTGAAAAAATAGTCTTAACTACGCCGACCAACCGATATCAAACCTTACAAGCCAGAGGATACTTATTCTCTGGCTTATTTATCTAAATTTCGCTGATATACCGTTTTTTCATGAGCCAACTATTATCTCATGAATCACAATCGTCTCACTACATTGTTACTGAACAGAAAGCTGGAAGTTGTTTTTCTCGTCATTGAGTTTAGAAACCAACAGCGCACGAGATGAAATACCGAGCTTTTCGTAAATTTTGACTAAGTGGTTCTCTGTCGTTTTTCTTGATGTACCCATTTCGCTTGCAATTACTTCATTAGACAATCCTTGCCCAATGTAATAACAAACAACCTTTTCTTTATTCGATAAAACGCTAAAGCTCGTACCAAGGTAACAAGCCTCGACGATTTGGTAGTTTTCATTTTTATTGACTTTGAAAATCAGTCCAAATTGCGTGAAGACATTGTCTTGAATGTCAAAAAGAGAAGCATTAATTTGATCTAACGCCGCTCCTTGAGACACCAGCAAAGGCAGATAGCCATCATCTTGCTCCAAAATATGACCTTCTTTGCTATACAACGCTCTAAAAGAATTGGGGTGCTTATTGCTGTCATAAAAATTAGATAACAAGTTAAGGCGGAACCCTTCTGCAAGGTGGGGCAATATAAACGTGACTAACTTCTTTTCATTCTCATCTAAAGGGATTTCTGTTGATTCTGACAACGCAAGTATATGAGATACCCCCGACCCTTCTGCTTGAAAATGAAAGTGATGAAGTTTGATGTCTGATAAGGCACTATCCTCTCGTAAAACGCTCCACACAAACGTCTTTTCTGAGAGTATTTTGCTTAAGTTATCCATACACCAAACTCTGAAATCATTTGTTTGTAGGCTCTGGCTGCTATGATATATGCCGACGATATACTGGCTCAGCTTGTCATTAAGTAAATGCAATTGAACTCTCACATTAAATCTTGTTCGGATAACACCGCGATAGCTTGATATCGGGAAGTAACATTGAGTGCTTTATTTATCTCTTTCATATGATTACTAACGGCATCTTGAGAAATGAATAGCTCTCTGGCGATTTCTTTATTAGAAAGCCCCCTACAAAGGAGTTGGCAAACAGCAAGCTTTCTCTTGCTTAGTTGATCTTTAATAGGAGCTTTGATGATTTCAATGTAGACGAGCCCGTCGTTATTGCTCATCCTCACTTTATTCTTTTCAGAAAAGCGTTTGGACTCAAGTAAATTCAGGTCAACGGTATTATCAGATAACATTTCATATTCTTTCATCAAATCTTCAAAACGCTCTTCAGATTCAATAATTTTCCCATGTTTATCCACTATCCCTCTAACGCTATGTTTGCTTTTTGAATCATCATTGATGGACTTAATAAGATTAATTCTTAGTGCTTCCACTAAGTTTGGCACGATAAATTGCTTAATTTCGCGCTCTTCTTTAGTAAAGTTTTGCTTACTCTCTCCTCGAACAAAAGAGAATGCGTTAACAATCATACTGTTCGGGTTTAAGGTCATGGTAACCATGGCATGTTCTAAATCATATTTTTTACAATGAATAAGGTAAATATCCGAATTCTTAAATCTTTCTTCTGGAATGATTTCTTGAACGTCATAAGTTTTATTAAGGTTTGCAAATAAGTAGCCTGATATCTCCTGAGCCGTTTTAGACACAGAAGAGATCTCAATGTAATGCTGCATAACGCCTTCAGGTAGATTGTACGTGAAAGAGTCTTCATCGAAAAACGGGGTTTCTATTTCGGAACGCGTTATCCAAAACCCCACATCTACTTTAATAAGCTCACTAAACCTATTCATTGCTGCTTGTTTGAAATCAGCTATAGGCAAATCGTAAGCAAGACGATAGATATCAACAATGCACTGACTTATCTTTTCTTCATTGATCATAGTTGTTCTTTTTTAGTGAGTACTAATTTACTAACTTGTTATCAATATTTTAGCAGGAGATCTCACATAAAAGTGCAAAGCTGACCACATCTAATGGCAATACCGTGTGTCATCATTGCTTCACTAGTGATAAAAACATTATCTATCTTAATTGGCTCAAATGTACCAAAGAATCATCTGTGCGTTTTGCAACCATCGTTAAAAGTAGAACAAAGACAGTCATTTGACTGCCTTTTCTTGAATGTGCTCCAATCAATGCCATTCACCGCTCAAAAGCCGGACGTGGCATTAGGTTTCACTTATTTGGTTGCTTCGGTCAGGGCTTGTTGAAACATTAAGCTGGTGGTACAAAACTCATCGCTATGACTGTGACCAGGAAGCATAGCCAAGGTTCTCATGACACGCTGATTGGTTGCACTAAGCGCCAGACCAGAATTGCTGTTTTCAATAATGGCTGGTACACCTCGATATACTGTCGCTTCCACTCCTATTTCATGAATATTTTTCGGGTTCACTTTGTACGGGTTGCTATCCAATATGGTGAAATCTGCGTATTTTCCCGGTTCAATTGTTCCAATTTGATTCTCCAATCTTGCTGTATAGGCGGCATCAATCGTTATCGCCCGCATAGCTTCATCGACTGTGATTTTTTCCTGTGGTCCCATCACTGTAGAGCCAGACAAACCAATGCGATTTACGGCAGCCCAAACTAAATACAAAGGCTGAGCAGGTGCCATCGGAGCGTCGGAATGTAAAGAAAGCACGCCTCCAGCATCAATAAATGAACGCCCTCGTGACATCACTTCCGCCCTTTCCTGACCAACACCAAACTCACTATATAGCTCAGCCAAAACATGCGTATAGAAAGGGTTTACGCTGAAATTCGCCCCCGACTCAACCGCTCTAGGAATGTCGTTTTTGTCAGTGATACCCAAATGATGAAAACTTGTGCGGTGATCTTCACGTTGATGTTCCGAATTGAGCTTCTCAACCACTTCGATAGCACTTTCAAAGCCCAAGTCTCCGTTGGCATGAATCACCACCGTATAATCATCTTCCCAGTAGGGGCGCATGCTGTCTTCCAGTTCCTCGGGAGTTTGTAACCACTCAGCCAAAGATGGATATGAGGTTCCACAAAACCTGGGGTGATGACTTTGTCAGCAAAATCATCATTGATGGAAAAACCTGGATGCGCTTGGTATTTGTTCACCAAGTTTTTCTTCAGCCCCACATCGAGTATCTTGCCATCTTGTACCGCAACGGCATTGCTGCCTTTGGGGGTATTGTCAGCCAACGTGATCAGATCATTCGACACGTACACGGTTATCGCGCCACTCGCTGCCAGGTCATTGTTTACGTTCGCTGTATCTTGCTCTTTATAGGTACAACCTAGTACGGTCATTAAGCTGATGGCGATTGCAGAATATTTGATTGTTTTGTTCATTTGGACACCTGCTTATCAGAAACTTTATATGCCTTAAAACACATATTGAGAACTGTGTCCCGTATTAAGCAATTCAGAACACTATGGGAATAAAATACCAATGAAATCCCGTTCGAAGTAATGCATTATGAGGGGGGTTATCCAACATATTAGGGTTATTATGTTTTCCTATGAACACCTAGCTGCATTTTGCGCCGCAGCAGAAGAAGGCAGTTACAGCCAAGCTGCTCGTAAACTCAAGAAAGACAGAACAACGGTGCGTGAGCAAATCAAAGCACTGGAGGATGGCTATGCAGTTACGCTGTTCAATATTGAGGGAAAAAAGGCGGTGATGACGGCACAAGCCGAAGCATTCTATAAACAAGCCAAATTGGTACTACGCAGCAGCGAAGCGCTAGAATCACATATGATAAATAGCTACCAGAATCAATTTACACATTTTGATATTTATCACGACGCGCTGGTTCCAACGACCATGATTGCCCACGTGGAAACCAAATTCACACAGCAATTTCCGCACATTAAGCTAAATTGGCTTCATCGGAACAGAGAAGAAATCCTCAATAAAGTCTCCATGGGGACGCACCAACTGGCGTTAATGCAATATCGCTTAACCAGTGATATTAAAGTGCCCTATCGATTTTTAAATCTGGGGGCTGAAAGCTTCGTCGTCTGTTGTAACCCTAAGCACCCACTTGCCAAAGCCAAAGTCGCCTCCCTTGATGAATTGAAGCTCGAAAAACAATACATTACTGAAAACCTTTATGATGCGTTGCCCGATATGTTTGGTGTATCGCCAGACCTTCGATTTGTTAGTAATAATGATGTGCTAATCGAGCTGCTAAAAAGTGATGGCTGGTCAATTCTGAGCAAAGCACAAGCTCATCCGTACTTAGAAAAAAATGTACTCAAGGAAGTTCGAATTGAACAAGCTATCTCGCCACCAAAATCCGGTGTCGCTTTCTATTACCCTATCGCTCTAGAAAAAGAAAAAGAGCTTCTTCACATAAAGGAAGTGATATCACAATACGCGAGGAAGCACTTTATCTAAGGCTGTGTATGACTACTAAAAGAACCACTTAACGCCAACTTCCGCTTTCAGTTCGTAGTCCCCTTCTATGCTGATCCCCGTTGGCGTAACGATGTTTGCGGCAGCGTATTCAAGCTTGGTCATTAGCCACTGCGTCCGGTCTGATTTTAGCGGTGCATTGAACATTAAATTGAACGCGGTGGATTCCATCTCGACCGTATCTCCAGAAACCGTGAAGTATTCTGGCCAAGCCTGAATAAACGCGCCTGTGTCACCAAATGGGATCGTGGCAAACAGGTTTAGCATGTATCCTTTAGCGGACTCCCCAAACACCTTACCAGACGTGTAATTTACATTGGGGAACAACATCACTCCCCCAGTGTACTCTGGGTTAATCGATCCGATTGCCCCAAATGAATACAGCGCGGTATCATCTAAACCCCCATTTTTTTGATGAATGATATCAGCCATAAATCCTATTCTTGGAATCAAGGCGTTATCAATGCCAGATACTTGGAAATACTGAGCTCTGGAACCCAAATAATCCGCACCCAGCGAATCCTTCCCAGCTGTACTTTGGCTATCGCCAAAATTAGCTTCAAGAAAACCACCAAATTGGATATTTTCTGTCCAAGATCCTGTCAGCATGGAAGATAAACGTACATCGGCGTCCGATGTAACAAATACTGCGGCTTGGGTATAAACACGTGTGAGATCGGCTGGGTCGATCATCTCGGATTCTTCGGCCATGGCAGCTGAAGAAAAGGTGAGGGCTGTCGCGAAAGCTAACAAAGAATGTCTCATATTAACCCCTAACTAATGGCGCTTTTTCTGCTGATTTAGGACGTCTAAACCTTGTGAAAAAGTCGACGAAATCGAATACTCATCAACTTAGCAGGGCTTACTGATGCATTAAATTACATTTCGTTGGGTTAAACCCATCATTAGTACCGAGGATTATCGCCTGAATGTTAGGTTTTTCCCCTCATAATCGTTTATGCAACAAATTGATTTTCCGATACCTTTTTCGCTAAGGACGTCTCTGGGTGATCACTCTGATTCTGCAAGGGGGCTGAACATGGCGAAATCCACACAAATCCTTATTCTGCTGATTACGATTTACTCCACTGTCGTGATTTACGGCTTTTATCTTGTGAAGAATCAGCAGCCTAAAATCCCAAATGAAACCAACAGCGAAGTCGTAGCCGAACCACCTACTCAAGCGGTGAGTCATATACGCCAGCGGCTAAACATTAAGTCTATGCCGCTTTTGTAAAGGCTCGACCGATGCCAATCGCGCGCAATAAAAAAGCAGCGTTTCCGCTGCTTTTAACCGATTGATATGTTGAAAAAGTGTGGGCGATCACCACATCAAATCATCCGGTACAACAAAATCGGCGTACGGATCGTCTTCTGCCGGAATCTCTTCTTCCGTCGACTTATTCTCAATGATGGACTCCTCATCACGCATTGCGATCTTAGTCGCTACTACGCCAGGAATCACTGCATATCCATCTTCATAACGTGCCACGGCTAGAATGCCTTTTAGCAATTGGTCACGTACAAGTGACTCAACGTACAAAGATTTAATCAGCTTACCGTCTGTAAAGTTATATTTAATGTCGCCATCTTTCAGATCAAGCTTATTCATTTCGATCAACTGCTTAACCTGAGCGCGGATCTCTTTTGATAACTTAAGCTCTTTTTGCTGCTGACTGAGTTCTTTATCTTTCGCTTGCTGCGCTGCTTTTGTTGCTTCTGCAGCCGCTTTTGCTTCACGTGCTTGCACGCGCGATTTCTTCGAATTCTTTTTCGCTTTTTTCAGCTTCTTTTCGTTTACCAAGCCAGCTTTCAACATCTGCTCTTGAAGCGTTAATTTAGCCATTTCCAATCCAATCTAATTAAACTGCTGCCAGTTTAACGAAGGCATCAGGGGATTTAAACCAAATGTGTTATGGTTTCACGCAAAAATCATCTCGAAAAACCATCAGGCTCTAATATCAGGCTATTATCAGGCTATTATCAGGAATGAAATTATGGATATCCGTCGACGTAGATTGCTTCAAGCAGGGCTAGCAATCTCTTCTCTGTTTGCGCTTCCTGCATGTACCGTAACCAAAGCAAGCCACAGCAAAAAGAAAGGTTGGGTTTACGAACTCACCGCGGAAGAAACCACGGCCGAATTGGTGGATGGGTTCCAAACCGATGTATTGGGTTTCGATGGACGTATTCCTGCCCCTACCCTTCGCTGTCGCCAGAACGAACCCGTTACCATCATTTTCACGAACAAACTGAAAGAACCAACGACGATCCATTGGCATGGGCTACGCATTCCCATCGAAATGGATGGCGTTCCCTTCCTAAGCCAACCGCCTATTATGCCTGGTGAAACTTTTACCTACACCTTTACGCCACCAGACGCCGGCACATTTTGGTATCACCCCCACGTGAACAGTGTGGTTCAGCTTGGTAAGGGATTAGTTGGTGCCATTATTGTTGAAGAAGAAGAGCCCGTTGTCTTTGATGAAGAACACACGCTGATCCTCAAGCATTGGCACATAGACAAACAAGGTCAATGGAAAAAGCTGATGATCCCACGCTACAGCGCCAGAATGGGTACTCCCGGAGAATGGGGCACCGTTAATGGTAAACATGAGCCGGTTTATCAGTTGAAAGAAAACGCGACTACTCGCCTGCGCATTGCGAACGTAGATAACACGCTCACCTATCCTATTGTGGTTGAAGGTGCAGACGCGTGGGTGATCGCGATCGATGGCAACCCTATTAAAACCCCTTATAAATTGAAAGCACATAAAATTAGCCCCGGAATGCGAGTCGATTTAGCAGTGCACGCACCGAAACAAGGCGAACGATTTTACGTTCGATTCTTGAAAGGAAAATTCCCATTTCCACTGTGTGAATTCGAATCCATTGCTTCTGATATTGCAGAAAGAAAACCGTTCCCTAAGCTGCCACTCAACCCCGTACCTGAGCTGGACTTGGCCAATGCGACGGAAATCGATTTTGTCTTCGAATGGGAAGGCGCTATCTCACCCACTAAGAAAAATGGCAAAGTCGACACCAAATTTTGGCTGATGAACAAGCGTGCTTGGGAAGGCATGAGCAAAGACTCCATTCCAGCACCACTCGCGACATTGGAATTTGGAAAAACCTACATATTCAATTTAAGAAACGTTACCCAATACCATCATCCTATTCATTTACACGGACATACCTTTACGGTGTTGGAATTGGACGGGAAAAAACTGGATGAACCCTTCCATACCGACACCGTATTGCTTGGTAAAAACGGTAAAGCGCGCGCCGCCTTTGTGGCCGATAACCTAGGTAGGTGGATGTATCACTGTCACGTTATCGAGCACATGAAAACAGGTTTGATGGGGTACATAGAAGTCGTACAGTAATTTCACTTACATTGGCTTACATAGATTGATTCTGTCTACTGGTAGTATTTTCGCCAACAAACCGAACATTATTGCACCTACACGTGTGTTAACCCCTGTTTTTAATAAAGTTATAGGTAGTCAGAACATGAAAAAAGTTCTTTTAGCATTACTGGCATCAGCCATTATTTCTGGTTGTTCAAGTGCATCAATCGATACATCGAAAGCTCTTGTCGGTGAAACCAGTAAAGAGAACATTATTGCCCTGTATGGTGATCCTTCTATCACAGTTAACGCTGAAGAAGTAGATTCCGTAATGTATAGCTTTGACGGACATGAGATCGCTTTTACGTTTGTGGACGGCATTCTTACACATAAAGAAAAGTTAGTGAAAGAGAACGGCGAATGGGTTTCATACGAGGTTGAATAAATGAAAAAACTAATTCTTGCACTGGGTATTATTTCAACGCTTTCTGCCTGCGCTTCTCAAAAGTTCGAGTACTCATACGCGTCTGTTTGTGACGAAAGCCTAGATGGCGATAAACCACTCACTTTTGATGTTGTAGAAAATGTCGCGTATGCCAGCGGCGTTATCTGTGACGGCTCTCTTGATGCTTTTGATGATTTAGTGGATAACCACCCAAACATAAAGAAAATCCAGCTAGGTATCATTAACGGTTCTATTGATGACGAAACCAATCTAATCATGTCGTACGAGTTGCGCGACAGAGGAATTTCAACTCATCTGGCTGCAAACAGTATGGTTGCTTCAGGTGGAACTGACCTGTTTATTTCTGGTGTTACTCGAACCATGGACTCAGGCGCGAAAATTGGTGTGCATTCGTGGTCTGCCGTAGACGTTGAAGGCTCTAAGCTGCCAAGAGACCATGCAGAACATAAGCCCTATCTGGACTATTACAAGGTAATGGGCATTGATACTGAGTTTTACTGGTTCACACTGGAATCCGCACCAGCCAGTGACATACATTTTATGACAAAAGAAGAAATCCAGCGCTTTGGTATTGCAGACTATTCACAATAAATAGTTCACTAACCAAGTAATATTTGAATGGCTGTTCGAAGAGTCGAGCAGCCCGAAGGCTACGCTCAAATAACCGCTGTATCATAATTCAGACACCACACTAAAAACCCCTTATCTGCATTACCTTCCCGGAATCAACATCACACGTTAGTTATAAATACATTAGTAATTTATAACCAACGTACCTCATTATAAAAACCGAGCAACTTGTATGAGTCGTCTTGCACTGCTCCTTTCATCACCTTATGTATGAAGACCATTTGCAAGTTGCCGGATCTTTCTGTTTTACGCGTGCAGAAATTAAAACCGATTGCGCGAATAAAACGGCTTTAGCGATGCAAGGCATTTATCGCTAAAAGAGCAGTCATGGAAAGTAAAACGCAGTTTGCATTTCGATTTATGGAGAAATCAAATGGAAACTTTATTTCGATTGGTGCTTAAACGTCCGGCAGTATCACAAAGTGAAGACGCCCCAAGCATTGAATTATCACAAGCAACGGATTTTCAAGCCGAACTAGGGCAAGCAGAGGGGCAGAATGACTCTCGCAAGGCTTTAAAAACCGCAGCCAACAAATATGTACAAGGTCAGCGCTTTGTCCATACCCCCAAAAATCACGACATCTATAAACCATGGCAAGCACTCGCGTCTTCTTTAGATTCGCTAGAACCGAATGATGCCGTCAACAACCAGCAGGTGTCCGACGCCATCAAAACAGCGTTTGGTTCTGACCCCAATCAAATTGTTGGTCAGGGAGAGTATAAGAAGGCAGTAGAACAACTGCGTGACAGTGTTCTCGCCATCAAATACCTTCCGCAGGAACACAACAAGCCAATCGAAATCTTGTCACAGATGCTGCGCGATCTTGAACTAATAGCGAAAACAGATGATGACAATGCATTTCCCGGAACCGGTACAGCACTAAGGCGCTACCGAAGACGATCCTTAAAAATGCCCACCGACGCTCAATTGAAATCGTCACTTTCTACCGTAGAGGCGCAAAAGCAGAGGGAAAAACTCAGGCAAGAAGCCTTGGAACGTCAGAGAAAACAGGCTGAGAGTCAATTAAACCTTCACACTCGGCTGAACAACGCCGTTAAGGAACTTTCTGGGTTAGAAGGTCACTCTTTGGTTCATATACAGCAAGACAATAAAAAAGGCTTTATGGTTGCTGCAGAATTGCGCCCCACGGCCGCCTTCGAGCGAGAAAACAGCTTGGTCAGGGCTTTCACGAAAGGCATTCTGAGTCGGTCTAAGATCATCGACGACAACTTAAAAGAAGCAAAAGTAGGTCAGTTTTCTATTGATGTTGGCAGCGAAAGCAAATCGCTTACGTCACTACTAGAAAAAGCCCGGCACTTCAAAAGCGGAACCCAAGCCTTTACCCCCGTCGATTTAGGAAAAGTAGGGTTTCTTGCCACTCAGCAAGCTGGCAACAAGCTCACCGACAGCACCCGAAAAATTCTGTCGTCACGCAAATTGGACATAACGAAAGATCCAATCGACGAAATTGTTCAAAAGCTTCAAGAAGAAATCGACATGCTTGCAAGCGACTTAGATGGTTTGCTCGGCCGCCCCATGAAGAAA
Organism: Vibrio penaeicida; assembly: GCF_019977755.1. Classification (NCBI taxonomy): domain Bacteria; kingdom Pseudomonadati; phylum Pseudomonadota; class Gammaproteobacteria; order Vibrionales; family Vibrionaceae; genus Vibrio; species Vibrio penaeicida. The sequence goes on along the minus strand of NZ_AP025145.1, from coordinate 364,914 downwards.
TCGTTTAAGCGAATGGGTAAAGCGTTGGTTATGACCAAAACACCCATCGCGACGGCTTGGAACAACATTACCATTGGTTTTTTAGGGAACTTAGGAAACTGGATGGCGCCACTGCTCGTGGACACCCGCGTACCGAGAACACACGGCAGTATTGCCCCCGCAGGCATCGCCGATTTGTTGGTGATTAAGCAGCAACTCAAAGCGTACGAAGGCACCGATATTGCTCACATTGAAAATGTGCTCAAAGGCGAAACCAAAGAAAGGGAACACATAAGGCGTCGGGAAACCGAAGAACTCCTATTCCAAGAAACCGAAATCACAACCAGTGAAGAGCGGGAGTTAGAATCCACCAGCCGTTTTGAAATGAGCCGAGAAACCAGCGAAACCATTAAGCAAGACTCGTCGCTTAAAGCCGGTTTGAGCGTGTCGGGGAAATATGGCCCAGTGGTGGAATTTTCTGCCAGTGCAGAAGGCTCGATATCTCGAAGTAAGCAGGAAGCCACTAAAACCGCGGCCAGTTTCTCGCAAGATGTGACACAACGAAGCGCCAATAAGATAACTGAGCGTGTATTAGAACGGTCTTCATTAAGAGTCACCAATGAAGTCACCGAAACATCGGCACACGGCATTGATAATGTCGATGGCGATGGCCATATCGCTGGCGTGTACCAATGGGTGAACAAGGTTTATCAAGCGCAAATGTACAATTATGGCATTCGCACCATGTACGATTTTATGGTGCCAGAGCCCGGAGCTTTCCTGATTGAAACACTATCCGATGCTCACGCCAGTGCCTTGCACATCGAAAAACCAATGGAATTTAACCTGCGCCCTGATCAAATTACAGAATACAATTACCATTCGTGGGTTCAAGAGTACGGTGCGACCGATGTCAGTGCGCCGCCTGAAATTTACATCACCAAATCACTAGACTTTAAAGCCGGTGGTGGCGATGACGACACACACTACAACCACTCTGGCACCATTCAGATAGACGAAGGCTATAAGGCAATTCACGGCGTTGTGGGTAATGTCGTGAATATCTGGGAAGATAACTTTGTTGTCGATGTCGTGATTGGTAATCGATCCCATCGATTCGAGAACGGCGATTGGGTTTGGAGCACCAGCCTCAGTGGTGAAAGAGAGAGCATTCCATTTGGCTTGCAAACCTGGAAGGTCTCCGACATAGCGGCCATTGTCGAAGTGAAGTGCCAACGAACCGACCGCGCCATGATGAAATGGCGGCTAGACACCCACGCCAAACTGACCAACGCCTATAAAGCTCGCCTATCTGAATACGAAGAAAAGCTCTCAGCTGCCGAACTGCAAGCCGGTGTCGCCATAGAAGGGAAGAATCCCACGCTCAATTTAGAGCTCATGAAAGATGAACTTAAAAAGCATTGCGTGAGTATTCTTACCGAGCAACACTTCGACTTGTTTAACTCCATCGAAACGGGCGGTGAAGGCTTCCCCCAAATCAATATATTTGAAAACGAAGCAGAAGGTCCGTACGTAAGGTTCTTTGAACAAGCATTCGAATGGGAACATGTGACATGGGTGACTTACCCATACTTCTGGGGAAGAAAACCTCTATGGGATGAACGTATCGCTTATGAAGATACCGACCCACTTTTCAATCAGTTCCTTAAAGCGGGTTATTGCCGTGTCTCTGTGCCAATCCGTCCGGGTTTTGAAGGTGCGGTTGACCACTTCATTACCTTCGGTGAATTGTGGGATGGTGGTCCGCTGCCCGCCATTTCAAACCCACTCTATCTCCCCATCGCAGACGAAATTGCAGAACATCTGGATAGACCCGGAGAAGAAGTGCCACAAGGTGACCCTTGGGATGTCCGAATCCCAACCTCACTGGTGCATTTAAGAGCCGACGACAAGTTGCCGAAATGGAAACAGAATGAAGATGGAGAGTGGGTTGAAGATTTGGATGGAGATTAAGCCATGGCACGAATCTCTAATCCAGCGGATGTACACTATCTCGCGCTAGAAGGTGGCGGAGGCAAAGGGGTGACTTACCTCGGTGCCATTCGCGCCTTGGAGCGGCACGGTGTTCTACCTATCAACATTGATACGCCCGGACAAAACCAGATTCGGGGGATCAGTGGTGCTTCGGCCGGCGCCATCACCGCCATGTTTTTAGCGATGGGGTATAACTCCACCCAGCTGCAACAGGTGCTTAATAATTCCAGTACCTTTACTGGCTTTTTTGATGGACCAAGCATTGGGCTGTCTCGCTCGGTGGATCGGAACAATCGCCCCGATTTGCACACCAGCGCGCCAAATGGAGTTCGACCTATCGATCATATTCGCCAACAAAGCCAAAGCATTCGTGGCTTGTCGATGTTGGCGAGCGCGGTCGGTAATCTGGCGAGGAACGGGGCATTTGGCTCCACATCCGATCCCATTGTGCGTAGGCTAATTGCTCACCCCGAACACTACTTGTTTAACATATTGTTCGACCGAGGCATGTTTCCGGGAGTGGCAGCCCGAAACTTCTTGCAAAGTGCGCTCTATGGCACCCTGTGGCAAAGGTTGGTTAACCGGAGAACTCCGCAAGGGCAAGCGCCGCTTATCTACGCCGTAAACGGGTCGGAACTTAACTTTCGTGAGTTCTTTGACCTCACGGGCGTCGATTTAGTGATCACCGGTTCTAACATTACCAAGCACCGACCGTCGGTATTTTCTAAACGGCATACGCCGGATTTCCCCGTCGCAGAAGCCGTGGGAATTTCGATGAATTTACCGGTGTTGTTTAAACCGGTTCAGGTGGAAGCGAATGTGCCTACAGGGCAATACAACCAAAGAGCAGATGACTATCATGGAATGTGGATGGACGGTGGGGTGTTAAACAACTTCCCCCTTCATGCGTTTGATTTTCTATCGCCTTCGGTATCGCCACAACACCCAAACCTTAAGCCGTTAAACGCCAATACTTTGGGGTTGCGACTGACGGATGGTTACCCGCCATCGCAACGTAGGCGCAGTGCCACACCACAACAAGGCACGTTTGATGTACTGCTAAGCCACTTAGGGGATGTACTCGGTACGGTGCTTTACCCGTCTGAAGAGGGACAAATTCGAAGTCAGGATGAACGGGATCAATCCATTGATCTTTACACCTACGATTTAGCGACAACAGAATTTGCCCCACCCGCAAGTAAAAGCGCAACACCCATAGCCGAGGCCGAACGCTCCGTCGACGCGTATTTTAGTCAATCACCCTAACAAGCGACGTTAGCAAGTCGCCTTAACATCTAGTCGCTATAACAACCACCGCTCAGTTCGTTCAACGTTCTGAGCGGTTTTATTTTGATCCAGACTTCTAAGTCAATCCACTCTGGCTTGCCGTCCTTATCCAATGAAGAAATCGGTCTATCATAGCGCTCAATGAGGGGGGCGATATCAGGCTCGTATCCGCTATACGGCAACCATTTCGCGTACAAGCTAATCTGAAATTTCGCAGCATTGTCTGGTTTGCCCTGATACCTGAAAGCCGCATACCGACCCGCATTTAACTTGCCCAGTTCGAATGGTTCGTGGATTTTACTTCGCTGTTCTGGCGTGATCATAAGTGCCGCATCATATCGGCACTTTTCTCTGGGGGTAAAAAGCAGGTTGTCGTGGCACATTGCAAGCCGAACCTGATCCATGGCACCTATGTCGTTCTCTAGCCCCCAATCAATCAACGTATTCCAGCACTGGAATATACTTGGCAATAAATACCCATCTTCCGACCTCAATGAACAGAGCTCGATGTCTGGTGATTCAAAGATCCTGTCGGGGGTAATAGCCTCACTAGGTGGGCAAACTTTGGCTTCGGCTCGCAATGTATGAATGTGTTGCAAAATAGCCGTATCGATTGGCTGCTTAAGCGGGGTTTTTACACCATTCAACGAGTTGGGCTTACCACTTTTTACCCCATAGGGCGTGATACCAAAATGATCTTTAAATGAGCGAGAAAAATTCGCACTGCTGGAAAAGCCAAATTGCATGGCGATATCTGTTATCGACAATGATTCGTGAAAAAGCAGCGCGTTTGCGGCTTTCTCAAGCCTTAACCGATTACTGTATTGCGATAAGCTTTCACCAATAATAGCGCTAAAGATTCGCTGAAAATGATATTTGGAAAAGTGGCTCAGCTCTGCCGCCTTCTCAAGCGTCAGTGGTCGATCCAAATGCTGATGAATATAGGCTAGAACGGGCTCTAGCCTTTCACTATAAACCTGCCAACTGCTGGCTGACAGGGAGTTCACACTAAACGTCAACGTAACTCAACTCCGGTTCAGAAAGTTTTTTGTACTCTTTAAAACACAGCAATAACGTAATACCTGCTGCCAAAATATCACTTGCGACAATCGCCAAGAATACCCCTTCCAAATCAAAAAAGTACGGCAAAATAAAGAGCAATGGGCTCATAATAAACACAACACGCAACAAGCTGTACATCGTTGCCAGTTTGGCGTTGCCTTTTGCTTGGTAGAACCCTGTCGCCAGCATGTTGATTCCAGCCAATGGTAAGCCCCAAATGGTGGCAAATATGATAATTTTCCCGTAAGAAATCAATTCCTGTTCCGTTGTAAATACGCCCATCAACCATTCGGGTACAGTAATCAGCAAGAGTGTGACAAAACTGGAATACGCAACCATTGCCGTCAGCGCAACTTTAATACTTTGTTGAACTCGGCCCATCGCCTTCGCACCAAGGTTAAAACCACATATGGTTTGAAACGCAATCAGCATCGCTATCATAGGCAGGATAATGAAAATCGACAGCCTTCCCAAAATGCCGTAAGCGCTGATCCAATCTTTAGATGCTATTTCTGTAAATTGAAAATTCACCAAGCCCGTTTGAATCGCCATGCCCATTTGAGCAACCAACACAGGTACACCTAAAGCGGCAATAGAACCCCAAAGCCGAACATTGAATTGAAAGGAAAAGCGAACCAAGGTTTTTCCTTTTAAATACATGTAGATCCCTATACTCATGGAAACCACTTGTGAGAGTACCGTTGCCCAAGCCGCACCAGATACACCCCACTTCATGACAACGATAAACAGGTAGTCCAACACAATATTCAAAACGGAAGAGGTCAGCATCAATAGCATCATGATCTGCGCTTTGCCTTCAGCACGGAATACGTCGCCAAAAACAGGGAGCATCATCGCTACGATAGCCGTAAGAACGATGGGTTGCGCGTACTGGAATGCTTGATCATAAAAAGCGGGTGAAACGGCGAGGAATTCAAGCACAGCGTCTAGGTGCTGCCACCCGATAACAAAAAATATCACACTAAGAGTAGCAGTAAGAAAAACGGCGTTCCCAGCCACGTTTCCTGCATCCGATAGTTTCCCTTCTCCGATAAGCCGCGTAAGTATCGCTGCCGTGCCCGAGGAAATCATCGCACCCACTGAGGCGATCAGCATTTGCATTGGAAACACCATCGAAACCGCGCCAATCGCATCCGCCCCTACCCATCGTGCAATGAAAATACCATCCACCAAATTGTACAAGCCAATCACTAACATTCCGATACAAATGGGAATGGCAGTTTGCATAAACAGAGGGAAGATGGGCGTATTCGCTAATTGTTGAGTCGATGCTTCTTTACTGGTGTTCCTTGCGGACATGTTGATTCCTTTTTATTAAGCCTGGTCGCCATTCTAGGTGTTAACTGACTAAAAGAATTTTCAATTCTTGCGATGATTCGATTGCCAGATTATGTAGCTTAAAACTGTGGGTATCGGAGTTAGCATCTTGAGGTTGTAGAGCGTGAATGCAACTGATGTTACAAATGGTATCCACATACGAAATAACTTCAGCTTTGGATAAATAAAAACAAAAAAGCCCAACCGTTGATTCGGTCGGGCTATCGGGGGGTAGTATAAATCTAAAAAGCGATCTTAATTAAAAGTGATAGCAATCGCCGCGCGTTTCTCTGTTAGCGAGAATATTTCACTTTCTGTAATGATGTGAAGCTTGCGGCTATTCGCGTCAGAGTAATCCAAAACAACGGACTTTACTTCCGGTAATGCGTTGCTCAGCGTTGTTACCAAAGCATGTTGGTGGGTTGCACCAACAACTTGTGCTTTGTTAAATGAACCGCTGTCATTTGTGTTCAGTTTCACCATAGCTCTAGAATCCGCTCCTTCCACGCTCACTACCATCTCTTTTAAAGAGTGGCTCGCAAACTTCGCCGTCACGTTCTCGCTTGCTATGTTCCCAACCCATTCTGTACTTTTAAGATCTTCAATTTTGGCGGATTTGACCAAACGATTATACTTAATGATTTCCTCAGAAGTATCGGAAGACAGCGTTAGCGAATCGCCATTAACTTGAAAACGATTTTTGGAACTCAACTCCCTAGGCCAATCCAAATGTATCCGATCCAGCCAATGAAACTGACCAAATTTAATAGACCCTTGAGTTAGGTCGAAGCCATTTGCATGCGTGTGGTCAAACCCAAATGTCGTTCCTTGATTTCCAACTATCGACTCGCTGCTCATACCATTTGTGATATTGAAACCGCCGAACATACCGCCTACATAAGTTTCTGCTGCAATACCTGTGTCTGTTTGAGCGCTTTCAAAGATACGTAATGCGTGATTGTGAACCACAAAGTACGGATAGTCTATTGGTGCTTGTTGAACTCGCTCCAAGTAAAGGTCCACAGAAGGCTTCTCATCGGATTGGCTGCCGGATGCAGAGTCATTTCCTCTTACCCAGTAAGTATCGAGCACCGCTTGTCGAGCGCGTTGTGCCTCTACTTCTTTTGTAACGTCACTAAATGACAACGTTGCGCCAGTGACTTTAGAAGAAAGGCTCGTTCTACTGCTGTCGAATATCCTTAAGCTGTTGATGTTGTCTGCCGTTACCAAAGTTCGAAGATCATCAAACTCTTCCGTGCTGCATCGATGGGTGCTGTCAAATTTATTGAGCTTAATATTCATCCCGCCACCAAAAGTGCTAGTAGGATCATTCAGGTTTAGCGTACCCAAAACATAACCACAAGTGTGGTCAATGTTAAATACGATCGAACCCGCTCGAGATTGATCGGCAAATGTCATCAACATTTTTTGGTTTGATTTATTATCAACAAACTCCGAGTAGGACATAACACGTCCTTCTAGCCCCTCGGTAAAGGATGGTGATTGGGCTAGAGCTGACGCTGAAGACAGAGTAAATACTACTGCAAGCGACAATTTAGAGAGATTCAGGGTTTTCATTGTGTTCTCCGGTATTATTTTTATTTGAACGTCAGAAGTTCTGCGTAAATTCGCAATGACGTATACAAAATGCGTATCTGAAGTGAATAAATGCTTAAGAAAATAAAAATTCAAACAACAGACAATGGAATACGGTTAAAAAATGATTCCAAAAACAAAAACACCGACTCCGACTATTTAACCAGTTCATATCGGACTGCATCCCTTATAAATACTGGCTTTGCGAAATTTCGATGGCACGGAGAAACCTATTGATTTTCATTTTTTCCGTCAATGGGAATGTTCCCTTTCATTGATCTCCAGTCAAACTTTTAAACAAATCTCAAAATCTCTGAAATTTATTTTAGTCTCCTATTTTGCATAAAGATCACAATACGCTGCACAGTAACAATTTCCTCTTCAATTGAGTTGTTTGGTCTATACCCAAGTAACCCCAAGATACTTGGGTATATTTAAATATTTATTCAGTCTTTCATTTGCTGTAGAATCGCCGACCTTTTTCACTCAAATACGGGAGATGACATGTATATTGGTTTTGATTATGGAACCGCAAATTGCTCGGTAGCATCCATGTTGAAAGATGCGACATCAGGGAAAGACACACCCGTATTAATCCCGTTAGAGAATGACAGCAACTTTATTCCTTCTACACTTTGTGCTCCTACACGGGAAGCCGTTTCTGAGGCGTTGTTTCGTCATCACGGGATCTCGCCAAGTGATTCCGTTGGCGAACAAGTGCTCAGGCGCTCCATTGCTTTTAACCGCGAAGAAGACATCGAAGTACTGGCAGATGACATTTTATTTGGTCAAGCCGCGTTGGATTTGTACCTCGAAGACCCTAGAGAGGTCTATTACGTAAAATCTCCAAAATCCTTCTTGGGTGCCAGTGGTTTGCACGAAATCCAGATCCGTTTTTTTGAAGATTTGGTTTGTTCGATGATGGTTAATATAAAAAACAATGCCGAGCACCATATCGATCAAGTGATAAATGATGCGGTGATCGGTCGACCAATCAACTTCCATGGTCGTGGCGGTGAAGATTCGAACCAGCAAGCCGAAACCATTTTACGTAACGCAGCAACGCGTGCAGGCTTTCGTAACATCGAATTCCAATTCGAACCCGTAGCCGCAGGGCTCGACTATGAAAACACCTTGAGCGAAAACAAAACCGTTTTGGTGGTTGATATCGGCGGTGGTACCACCGACTGTTCGTTGATAGAAATGGGACCAAGTTGGGCACATCAAACCGATCGCACTGCCAGTTTACTAGCGCACAGTGGTCAACGAGTTGGAGGGAATGATTTCGATATATACCTTGCGTTCAAACAACTTATGCCTGCATTTGGTAAGGGTTCGAAAACCCACGCGGGCATCGATATCCCTTTAAATCAGTTTTGGAACCCCGTCGCCATCAATAATGTTGAAGCGCAGCGTGACTTTTATGGCAGAGAGAATCACAAAGTCCTCAAGCAATTAAGAAAAGATGTCCTAGAGCCAAACAAGATCGAACGCTTGTTGCAGGTTTACATGGAAACACTCGGATACAGTATTATTCGTCAGGCGGAGCAAGCCAAAATCGCACTGTCCGATGCATCGCTGTTTACAACTCAGTTAAATTTGATTTCTGAAATGTTGGAAGTCGATGTTTCACAAGCTCAGATGGCTGAGGCTGTCTCGACTCCCCAAGAAAAAATGATTGATTTGGTCGCCGAAGCCGTCAGCTTGGGTGGAAAGAATCCAGATGCCATTTACCTAACCGGTGGTAGTGCTCGTTCTCCAATTTTGCGCGCTGCGATCGAGGCTCAGTTACCTAACATACCAATCGTTAGCGGCAACTTCTTCGGCTCGGTAACAGCAGGTTTAACTCATTGGGCAAATACCTGCTTTCGGTAACACGCACCGCTTACTGAAGCGCTGATAGCAGCGCAACTTTTGAAAAGACGGTTTAAAGCACAGCTTGAATGGCTGTGCTTTTTTTTACCCGCAATGCTCGTATTTTGTACAAAATGAGATCTCACCATTCAACCAACCTACCTGTCTTAGCCCTGACACTTTCCCCAAAACATAGTCAATTTCTCTACCAAACTGATGTATTCACCATATTTCACAACACAAACCCCAATTAATGTTGTTATGCAAGAAATTTCATCTCAAACAAATTCTTAATGACACGACAAAATTCGTTTCATGAATGTACATGAGGTTATCCATACATGATTCCATATATTCGATGGAATCCTATAAACAAGACTTTTTATATCTTAATGTTTTGGGCATGCATTACATGTACTCAATGGTCATGAAGAAAGCTTCAGGGGAGCGACATGACTAACGTTGTTATGAGTACAAATAAGCCCAATAACTCTCAAGATGTTAGTTTCATCGAGTGTAATTTGGGTAGATAGGCGACAAACGGAATACGTCGTCATATATAGATTTAGCGAATCAGGGATGTGTTGCTCAATCTTTAGCGTGTTAATCAGATACGCCACTTAAGCGCTTTAATGCTTGTGTGAGGATTGCCGAATGACAGTAGGCATAGCCCCACCTGTATAGCAGGAGCAAAAATAAATTGGTGTCTCTGGATGTACGCGCCCAAAATAGTCACGGAGAAAAGAAGTGAAACGTTCTAACTTCAAATTAACGGCAGTGGTTTCCGCCTTATTACTTGCAGGGGCAACAGCATCGAGCGCAATGGCAGCAGACGCTTCATCATCGCTGGTTCAACCACAAAATTCCTACCACGCACTTTCGCGTGCACTAAAGGATATTCCGCCTAATAAAGTACAGCTGATCGTTAAATATAAGTCTTCTGGTCAAGCCCAAAGTGGGTTTATGGCGTCGATTGTTAAAGCACAGCAATCAGACTCGATTCGCAGTTTGTCCAACAATATTACGAATGAATTAGGCAACGAAGTTCGATACAAACGTGCGATGCTGCTTGATGATCATCACGTTGTGAAAATTGACAGCCGCACCAACGCCTATGGGTTGGAAGCGATAATCAGTAAATTAAACGCTGATCCGAATGTAGAAAGTGTCGAGCTGGATGGCTGGGCAAAACCCTTCTATACGCCTAGCGACCCTCAATATTCAAGCCAGTGGCATTACAGTAACCCTAATGTCGGTATCCGTGCGGATCAGGCATGGAACAAAGCCACAGGTCAGGGCGTGACGGTAAGTGTGGTCGATACGGGTTATACCAATCACCCAGATCTCACGCCAAACTTAGTATCACACTACGATTTCATCAGTAATTCTTGGACATCCCGTGACGGCGATGGTCGAGATTCTAACGGTATCGATGCAGGTGACCGCAGCGCTTATGGGGAGTGTGGAAACGACCAATACGGTAACCCTATCCCTGCGAGAAATTCAACATGGCACGGTACTCATGTACTTGGCACAGTGGGTGCTGTTGAAGGAAATGGTCAATACGGTGTTGGGGTTGCGTTTGATGCGAAGCTCACGTCAGCTCGTGTGCTCGGCCGTTGTGGTGGTTCCGTTTCCGATATTTCAGATGGCATCATCTGGGCTGCGGGGGCAGGCAACGTTAACAACCCTAATCCAGCACAAGTGATTAACTTAAGCCTTGGTGGTGGAGGCAGCTGTGGTTACACCTACCAAAATGCGATAAACGCTGCGAGAAACAATGGTGCAGTTGTCGTTGTGGCGGCAGGTAACGATAGAACCAACACTCAAAACGTACGCCCAGCAAACTGCCAAGGCATTATTACTGTCGGTGCATCCGACACATCCGGCAACCAAGCTAACTTCAGTAACTATGGTTCTGAGGTTGATATTATGGCACCCGGCGTGAGCATATTGTCTACGGTCGATTCGGGTACAGCGACACCTCAAGGTCCGTCTTCAACAAGCATGAATGGTACGTCAATGGCGACCCCTCATGTTGCGGGTGTTGCGGCTTTAGTTAAACAAGCCTTCCCAGCAGCAACGCCTGATCAAGTTGAATCCATTATTAAAGATTCAGCACGTCCTTTCCCTGGCTCTTGTAACAATGGCGGATGTGGCGCAGGTATGCTGGATGCCAATGCCGCTGTTGACCGCGCCCTCCAATTAGCTGGTGGCGGTGGAACACCAGATCCGGACCCAGCACCTGGCCAAGGTGGCAATGCTCAAGCAAGCAACCTATCTGGCGCACAAGGAAGTTGGGACCATTACAATATTGATATTCCTGCAGGCATGAGCAAGCTCACCATTAGCATTGCTGGCGGGACTGGCGATGCCGACTTATACGTTAAGTTCGGTAGCCAACCATCGACATTCAATAACGACTGCGCACCTTGGATAAATGGCAACACAGAGTCTTGTGTTATCAATAATCCAACCGCTGGAAAGTGGTACATCGCCTTAAACGGCTACCAGTCTTACTCAAACGTCGATTTGACAGTTACGTGGACTCCATAAAAATCATGGATCTCAATCCATTTGCCCGGCATTAATGCCGGGCTTTTTTATACCTACACTCATTGTACTCACTTTCATTTCATCCATCGCTCTCGTCTTGCAGCTACAACCTCAGTATCCACATTTTGGAACACTGTCACTAAATCATTAAATGTGAGATTTATTAATTTCATTTAATCCAAACTATTCTCATAACTTCTTAAAACTACTTGAATTTTTTACGTTCATTTAAAGCGAAATTATAAATTCCAACTAAATTTTTAGTGCCTCGAAGAAAAAGGACGATTTTATCACTTACGGATTTTGCGCTTGGATAGAAACGTCAGCGAGGTTGAAATTTACAGATGCATAAAATGGAATTAAAAATGAACCATACAATTACACGAATTAAGAAGAAAAAATCACAACTTATTGCCGTTAGTGCTTTGGCAGTAGGTATTGCAACCGCGACGTCAAGCTTCGCGGCAAACGATCAAATCCCAGATGTTTTGCCAACCATCTCGGAAGATGTGGTGGCACAATTGTCTTTATCTGCCACACAAGTCAATGAAGAGAGTGCTAGCTTGCTCTACTCTCCAAATGCGAGCTTCATTAAAGTGCACTTCTCGCAGTTTCAAGTACCGGAAGGCATGGCTATCGAGCTTTCTTCACCAGACAGAAGTGAAGTGCTGCATTACGGACCGGGCTTAAATACCGCGAAAACTTACGATTCAAATGCCGGAGATGATGGTGTGAACCGCTTCTCGGCTATTTCGATTCAAGGGGACACGGTACATGTTAAGGTCATCGGCGAAGCGAAAGATCCGAACAGTACGTTCAATGTTGTGATAGACCAATACCAAAAAGGCAAAACACAAGCCGAAATCGATTCCATTATTAACTTAAACCCAGATGGCACCGAATCTATCTGTGGTACAGACCAGAAAAAAGCCGCTGTGTGCTACGAAACTTCTCACCCAACAGAATACGCACTGTCGCGCCCAGTGGCTCGATTGCTGATTGGCGGGCGTAGCTTATGTACGGCATGGCGTGTTGGTCCTGATAACTTGATGATGACCAACAACCACTGTGTTGAATCTGCAGCCGAAGCAGCTTCAACTGAAGTGTGGTTTAACTACCAGCAAGCGAGCTGTGGCGGCGCAAGTGCTAAAACCGTAAAAGTGCAAGCAAATCAGCTTCTTTCTACTGACTACACACTCGACTACACTCTCTTTAATGTGAAAGATTTCGCTAAAATCACGCAATTTGGTCACTTAGGGTTAGACCCTCGTATCCCTTCCTTGTCCGAGCGTATTTTCATTCCACAGCACCCTGGTGGACGTAAAAAAGAGCTTGGCATCGAAACCGATTCCAACACCGCTGGCGTTTGTCAGGTCGATCGCCCTGTTGTGAATGGTCGTGGCACCAATACGGATGCAGGCTACCTGTGTGATACTGAAGGCGGATCTTCTGGTTCTCCTGTTTTGGCCGCAAAAAGCAACAACGTTATCGCGTTACACCACCTTGGTGGCTGCTACAACAAAGGCGCGCACATTAGCAAAATTTGGCCGAAAGTGTCTTCTCACTTCCCTGCTGGTGTTCCTAACAGCTACATCGACATTATTGATGTGAATCGCCCTCCGGTAGCCGATTTCACATACAGCTGTAACAAACTAGCCTGTACTTTTGATGGCTCTAAGTCGTTTGATTACGAAGGTGCGCAACTGAGCTACAACTGGGACTTCGGTAATGGGAGCCACTCTAGCTCCGCTAAGCCTTCACATACTTACTTAGCCGATGGTACCTACACGGTGAAACTCGTTGTCACCGACGATGCGAAATTATCGGATGCATACACCCAAAGCGTTACAGTGAAAAAAGACTCAACAGGTGGCGGTTTGTGTGCTGGCTTACCCGTTTGGGATGACAAGGCTATTTACGTAGCGGGCGATTCCGTTCAGCTTGGTGGCGTGAAGTACCAAGCAGGTTGGTGGACTCAAGGTGCAAACCCAGAACAAAATTCAGGTCCGTGGGAAGTTTGGGCAAACCTAGGTGCTTGTAAATAACACTTTATAATGCGATTCCAATCAAAGCCGGAGCATCTACTCCGGCTTTTTCACGCTAAGAATGGGTCATTTCTATCCACTCATTCTTCGATAGAAAAACTCTCAGGAAACACCACATTAAAATGCTTCTTCAATAATTTGGCATGCTCTAGCGTGTAGAGAACAGGGTATTCAGACTTTACTCCACTCTCTGTGGTGATCAATTTGCGGTCACTTAGTGTTACTCGCCCATTTGGGGTCGCAATAGTACAGACGGACTTTTGAGTAAACGATGATTTTGGAGACGTTTGGTGATAGCTCGCCATTTCAGAAAAATCGGCAAACTTTCTTGGTGTTAAAGTAAAACAGTATTGGGGCTGCCATGTTTTATTGTCATCACTACTCAACAGATACAAATCGCCTTGCTCTTCTTTCACTCGAAATTGGGCACCTTCTTCAACATGAACACCACCACTCAATGGCATAGGGTAAAGAAAGCTGTCGCCAAAACCGACATCGGCGATAACTCGCTCCCCCTCAAGATCCACCAGCAACATTAAATGATCAAACTCCTGCCCATATCCCTTCTCCCCATCCTCCTTCTCTCCGTAAACTCTCGCGGAAAGAAGTTGTACTGAAAACCCCAGAGAGGAAAGCAGAAGGTAGAATCCGTAATTCAGTTCATAGCAAAAACCACCCCATTCGTTTTCGATTAACTTGCGAAAAACCGCCTCTTTAGACAACTCAATTTTTCTGCCGTATACAACGTCTAAATTTTCAAACGGGACGTTGTGTAGATGTGCATGGTGGAGCACGTTAAGCCATGATTTTTTGTCTGAATGCGCGCCAGCCTGCATCGACATAGGATCGATACCTAGCCTTCTTAAATATTGATTTTTTTGTGTTTCTGTCAGCATGTAAACTCTATTGTTGATTTCGAAAAACTATACCCAAGTGACCTCAAGATACAGGATTCAGAGCCGTATATTCTGGCTCAGTTCAAGGAAAAGGACGCAGTGGAATGACGAGTCCTTTCCAAGTTCTTTGACGATGAAATGAGCCAGAATATGGGCTCCCAAGGGCGAGTTTAACTGGCTTTCATACTGCGTTACCGATTTTTGATTTAGAACCACTAAATCATCAAATCGGTGCCTTGTCTTAAAGCCAGTTAAATCTCGCTGAACCAAGTATCTTGAGGTTACTTGGGTATATACCTTAAAACCTCAACTTAAGTAGAGGTCAATACCTAAATACCAAATACCTAAGCAATCCGAACATCTCGCCCCTAACCATTGCAATTCCCTATTATCTCGATTAGTTTAAAAGCATGACTTCGATATTCGCGATTGCTCACCAATCTTGTTGTTGCTGTAGATCTTTCATCTACGGCTGCTTTCGCGTATTTGCCATCGAGTCACCACTAAAAACTGGTTATCACCAAAACTAGTTACCACAAAGTAAGACTCATACGAATTCCAAGGCCGTAGATGATTCCATCTACGGCCTTTTTGCATTTGTTTATTTATTAGGGTCTGTACTAATAAAACCCGACACAAGGATTGAATTATGGCTCAGCCAACACTGGAATTGTTTAACACTATGAACAGGGAGCTCATGCCTTTTACCAGCATCGAGCAAAAAAAAGTTGGGCTGTACGCCTGTGGTCCAACGGTTTACGACTACGCTCACGTAGGTAACTTACGCACGTATTTATTTGTGGATGTGCTGCGCCGTGTGCTTCAAATCAATGGATACGATGTCCACCACGTCATGAATATTACCGACGTTGGTCACTTGGTATCCGATGGTGACACAGGTGAAGATAAAATGGAGAAAGGCGCTCGCAAGCAACAAAAATCTGCTTGGGAGATAGCGACCCATTTTGAAAACGCCTTCTTTCAAGATTTTGAACGTTTGAACATTCTTACTCCTTCCACGACTTGCCGAGCAACCGAGCACATCCAAGAACAAATAGCCTTCATTCAATCTCTGGAAGAAAAAGGGTTCACCTATCAAACTAGTGATGGTGTCTATTTCGATACAAACAAGTTGCCTGATTACGGCAAACTGGCAAAGCTTGATAAACAAGGTTTAGAAGCCGGTATCCGAGTGGATATGGGAGAAAAGAAGCGACCTACCGATTTTGCGCTTTGGAAGTTCAGCGGAAACAAACAAAGACAAATGGAATGGGAAAGCCCATGGGGAAGAGGCTTTCCGGGTTGGCACATTGAATGCTCTGCGATGGCGGAGAAATATTTGGGTGAGGTCTTCGATATTCATATTGGCGGTGAAGATCATATTCCAGTCCATCACACCAATGAGATAGCCCAATGCCAAGCGAAAAATGGCCACGTTCAAGCCAACTTCTGGCTGCACGGCTACTTTCTAAAAATAGACAATGAGAAGATTTCCAAATCAGGAAAATCTTTGCTGTTAGACAGCTTGTTAGAACAAGGATTTGACCCGCTGGCTTATCGATATTTGGCACTCACTAGCCACTATCGTAGCCATTTAAGTTTCACTTGGGACAGTTTGAAAGGCGCGCAAAAAGCCCTCAATCGATTGAGAACAAAAGTCGCCGCTTTGCCTGAGGGTGGTCAGGTCGATGAATCATTTAAAAACGCATTTCTTGAACACATCAACCGTGACCTCAATATGCCAAAAGCGTTGGCTCTCATCTGGGAAGTGTTAGATAGCCAAATCGCACCGCAAAACAAAAAAGCCACATTGATGTATTTCGACCAAATCTTTGGCATTGAAATAGACAAAGTGGAAGAAGTCGCCATACCCAATAACATTCTAGAACTGGCAAAAAAGCGCACCGCACTTAAAAAACAGGGGAAATATGAAGAGGCGGACGCCATTCGAAATCAGATCTTGGCGCAAGGGTATCAAGTGAAAGATACAGGGCAACAATCAACCGTAACCAAGCAAGATCCGAAATAACCTAAAGTGTGGGGGAATAGCTTTTTCACCTGAGCGCAAGCGAGCTAATGCTCTGCACGTTGTTTCTTTTGCTTTGCTTTCTTTGGCTCTGCTCTCTTTGCCGACGCGATGGGTGTATCGCTCGGCGGAGAAAATAACGCCTTGAAACGTTGCTGTACCGACAGGTCTTTTTGGCTGGCTTCTTTAAACATGTCTCGCCATTCATGAAACGTCACCACCAGCGGATTAAAGCTGTTTACGGGTTTAGAAATACCATAGCGCACCGTTTCAACTTCAGGCTCAAAAGTGCCGAACAGCTTATCCCAGATGATCAATACACCCGCATAGTTTTTATCAATATATTGCGGGTTTCGACCATGATGCACACGGTGATGCGATGGCGTATTAAATACATACTCAATGATACCGAGCGTACGTATCCATTGCGTATGAACAAAGAACTGTAAGCCTAAGTTTAACAGCACCACAAACACCACCCATTTAGGATCAAACCCGATGATCACTAATGGTAACCAAAATATCCACATTCCAGCTAAAGGGTACATAAAGCTTTGGCGAAAAGCCGTGCTGAAATTCATCCGTTCCGAACTGTGGTGCGCCACATGCGCCGCCCACATCCATCTAATTCGGTGGCTAGCTCGGTGAAACCAGTAATAACAAAAGTCCTGCAATACCGCTAATACCAGAAAGCTTGCTAACCCCATTTCAATATCCAGCAAACGCCAACCAAACAGCCACAAGTAAAGCTGAGCTATCATTAACCCGGTCAGCAAGTCGGCAAATTGGTGCATCCCCGCAAGGGCAAAATTGCAGGCGACTTCCGGTAGTTTATAAGTCGCATTGTCTGGTAACTTTCCTTTTTTCTGACCGATGAAATATTCAGCCAAAATACAGACAATGAACAAAGGCGCTAAAACGATGAGCAACCATTCTGGGTGGTGAATAAGGGAGTCTATGTCCATGAATTCGTCCTTATCTGCACTAGCACATCGAACCTACCAGCGCGCGAAATGGTCTTCTGTTAATCCAAGTACCTCATCGAGATGATGCACTTGCCCGTGATTATCTTTAATAGAGCCAGAAAATTGCCCAACAAACTGCCTGAAATTGCTTTTTAGTAACCAAAGATTCAACTTTTCGCTGCGTTTGTTTAATGGTTTAAAAACCAAATCCACACAGCCATCTTCAGAGAAAACTCGCCAATGTTGATCGATGTTGTCTTGATCAGAACTATCGCGGTCGAACTCAAAATGCACATTCGAAAGAAAATGCCTCTCGCCGTTTAGCCACAACACATTTTCGCTGCTTCCCGTTTCATTAACCCCTGCCGCGAGGTTTAAACCCAAAGTGGTTTCACCCAAACGAGTATTGATACTTGCCCAGCGCCAACTGGTTTCACGCCTCATATACCCTGCTGAAAAGTCGTACCCCGCCAAAGCGAAATCTAAAGGGACTGGCTCGCCGCCAATCTCCAGTATTCCCTGTACAGATAGAGCGTTGTGTTTTTGGGTGTATGTCCAACCGGTGTAACCCGTAGGCGTACACATCGCCAAGGGTAAGCTTCCACTGGGTGCAGACAGGGTTAAATCGGCTTTGATGTTTTTGGTGTTCAGCTTCACCTGCCAACCACCTTCAAAAAGATGGAACTGAATCTGCTTTGAAGCTATGTGAGCAAAGCTGGTATAAGGCGATGGTGCCGTTGCGTAGCCACAATTCAATGGACGTAACCAATTGTTTTCTATCAGTTCGTTTTTCTCGATGTCGTAGACATAGCAAAAAGCCGACGCCAAATATCGGATATCTGCAATCGCTACCCCGATAACGTAGCGATCGGTAATCACACTGACAAACTGAAACTGCTTATAGTGGAAATACCGCCTCAACGCCGACGCTTTTCCATCCATAGTATTACGGTAATCAAACTCTTCGATTGCGAGTTGTTTGGGTATGCCATCAAACTGCCCATATTGAGGCTTACCATTCGCGGCAATAAGTGTTTCAGGTGCAAGGCGCGTTACGATCATTTTCAAACCAGCATAGTTTACATACTGTTAACAGTTTGGCGGGAAATGCTCTTCTATAGGAGGTCAATTTCGGACATGTTAGCTAGTTAACTCACACTTTTCGCTCATTCCACTCCAAGATCGAACACATTCTTTCTGTGGAAGCTTCGTCTTCACGAAACAAAAAACCGTCTTATGGGAAAATTTCGAGTGTTGAAAAGGCGATATATTGAAAGCCAACTAAAAGACCCAAGCGAACTAAACCATGAAGCGTACTCATATATCACTCAGTGCCATAGCGCCTATTCTATTTCTGCTGATGTGGAGCAGCGGTGCGGTTATGGTGAAGGTGGGGCTGCAATATTCGTCGGAATGGAGCTTCCTAGCCGCTCGCTCGATGCTCTCTTTTACTTGTCTACTCCTCATCTTGAGCGTTATGGCGACCAGAGGCAAATTGGCGTTTACTCGTCTAAGTTTGAGTGAATTCAAAAGCATTGCGATTGTTGGTTTAATGCTGCAGGTGTTTTACGTCACCTTCTACATTCTCGCTATTGGTTCAGGCATGTCGCCAGCTCTTGTTACCCTAGTGCTTGGGTTGCAGCCTATGCTTACCCCTTTAATGGGTAAGCAGCCACTCGATACCATTAAAACCAGCTTATTAGTATTGGGGTTCATTGGGTTGTGTATTGCGATTTTGGGTGCGAAAAGCATTGAATCCGTCTCTGGCATCGGTATTGTATTTGCGGTACTAACCCTAATCTCAATGACATACGGCACCATCAAACAAGCCCACATTCATACCAATCCAGCACAAGCTATGCTTTACCAAAGCATGTTCTCAATGCCTATCTTCATCGTAATCGCGCTCTCCACAGGCTGGCAGATAACCTGGAGTACTGGATTCATCGTATCCCTACTTTGGATGAGTATTGTTGTTTCCGTTGGGGCACTGTTTTTACTGCTCTATATGATCAAAAGTGAAAACGCCGACAGCGTGAGTGTCTTGTTCTACGCCGTTCCTTTGCTCGCGTATCTGTTTAACTATATTTTGTTTGGGGAAACACTCAGTTTATTTTCTCTCTGCGGAATGGGTATCGTAGCGATATCCATTGTGCTTTATCGCAAACGAAACGCACGACAAGTAGAAGTGAGCGAATCTAGGGCGTGAGCCAAACACCCATTATTCCGTTATTTGAGATCGATAGCGTTTAGGTGAAAGGGAATAGTACGCAGAAAAACTTCGAGTAAAGGAGGATGGGCAAGCAAAGCCGACCTTTTCAGACACTTGGTTAATCGGCAAGTCGGTGTTGTTGAGCAAAATTCGGGCGCGTTCCATACGGACTTTGGCTAAGTATTTCAGTGGCGTGAGTTTGATGTGCTTGAGGAACAAATGCTTGAACTGCGTTTGGCTTAAACAAGCAATGTTTGCCAGTTCTTTTATGGTGTGATTCTTAGCGATATCTTGATTAATGAATTGCACCGCTTTTTTGATTCGAAGATCGATTTTACTGTTCAGATCCTGCATCGCTAACAACTCAAACAGCAACGCAAGAATTTGATTTTCAACCTCACTGCTAAAATCGGCATCCAGCTGCTTTTCAATAAACTGAACGTAGTTATTTGCTGCCTCATTCAATGGGATAACCGCATTGTTTAGCCCAACTAAGGCTTCAGGCAGGTCGGCTGCATCAACCACCAAAAACCGAAAATCTTCCCGCGCCTGAAATTCATGGTAACAATCTGGTGGAATCACCAAACAATCACCGTAAGACAGGCTCAGTGGCTCACCATCCATTTTTAAATCAATGAATCCACGTGTCGGAATCAGTACTTGGTAATAGGTATGGCTGTGCCCTTGTGAGGAGCGAGTATAAGTTCGGATGGTGATTTTTCTTCGCAACAGGTTCGACTATACATTATGGGTTGATGGACTTAGTCTATACCCAAACGAGCCAGTATGAATACTCCGATATTTGTGAGTATCCAATACCCAAGCTTCGGATAACTCAAGAAAGCGCGACCCCAATGACCGTTATTGCTGAATACCTTCCAACCGATCATCGCTACCAACTGGGCACACTGGATGTTGCCTTGTTGCTCAATGTGCTGAACGAACGCGGTATTAACACGGCTCAACTTTTGAAAAGTACTGGGTTGGAAACACTGGATTGGCAGAATCCGCAATGCCAAATTACCTACTCAGATAAATTAGTATTGTTTAGCAAAGTGAATCAGATGCTGGCTAATGACGGGCTAGGCTTAACTCTGGGAGAATTCGCGAAGTTTAGCCACTTTGGTGTTCTGGGCTACGCCATCTTATGCAGCCAATCGGTTGAGGAGGCCGTCAGAACGGGCTTTAAATACTTAAGATTGAATGGACCTGTTTTTGCTGTAAAAGTGACGATTGAAGGTGAAACTGCCGCCATTTGCATCAAAAATACGTTAGACATTGGTGAATTACTGCCATTTTGTACGGAGTATTTTCTAAGCGCTATTGTCTCACTGTTTGAGGCAATGACCAAAAATAAGCTTGAAATTATCGAGTTACACGTCCCTTATGCAGAGCCTATCTATGCAAATAAATACCGCGATAGATTCCGCTGCCAAACTCAATTCAATAGCCCTCGATTTGAACTTCGATTTCATGCTGACATCTTGCAATACCCTTTAAAATCTCATCATTCTGACACGCTTAAGGCATGCCTTACATCGTGCGATGCCATCATTGATACGCTTGAATCACCTCATTTACTGGTCAATCAAATCAAAGCTATGTTGTATCAAAGCGCTGGAAGCTTTCCCTCTATAGAAGACATAACCACCCACTTTGGCTGCTCTTCTAGAACCCTTCGTAGAGAGTTGGCAAAAGTCGGCACTAGTTTCCAAGTGTTATTGAACCAAGTTCGCTGTGAATTAGCGAAAGAGTATTTGGTTCATACCGAGTTATCCGTTGATGAAATCGCCCATCGATTAGGCTACAGCGACGCCAGTAATTTCAGACGAGGCTTTAAAAGCTGGACAGGAAGACCACCGCAAGCTTTAAGAAAATAATACCTATTATGCCCAAGGTTCAACAGTTATAGTCGACCACCGCTTTTTAAAGCTTTTGGTCATTTTGAGGTAACTCGCTTCGGTCATTGCTACTTTATTCGGCTTCACTAGCATATTAAACGCATCGCTCAATCCCTTCGTAGAATAGATAGAAACCTGATCAGATTTATCTAAGGTAAAGCCGATCGAAAACGCCGACAACCATGAATCGATGCCTTGTTCGACCCGCGTATAAGGTGGAATGACAGTGCCGAATTTTTGAGGATACCAACGGTGCACATTCGCTTGATTTTTGATGTCTATTTTTACGTCATGATTGAGCTTTATACGAGCGGCATCTTCGTACTCTTGTTCACTAAGTTTTTCTTCCGAATCGAAATAAACAATATCAAAATCTTTCACGTTATCTAAAAACTGGCGCCCTAAAAGACTGTTCCAGATGATTTGAGTTATAGCACCGCCTGCAATGTAAAAATTCGGTAACCCTAAATCACGACATACCATTGCAGTGTCCATCAGCTCCGGTACAGATTCAATAAGGCTTTTTAGACGTTCTTCCATACGATGACCCATCTCCCTGAGACTTATACATTAAACTATTTCGGCTGTATTATTCAGGGATTAAGCCATACATTTGTTTCCATAATCAAGCTGCCCAAAGACGAAAAAAACAAACCAGTAAGGGGGAGAAACTGGCTTGTTTTAACTTATTGATTAAGGAAAATTAGGAAATTAACGGAAGCGAGGGTTCGTCACAACTTCCAATCGATCCAAAATGTGCACAGGTGTGTTGTGGATGAACTGTGTTAGATCCAATGTAAACTCACCAGTAAAAGCAGCACGGCACATATTTTCTGGGTAGTCCCCAACAATAAGAAGCTGTGGTGTATTGCCTTCCCAGTGAACTTTCGCTTCCATATCAAGATCTTCTAAGTTAATGCCGCAATTCCATGTACTTGCAGTCAGTAACCCGTTTTCTAACGTGTAACCACCAACAATTGGCACAGGTGTTTTCGCTTTAGGAAAAACGATAGGTGCATCACCAACCGCTGAATTTGAGCCTGGGAATACGATTGCATTGTTTGCTGATGCAGCAGAGGTCGCCAACATAGCCGCTAGACTAAGAAGTTTAAAAAATTTCATTATTCTGATTTCTCCATTTGATTTGGGACTGTTCCCAAGTCGAATGTAGCTCATTAGAAAAATAAGTATCAATAGGCGTATTTCTTCCAAAAATGTAAGAGATTCACCCCACCAATGTAAGCCATTGAATTACATGTATGAAAACTATAATTAATAATCAATACGTTAATAAATTTAGATTTCTCTAATTTAAAATGAAAAACAATCGTATTTAACGGTAGATTATATGAGTTTAATTCCAATTAAAATTCATCTTATTTTTCAAAAAGTTGTATTTTTGCTCGATTTAATTGGACTTTTATAACCCTCAAAAATAATAGAAGCTATCTGATTATTATTTTCAACATAAACCAATCACCATTTTGACTGGAATAAAGATCACTAAACTCCATAAAAATATAATAGGAAAAACTGTTAATTTATTATTCACGCTCATCTTTGGGCGAGTCCATCACAACATGTGTCGTCATGGTTGCAATGTAAGGCAACATCCCCAATGTTTCAGAATGGAAAGCTTTGTAGCTTTTCTGATCATTAGTCTCAACCCGAACTAAATATTCAAACTCACCTGTGACATTGTGGCATTCGGTCACTTCAGGCGATAACCAAAAAGTTCAGTTTGTATAAGTGATGCCCAGACTAAAACTCAACTCAATGCTTTAACTAGCCGTATGGTTCCCCAATACCCCGAACCACTCGAAGCCACTGTCCAACCACGACGCTTAAGCTCTGCTGCTATAAATCTGTTTGCCAAACCATGCCCAAATATTGCGATATTGGGCTGTTCTAATGACTTTTCCTCAATGAGATCAACCGCCTTCCTTAACCGCGCATGGCCCACGCGTCTCGATTCACTTTTACCGACAATATTCATATACCAAGCTAGGCGAGAAAATAATAACCATTTGCCAATAGAAAGCCTAAATGGCCAACGGAAACAAGGGATTTCAAACTCTCTCAATTCTTTTAAAATACAGTCGGCGTTTTTATTGGCACAAAGCCGAGCAGAATGCAGAGCGCGATTCAGATCGCTGCTTATTGAGTAACTCTTTTCTAGCTCTAACTGTAGCTCTAAAGGTGGCAGACTTCGGGTATCCACATCAGACAAATCATAGGCTTGTACCCATTTCTCAAAACCTAATGCGTCCACAACATCGTTGGATACCGAACTCGGTTTGCCATGCCTAATTATGGCTATTTTCAACTGTTCCATCCTACTTTCCATTTTCATTTTCCCCCGCAAATACAGGCACTTCAGGATGAACAGATACCCAGTGGGCTTTGTCTTGGGTGTACACTTGCATTTGAGGGAAAAGCTCTGACACATAATGCTCTGACGTACAAAGCTCTATCGACCCTAGTATTACCATTTTATGATCTAAAAAGTGTTTCCCATTAATGGCAAATACCGTTGTCCCACACTGGGTACAAAAGCTTTTGCTTGAGCGTTGACTCACTTCGTAGCGCGACAGGAAACTTTCGCCTTTCATCACTTTAAACTGTGCATTGGGTACGGCTACCCACGTACTGTAATCACTTCCTTGCATCTTCCTGCAATTGTGACAGTGGCACTGCACTACAGTAGAAACAGGCAGAGAAATCTCGCACTCAACCTTTTGACAATGGCATTTCACTTTATAGCTGCTCACGTTTATCTCCCAATTAACTTGCTGTAAACGGGATACTAGGTAGCATATAAAATATGTTAAAGAACATATTAAAAAAAAGCGATGCCTTATACAAAAGCACATAAGCAAAAGAGCCGCGAAAAGATCCTAAAAAGTGCCTTTCACCTTTTTTCGCGAAATGGATTTGATTTCGTCACTATTGATATGGTGATGAAAGATTGCGGCTTAACGCGAGGCGCATTTTATGCCCACTTCTCAAGTAAGGCAGAACTGTACGAAAGCGCTTTGTCTAAGGGAGCAAGCGAAACACATTTGGCTCAACAAAAGCCAACACATTTTTCACCTCAAGAGTGGGTAGAATTTTTGTTAAATACCTACCTCAGTATTGAACACGTAAAAGGTAAAACACCTTGCCCTCTCGCCTTTTTTGCTACCGATATTTCAACAAAAGATTCTGGTGCAAAATCGACCTTTTCAGGTATCTATCAAAACATGAACCAGACGATTCTTAACTATGTGAGGCGATACAAAGAATGCGACGAAGGCAAAGTACTGGCAATTACGGCGCTGGTTATCGGCACCGTCGCCATTGCTCGTACAATGGAAGATGATCAGTCCATCCTAGCTTTATTGTCTTCCAGCCAAAAAGAAGCCTACGACATGCTTGTTGCTATTTAGCCAATACTCACGTTTTTCAGTCCGCAGCAAACAGTTGGCTTTCAATGTCTTTAAACGCTTTGAATTCCAGCGCATTGCCCGTTGGGTCATAGAAAAATAGGGTGGCTTGTTCGCCCGTCTGTCCTTTAAAGCGCACGTAAGGTTCAATCACAAACTCAACGCGTTTCTCTTTTAGGCGTGTGGCTAATGCCTCCCAATCTGCCATTTCCAGTACAACACCGATATGTGGAACGGGTACGGCATGGCTGTCTACGGAGTTATGATGCAGGCGTATCTTTCCTTCTTCGCCTATTGACGGGTCGAAGTGAATCACCAGTTGGTGACCATACAAATTAAAATCGACCCAGCATTCGCTACTGCGACCTTCGCTGCAATTCAATACATCGCGGTAAAACTGGCGGGATTCTTCTAAATGGCGAACTGGAATCGCAACGTGAAATGGCGTTAGCTTCATAGGATCTCCTTGTTGAAAAAGTACAGCAACTTTGCTGTTATATATATTAGCTATTCATCTTTTCGTATAAAAACCATCTTTTCTGAGCAATTAAATAGAAAAACTAATGAATATACCTAGACGACTCACCCCTTCACTTAACGGTCTTCGTGCTTTTGAAGCTTCTGCACGCCACCAAAGTTTTGCGAAAGCAGCCGATGAATTGTCTGTAACACCAGGGGCAATAAGCCAACAGGTCGCCGCACTTGAAGAAAAACTAGGGATGGCTCTTTTCAACCGCGTTAAACAACGCCTGCAGCTGACTTTAGCAGGCGAAAACTACCTTGTTGCGTTAAGAGAATCATTCGACAAAATTGAGTCAGCAACACTCGATCTTCTTACGTATGGAGGAAGCCGAGGAAAAATTAAGCTTGGGGTATTACCGACCATAGCGACATATTGGCTCATCCCTAAACTGCCTGATTTCTTCGACCTCTACCCTTCTATTGAACTTCAAATGGTGTCGCTCGAATTGAACTTTGTCACAGCAGACCGCTCACCAGACTTGGAAGGTGAACTCATAGATATTGGGTTGTTCTACGGTGATGGTTATTGGCAAAATTTAGAATCAGAAAAAGTTTTTGACGAAACAACGATTGCCGTCGCGAACCCAGAACTATTGAAAAGCTGTGACACTCAAGATCCATTTCAAGTGTTACCACTGCTGCAACACTCGACAAGACCACACACTTGGAGCCATTGGGCACAAGCGACTCAAACACCTAGTCTCAATCCATCAGGCCCTTCTTTTGAGCATTTCTTTATGCTTAAGCAAGCAGCTATATCATCCTTAGGCATCGCTTTGTTACCAGAAATTGTGGTGCAGAAAGAGATTAACAATGGCGAATTGGTTCAAGTCAGTGATGCATCTATGACCGCCAACAGTGCTTATTACTTGGTTTACAAAGCAGAGAAAAAGCATCTCCCAAGTGTGGAAGCATTCCGAAATTGGCTGTTAGGTAACCGTAAGGGTTAGTGTCTATACCCAAGTGACCTCAAGGTGCAGGATTCAGAGCCTCATATTCTGTTTCAATTCAAGGAAAAGAACGCTGTGGAATGACGAGTCCTTTCCAAGTTCTTTGACGAGGAAGTGAGGCAGAATATGGGCTCCCAAGGGCGAGTTTAACTGGCTTTCATACTGCGTTACCGATTCTTGATTTAGAATGACTAGATCTTCAAATCGATGCCTTGCCTGAAAGCCAGTTCCCTATTCTTTGGTAAGGAAGCCGCTGAACCAAGCATCTTGAGGTTACTTGGGTATATTAAGAGGGAAAACAGAAAAGGATGGTTTAGCGAGTAAACCATCCTTAAAAGGTAAAATTTAGTTATCTAAAAATTGCGTTAATCTTCTAATAACTCGCTTTCAAACTCACACCATTGGCTGCTCGGTACCCTCTCAACATGATGAAGTAGCGACCGCTTTTCGTGCTAGTTACGGTGCAGGTTTCGCTGTTGCCGTTACGGTATGGACGACAATCCCATGAACTGGTTGTCGGTTTGGCGCCAAAACGCGTGTACAAGTCAGCATCACCTGTTCCACCACTTATCGTTACAGATAGGCGTCGGCCAGCAGGAACGTCAATGTAATAATGCTCTTGTCCACCTTGAGTTAAACTGATGTTTGTTTCTGCCTTACCGTTCGTTAACTTGCCATCACCTGGGTTTGCACAATCGGGTTCACAATTGCTGTCACTCAGGCTATAAAGCAGCTTGTTCACAGAGCCTTTGGTGTCTTTAACCTTACCGACTGTCGCGCGTTGAGTGATCAAGTTAGAAATCGCAGCAGGAGAAAGGTATCGATTTGCTTGCAGGTAAAGCGCTGCAACGCCGGCTACGTGTGGTGTTGCCATAGATGTACCACTGATGGTTTTGTAGCTGCCGTCATACCAAGCCGATGTAATGCTAGAGCCCGGAGCGAAGACATCCACACAGCTACCCCAGTTAGAAAAGCTTGAACGGCTATCACTGCGAGTCGTTGAACCTACCGTTACACCAGTAGCGGCACGAGCTGGTGAAGAATTACACGCATTGGCATTGTCGTTACCCGCTGCCAGCATAAAACTCACGCCTGATTTCACAGCGTTTGCCACTGCACGATCTAATGCCGTAGACACGCCACCACCCAAACTCATATTGGCAACAGATGGACCAGACGCGTTTGCCGCTACCCAGTCCACACCGGCGATAACTCCTGAAGTAGAACCGGTACCAGTACAGCTCAAGACTCGGACACCAACAATATTCACGTTTTTCGCGACACCGTATTTCGCACCGCCAATGGTACCTGCAACGTGTGTACCATGACCGTTACAGTCGGTTGAGTCGGCGTCGTTATCGATAAAGTCGTAACCCGAAACGGAGCGACCGCCGAATTCTGGGTGTGTATTGGTCACACCCGTATCGATGACGTACGCGGTAACACCTGAGCCGTCGTAGTTGTAACTGTAGTTGCTATTCAATGGAAGATTGCGCTGATCAATTCTGTCTAGCCCCCAAGTTGCACTCCCTTGGTTTGCATTGGCAGAGATAAGAGGATCAATAGAAATGATTCGGTCTTGCTCAATAAACTCGACTCGCTGGTCGGCACGTAGCGAATCAAGCTGATCTTCTGATAACGTTGCAACAAAGCCACTGATTGAACGGTCGAACACTTTGTCGACCTCCACAGCCTGCTCCGTCACTAAGCTTGATACCGTTTGTTGAGTAAAGGTTTGGATTGATTCAGGGTTACTTGCCACTGAGAAAGGCTGTTTCAATACCACAATGTACTGATTTTTGACCCCTTGGCTTTCAGGTGCAGACACCAAAGGTGCCAGCGTTTGACCTTCTGAAGTAAAGCCTTGTTCTTCATTATTTTGTGCGTAGCCTGACGTTGAAATCACCGCAAATGAAGCGGCGATACAGCAACCTAGTACTTTCTTTAACATACTGTTTTCCTGTGATTATTCTAATTTATATGATACATAAATATTTGTTATTACTAACAAATTTGATAGTTCGAATACCATGTGAGCATGGCTTCTTTTTTCACAATCAAAGTTACGCACCAATGAAACTAATTGCATTTATAAATCAGAGTAAACAGTCGAAAATGGGATTGCTTTACCTTAATTAGCAGTTCAATTTCGGTCAGTTTCTATTCAACTGAGACAGTCATCTAAATTAGGATTTATATCGCCATCAATTGGAAATTACGTGCTAAGGCACCAGTGAAAATCGTTCATAACAACACTTCCCTCTGTTTTCTGGTCATGATCTATACACCACAGCAAATTTAGTGGATTATCGATCGTCCAAATGAACTAACACACATATATTCACTATGCTTAAAACAATCATTAATTGGTTTCCCTTATGGGCTATCTTGGGCTCAGTGGCGGCTTTTTCTGTACCTCATATTTTCGTTCCTCTAAAAAGCCAGATAGTTCCTCTACTCACCATCATCATGCTTTCTATGGGGCTAACGCTTAAATTAGAAGATTTTCGTCGTCTTTCTTCTAACGTAAAAGCTGTCGGGGTGGGTGTCTTTCTCCAGTTCTCGGTAATGCCTCTTACCGCATTCATCATCGCCTTAGCGTTCAATATGAACGATTCTCTCACCATCGGCATGGTCTTGGTTGGCAGTGTGGCGGGAGGAACAGCATCGAACGTGATTTGCTATCTCGCAAAGGGAAATGTCGCGTTGTCTATCACCATGACGGCAGTGTCTACCCTGTTAGGCGTGTTAATGACACCGTTTCTTGTTGACCTATTTTTGGGTATTAAAGTCGATGTACCTGTCACTCAAATGGTATTCAGCCTCATTAAAATTGTGCTGGTGCCTGTCAGTATTGGTGTGTTGATCAATCATTTATTTCACAAGCCTATCGAACGAATTAGCCCAGTTTTACCTCTGATTTCTATGGCTGCCATTGTGTTAGCGATTGCGATTATCGTAGCACTAAATCGAGATCAAATTGCCGATGTCGGTGCTTGGGTATTGATTGCCGTGGTGATTCACAACGGGGTAGGATTAGCCGCAGGATACAGCGCATGCCGCTTATTAGGGTTTGACAGAACTACCTGTAAAACTGTTGCCATCGAAGTGGGTTTACAAAATTCTGGGCTCGCCACCGCGCTTGCCCTTAAGTTTTTCACGCCCCTTTCAGCGCTACCCGCTGGAATTTTCTCGATTTGGCACAACCTTTCTGGTTCCGTGCTGGCGTATTTCTGGTCGAAAGATAGTGCGCAACCTGATGGTGAAGAAAACTTGAAAGAGCAGGCATCGTCCTAGTTCTTAGAAACATCAGCCGTTAGCAAAACTTAGTGCTAGCGGCTGATGGACTTGCTGATAAATCAATTACGCTTCCACCACTTCTA
This sequence comes from Vibrio penaeicida, assembly GCF_019977755.1. Lineage (NCBI taxonomy): Bacteria > Pseudomonadati > Pseudomonadota > Gammaproteobacteria > Vibrionales > Vibrionaceae > Vibrio > Vibrio penaeicida. The sequence continues at coordinate 334,922 of NZ_AP025145.1, read as the reverse complement.
ACACAATGTTAAAGCAGCTCCCTTTTCCCAGCTCCGACTCCACTGAAATCAATCCATTTAGGCTATCAACCATGGCTTTGGTTAACGACAGCCCCAACCCGTAGCCGTGCGTTAAGTTTCTGCTTTCGTCGACTCGGAATAAACGTTTAAAGATCAACTCATGGAATTCCGGCTCAATGCCAATACCCGTGTCTGCGATAGAAATTTGGTATTGGTGTGCCGTATTAATCGCCGTAGAAAGGGTCACGGTTCCGCCTTCTGGCGTGTACTTCAAAGCATTATCCAACACGTTAACAATAATTTGCGTTAGCTTATTGGCATCGGCTTTCGCTAAATGGCTATCCGCCAATTCCAGATTCAACGTAATACCGTTTACCTCTGCGATGTCTTCATACCAACTTGCGACCGTTTTCACGATGGTATTGGGGTCGATGTTTTCCAACAGGGTTGGCTTTTTCCCCGTTAACTCGTCATTAAGCTTCATTAGTGCCGTGAGCAAGTTATTAGCTTGGGTTGAGTTCTCTGCGCAATCGCTAAGGGCTTGGGTAAGCGTAGTATTCGACTGTATAAGGTGCTCTGGTGTTGGGGAAAGGTTAGGGAGAGACAGCGCCTTTTCTGCGGTTAAGTGAATGCGAGTCAGTGGTGTTCGTAAATCGTGTGCAATGGCGTCCAGCGTTCTATCGAGTGTCGTAATGCAGGTTGTCAGCTTGCTCAACATGTTATGAACACTGCTGTAAAGCAAAGCAAACCCCCCATTCACGTTCCCTACGTGGGTTGTAGCGATGTCACTTAAATTGCCTTCATCTAAGCGTTGAATATCCTCTGCTAGATGGGATAACGGGCGCAATGTTTTGGTTAACAGCCGATGCACCAATAGAGCAGTGATCAATGCCAATAGCACCACAGAAAAACACGTGATCAGCCAGTTTTTTAACGCCGAAGCATAACGAGAATTCAAATCCACTATTAAGCGAAAGACCTGTTTTTTGCCCGTCAGTTGAATCGCGAGATGAGGCTGCGTGAGAAAGTAAGCAAAATTCTGAGAATCCCAATCCATCACCGACTTTTCCAGCCCGTACATAGGAAATTCATCACCCGCTAGATAATTCAGCGCACCTTTCTCGTCCGACAAATACACAGCAATATGGTTTTCATACAATCGCTGTTGATTAGATTCGATGACATGCACCAATTTTTCGTCCGATTCGTAGGTAAGAATGCGTTGGTACTCCGTCGATAAGCTGTGCAGATATTTCTTCTCCTCTTGATACGAGTCGAAGAAAAACACAATGCCGATCAACATTAAGATCACCACCAAGCCTCCAAATAGCAGAGTCATAAACTGGGTAAACAGCTGCTTTTTGGCTTGTTGCAGCGCCAACTCAATGTTCTGCTTTGAGGACATACCCTACCCCTCGAATAGTATGAATAAGCGACTGGTCAAAGCCTTTATCCAATTTGGCTCGCAAGCGGCAAACCAATACATCCACTACGTTGGTTTGAGGATCGAATTGATACCCCCAAACCGATTCCAAAATATTGGTTTTCGACAGCACCATTTCTGGGTTCTGCAACAGCAAATACGCCAGCGCAAATTCTCGCTGGTTTAAGGCAATCGCTTTGCCACTGCGCTTTAAATCCCGCTTAAGAGGATCGAGCTCCACATCGCGGTATTTTAGAGTGTTGTTTTGGGTAGACGAGACCGACATTCGACGCAATAAGGTTTGGCAACGCACCAACAATTCGCTGAATGCAAACGGCTTAATTAAGTAATCATCTGCCCCAGCCTTTAGCCCTTGCACTCTCTCTTCTACCGAATGTTTGGCGCTTAATATGATCACAGGCATCGCGTGCCCTTCACCACGAAGCTCAGATAAAATCTGAAAGCCATCCTTCCCGGGGAGCATAATGTCGAGAATCAGAATATCGAACGGTTCACTTTTGGCAAGATGCGCACCATCTAGCCCATTAGCAGTGTGAGTAACGCTGTACCCTTCTTGCTCTAAACCTTGAATAACAAAATCAGCGATAAAGCTGTCGTCTTCAATGAGTAACACTCTCACTCTGGCTTCCTTTTTAATAACCTTCGGGGAAAATTCTAACAGCTTTTTTGCGGATAATTTGAACATTACAAGTTTGTAATCTTGGTGAAAGCATTCCGTAATTCCGCTTCTTATAGGATGGGTTCGTCAAACAAAAACCGTCAATAATGAGGAAGAAAAAATGAACATCAAACACACTGCTCTAGCTGCTGCACTTACGTTAACTGGATTGATGAGCACCAATGCTTTCGCCGCAGAAAATAAGACCGTGAACGTCGCTAACATTGCTTCACAAACCGCGTTTAAATTAGCGATGGAATCGGTACACCAATGCCATTCACAAGGTTACCGTGTGAGCACCACGGTTGTGGATACCGCCGGACGAGTCGTGGCGCAGCTTCGCGCTGACAACGCAGGCACTCACACACTAGAAAGCTCACGTAAGAAAGCGTTCACCGCTGTGAGCATGAAGCAACCAACAGCAAACCTAATGAAGACCATTTCAGAAAAACCGATTCTGCAACCATTGAAAGACATGGACGACAACCTATTGCTATTGGCGGGCGGTATTCCACTCAAAGTGAATAACCAAATCATCGGCGCAATCGGCGTGGGTGGTGCTCCGGGTGGTCACCTTGATGTTGCTTGTGCAGAAGCAGCGATTAAAAAAGTGCTCTAATACCCCGAGCCTAAAGAAATTGCTCTAACAAACTGATTTTAAAGAACAATAATGGGAGGCTTATGCCTCCCATTTAAGGGATGTATATCAAAGAACTTGGAAAGGACTCGTCATCCCACTGCATTCTTTTTCTTGAACTGAAACAGTATATAAAGCTCTGAATCCTGCATCTTGAGGTCTCTTGAGTATGGTACTTTTCATATGAAATACATTGCATTATGGAATCAGTTGCGCATTTCATAAACATGGCGAATGATATTCAACTCTATCCATTTTATCTTCAGGTCGCTTTTTAAGCACATAATGATAAAAGGATGCAAACACAATGAATAAAGGATATAAACTTTCAGCGCTCGCGATAGCCGTTACCGCGTGCAGCAGCTTCTCTGCCTTAGCTAACGTTGGTGAAGACCCTATCAACTCCCCTTTCATAAAAAATGTGAAAGGCACCATCGTTGAAGATCACTCTTCTCACCCCGTTCAGCGCAATGAGCTTTCACGCAATATGTTCAGCGACCCAGCCGCCCACCGCGGCGATTGGTTCAATGCTTCGCCAAACTCTTCTGTGATTCAAGGCTCTGGTGTCGATTTCGTTTACGACCACCTTATGCCACCGCTTCAGCCTCAACCTATCATTGTGGCGGTACTGGATTCAGGTGTGGATGTTGAACACGAAGACTTGAAAAATAAGCTGTGGACTAACGAAGATGAAATCCCAGACAATGGCATCGACGACGATGGTAATGGATACATCGATGATGTTCATGGCTGGAACTTCTTGGGGAACTCACTTGGCATCAACATGGATCACGACACCCTAGAAGTGACCCGTGAATACAAAAAGTACCTCCGCCTTAAAGAAGCAGGGTACTGGATCCCGCCGAAAAAGCGCGCCTACTACGAAGGTGTGGAAGCCAATTACTTAGAATCGGTAACCTACTACCAAAACGCATTAGATGAAGTTAACCAAGCCATTGTTCAAGCGAATCAGTACAAAGCCGATATTTTGGCTGTTGTCGAACACACCGATTTCACGAAAGAAGGGCTTCAAGTACTGCTGACGCATTCCGACCCAGCAGTGGTTGTTGCCGCGCAAGGTCTGCTTACTGTGTTTGAAAAGTGGCGCTCGTTTGACTACCTCGATTCGCGTTTAAGCCGCTATCAAGAATCCATTAACTACCACTACAACCTAGACTTTGATCCTCGTAGAGACATTGTGATGGACGACCCAAGAAACCCTTGGGAAAGAGGCTATGGTAACAACGACGTGAAAGGACCTGTCGGCAGACACGGTACACACGTCGCCGGTATTATTGCCGCAGAACGGGGAAATAATGTGGGTGTAGATGGCGTAGCAGATTACGCACAGATCATGGCAGTACGCATGGTTCCAAATGGTGATGAGCGCGATAAAGACATCGCCAATGCGGTTCGTTATGCTGTCGATAACGGCGCGAAAATCATCAACATGAGCTTTGGTAAAAGCTACTCACCTCGCAAATACATTGTTGATAACGCCTTCCTCTACGCTGCCAGCAAAGGCGTATTGATTGTTCACTCTGCGGGTAACAGCCGTAACGACAACGACATCAAGCCAAGCTATCCAAACCGATTCGCTAAATACTACGCTTCTTACCCTATCCCTACGTGGATGGATGTAGGTGCTTCGTCGAAATTGGCAGATGAAACCTTGGTTACTTACTTCAGTAGCTTTGGGCAGAAATCCGTTGATGTTTTTGCACCGGGTCACCGAGTGTTATCGACCACGCCAGACAACACTTACGCGGCGTACAGTGGCACAAGTATGGCTGCGCCAGTTGTTTCTGGTGTCGCGGCACTCATTTGGTCTCGTTACCCTGATTTATCAGCAAAAGAGCTAAAAGAGTTGCTGAAGGATTACTCAACAACGTACCCAGAGCTGCTGGTTAAGAAACCTTCTTCACCAGAAACTTTGGTTCCATTTAGCAGCCTGTCTAGTTCAGGTGGTGTAGTGAGTGCAGAAGCTGTCTTCGCTGAGTTGGATTAGTCGATATAGCTCAATGCTGAAAAACCATTCTTTTATGGATTGAAGCATTATTCGTTAAAACGCCCGATGTGCTGCATCGGGCGTTTTGTTGTTTTCAAATACACTTCCACTATCTTTAGTGATATTAAGTCCAAATTTATTCTGCTAGAAGAATGTCAATTAATGTTTATAACTTCCAACCTGTGATCTCCACTCCTTTTATTACAACAAACAAACTTCGTACTATCGCAATCAGTTGAAATTCACGTTCAACCCAATCAATATATCGTCATCGTAAATAAAGAAGATAATAAAAAATATAATTACACAAATAAAACTAATTTAAAGTAATTAAAAAACAATAAAATTATTTAACTAGTATCTTCATAGATTTTCTAAATCAATAAATAAAACTAAGAATAATATTTACTAATAAATATTACTTAGTACCTACACGCCTTAATAAAAAACACAAAGGAATAACTATGAAAAAAAATAGCATGCTGACTTACTTTGTTCCAATCGCTACTATTACAGCGGTTTATTCTTCTCAAGCTCACGCTGTTTATAACGGGGTCGAAGTGGTACCTCAAGACGAGTCTTACATGGTTTACTTGCTGGGTGCAGGAACGACGTGCAGTGGAGCACTCATCGCTCCAAACACCGTTCTAACCGCTGCACATTGCGCTTTCGACAATTTGAACGCTCATTTTCTATATTCCAAAAATAAAGATGGGACTGTAAATGGTGAAAGCAGAAAAGTAGTTAAAGCTCATTCAATTAACCACTTATACACTTTTGATGATCCTAGAAAGTACTACGACATCGCGATTTTAGAGCTTGAAGGCACACCTGACCACGTTGAGTTTCTTCCAGTTGCTTCAGGCAGTATTCCATTGGGTGCCGAAGTTTACCCACTCGGGTATTCTTCAGGTCAATTGAAAAAGATGCCTGTTCCTGCGAGAGTTGCGGCAACAGAGAACTCTAAAGCTTATTACATCGAGGCGTATTTCTCCCAATGCCCTAACTCCCCTAATTATTCAAATACTTACTACAACCAACCAAGTGTGAAAGGAGACGAGGCTAGGTGCAATTATTTGGAATATGCGTTCGAAAATAGAAGAGAACCTATAAGCCAAACACAATATACAATTAGTGTTGAAAACCCGTCTTTACCTCCTTCTCATCCAAATTATTCTTTAGATGAAAGTAGCGGTTTTGTCACTAAATACGGCAGCACGAGAGGTGATAGTGGAGGTCCGCTTATATTTGATGGCAAAATTTATGGGGTAGCAAGCTCCGTTGCCAACATTTACTCAGCACCACACAACGTAGCTACCTTCTATGAAGGTTTGGGTCGCGAAGGAGCCTACAATTGGATCGTTGAAACGGTGAAAGATATTCAGACACGAGTAACAGCAACTAGCTTATCGTCAGAAGAAAAACCGGAGTTTAGACCAATTATCTTCCCTGATTACTAAATCTTTAACTTGCTGAATTGTAGAATGCCAGTCAATTAGTTGACTGGCATTATTATTAAATTTCAATATCCTACCCAATCCCTAAAGATAAGCTACTCACTGCAAGAACCTAAAAATTCTTCTAACTTCGTATTTGAAAAAGGGAGTTCACTTAAATATTTAGAATTTAAGATAGAAAGTGTTGCAACGATTTGTTCATCCGAGAAGCTATCAAAATCAACGTTAGGGAAATCACCAAAGGATCCTTTTTTTATTTCGTTTCTGCACATTTCATCAATATTGATCATCTCTCTGACTCTATCTTTAGAATGTAACGCGCTAAAGCAAGCATTTGTTCCGTCTACCTTAATGGTTTTAACGTAGTTAAGTGATACTTCTATACCTGCCGCTGCGAGATCAATGTAGTGATCTTGCAATAACAAATGTGGATTCCTCGTTAACGCTTTAGCAGATTTGTCGAAATTTAACCCCCAACCAAACTCCATTATACAGCGGTGCTCTTTTTTTAACTCCATGTATTTTTTCGTAGGGTTTAGTGAATTTTTAAGCTCATCCATTAGAGTCACGTAGTTACTAATATCCCTTTTTGGTTCTTCTTTTTCACCCATGTAAAAATATATTGCAGCAGAAACTATTGCTAACACTATTATCGTTACGAGAAAATAAATAAGACGATCAAATATGGTTTTCAAAATAAATACTCACATTACATAAATGTTTAGGTGTTCATAGCGCTGGATGTTTTACGAACCCCGTTTCTCACAGAAGAGTACGGAAAAATTTTCAGCGAACAATACCTTTTATCGATAAATGAGATATAGAACTCTATACCCAAGTGACCTCAAGGTGCTAGGTTCAGCGAGAGTTAACTGGCTTTCAGGCAAGGCATCGATTTGAAGATCTAGTGGTTCTAAATCAAGAATCGATAACACAGTATGAAAGCCAGTTAAACTCGCCCTTGGGAGCCCATATTCTGCCCCACTTCATCGTCTAAGTACTTGGAAATGACTCGTCATTCCGCTGCGTTCCTGATTTTGAAGTAGAAAGGCTTGAATTGAAACAGAATATGAGGCTCTGAATCCTGTACCTTGAGGTCACTTGGGTATATACATATAAAAAGTTTCGATTTCCGCTTTCTTTTCAAGCTCATTTTTTGAAAAACCCACTAATTTATAGATGACTATACCTAAGCCTTTGTAATCACCTCAGCAAAAAGCGACCTTTATTCAAAATCTGACTTTTACATTTCTACAGCCATAAGCTTTAAAGATGTAATTAATCAATAATCTGGCAACATGCGAACGTTTTATGGAAAAGCTTGGGATTAAACATCAAGCATTTCCGCTTTGAATACTTCGCTTGAGTAAAGGTAATTAGAAATTATGTATAAATTTGTTGTTGTTTCCCTTCTCTCTTTCATACCCACGATTAGTGCAGCGGGTAGTTGGACCAATGGCCAGCAAGAGGTTAAGGACATTATATGGAAATCCGGTCGGTCTGGTTTTTCTGTTGATGCCTCTCTCTTTCACGATCCTGAAAAATGCCAATGGACGTCTAAAGAAAACGTGTATCTGATTTCTCCAACGCTGGAAAATCAGATGCCCAATGCCGCCAACAGACTTTTTACCATGATGCTGGATGCGCAAACCAACGAGAAAAAGCTAACTGTATTTGTCGACGGTTGTGTAGACCAACAACCCAGAATTACAGGCTTAAAACTCAGTAAATAAGGCGTATTTAGCGCGCTGGATCAGCCATATAGGAAGGGCATAAGTAGCTTGTGTGCAGAATCACGCTTGATATCCATCTTTTAGCTTACCAATGATGAACTCTGCCCTTTCTAAAACAGAAACCTTAGGGACTTCAATTAAGTCATAGCCAAACCTTGTATACGCGTTCATCATCGCATGATAGGTAGCCACTGCTTCAATAAAGTCCTGTTTTCTCTCGGTATCATTTGCATAGATTTCTTTCCAAGGAGGAAAAATGAAAACTTGACGGCAATAATTTAGTTCACGACATTTGGATAATAAAAGTTCTGAGATGGGTATTTTTTCAAGCGTACTGTATCCATACGAATCAATGATACTCCGGTCGTATAGTGTAATTTCAGCATCGTTATAGCACTCATAATTATTGATTTCTTCAAGAACCATTTCATCTCGGAATGCTGCCTTATCAAGCCAAGGCAACGCTGTACCTTGTGATTTCATTTGGGCTTGGATAACTTTTCGCCCAACTTCCGGCGCACTTTGGTAACCCAATTGGCATAAAAGCTCGATAACTGAAGTCTTTCCAGCCCCCGGTCCACCTGTAAAGACAACTCGATTGTTCAAATAACACTCCATAGACTACTAGCATTTCATACGTGACAGCTATTAGATTTAATATGGGTAAATCAATTAATATTCAAAAATACGATACATTGCGGACACTCCTAATGGCGTAATATTTGCCCCTACTGCTTACTCTCAGGGTAATGAATCACATTATGAAATACGGCATTTTCCTTTCCGATATTTTTGTAACCATGAATCTGGTTAGCATTGAAGCGAACGGCTTGTCCTGCCTTTAATGTATGCCATTCACCATCAAACAACACCGCTAGTTCACCGGAAATACATAAAATGTGTTCGGTAACACCAAGGTTATGTGGGGGAGATTCGTGCTGATAACTGGGGACAAGAGTCAGTTCAAATATCTCAAATCCGAGTGCGGGCTCGAAAGGAAACAATAAGCTAACGAAAAAGCCAACGTTGTATTCTTCACGCCTTAGTTCATTCGCATCCCTGAATAGGCTAGTAAGCTCACTGTTTGAACTGGTTGTGATAAAACTCGAAAATGACACCTCGAACCCTGACGCTATTTGCCATAGCTTTGCCACCGTAGGGCTTGATTCACCACGTTCTATTTGACCTAGCATCGCTTTACTGACACCCGTTTCTTTCGCGGCCCTATCTAAGCTCCAACCTTTGTCACTACGGAGACGCTTTAAGTTATCACCAACATTTATTTCTTTTTGCATATTTTCTCTACAAATAGATTGTGCGTTATAACGCACAAGTGCTAGATTGAACCTATGGACGTTATAACGCACATAGGAAAAAATTAACATGGCTAAACTAAAAATTTCCCACGTTAGTACCGGCTTTATTGCCGTTTTCATTGGTTATGCGAGTGCCGCAGCGATTATTTTCCAAGCGGCGATGAGTGCAGGTGCTACTGACGCGCAAGTAGCTTCATGGTTCTGGGCGCTGGGTATTGGTATGGGGGTAACCACAATCTTGCTCTCGTTTTACTACAAAAAACCTGTCGTTACCGCTTGGTCGACACCCGGAGCAGCGTTGTTAATTACATCTCTTGAAGGGTTGACGATGAATCAGGCAGTGGCTGTGTTTTTGTTTAGTTCGTTGTTAATTACGCTAGTTGGCTTAGCCGGAATATTTGAAAAAGTACTTAAACAGATCCCTACATCCATCGCCTCCGCTATGTTGGCGGGGATTTTATTACAATTTGGCTTGGGTCTATTTACGTCTTTGATGGAAGAAGTCCATATTGTTGCTGTTATGTTGGCGGTGTTTATTCTGGCCAAAGTTCGGCTCGGAAACTTGCTGATCCCAAGTATTTTTATCATCGCCCTAGTCATGTGTGTAGGTTTAGGCAAGCTCGATGTCAGTCAGGTGACGATAGGCTTAACCACGCCCGAATTCATTGCTCCAGAGTTTGAATTTTTCTCGTTGTTCAGTGTTGGGATACCACTGTTTATCGTCACCATGGCCTCGCAGAATTTACTAGGATTTGCAGTATTGAAAGCGAATGGCTACCAAGTCGATTCCTCAAAAGTCATTACAGTGACAGGTGTGGCTGGCCTATTGTCGGCTCCGTTTGGTGGTTTTGCTTTTAATCTTGCGGCCATCACAGGCGCTATTTGTATGGGGGCTAATGCAGATGAAAACCCGAAGACACGTTATATGGCAGGGGTTTCGACGGGGGTGTTTTACCTATTAGCAGGCATTATGGGGATGTCCTTTTTTTCCCTGTTTAGCGCCGTACCTGAAGCAGTTGTTATTGCGGTTGCAGGTCTTGCAATAATGCCGACGCTAATGAACTGCTTAGCGGTGTCGATGGCAGATAATCAATGCCGAGAGCCAGCACTATTTACATTTTTATTCACCGCTTCTGGTATCGACTTATTGGGCATTGGCAGTGCTTTTTGGGGGCTATGTACCGGGCTGAGCTTCTACTGGTTTTACAACTATAAGGCTAGTGCGGGTCCAAAAAATAGCCCTTCGTCGACTCAATAATTGCTGAAAGGGAAGGAGAAATAGAGGGGACACTCACTCTAAGAAAACAACCATTGAGAAGAAGCTTTAGTGCCTTGAAATTAGGTTGGCATAGGAGGCTGATGCCTCCTTTTTTTTAACACGTTATTGGACAAAAACGATTTAGGAAATTGCCGTAAACCGATTTAATCAGATTAGAAATAGTATCTTGAAACCTTAAACGCTTGTATGGCTGAAATTTACAAAGAGTCCCTAATCGTTTTAAAAGCCTGTTTACCACTATCCTGAATCCAACAGATTTCATGTGCAAATGAACTAAGAAAGTCGTTGTTGCTATCTTCATCGGAGTAGTCATGTTTTTGAATTCGTTCTAGGTAACCCTCAAATATTTCTGTTAGGTGCTTTGTGTCCATACTTTTATCTATTTCTGCAATTAATCCAAGTCGTTGCATCCGTAGTACTGCGAGTTGAAAGTTTGAGTCATGTAGGGCCTGCTTTTCAAAATTTAGTTTTTCAGACTCTCGTGAAATTACATCGTTGGCTTCTGCTCTTGTCTCTTTAGGTGCATTTCGTGTTTCGAATGCCAACTTACTGCTATGAAAGAAAAAAGAAAAATTTTGCATATATCCTTGCACAACCAAGTAATAGCAATCTTCCGCTTCTAAAACCGCATTTAATTTTGGTCCCAAGAGTTGCTGCTTTTTCCAGCTCAATAATGTGATTAACGCAATAACCGCTGCTGCAATAGTAAACAATGCAGCAACAAAGTTAACTAGTGCTACTATTTCCGTATTCAAAAACTCAAACTTCAATTTATCAACCTACTACTATTTCTGCTAACGCCTGCTTAAGGGCTAAGTGAACGCGTGCTATGTTTGAGCGAAGCGAGTTCGGCACGCGTTTACGAATCCCACTTAAAACAACTGTTAATTGGCTTTTTTCACTTTTGCCAACACCTCTGGCTTTTTCAGCTCAGTCGTCAAGAATGTTACCCATTGCTTTGTGTATAAATATCCATCAAAACCCTCAATAAATGATGCATACTCACCTTTAAAAGCTGGTGCATTATCGCGAGGACGAGCTTCGAAATACTTCCAACACTTCGTATGAAGTGGCATGTTGAAAAACGGAAGTTTCTCACGGACAAGAGCCATTACTTTTGATGGTTTTAATTTGTATGGATTTTCAATACCTTTAATAAACGCTACACCCTGTTCGTAGTTTTGCAGTTCTTCTTCGGTGAGTTTGTTTACATTAATAAACTCAACAGCGATATCAGATGATTTAGCATGGTTGCCAAGCTTAGGAACTAACATAGCGCGAATACGATATTGTTGACTCTCAACTATGTTGTCTTCTAAGTCAGCGCGATAAGTTTCCATATAATGGCGAACAACTTTGTAGTTTTCTTTTTGGAGCTGTTTCATCGCATCAATTTGGGCTTGTTCAGATATGCGACTTAGTTGCATAGCAATAGCTAGGTTTGTACATAGTGCATGGGAGTCACCAAACTCTTCTGCTAACAAGTTTTCAAAATTAATGAGAGCAGCTTGGCACTCACCTGCAACCGCAAGGTCTATGGCAGGAAGGCTGCGATGTTCGATTTTGTTTCTTAGTCCAATCAAAAATTGAAGGTTATACTTCTCTGGACGTTCAACGCCATTCCAATACTGATTACAGCACTCCATTAGTTCCCACGCTTTTTCTTCGCCGTCGATAATGACGGGCTTCCCATCTCTTAGGTGGAAGTAATCAATGCCTTTCTTTTCAAAAATTGCGTGAAACAGTGCTGTATAAGCAATAACAATATTTACGATATAACCATAGGTTTTAAACTCAGTGTATGGATTGTTGTATGTTGATACTGCTAGTAATGCAAACTCTCTAGCTTTATGTAGTAACATACCTTTCGCAGACTGGTCTGCTACTCGTTGTAACTTTTGACTATGGACTGCCCTAAACTCATCTTTACTAAGGAATTTAATCCCAGTAGTGAGGTAATGAGAACCATCCTTTTGGACATATTGATGCCAGCGCTTTGATGGGTATGTACCACAGGTCTGCTTTTTCCAACCAGTAGCTTTAGCCAATTCATCAATTGTAAACGACTCGCCCTCATTTTCTTTTGAGGAAAGAAACTTATAAGCCAAATCTACTTTATCGTATCTACTCAATCCTATTACTCCTCACGGATTTAAAGCCAATTAATACCCCGTTATATTTCAAGAACGATGGGGTCAATAGATAACCTAGAGTTATCGGATATATCCTCAACAAACTCAGCCCATGCCCCCCTCTCGACTCTTCGGCTGCAATAATGTGATGTAGACCTAATGAAACCAATAGATACATCGTACAAATCTTGAATGAATTCTTCGATCGTAGCTTCATTGTTATCACCGTATGATAAAAATATAGAGTCGCGATAGTTAGCTTTTCCACGGTAACGAAATGCCTGAATAAGAAAGTTTACTTGCCCCTTTTCTAGTGCACGATCGCGAACTTCACGAGCAGCTTTCGTACGAAAGTTGTCAACACCCAGTGCTTTGAAATCACGAGAAGTTCTTACTCTTTCTTCTGTTTCCCATTTTTTATAACCATGAGTTCCCTTTAGATACGAAACCAATGCGCCATGAGCCGTTTCATTATCATAAGCCCTATCATTTAAATCGTAACGATTGCTCCCTCTATACGCCGTTATTTCAGCATCAGCAGTTTTGGAAACTAAGCTAGTTAGAAGAAGGTTGAATGGGTAAGGGATCAGTTCTTTTTCCGCGATGTCTGATTGCCATACTTTCGCTGTAGCTGTGTGCGTTTCTTGAATAGAACCAGAAGATGCTGCAACCATCGCACTAGCGGAAAAATAGATACTGTAATACCAAGATATAATGGCTGAACGACATATATCATATTTGTCTCCGGCATCTTCATTCATGCTCTTGAGGGAAGACAGATTATGTAAAGCCATCATTGTATTTTCAAACACAAGCGTGTCAGCTTCACGATTAACAGGTCTCCGTTGAACCCGAGCATATAAGTCACTTAATTTATCGTCAGCACAAACACCATCGTTAACAACTTCGGCAAGAGTCCTCATCCAGTTTACAGTGCCCTGAAATGCAAAGCGTGGCTCTGCCTGATCACCAGCTTCAAATAACCTGTCCAATAGCCACTTACTCATGATAATCCTCCGAAAATATAACGCTTTATAGACAGAATTTTTCCGCATTTCTATTTCGTCTATGTTGCAGCTATTCATTATGAAACTCAACTAGTATCAAGCTTTAGTTTGAATCGACCACACATCACAAGAGAAACTACGTAAAATTTCCGTGTTACACCGCAGTACTTGGATTAGATTAATTTGGTCTTAACTGAAACGTTCAAAGAACGAGCTTGGTGGCTCTAAAAAGCTTTGGGGCAGAACTGAGCTAGCCAATACAGCTAGCTCAATGTTAGACACTTATGAGTTATCTTTTTTATAAATTAGTCTTTCTCAAATTACCTTGGCTATTACAAACCCTAGTCAGTTTGCCAAATCCACTACGCCACTACACATGCACAAAATACTTCGATGTGAAGACCTATCTAGCTTTCTTACCCTCTAACAATATCCATAACCAAATATTATCATCTAAATAAAAAATGATAATTTTCACCAATTCATTCGCCCCCATATACTCCCTTCTATCGAAATAGAGCTGCAAAATTAACGGTACTGGGAGCAAATTATGAAAATGAATCACGTTGGTATCATGGTTGGTGATATGGACAAAGCGGTTGAGTTTTATACTAAAGCGCTAGGTCTTCGTATTGTAATGAGCAACACTAAAGTGATTGAAGAACGAGAATCTGCGATTGGCCGTATGTGTATTGCGGTATTCGGTGAAGGTTTTAAAGGCTTTAACATCGCCCACCTAGTAACAACGGATGGTATCGGTGTTGAATTGTTTGAGATGAAAGATCGTCAAGAACGTCATGAAGTAGACTTCTCTCGCCTAGGTATCTTCCATTTCTGCTTGCAGCTACCTAAAGAGCAGTTTGATACTGCAATCAAGCGTGTTGAAGAGTATGGCGGTAAAGTTCGTATGGACATCATGCGTTACCACCCAGAAGACGAGTTAAAGCAAGCACAAATGGTTTATCTGGAAGACCCGTTTGGCAACCTGTTCGAGTTCTACTCACACTCTTACGAAGACACTTACGCTTCAGACTATGAATAAGTAAACACCTAAAGCAAAAGGTTGGCTGTTATGCCAACCTTTTTGTGTTCATTCCTAGGTAAGATCTAGCCAGAACCATGACATATAAGGGCATAACGCAACTATCTTTTGAATAGTGGTTCTTAACTCACTTCACCCATATCAAAAGAGTTCTCGATAACTTTAATGACTTGTTCATAACGCTTAGCAAGTGGTGAATTAAGCTTGCTCACCAAGTACACAGGCTCTTGCCTCTCTGCGGTAATATTGAATATTTTTAGCTGTTCTTTGGCAGCGAATAAGTCGACACACCACCGAGGAACCACTGTAAAACCAATGCCCTTCGCTATAGGAACTAATATTTGATGCACTTGGTTAATGTAGCTTTGTGTAGAAACCTCATCCAAATCGACCAAACGAAGCAAATCGTTATTGGCTTGATTAACATAAGTTTGGAAATAGTGAGCCAGATCTGGGTGACGAACTACGCCTAACTCCATTAATAATTCATTGATAGGTAAGCTTTCGTCTGCGGAAAGCGGTAGCACAAGGGCAAGACACTCTGCACCAATTATACGGCTCGAAAAGTATTTGGGATTGGGTTCTTTTGTTACTAGACCTATATCCAATTTTCCTTGTAGTATCTGCTCAAAGATACGTTGGTTTGGTGTGGCTTCTAACTCAATGGATAAGTCTGGATAACTCGCTTGCAAAGAAAGTAAATCTGAATAGATCAACCAAGCGAAAGTGCCCGAACAGCCAATGGTACAGCGGCCTCGGAAAGGTTCGTCGTGTGCTAGATTTTGTAATAAATCAAACTCTTCTTCAAAGTGTTTGACGGCATAATCGTAAACTTTACGCCCATAGATGGTTAACTCAAACTTCTTGTTAAATCTCTTTATTAGGGGATAACCGCATGCAGTTTCTAGTTTATTGATGTGCTGGCTTACCCCAGGTTGCGTCATGTGGAGCAACTCGGCCGTTTTGGTGAAATGTCCGACATCGACCAGTGTTTTAAAAGTGTTAAGCCAAATAGGATTGAGCATGGTTAGAAACCAATAATTATTAATAAATACGTTTTCAATAAATACTGATTATATCGAAAGCCACCCTTTGTGTCCCTATCGTTCAGAGAGAACGACAGCTCGGATATACCGCTAGGCTCTATATTAATATTCGTTATATAAAGCCTTAGATTCTCACTCCAAACTTCATCACTTTTTCTGATAACCGGACTCGCGCTTTTTCTGTATATCGTAACTGATTAGCTTATCTACGTTCTTTAGCTGAACCCCAACCTTGTTAAACGTCTTTTGGATAGCTGTTGAAACATGAAGCTGCCCTTCTCCCATTAAAAAGTTCGCTCTATCTTGAATAGTGTCGAATACGCAGACGATTTTTAAGCTCTGTGGAAAAGAAGAGTATTTGACCGTATGAGTCACCCAAAGAAAACCGTCGTAGCCTTTTAACGTATCTTCACAAACTTCGGTTAACACCTCTCTAATTTGATTTTCGATCTTCTTATCTGATTTACGCATAAAGCAAACTTCCTATTTAACATCTTTAAAAACGTTTTTGGTCAACATTGTCTTAAACAGCATTGGGCACTGTGGCTATTTCAAATGCAGAGCAGTGATAGTAACACTTGATAAACTTACCGTGTGATATTGGTAATGGATGAGTAAGCCAAACAAGAGGATTTGAGTTTGAAGTCTGCCGATTTTTAGCTCATAAAAGGGGCACTTTCGAATTTAAAAGTGCCACAGGTAAAAACTCAGACCACGAAGGTATTTGGATAAATCATTACTATGCCTTCAATTATGGGTTGGAAACTAACCCCACCCTGAGATCTTTAGCTTCATAAATTACCTCACCATTGTGCAGCACAAAACCGTCAGCTATTCCGAGAGGCATCGGCTTCTTGAACACGCGTTTAATATCAAGTTTATACTGGACACTACCCGCATCTGGAAAAATCTGACCTGAAAACTTTACTTCACCGACTCCAAGCGCTCGTCCTTTACCTTGTAGACCTGACCAACCTAGAAACACCCCCAGTAATTGCCAAAGCGCATCTAAACCAAGGCAACCTGGCATAACTGGATCTCCTTTAAAGTGGCATTTAAAGAACCAGTGCGTTGGATCTATCAAAAATTCTGCCTCCAACATGCCTTTGTTGTACCTTCCATTCTCCTTCGTTATTTTTGTAATCCGATCGATCATCAGCATCTCATCACTTGGAAGGGTTGCATTTCCCTTACCGAAAAAGTTCCCACCAGACATCTTAATAATCTGTTCTTGAGTAAACTGCATTTTTAAATCCTTATGATTAAACTGCTTTTTTACTCATTATTCCTAACTGTGTATTGGAAAAATCGGACATCATTTGAGAGTGCAGCCCATTCGGGGTGTTTGATCTGCTCCAGCAAGACTGGACACTTCATTAAGCGACATTTTGCTGTTCAAAGTTAACTGGGCTTAGATACCCAAGAGCACTGTGCCTTCTCATCCGATTATAATCAACCTCAATGTACTCGAAGACCGTTTGGCGCATCTCATTTCTTGTCATGATCGGTTCGTATTGGATCGCCTCGACTTTCATAGAATGGAAGAAGCTCTCAACACACGCATTATCCCAACAGTTTCCTTTTCTACTCATACTTTGTTTTAGGTTATAAGCACTTATTATGTCCCTATAGTCTTTTGAGCAATACTGGCTACCTCGATCACTATGGACAGTAACATGCTCAGGGAACCCTCGACGGAACAGAGCCATTGATAATGCATCGCAGACCAGAGTTGCCGTCATCCTCGTATCCATTGACCAACCGATCACTTGTCGTGAGTAAAGGTCGATGATGACAGCCAGATACAACCAGCCTTCGCTCGTGGCAAGATACGTGATATCTCCCGCCCATTTTTGATTCGGAGCCGTTGCGTTAAAGTCTTGAGCTAGCAAGTTCGGCGCTACGGGCATCTTATGCTTGCTATCCGTCGTACATTTAAACTTGCGTGCCGCTTTCGGCGTTAAATCCTGACGCTTCATACTGGCGGCAATGGTTTTAACATTACGGCTATCCCCATTCTCAGCTAGCTCTTTCTGGATGCGCCTTGAGCCATCACGCCCCTTACTATTGTCAAAAGCTTTTTTGACTTTTTCATCAAGCTTTTGGCGTATTGCCTCACGCTGGATGGCCTTGTGGCGATGCTTAATCCAGTAATAGAACCCACTTCGTGAAACTTCGAACACCTTAGCCATGCGGACCACATTGAAACACAGAAGGTGTTCTAGCATAAATTCATAGCAATCTACTTTAGATTTTTCGCGAAGTAGGTGGCGGCCTTTTTTACGATATCTAGCTCTTCAGCTTGCTCAGCCAATTGCCTTTTGAGCTTGGCGACTTCGGCAGCGAGATCTCTTTCACGCTGACTGGTACTGGTGTCTTTTTTAATTGCCTTACGCCAACCGTAGATCTGGGATTCATGCAACCCGAGCTGCCTCGCTGCCGCAGCAACTCCCACTTTCTCTGATAGCTTCAAAGCTTCTGCCTTAAATTCAGGGGAATGTTTAATTCTAGTTTTTTTGTTAGTTGTCATTGTTCACCTCGTTAGTGATTGTACTCACTTAACTTGGTGTCCAAAACTGCTGGGGCGGATCAGTTCGACATAAAGCGTCTGTAGTCATTTGTAAAATGAGATTGGTCGTAATAGCCAAGTTCGAGTGCAACTTCAGAGAGAGGGGATTCTGAAAGCCACGTATTACGGCATGCGCACTGCAACCGAATAGTTTGAATCATTGCTTTGGTACTTAAGCCTGTGTGCTTGCGGAAAACACGATTGAGCTGTCGCGCGCTTAGATTTACTTTCTCGGCAAGAGTTGAAACTAAAATACATCCCTTATTCTCAAAGATTACGTTCACAGCCTCGATAAGTTTTGAGTTTTGGTTTGGTGAAAGCCTTTGAATTAGCCAACTATCACAAATTTGTGCTCGTTCATCAAAACCTGACTTCTGATAAATCTGTGTATGTAAGTCTCCTGTCTCACGCCAAATGGGCTCATGAGTTATTGGTTTAGATGTGATATCTGGAAAGCGGTCTATTGTGAAGCGTTTTAGCATGCCAGGGTAGAAACGCACTCCAAAATATTGACCTGATTGCGTAATATTTACTTCGAATGACTCTCTGCACACTCCTAAAATCATTACACCGCACGGTGAAATATAAAAAGCTTCCATTCCGTCTGGCACTACTTTGTACTGTAGTGGACCTGTAGTCGTAACTTGTATATATGAGTGAACAATACCCTTTAGTTCATCACAAGGGGGACGCTCTTTTATCGTGATATTTTGACTCGCTGCAATCTTACTATCTAATTGCGGCTGAAATGGCTCGTATGGATTGATAGGGCTGTCCATGTAGAAGTACCTTTAAAACCTGACTGGTCGTCCTTGTTTAACTAGGCTACAGCTATTAGGAAAAATAAGTCAAATGCATCTGAATGCTTAAAGAGATGAAGTAAGTGCCAACTCAATTCGGGGAAAAAACGAATGAGGCAATCTGTAGATTAGGTTTCGTTGCTTTACCTAAGGGCTTCTGTACGGAGGAACTGAATCGCGGTCTATTGATTGAACAGCATTTAGATTGTCTATTGGCACCTTTAACCATCTATATCCATCATCGTTCAATCAGCTTTCATACTCACCTAATAATGTTACTCGTAGACTTTATGCGTCAGAAGGTATTTTCGTAACTCATTAAATAGAGCAAATTGAGCTCGCTGGATCAGCAATTGAGAAAAAGTTTTATTGGATTAGGAAAGGAGGCTGATGCCTCCTTTTTTGATGAAAAATGATTTTATATCAAAAACTTAAGTTAATTAGGTAGATAATGGAGAACTACACCATAAACCGCAATAGCAAATAAGCTGGCAACTGTCTCTATTGAAATTCTAGCAGCACTGGTTCCCGTGCCTAAATAAGATGTTTCTAAAACAATGATATTTGCAGCAGGCGGAAGGAGGCATATCAAGAAAAGCCATAACATCTGCTCGCTCATTATGTGTGTGTCAAATTGTGAGTAGGTAACCATTACCATCAATAACGCGACTCCCAATATGAGAATACGAAAAAGATAAGTTTTGGTGTAAGTCAAAGCGTCGCAACGTTTTAAAGTAGTCTCCGATAACCAAATACCCAGTACCATCATCCCCAGAAAACTCATGAGAAATTTGCTTACCTGATAAATTGAACCAGCGTAGCTTTCAACCCAATGATTAAAGGGGATGAGCAAACAGCCAACAACAAGTGCAACGACAGGAGGCGACCTAAATATCGTTATAAAAGAGCGCTGAGTTTTAGAAAGGAAGTTAGCTCCAATAGAATTGCCAAAAATTGAACTACCAATGTAGACCGCCAATACAAATCTAGCTGCCTCTTCCCCAAACAGCGTATGGGCAATGGGTAACCCCAACCAACCTATGTTTAAATAACAAAAACATAGACTCCGCACCGCATCTTTTCCGAAACGTTGTTTACCAAAAAATAATATTAAGGTGATAACAAAAGTCAGTACTATCACCCACACCATTTGTTCTAAGTGGAGTGAGATATTCCAAATGATGACCAGTGGGATAACCAATTTAGTCAGAATTTGGGATGCTATCGCTTTAAGGTTCAGACGCGTTTTTCCGACGCAGAAGCCAACAAGTAGATAAATAAATGGCATAAATGACATCATGAATAATGGGTCTCTTTACTTAATTCTTCTTTGATCGTTTTGCCCGTTGGGATACAGCATTGTTTATCCTATCAACCAGCAACTGGAACTACTTGGTTCTAAAGCAGAAACCGTATTCTATAAAATACAAACACATATGCAACAAGTGGATTTTATTGTGCTGGAATAATTATTCGTTCTCGTCGTCACAACGTTCCATCACACCACATAAACAAAAGGAGGCAATTGCCTCCTTGTCGTATTACGGTTTGGGTACCACGCGAATCGATAGATACTCATCTTCTGAGATTGATTGAGCGAGGCGTTGAATGTCTTCTACTGTGATCGATTTTAAGGCGTCTATGTAAAGCACTTCATTTTCCACTAACGCAGGTCGAGATTGAGCAACCGACGCTACATTGGACCAGTATCCGTTGTATTGTGGCTTTTGTGCCAACGTCTCAAGAATCGGTGCTTTTGCTCGTTCTAGCTCTTCTTGGCTAATGGGTGCTTTTTGGAGCGCTTGCCAAATTTGTTGGTATACGGCTTCTACTTTCTCAACATCTTTCAATGCGGTGCGGCTTTCGATATTGATATAGCCAAAGTCTTTTAACCAATTCGATTGTTCTAGGTAAACACTTGGGCTGTAAGCCACTCCCATTTTCTCACGTATGGTTTCGGTCACCTTGCTTTGAAGGATACTATGAAGAACACTGTGTCGAATGTTTCGCAAAGGATCTGAACCATCAGAGACCTTCCAATATGCCGAGACAATGGCATTTTCTGCATCGCCAGTATGGAAAAGTGTCACTGGCTCCGTTTTGAATGTAGGCAGAGATAGAGTGAATGGCTTGGCAGGCGCTTGCGCGTTTATGTCTAGCGCACCAAAGGTATTCGCTACATAGTGAACGGCCTGTTCCAAACTAATATCACCGACCAAAGAAATCTCGACTGGTCCCTTCTTAATGGCTTTGTCGAGCACAGATTTAGCGTCTTTGATGCTTAAACGACGAACTTGCTCAAGCGAGTGAACACTCCATCGGTTATCGCCACCATGGAGAATGGCAGAAGATTGTCTACCCAGTACGCTGTTTGGTTCGCTTTCGTAACTGGCAAGAAAATCAGCCCACTGGCGCACTGCTGACTCCCAGCCTTCTTTGCGATACCCATTATCGGTCAGTAATGCCGTGCTAAAACGCAGTTGATCGAATACATCTAATGAGTCCAGTGCAACTTCGCTAACAAAACTATTGTATTGAGCTTTAAGCGAAGCAGAAAGGGAGCTACCGCCAAACATCTCTTGGAGTTCATCCATGGTGTGCTTGTTTACTCCACTCAGTATAATTGCGGGTGCAAATACACTCCCCAAAGGCGCGTCATGTTCGTTAAACCCTAACAACCCCTGCCCAAAATTAATGGTGAGGTACACGGTGTTTATTTCTAAATCCGTAGGCTTCACATTCAGCATCACACCATTCTCAAATTGATAGCGCTTTATATCACCAAACTGAGTGGGTTTGAGTTCGGTAACCTTACCAGCGGGACCAAAGTCGGTATAGGCGAAAGCTTGGCTTTCTTGCTCTTTGTAAGGTTCCACCTTTTCTTTTTGCATCGCTTGGTATGCGTCTAGCATTTGCTTATTGATGTTAGAAGGAGCACTTCGATCGTCTAAATATAAACGTGCTGCGCTGTCTGACCAATGGGTTTGGAATGCGCGGTTAACGGACTCGACCGTGAGTTGCGATTTCATCTCTACAAACAATTGGCGTACCGTCCGTTCAGACACCAAAGGTTCACCAGAGTCCAAAGCGTTCACCACGCGGTTAGACAGAGTGGTGTTATGGGTGCTGAAACGCTGCTCCTCTTGATTCTCAAGCGAACCCTCATACGACTCGATCTGACGTTGAATCTCTCGTTCACTGAACCCAAATGTTGTGGCTTGCTTTAGGGTATGATTCAAGGTTTGAAGCCCGTGTTTCCACCCCCCTTCATCGGTGATCACTGAAAGGTTGCGAATGCGGACGACACCTGATTGTCCTTCCAATGACGCACCAGGGTATCGAAGTTTGCCATCTGCATCGTTTCGCTCCACCGTCTTTTTAAGGCGGTGATTGAAGGCTCTCAAAGCGATGATTTCATTCAGGTATGCAAGATGCTGTTTTTTCCCATATGGCGCATTGTCTCTTGGGGAGATGAAGTTGAGCCCAATAACGATATAGCGATTTTTTGGGTCAATATTGGCGTACGCTTCCGTTTTTTTAGGTAAGGAATAGGTAATGGTTGGATCCACAATCGCTTGCCCTGACGATTTTGGTTGCCAGCTTGCAAAGTGCTCTTGGACTTTTTTCATCATTTGATGTTGGTGGATTGCACCAGATACAACCAATGTGGTGTGTTCAGGGCGGTAGTAGCGTTCGTAGAATGACTTCAGCGCATCCCGATTTATCTTGTTTATGGAAGATTCAGTGCCGATGGGCAGTCGCTCATAAACATTTGAATCACCCAATAGATACTGAATACGATCTATGTAGCGCTGCTGTTCTCGAGTCCCTCTAACTCGACGCTCCGCTTGGATAACGCCTCGTTCACGTTCAATAGCGCTTGGTGATAGTGTTAACTCAGACGCCGTTTCGCGAAGTAAGAACAGTGCCGTTTCGATGGCTTCTGGCGTGGCTTTAGGTAAATCCAGCTCGTATGTGGTGTACCCCAAATCTGTCGAAGCATTGGTGTCGGCACCAAACGCAAGGCCGTGCTTTTCCAACATGGGGATCATTGCCCCTTCTTCTACATGAGTAGATCCGTTAAACGCCATGTGTTCTAAAAAATGCGCTAGCCCTGAATAGGGTTGAGGATCTTGTTGAGAGCCTGCATCAATGTACATCTGTATCGACATACTTTGTTTTGGCAAATCGTTGTCGATCATGATGACTCGCATGCCATTATCAAGCTGAGATAATTGAACTGTTTCGTCCGTAGGAATGTCGGTAGGGGTATACCACAAAGCATCATTTTGTTGCGAGGAATGCGCAAAAAACGAACATGTTGCGAGTAGCAGCAAAGCGAAAGGCTTACTAGTTTGTGTAAACATAAATGTCATTTTCTAAGTATCTTTTATTGATTATAAGAATAGGTCGACTGTGAAAATATCGATTGGTTCAATAGAAGTCGAGAGATTTATCCAGACATGAGCAACTATGAATAGAAATGAAAACTTGTGAACAAAACAGCGCTTTTGTTTAGTTTAATGGAGAGCTTATTTATTTGATTCGGCATTCAATTTCGACATCCTTTTTTGCAGCTCCTTCTGAAGAAGGTTGGCGGCATAAGGCTTCATTGATTTCCACTTTTGGCATTCTTCTCGCGTTCTGCCGCATCCCAAACACCAGCCCTTGACGCCCGAGAAATCGCACATATCAATACAAGGGCTTTTTCTCTTTTTCATTTCTTCAACCTGACCATCATCCGTTGGTGTTCTAACGCTTTCCATGCCCTAAAGCTCTGAAGCTCTGAAGCTCTGAAGCTCTAAAGCCCTAAAACAGCTTGGGTATAAATTCACCTAACAACTTTGAAACAATATAACATAACAATTAAAAGTATCAATAACGAGAGCGATCGCTTTAACAAAGGGCTAGAGAAATAAACACAGAGCCAATGGTATTACGTTCAACTTTATCTCTGCCCATCCTTTTAGGCTGTTCTTCTATTAAAATATTGCCTAAATAAGCATCTGAACACTTATAAATGTACCAATCCTACCTATATTTCACCGCCGAGAATTTTGAAAAGATTGTGCTTTGAAATGCAAATGGACAAGTTGCTCTATCGCAGCTTGATAACAAGGAAACGAGGTATTTTATGTCTTTCCCACGTAAGCGTATTTACAAAGCTGTTGTTCAAAATGGTTTTGCCATTCTTGGCTCTGGGATGCTTTGCTCTCAAGCACTCGCTGCGGTAGCACCAAGCCCTTTAACGATTGATTCTACGTTTGGAGGAGGAAATGGGCGGGTTGTCGCTAACTATTCTGACTTTTCTGGTACGGGTTCCAGTACGTATTTTAATGATGTCGAAAATACACCGGATGGAAAAATTGTCGCAGTTGGTCACACCTCCAAATCCGCGAATGAATTTGCGTCCTTAGTGGTTAAATACAACCTAGATGGCACATTGGATACCAGTTTCGATGATGATGGAAAATTGGTGCTCTCGCTTTCAGATGACGATAAAGTGTTTGCAGCTGCCACGCAGGCTGATGGAAAAATCCTTGTTGCAGTACAAACAAAAAATGGCACATCGCCTTCGAAAGGGACCATTATTCGCCTCAATCAAGATGGTAGCCTAGACACCGACTTTGCAACAAATGGTCGATACACGATAAACCCTTTTAACTCTGTGCCGAATGCCAGTGTTATCCCAAAAGACATCGCGATAAGCACTGATGGGAAAATCATCATCCTTTATCACGAACTGTTTGATACGACTTCTTTTGTGAATAAGCATCATTCAAATATGGTTAGGCTCAACATGAATGGCTCCAGAGACACGTCGTTTGCTGGGGGTAGGATATTTGCTGTTCATTACGGTCAAATCAATGAACACTCCATAGAGTTGAACACTATTTCTCTCGATGACCAGGATAACATCTACCTCACGGGTCGTATGGTAGGGGTTGGTACCAGTGCGGCACGTTATTCCTTACTTGTAGGGAAATATGACTCAGATGGAAATACAACTTCATTTTCACCGTCTACGACCGGTCACAAGAGTTTTGGTTCTCCCACGAAAATCTGACCGCTTCCGCGCCAACACTCGCTCCTACCTCAGCTCAGACTCTTAACACAAGTATTGTCATGAGTAATGGCGATGTTATCAGCGCAGGGTGTGACGACAGCGGTAATTCTCGAGTTCAGCGATTAGACAGTTCCGCCAGTATGGTTTCTTCATTTTCTGGTGGTGCGCAAAGCTTTAATATCATTTCATCCACCTCTGGAGGCGGGGAATGTTTTAACGACATGGCACACCTTTCCGGAGTGGGGCTTGTCCTTGCGGGCAATGATGACAGCCAACAAATGGTTGCTACTGTAAATGAAAATACGGGCTCAGTGATTCAGACCCACAAAGGCACATTAATCGATGCTTCAACGGGCAACAGTAATACTGCGGCACTGAACGCGATGGGGATCTTAAAAAGCGGTAAGGTGACCATTGCTGCCACCACAGGGCTCCCCATTACAAATACCACGCCATCCAATAACTCAATTGAAGGAGGGCTCATCACTTACGTAGGCCAAGCATTGTCTGCGCCAGCGAATACTCTTACGGCTTTGAGCTTTAACAATGCATCATCGGTAGAGGCATCAAGTACTGTAAAATCCAATACGAATACCGTGACCATTTCCCCTTCTACGGCCACCATGAAAGCTACTGTGTTTAATGGCTCTTATGAATTCGACAACAGTGCGAATATGGGCAATGTGCAGTTTACCTTAAGCGATGGCAACAACATTCGCTTAACCCACCAGTCATCGAGTGAGGTAAACACAAACACAACCACAACGTTGGTCGTTAAAACTGGTGTAGGAAGCCACCGTAACAATAACGCTTGGAATATTAACGATGAAATTTACTCATTTACTTCCACCACGGGCAGTAGCTCCAGCCCACAAGATCCACCAGTGGACGATCAAAAAGGTGACAGCAATGATAGCGGTGGCGGTTTGTTCGGCGCGTCTTTCGGAATGGGATGGCTGTCTTTCGCATTAACCTTGGGGTGGCTGAGAAGAAGGGGCAACTAACTTTCTTTCATACGACCGAGATGGGTCGCTTTGAAGCCGAAGCTAAAGAAAACAAGCGAGTTTGATTTAACATGCTCGCTCTTTTCTTACTGTTATCGCATTAGAGCTCATGTCATTTTGTCACTCCTTTCCTCTGTTACCCTATGCGAAGGAACGAACAGGAAGACTATCGCCTACAGAGGCAATTAGCTTGATTTGTCCGGTTTCATGGTGAGGCAAAGTTCGGTGCTGACCTGGTGCCAGGTTGTTGAATACCGTACTTAAAATTTGGAGCGTATCTCCGTGCGACACCAGCAATATAACCGCGCCTTGATGAGATTCTTCCAATTCCAGTAGAAGGCTCCATGCTCGGTCGCAGACGCTTTGAGCGCTTTCAACATCGTTGTCGGTCTGTGTTGAAGACTCTCCATCTTTTGCCCATACCTTTTCGTAGGTGTCTGAGCTTTTACCTTCCCACGCACCAAAAAAGCGTTCCCGTAACCGAATATCGACTTTCGAACTCGCAATACCGAGTGTACTTTTTACCGTTTCAGCAGTTTCAACCGTGCGTTTAAAGTCGGAATACACCACCAGCGTAATAGGTGCGCCCGAATAGACGTTGGCAGAAGTGATGGCTTGCTGCTTACCAATTTGCGTTAAACCATACTGAACGCAACCGATGGCTGGGTCACTGACCACAATACCTGCAACATTGGCTTCACTTTCTCCGTGACGCATCAAAAGGTATGTATTTCTAAATTCGAGCATTCCTTTCCCTTTTGTAAATGATTAAATGCGGACTGAGTCTGTTGTCCACTCAAAAAACAAAGCCTAAATTACTCTTAAATAACAGCCAGTTAAACACATTAAACTGCTATTCCCTCTTAACCAAATGATCCTATTATTCGTGACGTTGTTGTGAACACCTGATGTCATTTCCTTTAACTTACCCATTATTGAGCGTTTGATCAATAAATGAACAATAAAATGCTCAAATACTCATTATTTGTTGGATAAATGTTAAATCTATCATTATATTCAAACGAAAGTGGAGATATGAACAAATATGAATCACGACCCAAAAATCACGAAGAAAACCGATATCCGGCGCGAACTCATCATTGAAATGACTCAGCAGGAAGGGAACGTTTCTGTTGAAACTTTGGTAGAGGTGTTGGGTGTATCTGCTCAAACCATTCGACGAGACATCAACCACCTGTGTAACGACAATCGCCTCCGTAGGCGACATGGTGGCGTGGAGCGTTTTGAGCAACCTCTTAACACGCCTTACGATCAAAGAGCCATAACAAACCATAGCGAAAAGAGAGCAATTGCTATGGCAGCGGCAGACATGATCCCAAATGGTTCTACGCTTTTTATTTCCATCGGTTCTACGCCAGCTATGGTCGCCGAAGCACTGCACGATAAAACTGGCTTAACGGTAATGACCAATAACTTAAATGCGGCAATGGCACTGAGCAGCGAGTTAACCAATCGCGTGATTCTTCCGGGTGGGGAATTACGCCTCCCCGACCGAGACATTTTGGGTGACGACGTCCTTACGTTCTTCAATTCCTATCGAGCGGAGTTTGGCATTTTTGGGGTCGCTGGCGTATCGGAAGATGGGGGAATGTTGGATTTCCACGCATCCGAAGTGCGTGTAAGGGAAGCCATTCGAACGCATTGTAAAACGTCTATTTTGGTGATGGACAGTACCAAACTCAGCCGGATCGCTCCTGCTGTCGGTGGCAGTATTTTTGATGTCGACCAAATCATAATGAATCAACATCCAAATGAAGATGTGTCTGCAATCAGTGAGCGTGTGGGCGACCGTCTTAAGCTAGTGGGAGGCATGTCATGAGCGAACAACCTTTTGTTGAATTCGACAACATTGGCAAGCGATGGAACGGTCAACTTGGCGTTGAAGGTATCTCGTTCAAAATTCCGGAAGGATCTTTTGTCGCCCTTCTCGGTCCATCGGGCTGCGGTAAGTCCACCACATTGCGTTTGCTTGCGGGGTTAGAAACACCCGATATCGGTCACATCGTTATCGATTCACGGGACGTGACGGAACTCGCCCCTGCTTCTCGAAATTTGTCGATGGTTTTCCAATCTTATGCCCTGTTTCCTCATCTTTCTGTGGCAGAAAACGTCATGTTTGGGATGAAAGTGCGCAAAGTGCCCAAACAGGAGCGCGAAGAAAAGCTGAATAACGCGTTAGACATCACGGGGCTGATTGGGTACGAGCAAAGAAAGCCAGGGGAATTGTCTGGCGGACAACGCCAGCGAGTCGCGCTAGCCAGAGCGATAGTGGCAGGTCAGCCACTCTGTTTAATGGACGAGCCGCTGTCTAATTTGGATGCAAAGCTCAGAAACTCGGTTCGTAGAGACATTAAAAAGCTGCAACGAAAGCTGGGAATGACCGTGGTTTACGTTACGCACGACCAAACCGAAGCCATGAGCATGGCCGACATCATCATACTGATGAAAGACGGGCGAATCATGCAATCGGGTACCCCTCAAGAATTGTATAACGAACCCCAAAATACGTTTGCAGCAGAGTTTGTTGGTGCTCCGCCAATGGCTTTGATTTCTGCATCCGCATTAAAGGGCTTTGAACATGCCCACACAGTGGGGATACGGACGGAAAACATACGCATTTCCGACAGCGAGCAAGGTTCTGTGAGCAGTAATCATAACCACTTAACTTGTTCTGTCTCGGAGTGCGAATATCTTGGCGTTGAAACCCACATTAGTTTAAACCACCCAGAAGCCAAAGGGTTGGTGGTTAAGTTGGACGGGCATTCCTCGCTAAAAGAAGGAAGCACCGTGAATATCTCATTCGAAGATAGTGCGCTCCACCTATTTGATAGTAATGGGGACCGAATGTCCGACAAGGCATCGGCTCAGTAAATATCGGCCTCAGCTAAGTATGCTGAAGCTGTGTTAACGCTTGCTGTAAACAGCTAATAAACCAATGGTGAAACTATGAAGTTCTCTACAGTCCTGGGATGGGTTTTAACTGGCATGGTCGCTGGTACGAGTCAGTCAGTTTTAGCCGAAACTGAGTTAAACATGTACTACCCGATAGCGGTCGGGGGGCCGTTAACCAAAGTAGTGGATAAGATGGTAACGGATTTCGAAGCTGAAAATCCGGATATTAAAGTGAATGCGATCTACTCCGGTAACTACGATGACACGCGAGTGCGAGCACTTTCTGCCTTAAACTCGGGCGAACCTGCTCAATTAGCTGTAATGTTTTCAATCGATGTGTATGACTTACTTGATCAAGACTTGATCACGCCGTTTGACGACATTATGAACGACAAAGAAGATCAAGCATGGTTAAGAGACTTTTATCCAGCGCTGATGGAAAACGGCCAAGCTGAAGGACAAACATGGGGTATCCCATTTCAGCGTTCCACCATTGTGGCGTACTACAACAAAGACATGTTCCGCAAAGCTGGGTTGGATCCTGAAAAGCCACCAACATCATGGGAAGAGCTGGTCAAAATGGGGAAGGCTCTCACCAACGATGACACCTTTGGGCTGATGATTCCATCAACGGGTTATCCATACTGGATGTTCCAAGCCCTCGCGATTCAGAACGGTAAAAAGTTGATGTCCGACGACGGGTTAGAAACCTACTTCGATGATCCATCTGTTGTAGAAACGCTCAAGTTTTGGAAATCGCTGTCTGAAGAACACAAAATCATGCCTGAGGGCACAGTGGAATGGGGCACGTTACGTCAGGCATTCCTTGAAGGAAAAACAGCCATGATGTGGCACTCGACGGGCAACTTGTCTGCGGTGAAGAAATCAGCATCCTTTGATTTTGGTGTGGCCATGCTGCCGGGGAATGAACGTTTAGGCTCTCCTACTGGGGGCGGTAATTTCTACATCTTTAAAGACACAACGGATGAAGAAAAAGCGGCTTCTCTAAAACTGATCAAATTCATGACAGCCCCAGAACAAGCCGCGCATTGGTCTATCTCGACAGGCTATATGGGCGTATCAAAAAGTGCGTATGAAACGGAATCATTGAAAAAATACGCGGTTTCTTTCCCACCAGCTTTGGTTGCACGTAATCAATTAGAACATGCGGTTGCCGAGTTCTCGACGTATGAAACGGCTCGTGTTCGTGAAGGGTTAAACAATGCAATTCAATCTGCGCTTACGGGAACCAAAACACCAGAAGCGGCATTGGAGCAGGCACAAAAATCTGCCAACAGACTCCTGAAACAATATCGCTAGTAATCGCGATCGCTACAGAAACTCTCGTAAATGGTTGAATACTCAAACAACCTCAAGATGCGCGTTTGGGTATAAGCACCAGCAATGTGTTGGCTGGTGCTTACTCCGCATCACTATAACTGAGTGTCGCTCCGCTAGGCATACAAGAAGTACGGCCTAAACGAGCACATTCGTAATGAACTATGCAGATCACTCTATGAATCAATACACCGCAATGGAAAAACGTAGGCAGCACCTTTATGGGTGGTTTTTGCTGACGCCTGCCGCCATTTTGCTATCGCTGTTTGCTTTTTATCCTTCTATAGCGACATTTTGGTCCAGCTTGTTTTCCAAAGGAACCCGTCGAAAGCCGTCTGAGTTTTCTGGCTTAGAAAACTATGTCGATCTGTTTAACGACCCAACGTTTTGGATTGTGGTAAAGAACAACCTCTTTTACGCAGGTGTGACCATTCCTGCGTCCATCATCATCGCTTTGATAATGGCGCTATGGGCAAATTCAAAAATGTCGGCAACGGGCTTTATTCGGACGGCTTATTTCACGCCAACCGTTTTGCCAATGATTGCTGCAGCGAACTTATGGCTATTCTTTTACACACCACACTTGGGGATTTTGGACCAAATTGGAGCGTGGTTTGGTTTTGATTCAGTAAACTGGTTAGGTCGCCCAGACACCGCACTTTGGGCGGTCGTTATTGTGACGATTTGGAAAGAAGCCGGATTTTTCATGATTTTCTATCTAGCAGCGCTTCAAACCATTCCGACGGATTATAAAGAAGCTGCCGACATAGAGGGCACCAGCCGCTGGACATACACCAGGCGTATTGTGTTACCTCTTCTCATGCCAACGACGCTGTTCATTGTGGTGAATGCCATGATCAACTCCGTCAAGCTCATTGATCATCTGTTTATTCTCACCAAAGGGGGGCCGTCTGACGCCTCTAAGTTGATTCTGTACTACATCTGGGAAATGGCGTTTGCCTTCTTCGATGCACCTCACGCGGCGGCACTGACCGTTATGGTGTTGATTGTTTTGGGTATCGCGGCTGCGGTGCAATTTCTGTATCTCGATAGAAGGACACACTATCAATGAGCACGCATTCTCCAGCATTCGTCCCTAAACGCCTTTTTACAGACAAAATAGCGGATTATCTCGACTCATTTGGTGCGATTCTTCTGGCCATTGTATGGATATCGCCTTTGTTGTTCGCTTTTTTTGCGGCATTTCATACCACGTCCGATGCCGTAAATTTCAACCTGTTTTCAAGTTGGACACTGGAAAATTTCCGGTTCGCTTGGGAAGGCGCACCTTGGATACAGTACTTCATCAATACCTTTTGTCTGGTGACCATAGTATTGATTGGGCAATTTATCATTACCACCTTGGCGGGGTTTGCATTTGCGCAAATCTCTTTTCCGGGCAAAGATTTTGTTTTTATTTTGGTTTTGCTTCAATTGTTTATTCTTCCTGAAGTCTTGATTGTCGAAAACTACGCCATTACATCGAAACTCGGGTTGTTTGATACGATCTTGGGCGTCGGTATGCCTTATATGGCCAGTGCATTCGGTATATTTTTGATGCGCCAGTCGTTCAAGTCTGTGCCAGTAGAATTGCATGAAGCCGCAAGTGTCGAGGGGTGCTCTACTTTTGGCATTCTGATGAAGGTTTACGTGCCTTTAGCCAAACCCACTTACTTGGCATACGCACTCGTATCGGTTTCGACGCATTGGAACAATTTCTTGTGGCCACTTATCGTCACCAATTCCGATGATACTCGACCTCTAACGGTTGGGTTATCGATATTCGGTGCACCTGAAAATGGGGTGGATATTTCGGTTATCTCAGCGGCGACCATGATGTCTATTGCGCCGTTACTTGTCGCATTCTTGATCTTCCAACGCCAGTTTGTTCAAGCATTCCTGCGTGCTGGGATTAAATAAAGGAATCACTCCTATGTCACGAATCCTCCAAATCACGGATGTACACCTTGCCGCTCGACCGAGCACGGTGTCCGATGTGCTGAATACCCATCAGATATTTGAGAACGCCGTAAAAAAGATTCAGAGCGACTTGCCTATGTTGGGCGAAATAGACGCCGTGATCGTCACAGGAGACATCTCCGACAAAGGCGATCTCAGCAGCTATGAAGTATTCAAATCCATCATTGACCAGTTGCAGCTTCCCTACTTTTTGATTCCGGGCAATCACGATAAGCGCGAACCCTTAAGGCAGTGTTTTCACCAACATCAGTACATGCCTCAATCGGATGAACTCAACTGGGTTCAGCCGTTGGACGATTTCATGATAATAGGGCTAGACAGTACGATCCCCAATAAGGGCGAGGGCGAATTAACGCAAGATACGCTCTCGTTTTTGAATGACGCGCTGAAAAGTCAGCCAGACAAACCCGCTCTGGTCGCCTTGCACCACCCGCCCTTTATGTCTGGTATTCCGTTCATGGACAACATTCGGCTTAACAACTCAGAAAGCTTTGCACGAGTAATTGAACAAGCAAGTCAGGACGTTCGTATTATCTGTGGTCATCTACACAACAGTATTGTCTGTGATATCGGAGGGGCGACGGTTATCTCCAGCCCCGCAATCGCAAGCACGTTTTTAACCGACTATAGAGAAAATGCGCAGGTGGGGTTCGTCAAATCCACGGGGGGATACATGGTGCATGATTGGGATAATGGGTTTCGCAGCTCATTCATTTCACTCGATCTAGAGAATGAAGTGCATCCGTTTTAATGGATGGCTCCGCCGTACATACACGCGGAGCCTTTAAATATCGTGATCATTTTTACTTGAAACCATGCTTCTTTAATATCCCTTGAGCGGCCTCACTTTTGAAGTACTCCGTAAGCACAGCGGCAGAATCGGTTTCGCTCACATTCACTAATGGGTAAGTGATGTTTGAATGCAAAGCACCGTCAAACTCATGGGAGATATTCACTTTTCCAGACGCAATCGCATCCGTTTTATACACAATGCCTAAAGGCGACTCGCCCACATCCACAAACGCTAACGTCGCTCTCACGTTTTTCATATGAGCCGTTCTTTTCTTTACGCTGTCCCATACGCCAAGGCTGGTGAGGGCTTCTTTCGCATAAATACCTGCTGGGACAGCATCGGGCTGCGCAATGGCCATTCTTTCATTTTTTAATAAGTGTGCCCACTCGTTAGCTTTTGTGACATCAAATTGAATATTTTTGTCGGTAGAAGAGATTAAAACGAGGGTGTTGCTGGCGAGATTGGCGATGTTTTCTTTCTTGATGTTGCCTTGTGATTCTAGGTAGTCCGCCCACTTGCTGTTGGCTGAAATATAAACGTCAGCGGGTGCGCCACTATGGATCTGTCTGGCCAAAGAAGATGAACTGCCAAAAACAGGGATGACATTGTAATTATGGCTTTTTTCAAATTTCTCTACGATTTCTTCAACGGCATTGGTCATGGAAGAAGCGGCATAGATCCGAATGTTTTCTTGCGCGTGAGCATTGCGCAGCGCTAAAGCGCTACTTAACACTAAAGCACTACTGAATGCTAATGTTGCTACCCGCCCAAAAACACTCGTCCCAAAAGCTTGCAACTTAAAAACTCGCTTTTTCACTTCTTATCCCTACTTAATTTATAACCAAATAACCTAACTCTATGAACCCACATACGTCGGATAACACTTTCCAAAACGAGATACTAACAGACCATTCACACAGTAGGGGTAAGGACTTGTAAATATTGCCTCACACTTCCGATACCATGCTTCTCAACTGGCTAAAATCTAATCGCTTTGGAGGTCTTTTTATTTCGAAAAAATGCCTATACCGAAGCCGACGGTATAGGCGCATCTTATTCTCAATTCAGAATTGATCAGTGATACAGGTTACGCCATGCGCATGTTCTGTATCCATTTTTCTCGAAATAGAAATTCCAGCAATTCGAATCGTAATTGCTGTTTCCTACATCGACGCGGTATCCACTGATATAAACGTCTTGTAGTGAAATAAACCGGCCATTTCGCAACAAGGACCAATGCAAGTGCGGCCCTGTTGATTGCCCCCCATCACAAAGTGCCGTGGATTTATTGTTCGCGTAACGCCCTAACCAATCGCCCGCGGAAATCCGATCGCCAGTGTTGTATTGCAAGTTATCCATATGGTAATAGCTAGTAGCGTAACCGCTAGAATGCGTTACCCTAATATTACAGCGAGAATAGCGCGTTACCGTTCCCCCATGAGATGCTTGAACCCAAGGTGTGTTGCTGCCCCATCCACCGCTGCCATTATTGAAATCTAATGAAGAATAAGGATAACCCGATCCTGTGTTGGAATGCGCACCACCACTTCGCCAAACTGAACCACTTGGCCAAGGGAATCTCAGAGTGAAGGTATTGTAGGCATTGCGTCGAGCAGAAAACTCGGGGTCGTCACTCTTTTGTTGCTGAGAACGAATTAAAGACTCGCCATAAAAGACCTGCGAGTACGCATCCAATAAACGATTCATATGATCTTTAGAGCGCAGTGCTTGAACGCCTTGACGAGATCGCTCCTGCTTGGAAAGGCGTATTTCGCCTAATGTACTTTGAAGCGCCAAGGTGGCGGGTGTGCTGTATTGAGGCAACGCCGTTCTTTTTCGGTTTAATGCTTCTTCAAAAGCATAAAAACGCTGGCTCAAACGCAAAGTGACGGCTTTTACTTGAGCATCGAAACCCACTTTATTGGTTAAACCCGGTAATGGATTTTCCAGCTTTTCTTCATCTGGTTGGCTCAAAAGCCCAGACTGCATTTCGATTAAACTAAGAATTAATTTAGGGCTGATACTGGCGTAGCCTGCCCAATGCATAATGACTTCTTTTTTCTCTGCTAGTAGCGGTGCATTTTGGGCAAAGAAATCATCCCAATCGATTTCATTCAATTCTGGACTAAATACAAAAGCCTGATCATCAATAAGCTGTAGGCTTGAAACGTCCAGTTTTTGTATTTGGAACGGCGTTACCGCAAAGGCTTCCTCTGGGTGAACTTGCGCTTGTGCTCCAAATACAATCGCCGCGAACAATGTTGCAGCTTGGCTAGTTTTCTTAAGGTTTATTTTCATTTGTTCCCTGCTATTTTCATTGGTTGTTAAAAAAGACATAAGCTAGTGAGTGCTTATTCATGGTTCAACTTTGAAATAGTGTTTCAGTGCAACAAGACAAATAATGCGACAAATCCTACATATGCAACTCAACAACAGGAAGCAATCTCTTAAATCTCTATTTTTTAATAAAGCTCCTTGCGAAACATATCATTTTGTCAAAATTTTTAAGTTATCGACTCCTTTTTATTTATTTAGAAAAGTCTCAATAATTCAATTGGATATTCGTTATTTAGAATAGCAGCATTACATAATATTCGTTTCTTCAATCTTTTTTACTGAACTATTTTCACATCTTCAATGTCAGATTTCTGTAATGGTACACGTGATGTCTTGTGTTTGATCTCAACTACACTTCTTGTTGTAACCGATATAAGTTTTGGTATTGAAGTAAGGAAAATGCCCTATTATGAAATCTGTAAGCCGAAGAGGCATAGTTAAAGGGCTCGTAGCGTTAGCTGCGCTGCCTATGTATTCACGAAGTGCTGTATCTGCAATGTTTACCCCCAGTGCCACTGAGGGACCGTTTTACCCACGATCATCCATGCGATTCCCGGACATCGACAACGACTTGGTCAAAGTGTCGAACGCAGTAAAAGAAGCTGGCGGTGAGATCATTCATCTGAGTGGAAGAATATTGTCGAAAGATGGGCAGCCACTGGCGGGGCACAGAATCGAAATATGGCAATGTGATGT
The DNA here is from genome assembly GCF_019977755.1 of Vibrio penaeicida. Lineage (NCBI taxonomy): Bacteria > Pseudomonadati > Pseudomonadota > Gammaproteobacteria > Vibrionales > Vibrionaceae > Vibrio > Vibrio penaeicida. The sequence continues at coordinate 298,666 of NZ_AP025145.1, read as the reverse complement.
AAATGGCAAGTACTTACATACCGGTGATGATAGAGATGTAAAGTACGACACAGGATTTCAAGGATTTGGGCACGACATTACCGATGCCGACGGGAATTACCATTTCCGAACCATAAAACCCACGGTATACCCGGGAAGAACACCCCATATTCATGTAAAAGTATTCGATCAGAAACGCGAGTTACTGACAACACAATTCTATATTTCTGGTGATGATCGCAATAAGGCCGATAGCATTTATCGCCGTATGTCGAAACAAGAAGCCGATAGCGTTTCTATGGTATTTAGCCAAAACAACGATAGAGTTGAAACTCGCGTTGATGTCGTAGTGTGATAGATGAGATACGGTTGTATACCCAAGCGACCTCAAGGTGCTTGGGTATATTAATTTATAGCGGTACGCCTTATTACAATTAACCCTATCCGGCACGTAACTCATAGAAATAAAAATAACCAACCATCCATTTAAATTCATTTCCTAAGAAATCACCTGAACCAAGATCGACTATTGATATTTATATTTACAAGGATCTGTTTTAAGAGAAAGTCTATTCTTTCAGTTGCTTCTAACCTCTAGTATCGAATTGGGCAATCCAAGTTATATTAGCTTTCCCAGTTCTCATTGATGTAAATAGAATAAAACAGGTATACCCAAGTGACCTCAAAATGCAGGATTCAGAGCCTCATATGCTGTTCCAGTTCAAGGAAGAGAACGCAGCGGAATGGCAGGTCCGCCTATTTAACATTCATCAACAGGAATACCTCTACGCCGCTGACTTCGCACCTTATGATCAAGACAGAAGACGTGTATTCACATGGCGACCAGGTCACGCACCCGTTCAAGGTCAATGGAAAATTGAAAACATAGCCAATGGTCAGGTACGTATTTTAAACACCCATCAAAATGAATACTTGTACGCTGCTGATTTCCAACCTTTCGATAGAGACCGACGCAGAGTGTTCACGTGGCGTCCCGGTACACCAGTGAACCAAGGTGCTTGGATCATTGAGTACATAAATTAGTGGCAGAGTGGCAGAGTGACAGCGTGAAAAATGAAAAGATGAGTGGCGAAGACAACTTCGCCACCATTTGCGCTCTTACTGGCAATTTGCTTCTTTTATGATGGCATCAATACGTTCTTTGTTTCCGATTTGCCAAACTTGCGCTGCTTCTTCAATAGTGAGGGTATGCGCATCCAGTAATGACGCTGCAAGTGCCAAGTCGGAATTGGATAACTTGAAATGACGAACAATGTTTAATGCGCAGGGTGATTTGATTGCTAAGTTATTCGAAACGACGCTTTTAAGCCATCCACCTTTTGGGTTGCCGCAATCCCATATATGCTTTTTGTTATAACCCCATTCAGCATCGGATTGGCATTCCTCAGTGAAATCGGGAAATTCGACAAAGCTGCCTTCATAGATTGCCTCTACCCAATTTGGTGTCCAGTTGAAAACTAAAAACGGTACCCGGCTTTCAATATAACGATGGATCAGGCCATTCAGCTCATCACTGGTTTCTAATGTGACCACTTCAAAATCCAATTCAAGCGCTCGTATGCGAGCCCGATCTGGCTTTTCCCAAGGCCCTGAATAGTAAATACCCTTTCCTTTCCCGTCGGGGCTAAATACGGAGGCGCATTTCTGCAACGCTTTCCAATCTGGTAACCCTGGGCAAAGCGCTTCACTGTATTGGGGATACCACCAATCTTCCCGAGTCGTGGCATGGTGCGTGCCGCCTACTTGCATGCGCTCACGCTTTACATGACTCATAAACTTGTTACCCATTGTGCCTTCCCACACTTCAATTTGGATATCGGCTCGCCCTGTACTCAGCTGTAACCATTGCTCAGGGGAAGAGTGAACAATGATGTCTGTATCAATGCCTTGATCTTCCAAAATATTCGCTAAGGCATGGGTAAGTACACGCTGACTGGCCCAATCGAGCTCTATTAAAGTCACAGGTGTTGCTAAAACTGAATTAGGCAAAAAGCTCAAAACAAAAATACAAATCAGGCGCTTCAAACTGGCTCTCACGGTGTTTTCTCGTAGATAGACTCCATGAGCTAAAGATAGTCCAAATTACCTTAGTTTGGGTTTGCTTTAATTGGATAAACAAATCAATAGTTGATATGTTATAACATCTTACAACTGAGTAACCTCAAGATACTGGGTATATACAACTGGTATCTATCACTTATCTAATTCTAAAGGTTTATCCATGGCTTCCACCCCCATCACTATTCTGCACGGCTTTCTTGGGTCGGGTAAAACAACCGTTTTGCGTAGTATTTTGGCGCAATCTCAAATAGCTGAATATGTGCCTTCAGTGATCGTTAATGATATGAGCGAGCTAGACGTAGATGGCGTGTTGGTCATGAATACTGATGTGGTGAATGAGAGCCATGGCAATTTCGTCACCATCAGTGGCGACAGTGTAAGCAGCCCAGAAGGCATAAAAAAGCTAGACAAGGCACTTAACCAATTGGTTCAACAAGCCCAGCCACCGTGGATCCTGATTGAAACATCGGGTAGCAGCCACCCCTTACCTTTGGTCGAGTATTTTAAAGATCACGCTCTGTTTTCGTTAAAAGGCGTAGTCACGTTAGTCGATGCGACATGGTTGCGCGACGACTATTCACACGCAAAAACGCTCATCCCGAAATGGCAAGAGAACTTGCAAAAAGGAGATCGAGGCATAGAAAATCTGCTTGTGGAACAAATTCTGTTTTCAAACCGTGTTTTTCTCACTAAAGCCGATCGATTGGATGAGCAATCAATCAAGAGTATTGCCGAAGCTTTGCATCCGCTTAACCCATACGCCTCTATTGTGAGCACATCTTGGGGTAATGTTGGGATTGAGCAATTTAAATCCATTGAAGACTACAATTTTTTCATGGTGCAACAACTGGCTGATGAGCTGAGAGACGGTGTTAATGCGCCACTCACACTGTCTGGGAAACATAACCAGAAGATCGTAGCAAAAGTGATGAAAGACGACCGCCCTTTCCACCCTCAACGTTTATGGCAAACGTGCCATAGCTACCTGACACAAGGCGTATTCCGCAGTAAAGGTTTCTTTTGGATGCCAACACGAGATGACGTTTCACTGCTTTGGAGCCAAACCAACGGCAGTGTTGGTCTTGAGGTGGTTGGGTTTTGGCGTGAGTCGGTAAAGCATGATGACACTCAAAACTTTACCCCTGAGCAACTTGAAATTTTGCAAGCCAAAATCGATAGTGTAGACAGCCGTTTCGGCGACCGACGTTGCCGCCTAACGGTGATTGGACAAAACGACGAAGCCGATGCCTTTATTGAGGCGTTAAATCGCTGTTTCTTGACCGATGAAGAACTCGATCACTGGAAAGACGGCGGAGAATTTGACGATCCATGGCCAAAGAAAGTGGCTAAGGTTTAAGCCGCCTAGATTCGATTAAAGAAGGTCAAACATATGGGTAATGCACAAACATTACCCCTTATTATCAAACGTTAATAAGCTCTGACATCCACTCGCTAACTTATCCATCACCCACTGAATTTTATGTTCATCCTTTCTGCGTTTTTCACATATAAGATACAGTGACTCCCTCAACGATTGGAGCTCAAATTCCGGTAAAATGATAAGTGATGCCTCACTACTTTTGAGTAAATAATGAGGTAGCAACCCAATCCCCATCCCTAACTGAACCGCTTCCAGTTTTGCTATGTTGCTCGATACGCTGAGTACATCTAACGAATCAATATCAACGTCGGATTTAGCAAACAGCGTTTGCCATTCTTGCTTACCATGTGATTGTGCAATCAGAGAGTGCCGCGCCAATTCCGATAAACCCTTAGGCATCCCAAAGCGTTTAATATACGCATCGCTCGCTACTACACACTTTTCAACTTCGCCTATGTATACGCTGTGAAAGGTATTGTCCGGAACCCCATAATTGGTCGCGATATCAATTTTGTCTTCAAAGAAATGTTTGCTGCCTGCATTTTCTTGGAGATGAAGCGTGAGGTCGGGGTATTGCTGTCGCAATTTAGCAATAACAGGCAAAACAAATTTAATTCCTAGTGAAGTGGAAGCCGATACCGTGAGTTTCGCGCTGCTCGGCGACACCTGTTGCAATCCATCTAGCTGAGAAGACAAACGCCCAAAACTGTAGGCCACTTCCTGTGCTAGTGACTCCCCTTCTGCGGTTAGGGCAAACTGATGTTTGTTTTTTCGGTTGATAAGTTTAACGCTCAGAACCTGCTCCAGTTTTCGTACTTGAGTACTCACTGTGGACTGAGAAATACAGAGCTGTTCGGCGGCTTTGGTAAAGCTGCCTGTTTGAGCAAGTGCATGAAAATATTTAAGTAGCGGCAGTGTTTTTTCAATCATTATTCAATTTATAGATAACAAACATATTCTTTATCTATTTTTATCACTTCACTCCGTCCGATACAATTTCTGCGTATTCAGCATTCAGGAAACCCGAATGACGCTCGACATTCGCTACGCACTTCATCACGCCATTAACATCGGCACAATCTGTATATTCGCCCCCGTGATTGCATTATTTTGTCAGCACAAAGGTATGGATCTTAGTCAAATTGGTCTTTTCTTTGGGGTCTACTTTTTGGCGATAATTTTATTTGAATTGCCTTCCGGTGCGTGGGCAGATCGCTTCGGTCGATTGAACGTATTTATGCTAAGCAAAATGTTGGATTGCTTGAACTTTGCTTTGCTGTTTTATTTTGATTATATCCCCGCCTTGTATGCAGCATCGTTTGTAGGTGGTATCGCTCGTGCCATGGGTTCTGGCGCAATGGAAGCATGGTATGTTGATCAGTTAAAGAAAGTGCATCGCTATCACCTGATGCCCAGCTTGCTCAGTAACGCACATGGTTGGGCGTTAGTAGCAATGGCTTTTGGTGCCGTTAGCGGAGCCGCACTGGTCGCTTGTAATCTTCAATTACCAAACAATAACTCCCCGTATCACTGGGTACTGCTCGTTGCGTTCACAATGCACTTGATTCTGGGCATTTCCGTCCCCTTTTGTTTCCATGAAGGTGAGGTAAAGCAGACGATTCGGAAAGAAAGATCTGATGTCAACGTCATAAAAAAAATATTGATGGCTTGTATTCAGCATCCAATACTCAAACGTGTTCTGGGCTTACAGATCATTCACGGCTTTTTACTCTCAAGCATTCAAACTTACTGGCAACCACAATTGCTTACGATGTTGAATGAAAAAACGGATGTATTCGTATTTGGCTGGGTATCTGCGCTCTTTTTCTTTTCTGCCGCTTTGTCTGCGGCATGGATAAAGCGTTCACATAAAGGTTTATTGAACAATAATGGACGTCAGTTACTTGGGATTTTTGGCGCGTCTTCTGTGTTGGTTTTGCTATTAGCAACCACGAACTCTGCTCTGTTATTCATTGTGGTCTATTTGTGCTTTGGGTTCGCCATTTTTGCCATCAAGCCTTTGCTCGCCATTCTGATGCATCAATCCATAGAAGATCATCAGCGAGCGACTGCGTTATCCATATTATCGCTCGCGCTGAACCTAGGTGGTGTCTTAGTCGGGTTAGCCCTAGGCACCATAGCAGACAGTGCCGGTGTGCGTGTTGTATGGGTTATTTCAGGGGTAAGCGGGCTCATTTTTGTCGCCCTATTAATGCGGGTGAAACCAAATGAATGAGACCCTCTTGCTTGGCTCAGAAAGTCATATCGGCTAAGACTGGAATATCTTTTGCTGTGGTGATTCGTCTCAAAGCTTACATTCAGAAGGTGCAAGCTCCATTGTCATTAATTCATTTTCTTCTGAAATAACAACAAAGCCCAGCTTTTGGTACAAACTAATAGCCGGATTTTCACTGAATACACGTAGGCGAAGATAAGACGATCCACGATGCTTTGCATGCTCAATGGCTAAGGTCAAACTTTGAGCACCGATGCCTTTGCCTTGATATTCAGCCTCTATCTGGAAGTCTCGTAGGTAGGTTGTATCGGTTTCGTATGTAAATCGAATTACGCCAACACGTTTGCCTGACTGGTAAATATCAAAGTTTTCAAAAGTATCCCAACTTTGAGTAAACATCTCGTGATTCCATTCGATACCACGTTTCTCGTAATAACGAGCCATGTTTGTTTGCGTCAGCTTCTCGGCAAAGCTCGCGTCTTCCGTCGGTGAAAATTCAACAGACATAAGAATCCTTTGTACATTTATGATGTTTTGGGGTGGAACTTCTTGGTCATTCCATGGCTTCTTGGTGACACCAATCTGTATCCTAACTTTTGGTAGAATTCCGGCTCGTCGGCAATCATCGAAACATAAGAACCTTCAAGCGCCACAGAAGCGATGTACGCATCAATGTACTGCATGATTTGTTTGCCTAGCCCTTTACCTTGATAGCTTGGGTCGACCGCAACGTCTACCACTTCAAAGTTGCATGCCCCATCGCCGACGACTCGCCCCATACCAATAAGTTTGCCTTCGTCTCTAATCGAGACCGCATAGAGTGAATTGGGTAAACCAATTTTCGCTGCTTCCAGTGACTTTGCCGATAAACCTGCGGTGATTCTCATGGCAACAAACTCTTCGGGAGTCGGCGCTTCTTCAAAGGCTTTAATACTCATAAACTCGCCAATAATTTAAAGAAAACAATACTATAATAGCCTTTCCATTAGTTCTAGATCCCAGGTATTTTCTTTGAAGTGCATGGCTTCTTTTTCAATCGAAACGGTTTTAAACCCTAGCGACTGATACACCTTTCTTGCCCTTTGGTTATGGCTGAATACTGCAAGGCTGAGTTTGTTACAGCCGTAATCATGTTTAGCCACATCGGCAAGCGTTGTCAGGATAGTTTTTGAAATGCCTTTGCCGCGGAACGAATCTGAAACAAACACCAAACATATGCGGCAGTGCGTTTCTGATTGTCGGTTGAGTTCAACAAAACCGGCTGCCTGATCACCATATTTGATCAAGAAAGGGATAACTTCCGGTTGCTGGCAGTGCTTGCGCAATTGTTCATGAGTAAGCGGATACTGAAAAGTGGGACCAGCCCAAAGATAAGTAAGCTCTTCTGACACTATCCAATCAGTCAGATACTCAAAATCATCTTCCGCAAAAGGGACAAGTGCGCAACTTAATTTTTCCATACTGCTTCAAACTCCTGAATTAGAGGAAGGAAGGGAAACTTGAATAAAACCGTTTCCATCCTCTCCAATATACTCATAAACAGTGGCATCAAATAGCTTTGATTTTATACATTCTTCATCGCGCTGCTGTACATTTTCAGCATCCCATCTTTAGACAGAATTCGATTCAGGAAGACGTAGAACTTGTTGTCGAGAAACGGAATCTCTCTAAAACGTCCCTTGAACAAAGCATCCAACCCTTTCTGTGCGACTTTTGCTGGGCTGACTCGGTATTTTGCCGCAAATGTCCCCGTGCCAGAGCTCGACTCGTCCTTACCATCGAAAGTAAAGAAGCCTGTATCTGTTCGCCCCGGTGACAAACAGGTGATGTTCACACCTTTGCCTTTCATTTCTACGGCTAAGGCTTCAGTAAAACTGGCGACATACGCTTTGCTGGCTGCATACGCTGCCATATAAGGCTGTGGTTGGTAAGCAGCGGTAGACGCTACATTCATTAGGTATCCTTTGCCTTGTTTTTCCATTCGTTTAGCAAAGTACTCACTCAAGGAAGTCAGCGCTAACACGTTAACCGACACCATTTTCTGTATTTCTGCCGACGTGTGCTCGATATGCGCACCATATAATCCGTAACCTGCATTATTAATGGCAACGTCGATGGGGCTGGAATAGGCTTCAAGCTGTTGAATCACCTGAGCATGCGTATCGGGATCGGACAAGTCAGCACAAATGGTTTGGCTGACGCCTTCAATTTGGCGTTCGAGTTCTGCCAATTTCTGAGGGTTGCGTCCGTGAACGATCAGTGCGTAGCCTTGCTCAGAAAGAGACTTGGCAAATTCGAAACCAATGCCAGATGTTGCGCCTGTGATGAATGCCGTTTTCATAATGTTGACCTCTGTTTTGTCTGTTGAGGTCTTCATCCTAAAGTCTCCCGTATAGGGGAGAGTCAACACCTATTTATAAAAAATTATTGATTAATATTTTCCAATAAACACTGATTGTAATGTTGAACGCTGATTTCTAGCTCATCCATTTCCTCAAGTCTTTTTTCCAATTCCGCTTTCTTAATGAGAATGTTGGTGCGCTTTTTTTGCAGTTCGGCTTTCAGTAAGTCCATCGGCACCAAGCCTTCCTGTGATTTGGCTTTCGCTATGGTTCGAAGCTCCTCCAAAGTAAACCCTAGCCCTTTTGCCGCTTTTATCATGCTTAGCACTTGAACATAACTGTCGTCGTAAACTCGGTATTTGCCATCGCGTTGGGGCGATTTGATTAACGCAATCTCTTCATAATGTCGAATCGCTTTAACGCTGACTCCAGTCTTTTTCGATAGTTCTCCAATGTACATCGCGCTTTCTCCTCCCTGATGTGTTGCAAGAGTGTAAGGAAACCAGACTAAACATTCTCTAAATATCGTAGGAATTTACAATGTAAATTAGAAAAACTCGAGCGATACGAATACCGCCCGAGCTTCATCATCTATTGGTTACTGAAGTCTGCTTAGATTTGAATCGACTTCACCATGCCTGCTTCGTAGTGCCCAGCAATGTTGCAAGCAAACTCGACATTGGTGTCTCCATGAAAGTGCCACGTCAATTGTTTAGCTTTACCGGGCTTAACCGTCACAGCACTACCCGTATCGTGAGCATGTGCGCCTTGCTCTTTCATCATGGCGCGATGCTTTTCCTGCTCCGCAAGTGAACCAATCGCAAACTCATGGTCGATCTTTCCAGTGTTGATCACCACAAACTGAACCACATCATTAGGCTCGATATTCACCTCTTTTTTAAACTTGATGGTCATGTCGTCGCTCAAAATAACGTGTACTACCTTGTCTGGCTTCGCGCCTTTGGCAGGCATCCCCACATCCGACATGCCTTCCATGTTCATCATATTGGAGTGGTCCATCTTGCTGTGATCCATTTTGGAATGATCCATCTTAGAGTGGTCCATTCCTTGAGCGAAAACGCCCGTTGTTGCCATACCGAGAATCAGTGCAATGATTGATTTTTTCATCTGAATATCCTTCTTTTTTGAATTTGAATTCAGGGTCAACCAGCGGGTAACCCTGATCTAGAGTTACTCGCGCACTTCGCGTTGTTTCCACAATTTGAAAATGGCAGGCAGCACCAACAACGTCAGTAACAGTGCCGACGCCATACCGCCAATCATGGGAGCCGCGATGCGCTGCATTACCTCAGAACCTGTGCCATCACCGTACATTATGGGCACCAAACCAATAATCACAGTCAGAACCGTCATCATGACTGGGCGAACACGCAGCCCTGCCCCTTCACGAATAGCGTTGGTCAGGTCGTCTTTCGTCAATGCGGTGTCTGTTTCTGCTGCATCCAGCTTTTTGTAATGCCAAGCTTGATTGAGGTAAACCAGCATGATGACCCCAATCTCAACCGCCACACCTGCCAAAGCGATAAACCCGACCCCAACCGCAATAGAGAAGTTATAGCCGAGGTAATGCATCAGCCATAAACCGCCAACCATGGCGAGCGGCAACGTCAGCATGATGATCAACACCTCACCGATACGTCGGAAGCTGAAATAGAGCAGCAGCATAATGATGGCAATGGTGATCGGTACGACGACACTTAAGCGCTCTTTCGCTCGCTCCATGTACTCGTATTGCCCCGACCAAGCCAGCGAATATCCAGCAGGAAGCGACAACTCGCTAGCCACAACTTGCTGCGCTTCAGCCACATAAGAGCCAAGATCGCGACCTTCAATATCCACGAACACCCAGCCGTTGGGACGAGCATTTTCCGTTTTGATCATCGGGGGGCCGTCTTCATAACGAATGTCAGCCACATCAGCGAGAGCAATACGCGCACCGTTTGGTGTCACCAAAGGCAGGTTTTCCAACATCACCACAGAGTTACGATATTCCTGTGGGTAGCGAACATTGATCGGATAGCGCTCCAACCCTTCAATGGTTTCGCCCACATTCATGCCCCCAACCGCTGTCGAGATCACTTGCTGAACGTCTTTAATGCTCAAACCATATCGGGCAGCCGAGCGGCGCTTGATGTCGATGGTGACATAGCGCCCACCCGCTACACGTTCTGCATAAACGGAAGCGGTGCCGTTAATCCCATTCAGAATCGGTTCGAGCTGGGCACCTATGGTTTCAATCACCTTAAGATTAGGGCCCGCTATCTTTATGCCAATCGGGGTTTTGATGCCCGTTGCCAACATGTCGATGCGGGTTTTGATCGGCATAACCCAAGCGTTGGTTAAGCCGGGGAACTGGACCAGATCATCAAACTCTTTCCGCAAAGATTCAGATGTCACCCCTACTCGCCATTCCGATTTGGGCTTAAGCTGAATAACGGTTTCAATCATCGTCAGCGGAGCAGGATCGGTAGCGGTTTCAGCTCGACCAATCTTGCCCCACACGGTGTGCACTTCAGGCACGGTTTTGATCAGCTTGTTGGTTTGCTGCAAGATTTCACGTGCTTTACCAATTGAAATCCCGGGATAGGTCGTCGGCATGTACATCAAATCGCCTTCATCCAGTGGTGGGATGAACTCGCTGCCCAGTTTACTGGTTGGGTAATAGGCAGAAGCCATCAGCCCTAGCGCCAAGATGATCATGGTTTTGGGAAAACGTAGACTCACGCTCAACAGCGGCTTGTACAGCGCCACCAGCCCTTTGTTGACCGGATTGCGGTGCTCTGGCAGTACCTTTCCTCGAATGAAGTAGCCCATAAGTACAGGCACCAGCGTAATCGCCAGCCCAGCCGATGCCGCCATGGCGTAAGTTTTGGTGAACGCGAGAGGTGAGAACATTTTCCCTTCCTGCCCTTCTAAAGCGAACACGGGAACGAAGCTCAATGTGATGATGAGTAGCGAGAAAAACAGGGGTGCGCCCACCTCTTCCGCCGCTTTGCCAATCACCTGCCAGCGGTTCTTATCGGTCAGGGGTGTACGCTCAATGTGCTTGTGCACGTTCTCGATCATGACGATGGCCCCATCCACCATGGCACCAATGGCAATCGCGATCCCCCCAAGCGACATGATGTTGGCGTTGATACCCTGCCAATGCATGACCATAAACGCAGCCAGTATCCCAACGGGCAAACTCAGCGCGATAACCAAAGAAGAACGGATGTGGAACAGGAACAGGGCACAGACAACCGCCACCACAATGAACTCTTCCGCCAGCTTCTTCCAAAGGTTTTCCACTGCCGCATTGATCAGCGTAGAGCGGTCGTACGTCGGCACAATTTCCACTCCGTCTGGCAAGCTGCGTTGAAGTTCTCCAAGCTTGGTTTTTACATTGGCAATCACTTCACTGGCATTTTCACCAAAACGCATCACTATGACGCCACCAGCCGCTTCACCCTCACCATTGAGTTCTGAAATACCCCGTCGCATTTGGGGTCCGAGATTAATGTCTGCAATGTCTCCTAATAGCAGTGGTGTCCCTTTTTCAGTCACCTTTAATGGTAACGATTTGATGTCGTCTATGCTGCTCAAATAGCCCGTTGTACGCACCATATGCTCGGCTTCCGCCACTTCAATAACTGATGCACCCGACTCCTGATTGCCGTTTTGAATCGCTATATTTACCTGCTGTAACGTCAGGTTGTATGCCCGTAATTTGGCAGGATCGATCTGAACTTGGTATTGCTTAACCATACCGCCTACCGTGGCGACTTCTGATACCCCTTCAACGGTTTGCAATTCGTATTTCAAGAACCAGTCTTGCAGACTGCGTAGCTGAGCCAGATCGTGCTGACCGGTTTTATCTTGCAGCACGTAACTGTAAACCCAACCGACTCCCGTGGCGTCTGGTCCCAGCGTCGGCTTTGCATTCGGAGGCAAATTAGGGGCAACCTGACTGAGGTACTCCAACACCCGCGAACGTGCCCAGTACATGTCGGTATCGTCATTGAAGATGATGTAAACGTACGAATCTCCAAAGAAGGAGTAACCACGCACAGTTTCGGCACCGGGCACCGCTAACATGGCGGTTGTCAGCGGATAGGTCACCTGATCTTCCACCACTTGAGGTGCCTGACCGGGGTAACTGGTTTTGATGATCACCTGTACATCCGACAAATCCGGAATCGCATCCACAGGCGTGTTTTTCACGCTGTAAAGTCCACCGAGCACCAGAGCTAAGGTAGAAATCAGCACCAAGAATCGGTTACTGATGGACCAGCGAATGATTGCATTTATCATACTCAGCCCTCAGCTTCTATTTGCTTAAGTCGGTATTCGCTGCCTTGCTTTTCGACTAGAAATCGAACCTTTTGGGCTTCCTGAAACTCGGTAAGATCAATGCCTTCCTCAACCGTGAAATTCATCTCTCCTGCTTCCCAGTTCCACTCGGTAACGGGTGAATGGCTTAGGGTGACCATTCCGAAATCCGCCATCAATAGAGTGACGTCTCCAGTTAACCAGACTTCACTCGCCAGAACGCTTTCCCCCACTTTGTAGTCCACAATTTCGTATTGACCGGACTCGGTTTTCTGCATCTCAAAGTCGATGGCTTGCCCTTTGCCGAGCCCTTTCATTTCCACGTTTTCAGCAAAGGTGAAATTCATCACCATGCCTGGCCAGTTCCACTCCGGTACAGGCTGATGGTTGATGGTCAGCATCCGGTGTCCTTCCATAACGTCGGTGATTTCCCCTTGCGCCCAGACGGTCTCGGCATCTGCCTCCACTCCGTTGATGCGCGCCAGATCGGCGGTCTGGCTTGATTCAGAATCCAACATGAAATGAGCAGACGTCACGATTCGGTCTTCCGGCTTCAGCCCTTGCAGCACTTCCACTTTTTCACCCGCTTCACGCCCTACCTGAATACGGGCGGAGCGATATTTCCCTTCTCCTTCAGCAAGCACCACTCGGGTCATGCCACCAGAGCGAATCACCGACGATTTAGGAATAGTCAGCACCGAATCTTCGCTGACGGGTTGCAAGGTGATATTGGCGAACATATTGGGCTTCAAATCCCCCTGAGGATTGGGAAATTTCAGTCGGACACGGAGCGTACGGGTTTTAGGGTCAAGAATTGGGTAGATGTAATCCACCTCACCCTGCCACTCATTACCCGGAACAGAATCCAGGGTCATCTTGGCGTTACTGCCAGCATTCACCCAGTGTGCCTGACGCTCAAAAACTTCAGCATCGACCCACACGTTGTCGAGCGGTCCGGCACTGATCACCGCCTGAGAAGGCGATAAATACCCACCCTCACGGATGTTCAGGCTGGCTATCACGCCATCCGCAGGTGCTTTGATTTCGATGGTTTGAGACGCTCGACCGCGACGGGTGATGGTTCGGATCTGGCTGCGGTCAACACCCAGCGTCAACAGGCGTTCGGTCGCCCCTTTCACTAAGCCCTTTCGCCCCGTCTGGTAAGCGCTGATCAGTTCTTCCTGCGCTTTAACCAGTTCAGGCGAATACAGGGTGAACAGTACGTCTCCCTCGTTGACTTTCTCCCCCACGGCGTTAATGAACAGCTTTTCTACCCAACCGGCGACACGCACATTGGTTTGCCAGAGCTGGCTTTCATCAAAGGCGATGTAACCTACGGTCTCGATTTTGGGTGCCAACGGCTCTCGACTGACCGACGCAGTTTTCACCCCGAGATTGTTTTCGACCGATGGATCAATCTTGACCGTGCCCGGCTGATCGTTATCGCCATTCAAGTCTTCTGCGTAAACGGGAACAAGGTCCATCCCCATTGGCGATTTACCCGGCTTGTCTCGTTGGTAATTCGGGTCCATAGGCGCGACCCAGTACAATGGCTCATCAGAGCTGGCAGCTGGGCTGGCAACAGCACCCATACTGTGGCTTTCACCTGCGATATAGTGATTCACCCCATAACCCAGGGCTCCGCCTACCAAGAGCGCAACGGCGGCTACTTGCATTGTTTTCATTTGTTGTTTCCCTTATTAATTTGAGCGATAGGTGTACGTGAGAACAGGCGAGTCGACCTGAAACTCAAAGGCGCTGAGCAGAGCCGCGAGATTGCTGTTGACCACGTTCAGGTCGGTCAGCAACCGCTGCTGTTCAAGTTGGAGGGCCAGCTCATCGTTAGAGGCGGCAATCACATCGCTGAACTGCGCGGTGTTGTTCTGATAACCCCGTTCTACCGCACGAATCCGCGCGTTAATTTGAGGCATAAGGGAAGACTGGTAACGCGCCAATCGCTGTTGCAGATTGATTCGGTCGCTCAGGAGGGTGTTCACCTTGGCGTTCATTTGCTGAAGTAAGGTGTCTCTTTGAAGCTGCGCAGCTCCAACCTGATATTGCGCGGCAGACTTGTTTTTGTCTTGTCGGTTTTCAGTAAACAGCGGAATGTCTAAAGTGAGGTACGCACTGACCAGATCCGATGCTGGTTCACCCCGCATATTGTTGGCTTGTCTGTGGGCGTACATCACCTCGATGCCAAACTGTGGCGTATACGCCTGCTCGGCAATGTCCACCTGCGTTTTGCTAACCTGAATCTGGCTGTCTGCCATTTTCACCATTGGGTGCAATCGCAGCGCAGTGTAATGTCTGGTGGCATCAGGCGTTGAATCGAGTACTCGTTCCAGTTTCAGCCAGTTGCGCTGATTAGACGCCTCCAGTCTACGCTGCGAAGAAGCGAAACTGTCGAGCCAGTCTGAACCCAGCCACTCGGACATCTGGGCCATAAGACGACGCTGCATTTGCTGATTGGCTTCAAGTTTTTCGTCCAGCTTAGCGACTTGAAGCTGAGCGTCTAACCAGTCTTGCGCTTCGCTTTTGCCGTTGGAGTAATTGGTTTTGACAAAGCTTTCCAGCTCCGTCATCAGGCGTTTTTTCTCTCTTAGGATTTGCTCCGTTACCTGTTGATACCCAAGCTCAAGCCAAAGGGTGGTCATGCTGTTGGCAATGTCCAGCTCTCTGGATTCGACCTTAAGGTTCACACCCTGCGCCTGCTGATTGGCTTTTTTCTGGCTGAGCTCTAAGGTTGAACCGCGCTCAAATTGCTGCATGACCCCGACCGACAGATTGGTCATCGGGTCTTGATCGAACTGAAAACTGTCGATGGGCAAACCGCCAAATCCGACTTTGACTTTTGGGTCCATCAAGGTGGCGCTGGCCACGCCTATCTCGCGCATGGCAACAGACTGAGCGTAGAACTGCTTTCTGGCAGCGTCTTGTTCTATGGCGGCATGAATCAATTGCATCAAGGGTTCATAACGTGCCACTTGAGTCGATCCAGCTTGCTTGGGCGTTATCGATGAAGACTCGGAAGCACCCACCCATAAAGGCGTTGCAGCCAAGCTTACACCGACAACCAGTGCGAGCTTTCTAAATTGTATTGTCACTGTGTATATCCAAAATCTGGGCGCAATGCGCCAATAAATCGGGCTTCATTCAGAAGCGGTGAAATCAGAAAATGGATTCAGTGATTGGGGGTCGGAAAAGGGATTGAGTACGAGAAAGTGCATCACCGATAGTGATGGAAGCGATAGGGGCAAGGGCAAAGTCTGCCACATTCATCGAGCTACGAGTAAGCAAAGGCACAAAAGTGACACCGCACACAGCAGCACAACAGGTATGTCCTTCATGGGACGCGGAAGAACAAGCGTCTGACGCGTTGTTTTTGCCACTATCCACCATCAGTGAATGAATGGGTCTGTCTGGGGAATGCGATTTGTGAGCAGATGGGTTATCTGCCATAGGAGAGGAACTGGCATGACAAGGAGAAACGTTACTTTCAATTTGGTGTTCTGCCATTGTCATCATCATAACAGGGGCACTGGTGACAAACCCTGAAAACAACAAGGCAACAATGCTGAGCATTGTAATCCAGGTTGTTTTTAATCGTCTGTTCATAGCGCACCTTTAAGTCAATCGCATCCCGACTCTAAACCTTACCCTAGGGGTAAGGTCAACAGATTCTTATAAGGATAGCAGCCTGACTCAACATCTTGATTTCTTTCCCAGTACTAGCTTGGTTTTGCGAAAGCCAAAATGTGACCATCTATATCCTTGCTGTATCCAACCAGAGCCCCCCAATCCCTTTCTTGAACAGGGCTGAGTTCTGTCGCTCCGTGCTTTAAGCTGCGTTGATGATATTCAAATGGGTCATCCACAATCAGATACAACTCGGAATTTGGATTGCCACATGCCTGATCGGGTGAAGTAAGGTGTGAACCTAGCAGTCGGTTTATCCCCTCGTAAGGCATCAATCCAAGTTTCGAACCCCGATCTAATTGAAACTCAGTCATACCGGGAACGTTGAGCACTGGGCTGGACAGGAGAACACGTTCGTAAAATCGAGTGCTTGCTTCCTGATCCAGTACGTAAAAAATGAAATGTGAAATCATAGCCCCTCCAACTTAAACAATGCGACCTGTAAAAACCAAGTCACATTGTCTCATTGAAGAACCTCTCAGAAAGTTACTGAGCGATCATTTAGGGAGAAAAGATAAAACTTCCACATACTCTATCTAACGTCTGAGACGCGGGGATATTAAGTCCTAACTCGCTCAAACTCTGCCCACGCTTTTTCAAACGCTTCAAAATCGAAGTTGTCCTGCTTGGTGGCTTTCAATACGATTTGCTCGTTAGCCAGCAAGGTGGTGATGGCGGTTTCTAAGCGAGGTAAAACCTCATTTGGAATCACCAGTGCGCCGTGGCGATCCGCATGAATCAGCTCGCCCGGTTCCACCTTTAACCCCATCACACTGACAGGCTGATCGATGGTTTTTACGTGCACAAACCCATGGCTTGGACCAATAGAACCTGCGAGCACTGGGAAATTTTCCGGCAAATCACCCAGATCGCGCATCACACCGTTTGTGACCACGCCACTCATCCCAAACCCTTTATGAACATTGGTGTTCAGCTCTCCCCAATAAGCACCAATCGCATTTGGGAAATCGATATCCTCTATCACAGCAACAGAAGGGAATGGAGACTCTGACATATAACGATAATACGCCATACGCCTTTCCCGAATCACATCAGCGGGTTCCTGAGCAGGTTCTAGCGCAGCAATTTGGGCTGTTTTCGCGTAGCCCACCATTGCCCCGCACCTAGTGTCTGAAATCAGCATGGTCTGCTTGGTAAAACGGTCGAATCCGCGCTTACCCTGCGCCACTTCGATGGCATTGCACACCGCGGGCGTATCTACACGTTGTAATAGCTTTAATAAAGACTCGTTCATGATTCTAACCACGCACGCAAAGCGGCGTTTGTCGCCTCCGGTTGCTCTAAAGTTGTCAGGTGCCCCGCTTTGGGGATCAGGGTAAGTGTGGCATGTGGAATTAACGCCTTCATGCATTCGTGTCTGTCTAACGGGCAAAGCTGATCGTCTTCCCCAGCCAGAATCAGGGTCGGCTGAGTGACAGTGGCCAGCGTTTGTTGCTGATCGGGGCGATCACGCAACGCCAGCGACTGACGAACAAACACCTCGTCCCCCAGTCCATTTGCCATGTCTAGGCAAAGCTTATCGATACTGGGATTGGGGAAATCTCGGTGGCAATATCTCGGGATCATCTCCTCACTCATCACACTCAGCATCTCGCCTTTTGCAACGCGATCCAGCTGCCTTGCTCGTCCTTGCTTCACTTCGTCCAACTCTGCTCGGGGATTCGTGTCTAGCAGCGCCAGACGTTCAATACGTTCGGGCTGCTGCCTGAAGACTTCCATGGCAACGATGCCACCCATCGACAATCCCGCCAGCGCGAAGGTGGAAGGCGCTTGTTCAAGCACCTTCTTCGCCAGTTCTTGCATGCTGTCGGCTTGTGTTACTGGCAAAACAATAACCTGACGTTCAGAGCTGAACTCCGCTACCTGAGCTGCGAACAACCGCTCGTCGCACATCATACCGGGCAACAATACCAGCGGCGTATTCATCGTTTGGGAGTCCATGTTGGTCCGGCACTATCGAGTGTCTTACTGATTCGGTACAAACTTGCGTCGCCAGACGCAGTCACCGAAAGTGAGTAGTCACTGCCAGCTGGCATCCAGATGGTGTCACCCGGATTTAAAGTGACGGCGTCTTGCCCCCACTGAACTTGCCAATGACCGTACATGACCATCAAAACCTGATCCTGCTCTGCGTGATACGACTCGGCTTGCGGTGTATTGTGGTTAAAGAAATCGACTTCAAAACCAGGCTTATCGACGATAAGGGCATTTTCACCGATCACACTGCATGGCTTCTCGTCCGCCAGAGCCATCATATCGAGGTAACGTGCCACGTATTTCGGGACAACTTCGCTAACACTTGGCTGACCAATCTGGTCAAGTTCGTCTTGAGTCAGCATAGGCATCTCTTTCACGCCTTCAGGGAGGTTTTCCCCTTTTTTGCTGTCGTAGAGCCTGCCGGTTTCACTCAGTTTTAAACCATGAGAAACAGCGTCTTCCAATACCTGAGGCGCCCATACAACGCCACCGCCTGCATCATCGCCGCCCAGAATGGACATGATCATGCCGTAATCGGTCCCAACGTTTTCAAAACCTCGGAAAACGTGTGTTGGGATATTGAAGATATCGCCTTCCGATAACGTCACCTCTCCGGCTTTACCATCATGCCCCCAGAAGAAACGCCAGCGACCTTTCAACACGAAAAAAACTTCTGCCGTATGGTGATAATGCAATGAGTTAAAACACTTTGGCGGTTGGCCTGCTGCTCCAATATTGAAGCCCGGCGTGGCGGTGATGTGCACATGCTGGTCAGGGCTCTCTGAGACTCCCCCGCCAATAATCGTGAAGTTTTCTTTTTGTGATGAACCGGGTGTATGAGCATCAATAAATGCTGTGCGACAGGGTTTGAGTTCCCCAAATCGCACCCATTGTGGGCTTTCCATTCTCGTTATCTCCTTTGGATTCCAACACACGGGCAAATGCTAAGAGCCGTGCATCCGTCATGTCAGCAATACGCGAAATTCATCGGGTTGAGCAGCTTGAACGCCCAATCCAGATCCTGCAATTCTCTAGGGTCTGTTGAGTTACCCTGTATGCAGAGCGATTTGTTTCCAGACGGAGGTCTCGTCAAATACAACAAACTCGCGTCGAATGCCCCAAGGGCCAAACTCGACATGAGCGGCTGCCATGACATAAACGTCTGCCCCCGTTGGTGCGCCAAATCGCCCCCACCCATCATGCTTTCCTTGTAATGAGAACCGAATGGCGGCTCTCGGTGGCATCATTGGATCTTCGCGTCCAATTTGGTGTTCTATGGTAAATTCTGCGTTCGGAAAACTGGCTCGTAACCCTTGCCAGAAGGCTTCAATCCCAGCCCAAGAGTGGATGGTTTCACCACATGGGTATTCACCGGTACAAGCGCGATCGTATTCATTTCTAATGCAGGCAATATCGGCATTCATAATGCGCTTGAGCACATTGGCATACTGCTTTCCGTAGGCGTTGTCGTTTCCGGTGCCTTGGTACGGTCCGTTTTTGTCTTGCTCTGGGGTAAATGGCACGTTACACGCTTGTGATCCCCCCTCATTTTCAATTTGAGTGAGAGCATATTGTTTTGGATCCCAGCCCATCTGCTTAACGATGGCACCCAGATCCCGAATCAGCCATTCATCATTGATCTGATTGTTGATGGCGTGGCAATCAGCGATCACACGGTACTTCAATGGTGACCCTGTGGCTTTACCGAAAATACCGTCGCCTAAATGCGTTGCCGTAGACAGGATCCGATGCGAAGACAACATACCTGTTTCAGGTGTGCCACTCCAAATCACGTCTTCCCCAAGTAATTGTCTGTCTGGAAATTCATGCAATGTCGACAAGGTAGCAGCAATAACCCCTTCATTTCCGACTGAAATGCTGGCAGGTGTGCGAACGATAATATCGGGCGAATAGTAATGCTCTAGCGTCGCAATCCCTCTGTCTTCCCAAATCTCTTTGGTAATGGACAGTATGTAGTCGGGGAAGTCCTGAAACTTGCTGTCGAATCCTTTCATCATCTAGTTAATGTCCTTTGGCAATTTGGCTGAACCTCGGATCACGAGTGGCGACCCGATGGCAATTTTCTGGGGTGACGCGCTGTCACCATCAATCTGTTGGAGCAAAATTCGTATGGTTTCATTAACCATGGCGTCCGCTTGCTGGCTCAGTGTTGTCAGGTTATAACTCGGCCAACTTGATGCGGGAACGTTGTCGTACCCTACAACTGACACGTCCTCCGGCACCTTGATATTCAGCTCGAAGCGCAAGGTGTCCATGACCGCCAGTGCCATGTGATCGTTGGCAACAAACAACGCATCAGGTGGATCGTTCCGGAACATATTTCGAGTAGCTTCCTTAGCTTTTTCCATCGAAAAATCTCCAATTTCTCTAGCATGTAGCTCAAACCCTTCTTGCGATAAGCCAGCTTTGAAGCCCAGTTCGCGATCGCGCTGAGTCGACGCGCCTTCCCAACCTGCAATGTAGCCGAATTTCTTATGACCACCCCGAATCAGGAACTGAGCGGCTTTCAAACCACCAACAAAGTTGTCTGAGGTCACCGCAGAAAAATCCCCTTCTTCCTGCGAGCGGTTGAACAACACAATGGGCACGTTGGCTTGACGGCACCGCTCGGCGAGCTCTGAAGTCATGGCTACTGAGGCCGCGATAATGCCATCGACCTGATAATCCAGAATCTCTTCCACCACAGAGTCGATGGAGTCTGCTGTTTTGGATGCCATAAACATCAGAACGTGGTAGCCCTGTTCTTGCAGAGAGTTGGAGAGTTTTTCTAATGCGTCGGGGTAAAACTGGTTATCCAGATACGCCACAATTAAACCAATGATTCGGCTTTTGCCCGAAACCATAGCTCGTGCCAGTGAATTGGGGCGATACCCAAGCTCATCCGCCGCTTTCTTCACTTTGTCCATGGTTTTCTGTGAGACCGATGCACCAGGCGTGAATACGCGGCTCACCGCAGATTGGCTTACACCAGCGTGTTTGGCGACATCGGTTGAGGTAACTTTTTCATTTGCCATTATTCTGCTGTCCAACCTCCGTCCACACGCAGCGAAGTGCCGGTGATCATGGCGGACGCATCACTGGCAAGGAACACCACCGCGCCCATCACATCTTCGACTTCTCCCACTCTTCCAATGTGGATTTTGCTCTCAATCCACGCTCGGAGATCAGGGTTTTCAAACGTGCTTTTTGTTAATTCTGTTTTGATGAAAGTCGGGCAAATGGTATTGACCCGTACTTGGTTCTTGCCCCATTCGATGGCCATGGCTTTGGTAAACCCCTCCACCGCATGCTTTGAGGCGCAGTAAACAGCGCGCTCAAGCCCGCCAACGTGTGCCATCTGGCTCGATATGGTGATGAGGCTTCCGCCTTGGTTGGCGTCAATCAGCTTTTTCGCCACTGCCTGACACAAGAAATACGCCCCTTTCACATTCACATTCATCACGGCGTCGTAGTCGTCAGGCTGAGTCGATAGCGCATCGGAATGGCGAGCTAGCCCAGCGGAGTTCACCATCACATCAAACGTTTCTTGCTGCTCAATCAGTGCCTGAGTGCCTTCAATATCCGCAACATCCATGTGTAGAACGTCGACCTGCCACTGCTGGCGTTCAAACTGCTGTTTAACCTCTTCAAGCAAATCCG
The DNA here is from genome assembly GCF_019977755.1 of Vibrio penaeicida. NCBI lineage: Bacteria > Pseudomonadati > Pseudomonadota > Gammaproteobacteria > Vibrionales > Vibrionaceae > Vibrio > Vibrio penaeicida. The sequence goes on along the minus strand of NZ_AP025145.1, from coordinate 276,960 downwards.
TTCTGCGCGCTGCAAGCGTAACGTGAGCCCCTGCTTCTGCTAGTGCAACAGCGCACCCCAATCCAATACCCGACGATGCACCGCAAACCAATGCTCGCTTGCCTGTTAAATCGAATCCGGGTGAAGTTGGAAGAATTTTCATATCACATTCCCTGTGGTAGTTGGATGTCGCCAATCACACGAGCTTTATTGAATTCTTTCATTCTGGCAATTACATCAATACCGAGTTGTGAATAGACGTCGATTAAGTCCACCAGTACCCAGTTTTCTCGAATTTTTCCGTCTTCCAGTCGCCAGAAGTCCAGACTGCGTAAGGTGATTTTCTTCCCAGATGGGGCGATGCCTAGCCAGCCACCGTGCGTCAGTGTCTGACACATATTGGGCCAGCCTGTCACCGCGACGTATTCACCAGAGGCAAAAAAGTGTGCGTGAATTTCCTCTTTGTGCTGACCGCGATCAGGCATGGCATTGAGAAACGGTATTTGGTGCCAGTGTCGAAAGCCCGCAATGCCTCGACAGGTGCCGATACCCGCTGGACCATACCAGCTTAGGTTGTGGTGCCAGAATCGATCCATTGCCATCACTTCAGGTCCACCCTGACTCGGGTAACGCTGTAAGTGCTCCAGCATATCCAAAACGTGTTGACGGCTTACCTCTGATTTCTGCGATTTTTCTGATTTCCGCGAAGGGATGCTCCATCTGTTTTCGATACCGTCGCAGGTGGCAGGTGCTGGCACTAAACCTTCTCGCCCTAATGACGGCACCAGCGGCCAAGCGTTGGCTTGCATCATGAGTTCAGGAATATCCCAGATGATTTGTGCTTCGACGATGGCATCGCCTTCCATCCGGTAAAATTCGTGAAACCGCATGTGGGCAAAGTGCCCGGTAGCCGCAATGTCCAGCCAAGGTTTGATAAAGGTGCCGCAGTAATAACCGGCACACCCTATCCACCCATTTTGGTCGGCATCTATGCCCGAGATAACAATGTAATCACGCCGTTCCAGATCCGGCATCGCATCAGCAAGTGAGGTAACACAAGCGTCGAACCAATCCGCAGGCGAATAGCAATCCCCAAATGGCGCGCACATGTGAAACGTGGCGTCGGAAGCAAAAACAGAGCCCATCTGCATTCGGGCAGAGGCGATATCTCCCTTATAAAGAGACTGTCGCCATTGCGCTAGCTGGCTGAATAACTGCTCTGCTGATTGCTGGGATTCTGACATTGCCACCTCTATCAACCGTTACTGCGCCGGTTGCCCGTAGGGAACGTCTTTATTGCCATAGCGACGCACTCGCAAGTTGCACTGCTCGGCATGACCAACAAACCCTTCCAGAATACAAAGCCGCGAACCGTATTCACCTATCTGTGTGGCGGCTTCATCGGTTGTTACTTTTTGGTAGCTGTGGGTTTTCAGGTATTTACCTACCCATAACCCGCCAGTGTAGCGTCCCGCTTTTTGGGTTGGCAGAGTGTGGTTGGTTCCGATCACCTTGTCGCCGTTAGCGACGTTGGTTCTTGCTCCCAAGAACAAACCACCGTAGCAGGTCATGTTTTCTAGGAACCAGTCGTCGCGATCCGTCATCACTTGCACGTGCTCGTACGCTTTGTCTTCCGAGACTTGCAGCATTTCTTCGTAACTGTCGCAGAGTATGATTTCACCATAGTCTTCCCAACTGGCAGACGCCGTTTCCGCCGTCGGCAGAATCTTAAGGATGCGTTCAATTTCAGCCATGGTGTCTTCCGCCAGTTTTCGGCTGTTGGTCACCAAAGCCGCGGGGGAGTTAAACCCGTGCTCCGCTTGACCTAACAAATCTGTGGCACACATTTCAGCATCGACGGTATCGTCGGCAATCACCATGGTTTCGGTTGGACCGGCAAAAAGGTCGATGCCCACGCGTCCGAAAAGCTGACGCTTGGCTTCTGCCACAAAGGCATTTCCTGGGCCTACCAACAAGTGAACAGGGTCGATGGTGTCGGTACCAATGGCCATAGCGCCTACAGCCTGAATGCCGCCAATCACGTATATTTCATCGGCACCACCGATGTGCATAGCCGCTACAACCGCTGGGTTCGGTTCGCCTTTAAAGGGAGGAGTGCAAGCTACAATTCGCGGAACCCCTGCCACTTTAGCAGTCGCTACCGACATATGCGCCGAAGCCACCATGGGGAATTTTCCACCAGGGACATAGCAGCCAACACTTTGCACCGGAATATGCTTGTGACCTAATATCACACCGGGCAGTGTCTCCACTTCGATATCTTGCATGGAATCGCGCTGTGCTTTGGCAAAATTAACTACTTGGTCGTGTGCAAATTGAATATCCGCCAAATCTCGCTCTGGCACTTTGGCGATCAGAGCTTGGATCTGTTCTTCAGAGAGTCGGAATGAGTCTGGGGAATAGTTGTCGAATTTTTCAGACAGTTCACGTACCGCTTTGTCGCCGTCGCTCTCAATGTACACCAGTGTATCGGCGACCACAGAGGCAACCTTGGCGTTATCTGACGCTTTGTCCTGCTCTGGTTTGCTGCTTTTTAAATATTCAATGGTCATGATTTCCATTCATCCTGTTTGACTGCTTCTATCACTGTGGTCTTGGTGGGGTTCGTTCACCCCGGTCGTAGGCTTCCCAACCTTCACCGTTGAAGACATCCACCCCTAACTGTGCAAGTACATGGGGAAAATCCACCATGACCCAGTTGTCGACGATTTTTCCATCCTGCACTTTCCAGAAATCCATATAGCGGATTTCCACTTTTTTTCCGGTAGGGGCAACCCCCATAAACTCACCGCTGTGTGTGGCTTCTTGTCGACCAAATGCTGCTGCCCATTCCCCCATATACAAACGCGCTTCATCAACGCACGATTTGTCGGAAAACGCTGCTTGAAAAGGTCGTTGCCAGTTTTCTTGAAATTCTTGCAGCCCGTTTTTTCTGCCACATCCTTGGTTGCCTAACCAACGAAACTGCTGCGAGAAAAACTGACCTATGTCGTCGATTCGGTGATCGTTTAACCCGTCTACCATGCCTTCGATCACCGCTCGGGTTTCGTCGGTTTTGCTCATATCAGTATCGCGGGATAATTCTGCTTGCTGAGGTCTTGAACCTTTCATGATGCCTCCGCCAAAACAGGGGAAATTCGCGCTCCAGTTTGTGCATCGAACAGGTGGCATGAAGCAATAGGAATGTGTGCCGAAAAGGGCTGACCAATATCGATTCTGAAATCTTTGTCTGCCTTGATTGCGACAAATGCCTGACCAACTTTGGTGGTGATCATGGTGGCGTCACCCAAAAGCTCCATGGAGTAAACGTTAGCCTGAACTTGAGCAGATTCGCCGTTCAAACTGGCGTCCTCTGCCCTGAAACCCAATGTAACCTTGCCAGACAGCGAAGCATCCAGACCAGAAATTGTGATCCCCTCAGCTTCGAATGTACCGTTGGTTATTGTGCCTTCCACCAAGTTCATGGCAGGAGAACCAATAAAGCTCGCCACAAAGGTATTAGCTGGGTTGTTGTAAATCTCGGTTGGGGAACCCACTTGCTGAACCACCCCTTTGTTCATGACAACAACGCGATCGGCCAGAGTCATGGCTTCGATTTGATCGTGGGTTACGTAAATGGTGGTGACTTTGAGCTCGTGCGTTAGGTTTTTGATTTGTGCTCGTGTTGAGACACGCAATTTAGCATCGAGGTTAGATAAGGGTTCATCCATTAAAAAGACATTTGGCTCACGTACAATCGCCCGCGCTAAAGCCACACGCTGACGCTGACCGCCCGATAACTCAGAAGGTTTGCGATGCAAAAATTCATTGAGCTCGACCATCTCCGCAGCTTTCATGACTTTCTCATCGTGGGTTTCTGGGTCGATCTTACGTACCTTGAGCGGAAAGCGGATGTTTTCATACACCGTCATATTCGGATACAACGCATAGCTCTGGAACACCATGGCGACGTCTCGATCCTTTGGTTCAAGCTCGTTCACCACTTCTCCGTCAATCAGAATTTCGCCATCAGAAACGCTTTCAAGCCCTGCTATGATTCTCATGGTCGTGGTTTTTCCACAACCAGACGGACCAAGCAAAACGAGGAACTCCTGATCAGAGATCGTCAAATCAAAATCGTTGACCCCGATAAATCCGCCCCATCGCTTATTAACGTGTCGTAGTTGTATTTCCGCCATGAAATGTCCTTTTTCAAATCTTGGGTACGTATTCAAAATTATCAGACGACTTTTTAATCAACAAGGTCACAATTTAAGCAAATTAGAAGGTGATCACACTAATAACAATTCAATCAAAAAGTATAAAAACCCGGATATTTTTAGTAATTCAATAAGTTACGACAACATCCAAAATATTCAAAAATCAATATAAATCTTTATTAATCAAACAATTAAATCAACAATCACAATTTATTTACAAAATAAATACAAATCTTGATCAAAAGTAACTTTAAAGCATAGGATTTTTGCATACGTTCCCATTTTTTAGGAAAAGGGCAAGGAAACGCCGCTGAGTTGTCGACGTCGTCGAACAAAGAAACCAGCCGCCTATCGTGGTATTGCCCACTTGATGCTGCCAGCTAAAGGAGTAGAAAACATGGCAAATGTAACTCAATGGGCGTTGCGTGCTGCGGCCACCGTCGCCATCGCCAGCGCAAGCAATGTGTACGCGAGTTGTGGAGTAGAGTCGGGTAAAGTAAGCATTCTTTCCAACGACTTCCCTGCATTGCACGCCGTGGCCAACATGGCAGAAACGTGCGCCAGCGATAAAGTCACGGTGTCCAAAAACCAGACAAAAGACCATCGCAACCTTCAGGTAGCGGCACTCAAAGCCAACCCTGCGAAATATTCAAGCGCAATCGTCTCAACCAGCTCGATTGTCCCGCTGCTCAACGAAGGCTTGGTTCGCCCTTTGGATGACTTGGTCGCCAAGTACGGTGCCAGCCTACAACCTTCTCAATTGATTCGTGTCGACGGTAAGGTGATGGCGGTGGCATTTATGGCGAACAGCCAACACCTCTTCTACCGCGAAGATATCCTTAAGTTGGCTGGCGTAGAGCCACCGACTACCTACGACGAGTTGATTGCTGCAGCAAAAGTTATTCGCGACAAAGACATCATGGCTAACCCTATTGCCTTAAACACCAAAACGGGTTGGAACCTCGGTGAAGAGTTCATCAATATGTACAGCGCTACAGGTGGTGATTTCTTTAAAGGCAGCAGTGCACAGCCCAATATCAATAATGCGATGGGCGTGAAAGCGCTGAATACGCTCAAAGCCCTGACGGAACTGTCTAACCCAGACTATCTAACGTTTGATTCCAACGTGACGCAGTCTTTGTGGGAAGACGGAAAAGTGGCGTTTGCTGTGATGTGGGGGTCTCGTGGTAGCGCCATCTTGGACGACGAAGGCTCAGAATCAGATATTGTGGCTTCGACTCGTTTGGTCAGCACGCCATCACTGGAGAAAGGCGGTTTGCCTGCTACCACATTATGGTGGGATGGCTGGACCGTTTCTAAGAACCTTTCAGACGAAGATGCCGAAGCGACGTTCAAAGTCATGGTTAAAGCGACCTCAACGGAAATGATGAAAGCCAACAGCGAAAAAGCAGTGTGGCTGATTGAAGGCTACCAACCTAACGATGCGGCTAAAGGGGTGATCGACTCAGTGCAAAACAAAGCGCGCCCATACCCAATGCTGCCTTATATGGGGTCTCTCCACTCTGCACTTGGCTCTGAATTGTCCGACTTCCTGCAAGGCAAAGAGTCGGCAGAACAGGCATTGAAAGATGCCGAAGCTGCTTATACCGCGTCTGCGAAAGAACAGGGCTTCTTGTAATTCACTTCTCCCATTCCCTCTCGCTTGAGTAGAGTCAGAGGGAGTGGTGTTTGGCATTGAGGTTATACGTATGCCCCATCGCACTTTTTTGCAGTTTATGTGGCCGTCTTTGACGATCATGATTCTGTTGATCGCTTTTCCCATCGTTTCCATCTTTGTGCAGTCGCTTTACGTCGAGCACGAGCAAGTGGTGATAGAAACCGAACAATGTGGCCCTTTTGGCTGTTCCAAAACGACGGCCATTGATTTGGATGCCACCAACAAACTGCGTGAGGAGCAGCCTTTAGGGCGATTCAACGGGTTTGGCACCTACACCAACCGAAATCATCTGGCGTTTTCCGAAGTGGGCGAAGCGTGGGATAGCTCAGACTCTCTGTCTGATTTCACCTCGAAACTGCTGAATATGCCGTTTTACAAGGCGCTAATTTTTACCCTCAGTTATACCTTTATTGTTACGCCGATGGTGATCGTTTTGGGGATGCTTGTCGCGCTTGGTGTGAATGCACTGCCCAAGTTTTTTAAGGGGCCGACCATCTTCTTCTCCTTACTGCCCATGATTGTTACGCCACTTATTGGTTCGTTGATTCTGTTCTGGATGATCGATGCCGACGGTGTGATTGGCGCTTCCCTACAAATCTTATTTGATGATCCTGATTTATCGTTGAAAGCGTCACCAACGCTCACTTGGATCACTTTGTTTGTGTATGGCGTCTGGCACTCGATTCCCTTCTCTTTCATCGTGTTCTATGCCGGATTACAGACCGTGCCAACGGATACGGTTGAAGCAGCGATGATCGACGGGGCATCTCGCTGGGAACGTATTCGTTATATTGTGATTCCGCATATGGCACCGTTGTTAACGTTTGTTGCCCTGATGCAGTTGATGGATAACTTCCGCGTATTTGAGCCGATTGTCGGGTTTGCTGCCGAAGCCAACGCCACCTCGCTAAGCTGGATCATTTATCACGATCTGAAAGAAGGCGACGCACAGCTCTTTGGCTCCGCAGCAGCCACTTCCATGTTAACCATTGTGGGTATTGCCATTCTGCTTACCCCTGTACTGATCCGCACCTGGCGTGGATTTAACAAGAAACCCGCGTAGGAGAAATGCACATGGAACAAGCAATAGATAAAAAATCCCCATGGCTGAAAACCGCCTCGATTTTGTTTGTGATCGGATGGTTGATTGTTGCCGCAGGTCCATTTTTATGGACAACCTGGGGCTCCTTTAAAGTTCAGGGCGATTTCTTTTCAAAGTCAGACTGGATGAATGCCATCTACGGAGTAAAAACTCTGGTTGAAACAGGCAGTGAATTCACGTTCAAAGGCTATTACGGTGCATGGGTAGAACAAGGCTTTTGGGTCGCTTCTATAAACACCATGATCGTGGTGGTTTGCGCGGTGGTGATTTCTCTGACCATTGGCACGCTCGGTGGTTATGCGCTGGCACGTTCAGGGTTTCGGTACTCGATATGGATTTTAATGATTGCTCTGGTATTTCGCGCAATGCCACACATATCTTTGGTCTCTGGTTACTTGTTGCCTTTCTTTGAATGGAATTTGTGGGGTCACTTACCCACCACCATCATTGTATTGGTGGCCATCAATCAGCCCTTCACGTTGTGGATGTTGCATTCGTTCTTTTTGAATATCCCGAAAGACATGGACGAGAGTGCCATGGTGGATGGGTGCACTCGCTTTCAGGCATTTCGCCACGTGATCATTCCGGTGATGTGGCCAGGGGTGGTTACAACTGGGCTGTTCAGTTTCTTGCTGGCTTACAACGATTTTGCCGTCACTGGTATGCTGCTCAGCCAAGATAATCAAACCATGATTCCGAAGATCGCCAGCTTCCTTGGCACAACTCAGGTAGAGGGCAATGTGATGTTTGCCGTTGCCGCTGTGGTGTCTGCCATGGTGCCTCTGTTCTTCTTAGTGCTTTTCTTCCAGCGTCAGATCGTTTCAGGGCTAACCGCTGGCGCAGTGAAAGGCTAACGTTCCATACCCAAGTGACTTCAAGAATTCAGGTTATATAAGGAAAATTCATGTCATCAGACACTCAAAATGCCAAGCAGGTTGTCTTGGCATTTTTCAAAGAGCTAGACAGCGCCAACCCAGAAAATGTGGAGGAAGTGCTGGCGCGCCATACCTCAGAAGATTACCAATGGAGAGGGTGCCACCCATTTAATGAAATCAACTCACTGAATGAACTGAGCACATCGTTCTGGCAACCATTGAAGCAATCCTTGCAACGCATTCAGCGCAGACAAGACGTGCTGATGGCGGCACAAAACAGTTTGTCCGATGCCCCCTCTGTTTGGGTGGTGTCCATGGGGCACTTAATGGGGCTTTTGGATCAAAACTGGCTCGGTATTCCAGCGACTCATAAGATGGCATTTTTACGCTACTGCGAGTTTCATGAAGTCTCGAATGGCAAAATTCAACAAACCGCGATGTTCTTCGACATTCCTCATCTGATGGTTCAGGCGGGAGTAAACCCGTTTCCGCCACAAACGGGGGCATTTATGGTGCAACCCGGTCCGATGACCCACAACGGAGTGATGATTGATACACAGCCGTCGGAGGAAAGTGATAAAACGCTGGCACTCATTAACAGCATGATCAGTGACATTGGTAACTGGAAAAACGCGCTGTCTCTGGAGGAAGAACTGGCACTCACGTGGCACGACGACATGATCTGGTGGGGGCCGGCTGGAATCGGTGCCAGCTACACCATCGAACGTTATGCTAAACAGCACTCCGGTCCTTTTCGTGAGGCGTTTGATGACCGAATCTTCAACGGGCATATTTGCCGTTTAGCCGAAGGAGAGTTCGGTGGTTTCTTTGGATGGCCAAACCTGACATTAACCCCAAAAGGCGGCTTTATGGGCATGCCCGCCTTCAATAAACCCGTGGATATGCGAGTGATCGACATCTACCGACGCGATGGCAACAAACTGGCTGAAAACTGGATTTTCATCGACCTGCTGCATTTCTGGCATCAACAAGGTCTCGATGTATTGGGTCGACTCAGCCGCAATCAGCTTCCCCTTTAAAAACAAAAAAGCCCCTCCGGTAGAGGGGCAAGAAGTACCATCGCTTATAGTTATAAGTCTATGCCAGTAAAAGCGTTTCTTATAAGCCAGTGTGTTAACCAAAGTCGCCGTTAACGTAGCCTTGTGTGCGGTCGTCTTTTGGCTGGCTGAAGATGACTGGCGTATCATCGTGTTCAACCAATTCGCCCATCAAGAAGAAGGCGGTTCGATCTGAAATACGGCGAGCTTGCTGCATGGAGTGCGTGACGATAACGATGGTGTAATCTTTCTTTAGCGATTCCATCAGCTCTTCGATTTTGTGTGTAGCAATCGGGTCCAGCGCAGAAGTCGGTTCGTCCATCAAGATCACATCGGGTTCCATGGCAATGGTTCGAGCAATACATAGACGTTGCTGCTGACCGCCGGACAACCCAAATGCATGAGACTTCAAACGATCTTTTACTTCGTCCCACAATGCCGCACCGCGAAGTGATTTCTCGACAACAGAATCGATGTGTTTTTTGTCTTTCACGCCTTGAGCACGTAATCCATACGCCACATTTTCATAAATGCTCATTGGGAACGGGTTCGGTTTCTGAAAAACCATCCCAACTTTGATGCGCAAGTCAGACACATCGATATTGCCGTAGATGTTCTCACCATCCATATCGAGCTTACCCGTAATCTTCACCCCTTCGATCAGATCGTTCATGCGGTTTAAACAGCGTAGAAGCGTAGATTTACCGCAACCCGACGGACCTATCAATGCGGTCACTTGACGAGATGGGATAGGTAGATTGATGCTCTTAAGGGCTTGGTTACTGCCGTAAAATAGGTCTAGATTCTCAATATCAAACTTATTCATTACTTACTCTCTTAATTCTTTAAATCTGTGTCATTTCGCTTAAGCAAAAGGTTCTGTATTTGTACGTCGCAGTGCCTGTACGATGAAGTATCTGTACGTTGAAATATCAGTACGTCGCGGTATTAAAGCGTCTTGCGATAAGTTTGGTGATCATGTTGATCAACAAGACAACGACGATAAGAACGGTGGCTGTACCGTAGGCTTGGTTCCACTCTTCAACAGTGAACAGCTCGGTTGTCAGCTTATAAAGGTGAACGGTTAGCGTTCGACCAGAATCCAACAAAGAATCTGGAATGCGCGCAACCATGCCCGCTGTTAGGAAAACAGGAGCGGATTCACCAATGACACGACCAATACTAAGAATGACCGAGGTTAAAATACCTGGCATTGCGCTTGGCAATATTAAGCGCCAGATAGTGTAGATTTTAGAAGCGCCAAGACCGTAAGAGCCTTCGCGGAACGTTTGTGGAACAGCCATTAGGGCTTCTTCTGTCGTACGGATGATGACAGGAAGAATGAGGATACTCAGTGTTAACGCACCCGATAGAATCGAGAACCCGAGCCCTAATATGGCAACAAAGAATGTCATACCGAACAAACCAAATATGATGGAAGGTATCCCCGCCAGTGATTCAGTACAGAAACGGATGATCTTCACGAGTTTACTGCCCACTTTGGCGTATTCCGTCAGGTAGATGGCCGTCATAATACCAAGCGGCGCAGCCACCGCGATGGACGCGATAACCATGTAGATTGTCGACACAATCATTGGGAAGATACCTTGTTCATCCCCAGTGCGCGTGTAGTTATCGGTGACGAATGCCCAATCGACGTGTTTCAACCCGTTGGACAAGATGTACCAGATAATCCAAAACAGAAAGCCAACAGTTAATGCTGCGGAAATCCAAACAAAGGCGTTTAGCATGCCGTCTTTAAAGTTACGTGCTTTTTTCAGCTTACTTACTTGAGTGTTATTGCTCATGATTACTTCGCCTTCTCACGGTTTAGGTACAGAAGAACGGCATTCAAACTCATGATGAATACCAGCAATACCACGCCTGTCGCGTAGAGTGCACTAGCGTGAACACCACTTGCGTACGACATTTCGATAGCGATGTTCGCGGTTAATGTACGTGCGGAATCCAAAATGCCTTCAGGCATCGCAGGGGCATTCCCCATCACCATAATAATGGCCATGGTTTCACCCAATGCACGGGCAATACCTAGAATGACGCCAGTCATAATTCCCGAGCGCGCAGCAGGAACAAGCAACTTAAAAATGGTATAAATTTTTGATGCGCCCAGAGCCAAAGAGCCTTCTTTGTAGGTTCTCGGAACCGCGCGGATAGAGGTTTCGGATACGGTGATCACAGTGGGTAAAATCATCACACCCAATACGATGATCCCAGCTAAAATCGTGTTACCTGCCGGAACATTAAAGATCTGCTGAATCAGTGGAACAATGATTACCAACCCGAAGAATCCGTATACCACGGAAGGAATACCCGCTAACAGTTCAACCGCAGGGCGGATGATATCGGCTAAGCGTTTTGGTGCAATTTCAGCAATGAAGATAGCGGTTAACACACCAATTGGCACACCCACAATAACCGCGCCGAAGGTAGACACTACCGACGCCACAATCATGGTCGCAACACCGTAAAGTGCCGGCGGCAACCAGTCCTGCCCAAAAACGATGCCGGTTACACCTGCTTCTTGGAAGGCTGGAATACTTTCTGCAACGATGAAGTAAGCAATGGTTGCTAAAGAGACGATACCGATAACGGCACTGCTCAGGAATAAAGAATGGAAGATACGCTCTTTCCAATCTACGCGCTTTTTCTCACGCAGTGGACGGTTTTTTTCTGTGTTTTCGCCACTCATAGACTTTTCACTATTGATCGCGATGGTCATAAAAAATACTCATATCGAAAGGTTCGAAATGGAAAACGCTCAGCCCTCGCGAGCTGAGCAAATATTTTAAAAAGGAGCTTAGTTAACTGTGATGTAGCCTTTTTTCGCTACAAGAGATTGCGCTTCTTTCTCAAGCATCCAATCTAGGAATTTTTGCGTTTCAGGCGATGGGTTGCCTTCTTTGAACAATACAAGGAATGGGCGAGCGACTTTATATGAACCGTTTTTCACGTTTTCCACAGTGGCTGGTGTGCCGTCGATATCCAGAGCTTGAACCGAAGAATCAACGGTACCTAAAGAAATGTAGCCAATTGCAAACGGGTTACTTGCTACCATTGTTTTTAGCGCGCCATTGCCGTTAGCAACTTGTGCACGTTGAGAAATCGCTGAAACCTTTTTACCAGAGATTTTCTTTTTCAGCTTCATGATGTCTTCGAATGCACCACGAGTACCTGACGCAGTATCACGAGTAATTGCAACGATAGGCTTGTCAGCACCGCCAACTTGTTTCCAGTTAGTCACTTCGCCTTTATAGATAGCTGTTACTTGTTCAGCCGTAAGACCTTTCAAACCGTTTTTAGGGTTAACCACAACCGCGATACCATCACGAGCAACAACCAGTTCTTTTAGCGCTGGCTCTTTTTCAGAACTTTTTAGGTTGCGAGATGACATACCTAGATCCGCACTTCCATTTTTCGCGGCTTTCACACCAGCAGAAGAACCAGGACCTTGAACTTCAATGAAGACGTTTCCGTTCGCTTTCATGTAAGTTTCAGAGAACACTTCCATCAGTGGAGTAACACTGCTAGAACCGACAGCAGAGATAGTTTCTTTAGCTAGAACTGGGTTTACTGTTAGTGTGCCTAGTAGAGCTAATGCACCGATTACTGTTTTTTTCATCACAATTTCCTTTAGTGGCATTCATCGCCGTTGTGTTTCACTTGACGCTGCTCACTTTAGGAGGGATTTATGACAGTCGTGTTTCACTAGTTTGAACCCTATATGACAAGGTGTAATTTTTGAGAATTCTTGCATTTCTCCTATTTCACACACTAAATTTATCTTCAACTTACTGTGTCAACTTGGCTGCTACTACTCTAAACAAGGTGAGCCTTTGCTGGTCTATGGTTTCTCATTCAATATGAATACTTATATTATTTAACCCATACTTATTTAGATATAGCTAAATAAGTATGGGTCAATTGATAAAATTGAGCTGATTAACAACAATTTTAGAATTAAAATCACATTTCCATAGAAATAATAAAGTTATAATAAAATCTTATCGAACAATTTAACATTATTAATAACCTTACAAAAACCAATCCTATATTTAGTTTTACAGCATATCATCAATAAATAACCATGTTATTCGTTAAGTTGGTAAAATGGATAAATTTCTAAAAATAAAAGCTTTTGTTACCGTAGTAAATGCCAATAGCTTCTCTCTTGCCGCAGAGCAGCTTTCTGTTTCCATATCAACCGTCAGTAAACGTGTACAATATCTTGAGAAAGAAGTGGGATATCAATTATTAAATAGAAAGGGAAATAAAATATCGTTAACCAATAAAGGAATCGACTTCTATCAAAAAGCCCGAGACTTGCTACATGGCTATAATGAGCTAATGATGCCCAATATAGAAAGTACGATGAAAGGCACTGTTAGGCTTGGACTGCCGCGACGTTTTGGTGAAGACGTTGTTTTTCCTATCTTATTAAAGTTCATCAATCAGTACCCCGACATCCATCTAGATATCTGTATGAACGATACAAGAGAGTCTATTTCACGTATGGGGTATGACTTGGTTTTACGAATTGGAAAAGTGACCGAACAAGATGTCGTCTCTGTAAAGCTTGGGCAAATACCTCGAGTACTTGTTGCCCCTTCTAACTTAGTCCCTAAACAAGAAAGGGATAACATCCATTATATTAGCCAGTTACCTATTGTTTTAAATGTAGCGACAACCTTTTCATTATATAAGAATTTTTTATCTAACTACGTTTCAACAGATAACGTAGTTATGAAAGTAAATTCAGATAGATGTGCCATTAATGCCATAAAGTCGATAAATGCTATCTCTATACTTCCTTATTTTAATATTAAGGATAACGTTATAAATGGTGATATGGTTATATTGTTAAAAGACAAATCATTACCACCACAAGATATCAGCTTAATATTTCCCAATAGACAATTATTAACGACACCCACCCGAACTTTAATTGATTTCCTCAAACAAAATTTAGCCGAAATAATACCAAGTCAATCCTGTGTTATTGAAAACCCTATAATCAAACCAGCATTAAGCAATGAACTTTAATTTAGAACTTTATAATATAAAAATAGAGGGGAATTCCCCTCTACTTTATATTGATAATTTTTCCTAACTCCCCAATACCACTCTTCTATCATTAAATGAACTCAACAATAGTGTCGGTACTATTAGTGAATAAGGGCTTATTCTCTATTGCGTCAATGGGCTCGCTAGAGAAACAGAGATGTTAGCATCCGCATAGTCATCAGATAGCCTTTCAACGGATTCCACAACTAAGCCCATATTGGAACCGGCTGAGCGCAATCTTGCTGTACGACCATTAGATGGTTGGCTACAATTTGCTAGCGTCGAAATCTCTTGTTGCGTTAATGGAATCGCCGCCCCTGCTGTAATGTTGTATTGACTGCCATCGACAGTCGTGAACTTACCAGACATCGCTGCACCGTATTTACGTTTGGCCACATTACCTAGCACCCAGCTAAGGTTAGACTGACCAAATTCATCCTTCATCCAGTGCCAATCCCAATTACTACGCCCAGAAATATAGGAATATTTATATTCGTCGGCGATTTTTTGAGGACCATTAAGACCAATGGTGCTTCCAAAGGTTTGCGTCATGGTAGGTCGATTGGTTGGATGATCAGATCGCGCATTCCCACTCCAGCGCAGGAACCCTTCGAAATCTAGGTTGTAGCTTAGATAAGCAAATGAATTGTAGGGAATGTCAGCCTTTTGCTTAAACAAAGTGAGCGTAATATAGCGTTTATTCATAGCAGGAATTTGCGCTCGGTACTGTGCTTTTCGGTCAACTGAGGTGGATTTACCATCCGTTTCACTCCAACCTTGGCTCGCATTGAATTCGGCTTTGATTTCCGACGAAGCGCCACCAATAAGTGGTACACCAACTTCGTATTTGTTTGTCACACTGAGCGATTGACCAAACGAGAAGTTATCGGTTTTTGTCCAACTTGTCGTTTCGTTGTACCCAATATCGACAGGTGCTGTGTCTTCTGTCGTTCCGCAGTTGTACACCATTGCATCAACAGTTGCTAAAGCTTCACGATCGTATACTTCAGGCTCACCCAACACCAATGTCGCTGGATTTGTCACCAATTTGACGTCTTTCACTTTCATTTTTAACCGCTTGTGTGCCCAATAGCCATCGGCATGTGGATCATTACTGTTGTATCGCGCATTGATGCTGTATGTCTTTTCATCAATACGCCTCACTTCCATATCTTCACCGATATAGCGTGATTTCGTACCACCAGCCCAACCAAAGCCTAAATAATGCCCAAGATACGACAAAGGTTTATAGAAATCGGGGTCGTTAAAGACGTTGTATTGTAGGGCTTCAACATTTCCACCATCGGCATACGCTTTGTTTGGGTAGCTAGGTAACGCTGGTAGCGGGCTATTGTTTACTGTAGGGGTTGCGCTGCCTGACGCACCGTCTGAAGACGAGCTCGCCAAAGCAACAGAAGGTGCCATAACAAGTGCAATACTTGCTGCTAAGGTACATAAAGCAAAAGGTTTTCTTTCCATTATTATCTCCTTTGTGTTTGCAAAATCATTCTTATGCATTGAGATTGGAGAGTGAATATCAGTGGAATAAAACCGAGTTTTCCTAAATAGAAATTGCTTTTTGATAGTTTGATCAGTATTGGTTCAATTTATGACCTAAAGATCATTCCTACTCTCCTGACCGTAATTTAGATACTCGATACATAGGTCGTGAAAGGCTTGCGCTTGCGGGGATATAGTGCGATCGGACAACCTAAAAATCCCTATCTCACGTTGTAATGGTGGATCGATTAGGGGTATCCAAGTCAGGCGTGTTTCATTGGTAGGAAACGCTAGTTTTGGAAGTGTTGTCACACCTATTCCTAACTCAAGGACAGAGAATAAAGAAGTAATATTTTCTACAGAGTAGAGTGCTCGCTCACTTAGCACTCTGGCCGGCGTAGATTCCAGCAGGGTACAGGTGCCGTTTCGAATAAATGGTTGCTGTATGAGAGTTTCCCATGCAATGCCTTCTTGTTTGCTCGCGATTGGGTTGTCTTTCAAACACACCACTCCAATCGGGTCTGAAATCAGCGAAACAAAATCAATGGATTCTTCTTCCAAGTGCGAGCAGTTACCCAAAGCGAGATCGACTTCTCCAGACATCAACCGAGACTCTACACCAGCTGCATTGTCGTCGACTAAGCTCACTTCCACACTAGGGAACTGTTCACAAAATGCAGCCAGCACACTTGGAATCAGTTTGGCGGCGACTGAAGGAACGCTGGCAATGCGTACCCGACCTTGCTGACCAGCTGCCGCCGCTCGCAAATCGTTATCCAGCGCATGGTACACATTTAGAAACTGGGAAATTTTAGGGACACAAATTTCACCAAATGGCGTCAACGCAGACTTATTGCCACTTTCAAAAAGTGGTTGCCCTAATGTGCGCTCTAACTCCTTAATAGAAGTGGAAAGCGCCGCCTGAGATCGATTCGCTCGATGCGACGCCGCTCTAAACCCCCCTTCTTCTACGACGAAAGAAAAATGCATCAGTTGTTGCAGCTTTATATTCATAATTTTTCTCTCAGCCCTCTTTGGGATTGATGCCAAACACGATGATAAATTTTATTTATCAAATGTAAAAAATTTACCGTTAGATTTATCACCTGTCAACGGGCAATATTTAACCATCAAGAAACAATTTCGTTACATATTGGAACCGAGACGTGAATACACAACCTAAAAAACAACCAATTAAAACTGAACTTTTTGCTTCCAAAGCGCCACTTGAATGGGCAGTCGTTGGAAACGGCACGCTTTACACTGCTCAAATTCCCATTGATGAAACGGGTGCGGTTGTTGAAGGTGGTATCGAGGCTCAAACCCGACAAACTTTCGCAAACTTAAGTCATACCCTTGAGTGCGCTGGCGAATCCATGGATTCAGTCTTTCAAGTTTTGATTTACGTGACCGACCGCGAATATCTTCAAACAGTTAACCGTGTTTATGCCGAGTACTTTAACGCCCCCTTCCCTAACCGTGCAGCCATGGTTGTAGCAGGTCTGGCTAGAGAGGAAATGTTGGTGGAGTTCGTTGTGTACGCTTCTGCGACGCAGACTCAGTAGCTTTTTTTAGCCAACAACCAAGCCTCAATAAACACGACATATATTCGAACACGCTGCAAAACGTCTATAACAATAAGGGATGAGCAGCCAAAGAACAGACAAGGACACAACAATGACGACTCAATTGCCCTACGAAAACGCACTCTACATTGGTGGTGAATGGCATACAGGTGAAAGCACTGTTGCTAACATCAACCCATCGGACATTTCCGATACCATTGGTTCCTTCGCACAAGCAAGCGAGCAACAAACTCAACAGGCTATCAGCGCAGCAAGACACGCACAGCCAGAGTGGGAAAAAGCCCCGATGGAGCGCAAGCAAGCTGTCTTGCAAGCGATTGGTGATGAGTTGATAGCACGATGTGACGAATTGGGTACGCTACTTTCTCGTGAAGAAGGAAAACCTTTTGCTGAAGGGCGTGGAGAAATCTACCGCGCTGGGCAGTTCTTCCAGTACTTTGCGGCGGAAGTTCTTCGTCAAATGGGCGACACAGCCGATTCTGTTCGACCTGGTGTTTCTGTTGAAGTCACGCGTGAAGCGGTTGGTGTGGTTGCCATCATTTCCCCATGGAACTTCCCTACCGCCACCGCCGCTTGGAAAATCGCGCCAGCACTCGCGTTTGGTAACAGCGTCATTTGGAAACCCGCTAACCTCACTCCTGCCAGTGCCGTTGCTCTGACTGAAATTATTCACCGCCAAGGATTGCCAGCTGGCACATTCAACCTCGTTCTAGGTAGTGGTTCTAAGGTTGGTAACACTCTGATTAATTCTAAAGAGATTAACGCGGTCAGCTTTACGGGTTCTGTTGAAACCGGTCGTAAAGTTGCTGCTGCAACCGCACCCAACTTTGTGCGCAGCCAATTGGAAATGGGCAGTAAGAATGCCTTAGTGGTTGCCGACGATGCCGATATTCAAACAGCGGTTGATGCCACTATTGCCGGTTCTTTCTCTGGTGCTGGTCAAAAATGTACCGCATCTTCTCGCCTTGTCGTCATGGATGGTATTCACGACCAATACGTGGAAGCACTGATCAAACGCATGAGCGAGCTGAAAGTCGGCCACGCACTCGAAGACGGCGTATTTATGGGGCCGGTTGTCGATGGTAATCAGCTGGACGCCAACTTCGCATGGCTCGACAAAGCCCGAGAAAGTGGCGCGGAATTGGCATTTGGTGGTGAGCGTTTAAACCTCGCTCACGAAGGTTACTACATGTCACCGACTCTGTTCTTGGATACTCAGAATCAATGGGAAGTGAACCAAGAAGAAGTGTTTGCGCCAATGGCCAGCGTCATTCGTGTTGCGAACCTCGAAGAAGCCATTGCCGTCACCAACGACACTCGCTTTGGTCTGACTGGCGGCATCATCACCCAAAGCCTGCGCACCAGTGCCATTTTCAAACAACAAGCACAAACGGGATGCGTCATGGTTAATCTGCCAACAGCTGGTACCGATTATCACGTGCCGTTTGGTGGGCGCAAAGAATCCAGCTTTGGTCCGCGTGAACAGGGTCAGTACGCCAAAGAGTTTTACACCGTAGTGAAGACGACTTACCAGCGTCCTTACTGATCATATCGTGAACACCAACTAGGAAGGAATAGGCATGTATCAGCAAAGGATAGTGATTGATGGCTTGCAGTACTGCAACTGGAATCGCGAGTATTTTCAAACTCTAAAAGCCAGCGGTATTACCGCTGTGCACGCCACTGTGGTGTATCACGAAAACACCCGCGAGACGCTTACGCGTTTTGCAGAGTGGAACCTGAGATTCGAACAAAATGCCGATCTCATTATGCCTATTCACACCATGGCAGATGTGGAAGAAGCAAAAGCCACGGGTAGAGTCGGTATTTTCTTTGGGGCACAAAACTGCTCCCCAATAGAAGATGAGATTGGGTTAATCGAAGTAATGAAACGCCAAGGTTTGCTGATCATGCAGCTTACCTACAACAACCAAAGTTTGTTGGCGACAGGCTGCTACGAGCAACACGACATGGGCATTACTCGATTTGGTAAACAAGCCATTCAGGAAATGAACCGAGTAGGCATGATCATCGATATGTCTCACAGCGCAGAACGCTCAACGCTGGAAGCCATCGATATGTCTTCTCGTCCGATTTGTATTAGCCACGCTAACCCAAGTTTTGCACACAAAGCCCTTCGCAATAAATCGGATCATGTCATTAAGTCGCTCACTGAACGTGGCGGGCTACTCGGATTTAGCCTTTACCCTTTCCACCTTCCAAAAGGCAGTGATTGTACCTTGGAAGACTTCTGCCAAATGATCGCCAAAACCGCCGACATGGTGGGTGTTGAGCATCTCGCTATCGGGTCTGACTTATGCCTAAACCAACCTCAGTCTGTGCTGGAGTGGATGCGTAACGGGCGCTGGTCAAAAGCCATGGACTATGGTGAAGGCTCGGCAAGCAATTCGGGCTGGCCAGACTCACTGCCGTGGTTCGCTGGCAGCGAAGGAATGGAAAACATTTATAACGGATTACTACGTCATGGGTTCAACGAACCCGAGGCAGGACAAATTATCGGTGATAACTGGTTCAACTTTTTGAAAAGCGGGCTAGAGCCTATCACATAAAGCCTTTGTGATATGTAGAGCCTTGCCACACATAGAACCTGAAGCTCACCTAACAAGGAACAGCCTGCCTAACAAAATCAATAATAAGGGCAGGTGTTAAATACACCTTTGCAACGGCAAAGAAAACTTCTGGAGTCAGCACATGTCTGATCTAACCAATAGCATGAAAAATACTGAAGCTACTAACCCTACATCTTCAGTATCGGACAACACCAAATCAGCACAAAGCGCAACGGATGCGTTAGGGCTGACCAACCCTGCATTATGGTACAGCGGCGGCTTTATTGCCCTGTTCGTTCTACTTGCTTTGTTCAATGGAGAACTTCTCTCTACGCTCGTGAACACGGGGTTTGCGTGGTCTGTTAAAGTATTTGGACCGTATTGGCAATTACTGCTTCTGTTAACCTTTTTGATTGGTCTCGGTCTTGCTGCAGGCAGAACAGGGAAAGTCATTTTGGGCAATATCTCTGCACCGGAAATGAATGGTTTTCGCTGGATGGCGATCATCTTCTGTACCTTGCTCGCCGGTGGCGGCGTCTTCTGGGCAGCGGCAGAACCAATAGCACATTTTGTTAGCCCACCTCCTCTGTATGGCGCGCAAGAAAATGCCCAACAAATGGCGATCAACGCGCTTTCTCAATCATTTATGCACTGGGGCTTTCTAGCGTGGGCGATAGTGGGCAGTTTGACTTCTATCGTTGTCATGCACCTACATTACGACAAAGGGCTGCCGTTAAAACCTCGCATTTTGCTCTACCCTGTTTTAGGTGAACGCGCACTGAAAGGTCAAACTGGTGCACTCATTGATGCTTGCTGCATAGTGGCTGTTGCTGCCGGAACCATTGGTCCTATCGGTTTCTTAGGTCTACAAGTCAGCTATGCGCTTAATGCTCTGTTTGATATCCCTGACGGCTTTACTACTCAACTGATCATTGTGATGTTCGCTATCGCTCTTTATACCCTTTCTGCCATCAGTGGTTTGAACAGAGGTATGCAGATGCTAAGCCGATTCAACGTTATCCTTGCCTGCGCATTGATGGTCTACATTCTGCTATTTGGTCCAACTAACTTTATCTTCAATGGCTACATTCAAGGCGTTGGCACCATGTTGGATAACTTCATTCCAATGGCAACATACCGCGGTGACGAAGGCTGGTTAAGCTGGTGGACTGTGTTCTTCTGGGGCTGGTTCTTAGGCTATGGACCAATGATGGCCATCTTTATCGCACGTATTTCTCGTGGCCGAAGCATTCGTCAAATCATTTCGACTATCAGCATCATTGCTCCTTTGGTGACGTTCTTTTGGTTCACGATTGTCGGCGGCTCTGGTCTGGCATTTGAAATTGCGGAACCTGGTACCGTCAGTAAAGCTTTTGAAGGATTTAACCTTCCTGGAGCACTACTAGCCGTAACTCAACAGCTACCGTTGCCGATGCTTGTCTCTATCTTGTTTTTGATTCTTACGACTATTTTCATCGTAACAACAGGTGACTCCATGACCTACACCATCAGTGTGGTGATCAGCGGAGAAACTGAACCTAATGCCATTATCCGTACTTTCTGGGGCGTAATGATGGGGGTTACAGCGCTAATTCTTATCTCTCTTGGCTCGGGTGGGATATCCGCACTGCAATCGTTCATCGTGATTACTGCGGTGCCTGTTTCGCTGATCTTGCTGCCTTCTCTATGGAATGCGCCGCAAATAGCAATGAAATTAGCTAAAGAACAAGGCTTAAACTAGGACCTGTTGACCTAGTCCAATAATCGGGTGGGTGTTTGCCCTCCCTATTTCTTATAACCATTTGTCTTATAAAAATTTTGACTTATAACAACATAGTGGTGAGCAAAAATGGATGCACATCGTTCAACTCATTTTAACGCCCAGTATCGCAATGCCGATGTCGTCATGGCACCTGAACGCTTAGGCGCTATGCACCAAACCCGGATCAGTTTTGTTAGAACCTTGATCCGAAAAATGGCCAATCAGAGATGGAGCGTAACAAACCACCAGTGGGAGCTGTGTCCACAAGGCTTTGGTCATGTCGTTTATCAATTAAAAACACCGGAAAACATCTACCATCTGGTGGTGTTTTGTACTGAAATTGAAGACGGTGAACGTAACGACAGAGTGATCGCAGAGAAGTGGGATGTCACTTTTGCACTGGTTAAAGGCGAAGTATCTCAAGTGCTCTTAAACAGGCTTCGTGAAAACGTGCCATTGCAAGAAGCTGGTCGCAACCCCAACAACGTGTTGGTGTTGGCTCGTGCAAACAAAAGCGTGCGAGTGTTCGAGCACATTGTGTCAAGTTTAGCTAATGGCATCCAACCTGAAGCGAATGAGTTAGCCAAGGTCGGCTACATATTGCGAACCACTGCAGTGTATGGCAATGGCAAATTTGGTATTGCCGATTTTAAGCTGCTGGAAAATAACCCAGACTTTAAACAGTCTTTCAGTGCTCAAATGTGTGCGGTTTACCTGCTGCGTGAATTCAGCCTAGACTGGGTTAATTACCTCGCTAAACTGCAAGGTGGGGATCGCTTTGTCGAACTCGATCGCTCACTTCAACGCTACCTTGGTGTAGGCAATGCGACGGGGCTCGGCATGGCTCCGTACCTCATTAATCACCCTTGTATTGTCGACCAATGGTTAACCGCAAGAGAGTCGGCATTGTCAGAAGTGTTGTGTCAATCACCTGATGAACAAAGTCGCTCAAAACTCGTGACTTTGTTAAATAAAGCCATTCGCCACTTAGATCAAGTGGTCACCATAGATGAACCACAAAAGCAGCTTAACACCGCCGCTGTTCAAGAGCTTCAACGCGTTGTAAGAGAGATGGATACCATTTCGGACGTTCATCAAAGCTGGGGAGAATGGCTCGAACAGTGTACTCATTTCAGTTTAGAAACGCAGGAATCAATAACAAGCTGCTTAATGGAACTGTACCCTGAAAAAGTAGACAAATACCAAGACAAAATGAATTGTGATGAGTCATTGCACTTGGAAGGTCATAGAACCGTTCAGCAGTTTATTGATTTGCTCGAAACACGCTATCACTGGGCAATTAACACCGATTATTCTCAGCACGACAACCGCTATTGGTTTTGGTATCGCTCGCAAGACAAAGAAGAACCAAGACTCGGTGTGCGAGATGAAGAGCCTGGTGAAGAGAAAGAGCTGCCACTGGATATTGGGCGTCAGGTGAACAAACTTTATCATTCCCTCATCGCCGAAAATCCAAGTATATCTATGGCAGAATTTTCACTGAAGCACCCAAAACACCGTGCCATTGCTCGCAGAGCATGGACATTAGGGAACAAAGTGATGGGCGACATTCAAATGAATGTGTTGCACAAAGATGCGCTGCCTATGCACTTATTAAGATGCAAATTGGCGATGTTCGGTGCAACTAAGTTTGACCCCAGATCAGATCGCTGGGTAAGAGTAACGTTCTTTCAAGGCGCACCACTTCTTGATGAGATCAATGAAGACGAGTGGGTCTTTCCTACGTTACCGTCATCAACCGAATACACCGGAGGCAAAGCGCCATGATAGTCTCTCATAACGAATTGGTGGCGACCGTCACCAAAGCATTTTTGGGAATGCGCAGAAACTGTGGTGAAGCCGATATCATCGCGAATATGGTCGCAGATTTGCAAATGGTTGGGCTAAATGGTGTCAAACATTTCAACAATGGCAGCCGATTCATGAGCAAGGAAGAAGATTGCCCCGTAGATGTATACGAACTTGGTAATAGTAGCCTTGAAATCGATCTTCACGGGTCAAGCCTTGCGTGTCATTTACCCGTTGTATTGGATTTCGCACTAGAGAAAATGGTCAATCACCGTCAAATTACATTGAAGTTAACACGGTGCCATAATCGCTGGCTCGCCTACAGTGAATTAGCCAAACTGTCGTCTAAAGGCATTGCCTGTAAAGCCTATTGGGAAAACGGGTCTGATCCTAAGAAAGTGCTGCTGGTGCTAAACAAAGGGCGCATATCACCTGAGCTCTTCTTTTCAGAGCAGGCGTCGCCAGAATCATTGATCATTCACGATATGACTATTGTTCTTTCGATTGATGACTTTGATTTTTCGGAAGTTGCCGACGGTTACAATATCCACATTTCGGCAAAGCAACTTTCTCGCACCCAAAAAGCCTCGTGGGAGAAAGGCATTGAAGTGGATGAACAAGAATGGCAAACGCTAAAAGAAACGGCGACAGAAATCCTGGTTGAAAATAGCGAACAATCAAGGCTTGGAGCAGGCGAATAATATAGGCGTATTAGGGTCTGTTGACCTAGCCTAACGATCGTCGTAATTTCAACTGTTCTAACGCAACAATGGCCAACGCTACCATAATCGCAAGATAGGTTGGCCACTGGATCAACGCAATACGCTCCCCTAATACCAACGCAACACAAAAAACCAGCACAGGCTCCAAATAACCCAGTAGTCCAAATAGAGTCATTGGCAATAGCTGCGACGCATAGAAAAAGAGAATAATTGGGATAATCCCCGTAAAGGCCAAACCGAGATAATACAGCCATGCGCTTGGTGCAATGGCTCCCCAAGACTCAATTGGGTAAGTCAGAGCCATACCAATAATGGCAAACGGCAATAGAAAAACATTCTCTAAACTGAAAGACATGTCACTACTGATTTTATATTTACGGCGAAACATAAAATACATGGGATAACCAAAGCAAATCAAAAATACTATCCAAGAAACTCCGTCGGCCATCGCGTAAGCGTAAGCTACTCCACAGGCGGCGAAAGCGCATGCGATCAACTGCTTCCGAGTAATGCTTTCCTTGTAAACAAAATGTGCAACTGCGGCTAACGTTAGGGGCAAGCAAAAATAGCCAAGCGCAACAGAAAGTGTTTCCCCTTGAAGAGGTGCCCAAACAAAAACCCAAAGCTGAGGGGCAATAAGAATCGCGGATAACATGTATCTCGGCCACAGTCGCCACTGGGAAAAGAAAGACCAAAACGTGGGTAATCGTCCAAATAGGGCAAGACCAAATAATAAGAGTATCGAACCCCATAATATTCGCTGACCAGCCAACCAATTCCCCATACCAAAATCGGTCGGAATGCCTGTAATCTCTGGCTGAAAAGTCACATAGGCGGGCATCATGGCAAACCCAACGGACGCCATAATAGATGCCATTATTCCACGGGATTCATCGGTCGAAGTATTTTTCACTTGGTTCATTCTAGTCAGTTTTTATTAATATAATAGTAACTTACACTCAATTCTTAGAAGAGGGAATTGATTAAAAATAAGCCTAAGCACGAAATTACTTTCTCTACATTGCTGCTGTTTAATTGGAGATTTTCGAGTAAATTGGCGACCTTTATTGATAGATGTCACAGAAAAACGTTCAATGCCACTTTGAGTAAAAAGTGATGTCACGCAAGCAAAGCCACATTGCACTTCGTATGGAAACCCCATATTCGATTTACCAATCAAATACTTAAGTGTTCATGTCTTTCCTTTCTCCTCGCCACATTCAGATTGTGATCGGCTTCTAATCTCAGCACTTAACTATGATCTAAGCCTTATTTTGTATATTTAAAACATCGTTTCTATTTTAAAAAACCACCGTTTTTATAAAATTATTAATGTGATTATTCACAGACTAATCAATAACTGATGGATATGGTTATGAACACGATAAACAAAGCTCCACTTTCCCTACTCAGTACCTCCATTTTGGTTGCAATGGCGGCACTGCCTGTACACGCAAATGACAATGATCCAAATGATGTACTCAACCAAAGTGCTGCGGCACTGAACCTTGCCGATGAAGCAAAACAAGCCTTTTATGAAGACTCTTCATCCAAGCTGCACTCTTTCTTATACATCCGAGATCGTCAGCAAAAAGACGACAACGGTGAGTACGTTCCGAATATTGAAAATCAAACCCTACAATTGGCTTGGGATTACCGTTCTGGGTATTTCAAAGATACGGTTGGCATCGATATTTGGGCGAACACCAACTTGCAGTTAGGCGACACAACGGGTCAATCCGAAATTCTTTACTACGATCACACCTGTGAAAACAACCCTTCTTACGATGGCAAAGCGTGCGAAAAATCTTATGTGGCAGTTCCAGTAGCGTCGCTTAAAGCCAAATTTGGCGACGACGATACAGGTCTTGCGCTTCGCGGTGGTTATACCCGAATCAATATCGGTACGATCCGTTCGAGCTGGGGATTAAACCCACATTCTTACCGCGGCCTAGAAGCCAAAGCGCACTTTGGTGATTTCGTTGTCGGTTACGCCATCGCGGACAAGTTCAAAAATGACTGGCGTAAAAACTTCCACGATATGACGACAACTTGGCACCAAAACCAACACCCTGGTGGCAAACAAGGCAAGATCATCGACTACATTCACACAGTCGGTGGCATCTATAAGTTTGATGGTGGTCAGATTGATTTAGGCTACGGTGAAGGTAAAGATTACCGCACTAACTGGCAAGTTTTGGGTAAATACGGCTTCGACATGGGCGATGCAAAAGTCAACCTGACCGGTTTTTACCACGGCAGTATCCGCGCCGAAACTGAGCTGACAGGTCTTAAAGATCAGGAAACGCAAAGTTACGTTGGCTTGGGCGCGAACATCAAAAGCGGTAACTTCACCTGGATTGCTGGTTTAAGCGCCACCGACACGAAAGGTCAAGAAGTTGGGTATAACTTCCGCCTTACGCCTTGGGCAAACTCCGACAACCGCAATTTCCAACAAACCACCTCTCAGCTAGAGGACTATAACGTTGATGGTACAAAAGCCGCGAAGCTTGCTGTGAACTACAACTTTGCTGATTTTGGTGTTGCAGGCTTAACCGCTGGTCTTGGTGCAAACTATGGCACTAACGTTCGCTCGAGCAAAATTGAGAAAGAATACGATGGCACCATGCACTCGTTAGATTGGAATCTTGGGTATAAGTTTTTGGATGGCGGGTTGAAAGGGCTTAATGTTCGTCTATTCCACGGCATGTTCCGCGGTAGTGATGTGGTACATAAGCAAGACCGTAATGACGTAAAACTGCTTATTTCCTATAGCCTGAATTTGAAGTAATTCCGAAAAGCTGCCTTTATGCCCTGCATGGTTTCCCGCTTGCAGGGCATTTTTTATGGAAGACAGCACTGGTTAAGCACGATTCGCCATCATCTCTTTCAGTTCTTTAATCAACCAGCTTTTTACTTCGCTAATTTGGCTATCAATTCGCTTTACTAGCCCAACTTCTACCATCATTTCTGCAAAGGAATCTTTACATGCCATGGTTTTGACCTGTCCTAAAAACCAATCTGAGTCAGCGATGTGCTGAGGAACAATAGCCCAACCTTGGTTACGCGCCACCAAATCGCAAATTAAATAGTAACTGTCTATGTGCCAATGGTTCGGCGTTAGTGCCTTATCGCCTCCCTCTCCGGAACGGTCGCAAATAACGAATTGCCTGTCTCCATACAAATCCGATAACGAGACTTCTTGCTCACCCGCTAACGGATGATCTTCGCCAATAATCAGCACCTTTTCAAAGTACCCGATGGATTGAAAATCCACTTCTGTTGGTAAATCACTTTGACGAAACATAAGCCCGATATCGGCTTTCTTTTCTGCAATCGCTACCGAGATATCATCACGCGAACCGTTGGTGATTGTCAGCCTAAGATTGGGAAAACGCTCTCCAAGGTTAGTGAATATTGAATGGGCGGTATCAAGTGGGATTGCTTCATCTACCGTCAGCTTTAAGGCGATAGGTTCACCGGAAGAAGCCGCTAGTGCTCGGCTATTCAGCTTTTGGCTTTGCTGCAAAAGCGCTTCAGCGTCGATGAGCATTTGCTTGCCCAACTCGGTTAAAACAGGAAAACGAGCGGAACGATCAAAGAGTTCAAACCCCAGATCCGCCTCTAGATTGGAGATGGCACTGCTCACCCGAGATTGTGCCTTTCCCATTTTTCGGGCTGCGGCAGAAAATGACCCAGTATGAGCCGCCGTCACAAACGCTTCAATCTGATCTAAAGTCCAATTCACGTTATCACCTCAAACTATCCGAAATACGGATAGATAGTAACTTTTATCTATCCACATTAGAAATATAATCGATTTCAAATTTGATCAACGTAATTAGGTATCGCGCCATGTCTCAAATCACTGCCTCTCAAAAAAATGACTCTGTAACGAGTACGTTTTGGCGTTACGCCGTTCCGTCTATCGTTGCTATGGTAGTGAGTGGTCTTTATCAAGTCATTGACGGGATTTTTGTCGGTCATTACGTTGGAGGAGAAGGGCTTGCGGGGATCAATATGGCATTCCCTGTTCTGGCGGTTGTTATTGGGATTGGGTTATTAATTGGCATGGGTGGCGGCAGTGTTATATCTATCAAGCGTGGAGAGGGAAACACTCAGTCCGTTAACCATTCATTATTCACATCCATCTTTCTTGTTCTCATTACAGGGATGGTAGGGGCAATATTTCTGGTGATTTCGAGCGACTCAATATTGTCCATCCAAGGTGCTTCAAATACACCAAGAGCATTCGCAGAAGATTACATTGACATATTAACTATGGGAACGGTGTTGACTATTGGCGCTGCCGCACTTCCGATGTTAGTTAGAAACGATAATAGCCCTAATCTAGCGACAGCCTTTATTGTCGTAGGAGCGTTAGCCAATATTTTGCTGGACTATGTGTTTTTGGCACACCTCAATATGGGATTAAAAGGGGCAGCCATCGCTACGTTAATAGCACAACTAGCAACGTGCCTTTTAGCCCTTTGGTATTTTATCAGCAAGCATTCCGAAGCTTCTTTGAACCAAGGAAAGTTCTCATTCAAAATTGCTAAGCAAATCTTTGAATTGGGCGCATCTAGCTTAGTTATGTTCATATACTTCGGCTTTGTATTAGCACTGCACAATAAGCTATTTATGATGTACGGCGATGCAACTCATGTCGCGGCCTTTGCCATCGTCGGTTACATAGCCAGTTTGTATTACTACTTCACGGAAGGGATAGCCAATGGAATGCAGCCCCCAGTGAGTTACTATTTTGGTGCTAAGCAATACGACAATATCATTAAGACAGTCAAGCTGGCTCTGGCAGTATCCGTAGGGTTAGGTATTGTTGTGGTGCTGCTGGTGAATGTATATCCACTAGCTGCTATTTCTTTATTTACCACGGGTGATGTGGCATTAACTGATGCAACAGCGCAGGGCGTTAAACTTCACTTGCTAGGCATTTACTTAGATGGTTTCTTATTTGCTGCTTCTGTTTACTTTATGGCAATAGGTCTTGGGGGCAAAGCCTTATTTGTCTCAGCTGGGAATATGTTTATCCAACTGCCCTTTTTATGGATTTTACCGAAATATCTTGGTGTAGATGGCATTTGGCTATCAGTACCTGCTTCGAACATTGCTCTTACGGTTATCGTGTTGCCTATGTTAATTAAGAGCCTTAGAAACCTAAAAGAAGAGGCACAACATCCTGAGCCTCTGCCAGCAACATGATGGACATAAAAAGGGCACTTCACTGTGCCCTTTTCAATATTCAAACCGTAAAGAGAACAGTCTTATGTTCTTCCCGAAAGTGGCAAGAAAATATCGGTAATTAATTCATGCTCAGCCACTTCCGGAAAGAAATTATGATAGTGGAAAAAGCATGGGAAATCTCCCGTCTCCTCACCACTCTCTGGTAACCACTTTCCGTAAAGATAGTGCACCTTCTCGTCCATAAGATCATGAGATCCGGTGTGCCTTAAAACGGCTACTCGCCCTTGTGGTATGGTTTTGTTCACCACACTAAATTCATTATTTGGGATTGGCTTTAACACTTCACCACAGATATCGAAACGGAATTCATTCGGTTCAACGATCGCCGGATCATGATAAATGAGCCCAAACGTTCGGCTCTGAGAGATGGGAGATAACCCCGTCGATTTTCGCCATTGGACAAACTTCATCACGGACTCATTCACTTTCTCAGCAGGTCCTAAGTGTTCTAATACAGCTACTTTTGTTTCTTTAAAGTCAGTAATATTTACATTCATCACGCTCACCGTTGGTATTGTTGTCTTCTTCATTTTCTGGTTCCATGACAGCCAATCCGGATTCATGCGAAAAGCCATTGGCGATATGCCATACTCTTTTTTGAACGCACGAGAAAATGATTCAGAAAACTCATATTTCGCATCCATCGCAATGTCTGTAATGCTTTTCTCTTTCAGAAAACACAGCTCATAGGAGGCTCTTTTTAGGCGAGTTTGGGTAATGTATTTTGCTACGCTGACACCAAAATACGCACTAAACTGTCGATGGAAGTGATATTCAGAAAAATGAGCTACTTGGCTTAACCGTTTTACCGTCAAACATTGGTCCAAGTTTTGATGGATAAACTCGCAGACGTTTTTCATTTTTCTATCGTATTGGTTCTTCACATCCTCTCCTTTGTTCGATTCCTAATATCTTATTTTGATGCTTATTGCGCCTGACCAATCTTGCTGTATTCTGCTCAATACGAACCTACCTGCTTATAAAATAGAGAAGAACATTGATGGATTACTCGCAATACTATGGAATAGACTGGCTCGCAATGGTGCTAACTTTTTTGGCCATTTGGCAGATTGGCAATAAAAACAGAATAGGCTTCATGCTAATGATGTGCGGTAACAGTAGCTGGGTAGTGGTTGGTTACCTCACTGACAGCCTAGCCATGATCATTGCCAACATCATTTTCTTTTCAATGAATTTACGAGCCATCATCAAATGGTCTCGATCGCCAAAAGCTTCCTTGGAATAAAGGCTGGTGTAATCAAATACTTCTTAAGTGAAAATCGCGGCTACTCATATGACCGTGGGTTACCTCTGAATACTGACACTTTTGTAAAAGAATGTATTACATTTCTATCAATTGTATACATGAAAAACATTCAAGAAGGTTTGGTACAAAACTCTGCATTTAAAGGGTTCGTTATTTGTTTACAGCATGAAATGCAGGTGAATGTATTTAAAACATCTCATATGTAAGAACGCGTAAGGGTTTCGCTATTTACAATGAGAAATTTTTTTCCTTTCTCACTCTTGCGATACAATTCACATTCTATATACTCACCTCGCAATATATATAAAGACCATATCAAGATGCCAAATTGTAGAATTTTATTGGTTGAAGATGATAAGGAAATATCTCGCCTGACTAAGATGTACCTCGAAGCCGAAGGCTATAAGGTAGACGCTATCTGCGACGGTTTGGATGCTGTCGACGCGGTTAAAAATACTTCCCCAGATCTTGTGATTTTAGATCTCATGTTACCCGGAAAAGACGGCGCAACCATATGCCAAGAAATTCGGGAGTTTTACGATGGTATGATCGTCGTTCTAACTGCTTCAGAAGATGAACTTACTGAAGTAAGCCTATTTAAATTTGGGGCAGACGACTACATCACCAAACCCGTTCGCGGTCATATTCTTGTTGCTCGGATTGAAGCCCTTTTAAGGCGCTATCAAAAATCCCAATCAGCACCGGATCCTCAATCTCTTTCAAACTACGGCATTTCGCTATGTCTAACCCGAAAAATTGCGTGCTATCACGAAACTAAGCTCAATCTTACTGAGTCAGAATTCGATATTTTGCACTTGCTGTTAGAGAACTCGAACAAGCCCGTTTCACGAGAAATTTTCTGCCAGTCTGCTCGCGGCATTGAATACAATTTTAATGATCGATCTATCGACATGCGCGTTTCTGGTTTACGTAAAAAGTTTTCAATGGCGAACGTTACAACCGCGTTCATTAAAACAGTTAGAAATCAGGGTTACATGCTGACTCATGTTTAAAATTTTCAATTCCATGTTCACTCGGCTGTATCTTGGTATTGTCGCCGGGTTAGGGTTAACCGTTATGGTTTTCCTCCATCTCGGTGAAGAATACATGCATCGCACTGATGTCGAGATATTCCTCAACGACGCGAGCTTTTTCGTCAATCAATACATTGAGGAAAGGGGGCAACCCAACTCGTTATACAAAGAACTGGAACGAACAGGTAAGCAGCGCTTTTACATTTTTGATATGGCGCTGCTCAAAGACTGGGATGAGAGTAAACCCTGTGCTAATTGCGAATTCATGTTTTACATGAAAGGGTTACCGGTATACCTCATAAACGGTTGTCACTTTGCCGTTGTCATGCCCATACCTAACTCTTCGTCCAGCTTGTTTTTCAGTGAACATGGCGAATTTTTTGAACCTCAGTTTGAGTGGTACGAAAACTCAGAAATTCATTTCGTACTCGCACTATTAGCAACACTAGTGGTGAGCTTAGGCGCGCTCATTTACATGCCGGTCCGTAGGATTCAAAAGCAAATTAACCTGTTGGTCAGCGCTCAACGTAAATTTGGTCAAGGCTGTTTAACAACCCGTACTACAGAGCGGTATTCACATCCTATTCGGGAATTAGCTGACGGATTTAATAGCATGGCGGAAGACATCGAGAGCCGAGTTCGCCAAAGCCAAATCTTCACCCAAGCCATTCCTCACGAAATTCGTACGCCGCTAAGCCGTATACAGATGGCTTCCGACCTCGCTAGAATACAGACTCCAATTCAAGATAGAGCCATCTTCAATAACATCGATACTTACGTCGACGACATAAAAGAACTGTCGACCAAAATTGTGCAGCTCTCTAAATTGAATTTGGCAGGGAGCATCGATAAGGCCAGCAAGAATTCCGACATTTATATTTCCGATTTTTGCAGCGACCGTCTAAACAAAATTACGGAATGTCAGGGAGAGTATGTTGTTAATTGTAAAACGGGCAACACGGTTCTTAATGCGGATGAAACACTCTGTCAGCTCGTAATAGACAACTTCATAACCAACGCTACTCGTTATGGTAAAGAAAAAGTTAGGCTGAGCCTAACCTGTTTCAAAACTCACTGGGCTATAGATATTGAAGATGATGGACCGGGTATCCCGCTTGATAAACGCAAAGAGATCTTTATGGCATTTTCTCGCTTAGATAGAAGCCGAAATGCCGACAGTGGCGGGTTTGGACTTGGGTTAGCCATAGCAGCAAGTGCCGCTAAGACTCTAAACTGGACCATCTCAGTCGATGACAGTGAATTAGGTGGCGCACGCTTCACCGTTTTGGTTCCGTTAGAAGTTAAGCCTCAGCAGAAAAAAGTTGATATACAAACCTACCAGTTCGATACCACGACATTGTAGCCGCCAGTGTAACGTTTATAAAAACCGGTGTAACTCTCATAAAAACTAATGTAACGCTCATAAAAATGGCGGCACCATGTGCCGCCATTTTTGTTTTCAGAATCTTCTGTATCTAACTTAACCGCTGCACGGAAGTTAAAATGCTGCTTCTGATGCAAAGGCCAACTGTCTTTTCAGCGATTCAAAATCGCCTACCGCTTCGCCATTCACTCTAAACTGCGGATAGCTGCGCGCTGTTGGGAAGAGTTCAAATAAGGATTCACGGTCGAAGTCTTTATCTAACTTCAGTTGATGAAGCTTCATACCCTGCTGAGCAATCCAATTTGCCGCTGTGACACATTGTGGACAGTTGTCCTTGCTAAACATCTCTATTTGCATTTTCCACTCCTGTTAGAAATCGGCATCAAATGCCAGTTGACGATCTTGTGGACGCTTATATTCGGTCACACGTTTTTCAAAGAAATTGGTTTTCCCTTCCATATCAAGAAGGCGCATGTAATCAAATGGGTTCTCTGAGCCAAAAACAGGGTTAAATCCAAATAGCCCAGCGATAACATCAGCAGTATGTTCAATGTATTGGCACATTAGATCCGCATTCATACCAATCAGATCCACAGGCAATGCTTCTGTCACAAACTCTTTTTCGATAGATACCGCTTCACGGCATATCTCTTCAAATTCCGCTTGAGTCACTTTACCTTGACCCAATGTTTTAAATAGCAATGCCGAGAAGCTAAAGTGCAAGCCTTCATCACGTGCGATTAGGTCGTTACTTGCTGCAAGACCCGCCAATAAACCGCGCTTGCGGAAGTAGTAAATCGCACAGAAACTGCCCGCAAAGAACAACCCTTCCACTAAACCAAACGCAATAAGGCGCATCGCTAGTGGTTTGTCTGAAGAGATCCACTTCATCACCCATTGGGCTTTACGCTTCACCGTTGGCACGTTGTCGATGGCATTGAACAAACGCTCACGCTCTTCGACATCCGGTATGTAAGTTTCCAATTGAAGCGCGTATGTTTCGGCGTGAATAACTTCATTGAATGCTTGCAGAGCAAGGAAGCAGCGCGCTTCTGCAATTTCAATCTCACCGTAAAAACGGGTCAACAAGTTCTCATTGATCATGCCTTCACTTTGTGCGAAGAATGCCAACACGTGACGGATAAAGTGCTGCTCACCTTCTGTCAGTTTTTGTAGATCAGGCAGATCTTGAGCAAAGTCTAATTCTTCAGTGGTCCAAAAAGCGGCTTCATGGGTTTTGTATGCTTGCCAAATTTCTTCGTACTGAATAGGAAAAAGGCTGAACTTGTTTTTTACTATCATGGTGTTGTCCTGTTAAGCAGGCGGATAGGGTATACCCGCCTTAAATCATTGTTCTATTTAAAACAAAGCGTTTTCTGGTTCTGGCGGTTTAACCTAAGCACCACAGCCTACGCAATCTTCATCGTTGTTACCGACGGTCATCTTCACCGCGTTAGCAGAAGGTTTGGATCTCAGGTAGTACATGCCCGTTTTCAGTCCGCGTTTCCAAGCGTAGAAATGCATGGCGTTAATCTGAGCAAACGTTGGAGATGCTAGCCATAGGTTAAGGCTCTGTGATTGACATACATACGGGCCACGATCTGCCGACATGTCGATGATCGCTTTTTGAGAAAGTTCCCATACCGTACGATAAACCGCTTTTACATCTTCAGGTATCGACGCAATATTTTGTAAGGAACCGTTGTTCAAAATGATGGAGTCACGAACAGCTGCCGTCCATAAGCCGCGTTCTTCTAGCGTTTTAACCAAGTGACGGTTAACAATAATGAACTCACCAGACAGTGTCTGACGCTTATAGATATTGCTGGTCTGCGCTTCAAATGCTTCATTGTTACCCAAGATTTGAGCAGTAGATGCGGTTGGCATTTGAGCAATCAACAGTGAGTTGCGAAGACCATGTTGAGAAATGTTGTTTCTCAGTGAAGACCAATCCCAGCGCTCGCTCGGTTGTTCATTCCATAAATCAAACTGGAAAATACCTTGGCTGGCAGGTGAGCCATCGTAACTGCTGTAAGTTCCCAGATCTTGTGCTAACTCACACGATGCTTCCAGAGAAGCGTGATACATGGTTTCAGCAATATCGCGGTTCAGAGCACGCGCTTCTTCACTGTCATAAGGTAAGTGCAACTTGAAGAATACGTCTGCCAAGCCTTGAATACCCAAACCAACTGGTCGGTGAGCGTGGTTCGATTTTTCGATTTTGTCTGTTGGATGGTAATTCACATCAATCACGCGATCTAAATTCTTAATCGCGATTTTGGTGATTTCGTGGAGCCTCTCGAAGTCGAACTCACCGTCAATAATGCATTTAGGTAATGCCAGTGAAGCCAAGTTACAAGCGGCGGTTTCATTGGCTGTCGATACTTCCATGATCTCAGCACACAAGTTACTCGACTTGATCGTACCCAGATTTTTTTGGTTCGATTTCACGTTACACGAGTCTTTATACAACATGTAAGGCGTGCCAGTTTCTGCTTGAGACTCAATAATTTGAGTCATAATTTGACGCGCTTTAACTGTTTTGAGCCCTAGTCCTTCACGTTCATATTTCTCATACAGGGCAACAAACTCATCACCGTAAACGTCAGAAAGCCCTTTCGCGCTGTGTTCACTGAACAACGTCCAATCACCATCCTGCTCTACGCGCTCCATAAACAAGTCTGGAACCCAAAGTGACAGGAATAGGTCACGAGCACGGAATTCTTCCTTACCATGGTTTTTTCGCAGGTCTAGGAAAGCTTCAATGTCGGCATGCCAAGGTTCTAGGTAAATCGCAAAAGAACCTTTTCGTTTACCGCCGCCTTGATCTACGTAACGAGCGGTTTCATTGAACACTTTCAACATCGGGATGATGCCATTCGAAATACCGTTCGTACCGATGATTGGTGCGCCGGATGCCCGAATATTGTGGATGTGTAAGCCAATTCCACCCGCCGATTTTGAAATCAGCGCGCAATCTTTTAGCGTGTCGTAGATGCCTGAAATGGAGTCATCTTGCATGGCCAAAAGGAAACAAGATGAAAGTTGCTGCATTTTGCAGCCAGCATTGAACAGCGTTGGCGTTGCGTGAGTGTAATAGCCCAAGCTCAACATGTCGTAGAGCTCTTTAATTTGCTCAATGTTGTCACCGGCCACTGCTATCGCAACACGCATGTACATGTCTTGCGGACGTTCAATAATCACACCATCTGCTTTGAGCAGATATGAACGCTCTAACGTTTTGTACCCGAAGTAGTCAAACTGATAATCACGTTTGTAATCAATGAGTTCTGCAAGCTCAGGACCTTGGCGCTGCACTTGAGCAACATATTCGTCCGATAAAATGCCAATTTCGGCCAGTTTCTTCGTCGCCCACTGGAAGCCTTGAGTCTCTTTTTGAAGTGAACTCACCAACACACGTGCTGCAAGCTTTGCATAATCTGGGTGCTCTGCTGCCAAGCTGGCTGATGTTTCTGCTAGGAAAACATCAATCTCTGTCACCTTAATGCCATCATACAGGCCACTTACTACTTTTTGAGCCACTGCTATAGGTTCTACCTTAAGACCGTCTGACAGTGCCTCTGCTCTTCGGGTAACTTTGTCCAGGCTAGTTTTCTCTTTTCGCCCGTCGCGTTTTATTACGTCCATAACTATATCTTGTATCCAGTTCAAAAATTAACCACTACATCTTGCTATATAGATCTAGTTGATAATGATTATCAATTCAAGACGTTTTACATATTAGAACTGAACAAGCGAAAAAAATTTTGCAATTTCTAGATGCCTTGCCAGACCAGAGGCGAGCAAAGTTTGGCGGTTTGAAGCACGAAATTTCCCACAAAATTAAACACCAGCCATGATTGGTGTATACCAATGATATATATGAATTTTTTATGAAATTTAAGCAGAAATAAAGTTTCGTGATCGACCGCGTAATTTTTAAAACAAAAAAAGGGTGTAGATTTATCAATTGATAATGATTATCATTTAAAAAATACTTCACTCATTTGGGATGTTAAAGAAATGGATTCACTTCATCATCAGATTTTCCGCAATATCGATAACTATCGCTTGAAGGCTCAAGATTTAAAAACCGAAATGTATCTGTGTGAAGCTGTATTGACTAAAAGCAACGGCTGCGAGCGAGCACTTCATGCCTATAACGATGCCTGCCAAAAACTGGTGAGACGATCACAGGAAGTCGGTGACGACTATTGTGCCATCCGAGTATTGAAAAAGCTCCACTATGCACTGGTTAACGAGATGAACAACCCAGACCGCGGTCAGGCTTTTCGTCACAAAAGTTATCTTTTGGCATGCGATACATTGGTGGAAATGTGCCGCCTCTACCGTTTGTATGAAAATGAGCCACGCGCTCAAATGTGTCAGGAAGAGTTTTCTCGCTCCATTACCTGTAATCATCCTCCTAAATCACACTGAGTTTTCCCTCTCATTCCAAGCTTTCCGTTCATGTTAGGGTCTATTGACCCTAAGATTTGTCGCACCCAGCAGTTCAATGAAACGACATTCCTTCTAGCCACAGATCCTCGTATCTAGGGTCTGTTTGATTATCCGTAGCAAGATGCATTTTTGCTTCCCTGATGACTTATTCAGAATCTTGAGGAATAAGGCGAATCCCTTTTTTTAAAAAAAAGCATAAAAAAGTGAAATGAACCTGTGCTTTGCTGGGTCTTTTAAAACAAGTCTTCAAAACAGTGCTGTAAATGAGTACTCAAACTTCCTCAAGATGCTGGATTCAGAGCGTTATCTTCTGTTTCAGTTCAAGGAAAAGAACGTATTTGCCCTGTTTTTATTAGTCAGTTTCACTACACTTATAGCCAGACCACGTGATGGATATAAGTGGTTGATAATTTTGCCAACAACCTAATGAAGGAAATGTGATGAGCAAAAAAAAGATACTTCTCGCACTCGCGATTGTTGGGTTCATAGTTTTATGGTTTAGCCTAGATTTAGGTCGCTTCCTAACCTTGGAAACAGCAAAACAGCAGCAGGAACAATTGTCTTCTCTGATTGCTGAAAACCCTCTGCTTTCCAGTGTGACCTACTTTGTAATTTACGTCATCGTGACCGCGCTATCACTGCCTGGTGCAGCCATTATGACGTTATTAGGCGGCGCATTGTTTGGATTTGGCTGGGGCTTGCTATTGGTTTCATTCGCCAGCTCTGTAGGGGCAACACTAGCGTTCTTATTCAGCCGATTCTTACTGCGCGATTGGGTTCAAAACAAATTCGGCGAGCGCTTATCAGCCATTAACGAAGGTGTTGAAAAACAAGGTAAATTTTACCTATTCACTTTACGTCTAATCCCTGTATTCCCTTTCTTTGTCGTTAACCTTTTAATGGGCTTAACGCCAATCAAAGCACGCGATTTTTACTGGGTAAGTCAACTGGGTATGTTGGCGGGAACAGCAGTATACGTTAACGCCGGTACTCAGCTTGCTGAAATCGACTCGTTAGCGGGCATTATTTCACCACCAATTTTGCTTTCATTTGTTTTACTTGGTTTGTTCCCATTAATTGCCAAGAAACTGGTCGATATTATTGCGGCTCGTAAAGTGTATGAAGGCTGGAAGAAACCCGCTAAATTCGATACCAACATGGTGGTTATCGGTGCTGGTTCTGGTGGTTTAGTTTCAGCTTACATTGCTGCCGCGGTTAAAGCGAAAGTCACCTTGATTGAGCGCCATAAGATGGGCGGTGACTGTTTGAACACAGGTTGTGTGCCTTCTAAAGCACTGATTCGTGCCGCGCACACAATGAAGGAAATCTCTCAAGCGAAGCGCTTTGGAATTGATGCCGGAGAAGCGAAAGCCGATTTTGGCGCGGTAATGGATCGTGTTCAACACGTCATTGCGGACATTGAACCTCACGATTCTATCGAGCGCTATTCTTCGCTGGGTGTCGATTGTGTGACTGGCGAAGCGAAAGTTCTATCCCCTTGGGAAGTGGAAGTAAATGGTAAGCGTCTCACCACGAAGAATATCGTTATCGCAACTGGTGCTCGCCCACTGGTTCCGGGTATCCCAGGTTTAAGCGATGTTGAATACCTCACTTCCGACAACGTATGGGAACTGCGTGAGCAGCCTGAAAAACTGTTGGTGTTAGGTGGCGGTCCTATTGGTTGCGAACTTGCACAAAGCTTTAGCCTACTTGGATCTGAAGTTGCTCTGGTTGAAATGGCGGAACAAATCCTAATTCGTGAAGATAGAGAAGCGTCTGATCTCGTAGCAAGCCATTTAACCGAAGACGGTGTCAACCTGTTAACGGGTCACAAAGCCGCGCAATTTGGCCGTGATGAACAGGGGCAGTTTGCCGAGCTTGAACACCAGGGCGAAACCAAACGCGTCTACTTCGATAAAGTGTTACTTGCACTCGGTCGCGTTGCC
This sequence comes from Vibrio penaeicida, assembly GCF_019977755.1. NCBI lineage: Bacteria > Pseudomonadati > Pseudomonadota > Gammaproteobacteria > Vibrionales > Vibrionaceae > Vibrio > Vibrio penaeicida. The sequence goes on along the minus strand of NZ_AP025145.1, from coordinate 237,663 downwards.
AATGTGAAAGGCTTTGGCTTAGAGGAGCTCGGCATTGAAGTTACGGATCGTGGCACGGTTGACGTCAATGAATACCTACAAACTAAGTACCCTAATATCTTCGCTGTTGGCGATGTGTGTGGCCCATTCCAATTGACTCACGCTGCCGCGCACCAAGCTTGGTATGCAGCCGTAAATGGCTTGTTTGGGCAGTTTAAGAAATTTAAAGCCGACTACCGTGTGATGCCAGCGGCAACGTACACTACACCAGAAGTCGCTCGTGTTGGTATCAACGAAAGCGAAGCAAAAGCCAAAGGCATTAACTACGAAGTGTCGACTTATGGCATTGATGATCTAGACCGCGCCATTACCGATGGAGCAGACATCGGCTTCATTAAAGTGATCACACCAAAAGGAAAAGACACTATTTTGGGTGTCACGATTGTGGGGCACGGAGCAGGTGAATTGCTGGCTGAATTTACTTTAGCCATGAAGTACAACTTAGGTTTGAACAAAATTCTAGGTACGATTCACCCTTACCCAACGATGAGTGAAGCGGCGAAATACACTGCTGGGGTATGGAAAAAAGCCAACGCACCAGAAAAACTGTTGGAATGGGTTCAAAAATTCCACGGTTGGCAACGTGGTAAGTAAGCCAACAAGGTTTTATACTCCAACCACCTCAAGGTGCTAGGTTCAGCGAGAATTGCTTAGTTTTCAGGCAAGGCACCGATTTGAAGGTCTAGTGGTTCTAAATCTAGAATCGGTAACGCGGCATGAAAACCAAGCAAACTCGCCCTTGGGAGCTTATCTTCTGTCCCATTTCATCGTCAAAGAACTTGGAAAGGACTCGTCATTCCACTGCGTTCTTCTCCTTGAACTGAAACAGAAGATAGAGCTCTGAATCCTGCACTTTGAGGTGGTTGGAGTATAACCAAAAGTGCCCTGTTTTTCAGGGCACTTTTTTGTTTTTACACAGATCATCAAATAAGAGCCAAGACAAGTCCAACGACAATACACACCACCCCGACACCTCTTGTATACAGCCACTTTTCTTTCAAGAAAATAATTCCCAATAAAAGCCCAAATATGATGCTGGTCTGGCGTAAAGCAACCACCAAGCTGACGTTTTCCGTTAGCGTCATGGCATACAAAACTAAGGTGTACGTTACGCCCATCATGACGCCTGCAACGGTGGCGGACTTTTTCATTTCCCAACCTTTTCGAAAGACATGCCATTGTTTCGTTAAAGCAAAGGTCAGGGTTAATGTCGCGGCCATAAATGCAAACTGAACGCCCAAATAGAAGATAGCCACCTGTTGCGCACTGTAAACTTCCTTCACTTCAGTGGTAAGAATGTCTATCGCGACTTTATCCAGAATGGAGTAACCCGTTGTCCCCACTGCGGCGACAAGCGCCCAAGCCACACCACTATTCATGTAATCGGATAGCCTAAACTGGCTGAATGTCACGAGCGGAACAAACAGGCAGCCAAGGGTAATTAAGGTAAAGCCAATCCATTGAGCATCACTCAATGTCTGCCCTAACAATACCGTCCCCATACCAACCATCAGTACTGGCGTGGCTCTCGCGATAGGATAAATCACGCCAACATCGGCACGCTGATAAGCGTACGCTAACCCAAGCATGTAAACAGCTTGAAATACCGCACTCACACATACCCAAAGCCAAAATTGGGAAGGCAATGAAATCTCGGGAGAAGAGAGAAACCAAAACGTATAAGGGGCTAAGATAAGAGTTGGAGCATACGCCGAAGCAAGAAAAAACGAACCACCAGCACCTTGTTTAGATTTGCCAATGATATTCCAACTCGCGTGCAGCAACGCCGAGAAAACCACTAACGCAATAGCAAACAACGACATAAGCTATTTTTTCAGCTCCACACTCGATTCAATACTGATCGCATCATGTCGCCAATATTCGATGCGACAATCAATGATCGCACCGGAACTGTCTAAGCTAGAGCGCTCAATCACCATTGCGGGGGCACCCGGTGTTGCACGTAAAGACTGTGCAATGTCTCCAAGCAGTGAAGTAGTTCGTAGCCGAATTTGAGTCGATGCAGGGTGAATACCGAATTCACTCGCGCAAATACCACTGAGTGAAAAGGTAAGGTCGTGATCGAGCAAGCTCGGTGCATAGTCAGGCTGAACATAATGAGTCACATGCATGACGGGGCGTTCATCGAGGTAACGAAGCCTCTCAATTTTATGCACATCAGAGAAAGGTTGAAGATCCAAAATCTGAGAAGCGTATTTGGTCGCCAAAATGGTTTTCGATGTGAGAACTTCGGTTCTAGGCTTTCTTTCATTCGCCGTCGCTAATGCCGTAAAACTGAAGTCTTTACCCGGGTCGTAGCTTAGTGGCGGAGGCGAGATAAACCAACCTCGCCTATCTTCTCGGTAGATTTTTCCTTCAATCTCAAGCAGCGATAGTGCTTCTCGCAGTGTTACTCGAGTCGTGTTAAATGACTCAGCTAATTTACGTTCCGGAGGCAGTTTTTGCCCAGGAGGTAATAAACCAGACTCAATCTGCTCTTCTACTGCGATTTTAATCTCTACGTATTGCACCCATTCACCTATTTGTCAGACAACCGTTCATCTTCTTCCTCTTCTATTTTGGCCAATGCATTGGCTGCGCGCTGCAAAGCAGGAAGAAAATGTAGAGCTTGTTCTGGTTTTAGGCGAATAATCGGCGCTTGTATGGCAATACCAAGATTAGAGCGTCCACGTTTTGAAGGCACTAACACAGCAACACAGAACAGACCGGGTAAAAACTCTTCGTTATCGATGGCGTAACCATTGTTCTTAACGAGGTCGAGTTCTTCTTCCAAATCTTCAATGTTGGTTTTCGTATGCTGGGTGTAACGCTCTAATTCAGTGGTGGTTAACACACGTCTGCGCTGTTTGGCATTCATATTCGCGAGGAAAAGCTTACCCGTTGCACTGCAATGCACAGGCACACGAGAACCGGGGTGCAAATAAAAGCGAAGTGGGGCTTGGGTTTCTACGCGATCAACATAGACAATTTCGCCCCCAGAAAGCGCCGTAAGGTTACAGCTTTCTCCCACTTCATTTTGCAATTGCAGTAACACGGCGTGCCTCGCACTGTGAATCGTACTGTTCAGTAGCAACTTTTCCGCAAAACGGCGTAATCGTATTCCGGTGCTGTAGTGCCTGTCATCATGGTCACGCTGAACAATGCCAGCGCTCTCTAGCTGCTGAAGCATTCGGTGTAATGTGGGCTTTGGCAAACCCGTTTCTTCGACAAGGCTTTGTAATGAGAAAAATTCGTCCTTTTCCGCGATCACTTCGAGTAAAGCAAAAAGGCGCAAGGTGGGCGTATCACCCTCCACTTTTGGAGGCTGAGTGGGTGACTGGCTGTCCATATTTCTCCGATTTTCTTCTTCAACTGCTCACGAGACCACTTATAGCAAGAAAGCAATATGATTTATACCACATAGCGGATTTTAGATTGATCTATGGGGCATCAGTCGCTAGCATTGTCACATAATTACAATTTACGGAACAAATTGTATCAATAAATGGAATTTTATTATTATGAAAGCAATTGAAAAGATCATCGAATCCGCAAGAAACAACCCAAAAAAGATCGTGTTGTGCGAAGCACAAGATAAGCGCATCCTCAACGCCAGTTTAAAGGCTCATCAACTCGGGGTCGCTGAGATAATATTGGTTGGCAGCAACAAAGATCTTGAAGCGCAAGCTTTGGCACAAGGGCTATCGTTGTCTGGGTTAACCTTGATTTGTATCGACGATAGCTCACTTACCAAGCCGTTGAGCAAAGCATTGTATGAGTTAAGGAAACACAAAGGGATCAGCCTACAAGATGCTGAAGCATTGATTCGTCAACCGCTCGTTTTTGCATCTATGCTTGTACGAGAGGGCTATGCTGATGGGCTGGTCGCAGGATCGGTATACACCACAGCGGATGTCGTTCGTAATGCCATTCAGTTAATTGGCACCAACAAAGCATTCCCGCTCGTGTCGAGCTTTTTCATCATGATGTTATGTGAGCCTTTCCACCAGCATAAAGGACCACTCATATTTACAGACTGCGGCTTGGTGGTGGATCCAAACGAAGAACAACTTGCCAATATTGCGATCACAGCAGCCAATAGCGCACAGCAACTTCTGAATGTAGAACCGAGAGTCGCGATGCTTTCATTCTCAACAAATGGAAGTGCGCAACATTCTTCGGTAGACAAAGTGATAAATGCGTCAAAAAGAGTAAAATATCAACGACCTGAACTGGCAATTGATGAAGATGTGCAATTCGATGCCGCCATCGTCGCAGAAGTTGCTAATAAGAAGGCACCAAATTCAACCGTAAAAGGCAACGCCAACGTGCTCGTTTTCCCTAATTTAGAAGCAGGAAACATCGGCTACAAACTGGCAGAAAGACTCAGTGGCGCAAAAGCTATAGGGCCTCTTTTACAGGGACTGGCAAAACCCGCCAACGATTTGTCCCGAGGTTGCAGCGAAGACGATATATTCCATGTCATCGCCACAACGGTTGTTCAAGCTCAACATACCTAATTGAGGTTACCTCGCACGAATGGAATTAATCCTGTTACTCGTTATTATCGCCATTGGCACGTATTTCCAAACTGTAGCAGGGTTTGGTATCGCCATAATCATTATCGGCTTGACCAGCGCTTTCCAACTCTACAGTTTACCTGTTATCGCTGCCATCATCAGTTTGATAACAATCGGAAATTGTCTAGTCGCCTTAAAAGGTGTTGGTCGGCAAACCCCTTGGCGTAAATGGGTGTTCACCATTTTAGGTGTTATGCCTGGTATCTATATTGGTCTACTGGGCTTGAACCATCTCAGTGGTGAAGCGATAAGTACTTTGGAGTTTTTGTTGGGCTGTATCATCTTGTACAGCGCCATCAGTTTATTTTGGCGAGCGTCGGCAAAAAAAGAACTCTCTAGTGTTCGTAGTTTCTCTGTTGCTGGCTTTACTTCGGGGCTTTGTAGCGGAATGTTCGGGCTGGGCGGCCCTCCACTTGTTTACCACTTTTATCGCCAACCTATGGCAATGGAGCATATTCGTGCGCTGTTGCTTTCCACCTTTCTTTGCAGTTCGGTTTCTCGAACGGTGCTTCTTGCATGGGAAAACCAGCTCACCCCTGAAATTCTGACTATTTCAGCCGCAGCGATTCCCTTAGTGATGCTTGTGACCTACTTAACCCAGAAATATCCGACGAATATCGCCCCCAATACCATGAGAAAAGGGATATCGATTGTGTTATTTCTGATCGCAATGCGCTTGATGGTGCCGTTCTTTATAGACATGCTCCCCAAGTGACTCATCTGATTAAACACTGATATGTGACTGCAGCTAACACACCAGCCCCATACTTTACTTTTGGCTGGTATAATTGCGCGATATAAAACCTGAATCGAGCCAAATTTTGAATATCCTGATCATTGAAGATGAACCCGCTATTGCTGAAAATTTAATCCACGTTTTGGAAATGGATGGTTATCAAGTGGACTGGTTTTCAACCGCTGGTGAAGGGCTTGCCCATTTAAAAGCACAAAGCCCAGATTTATTGGTTCTGGATGTGGGGCTACCGGATGGAAATGGCTTCGAGCTATGTAAAACCATTCGAGATTTTTCCGCAATCCCTATCATTTTTTTAACCGCCAGACATGATGAAATAGACCGAGTTGTTGGACTAGAAATCGGGGCTGATGATTACGTAACCAAACCTTTTAGCCCTCGGGAAATGCTTGCAAGAATCAAGCTTCGTATTAAATCTCGCCCATTAGTCTCTCCCCCACCTGAAGCGGAAAAATCGGTCGAGAGTACCCAAGACTTATACCCTGAGAATTTTGACTACCGTGTGGGCAGCCAAAACCTAGGTCTAACCGCTGTGGAATTCAAAATCCTTCATAAGTTGATTGATGTATCGACCAATGTACTTAGCCGAGAACAGCTCATGATCGCTGCCGACATGACGCCAGATGCCATCTACGAACGTAATATCGATTCTCACATTAAAGCCATTCGCAACAAACTCAAACCCTTTGGTATGACAGATAGAATTTGTACAAAACGCGGGTTCGGATACTACTATTGCGCTCAAAACTCACACCGCTGTAAGGCTTAACATGACCGACAAAACGTTCAATTGGCCTAAAATCCCCCTCGGGATTCGTCTGTTCTTCCTCTACTTTGTTTTGGTGGGCATGACTGCCTATATCGTTAGCCAAACGGTCATTCAAGAACTGAAACCGACCGTGCGCCAAGCGACAGAGGAAACGTTAGTCGACATGGCGAATTTGCTTGCCGTACTGGCGGAAGAAGAAGTTGCAAATGGTGAAATGACACAAAGTCGATTTGCCAGTTTACTGACCGCTTATGGTAAGCGAGAACCGGAAGCGAGAATCTGGGAAATCGGCAAAAAAGTCATTAATCATCGAATCTATATCACCAATAGAAATGGCATTGTTATCGCAGATTCTTGGCAGCAAGACGTGGGCAAAGATTACTCTCAGTGGAATGACGTGTACTTAACGTTACGCGGAAAATATGGGGCTCGCAGTACAACAGAAAACCCCGAAGATCCTCTTTCTACGGTTATGCACGTTGCCGCCCCCATCTACCATCAAGGAGAAATTATCGGCAGCGTTACGGTCGCGAAAGCCAATCGGAGTGTTCAGCCTTTTATCGATCTTTCAAAACGAAATGTCTTGTTCTGGATGATGTGGATGACAGGGCTAGTATTGCTCACCGGTGCGCTCATCGCTTGGCGTATTCACTCTGCCCTACATAAACTTGAAGATTACGCAGAAAAAATGGGGCGCGGAGAAAAAGTCACCAAGCCGACTTTTCGAATCTTTTATGAATACGGCACGCTAAGTAATGCGCTGGAAAAAATGCGCAATCAACTCGACGGAAAACACTACGTTGAAGAGTATGTTCAAACACTCACCCACGAACTTAAAAGCCCAATCTCTGCCATTAAAGGTGCGAGTGAAATCTTGCAGATGCCGCTACCGGAAGAAAAAATAAGCCGTTTCGCTGGCAACATAGAACGCGAAAGCAACCGAATGCAATTGCTTATCGATAAACTGTTGGAGTTAGCTCGGTTAGAAAAAATGCCTCAATTGGAAAATACGCAGCCACTTCCCCTACTCATGATGTTGGAAGAAGTTGTGCACGCCTCAGACGCCAAGCTCAGTAAAAAATCGGCATCATGCGAAATAACTGCGAGTGAACCAAGCGCGTCAGACAGTCCGTTAACCGTATGCGGCGACAGTTTCTTATTGAAACAGGCATTATTCAACTTAATGGAAAACGCCCTCGATTTTGTTTTTGAACAAGGCAGTATTCATTGGTGTATCTCGTACAGTGGTGGAAATGCGGAGCTCACAGTGTTCAATACAGGGCCGCACATTCCTGACTACGCCCTAGAAAGAATCACCGAACGGTTTTACTCACTGCCTAGGGAAAGTGGCGTGAAAAGCACTGGGTTGGGGCTTAACTTCGTTGAGCAAGTCGCTAAGTTGCACAGTGGTACACTCGAGATAGCCAACGTCGAGGGCGGGGTCAAAGTCACGCTGCAGCTTCCAACCCCTTAAAAACGTTTCTACCCCATAAAGGCATTAGCAACTCCATAAAAACTCCACATAACCTCCATTCACTCTCCAAGTTGCTGTTTTAGAGTGCGAATAACGTTTAAGGAGAGTGAAACGAAAAAATTTATGAACAACCAACTCGGCATAAAGTTTGGCTTTGTGCTGTTTTTATTTCTGCTACTGCAGATTCCAGTATCCATGATTGAAGACCTTATTTCTGAGCGTTCCTATCGACAGCAGGAAGTTCAGCAAGACATCGCTCGAAGCAGCAGCGGTGAGCAGCGCATCATGGGACCTTTCATCAATATTCAGTACACGGAAACCATCACTAATAAAGACAAAGAATTCATGCTCGAACGTCAGGCGTTCATTTTACCCGATACCTTTAACCTGACGTCTCATCTTGAAAGTTTCGAGAAATACAGAGGGATCTATAAAGCTCGCCTTTATCAAGCGCAGACCGACCTCAATGGGGGGTTTGATCTCTCTTCGCTGGATGATTTGAGCGAATTCACAATAGATAAGATCAGCATGGTGGTGGGCATCAGTGACAGCAGAGGGTTAATCAACTTAGGGGAGTTATCACTCGATGGACAATCCATCGAAGTTGAACCAGGTACTGGGATGAACCAAATGACACAAGGTTTCCACAGCAAACTGGACATCGATACTTTAGATACATCTAAGCCGCTAACATTTGATTTGAACTTCTTGCTACAAGGTATGGGTAATCTACAAATCACCCCGATTGGCAACAATACCAGTGTTAAGCTTTCCTCTAGCTGGCCTCACCCGAGTTTTATTGGCGATTATTTGCCTATTTCTTCCGATATCCAAGAAACCGGCTTCAGCGCTCAATGGGCAACCAACAACTTTTCAACCAACATTACCCAACTGTTTGATAAATGCATGTCAGACAATACCGAATGTTACGAACTTAACGGCAGGCAAATGGGTGTGGACTTGATTGACCCTGTCGACCATTACCTTAAATCCCATCGCGCCGTAAACTATTCTCTGCTGGTCATTACCCTTATATTCGCTAGCTTCTTCTTATTAGAGCTGTTCCAAGCGCGCCCTATTCACCCTATCCAGTACGGTTTTGTGGGTCTTGCTCTAGCGCTGTTCTATTTGTTGCTGATTTCCCTTAGTGAGCATACTGGCTTCAATTGGGCATACTTAGTGTCTGCCGTTGCGTCCACTGCCTTATTGAGTGTGTACGTGGGCGGTATGCTGAATAACCGTAAACATGGCAGCATCTTTGGCATCAGTTTACTCATTCTGTACGGATTGTTGTTCGGGCTGCTGCAAGCCGAAAGCTATGCCCTACTGATGGGAACACTATTGTGCTTTGTCGTTTTAAGCTTAGTTATGGTGATGACTCGAAACGTCAATTGGTATGAACGGACAAATGCACAGCCTCAATCCAACCATGATGCTGATTTCGAAGACGGTAAACAGTAACCCGATTAAAACCAAACATGAGCCGCAGTACTAGCGGCTCCATCAAACCTACGAGTCCGTTTATCCGATCTTTGTTTTAGCCAATGTTACTCCTTGGTATAAATAAAAGTACAAATGAAGAAACCACAAGCAATATACCGGATAGCTGCCAGCTTAGAGGTATACCGTAATGTTCTGATATAAAGCCAAACACTAAGGAGGACACTACCCCACCAATCGTTACAACGAACGAGCTCACCGACAGTATTGTAGAACGCACTTCTTCGCTGGTATTGTCGTTTAGCAAAACACTTTCTGAATTGTGTCCCAAAGTGAAAAGGAAGAAAAAGCCCAAATAACACACTAAAAAGCCTAAAAACGATGTGGTATGCGCAAGTAAAAAGAAGAGTACACCAGCCATACATCTCGTGACCAACATCAGCATTCGATGAGACCCATTAAACCAAGTCAACAATGTTATAGAGCCAAGTGAAGCGACAGCGGACATCAAGAAATACAAAGAAGACACCACACCAAACATGGTGATTCCATACCCTGTATCTTCAATAATACGTGCGAGATAAGGCTGCCAATGATTCTCAGCGGCGCTCAGCACCATGCCTAATACTAAAGTGGTCTGCATCAATCGCTTGATGACACAATGTGTAAAAGCGCTTTTTATTGTTTGGAGATTGCTTTGAGCTGAACTGACGGCAATGGATGGGTCAATCCGGGTCAGTTGTTTTTGGTTAGGAATTACCCATATAGTACCTGCCAGTAGCAACACGTTACCTATGATCACAGTCAAAATATTCAAATCATAAACGCTAGAAAAACTGGCTCCTAAGCCACTTATCACGTCAGGTAGCACACCGCCAATTAGAGACCCAATTGCAAGTCCAAACGTAATCATCACGTTCACTTTTGCTAATGCCGAATGAAAGGTGCCATCACCAGCTTGATGCTGAAAGGAATCATAAAATAATGCATCGAGAGTGCCTGAATATAAGGCACGAGAAGCGCCTAAAATAAAAGATGACATTAGCAGGAATGAAAAATCATAAGACACCAAAAGCACAATACAACCCACCATATTCGTAAATAGTGAAACAAGGTATGTGCGTCTCTTACCATATTTATCTGCTAAGCCTCCCATTGGGATTTCCAACAAAGCGGTACTGCCAATTCAAACCGCCATCACTAAACCAATGTCAAATAAGTTTAGCCCCCGAGATTGGAAAATAAGCGTAATCACAGGGATCATGATCCCCATAATTAACCAATGCAAACCCTGCTGGATACCGAATCGTATCGTGAGCTCCCTTTTGTTCATTTAATCATCCCACGTCAAAAATGACGCTAAAGAATCTCATAACGACCCTTATTTTCAACAAGACTATTAAACAGATATTTTTATGATACCTTATGTATCAAGTAAGGTGACTTAAGCCGTAAATAGGAAGAACAAGAATGGATACCCGTTTGCTTCAAGAAACATGCGCCATCTTGAAAAGAGAATTAAAAAGTAATCATATTTCCTACAAAGCACTTGCGAATGAGTTGAACATATCTGAAGTCAGTGTAAAACGGCTGTTAAACAACATACAGCCTCTATCAATGCAACGGATGATGACGATTAGCCAGTTAGTGAATTTTCCTCTATCGAAAATTCTTGCTGAAGCCGAGCGTAATGCTTTCTCCATCCCCCTTTTTACATCTGAGCAAGATTTAGCATTTTGTGATTGCCCTGCTTTATTTACTTTTTGGACAGAGTTATCTGAGAACCGATCTCCCAAAGAGATAGGACAACGCCACGAACTGGATGATGCGTCTCTATATTTATACCTAAGAAAGCTTGAAAAGTTTAACTTCATCGAGTTACAAGCAAACAACAACTGCAAGGTTCTTGTTCCCGCGCACACTGCTTTTGAGAAAGGAGCAAAATTTTCTTGTTTCTTTACTCGCCAAGTACTCAATGGACTAAAAGAAAGAGTAGTGGATATACAATTGGAGGACGATCAGGCTTTCCTCATCAGCCTTAAGGCAGAGTTAACAAAAGAAGAGTTTGCTGAAGTTTCACTCAAGTTAGAAGAATGGATGTTTAACAAACTACGAGAAAGTCAGAATCTAAAGGAGCGAGAAGGATTAAAAGTGAGCCCATACACTTTTGGGTTTATGGGCGCACAAGGCGCTTTTCACGGGGAAATGCCCAAAATCCCAAAGATAAAGACAATATATTGAAAATAAACCTTTACAACGCATCTCTCTGATGTAATATTACGTGCGCTCTGTCACATAGAGTTATTTAAAAAAAACATTAAGTCAAAGCAAGTCTTCAGAATTCCTTCGTAACTGTTGAACCCTCTGTTACACCCTTAGCTTCATCGTCAAATTAAATAATTCCGGCTTTCAGTGCATTCGCTTATAGCGAACCTATTTAATTCAATATATTTAAGGGGCATTCCATGTCTAACAAAGTAACTGGTTCTGTAAAGTGGTTTAACGAAGAGAAAGGTTTCGGTTTCATTTCTCAAGATAACGGCGGTGCTGACGTATTCGTTCACTTCCGTGCTATCGCTTCTGAAGGTTTCAAAACTCTTAACGAAGGTCAGAAAGTGACTTTTGAAGTAGAGCAAGGCCAAAAAGGTCTTCAGGCTGCTAACGTAGTACCTGCGTAAGTTATGCTTTTACGAGCAAGCTTCGCGGCTTGCTCGTTTAGCCCTCCGGCTTTACCTCGCATCACCGCTTCAGCTATATAACCTTCTTTGTTACTACTTCAATTTCTTCCTGTGTTTTAACGCATCCATCGTTATGATGATCGTGTCATAGAACTATTTTAGAAACATACAGTCTTAATACATCAAAGTGAAACATTCGAATACTTTAATGAAGGTATTGGTATGCGTTTACGCGCATTCAAACGTTCAGCTAATTTCAGCTTGAACAATAATTAACTGCTAAAGGTCAAAAGACCCTAATGAAAAAAGGAAAAATCATGTCTAAATCGATTGGTCGACACCGTTTCTGGTTTCAGAAATGCCGCAACAAAACTGAAAAATCCAACTCTACGAAGAGGAAATAAATGAGAATAGAATTCAATATTTTTAAAAGTAACACTCAGTGGGGAGTCACGACCCACCAAATGAATAGCGATATTTTGCTGCGCAATGTTCTAACCAAAGGCAAAGTATCTGATTTAAATCTGCAATTTTCGTACGATGAGCACACCAGTAAAGGCACCATTGCCAACTCGAGTAATCAAATCATCGGCGACTTTCTCGTCAGTTTTTAGATTATCAGCCGCCACTTACTGATTGTCTTCCGCTCTCCATTCAGAGCATACTTGTTGAACACATTGATACTGCCGCCCGTATCATGTGATTCACCATTTACCACTCATAAAACGACTTGCCATTAGAACAAGCCAACCGAAACTTAACAAAAAAATAACAAATATTTGATACCAATCTCCTTATTAAATTTGTGCTTATGCATAATGTTTAACGAATTTAAAAAGGTGAAAGTCAATGAATATATACCAAACACTTATCGCATCCTGCGCGATACTGGGTGTTCATTCATCTCACTCTTCATATAATTCACAGTTAACACACTGAAACTAAAATCAATTAAAGAATAAGGATTTCAACATGAAACACTATTTTTTAATCGCCATCTGCTTACTTATAACAGCGTGTACATCTCCATACTCTCCTCCAGAAATGGAGAAGACAGCCACGTTTGAAGGGTTGATGGCAAACAAAACAAACAGTATTTCTTACCGAACTATTGTTGTTATGGTTCATGGCATGTGTGAAAAACCGTCCGATTGGGCCAGAGATCCTGTTGAAAACATAGTAAAAAAGGCTGGGTACAATGGGGCTATCACAGCGAATGATTTAGGTTACTACTACCCCAAGGGAAGTGCATCAGCGGGCTTTCCCTACCTTAGAGAGTACAAAGTCAGTGATGAAAAATCTGAGTTGAAATTCTACGCATACCACTACTCTGACTGGAATCAGATTCGAAATTCTGGAGAGCTGGAAATTCAGGGCAAAGCAGCCTATTTAAATAAAAAACTCAAAGACAGTCTGGTCTCAGGATGCCTGTCCGACGTCACTACATACGCAGGGTCTAAGGGCATAAAAATCCGAGAGTACCTTGCGAAATCGATGGCTAAAGTTCAAGAGATGAATCCAGAATCCAGCACTATCAAGAACCGAATCTTCTTTATCTCATCCAGCTTAGGAAGCAAGGTACTCAGAGATGTACTAATGTGCACTCCTCACCCAAGTCAGCACTCTGATTATGCTAAAAATCAATCGGTCACCAAGTCGCTTATTGCTCAGTCATCAACCGTTTTTATGGCATCGAACCAAATTCCACTCTTAAGCCCACTGAATAATTGCAAATCTATAAAAACTAATAAAGATACCGCAGAGCAAGAAGATTTGTATTCCAACAGCTTAGTCGCTGCTTTGCGAGATTCGATAGGTAGTGAGCAAAAAAATCTCCGGAAAATTAACGTCGTCGCGTACACCGACCCGAGCGATTTATTGAGTTACCCCGTAAGCAACTACGGTACCACCACGGCAACCGGCAAAAGTTCAGGTGATAGTATGGTGACCGTACACAATGTCAAAGTGAGTAACGCTAGTACCTGGTTTGGTCTGATTACCAATATGTATAAAACCCACACGGGTTATTTTGGCAATCCCGATGTCATTGCGAGCATGGTTTGTGGCTCGGATGGGTGCCAATAACGGCAAACATTTTCTCACTTAGAATAACAGCCACCCAAAAACAAAAATCCCGATCAATTCGGGATTTTTCGTTATATATCGACATAGTCTCTAAATGCGAAGTTTAGAGACTAACTACACGGCGACTGAATCGAACAAGCGGATCTTAGTAAGCGCAGTGACTTCATCTATGTATTGTCGAACGCGCTGAGGGAACTGAATACCTTTCACAACCGTTAGATTACGTAGATGAGGATATAAGTTCACATCGTCGTAACTGATGGTATTACCTCGCTCTGAAGGCAATGTCAGCCAATCCAGTTTTTCAAGCAACGCATTCATTTTTGGTAAGTATTCATCAGACTTAAAGAAGGCTTCTTCAAAACTCATCCCTATCATGGCGGATTTGTTTTTGGTAAACCACGCTTTAGCTGCTTCACTGCCGTACTCTGGTAATTCAATCATCAACCAACGCGGGTAAAGCAAAGGACCACTAAACTCAAACGATTGCGCTAATATCTCACTAATTTTGTCACCAAATTTACCTTCGGTAATCACTGAAGCACCATCTGACGCATCCAAATGTTTCGCGATATCCAAACTTTCTGCCATATAGCTGCCATCAGGCTTTTGAAGGATCGGCACCATATTCGCACCCACTTTTTCAATACGGGCATCTACGTCGTCGTTTTGCAAAAACACTTCTTCAACGTCAAGACCTTTCAAGCCAGCGACCATCATTGCTTTAATGCAATACGGGCAATGTTCAAATACAAACAGCTTCATTTCTTCTCCTTAAGAAGTTGAATTTTGAGGTCAGTCTACAAAATTTTCCGCTTTATTGCAGGGTTGAGTATCCAAGAGATGGTAAACACTTTAAAAAGATAAACACCACGAAATAAGCACTATCATTAATACTAATTCTATAACGAACACATCAAGGAAGCGGTATGGGAAACCTTTTGATCGCAGGTGCTGCCAATGTCGACATCGTTGCAACCATCAATACCCTCGGCAGCAATAAAAACCACAGGGGGAGAGTTCACTTTAGTGCAGGAGGATGTGGTTTAAATATGGCATTAAACGCATCTAGACTCGGCTACCCAACTACATTTATGACAGCACTAAACCGTTCTATTTTATCCAACCAAATTGAACGCGTTTTGGATAAATGTGGCGTAACAAAAAAGATTTTGACTGTCCCGAACATGGAAGACTCCATATTCTCCATCATTAACGGTTCAGAATCCGACAATAAGTCCGTTCTTCAAGAAGCTTTGAATGACATCGAATTGACAAATGAATTCGTGCATTCAGAAATACAAGATTCAAAAGGAGTACTGGTGACAGCTGAGTTCTCTGTAACAAGCCTTAAAACCATCATTCAAGCTGCCAACCGTTGTTCAAAAGAAGTTTTTATTGCTGGATGCTCGGCAGAGGAAGTGACGAAAATTCCATTCAAGGATATTCGGGTCGATTACCTATTTCTTAACCAACACGAAGCAAAAAGCTTTGCCCGATATCATAAATGTGGAAACCTGAATACGCTGTCAGCGTTGCTTAAAACAACGATCGTCGTGACCAAGGATGAGCAGGGAGCAGAAGTTATCACACCAGAAAATACGCAACGATTTGACACAATCTACAAACATTTCGATGGGAACACGCTTGGAGCAGGTGATTACTTTATGTCAAAGTGTGCGGTAGAAGTTCTATCAGGACACTCTATAGAAGCAGCTGTTCGTCAAGCCCTAGAGACTATCAATGACATTTTAAACACAGAGAAGGCAAACTTGTACGATACCAATCTTGAACTAACCAAGGAGCTCGCCTAAACCTAGGCTTACATAAAGGATGAAAAGCCCAAACGATAGGCTATTTTGTCGATCAAATTGAAGAGTGTCTGAGTGTTAGTGTCCTGATCTAGATCGACGGCCAAGTGGTGAGTGTAAAATGCACTCAAATCCAACCCTATCCCCATACCTGTGACTAACGTTCCCTCTTGTTCGCATTGCGCAATGGCGTATGAAAGATGGCGTGCGAGATAAGCATCATCGTTCGCTAATTGCGTTGCGGTATCCATAGGGCAACCGTCGGATATCACCAATAACGCCTTCTTCTGGCATTCGCTGTTTGATAATCTTTTCTGAGCCCAGAGTATGGCCTCTCCATCAATCCCTTCTTTAAACAAATCGTGCTTCATCATCGCGGCTATCTGTCGTTTCGATTTCACCCAATTGTCTGACGCGCTTTTAAAAATGAGGTGCCTCAGTTCATTGAGCCGCCCGGGTAACTTCGGCTTTCTCGCCTTTAACCAATCTTGCTGCGCTCGTCCCCCATTCCATGAACGCGTGGTAAACCCCAATACTTCCGTTTTTACCCCAGATAAATGCGCCGCCCTAACTAGGACATCAACCATCAGTGCGACAGAACGAATTGAATTGCGCATCGAGCCAGAACAATCAATGAGAATCGTCAGTTGCATGTCTGGCTTCAACATTTGAGGGCGAGTATAAAATACACGCTTCTCGTTATGGTTCGTCACGATCTGACTAAGCCTGCGCCCGTCAATCAAACCCGATTCCTCACCAAACTGGTACTGGGGTTCGCATGGAGTGGAAAACCGCTCCTTCATTCTCTGTGCAACTTTACGAATGGACATACCCGACTGCATCCACTGTTTATCAAGGTCCTCCCGAAACTCGGTAAGTAATGCCCCCCTGACCAACGAAGCGGCAAAACGTTCTTCATCATAGTCGGTGGTAAAAGCCTGATACCCTGAAGCTCTCCCTTCAACAGAAGTACCCTCCCCTGCTTGGGCGACAGGCAATTCACACTCAATCTCGCCATCATTTTCCACCAACAAATCGAAGGCAATGCGATTACGAGTAGGGGGTTGATTGGCATCTTCATCCTCTAATGTGCTGTCTACTAAATTCGCAATAACTTGCGCAATATCGTTCGCAAACTTAGCGTATTCAATCTGGCTATTTGCTGATCTTTTTAATTTAGAAAGCGGGGTTCCGATAAGAGGCGCTAACGCCATTCTTGTTGACTCTATCTGTTCTTCAATGATTTCGGGGATAGGTAAGGATTGAACTCGAGAACGCACCATTTGCAATAACGTAAACAACAATATGCCCACTTGGCTTTCCAGTAGCCCTGCCTTTTCATATTGCCGAGACCAATGCTCAAAGTGCATCTCTATGTTGACGCTCACCCCCTCAAACTTTTTTGAAATCAACGATTCCGCTCGAAGCTGTTCTAGCGCATCAAATACCCAGCGAGCCATTTGGTGTGTTGGCCGGCTTGCTAAAAAATCAACTTGATTGGTGTTAGTGAGATGAGCAACCCATCCGTCGACTAAACCTCTTTGAGTTGCTCTTTCATCTTCCAACGCGTTTTCTTGTTCAAGGTGCATGACACTTCCAAAATCCCTCAACTGCAAATGGGGAGCAAGCGTCACCAACGGCTGCGAGCGTTGAAACAAACGATCCCCTTTCAATTCAATATCGGAATACCCTGAAAGTGAGCGCAACGTCGCCAATAAGTGTTCTCGATTTAGTTGATTGCGTTGTTTCTGGCTAATCGCCTGTTTTCCACTATTCATCGTTACGCATCGACCCTGACAATTCTTGTTTGGGTAATTCTTGATTAAGCAGTTCCCGACCAAAGCAACGCTGATAGTATTCTTCCAAAAGGGCTTGTTCCGATTCCTCACACTTATTAAAAAACGTTAGTTTGAACGCCAATTCACAGTCCTTGAAAATTTCACAATTCTCCGCCCAAGTCATCACCGTGCGCGGCGACATAAGACTGGAAAGATCTCCCGTTTCAAAACCCTGTCGCGTAAGATTGGCGAGCTGCACCATATGATCCACGATGATTTTTCCTTGAGGTGTGTTTTTTTCTGGAACGCGAGCCAACACAATTTGCGCTTCTTGTTCAGCAGGCAAATAATTGAGCGTCGCTGTTAAATTCCACCTATCGAGCTGCGCATGATTTAATACTTGGGTGCCGTGGTACAAACCGTTGACGTTTCCAAGCCCTACGGTATTTGCCGTCGCAAACAGTCGAAATTGCGGGTGTGGGGTAATGACACGGTTTTGCTCCATCAAAGCAAGCTTGCCCTCTTTTTCAAGCAGCCGCTGAATGACAAACATTATGTCTGGTCGCCCTGCGTCGTATTCATCCAGTATTAGAGCCATGGGTTTTTGAACCGCCCAAGGCAAAATGCCTTCTTGAAACTCCGTCACCTGTTTACCATCTTTCAATACAATGGCGTCTTTACCGACTAAATCGAGACGGCTGAGGTGTCCGTCTAAATTTATTCGCATACAAGGCCAGTTCAATCGTGCCGCAACCTGTTCTATATGAGTCGACTTCCCAGTGCCATGCCGACCTTGAATCAGCGTACGACGGTTGTGAGTAAACCCTGCGAGTATCGCTAACGTCACCTCAGGATTAAATTGATACGCCATATCAATGTCAGGCACATCCTGTGTGGGATGTGGGTATCCGATCACGTCCATATCCACATCAATCCCAAATGTATCCCTAACAGAGTAGCGGGTGGTGACTCGCTCTGTTCTCATATCCATCACGTAATCCTTTTCATTCACTTGTTTCTATTCTTTCGCAGCGCTCACAAGTTGAACACCATTCTTTCTCGTTTTTGATAGATAAATATCATTTTATGGAACAAATCATTCCATTTTAAATATTTCTATTGACGTTCAAAAATTGCACATCTAGAGTAATGTTAAATTTCAGTTAACGAAATGTATTGTTCCAATTTTTGAAATTCATTCTATTTCGTCAAGGAGACAGCGATGAGCGAAAACACAAGAAACGTGGTTGAAGGAAAAACGCGTATGACGCCTTCAGAGGCGTTTGTAGAAACATTGGTAGCAAACAATGTACAAGACATGTTTGGCATTATGGGATCCGCTTTTATGGATGCCATGGATATTTTTGCCCCTGCTGGCATTCGTTTAATCCCAGTCGTTCACGAACAAGGTGCGGCACACATGGCCGATGGCTACTCACGTGTTTCTGGCGAACATGGTGTGGTGATAGGACAAAATGGACCGGGTATCAGTAACTGTGTTACCGCCGTCGCCGCTGCCTATTGGGCACACAGCCCAGTGGTGATTGTGACACCAGAAACCGGCACCACGACCATGGGACTAGGTGGTTTCCAGGAATGTAACCAGCTTCCTATGTTCCAAGAATTTACTAAATACCAAGGGCACGTAACCCACCCTTCGCGCATGGCGGAATACACCGGTCGCTGTTTTGATCGCGCAATGAGTGAGATGGGTCCGACTCAACTCAACATCCCACGCGATTATTTTTATGGTGATATTCAATGTGAAATCCCGAAACCCGCTCGTCTCGATAGAGGTGCAGGTGGCGAACAAAGCTTAAATGATGCAGCAGACATCTTAGCTCAAGCCAAATTCCCAGTGATCATTTCCGGTGGTGGTGTCGTTATGGGCGATGCTATTGAAGAATGTAAAGCACTAGCAGAACGCTTAGGTGCTGCGGTCGTGAACAGCTACTTGCACAACGACTCGTTCCCTGCCAGCCATGAACTATGGTGTGGTCCTCTAGGCTATCAAGGCTCTAAAGCTGCGATGAAGCTGATCTCTCAAGCGGATGTCGTGATTGCACTTGGCTCACGTCTTGGTCCGTTCGGTACTCTGCCACAACATGGCATGGATTACTGGCCAACCAACGCCAAGATCATTCAGATCGATGCCGACAACAAAATGTTGGGATTAGTTAAGAAAATCTCTGTGGGTATTTGTGGTGATGCAAAAGCCGCTGCTGTCGCCCTGACCCAACGTTTAGAAGGTCGCACGTTAACTTGTGATGCAAACAAGCAAGAACGCTTTGAGAAAATTCAGGCTGAGAAAACAGCGTGGGAACAAGAACTGGACGATTGGACGCACGAAAAAGACCAATTCAGCCTAGACATGATCGAAGAAAACGCGCAAGAAACGCCTTTCTCTGGTGGCGAATACCTTCACCCAAGACAAGTTCTGCGCGAACTTGAAAAAGCCATGCCGGAAGATGTCATGGTGTCGACCGACATCGGTAACATCAACTCCATTGCCAACAGCTACCTTCGCTTTGAAAAACCACGTAGCTTCTTTGCGGCCATGAGTTTTGGTAACTGTGGTTATGCGTTCCCAACCATCATTGGGGCAAAAGTGGCAGCGCCACATCGCCCAGCGATCTCTTACGCAGGCGATGGAGCTTGGGGCATGAGCTTAGTCGAGACCATGACTTGCGTACGCCACAATATTCCTGTGACTGCCGTGGTTTTCCATAATCGCCAATGGGGTGCTGAGAAGAAAAACCAAGTGGATTTCTACAACCGTCGCTTCGTTGCTGGAGAACTGGATAACCAAAGTTTTGCAGAGATTGCTCGTTCAATGGGTGCAGAAGGGATCACTGTCGATAAATTGGAAGATGTCGGTCCAACGTTGCAAAAAGCCATCGATATGCAGATGAACGAAGGCAAGACAACCATTATCGAAATCATGTGTACACGTGAATTAGGCGACCCATTCCGCCGCGATGCACTGTCTACCCCTGTACGCCACTTAGATAAATACAAAGACTACGTCTAAAGGCCGCTGGCTGGTGTCACCAATTTATTTCTCAGTTTATGGATTGGCGACGCCCGTCACGTTGTAAAAAACTTGTTAATTATTGGTATCTATATCTCAATATGGAACGTTATGTATCGCATATTGAAATGATAAGACTGTAATCTAGCAAAACAAACAGCTGTTGAATCTGAATTCATACCCTGATCTTTCTCTCATCGATTCATGTTTGTTCTGCCCACTTTTTAAGGAACAGAAAATGAACACTAGCAATCAAGATCAAATAACAATCCAAACTCTTCAAGGTTTTAGTGATGCTTGGAATGCCCACGACATTGACGCTTTACTAAGTTTCGTGACGGACGATTGCGTGTTCCACACCGCGGCAGGTGCCGAGCTACAAGGGAACACCTTCTCAGGGAAAGAAGTACTTCGCGACGCTTTCGCTGTGGTATGGAAAAACTTCCCAGATGTTCAATGGAAAGATCCAGTTCACTTTGTCTCTGGCGATCGCGCTGTTACTGAATCCACGTTTTGCGCAACCACACCCGATGGCGACCGAATTGAGGCACGTATGGTGGATGTGTTTACGGTAAAAGATGGAAAAATTCAGGTTAAGAACGCTTTCCGTAAAGATCGTCCCGTCGTCAGTGGCGACGTCAAATAATATCCGGAGGCAGACATGAACTCAGATTCCATGAATCCGCACGTATTGAATGGCGCTGCGTCTGTGCCTTCTGAAAAAGAGCAGAGCCGGCAAGCCTACGACCCTAGCTACGATCCACTCACACGACAAACCCCTGGCACTGGCCAAGCCTACGCGCCTACTTATTGGATAGGAACAGCGGGCGAGCCGCCTCAAGACGATGGCCCAATTCTGTCGGATACTGATGCGGATGTCGTGATTATTGGATCAGGCTATACAGGGCTAACCGCAGCCATTTATCTTGCGGAACACTATGGAATCAGAGCCACAGTCTTAGAAGCCAACCGAGCCAGTTGGGGGTGCAGCACACGCAACGGTGGGCAAGCACAATGTGCCAGTGGCCGCTTAAAGCGCTCCCAATGGATTGAGCGTTGGGGGCTAGAAACCGCACTAAAAATGCACCGCGAATGCCTTGATGGTATGGAAACCTTCAAAGAACTGATTCAAGACATCGATTGTGAGCCTCAACCTGGCGGCCATCTCTATATTGCGCATCGCAGTAAGGTCATGCCGACACTAGAAAAAGAAGCTAAGTTGCTTCGCGATACCTTTAATTACGACGCACAAGTTCTTGATGCTGCCACGGTAAAGCGCGACTTTGTTGACGATAAAGAAGCGGCTGGTGCCATGCACGAACCAGAAGGCATTGGTATTCATGCAGGAAAATTAGCGTTCGGTTATTTGGAAAAAGCACGGCGTCTAGGCGTGAAAGTACACACCAGTAGCCCTGTGATCGGGTGGACATCGGAAGGTGACGTCCATTACATCAAAACACCGGGTGGCATTGTAAAAACCCAAGCCGTTGGCGTTGCGACAGGTGGTTACACATCACAAGGGTTGCACCCAGAACTCAAAAACCGCCTGCTGCCTATTCTCTCTAACTCCATCGTGACTCGCCCGCTCACCGATGCAGAAATCGATGAATGCAATTTCAAAACTAAACAAGTCTTAACGGATACACGTGTTTTACGTCATTACTATCGCCTGTTACCAGACAACCGAGTACAAATTGGCTCGCGCAGTGCGATAACTGGCAAGTCCGCTCCAGAAGAGAAGTACAAGCAATTTCTTGTTAACGATTTACACCGTAAATTCCCCGCGTTAACAGGGATAGAGGTCGATTATTCATGGTGGGGTTGGGTTGATGTTAGCCACGACATGATGCCTAGGATTTACCAGCCGAACTATAAAGAATCGATTTATTACGCACTAGGCTATGGCGGTAATGGCGTGATGTACTCCGCGCAAGCAGGTAAGCGGCTCGCCCAATGGATCGCAGGAGAAGGACAAAACCTCGACCTCCCTATTTTTCAATCCAAATTGCCGTTCCCAAACCTTCGGGAAATGGTGGAATCGGAGGCATTTTCTCCGTTTCGCCGCATGGGGCAACGGTTCTTGTACAAGTGGTATCACCTAAAAGACGAAGTGCTTTAGCTCGCTCTTCTTTGGCGATTCACTGCAAACTTATTTATTCACTACGTATTTTCTTAAGGAGAACAACACGCACGTTTAATCGGGGCGTCTTGCGGAAACATCTTCATCCAACAAAGGACGCATAACAGGCACAAGGAAGAAAGGTTAAAACAATGATACTTACCAAATCGAAATTCATTTCATGGAGCGCTTTGATTGCCGTCGCAATCGCGGCTCCCGTCACTTCTGCCAAGACCTTTAAAATGGCACTGGGTGATGCAGCTGGTGGTACACAATGGGAATTAGGCACCAAATTTAGCGAACTGATGGAAAAGAAAACCAATGGCAGTGTGAAATTGGATTTGTTTCCTAATGGTCAGCTTGGCAACGAACAAGACACCGTCAATAACGCAGCCATCGGCTTGCTCGATTTTTCCGTACTCGCGATCAATAACGTGACCCCCTTTTCTCCGTCGGTGGGTTTGCTCACCATGCCATACCTGATTCAAAGTGCGGAAGAAGCCAAAAAACTGACTCAAGGCGCTGTTGGAGATGAGTTAGTGAAAAACACCATTCGCGACGCAAACGTTCGAATTGTGGGCTGGGCGTATTCAGGATTTCGTGTTCTGACCAACTCCAAGCGCCCAGTGAAAACACTGGCAGACCTGAAAGGGTTGGTGATCCGAGTCCCGAAGAACGACATCATGATTTCGGCTTATCAAGCATGGGGAATTAACCCAACGCCTATGGCCTGGTCGGAAACCTTCACCGGATTACAGCAAGGCGTGGTCGATGGTCAAGACAACCCTTACATCACTGTTCATGCAATGAAATTCAATGAAGTTCAGAAGTACGTCACCAACATTCGCTACATCTTTTCGATCGAGCCGCTGATTGTCAGTGAGTCGATATTCCAAGAACAGTCTAAAGACATACAAGAAGCGATACTTGCGGCAGGTAAAGAAGCAACCGAACACAGCTATCAATTCTTACTGGAGTCGGAAGACCGAATCCGCAAAGACTTAGTCGCTAAAGGTATGGTAATTACAGAGCCAGCCGACGGCGAAAAAGAATGGATGAATAAGGTGACTGAAAAAGTATGGCCAAAATTTTACTCCAGCATTGGCGGCAAAGAAAAACTGGATGACACATTGAAATCTCTCGGTCGTTAATTCATTAATCAGCGCCAATTTAGAGCGCATATAACGATAAAAACGCCTTACACAGAATACGTCTATTTAGAACGGTATTCGTCCCTACACAATGGCATCTAACCCTATTCGTTGGATGCCATTCTAGCTCGCAGAGACTCGTGTCATGAAGTCATTGAGAAAACATCTAAACAATATTGAAGAATACACATGCTGCCTGTTACTGGCTTCGTTTGTGATTCTTCTCTTTTCGCAAATTGTATTGCGGCAGACTTTCCAATATTCCATACCTTGGGGTGATGAAGTGGCCACATACATGTTCGTTTGGTTTGCTTATTTGGGTGCTGTTGTCGCAGCGAAGATGTCGGCACATAACCGTGTGAGTTTCCATTTCCGATTCTTCCCGCCGATAGTCAAAACCGTTTGTGAAACCATTGCCGATCTTATCTGGGTAGCGTTCAATCTTTATTTTGTATACCTGAGTTACGACTTTGTTTTCAACAAAATGAACCTGTTTTGGAAGTCTCAAACCACTGGGATTCCAATGAAGTATTTCTATCTTATTTTGCCCATCGCTTTCTTCTTAATGTCGGTTCGCATCCTATGGAATAACTACGAAAAACTGGTGCTTGGCATTGAAGCAACAGACCCAGAAAGCGAAGAGATTCAAAAACAATCGTTAAAAAACGATTTTCTTAAAAACAAATTTTCGAAAAACAAAGCCTTCAAGGCTGAGTAAATGGAGCCCTAAGCATGGAAGCCTATTTAACTCTGATTCTATTTGGCGGCTTTTTAGTGCTGCTGATATTGGGAGCCCCAATTACCGTCTCGTTGGCGGGCGCCTCGATGGCGGCTTACCTACTACTTGATAAAAACCCGATTGCGTTAGTGCAAATCGCTTTTACCTCGGTTGGGAATTTCCCCCTAATGGCGCTGCCAGCGTTTGTTTTAGCTGGGGCATTAATGGAAGCGGCAGGCATCTCTAAACGGCTAGTCGATATAGCAGAAAATTTAGCTGGACCTGTAACGGGTGGTTTAGGTATGGCAACCGTGGTGGCCTGCCTGTTTTTTGGCGCGATCTCCGGTTCAGGTCCGGCTACCACTGCCGCGGTTGGTATGCTCATGATCCCAGCCATGGTGAAGCGAGACTATGAAAAAAGCTACGCCTCCGCCGTCACTGCTGCCTCTGGTGGGCTTGGGATCATTATTCCGCCGTCTATCCCACTTGTGATTTTTGGTATCTCTTCCATGGGGTTAATGCCACCACCCGAAGCGATTGCCGAGCACGGTAATTTTTCAACGGTTTCCATTCCTAAGCTCTTTGTCGCAGGTGTGATCCCTGGTTTGATTATGGCACTGTCGCTCATGGCAACTAATTATGTTATTGCCAAAAAGCGAGGCTACAAGGGGCTGAAAGAAGATTGGGATTCGAGAGAAATCAGAACAGCGGCAAGGCATGGTATTTGGTCCATTCTGGCACCTTTTCTTATTCTTGGTGGTATCTACAGCGGTATCTTCACACCGACCGAATCGGCCGTGGTGGCGATTTTTTACTCCCTTTTTGTTGGGTTGTTTCTACACCGAGAACTCACCTTTCAAAGCATCATCAAATCGCTTTCTACCACAACGTGGATAACAGGTCGTGTCTTGTTGATTCTGTTCGCGGCAACAGTATTTGGTCGCCTTCTGGTGGAACAAAAAATTCCAGTAGTCGTCGCTGATTCTCTACTTAGCCTAACCGACAACATGTATCTGGTATGGGCGCTAACCATAAGCTTACTCATCTTCATTGGTATGTTCATGGAAACCTTAGCCGCTATCATGATCATTGTGCCTGTGCTGCTGCCGATCATGTACATGCTGGGTGCCGATCCAACTCACGTCGGCATTGTAGTCGTGTGTGTATTGTCGATTGGTTTTGCCACCCCGCCCCTTGGGGAAAACATCTTTGTCGCATCGGGGATTGGTGGCTCAACAGTTGAACAGATAACGGCAAGAATTCATCCATTTGTGATTACCTCGGTGATAGCAGTCTTTATCATTGCCTTCTTCCCGAGTTTGTCGCTGTATCTGCCTAAGTTAGTTGGGTTTCCTTGATTGGAAAGGATACTTATAGAGTAAATAAGTATGGAACCCTATCGAAATGAAATCGCATAAACCCAACAAAGCGTGTTGGTTTCATAGTCACCAACACTGTTTATTTTGTGAACATTTATGAATATGGAGTGAAAGCGAATGAGAGCCTCTGCCGATTAAGTAAGAAGTGCTCTCATTTGCAAACCTAGCTCGCTTGATTGCTCTATCATTAAACTCCTTCCTCAGTTAAATCTGTATGCGAACGCATCATGTGAAATTTCTTCACTTTTGCTTTTGGCTAGAAAGTTAACAAGGAATAAGTTAATGAAAAATAAGTACATCCTCCCTATTGCGGCCATTGCGCTTGCATCCACCTCACTGACATCTCAGGCAAAAACGTTAGATCTTCCGCCTGGTTGTGAATACGGGCGAGTTAAGTCTTATGACTTTAAATCTGAAGACGTACAACAAGCAGTAGACAACGGCTACGATATCTATCAAGACCCGGACTACCAAGAGAACCAGCAAGAGTATCAGGACTTTTTTGAAGCACTGGTTAACTTGTTTAACTCGTTCGACTACTTGCGCGTAGAAGTGCCAAAACACGTCGCCCAAAACGAAGTATTCCGAGCAAAAGGCAATCTGTTTGATCGCTTGGCGTATGTGCGTTTTAACAACTCAGAATTTGGCTACGTCGGGAAAGATAAATCCAACTGGGATGCAAACTCATACCACAACATGAAGTTCTCTAAAACGTATGGATACGGCTTAGTTTGGATAAACAGAGCCAGCGGAATGTGTTCTGCTGAGGGGGTTTGGGTACAGAAGAAACCGAGGATCATCAGCGGTGATGCCTATCAATCTTCTGGGAGTGTGAAAGCCAACATTCAGTATTTGGTAGACAAATACTCGACCGCAGCAAAAGACTCAAGCGTAAATGCGCGTCTGACCATTCGTGTACGTGATGATCTTTACGGGCGTACAGCATCAAAATCATACAGTTTGAGTAGCCTAAGCGGCTCAAAAGTGATCAGTGTTGTACCAGCGAATGCCGGTATCAACAGCGTTTCGATCAGCTTATCTGATGGTAAATACTCCGACAGCTTATCGCTAGGCTATGTCCACGTTCCGGGTACACCGACTCCACCACCTAACTGCCCAAGGTGCCAACCACTATAATTTGGCAGGCATTATCAAATATTTATCTATTTTAAAGACCTCACATTGAGGTCTTTTTCCCTTGTTAAGCCCAATCAATTCACAATGTAATTCTTAGTGTATAAGCTCACGTATTCACGCTATAAATATTTATAATGAGATCACCACTCACAGTTACCAATACTTACACCTCATTAACAAAAATCATAGTAATATCGAAACGTGGTTATAACGGGGAAGTTAAACAGGAATTCATGGCTAGAAAATATCTAAAACTCAGCGCACTTTCTCTGACGATTGCGCTCGTAGGATGTGGCGGTGGCAGTGACGACTCAGCAAATGGACAAACTGGACCAGCAGGGAATACCACCAGCAAACTGAACATTACCGCGATTGATGGGTATTTGAGAAATGCTAGGGTGTGGCTCGACCTCAACAATAACTTTGCGCACGATACCAATGAGCCAACTGCGACAACGGGGCTGAATGGTAAAGCAACGTTAGATGTTTCAAATATTACCTCCCCTTCTTCCTACTCTGTCGTTGTACAAGCTATAAAAGGCACAACAATAGATGAAGATAACCTCGCCCCGGTGACTCGAAACTTCCTTCTTAGTGCACCTGCAGGGGAGCTTATCGTTACCCCCATAACCACACTGCTTAAACAAAAAATGGATCGCGGTGTTGCGATTGAAACCGCCAAGCAAGAAGTTGCGACCGACTTGCAAATCGAGTTGGACGATTTACTGAAAGACTATAAATCCCAAAACCTCTCAGATGTCGCGTTTGCGGCTCGCGTTTTGGTGCAAACATCGTTAATGCCAGAAAATCAGTCCGTTGCCAATACTAGGCAACAATCGTCAGACAGTAGTATTGAATCGAAAATCAAAGCGATCGGGGCTCTGATTAAAACAGAGAAAAGCAACTCAACGACTGATTTTGAAAACAAGACCGTCCAGTTAACCAGCCAGAATGGAACGGTAACGGCGCTAATTCGAAATGACAGGGACAATGATGGCTATTGGGATCATACCGATTCGCAAGGCAACTTATTGTCTGCAGCCAATTGGAACCCAAATACTCACGGAGCATGGCCTGTTGGTGCCGATTTGTTCCCTACCGACGCTAAAGAATACGCTGATACCGATGGCGATAAGGTAGGTGATAACAGTGATGCCTTCCCAAATGATGCAGCTGAATCGAAAGATTCGGATGGGGATGGCGTAGGCGATAATGCAGATGCGTTCCCTAACAATCCAAACGAACAAAAGGACAGCGATGGGGATGGCGTTGGAGACAATTCTGACTATTACCCGAATGATCCAAATCACTCAATCATCAGAACACTTGTTATCAACGAACTTTCAACGTCGCAGTACACTGATGATCGGCGTTGGATCGAAATTTACAATACTGGTTCCAAAGATGTGGTTCTAAGTGATTATTCGTTGAGATCCGGAGCGCGAACCTCTAGCGGTTCAGTATTAAGTAGCCATACGTTCACCTTGCCACAACAAACATTCAAAGCGGGTGCCTATCTCCTATTGCAAGCACGTGATGTGGAAAACGCTTATGCAGAGACTGGCAGCTCCAGCCAAGTGATCACGCTAACTGCAAATTCACATGTCCCTTATTGGACGGATAGTGGCTTTGTCGAACTTGTCCAAGTAGCATCACAAAAAACCGCCGATTTTGTCCGATTTGGTGCCAACTACACATCACCAACTTCCAGCAAAAGCTGGACAGGAACGTCAACGATTGAACGTTTACCACGTACTCTTGGCAAGAGCCTGGCTCGTGCTGAAAACCACTCAGACACCAACAA
This sequence comes from Vibrio penaeicida, assembly GCF_019977755.1. NCBI lineage: Bacteria > Pseudomonadati > Pseudomonadota > Gammaproteobacteria > Vibrionales > Vibrionaceae > Vibrio > Vibrio penaeicida. The sequence goes on along the minus strand of NZ_AP025145.1, from coordinate 208,916 downwards.
AGCAGAAGATTGGGCTGTCATTGCCTTTCCAACACCAGGCGGAAAGAACGATGTAAACAACTGTACAACCGATAGTGATAAAGACAATATTCCTGACTGTGCCGAGCGTCCAGATAGCACTTACGCAGGTATGAACATGTACAACTGGGGAGCCAGAGAAGGGCAAACCGATATCTTCATTGAAATTGATTACATGGACGCAACCAATAACAACCGCCAGATTGCAGATGAAGGTATTATCCCGAGAAAAGAAGCACTAGATAAAGTGAATTTCGCCTTTCAAAACCGAGGTTACTCGTTGCACTTCGATACCGGTGCGCTTCATGGACAGGATCATAATTTAGGCGGTGGTAATGAAGTGCCTTATTCCGCCAGTATTGGGATAAACAGATACTATAATCCCACCACCCTTCAAAGCTACAAGATAGAACATATGGATGTTCGTCGCCGCTTAGTTTTCTATTACATGCTGTTTGCCAATAGCCAAAAAGCCAATGGAACCGCTGGTTCTTCAGGAGTCGCTGAAATCAACGGAAATGATTCACTGATCACGCTTGGAAAATGGAAACTCAATAGTCGTTATCCTAGTACCCAAAACGAACTCATCAATTATCAAGCCACCACGATCATGCACGAGTTTGGACACAACCTAGGTTTACAACATGGTGGTAATGAAAACCTTAACTTCAAGCCAAACTATTACAGCATCATGAACTACATGTACCAACTTGATGGTCTTTCAGTACTAGGGCAAAACGAGGGAGATAGATACCACTTACGCAATTACGATAATGAGCTAGCTAATTCTAAGTGCGCAGCGACTCCACAAGGTTATGCCACAAAAGCAAGTGATCTTATCAATGGTCCCTTTGGAGCGCATGACAATTTCAAAATCGATTATTCCGATGGCTCTGGTTCACCTTTAGATGAAAACAGCTTAGATGAATCAAAAGGTTTAGGCAGGCGCGTTACCGACAGAGTGGATTTTAATTGCGATGGTGACACGAACGACACCTCCCTTTCATTGGACTTAACCAACACCAGTGCATCCAGTCAAAACAACGGTAAAACGGTGTTGAACGATTTTAACGACTGGGCGGCTGTGAGCTTAAGATTCCAAAGCACACCAAAAGGTAATACGGGTGATTCTCGCTCATCATACAGCCGTAACATGCCAAACCAGCCGCAAGATTATCTGTCCAATGACCTGCAGGAATACATTATAGAAGAAACACCATCAGCAGCATTTTTTGAACGTTTAGAACAAGCAAGGAACCAATAACTCATGCATAAAATGATGATGGCCTTGTGCTTGGTTGGTTGGTTAACCGCTTGCTCTCAGGCGGAGTCGGAACATACAAACAATCAGTTTTCAGTTCTTAATGGTGTGTTGCATTTCAATCAAAAATTTGTCGACGATTGGAACGAGGAAGATGCCATTCCTCGATGTTTGAAATGCCGAAAAGAATCCCAGATTAAGCATCAGCCGGATGGACCTGAAATATTCGACCGCTACGTTGACGCAAATGGTCTTCAATTCTTAACCGCCAAAAACATCCGACACACGTTTGATATTACGCTTACAGAAGGCTCCGTCACGCTCAGTTTCAAACTCATTGATGGGGAAGTTTTTCTCTCTATAGATAATGAAAATGATACTTTGATAACAACGGATCAGAAGCAGGTGTTCAATCATTTGAATCACCAACTTTCATTTAGATTTACTGATGTGTACCGACCAAAAGAAGTGCCCACTCATCTGTCTAATGAACAACCGGAGTTTTCTGTCGACTTCCAGCTAACCGTTTCGAAGCTTTAGCCCTATGCTTCAAAACAGTGGTAAATACCAAGGCGACCACTTAAGGGTCGCCTTGATTCATTTCGCTTTTTTAAACGAACAGATGTTATTCAGACTGCTCTTGCGCAGAAAGTAGTTTACTCAACAATCCAGACAGCGCTTCTCTTTCATCTTTGTTAAGGGATGTTAGCAGCGATTCGCTGTTATTAACGTGAGCTTCCAACGCAGTATTCGCCAGCTTTAATCCTTCTTCTGTGAGCGACACTTGAACGCCTCTTCTGTCATTTGGATCAGCGCTTCGAACCACTAGGTTTTTGTTCTCTAGCTTGTCGATACGATTGGTCATGGCTCCCGATGTCAGCATCATCGATTGCAACAAATTGTGAGGACAAAGCGTGTAAGGCTCCCCTGAACGTCTCAACGTCATCAACACATCGAACTCACCTGAGTTGAGCCCAAACTCAGCGAACGTTTTATTCAGCTTTGGCGCAATATGACCGCGCAACTGCCCTATTCTGCCTAAAATGGCCATTGATGAGGTATCTAGATCAGGTCGTTGTTCTTGCCACTGACGCAAGATGTTATCCACTTTATCCATTGCATTACTTTAAGTTAAGAATCTTAATTAGAAATTACTCTAATGGAATCAAAGAAGGCTGGCAAATCTTACCGCCTATATCCTTATCTTTAGACGTAAAAAATCGGTCTCAAAATACATTGAGACCGATTCCAATGTCGGTTTTAGCACTCTGAACCCTAGATACTTGGGTATATAACGTTTCTTTATGATGCTTTAACGACGTGCTGTAAGTCCGTGAGCAGACTATCGCTTAATTCCATATTATTGGCTGAGCCATCTACAGCCGCTTTGGCATCTTCTGCTAACTGCTTAACCTTCTCTGCCATTTTTTCCATCTCGGAAATCTGCCATTGAGCACGATCATGAACATCGGTTGCAGCAGAACGAATTTGATCAATAGAAACCGCCACCTGCTCTGCTTCTTCGTGACTCGTGTTTTCCTGCATTTTCGACATGGATTCAGCAAACAATTTTGCATCATCGGCGAGCTTGGTGCTGGTTGTACTGAGCTCTCCCATTAATGCATTAATTTTTTGAGCATCTTCACCAGATTTGTTCGCCAACCCTTTAACTTCTTCTGCCACAACGGCAAAACCGCGACCAAATTCTCCCGCTCTCGCAGCTTCAATGGAGGCATTCAGTGCCAGTAAATTCGTCTTATCAGAAAGGGAAGTAATGGACGACGCCATATTTTCGATTTGAGAAAACTGCTGGCTAAGGTTATCTATGGACTCCTTCAGGTTATCTGCCCACTCAGATGCTTGTGAGAATTCCGCCATAAACTCCGTTTGACGTTTGTTCATCACATTGAAGTTACCGTGGACGCTGTGAATTTGCTCTTGCGATACTTCCGCTAATTTTGCAAGTTCGCAAGAACCCGACGTCACCTCATGAGCTTGATCAACCACAGATTCTGCAAACGCCAAACGCTTTCTAGAAGCCTGATTCACGTTTCCTGCGTTTGATCTCATCGACTGCACCTTGCCACGCGCTTCAGACAGCGTATCCCGACAAACCAAGCCTGCAGTATCCTCAGGACATTCAGGTGCAACCATGTTTTTCTCGACCGATTTCAATGTGATCTTGCTACTAACGATAGATACAATGAAAGGGACGCAATAGGTGAGCATAGCCTTTACCACATTGAAATCCGCAGGACCAAGCAACGCATCGAATTGATTAATAAGATTTAAGATGGAACCGACAATAACAGCGATAATAACTGCACGCTTATAGAGAGCAGACTGCATAACATTCCCTTTATTTATAATTGATTTGAATAGATTGGTATCGAACCATATTCAACTTACCGTAACTACAGCATTTCAGCGAGTACTAAATTGCCCAACTTCAGAACTCAGACCTGAGCTGGAAGAGAAATATTTCAGTTTTATGAATCAAAATTTATAGAATGTGACGGGGCTTACATCTCAATCAACCAAACCCTAATCAGATATTGAAGGGGTCGAAATACACCTATATCTCTAAAACACATAAAAATTGTTCAAACTATCGAGATAAAAAAAGATGAAGCCGCAACCTCATCTTTTCGTTATTACGCGATGCTATAACCAACAACCCTCAAAATACTAGGCTGTTTTAATGCACTAGCTTGCCAATATTTGGAGTGGTAGGCTCAGTAACTGGTCGCCACTTGAACCGATATAAACCATGATTCCCACCAGCGCGGCAACCAGCGCCACATACCAGACAAAAGACACCAATTGCCCGTAACGATCTAAAGGAAGTAGATGGCTGTTATGTCGCGTTCGCCATTCGACGATGATTTCGATGCTACCCATAATCAGAAGGAACCCGAACAAAGCCATACCAAATGTGTAGCTTGCAATAATGCCTGCTACGGCCGCTACAATGCAGATAGCCAGCCCTGCGACACTGTTGAATGAGAAGCTGATGCTCTTGAGTACGTGCCCGCCATCCAATGGCAACACAGGCAATAAGTTGATCAAGTTGAGGAACGCATTAAATACCGCAAGCCCAGCAAAAAACACATCTCCAGTCACCCAATACACCACCAATAAAACCATCGATAGTACTAAGCCAAACGTCGGACCCATGATGGATATCACCACGTCTTGCCAGCGGGTATTAATTTTCTCGTCACTGAGTGCGAGCCCACCCAGAAATGGAATCAGATAAATGCCTTTGGTCTTCATGCCAAAGAATTTCATGGCGCGAATATGTCCATATTCGTGGAACATCAAACACGCCAACAAACCTAAGGCAAATTGAAACGAGAAAAACCAAGAATAGGCAGCCAAACTCAATGCGGCGAGTACACCTTTGATCACCTTTGCGCTTTTTAGCGCTTTCATGCCAAGAGCAAATAACCCAACGACACTGAACTTTCGTTCCTGCTTCACAGGTACAACGGGGGTTTGCCTTTCAATATCTTTGGCGTCTCGTTGCCCTTGCGCCACTAATTGGTTGTCCACTTTCGCTTCGTATTGAATATGGAAAGGCTGCCACTTTAAATCAACATTTACTTGGCACTCTATTGCCTGTTCGCCGCTGGTTAATTGAAACGCATGGCTGTGATCCAGCCTTTCTGCATTGGCATCCAATTGCGAAACTAGCGTGTTATCCCAATACAGCTGTTGCCAGCCTGCCATTGAGCCTTCTAGCCTTAATGGTTTTCCTAAAAACTCGATATTAAACAGTTCCACTTGGGTTCCCTGCTACGACAAAAATTAGGCGTAGTTTAATTCAGATAGAGGTACAGAAGCCAGAGCACACCAACAACAATACATTTGATATTCCAAGGTGCTTTAAAGAACAGCATGACCAATACGATTGGTAAGAACAGTAAACCGAGAATATACTCTCGCGTCGTCCACTTTTTCTTAGCATCCGATTCGAGGTCACTCCAGCCGTCACCTTGGTTAGCTTCGTTATCCTGATTGAAATCTGCATCTTGCCACTCAGAATTCGCGCCTTGATTCTCTCTTTGTTCCTGATTTCTCTGTCGCTTAATCGCTCGCTTGCGTTCAGCAATCTGGTGAGGTGTTAGCTCCAATTCAGGCGCCGGTTTCGCTTCCGGTTGCCACCAGCCTTCTTGGGGGTTCTCTCCATTAGCCGCTTTCACCCGTAGCAAGCGCTTGTTTAGTTCGGTCACTTTGCCATGCTTGGTGGTGACACCGTACTGACGCTTCAAATGCACCAACGTTTTTTGCAGCGGAATGCCTTTTTCGGCATCCACCATCGCAACAAAATTGGCGTAGCCTTCCATTGATGCGAAAAGCTCACCTGCTCCCCAGTGCTTACCATCAGGACCATCGAGCTCGATTTGCTTGAGCGTAGCGCGAAAGCGTTTCAGAGTTTTGCGGTCTATCGAGAGCTTCTCGTTAACGACTACGCCTGTGACTTCTTGCTTTTGGTGCCTTCGCATAACACGGGTTTTATCTGGATGAAGAGTAAAACCTTCACTCACAACGATTTGTTTTGCGCGCCATAAAAGTGCTTGAGCTTTCTCTGCGCTGTCAGTGGAAAACGTTAAATCATCGGCATAGCGGGTGTAAGCAAACCCGAGTTTGTCAGCCATACCTTGCAATCTGGCATCTAACCGGCGGCACATCACGTTAGTAATCGCAGGGCTACAAGGTGAACCTTGCGGCAGTCTGCGCTCACCTTGAGCAACAAACCAAGTTTGACCATCCATTTCCAGCTCTTGTGTTTCAGGCTCTGTCGTCAGTAACCCAAAAACGGTAGCAAGTTCTTCACTGTACCCTTGGGATTGAAACAATCCTTTTACCCGTTTGTAGCTGATGCTAGGGAAGAAGTCCTTCAGATCCATGTTGATAACCACTGCCTTACCGACGTGTGGCTGGGCGTTAGACACAATGCTTCTGCCCGTCACGAAACCATGGGCAGCATCGTGCACAGACAACTTAGCGAGGATGTTGTCTAACAGCCAGTATTGCGCGCGCTTTAACCGCGGCATTGGCGCCGAAATATGGCGAAGCCCGCCTGTTTTCTTGGCAATGCTGAATCGTTGATAATGACTGACGTTCGATACGTCTTTTTGGTATGCCAAAAATCGAAGTTCTGAAACCGAGATACCCATTGCTCCGGCTAGGGCTGCGATGTTTTCAAACGTTGGTATCTCTAGTTCTTCAAGCCTGCCATCATCGTTCTCTTTGTTTTTTAACCCGAGAGAAACGTCATCTCCTAACCAAGTGAATGTCTCTTTTTGTTGGTTATACCATGCCAATGCTCGGTCATATCGTTTTTGGTTGAGTGCTTGACGAGTTTGCTCTCGCTTTTCTAACGCCGCTTTTTTGCGTTCTTTATGCAGAGCTTCTAATGCTTTTTCAGGGTCAGCGTATAACGAATCTAGATCGCTTAGATCCCTAAGCTTTCTTGTGAGTTCGGATCGGCGCTCAATAAATTCTTGAGTCAGACTTGGCTGTTCGTCTTCTTTGTTCCAGAACCCAAGGCGAATCATTTCTTGAAGAATGTATTCATCCTTGCTGCTTTCTCGAATGCGATCGTAAATTTGCTGACGCGTCAGCTTTGGAGCAGAATCGGTCACCGAAGCCTCCTGATGGCTTGCGTTGGAAGAGTTTGAGCGAGATGTTGATTGAGTGGAAGAATCAGACATAAGCCACCTCCTCAGCCGTGAATCCTAGGGTGGCGCGCAACATATAAGTCTGTGAAAGCGGCTGTTTCAGCTTTATTTTTAGATGGGGTGTGCCTAAACGGAACATCTTTAAGCAAAGTTCGGGGAAACGAAAAAAGGAACGCAGCGCGACAAGATATTCCTTCGAAGAGTTCTTAGTACTGAGGCTATCAACTCGATGCCGTACGTTACCTATACCGCTCATTGACTTCTGTGAAGTCACACCGCAATAGCGGTATAGGTGACTGTACGGCTCAGTAAAGATAGCATCAGTGATGCGTGGGCAGTCTTTATACCTGAATGGTGATCCACCATTCGAGATGCAAGGTTCTTCTGCCGCGCTGCTGTAGTGTTCTATTGTATTGCTAGTTCTTTGTTCTGCAAGTAAAAAAGTTGAGACAGAACTGAATTTTGAGAGGGAGGTAACTATCATGCCGTCACCTCTGTATGTTGCTCTCTTGTGGCTTGTAAGCGAAGCGCTAACATATGCTCACACGGTCCTTGCCTCAATTTATTACTGTGCCAAAAGTGGCACTGGCATTCACCTTCAACCAATCTCTGGTCTTGATCGATGCGAAGCTTCGACTGAAATTCTTTACCGTTATCAAGCGTCAGCCCAATGATCTCAGTGCCTTTTGAACCTTGGTTTAGCTGTGTAACCGACACCAAGTTAGCCTCAACGAAATTGTTCGCCTTTTGCTCTCGTTCATTCGTGAAACGTATTTCTTCTAACGCAATGGGCTGATTGTAAAGATGGCGAAGACGATAAACATCTAACGATAAATCGTACAACACCTGCCCAAGTTGACTGTATTGCGCCAAGGCCGATTTCACCACACTCACATCCAACGCCAGCCGAGAGGCTAAACTTGCTGCACTCTCTTGCTGAGTCTCTTGAAGCGCCAAATAGACTCGCTGGCTAGTTAGCTCGTCAACGGTATCTCTTGGAGCTAACAAATCGAACTGCCCTGCCGCCGACCAATCGTTCGCGCTCCATCCCGATAAACCCAAGGTAAAAGTCATCCCACCCATGTTCGCGACATAAAACGACGGCATCCCATCGCCAAGCAAGCAAACGTCGAAGCTATCAGCGATGGGCAACAAACGCTCAAGAATCAAAATACGTCGACGCCCCCACGTTCGAATAGTGCGCGCTTCCTCTCCACGGTATAAAGATCGTGCGCAGGTGACGACATCCCCCCAAGGCTCCATCACAATCTGAATGGGCTTGTTTGGGATCAGCTCGAAACGCATGGAACGCGGACCGACCCGTTCTTTCTTGCGTTTGAGTAATGCACAAATGTTGTGAATATCCATCGGATGTAGGCGGAATTTCACCATCGGAAGTGTCATGGCGGAGCTAACTTGCAAGAAGCCTCTTACCCAAGAGTCGGGTAAATCAATTTTCTTTTCCTCAAAGGCGTCGCTGCCGCTGGTCTGTACATTAAACCCATCAGGGTCGACTTTTAGCTGCGTCTTCCGATAGTCACGAATTTTTTGGAATTCGTCGTATAGCCCTTGGGAATAATCAATGTTCGTCGTCCCATATTCCTTGTCGCTGATGTGCTCAAAGGTGTCGTAGTTGCAGCTGAGCTTTCCATAGCTTGATTCGTCTTCGGAAAAACACTCAAAAAAGACCTGATCAGGGTGAACGGTAATCACTGGGTCGAGCACATACCAAGCATCCATATCGTGCTTGTATAGGTATTTGAAATATTGATCTTGCGCTTTATAGAACGGAGCCATGATCTCGCTGGACGCTTTGCCCATCGAAGAAAGTTCGGCTTTTACCGCCTCTAACTCTTCTTTTACTTCTCCATGGCGGCTAACGAATTCTGCAAGTAACCTTTCCTCTTCTTGCGCCAACCAAATCTTGTATTCGTCTCGGTTTCTTGGCACAAACCGCATGTCTGAAATCACCACATCATGAAGGGCGGATATCGCCTCTCGGAAAGCGCGTTTTTCCTTTACTTCACCAATGAAAAACGTAGGCGCTCTCGATGCATCAGGTGAAAAAGCAACATCCGTAGATTGGGAGCCAGAGCGAACTTGGCTTTTCGATGCATATTGATAACTTACTTTCATGATTCGCGCTCCGTGGCTTTCTTCTCTGGTGTTGAATCTCCCCCATTGGACGAAGTGCTTTCTTTAGACTTATTGCCTTCGTTAGAGATAGTGCCTTCTTTAGGCATAACTGAAGGAGGAGAAGTCACTTTAATCGGCATATCGAGGTGGGTATTCGTCTTTTTCAAGTGCAACATGGCTTTAAGGATTTGGGCTTTGTCCTTTTGAACCGATGTTAAAGATTGGCGTACCAAAATATCCGACACCATTTCCGTAACCAGAGCGCTGCAATCCGCTTGTTCGGTTAAAAATTTCAATACTCTGTCTTTTGCTACACGACCACGGTTAACTCGGCTCAGCACCGAAACAAAATAGGGCTTCAGTGCCAATAACATACCTTCATCATTTGCGGCGTACTGTGCCAGTAATTGGGTAACAAACAGCTCGACGTTTGCGGCAGGGTGTTGGCTGAGTTTTAGCAGGTACTGTTTACCTTCGGATTCATCAAAGAAGCGTTGTAAGAGCTCTCGTCCGAAGGCTTGCACTCGCTCGTCAGGGTTATCACATACGGCAACAATCGACTCTGGGTTCCAATGCTCTGACGTCATTTGATTACGGCAAAATTCGAACGCAAAGTCCTGCACATCTTGCCATTGGCTGTTGAGTAGCGTTAATACGGGTTCCGACTCTTCTGGCGATTCATTCGCATTCAATAAGGTTGCGGGTGTTCTCACGTATTGTTCAATGGCTAATGCTCTAAGGGCAAAGGTGCTGCTTTGGGCAAGCGAGTACCATTGGCTTGCCGTGAGTGTTCGCTCTAACTGACGCGCATTATAACTATCGGCAAAAACGTCATAAGCAAGATCGTGTGCCATTGTCGATGTTGCAGTAGCCAAACTCATCACTTCATCCAGAGAGTTCAACGACAGCTCACGTTTAAACTCTTGGCGAATAAAGCCGATAATCATTTGCTGTAAATCGCTATCGAGTTCGCGCTTGTGGAGAAGATCAACCAACTTACCAAAAACAAGAGGGCGGTGCTGGCTTCCACGCTGGTAAGTCGCGGGCAACGTTTTCAACACAGCTTGGCGCTGTGATAGGTTGTTTTTGAGTAGCAGTTTGAGTAGATAAGATAAATTGTCGACCAGCTCTTCGGCACTTTGTTTAGACAGTAAGGCGACACTGTATGACTGAATCTTATGAGAACGGTTGTTTTCAATCACTTCAAAAATCGTGGTGGGTATCTGTGCCCACTCCACATCAACAGCCATCAAAAATTCGCAACCTATCAGTACATTCGGTGAATGTTGAGAGAAAATCAGCAATTCAATTTGTGGTAACGAGATCGTTGAAATGGCATCTTTACAATGTAAATTAAGCCATTCGGATAACCACTCTGCATGCTCGAATGTCTCAATGGAATTACCCTCGGAGTGTGAATCAGTCAGCGTTAAGACAAGGCTCATGAGCAGTTCACTCTGAGCGCTTCTAAACAGCGCTGTTCGCTTCATTCGATCTTCGAGCCACTTGTGTATTGATGGTTGCCCCATCAAAAGAAGCGCGGTTAATACATCGACTGACTTCGACAAGTCTCGGATTTTATCTAATTGATCTAAGGCCAGATTTTGAGCGACTTCTACGTCACTGTTGAGTAACGTAATCAAACATTCTGTGCTTAAGGCCTGGCGTTTTAAGTAGGCTTCTAACAGTGGTAGCGCGAAATTCTGGCAAGCAGTGTACGGACGAACCAGTATGCCCACCAAAATGTCGCCACTTAACGCGTCGGTGTAACTTGTGTTGTCTTGTAGCGCCCGAACCGCAAAATCACATACAGGTTCGCATTGGCTACCTAGTACTAACTCAAGTAAGTTATGAGGCACTTGGTCCCAAAGGTGAGCAAACGCTTCACCCCGACCTTCAAACACCACATCGGGGATCAGTTTCCAAACGTACCCCGCATCGCTTCGTTTATAACGCGGGTTCTCACTTCTCAGCAACGCATTCAATGTGGAGTAACGAGCAAATTCATCGTAGTGGTTCACGGCCTTCACGTGACGACGCCAATTTTGGTCGTATTCGTAAATTTCAGACGTTTTGGGCTTCTTGCCGTCGCTGTCTTTAAATTGAAGTAAAAGCTGAGTCGCAAGCCGAACGAAATCAGGGCTTTCATTAACCCCCATTTGCTTTAACACCCGCCACTGGCGACGAATCAGGTAGTTATGAGTATGTTGGGAGTGCGCAAGTTTAGATTCTGGGGACGACAGTTCATTCTCAATGTCCAGCCTTCCATGTTCAGGCGAGTAATGGTATTTCCAAGCTCTTTGGAAATACGGGTTACTTTGCTCCAAACGATAGTATGCGGCGGCAAACATATTGGCATCCAGCCGGAATTCACTCATTTTTAGAATGTAGCGAATACCTTGGAAGGCATTGGGGGCGTATGGAATTTTGGCGAGAACATCTCGTAATGACTGATGCATCTCTTCATCAAAAACGGATTGAAGATACGCTTTCTTCAACAACAGATTAATGCTTCCCTTCGCCGTTCTTTGGGCAATAAAATCATCAAGTTGAGTGACAAACTCTTCCACAGAAATGAGTTCGAAGCCACTGACCTCCACGTAAATGCGTTTGCGCTCAGATTTAGGCGAGAGTGAAATTAGCGATTCCAATGCGATGGTGGCGAGACGAACATCTTGATGGGATAGATAGGGTTTAATGGCATCGATATTCGCTTCGCTACCTACTCTTCCCAGTGTCCACAAAATAGCGTATTCCAATTGCCAAGTATCACTGCCTAGCTTATTGGCTATCAAGGACGCCACTTCGGGATTCGCCACGGGGCGCAAGCGCCAAATCTGCCGACCCAGCTCATAAGGGCTGGATTCTTGTTCAATGCGATTGATTAACGTGTTGTGGTCAAATCCGGAGTTCGGTTGTTTAGGTTGGAGAGAAGTGTAAGACGAGAGTGCATTCTGATCTTGGTAGCCTTTGTTTACCTTCGAAACAACCACACTATCAAACAGCCTTTCCGCTTGCTCAAGTGTAACTGGATCTCGGGTTTTGGTGCCTTCTCGTAGGGTACTGCCTTTTCGACCGTATCGAAAATTCACCAAATACCTTGAGGGCTCGCCTGATGTAAGCTCGACAAGATCCACTTCGTAGACTTTATCGGATTTGTCCTTTTGATAACGAAGCCGCGAATTCCTTATCAATTTCATGTTGTCGCCCTAACCCATCTTTAAACGTATTGGACGACATTATCAAAAATAATCAATTGGTTACATAACGCCACACTGTGAATTAGGCAGAATCCACATTTTGAGATTTCAATGCTTACTGAACGGTGTTTACTGCCCTAATTTTTTCAGGAATTCGAGGCGCTCTTTCTCTTGCTCTGTGGGCTGATACGGCTCATCACTCAGTTGGGACACGTCAAACGACCCTAACGAATACGTTGGTTGATCGCTAACGCCAAAACCTGTTTTCTGACCGGGAAAATCAGACAGTTTTTCCAATTGAAGGTAACGCAATTCGAATTCGGAGCCCCCACCTTGTTGAGTCCCATTTTTTAACGCGCTATTTTTTAACGAACTATTTTTTAACGAGCTGGTCTTTAAAACACTGCTGTGCGCCTTCAAATGTATTTCTTGTCTGCCTTCTGCTAACGTTTTTGTTGCACGTAACGACGCAATTGGCTGACCGCTTGCCGAGAATAGGCTAGCCCGAAGTCGAAACGTCCCGCTCTTTTTGACTTCCAACTGAACAGGGATGAGCATGTCGGGACCTTCGCTACCTAATGTGTCTACGCCCGTAATTTTTCCAACTGGAACGTAGAAGCGAAAATCGCCTGTCAGAACATCATCCCCTTGTGCGAACGTGACTTTGGCTTTTACGCGGATTTCTTCTGGCCAATCTTCGCTCGATTTAAATGTAGCTTCTGCGCGGTTAACAGTTTGGCTAGCAATGCTTTTCCCGTTCTCGACTCCCCGTAAATCAAACGATACTTGCTGGATCTCGAGTGGTGAATCTATCGTGATGCGAATCGGGTTCGGGTAAAAATAACGATATTGTTCCAGCCTCAATGCCGCTTTGTGCTTACCCTCTAAAATAGGTAATTCCACTTTATGGTATCGATTAGGATCGAGGGTAATTGGGTTGTCATCGTTAAGCGGCGGCGAGTACGCAGGGTGCTTTAGCTCTTCACTATAAGCACTCGCTATCAACGAGAATTGCTGTTTTATTGGCGCCTCTAGTTCAATAGGCTGCTCTGCGAGATCCGTAGCCTGATCGGGCTGCTCAAATTGGGGCACCTCGACCTCGTTTTCTTTAGGTTTCACCGCCATTTCTTGTTTGGGTTGACTGTATTTTTCGGAGCTACTGTCCTTAATGGTGTCTTTGTCATACGACAGATACGTCACCAAGGCCACTAGAAAAATGGCTACAATAATGACAAAGCTTCTTACATAAACATTTCCAGATAAATATGCAGAGCCAAACACTTTCATAAATGAATCTCGGTCAAAGAAAGAGAAAAATAGGGCTCTGCCAAATCACAGAACCCGATTACCTGCTGTGCAATACTCAATATAAGACACCTTTACTGCGCGCTCTCAAGCAAGTTGTACGTTAACTGAGACATCGATTGGGAGTCTGAGTGTTGGACATAACGATACACGCTGCTTGACCACCAAGAGCTCTGATCTTCTGTATTAACTGTAACGGTTTTGCCATTACTTAAACTCAAATTGGCGCGTGCCGTGGTCACTTTACCTTCGTGCTTGTTATCGATAAGGGAGCTGTGAGAATAATCCTCACCCATAAGCAATGGGTAATGCTGCGCCATAAAGCGGGTTACACCACGAGACTGAGCAGTAAGCTTGCCATTAAGCCCAACAAACGCAGAGCAACTGTTGTAGCTGCCAGCTGATTTTGCACCACAACTGGAATGCGCTGCGACGACACCATCATCGTGCCCTGGTAAGAAGCCAGCAGTAAGCCCCCAGAAATCTGAGCTGTCACCAACAATACGTACACGTGGGACTCGGCTATCTGGTGTCGCGGAAAGTTGTCGCGCGTTTGCCACTTTTAAATCGTTCAAGACACCGGTATTGCCCGTTGTCGGTACCATGCCCAACCACAATGACAGAGCTTGTCTAAGTGTCCAATTACCTGCACCGCCGCCTTCTGCTGCATTAATCGCAATGTCGGCTAGTTCTGAACCACCGCCTGCACCCGCAAAATCTACCGTTGCGATGATGTTGAGTGGCGTTAAGCCTGCGTTTTCAAGCCAGCGTTTTTGGTTGTCCAAAATGTGTCGTGCAATGAGATCGCCCGTAGAGTGTGTGACAAAAATACAGCCGTTCGCGCAGGTATTGTTGCGAGAAAGTGATTGAAGTTTTGGCCAAACATAGTCTGATGCAATTTTGCCTTGGATCCGTTCATGAGAAGGCCAATCGATACGCTCATCAGAGCGAGAAAGCCAATACGATCGCCAACCTTCTTCACCCGCTAATGCCACCTGTTGAGCGTTTGGTTTTTCGCTCAACTGGTCGGCATTAAAACCGTGAATAAGGATAACGGGATGTTGCGAAATGGCGGCTGAGGCGCCTGTAGAAATGCATGCCATAAGACATGCTAGAGAGCAGATTAACTTCTTCATTTTATAGTTTCTCTTGTGTGTTATAAAAACAACAACAAGAATAGAAGCAAATTATTTAATTACTAAGGCAATAATGTCACAACTTACAATAAATGTTAAAAAATTGTAACATTGTCGCAAATTTCACCAATACACTCAGCAGTTAATCTCATAACCCGCCCATCAGCATATACTTAGTTTCTAGATAATCTTCAATGCCTTGGCGTGCACCTTCACGACCAAGCCCAGATTCTTTTACCCCACCAAAGGGCGCTACTTCGGTAGAGATCAACCCTTCATTTATGCCAATCATGCCAGCCTCCAACTGTTCTGAGACCTGCCAACTTCTTCTTAGCGACTGCGAGTAAAAATACGCCACCAAACCTGCGTCCGTTTGATTCGCTCGTTCGATCACTTCATCTTCGCTGTCAAACGTAAATATCGCGGCAAGAGGTCCAAACGTTTCTTCACTTGCCACTCTCATGCCATCGGTCATTCCCGTTACAATCATGGGAGAGCAGAAAAGATCCGCTGGTTTCTGCTGCGAGCCGAGCTCTAACTCTGCACCTTTTTCTAATGCATCGTTTAAGTGCTCGTACACTTTATCGATACCGGCTTGATTGATCATTGAGCCAATATGATTGGTTGGATCCATGCCATTACCGACACTCAACTTTTCAAACGCTACCTTGAGCTTGGCGACATATTCACTTTGCACATCACGATGAACAAAAATACGGTTTGCACACACGCAAGTTTGACCGGCATTTCTCAGCTTCGCAATCACAGTGCCTTGAACAGCGGCGTCGATATCTGCGTCTTCAAAGACAATGAAAGGGGCATTTCCGCCAAGCTCCAAAGACAGTTTTTTCACTGAGCCAGACGATTGGGACATTAAAAGCTTCCCAACTTGGGTAGACCCAGTAAACGACACTTTTCGAACGGTTTTGCTATCGGTCAGTGCGCCACCTATCCCTGCTGCATCACCAGTAATAATATTAAAGACACCAGCTGGGATACCGGCCTCTTCCGCCAGCACACCGAGAGCCAATGCAGTAAAGGGAGTATCTGGAGCAGGCTTAAGGACTACGCTGCAACCTGCCGCTAAGGCTGGACCGCATTTTCTTGTGATCATGGCTGCGGGGAAATTCCAAGGCGTGATGGCTCCGACAACACCAATGGGTTCTTTAGTAACCACAATTCTGGCATCGGTTTTGTGGGCGGGAATGGTTTCTCCGTATGCGCGTTTGGCTTCTTCCGCGAACCATTCAATAAAACTGGCGGCATACGCTACCTCGCCTTTCGCTTCGATAATCGACTTACCTTGTTCTGTCGTGATGATCGCCGCTAAGTCGTCGCTGTTTTCTTGAATCAAATCAAACCATTTTTTTAATAGATTGCATCGTTCTTTGGCGGTGCGTGTTTTCCATTCTTTCTGTGCTTTACTCGCGACTTCTATACAATATTCCGCCTCTTCTCTACCAAGTACAGGTACTTCACCTACTTTTTCTGCAGTGGCGGGATTGAAGATAGATTGCTTTTCTGCAGCCTCCCCGATCCACTGTCCATTGATATAACACTGTTGTTTAAAAAGAGAGGTATTTTGAAGTTTCACGAAAGTACTCCTAAGCACAAAAATTCAGTTCTCTTAATCTTTGTTCTAAATATCGAAACAAATCAACTCATATTTTATTAAATGGTGATGTAAATCCAAGTGACCTCAAGATACAGGATTCAAAACCTCCCCACTTTCAAACTCGAAAGTGAGGAGGTCCGTGAAACCAAATACGTTGGCTACAAAATAGTTTTCGTATCACTACTCTAAATATTTTGCTCATTTGGGTGAGGTACTCCTTTCCCTGTTTCTAAGTAGCTTTTTAGGCTCAAACCAAGAAACAACCCCCACTTGCAGTTACAGTGTCCGAAAAAGGCGCCCATCTCTGGCCACCCTTCATGGGTAAAGCTCAGCGCTGCACCTCGATCGGCTTCTTTAATGACAAAAGAGAAATGTCCCATTTCTGCCCATGGCCCTTCCACGCATTGCCAAACCACTTTTCGGTTCGCTTCCAATGAGATCAGCTCCATTTCCATTTTGTGGTCACATTGAGGACCAAAGAAAAACGAAAGGTTCTCGCCTATCTCTTGTGTCGCTTCTGCCTTTGTCCACCATGACGATAAGCCTTCAGAAGACGTGATCGCTTGAAACAATTTTTCAGGGGTCGACTCAATGACAATGTGGTGATGTATATTTTCCATGTTACTTTCCTTAGTTATGTACACCAAAAGGTGTACTATTTACTTCAAAAAAAAGCACTAATTCAGTGCTTAGTTTCGACAAATACCTATTGGCTGCTGATTTGAAGAATATCCTCTAAGCTGTCTAAGCTACTCGACCAGCCGAATTTATGCCCTTCGTAGGCTTTCTGATCAGGTAACTTTTCATGAAGTAAGGTCAACCGAGTGAGCTTCGAATCCAACTGCTCAAACCGCAAAGTCACTAACGTGGATGTGTCTTGATCCGCACAGCCACCGCAATCTTGGTTAGCAAGCACCCAAGTAAAAACAAGGTGTACGTGTGGGTCGACGACAACATATTCGCCAAAGTGGCTGATCTCACCACCCTCGGGTGAACGCAGAACAATCTTGTATTGCCCGCCTTCCACTGCATTAATGCTAGCCGTCACTACATCGTGCTCTTTGGGTCCAAACCAGCGACTGAGCATCGCCGATTGCGTCCACGCCTCAAAAAGAGTTTTACCATCAGTACGAAATTCTCGTTGCAATTTTAAAGCTGCATAACCGCGTTGAGCCGACATCGTTACTCGCTCTCCGTTAGTTGCTTGTCTAGGTAAAATTCTAGTGCATCAAATTTGTCTTCCCAGAAAGTTTGGTAGAAGGCTAGCCATTCGTTCACTTCAACTAATGGATCAGGGTTTAAGGAGCATATGTGCTCACGCCCAACCACTTGCCGAGTCAGCAACCCTGCTCGCTCTAAAATTTTAAGGTGTTTCGTTACCGCAGATTTAGAAATGTTGTTTGGGTTCGACAGCTCTTTAACGGGCAACGACCCATTAGCTAGCTGACGTACCATTTCACGTCGTGTTTCATCTGCGAGAGCCATAAAGACGTGGCTCAATTGTTCGTCATTAATGTTTACCATAAGGTGTACAATAGGATTGAATCTATTCGTTGTCAAGGTTGAGAGAAATTGGATGGGGATAATCTACAGACGAAAAAAAAAGCCACACGCAAAACGCGGGTGGCTAAATCATTTGTGAACAAATATCGGTTCACTAACAACGTCAGTTGGCTAGGTGACCCTCGGCTTTAAAAAGGGTCACTGTTATTAATGCATCTACCGTGCCAACTTTTCACGTCACATTTTCGGTTAAAATCCGAACTTATCTCTCATAATTTCGCCATAAAATACAACTGCGTTTGCATTTTGCAAATGCAGTTTGCAATCAATAGCAATATAAAACCTGTTTCACCTTGAGCGCAATTAATTTAATCTCTGTTATAAAACGTCATGCGTAATCCAATCGTGAAGAAATGTTGAGCTAATAATGAAAACAGTATCACCATTAAATATGGAACGCTGGTTGATCTTAACTGTCGTATAGTGAGTATATTTCCTTAAATCTCCTCAATGACTCGTTAGCAAGGAATCGCTATGTTTTGGAAACGTCTTTTACCTGTTGTATTCGCATTTGGGCTAATTGGATGCACAACCAAATTCGTATACAGCAATTTGGATTGGATTGTTCTGGAATACATAGACGATTATGTTTCTCTTAACTCCGAACAAGAAGACGTTATTGAACTTAGTTTGCAGCAACTGAGTGAGTGGCACAAAACTCAAGAGCTCCCTGCCTACATAGAACACCTTGACGAGCTCGAATCGATGGATCCAGAAACCGTCGATGCGGCCTATGTTTTTATGCATACCGAGAAATTTAGACAGCACGCTAGGCGAGTGATCGCGAAAGCATCACCAAACCTTTATGCGCTAGTAAGCCAGCTTGATCAAAAGCAAGTAGATGAATTGCTAGAAAATACAGCGAAAGATCATGAAAAATATCGCGAAAAATACAAAGATATGGACGAAGCGGAGATCCGAGAGGTGTATCAAGAGAGAATGGAAGATAATCTCGATACATGGTTAGGGTCGCTTTCAAGTAAACAAAAGGCGATCATCAAGTCGTGGTCTGAAGACGTTAAAATTACAAACTTCGATTGGGCAGATCACAACGACAAAATGTACATTGAAATGGAAACCTTGTTCAATCGCCGGGACGAAGTCCAGTACTTTCAATCTATGTTTATTCGCATCCTAGATGATCCTGATAGCTTTTACACCGATTCACTCAAAGTAAAACTGGAACATAATCGGCAATTAGCCAGCGATAAAATCGCACAAGTGATTAACTTAATGGACAGCAAGCAACTGTCTCACTACAAAGAAGAAATAGCGGACTGGAGAGAGGTTGCTCAAGATTTAGCGGCGGTAAAATAACGATCTTATACTCAAACCACCTCAAGGTGCAGGATTCAGAGCTCCAGTAATGCTGGAGCCGATTACTTAATCTTCTTTTGACAACCCAGCACGCTGTGCTATCTCGGTTTCGAAGCCATCGATACTTTTCTGGTTCTTCTTCAACCAATACTTCTCAACGCCTTCTTTTCCTTGTCTCTCAGACCATTTAACCAATTCATCTCGGTCTGCAACATAATCGTAAAAAGGCACCGACATTCCACAAGAAGATTGCACCAGATTTATATCAAGTAGGAAGATTTGTCGAGTTGCGACGCTTGGAGGAAATTTCCCAACGTATGTGTCCCAGTCTGAATCTCCCTGATGCAGCACACGCGCATGCCCATACGCTCGTAAAATCAAAGGTGCACCTTCAAAAGCACAAAACATAATCGTCATTCGAGGGTTTTGAATAACATGAGACGCCGACTCATTTCCGCTGCCCGTCAAGTTTTGCCAAGCAATGGTTTTATTATCAATCACTCGAAGAGAGTCTCCGCCTTTAGGCGATACGTTCACGCTACCTGTTTCGCTGGCTGTGCCGACAAAATACATCTTTTGCTCGGCTATGAATTCAATATGCTTTTCGTTTAACTCTGAAAATTGCTTCCCCATTTTCACGATTCCTTGTGTTTAACTTATTGCCTTGCACCCCAATTGACTGCTTTGTGTTCGAACCTACTGGCAGTACTGACTACTCGCTTTAATTCAGTTTACGCCCCTAAAGCAAGCTTAATCCTTAATTTCAAACTCTGGGCATAGCGTTCCTTGATGGTAAATAAGTTGCCAACTCTCACCAGAGAAAGTCCAAACTGACGATCGTTTAGCGTAATCAAAATAACCGCCTTGTTGATCCTGCAAAGCCGTTTTATAAAGCAGTAACTGAACAGAGGGTTTAAGCGTGACACACAAAAAATCCTGAGAGTGAATTACAGGTTCAGAATCGTCGTTCATTTCTTCTAACGCATCATCAAAATGATAGGTTATCCCTGTTTTCCCAACTTCGACAAAGTCGGGATGCAACAGCCTAGTGACCTCTTCACGGTTATTTCTAACACTAGGTTGATGTAAAGCCGTTTCTTGCTCTATGAGTATTTTCACGTTGCCTCCATTGGCTTACTCACCTACCACTTATCTATCAAGAATGTATACTCAGTCCGCCAAATATAGAACGGGCAGTACCGAAATTTGCATTATTTTCTTTCATTTTATTCAAGCACAAGCTCATTAGAAATGTAATCACTAAGTCTATGTTTTGGGATGAAACTTTGGTGATTTGGCAATTTCAAATTCAATTGCTCAATATCCAATGCGTCTTGCCCAAATTGTTTCTGAAACTCCGTTCTATTGCATTCTATGATCTCACGGACAACACCACATTGTTTCAACATCAATGCATATTCAAGAGGACTGTACCCTTGCTCTTCAGCGACAAAAATATCGGAATCGTCACACCCTAAAAGTGCCAACTCGCCATAAAATTCAGCAATGTCTTGAACATGCGCATATTGATTGAAGCCAATAGAAGGCATCGCAATATTGACCTGACCCGATTCATAATCCCTTATGATTCTTTTTAGCTGACAATGTTCGCCGCCATAAATCAAACTGGGGCAATAGACAATTTTCCAACCATCATCCCTCGCTTGTTCTATCGTGTTCTTATCTGGCTTTACGATATCAAAGGGCTTGAGAATACTTTCTTTCAATTCCTGTTCATTTGCATGTCCGAAAAGCCAAACACCAGAAGTATGAATTTTTACACCTTCGGCTTTACAGAATTTATTGAGTATTGCCAGCGAGTCTTGCTCAATAAGGGCGATATCATGCGGTGAATACTCAGACCAATGAGGTCTTGCGCAATTCACCACCAAATCGAAAGTGTGGTAAAAAGACGCATCCGACGAGTGCACTCCATCGTGATGAGACTGACCTTTTCTTAAGTATCGGAACACGCTATGTCCAAGGGACTCCATATAACGAACGACATGCCGACCAAGATACCCATTAGCACCTGAAACTAATACGCGCATTTTTTAAGCATTCTCCTTAGAAACTCAAGACTATTTACTTGGTGGCTAATCATCAAATAGATTTCCATAAAAATCAAAGTAATATCGTCAAGGCACAGATTTCATTCACTCCTACATATATCAAAATCATTTAACTTATAAAGAAAATTCAAATTTGAAAAATCTTAGAGGAAATAAAGCCACTATAATTTCAATGTTATAAGAGATTTGCACTGATTTAATATTAATATATTGGATTAAAGTCACATTAAATAGAAACATAATATCCATTAAAGAATAAACAATAGAATGCATAACGAAGTTATTTATTATTTACCATTACTAAACACTTTATTAACTTCAACATTAACGTAATGAAATACAGGTAAAGCTAATAAACAAAAACAAGATGAGAATAATTAATAATATATATTTTTTATTTGATTTTACTCACATTAGTTGAAATGTAATCAGTCAATTAATTTTCGAAGAAAATCAATTAAATCCCTTTATAATCAACAAAATAAAATACCATTTGAAATATAGGCTTATTATCTTAATCATAATAAACAATAAGTTAGCTACCTATTGACTGTAATATAAATCTGACTAGGTTAAATGGGTGTTTGAAATGCAGTTTTCAATTTAGAATATTTACACCTTTATTGTTATTCAAACATTGGTCGCTTGACTTTAGCTTACAGGATTAATATTAAGGATAAGACAATGAAGAAAGCCTCAAATATGGCATTGGCTGTCTGCAGTACCTTGGCAATAGGGATATTTTCTCTCCCTGCCTACGCTGGCACTGTTAATGCTGGAACCGTTTTAAACAAAAAACACTCAGCAAACGTACATAACGTTGTAGGTCGGTTCCAACAAACGCGGCATGCCTCTGGTTATGTGACTTATACGGGAGGGAAAATACTAGGAAACACAGACAACAAGTTCACGGTAAATGTAGGTCCACATAATACGAAAATTGGAACCGTCTTTGGAAATACTAACCTGTCGTTTAACCCCCAAGAACTCAACTGCGTGCGTGGGCTGCATCTGTCTCTAACCGTGAATGCGACCACCCCTCTTTCTATTAGCCCTACATGTAACGCTCTATTAAAGGCAGACATAAAACGCACGTTTTCTCACACGATTGCCGCTCCTGAAGTACCGATTCCTGAAGTTCCAATCGATCCAGCCGGCGTATTCAAGCTAGGCGTAAAAATTGGTGCTGTATTGAAAACAGGAGCAGATTTCGCCGCAGGCTTGGAAGTGGGAGGCTTTGACAAACCAAACACGCCAATCGAAGTAAATGGGCAACGTCGACCAGACTTTGTTTACGCGTCTGTTCGCCCATTTGTAGCGGGTGATGCGACAGCCAAAGGCTATGCCATGCTGAATTTTGGCGTCAAAACTATAGAAAAAGGCGTTAAAGGTGCGATCAATCTAGTGAATGTTGGCACAAAAGCGCATGCAGAGGCTGGCGTAACCTACAAAGAAGGAAGCTCGACGGATTTTCAGTACTACACTCGGCTTAAATGGGATGCCAGTGCGAAAGGCGGGAGTGGAAACATAGGGTTGTACTGTCAGGTGAAATTGTTTGGTATTTGGAACATTCTTAATGCAGAGACAACGCTCATCAGCTGGTCTCCAATATGGGAATTCAGTCACACTATTTACGATAAGACTAAGTATATATAAGACTCAAAGCGGGAGCGAGCACACCGCTCGTTCCCTTTTGGTATGGTGAAATTAAGTGATACATCGATTGAGGGGGGAGACATGAAACGGGTAATTTTATTGCTATCTCTGGGTATTGTTGCGGCTGTAGGCGCATCAGTATTTGTATTTCAGGAAGAACCTGAAACGCAAGATAACTCCGAGAGTATTCCAGTTTATACGCCCGAGAAAAACAGCGAACCGGCTTCCATCTCAACCATTGCCAAAAGTGCAGAAGAGAAAGAATCCGATCCTGTATATCGCTATCGTGTGGCTCTCACAACGACCATGAGTAACCCAAAAACGCAATTGGGTGAAATGACGTATAGATTCAATATGGCTTTGAAACCGACAGACGATCAGCCAAATGTGTACCTAGGACAAATATACAACATTCAATGGGCAGCCGATCCACAAGGGGAAGATCGCCCTAAGCGCCTAACGTTTACCGCTCAATTTTCTCAGGGGTCGTTTGAAAACGTAGATTTACTAGGGCTAAACGCTTCTCACCCGCTGACCATTATCAATACCACACTGACTCAGTTCTCTTACTTTTCGGGGAGTAAAACACTCGCCCTAGCAGATGGAAAACACCGTTTTTACTTCGCCCGACAAGATGAATCTAGCTTAGAGCGAGACTGGCTTGGGGCTGTATCCGACTCACAGAGTTATCAGGTAATCGAACAGCAAGATAGATGGAAGTTAACTCACGATACTGCTGGCTTCCCGCAAACATTAGCGCATACCCACACACGAACCGTCGATTATGAGAACCAAAAACTGACTGTTGTTCAACAGACCAATATTTCACCGCTAAAAAGCACAACAGCGCTCAATTGGTCAATGAACCAATACGCAAGTAACGTTAATCAACATTTAAAAGGGTTAGACGTGGCTACTGCCAGCAATAACGAGGCAGTGAATGAAGACAACTTTGTGGAACAATTCGAATTGTATGCAGGTTCCCCCAACCTAGACAGCGCCCATCTTATTGGCGCTTATCTGGCTGGTCAGGGTTTTAACACAGTGAAAGATTGGCTTCAGAACCAAAACTTAACGGACGACCAACAATCGCTTTTAATCTTTGCGCTGGAACGCTCACAAAGCCCTGAAGGGGAATATATCCTCTCACAATTGATAGAAGACAATTCATTAGATGAAGAAAACCGGCTACGCGCCATTATGTCGATATCCAAAATGGGGGATGTGAATTCAATTCATGCTCTGCAAGCGTTGGAAGCAGCCAGCGACAACAGCAATCAAATCATATCTGAAACGGCCTTGCTCAACATTGGCATTTTAGGAAGCCAATCCGAGTCTTTACGCAGTGACGTCTCCCAATATCTAAGTAAAAACTTGCAGTCAGAGGAGGCTTCTTATCTCACTTTGGTTTCCATTGATAACCTAGACGATCGCGCACTTGATAGCCAAGTATCCAATTATTTAAAAAGCGAGCATTTTGATGAAAGGATGGTGGCTGCGAGGGTATTAGCCAGAAACCCTGAGATGAAGCAAGCACTTCGTGAGCAAGCCATAAAAGACAGCAATCCAAATGTAGTGCGAGAAATAGTGAACGCACGTTTGTCTACACCAGACTTGCTGCCTTTTGATTCAAATTATCAGCACCAACTTCGTAAGCGGATTATGAGTGGCGACATTCCGACACCGACAAAAGAGATGCTATTTGAATATCTGATGTCGGGTTCCCAAAATACGCCGGAAAATCAGGCGGTCGCAGAAGCACTGTATAAAGAAGCAGAGCTGTCTGAGTCCACAAGACAAAAGCTCGCCAGCTTACTCAATCAATAAGCGGGGGCAATACCACAGGTGCTGCGATTTCTTAGCGCAGCCATAGCCAAGAAAACCAGCCCTAATACGGTTCCACCTAAGCTTAAATAAAACGTGCTGTAATAGTTGTACATTCCGCCAACGATGCCAATGGAGATGCTCGCCAACAGCGTACTTCCTTGCAGCACGTTTGAGAATAATGTGGATGCAACACCAAGCTGGTCTTTCATCATGTCTTGTAAAATGACCATACCCAATGAGGCGGTAATCCCAACGAATATGCCATTGCAGATCTGCATAGCGATCAGTTGCCATACTTCTGTTGCTTTAATAATGCCAATGAAGAACACCATGCCACAAACCAAGGCAACCCCAACGACTCGGTTCCCACCATATTTCGCTGCCAACCAACCAGCAGCAAGCATAATTGGGATCTCACAAAGTGCTGCAATACCCAAAAAAGTACCTGGCAAGCTTTCACTTAACCCTAATTCTTTGGTGATATACAAAGGCATCGCTGTTAAGTACAAGCCATTAGCAAAAAAAGTCATCAGCATGGATAAGCAAAACAACACAACCGATGCTCTCTGATACCAAGGAATTGCAGTGGGTGCATCTTCTACTTTTTCTTCTTTCATTTCCCCGTCAGGAAGGAAAAAGAAAACAATGGCAATTGTGACTACGATCATTCCCGCAGACATCAAAAAGGTCGCTGAGAATCCATATTCCGCCTTAATGATGAAAGCGATTGGCGGTCCAAATACCCACGCCAGCGCCATTCCGGCTCTCAAGGTAGACAAAAATGTCGTCGCTTGATCATTTAAATGCCTATCGGCGTATTCACGTGCCAACGCAAATGCCTGACCATAAATCGCCCCAGTCACACTGCCAAATACCACTGAGATGGCTACCGCCAAGTAATAGTCGCGGATGAACGAAAAACCAAGCACCGTAACTAAGTAGCCACAAAATGAAACGAGCAGTATTCGTTTTCTTTTCCACCCTCTGTCTGAGCGGTAAGCAATAAATTGAGAGACCACCACGGAGCTGAAAACAGAGAGCACTAAAAAGGCACTCAGCATTGCGGGCGTAGCATTTAACGCTTCCACCATAAACAGGCTAGATAAGGGAAAGAAAAATGATCCACAAAGCCCAGTCGCGAATGTCGTAAACAAGAACAGAATTGCGGTTCTATTTGTCCACATAGCAAGATCCTCACTGCTGCACCCTTACGTACAAAAGGCACAATACATTGATATTAATAAGTTTAAATATAAAAGAGTGGCCGCTCTAAGTGTTTAGGTGCGCAGGAAACACAAATTCTGCGTACCTGATGTATACCCAAGTAACCTCAAGATGCTAGGTTCAGCGAGAATTAACTGGCTTTCAGGCAAGGCATCGATTTGAAGATCTAGTGGTTCTAAATCAAGAATCGATAACGCAGTATGAAAGCCAGTTAAGCTCGCCCTTGGGAGCCCATATTCTGTCCCTCTTCATCGTCTAAGAACTTGGAAAGGACTCGTCATTCCGCTGCGTTCTTTTCCTTGAATTGAAACAGAATATGAGGCTCTGAATCCTGCACCTTGAGATCACTTGGGTATAAGTGCAATAAGTCTACTGAATATAATGCACATGATTGGTAGAAATCTGTCGTGTGTCGATACTATTCATTCAAAATACCATTACACTTTGACAGCCTCATACAGTAATGGGTATATAAGTCATTAAGTAAACAGCCCTAGAAAGGAAAACGAATGAGACCTTTTGTTGAAGCCATTGGAGATAAACCTCATTTCAATTGGAAGATCCGTGAATATGTCTGTGACGTGCCTAAAGAGGGCTATGCCTGTGCGTGGCACTATCATGTGGAATATGAACTGGTCCTTTATCGAGACCCAGGGGATTGCTTTGAAGGCAATTTTTTTGCAGGCGATCATATTGGAAAAGTCGACCATAATACCCTACTCCTTTTTGGACCTGGCTTACCTCATATGCTTTCGGGGCGTTCGTTTGCGCATGCCTCTCAACCACATAACACTTTAATTTTGTGGTTCACTCAAAGCTGGATAGACAATTTGATCAAAGCCGCACCAGAGCTCGCTCATATCAAACCCATGCTTCACCGCTCTTATCATGGTCTTGAATTCTCTAAAGAAATGGGGGAAGTACTGTTTCACAAAATGAAAGACCACCGAGTACTTTCTGCCCACCAGCAACTTCTTAATGTGATTGATGCATTAACGCAGCTAGCGGATGATAAAACGGCTTCGTCACTATCGTCGTCAAGTTATGGCATCGAACAAGCCATACAGCCGGATGAAAGCTTTAGCCGAGTTGAATCTGCAAGGCAATTCATTGAAAGCCACTACCATGAACCTATAAAAATCAGCGACTTTTGCAAAACGCTTCACATGAGTGAAAGCTCCGCTTATCGGTTATTTGAAAAGCATTTCAAAGAAAGCTTTTCGGAGCATTTAAAGAAATTTCGAATAGGTAAGGCGTGCGAATTGTTAGTCAATTCCGATATTCCGGTATCACTCGTAGCAGAGCGCTCGGGATTCAATAACTTGTCTAACTTTAACCGCCAATTTAAAGAGAAGAAGCAAATGACCCCATCCGATTTTAGGGGCCAGTTTACCCGCAAATAAATTTCTAATTAAAGCCGTTTAGCCAGGCGCTTTAGATACCCTTTAGCTAAGTCTTTATCGCCTCGGCTGAGCCACTTAACACAGTCAAAGAGTTCCCAAATCAGTCCGTCATCGCCATTTGGGAAGACCGGAAAGTTCTCATGTTTAGGCGCTGATTGGTTCGAGATTCTACTTGGAGTTACGGAGCTTTTATCGAACAATATTTTATAAGGTTTACATATCTCAAATTCTTCAGATACATCTAGTATGTGAATTTCAGCACTTGTCATATCACCAAATAAATATTTGCGAAAACATGCTTTGTCATTGTGCTCACCCGATAAACAATAAAAAACCTCTTTCCCTATTACAAACTGTTCGAATTGATCGCTATTATTCTTATGAAAATTGTTGGTGCTAAATACAACGATATCAGCGTCCGATACTCTATCTCCAGTTCCACCCGCTAACGAACCAACCAATACTGCCGCCAGTACATCTGGTGACTCTTGAAAGGATGTAACTGCGTCTTTAATTAGCGCTTCTTGCTTATCCAAACACTGCATGATTACCTCTTAGCGATCAGATTTTGCGGATTTCCATTTGCAAACGCGATCACGTTCTCGAATGCGATCTTAAAGTACAGCTCATAGCTGCCTTGTTCCACATAACCTAAATGAGGGGTTGCCAAAACGTTAGGTAGCGCGATTAACGGTTCATTTTCTGGAGTAGCAGGTTCATTTTCAAATACATCAAGAGCAGCAAATTTCGACGGCTCACAAGTAAGTTCTGCAAGTAAAGCGCCCTGCTCTACCAGTTCTGCGCGGCTGATATTCACAAATAACGATCCTGATTTCATCGCCGATAAATCGGATCGTTTTACAATTTCTCGCGTGGCATCATTAAGCCTTAAGTGCAAAGAAACAATATCTGAACTTTCAAAAAATGACCGCTTAGATTCCGCAGCATCAAAGCCATGCTCTATCGCCTTTACCCGAGAGGATTCGCTTCCCCAAACTAAAACGTCCATTCCAAACGCTTTAGCGTATTGGGCAATACGCTGGCCAATTTTTCCGTAACCCCAAATACCTAGCGTTTTACCATGTAAGGTTTGACCTAACCCTAATCCGGACTGTTGCCAAATCCCTTGAGAAAGCTGAGAAACGTAAGAGGGAATATGACGGTACGCCGCCATAATAAGCGACCAACAGAGCTCAGAAGGGGCAATGGGTGAACCTTTTCCTTCTGCTATATCCACACCATATTGATGGCAAAGATTAGGATTAATATGATTACTGATTTTCCCTGTTTGGCTGATCAGTTTTAAATTTGGCAACTTCGAAAGCAGCGCTTCCGTTATCTCGGTACGTTCACGTATTAATACAAGCGCTTCCACATCGGCAATGTTTTCAGCCAGCACTTCCGGATCTTTGAACGTCTCATTCAATACGATAACGTCATGCTCTTTCAGGAAGTGAAAACACGCCAAATCTTTTACAGCATTTTGATAATCATCCAATATGGCTATTTTCATTACGTTCCCTTTTAACTGAAATCGAATTCTTGGTTATACAGTTTGAGTACATTCACTAAAGGTTCTTCCCAGCCCAAACATTCTTTTAGCTGAGCAACAATGCCTTCTACATACTGCTTTTCAATGTTGATTTCTATTTTCATCAATGGGTAGTTTTCAACATCGCCAATCGCACCAAAAACAGGGCTAGACCCCAATAGCGCACGGTGCGAACCGGTCACAGAACCAATCGCCCAACAATGATCGTAGTTACCTATTCTATCGACACCCGACTCATGCAGCGTGCTCAACACTTTGTCTTTTTGGTCTGGCTGACAGAAGATTTCCAGTTTGTACATTCAGGTTTCCTTATATGTGTGTCCATATAACACTTTGATTTAAAAACACTGCCTAACAACTTTTTAACTACGAAGCATAGCAAGTACATTTACCGTTTTGCGTCCTTGAAAGTGTGAGTGAGATTCAAGTCACAGATATACAACTAAATACTCATAAGTAATAGCCCACTCAATGATGGCGCCTATCCGGTATGAAATTTATTGTTAGAATGCGTCGGAATTTTTAAATCTATGTAGGCTAGGAATGAAAAAAATATTGTTAATCGCACTATCAGTAGGACTGATAGCGTGTGGTGGTGGAGAAAGTACGCAGGCAGAAAAACAAAAAGAAACGACCATTACAAAAACACACTCAGGGTGTAAAATAGAAGAAAAAAAAGCCATTTGTGATTCAGATGTTAAGAGCTTCGATTGGTTATCATCAAACCGCGATATTAATTATTTAAAACTATCTAACGTAACGCTAACAACAGAACTGATCAACTCAATACCAGATAGTAATGACAACATCTTAGGATTAGAGCTTTTAGATAATAGTTTAAGTCGCGATTCAAATATAATAAGTAAATTCATAAAATTAGAGTATATATTAATTTATAAAAACCGTGATGCACTACAATCAAATAATGGGGTTTTACCAAAACCACTTCAAGATATTAACAGCCTAAATAATCTAAAAGATATCGAGTTCAGTAGAAACAACATAACCAACCTAGAAATAAGCACTGAAATTGTCAAAAACTTAGATGGAATATATATTTTCGACAATGATTTGATTTTTATTGAAGACTATAAATTATTAGATAAGCTGGAGTCCTCTACAAATTTAAAGAGAGTTGCTTTAAATAATTCAGGTCTGAGTAGATTTAACCCTTCATATTTAATTAACTTGGAGGTACTATCATTAGACAGAAATAATAAACTATTTAGTGATGAGAGTAGAAAACTGGAGTTACTTCAAAAAATTTACTCCATGGATAATTTAAAAGATCTTTATCTAGACTCCAACAATTTGAATGATAATGATTTAAATGGAATAGATAAGTTAAGCCTTGAAACATTAAGCCTTTCATATAATCCACTCAGTAGTAATACAATTCAAGATAAAATCCTATCATTATCATCCCTTAAACATTTATATCTAAATAGAACAGGTTATCCTGACAATACCAACTTTTCATTAGTTCCTCATTTACAAACTCTCCACTGGAATGAATCAAATATCCGTACCATCGATCTTTCATCCTTAAAGGATCTGAGTTATTTAAGTCTCTCAGATAATTACCTTACTAAGCTAGACTTAAAAAATGATGCACCAATCAAATACATATCCATAACAAACAACCAAATTGATGAACTGAATATATCGAACAAGAGTTTACTAGAATCAGCTTACTTAAGTAAAAACAAATTAACTCAACTTGACTTATCAAATACACCAAACTTGCGCTATCTAAGAGCAAATGAAAATAAAATACAGACTATTGGTTTTTCGAAATCTAGTAAACTAAAGGTTGTTTATTTGTCCAACAATAATATAGAAAAAATTAAGCTACCAAACTCAAAAACATTTGAGCGGTTATTTATAAACAACAATAAATTAACCGAGCTTGATACTTCAAGAACAACTTCATTAATAACCATTAATGCTAACAATAATAGAATTTCTAATTTTAGTTCAAGTAACTCACAAAATTTAGAATATCTTCAATTAAAAAATAATAACCTTTTAGACATCGAACTATCTAATTCAATTAATTTAAAAAGTGCTTGGATAGACAATAATTCACTCACTACTTTTGATGGTAGAGACCTATCTAATCTGCATACATTACGAATTTCCTTTAATAAACTAACATACTTTAATACAAGTGGAATGGAATCTTTGATGCGAGTTTACCTTAGAGATAATAAAATTAAATCTTTCGAAGGAATAACGTTACCATACCTAGGTTATCTAGATCTTACGGAGAATGAGCTTCAATCATTTGATTCTAAAGACCTGCCATCTTTAACAAGACTAACATTAGATAATAATAAAAATTTAACACCAAATAATACAAGCATTAAACCAGAAAACCACACCTCTTTGACGGGTTATAACATAGAGTTATTTAATACAGGTTTTACAGAGCAAGAAATAAAAGATCTTAAATCAAAGTTTCCTGAGTAACTTTTAAGACAGAAAAGGGGCTTTCGCCCCTTTCAAATTATGTTATTCGGCTACTTACGCAGAGCATTCAGCTTCGCTTGTGCTACACCAAATACAGAATCGATTGGGTAAGCGCCTTCATCGCCCAATTCGCCTGGTTGTTTGCCCGTAAAGAGTTCTACAGCTTCGGTCACATGATCAATTGCCCAAATGTGGAACTCGCCTTTTTCAACCGCTTCTACCACGTCGGTACGCAGCATCAAGTTATGGACGTTCGATTTCGGAATGATAACTCCTTGATTCGGTGAACGTCCTTTGATCACACAGACATCAAAGAAGCCTTCAATTTTCTCATTCACACCACCAATAGGCTGAGACTCACCAAACTGGTTCATGGAACCTGTAATGGCGATATCTTGTCGGACGGGCAGTTTAGAAAATGCCGATACAATGGCGCAAAATTCCGCCATACTTGCGCTATCGCCATCTACGCCGCCATAAGATTGTTCAAACGTAATATGCGTAGTTAACGGGACTCGAGCAGTTTTGCCAAATACCGAGGCGAGGTAAGCCGAAAGAATCAACACGCCTTTTGAGTGAATACTGCCACCCAAATCGACATTGCGCTCAATATCAATCACCTCACCGTCACCGTATGCCGTTGTCGCCGAAATTCGGTTTGGCGCACCAAACATGTGATCGCTCGTACTGAGTACAGAAAGCGCATTCACCTGCCCAATCGCTAGCCCTTCGGTGTGAATGAGCGTGGTGCCATTGGTAAAGCTTTCCATAACGCTGTCTTTTAACCTGCCGACACGCATCTCTTGGCTCGATAACGCTTGCTCTACATGGCTCGCACGAATCAAGTTGGATTTGGCAGCACGAGCAACATAGTTAGACTCTCGCAGCAAGTTGGCAATATGAGCAGAATGCAACGAAAGCTTGGTGCAATCGCCCGCACGACGGGAGCTGTGCTCAATGATTCTGGCAATGGCTTTTTTGTCGCAATGCAGCATGCCGTTGTCGTGCACAATGCTAGAGATAAAGCGTGCGTAGTGAAGCTCGGCTTCAGGGGTTCGCGTCATCTCGTCTTCAAAGTCTGCTGTTACACGGAACAACTCTCCAAACTCGGCATCGTAGTGTTGTAAAAGCTGGTAGGTACGGTAATCCCCAAACAAGATGATTTTCACATCCAGTGGAATAGGTTCCGGATCAAGCGAGACTGCCCCAGTCAGGGTCAGCTCCTTTTCTAACGAGGTTAAGCTTAACTGGCGAGCACGGAGTGCTCGTTTTAAACCATCCCACACGTAAGGCTGCTCCAGTACTTTAACCGCATCCATCAGCAGTACACCACCATTGGCTTTATGAAGGCTACCCGCTCGGATAAGCGAGAAATCGGTAAAAACCGTGCCTTTGAACGTAGCCGTTTCCGTGTAACCAAACAGACTATGGTAGTTGGGGTTGTCTTCCACAATGATGGGGAAGTTTTCGTCCTTTTGGCTCACCAACACGTTAATCTTGTATCGGCGTGGCAACTTTTTATCCAGAGAGGCAGTTGCAACTTCGCCTTGCTCGTTTGCTTCTTCTAAAAAGATATCGACGTTTTCAATGATGTCTTTTTGCAGTTCACCCAGATATTTCTTCACTTCTGTGAATTCTGAGTAATCTTTCTTAAGCTGCTTAATGAAATGACTGATCACATCGAGCGTTACATCGCTGTTCAGCTTTTGGATTTTCTCGGTATACGTTTCTTCCCACTCGGTTAGCTGGCGAACCATGGTGCGCAACGAGATTTCCAAAGAATCGATGGTTTTGTCGAAGTAGTCTTGCTCTTTTGGCGTTAACTCTTCAAAGGATTCTTCGGTATGTAAATCTTCACCGTTCATGGCAACAAATTGGTAATCGCCCTGATTGGTTATGGTTAAGCTAATACCGCGCTCTTTGGCATCTTTACTGATGTCTTCAAGCTTTTCTTGTTGCTTCGCCGCAAGTTGGTTTTTCAGCTTGTCGGCACGGGAATAGTAAATCTCGTTATCAAAAGCTAATGGCATCGCTTTGACCAACTTGGTCATCAGCTTTTCGATGTCTTTACTTAATTTTGTGCCCACTCCTGCTGGCAACTTAAGCACTTTGGGTGTGCGAATATCATCGAAGTTCGCGACATAGCACCAGTCGAAGGTGGACTCATTATCCACTGGGTGGCGGTTTAAATAACGCAACACCATGGTTCGCTTACCCAAACCATTTCGACCAATGGCGTAAATGTTATAACCCTTTTCTTTGATGGACATAGCGAATTCAACGGCTTTTTGAGCACGTTCTTGCCCAACAATTTCATCAATCGGTTCGATATTCTTAGTTGAAGTGTGTTCGAAGTCTTCGTTTAAAGCATGTACATACAGATCGTCTGCGCAAAGTTCTTTGATTCCCATAACGACTCCTTTCACTAGATTTTAATTCTTGTTTTCTCGATCAAATGACAGAGCCCAACTAGGCTATGTGGCGACAAAAGGGTGACAAATTTTAGCCACCTATATTCAATAAGTTAGCATAGAGAAAACGCATCGGGTGTGGGGCAACTATCATAAAAGGCAATTCCAGCGATCGTTTGCACAAAATATAACCAACTGTCGCTAGAATTGCATTTTTGTTAGATGGGGGTTTTGGGTGGCGAAGTTAGTGGCTAAGTTAACTGCTATTTCAAATGGTTCTGGGGTAACTGAGATTGTCCAAGAACGGCTACAACTAATATGAAGTCGCCCTCTTTAGTGAAGTATGCCGTGTGTCGCCCCAAAGGAAAGTAGAATCCGTTCGGGTATATTTCATCACAATGCCTACCAAGATCGGGATTGTCGGCAATCATTCTAAAACCAGTAAGGAGTGTATCTTTGTATTTTACCCACTGTAATTCTGAATAATTGGCAACAGTATAGTCCTTGATTTTGCGCAAGTGACTCTGAGCTAATTTACTCAGCTTGTATTTTATCTTTGGCATTCTTGGGCTTACAGATTGTTTAGAAAGCTTTCGCCATCAGCGACATCGTTTTGGGCTAGATCGGTTTTAGCGGACTCAAAGCAATGTTTAAGATAATCAGCCTTCATCGCTTCAAGTTCTTCGTAGTCTTTGATGGACATAACTACTACAGCGTCTTTACTGTTTTTGCTGATCTTTATCGGCTCACGTTGAGCATTAAGAAGTAGCTCACCGAAGTTACGTTTTGCATCATTGGCCGTTAATGTATACATG
Organism: Vibrio penaeicida; assembly: GCF_019977755.1. Taxonomy (NCBI): domain Bacteria; kingdom Pseudomonadati; phylum Pseudomonadota; class Gammaproteobacteria; order Vibrionales; family Vibrionaceae; genus Vibrio; species Vibrio penaeicida. Next base: position 174,246 of record NZ_AP025145.1, on the reverse strand, counting down.
GTTAAGCTCCAAATATGGAATGACAAAAAAAAGTATAACTAATCACATGAAATGGTCAATACGATTAAATCGTGCGATTCGAACGAAAAGCATATAACCACAACGAAATAGAAACAAAGAACACTTGGTAAATTGAAAAGACGGTAAAAAAGCAGGAACGCAAAAAAGAAAAAAGCGACACATAAAGATGTGTCGCTTAGCAAAATTTAGTAAGGCTGAAACTAAGCCAACCTTGCCATAAGCTATAAATTACACTGGAAGCAATGTGAGCAATGTCGTGTCAAAGAAATCCAGATTCGATTCACCATTACTTGAAAAAGTGCAGAGCTAAATGACTCAACTCTATGACAAACCGTTTCTTTTTCCCTTTCGACAAAGCAAACAATAATCATTCTCATTTATGTTGTCAAACACTTTGTTGATAATTATTCTCATTTAATTACCAAGCCATAAAAGTGGCACCTTGCTTCCTAAACATTACATGTTGTCGCTTGCTATAGAGTCTCTCTAGAAAAATCAACCACACTATCACCAAAGATCTCTACAGCCTGCGTAACAACTGGTTTCATCAGTAATCTTAACTCGACGAGATCATTGCCATAATCCGCGACTTCATCATCATCTTCAGATGTGTTGCAAATTTTTGCCCACTTATTCTCAAGCTCCAATAAGGCTTCAAGAACAAGCCGAGTATCCGCATTATCTAATTCCAATTTAAGATTTTTCAAACGACTTTTCCTTCCTTCTTAAATACTCGAGTGGCGCTCAACGCCATTTCTTCTATTGAGCCTTTATACTTTTCAATCGGCAAAGTCTTCATTGCTTGGATCGCAACTTGTTGCTTCGATGCGATTCATTTCTCAATTCAACGTAAATCTAAAGAAAACTCAATTTCCAAAAAAACGCGGCTCGCTTCGAATGAAAAAGCGAGCCGCGGTGGAAAAGGCGAAGCCTTATCCAAAGCTAAATTGAGTTTTCAGCGCTGTAAGGTGGCTTAAACCATAGAAGGGTCTGGGTCTAGACCCATTAGTTCGCGACCAAAGATCTGAGCACATACATCATAATCGGTATACGCGTGCGCGCCTGTCATGTGTGAGTCTCTGAATAGACGCTGGGCTTCGTTGTCTTCAAACCATGAATTACCACCCATTGCTTCAAACAAACGGTCTACGGCTTCAATACACATTTTTACCGCGTAGGCTTGGTTAGTACGCCAATGCGCCAGTGTTTCGCGATCTGGGTAGCGTTTTTGTTCGCCGTACTCTTTGTGCTCTTCCCACGTTTTTTCTAAGAAAGCTCGCGCGGCATTTACTTGGTGTGTGGATTCAGCAAGACGCATTAATGCAGGAGTAGCACCACCAACGTTCACCCCTGTATAGGCGCGTACACGGTTTTTGGTTTTCTCTTTAAACACCTCCAGCATACGCTCTGCAATGCCTAGGCTAATCGCTGAAAAGCCGCAAGCAAAATATGGGCGATAAGGCGCGTAAAAGATTTTGCTTTCTGGGTATAAATCAAACCCTGCCGACTTCCCTTCCATCATATCTTTCGCGGCTTCAATACGATGCTCTGGAATGAACACATCTTCGATGATCAGTGTTTTTGTGCCACTTGATTTCATGCCAGCTGCAAACCAATCGTCTTGTATGCTGTATTCGCTGCGCGGTACTACACCAAATGAATAGATTCGCTCACCTTGAATACCTTCACGCCAAAAACCAACGATCGCCCATTCAGCATGGTCGCAACCGCTACTCCAACGCATATGCCCATTGAACAGAACGCCGCCTTCTACTTCTACCACTTTACCAAAAGGAGCAATACTGCTGCTCGCTGTCGCATCAGGGTTCTCACCCCAGAACTCTTCTTGCGCCTGCTTGGAAAACATCGCCATTTGGTGGCTGTGAGTAGAAAGCAAACTTGCCGCCCACGCAGTACCGCCACACGCGCCCGCCAAAGCGGCAACGCAATTGGTGAATTCAGGCAAAGACACTTCCAGCCCACCGTATGCTTTAGGCTGTAAAGCGCGGTGAAAGTTAATGCTTTTTAATAAGCGTATGTTCACTTCAGGTGGCGTTCGGTCTCGCTCTGCCATCGCAGCATTTTCGGCAATGGTTGGAAGAATTTTATTCAGCTCGTCGAGTAAAGGGTTATTTGTATTCATAGTTGTCTCACATTATTGGATTTTTCAAAGAAGTGTTGGTATTTTCCAATTTAAGCAGCCTTTGCTTCACCGGTTTTTACGGTTCTAAATTCTCTGTTAAAATAAATAAGCGCGTCTTTACTTGAATTAATATCAATATTTTCTATTTCCAAAAAAAATACAGAATGGGTTCCAACTTCACTTACGTTTTTAATTTTCCCTTCCAAATTCGCTATTGCACCTTCGAGTTTAGGTACACCTTTTTCTGTTAATTTCCATTCAGGCAGTGCAAATCTTTCTTCCATCGGTAGTTTGGTCATTCCCGCAAAGTGATAAGACATAGTCTCTTGCTCTTCACTGCATATATTTATGCAGATATTTTGGTTTTCACAAAACTTATCATGGCTACCACTTTGCTGATTAACGCACACTAACATAGTAGCTGGAGAGTCACTCACCGAGCATACCGCTGTTGCAGTAATGCCCCCAAGCCCAGCTTGACCACCTGTAGTCACAATGTTCACAGCCGCAGCAAGGTTTGACATGGCATCTCTAAATTTCTTTTGGTTATCCTGTTCCATTTCCGTATTCCCTTCAAGTGTAGGATTGCATTTCCATATTAGATAAAGGGAGATATATAGATATGGCTTTTTCTTTTAATGGATTGCACTTTTCAATAAGAGATTCATACCAAAATAAATTAACTCAATGAATTTAATAAAAAATATAACTTATGAATAGTCCCACCTAACTATTTCCGACATTTTCACTTCTAGATTCTATTTGTTATAGATAAATAAAGAACAAGCAAAATAGAAAATAAATAAGGAAGTAGCATGCTCAAAAAGGAAGAAATAGAAAATGCCGCGCAGAAGCTTTATCAAGCTGAAATAAACCGCCAGCAAATTCCAGCCCTGACACTCTCTCACCCAGAGATGACCATGGACGATGCCTATGCCATTCAAAAAACTTGGGTGGATAAGAAAATCGAAGGTGGAGCACAGGTGAAAGGCTACAAAATCGGGCTGACATCGAGAGCCATGCAAATGGCGGTGAACATCGACCAACCTGATTTTGGGGTATTACTGGATGACATGTTCTTCCCAGATGGCGCACAGATCCCAGCTGGCGATTTTCTCGATCCTCGCATTGAAGTTGAACTGGCGTTTGTTCTAAAAGCCCCTTTAAAAGGCGAGAACGTCACGATTTTTGATGTGCTTAATGCCACCGATTACGTTGTGCCCGCCATTGAGCTCATTGCGGCTCGTTGCCACAGAACCGATCCAGAAACAGGTTACACCCGCAAGGTTTACGACACCATTGCCGACAACGCCGCCAATGGCGGAATCATCATAGGTGGACGCCCTATTCGTCCAGACGAAATGGACATTCGCTGGGCGGGTGCCGCGCTTTATCTCAACGGTCAAATTGAAGAAACAGGGCTGGCTTCTGGTGTGCTTGGTCACCCTGCAAACGGCATCTGTTGGGTATGCAAACGCTTTGCGCCACATGGCATTGGGTTGGAAGCAGGACAAGTCATCCTTTCTGGCTCATTTACCCGTCCCGTTGCAGTAAAAGCGGGCGATACGGTGCATGCCGATTACGGTCCGTTGGGCGGCATATCGGTGTCGTTTGTGTAGTGGCGCTGATGAAAATAGTGGCACCGGTATAGGCAGGAACAACTATGAAAAATCAATTTAAACACAAACTCTCCAACCACCAGCTGCAATGGGGGCTATGGCAAGGCTTGCCCGACCCAACTGCCGCCGAAATCTGCGCGGGTGCGGGCTTCGATTGGCTTCTCATCGATGGGGAACATGCCCCGTTTGAACTTGGAGATGTACTTACCCAGCTGCGAGCGATTGAACCTTACAACACGTCCACCATTGTTCGACCAGCAGAGGGAAACACCACGGTGATTAAGCGCCTCCTCGATATTGGCGCACAAACGCTTCTAATACCGATGGTTGATACTGCTGAGCAAGCACAGTCGTTAGTGTTGGATTGTCGCTACCCACCTCAAGGACGTCGCGGCATGGGAAGTTCGCTAGCGCGAGCGGCACGCTGGAATCAAATTCCAGAGTACGTGCACAGCGCCAATCAAGAAGTGTGTTTACTGGTTCAAGCGGAAACGCAAACCGCACTGAACAACTTGGAAGAGATCGTAGCGATCGAGGGCATTGATGGCGTATTCATCGGCCCTACCGATTTGTCCGCTTCCATGGGGCACGTTGGAAACCCTGATCACCCAGAGGTGGTTGCCGCTATCGAAAGTGCGATTTCCACTATTCGAAAAGTAGGGAAAGCCGCTGGAATTTTGTGCCTCAACCCAGCGAAAGCGCAGCACTACGCCGATTGTGGCGCGAGTTTTATCGGCATTGGTGTGGATACTTTGCTGCTATCGAATGGCGCGAAAGCACTGGTTTCTCAATTTAAAGGACAACAAGACACCGCCCCAAGCGGAAGCGGTTATTAAAGGCTTGCAGACTTAAGGATTCAACATGACGATTTTACCCAACAGCCAGTCCAAACTGGTTTGTGTGGCACTGAACGACAAGCGCCATCGCCAAGAATGGAACGACAAATTTCAGCAGCTCCCCTACAAAGCGCTGCCAACCGAGCCAGTTCTGTATTTCAAGCCCAGAAATACATGGAACAAAGACAATTCGCTAATACCAGTAGAAAAAGCGAACGCTTCACTCGTAGTCGGAACCAGCCTTGCGCTACTGATAGGCAAACGCTGCCAGCGCGTGAACCGTGACAATGCTCTGAGCTACATTTCCGGCGTCAGCGTGGTGCACGATATTTCCTCACCGGAAGAAAGTTACTACCGCCCAGACATTCTTGGAAAAGGCATCGATAAATCCGCGGCGATGAATGGCAACTGGCAACCGGCGAGCATACTTGCCTCATCAGCGAGTGCGATTCCATCAGCCCCTGCTCCATCATCGACGATTGTCTCCACCAAAATTAATGGCAAATGGCGTGGCGATATTTCCACCGACCATTTTGAAACCGACATTCTCGAACTGATTGAACGTATCTCTTTCATCATGACGCTGGAACCGGGCGACATCATTGCTCCGTGTTTTCATGGCGAGCGCATTGCCATACGGGCTGGCGACAAAATCGAATCCAGCATTAATGGCCAGCACCACCTCACTAGCCGCTTAGGGGAGTACGCCCAATGAGAACTGCACGAATCATTAAAGATGGCAAAACCCTGAACATTACCATCGATATGAATGGTCAATTTATCGCGCCAGATGGCAACGTCGTGTCAAAAGACAACATCTCATGGCTTTGCCCAGTAGAAAACCCAGGCACGATTTTCGCGCTCGGTCTTAATTACGCTGATCACGCTTCAGAATTGGCCTTTTCTGCCCCAGAAGTACCGCTGGTTTTTATTAAAGGTGCCAACACGCTCACAGGACACGAATGCCCAACGTATCGCCCAGATAATGTGGATTTTATGCATCACGAATGTGAACTGGTGGCAGTGATTGGCAAGAAAGGCAAGCACATCTCTCGTGAAGACGCGATGGACTATGTGGCGGGTTACACCATTTGTAATGACTTCGCCATCCGCGACTACCTTGAGAATTACTACCGCCCCAACCTAAAAGTGAAGAGCCGCGATTCCCTTTGCCCTATCGGTCCTTGGCTGGTGAGCAAAGATGAACTGCCAGACGTCAGTAACCTGTCACTGGAAACCAAAGTGAATGGCGAAGTGGTTCAAACCGGCAACACCAATGGCATGATTTTCAGCATCCCAGAGCTGATTGAATACCTTAGCCAAACCATCACATTGCAACCAGGCGACATGATTGCAACCGGCACGCCAAAAGGGCTGAAAGACACCCAACCCGGTGATGTGGTTGAGTGCTCCATTGAAGGGCTAGGCACGTTAACCACGCACATGGTCAGTGAAACGGAATACTTTAAAAGCAAGGATTAAGCATGACAACTCTCGATACGCAAATTACCAAAGCCAGACAATATCTGGCACGTTTTAAGACCGACACACTGGGTCACTTCATTAATGGAGAATGGACGCTAGGAACAGGTTCTGACACCTTTGAAAACCAGAGCCCAATCAACAATAAACGTCTAGGTACGGTAGTAAAAGGAACAGAACAAGACGTGAACCTCGCGTGCACTGCGGCGCAAAGTGCCTTTGAAGAATGGTCGGGGCTTTCTGGTGCAAAACGTCGCCAAATCTTACATAAACTCGCGGATGAAATAGAACGCAGAGCAGAAGAAATAGCACTCGTTGAATCAGTGGATTGCGGGCAAGCATTTCGCTTTATGAAGCAAGCAGCTGTGCGCGGCGCAGCGAACTTTCGCTTCTTTGCAGACAAAGCCCCAGAAGCGAAAAACGGTGACTCTTTATTTCAAGATGCGCACACCAACTTCACTGTGCGCACCCCTATTGGCCCCGTAGGTGTGATCACCCCATGGAACACCCCTTTCATGTTATCGACATGGAAAATCGCTCCGGCACTGGCCGCTGGTTGTACCGTCGTGCACAAACCTGCCGAGTTCAGCCCACTCAGTGCCGCTATTTTAGCGGAGTGTGCCGAAGCTGCGGGGCTACCGGCAGGCGTTTGGAACATGGTCAATGGGTTTGGTGAAGTGGCCGGTAAAGCACTTACCGAGCACCCTGCAATCAAAGCAGTGGCTTTTGTTGGGGAAACCACTACAGGCTCCATGATTCAGGCACAAGGTGCAGCCACATTAAAACGCGTCCACTTTGAATTGGGCGGTAAAAACCCCGTTTTGGTGTTCGACGATGCCGACATGGAACGTGCTCTTGATGCGGTAGTTTTCATGATTTACAGCTTGAACGGCCAGCGCTGCACCAGCTCCAGCCGCTTGATCCTTCAATCGTCTATCAAAGATGAATTCATCGCGAAGTTGAAACACCGAGTGAGCTTGCTAAAAGTCGGGCATCCACTCGATCTCGATACCGAAGTCGGCCCGCTTATTCACCCAACGCATTTAGAAAAAGTCACCAGTTATCTGGAATCTGCCAAGCAGGAAGGAGCCGATGTCGCTCGTGGCAACGTGTCGGAATTGGCACCAGAAGAGGGGTATTACTTTGCTCCGGCGCTGATCACTAACGTGAATAACGAAATGAAAGTCGCGTGTGAAGAAATCTTCGGACCTGTTTTATCGGTGATCACCTTCGATTCAGAAGAAGAAGCCCTGCGCATTGCCAACGATACCCAATATGGTTTGGCGGCGTACATATGGACAGGCGACACCGGTCGCTCGATGCGATGTGCCCACAAAATTGAAGCGGGCATGGTGTGGGTCAACTCAGAAAACAACCGAAACCTCCCTTCTCCCTTTGGCGGCGTGAAAATGTCGGGGGTCGGTCGTGACGGTGGCGACTGGAGTTTCGACTTCTACATGGAAACCAAGAACATCTGTATCGCACACGACCAGCACACGGTGCCTAAATTGGGTAAGGAGGGCTAAATGCCTCACTTTATTGTCGAGTATTCCGCCAATTTGGATGGCGATGTGGATTTTCCTGATCTGTTTGAACAGCTCGCCAATGTTGCTCAAGAAACGGGAGTGTTCCCATTAGGGGGCATCCGCATTCGAGCGCACCGCTGCGAACACTTTCGAGTGGCGGAAGGCGACCCTGAAAATCGGTTTATTCAATTGACCATCAAGGTGGGTACAGGCAGAAGTGAAGAAACACTCAAAGAAGTAGGCGATACCCTACACGCCTTCTTTACTGAGTATCTTTCTTCCCTTTTCGATACCCGATACCTGAGCTTTGGGCTGGAGCTAACCGAGCTTCACCCAACTTTGAATTACAAGAAAAATAATATCCATCAAAAACTGGCCAAGTGAGCACAACGCTGGCATCGCTGGCGTACCAAAAGTGAATGAAACACAAGGAGAATGATTATGGGTGAATTGGTTATAGCAGCCAAAATTACACACGTCCCAACCATGTTGATGTCGGAGCAACCTGGGCGTCTATTTGGTTGCCGACAGCAAGCCATCGACGGACACAAAAAGTTGGCAGCCATGGCAAAAGAACACAATGTCGATACGTTGGTCGTGCTCGATACCCACTGGTTGGTCAATGCAGGCTATCACGTCAATTCAAATAAGAAATTTGAAGGGATCTACACCAGCCACGAGTTCCCTCACTTTATCCAAAACCTCTCTTATCACTACGATGGCAACCCAGAATTAGGGGACGCTATTGCAGAAAAGGCGATGGCGAAAGGCGTTCATACCCTATCCCACCAAGTAGAAACCTTGGATTTGGAATATGGCACCCTTGTTCCGATGCGGTACATGAATGAAGACAGCCATTTCAAAGTCGTCTCTATTGGAGGTTGGTGCGCGGTGCATAGCATCGAATCGTCACGTCTTGTCGGCGAAGCCATCCGTGAAGCGATTGAAGAAAGTGACAGCCGAGTCATGCTGCTGGCGTCGGGCTCCCTTTCCCACCGGATTTGGGATAACGAAGACTACGAAGCCAACAACGGCACCTTCACCATTTCCAAAGAATTTAACCGCCAAGTCGATCTGCGCGTGTTGGATTTGTGGGCACAAGGCGAAATCAAAACCTTCCTAAAAATGCTGCCTGACTATGCCGAACTGTGCTCTGGCGAAGGCGGCATGCACGATACCGCGATGCTGTTTGGTGCATTAGGTTGGGATAACTATGAAGGTAAAGGCACGCTCATTGGCGAGTACTTCCCGAGCTCGGGTACAGGGCAAGCGAACGTGCTGTTCTCTTTATAAAGCCATTCTCTTTATAAAGCAGTTTTCTTATACGGCCGTCTATCAAATGAAGTGCCCTCTCTTAGCCAGAAGTCACTCTCTGATCCAATGACCTTTCTTTGATCCAGCAAGCGATTGCTGAATCACAGCTTCACTACGCCCATCTCCTGCTTTGAAAATAGTCAGGCGAAGGGCGAATTTACCTTTTTCTAAGGAGCGCCACATGAAATTGAACGATCCAACTCTGTTAAAACAAAAGTGCCTGATCAACGGGGAATGGGTAGGTGAAGGTGATCAATACCAACCTATTTGTAACCCAGCCAACCAAGAAGCCATTGGGTTCGTTCCTTGCTTTGGAGCTGATGAAACCCACCAAAGCATCGAGGCGGCAGAGCGAGCACAAAAAAGCTGGAAAGCGCAAACCGCCAAATCCCGTTCTTTAATTCTTCGCCGCTGGTTCGAATTGATGCTGGAGAATCAAGACGATCTCGCCACGATTCTCACCTCGGAACAAGGAAAGCCGCTTGCAGAAGCCAAAGGTGAAATCGCTTATGCAGCAAGCTTCATCGAGTGGTTTGCAGAAGAAGCCAAACGCACCTACGGCGAAACCATTCCAAGCCACAAACCCGACGCTCGAATCGTCGTAACAAGAGAGCCCATTGGCGTGGTCGGGGCGATTACACCTTGGAATTTCCCAGCAGCCATGATCACCCGAAAATGCGGCCCTGCATTGGCGGCTGGCTGTGCGGTTGTGCTTAAGCCAGCACCAGAAACCCCACTCACCGCTTTGGCATTGGGCGAGCTTGCCATTCGAGCGGGCCTACCTGCCGGTGTACTCAATATCGTGACTGGCGACGCTGTACAAATTGGTGGCGCGTTAACGCAAAGCCCGGTGGTTCGAAAAATCAGCTTCACTGGCTCCACAAACGTTGGAAAGCTGCTCATGAACCAATCTGCCGACACCGTGAAAAAGCTGTCGCTGGAATTGGGGGGCAATGCTCCTTTCATCGTGTTTGACGATGCGGATTTAGACGCCGCGGTCAGCGGGCTCATGGTAGCCAAATACCGAAATGCAGGGCAGACCTGTGTGTGTGCGAATCGGATTTACGTACAGCGAGGCGTTCATGATGCGTTTGTGGAACGTTTCAAAGCTGCGGTGGCTAAGTTAGAAGTCGGCGATGGGATGAATGGTCACGTTCAAATAGGCGCCATGATTAACAAAAGCGCGGTCACTAAAGTCTGCAAACACGTAAGCAACGCATTAGAGCAAGGTGCGACATTGGTATCGGGATCTGCCACCCCACCCAATGACTTGTTCCTCCACCCTATGATTGTGACCGACATGACCGACGACATGCGCGCCGCCAATGAAGAAACCTTTGGCCCTCTGGCGGCGATTTACCCGTTTGATACTGAAGAAGAAGTCCTTGAACGTGCGAACCGCTCTGATGTAGGGCTCGCTGCGTATTTCTATACCCAATCGCTCGCCCGTGCGTGGCGCGTTGGTGAAGCATTGGAAGCGGGCATGGTTGGCATCAATGAAGGACTAATTTCTACCGAAGTCGCACCATTTGGCGGCATTAAAGCATCCGGCCTAGGGCGTGAGGGGGCAAGGCAAGGTATTGAGGATTATCTCGAAACCAAATACATGCTCATGGGCGGATTATAGAATTTTTCAATGAAATTCAGCGCTTTGCCAGGCCTCATCCCGATGGTTGATATAGACCAATCTCAAAACTTGGCTAAATGGTAATTAGCCCACCCAACGACTATTGAGTTTGGGTCTGGAACCACAGACAGAATGGAAATTAGAAGAACAATATTATGGAACATTTAAATTCTCTTACTTACTACGCTGCTACCAAGAAATACGACTTGTCGTTTCCGACTTTGGACAATGATCTTGATGTAGACGTCGTGATCATTGGTGGTGGCTTTACGGGCATTAACACCGCTTTGGAACTGGCAGAAAAAGGCATTACCAATGTTGCTGTATTGGAAGCCAAACACCTTGGTTATGGTGGTACAGGCCGTAACGGTGGTCAGATCATGGCGGGATTAGGTCACGATTTGGACACGGTAAAGAAGCACGTTGGCAAAGATGGGCTCGAAGAACTTTTTAAGCTGGGCAACATCGGCGCAAGCATCATTCGTGAGCGCGTAGAAAAGTACAATATCGATGCGGATTTTTGTCAGGGTTACGCGTATCTGGGCTTTAACGGTCGTCAGGAAAAAACGCTGCGTACTTGGATGGACGAGTTTAAAAAAGCCACACCCGACGAAGAAATCACACTGCATACCGGATCGGAAGTGCAAGACGTTATTGGCTCACCAGCATACTCGTGCGCGCTGAAACACATGGGTGCAGGGCATATTCACTCATTGAACTTGCTGCTTGGCGAAGCAAAAGCTGCCTCTGAATTGGGAATCTCTATTTACGAAAACACCCAAGCGCTGGATGTGGAATACGGTGAGCAAATCAAAGTACGTACTGCTAAAGGCACAGTCACGGCGAAGAAACTCCTGTGGGCATGTAATGGGTTTTTGCAGGGCATGGAACCTCACTTGCATCAACACACCATCAATACCTATGCCTTCCAAATGGCAACCGAGCCACTCAGCGACGAGATGATTGAACGCATCAGCCCTATTCGCGGTGCCTACAGCGACATTCGCCCGGTTATCGATTACTACCGAGTCACCAAAGAAAACCGCCTGCTATTTGGTAGCGCGACGCGCTGGGTCGAATACATGCCGAGCGATTTAAAGGCATGGAACCGCAAACACATGCTGACGATTTTCCCATACCTGAAAGACGTGAAAATCGACATGGCGTGGGGTGGACCCCTTTGTTGCTCCGCCAATCTGTTCCCACAAGTCGGAACACTAGAAGGACACGACAATGTGTTTTACGTACAGGGCTATTCTGGCTTTGGCGTAACCCCAAGCCATATTGTTTGCAAAGTGTTAGCAGAAGGGATGAGCGAAAGCACCGATCGCTACAGCTTAATGAGTTCAATACCACTGACACGTGTCATCGGAAAGGATGTTGCCCGGCCATTGCTCGTGACCAGCGGCAAGCTTTTCCACCAAATCTCGGGCTACTGGATGGGCAGGCGCTAAATCGCACTTCTCACTGGTACACGTTATTAACCAATACACAATAAAAACACGTGCTTCACCAATAAATACGCTTATAAAAGTCAACGAAAAAGGAAATACCAATGAAACCAATTCTATTGAATCAACCCCTGCCTGAAATGATGTCTGTCGGCAGTGTCGAAAACCTTGGTTCAACCGTGATCTCTGGTTCACCTCAGGCCGAGGTAGCGATGATTTCAGGCACCCCCGAAGACGCATTGAGCTGCGGTTTGTTTGGCTGTACAGAAGGCGAATTCAGTATGCAATACCCCTTCACAGAGCACGCTACGGTTTTGGAAGGCGAAGTCGAGCTTACCAATGAAGAGACAGGCGAATCCCACACTTACAAGCAAGGCGATTCTTGGTTTGTAGAGCAAGGCACAAAAGTGCGTTGGCACATCCGCACACCCAAGTTTGTAAAACACTACTTAGCAGTTGCTCAGTAAAGTTTGACGCTTCTCTGCTGGTTCTCCCTTAACCATTCGCAGACATAAGCATCAGCAGAGAAGCATTTTTCGGGGGATTTATGAGTCCGACAAACACCAAAAGCATCACGCAAGCTAATTTAGCTCAAACCAATGCGGTGCAAGACAATGCCGCACTAGCTAATGTCGCAAAAGACAATGGCGCGCAAGCCAATGTTACGCAAAAGAATATAGCGACATCACGTATTCCGAATATCGATATCGGACAAGCGTACGACCGACGCTATATCGATAGCGAAGTTCACTTCGAACAGATACAGAACCTGGCGGATTTCTTCGGTCACGATATGCCGGTGCATTATCACGATCGCTTCTATCAAGTGCATGTAGTGATGTCGGGTAACATTCGTTTGCAACTGGATAACCGCACCTATCAGTGTGAAGGTCCGGTACTGTTTTTTACACCGCCCACGGTGCCGCATGGGTTCACTATCTCAACGGAAACGGAAGGCTATGTGCTGACCATTCGACAGCAATTCGTATGGCAAATACTCAGCCAAACGTCCGCTTTAAACGACAAAGGATTGTTTGCCACTAAAGGAGTGTGTATTCCGCTTGGTACTCATAAAGCGTCGCTTAATCGAATTCTTACGTTGCTTGCCTTGCTAAACGATGAATACAGCAACGACCGTACGGAAAAAGCTAAGGCGTTGTATTCGTTGGTGCGCTTGGTTTTGATTGAAATCATTCGTATGTCAGACGAAACCAATTCGGCGTCTTCTGTTCGCGATATTGATGCTCAAATATTTCATCAATTTCACCAGCTGATCGAAGCGCAGTTTGTCCATCATTGGACATTATCCCAATACGCCAGCGAGCTGTGTGTGACCGAATCTCGGCTTAACAGCATTTGCCAACGCGTTAGCGAAAAATCGGCGAAACGCTTGGTTAACGAACGGGTTTTACAAGAATCCAAACGTTTGATTGGGCTTACCCAAAAACCCATTACCCAAATTGGCTACGAACTCGGGTTTCACGACCCTGCTTATTTCGCTCGCTTTTTTCGCCGGATGTCTGGCGTAACCGCAAGCAACTACCGGGAAAGCCAGCAGAAACCATCGGCAGGGTAACCCCCCCCAGCGATTGCTGCGCTTTCAATCAACATCAGGAGATTTTGTTATGGATAACCGCTTTGGATTGATCATCAACGGCCAAAAACGCGCTGGTGATCTGCCTCCGCGCCCTGTTATTAACCCAGCCACAGGGCAAGTACTTAGAGACGCGCCAGAAGCATCTTCGAAGCTACTAAACCTTGCTGTGGAATCTGCGAAACAGGCATTTGAAAGCTGGAAAAACGTCAGCCACATGACGCGCAAGGCAATGCTGACAGAAATTGCCGACAATCTTGAAGCCGCAATGGAAGAGCTCGCCACTCTGATTGTGGAAGAGCAAGGTAAGCCGCTCGATTTAGCAAGAATGGAAGTGGGTGGTGCTGTGGCATGGACTCGTTACGCCGCTGGTGCCGACGTGCCCGTTAAAGTGATTCAAGATGACGATACTAAACGCATCGAATTGCACCATAAACCCATTGGCGTTGTTGCATCTATTACGCCTTGGAACTGGCCGCTGATGATTGCGGTTTGGCATGTAATGCCCGCGTTGCGTACTGGAAACTGTGTGATTATCAAACCTTCAGAGCTTACGCCATTCAGCACGATTCGTATGGTCGAAATCATGGCAGATGTACTGCCAGATGGGGTGATTAACGTCATTTCAGGGGGTGGCGAACTCGGCCAAGCCATCAGTGAGCATAAAGGCATCAATAAAATCGTATTCACGGGTTCTACCCCAACAGGGCAACGCATCATGAGCGCAGCGTCGGGCAATCTGAAACGCCTAACTCTAGAACTCGGCGGTAACGACGCTGCCATTGTCTTGCCAAATAGCGATGTACAGGCTTTCGTTCAGGGGCTATTCCAAACCTCTTTCATCAATATGGGGCAAACCTGCGCCGCATTGAAACGCTTATACGTGCACGAAAGCCAATATGAAGAAGTCTGTCAGGCACTCACTGAAATCGCGCAATCACAACACGTCGGAGCAGGTTTGGAAGAAGGCGTAACCTTTGGTCCTGTACAAAACCTGAATCAATTCAACAAAGTGCAAGAGCTCATCGACGATGCCGTTGCCCAAGGAGCCAAAGTACTGACGGGAGGCAAACCAGTCAGTGACGAAGGCTACCTATTCCCGCCAACCATTGTAGCGAATGTATCTAACGGTATTCGATTGGTCGATGAAGAACAATTTGGCCCTGTATTACCCGTGATCCCCTATCAAACCGTCGAGCAAGCCATTCAGCTCGCTAACGACAGCGATATGGGACTCGGTGGCTCAGTGTGGGGAAGCGATACCGAACAAGCTCAACAAGTTGCTCAAAGAATGGAGTGCGGCACAGTGTGGATTAATGGTCACGCCGAAGTACTGCCTCATGCCCCCTTTGGCGGCAACAAAATGTCGGGGTTTGGTGTGGAATTCGGTGAAGAAGGGTTATTGGAAAATACCCAGCCTCAGTTAATCAATATAAACCGCTAAAAAAAACAGAGGGTAACGTTCAGCTCATCCCAATGGTTGATACCTGATACTAACGGGATGAACTTGAATGGTTCAATACAGAAAATGTAGAGGCAATGGATATGCTTACTGAAATTAATACGATTATTTACGCATCGGATTTGCAAAAAGGCAGTCGCCCTGCGTTTCGAGCTGCCGTTAAACAAGCCATTGCACATGATGCCAAAATTGTATTTCTTCATGCGATTCCCCCCATTGGAGAACTGACTCAGCAAGTAATGGTGAGTTATCTCCCTAAAAAGGTGAATCAAAAGCATACCGATCAAATAATGGCAGATGCTCAAGCACGCATTCAGTCTTTTTTAGAAAGCGAGCTGGATAACGTGACTGCCTTACCACAGCCTCCACAAATTCAAACTCAGATAGGTGAACCGCATGAGGTGATCTTGTCCTGCGCTCGAAAACACAGCGCACAACTTATTGTCATGGGAGACAGGGAAGCAAACGCGATATCGCGTCTGTTTTTAGGGTCAACCGCCCTTAAAGTCATCAGTCAGAGTGATATTCCAGTCCTCATTGTTCCACTCAGCCAAGCGTCGGCTAGCAGAGAATAAGTTGGTAAATAAAAACTTAGTAAAGAATAAGTTAGCCAAGAATGAGCTAACGGAATAAAAGTCAGATAAAAGTGAAACACCTCCATGATAAGTCTGCTGAACGTTTGCCTGCCAAGCAATTGGCTACTCGGACTTATCGACCCAACACAGAAAGGGAAGTTTATGAAACGTGTAACTAAAGCCATGAAGGCTGCTCTTATTGCTGCCGGTCTGATGACCAGTTTTGCAGCACTGTCCGCTAATTATCCTAATCGCCCAGTTAAGTTTGTTGTGCCATGGCCTCCGGGCGATTTGGAAGACATTCTTACCCGTGTGATTGCAGAAGAAATGTCGAAAGAAACGGGCAAACCTGCATCTGTCGTGAATAAGCCCGGTGGTGGCGGTGTGGTAGGTGCGACGGATGTCTCTCGCTCTCGTCCCGATGGGCTGGTGATTGGCTCTTTCGTTGCCGATATACTCACAACGCAAGTGTTGTATGGCACTGCACCATTCGACCAATCCACGTTTGAACCCGTTGGGATTTTCCTCGATTACCCATTCGCCATTGCGGTGAAGTCAGACGCGCCATATAACAATCTGGAGGAGTTGGCGGCTTACTCTAAAAGCAACAAAGTCACATTAGGGCATTTTGGCTATCAAGCCTTACCTACCGCTATTACCTTTAAAGCCGCAGACCAAATCGGAATCAAGTTTTCTTCGGATGCGCCATTTGATGTGTTGGATTGTTCAACCTTGGCAAATGGTGATGCAGATGTCATCAACACCACAACTCAGCTCATTCTAGCCTGTTTGAACTCTGGTGATGTAAAGCTGCTCACTTCGATCAGCCGCGATCGCCTTTCTATTTCGCCTGATGTCGCAACACTAGCGGAACAAACAGGCATTACGCAAACAACATGGAACGGTCTGTTTGTGAAGAAAGGTACGCCTCAAGCGATCAAGGACAAAATCGCGGGTATCGCTCAGAAAGCGCTTCAAGCTGACCGTGTTAAGGACATCAGCATGAATACGGGTGCGGGTGTCTATTGGCTAGGTGGTAAAGATGCTGAAGCCCTGTTAGCGAAAGACTTTGAACAAGCGAGATCACTGCTCAATTTCATGAATCAGTAATCGAAAGGGGGGATATCCCCCCTTCCAAGGAGTGCAGTATGATCTCTGAAACCCATTCTCTCGACACAAAGCCTGTAACTGACAGCCCCCAATCTGAAACAAATAAAGGGTTGGAAAACAAAGGGACAGGCGGAATTTTCGTCTTCTTTGCTGTGTGCGGATTGCTTCTGCTGTGGTTCTTACCCGAGCAAGCATCCTGGGTAAAAACCAAACGTGGTTGGTACACCCAGCCGATGATGGGCCCCGCGCTAGGTTTGGGCGTTTTTGTGGTTTTTGCCTTGCTCAAGGTGCTGTACCACATTCGACGTTTTTCTCTTCATCCCATCCGAGCTTTGGATTCTGGTGCCGAGGCCATTGCCAGCTATCGTGTCGCTATTATTGCTGGTGCTTTGTTTGCACTTTACATTCACTCGCTGTCCATTATGGGGTTTGCACCAGCTACATTGCTTTTTGTTTGCACTTTGCTGTGGGTAAGCCGATTACTGGATGGCTTTTGGTTAATGATGAGCGTTCTTGGTGTCGCAGCCGTTGTGATCATATTTAGAGTTATGTTGAACCTATGGCTACCGGATGTTTGGCTATATGGGTTACTGCCAGAATCTTGGTCGCTGTTTGCCAATCAATATCTGTAAGGAGATAACATGGAATCATTAATGTTAGGGCTTGCAGAAGTCGGAACGGTTAGTGTACTGAGTGCCATCTTACTTGGGGCACTTATTGGGGTGACCATTGGATCTATCCCAGGTTTAGAACCTGCCGGTGTAATGGCTATTTTATTGCCAATCAGCTTTTCAATGGAGCCATTAGCTGGCGTTAGCTTGCTGGTTGGTGTGTATGGCGGCGCTTGGTATGGGGGGGCTATTCCTGCCATTTTGATGAACACACCCGGCACTCCGGTAGCGGTATTGACCACTTACGATGGCTACCCAATGACCCAGCGAGGCGAAGGGAAAAAAGCACTCTCAATAGCTTATTCTGCTTCCTTTGTGGGTGGCTTGGTGAGCATTCTTTCTTTGGTTTTCCTTGCGCCTATTTTATCGCAGGTCGCTACGCATTT
The DNA here is from genome assembly GCF_019977755.1 of Vibrio penaeicida. Lineage (NCBI taxonomy): Bacteria > Pseudomonadati > Pseudomonadota > Gammaproteobacteria > Vibrionales > Vibrionaceae > Vibrio > Vibrio penaeicida. Next base: position 156,429 of record NZ_AP025145.1, on the reverse strand, counting down.
TGGTTCAGCTGAGTTTGCCATGCTCGCGTTGTTGGGTATGGTGTTTGTGGTTTTAGCGCATCGCAACCAAGTGCTTGATGCCGCCATGATGCTTGGGCTCGGTATCTTCTTCGGTTCCGTCGGCGTAGATCGCTCATACAACACGTTAACTTATACTTTTGGTCAGGAATGGCTACTTGGTGGGATTCCGCTGGTTCCAGCGGTAATCGGGCTGTTCGCGATGTCTCAAGCTTTTGTTCTGCTTTCCCAAAAAGGCGGCGATGCCAAGACCACTAAACTTGAAGGTAAAGGGTACTTCTCTGGCTTAATCACGCTGGCAAAACATAAAATTACCGTTGCTCGCTCTGCTGCGCTGGGCGTGGTGATGGGGCTATTACCTGGAGTTGGCGAGTTCGGCTCTCAGTTTTTCTCTTACACATTGGCCCAAAAGTTTTCGAAAACTCCGGAAAAATTCGGCGATGGCGCAGAAGAAGGGCTGATTGCCTCTGAAACCTCCAACAATGCAGTGACGGCATCGGTCATGATCCCTCTTCTGGCTTTTGGTATTCCTGCCGACGCCTTAATGGCCATGCTATTAGCCGTATTTATGGTGCACAACTACATTCCCGGTCCAACCCTTTTTGTTGAAAGACCGGAGTTTATCTCTGGATTGTATTTGTCGCTTTTGCTGATCAATGTGGTGGTCTTTTTGTATTTAACCTTCGCGACCAAATGGATTGTGAACCTCACCAAAATCCGTGGTCGGTTTATTGGCGCTTTCATCCTAATTCTGGGTTTTATTGGTAGCTATAGCCAAAACTACCAGTTTTCCGATGCCATTATCGCCCTTGGATTTGCAGGCTTGGGCTATGTGTTACGCAAAAAAAACATACCCGCGGTGCCCATTGTACTTGGGTTGGTATTAGGACCGGTGTTTATGGTACGAATGCGACAAGCACTCGGTGTCGCAGATGGTGATTTGTCGATTTTGGTTACGCGCCCAATCGCGGCAACATTGTTAGGGCTCACAATACTTTCGATCGTGGTATACGCCCTCTCTTTGAAAAAGAGATAAGGAAAAGAGATAAAATTCAATTACCTGCAATGCTGACCATTGCAGGTTTTTCTTTATTTCAAAGTGGTTTTGTTTATTTCAAAATAGATAGATAAAGGCGCAAGCGTTAAACCGTACAATTGTTGCGATACACTAAGCTGGTCAGTTCTACTTTGCTGTTGATTTCCATTTTGGCGAAAATGTGCTGAAGATGCGTTTTCACTGTTGGCAAACTACAACATAACTCGTTAGCAATCGCTTTGTTTGGCATGCCTTGCAAAGCAAATTGAGCCACCAATCGTTCTTTCTCGGTTAGGGAATATTGGTCGCAAAAAGCTTGGTAACTCATGGATTCCGGAGTCGATAAGCTTTGATTCAAAGAGAATTCAATGTACCGATGCATGTGGTGTAACTTCATCACATCGTCCGTACCCATGGTATTTTGGTTGTTACCAACAAACATAGCGGCGCCAGCCACCAGCTTGCCATCTACATGGAAAAAGAGCTCGATGATGTCGTTGATTTTCCATGGGCGAATAAAGTCTTTGAAATATGTGTGAGAGGCACGCTGTTGCGCGGGCACTAAATCGTTCATTTTTACGACTTTAGCGGCAGAAAATCGAAAGTTGGTTGGATGAAGAGGATCCGTTTTGTAGAAGTGATCGAGATATTCCCGATGCATCGAAGGTTGGATCTTAACCGATTTATAGCAAATCGGTTTCGCTTGTTCGTCGACCAGATAACTCGCCATTTTAGAAAAATTAAACACGCCAGAAAACAAACCAAGTAGCTCATCTTGAAACTGGTTTAATTTCTCTAATTGGGATCCTTGAGCTTGGTGTGTCATGGTTATCCAGCCTCCATAAAATCTGCTGTTAAGCCCCATATTATCGGCTTTTCCGTTCACACCACGTTATTTCGATCACACAAATTAAACAACTATTTAAACTATTAATAACATTCTTACTTTTAAGAAATGAGACCTTATTTCAACAATCAATGAGCCTCTTAATAAACTGACTAAATATACTCAAGCCACCTCAAGATGCTAGGTTCAGCGAGAATTGCTTGGTTTTCAGGCAAGGCAACGATTTGAAGATCTAGTGGTTCTAAATCAAGAATCGGTAACGCAGCATGAAATCCAAGCAAACTCGCCCTTGGGAGCTTATCTTCTGCCCCATTTCATTGTCAAAGAACTTGGAAAGGACTCGTCATTCCACTGCGTTCCCGATTTTGAAGTAGAGAGGCTTGAATTGAAGCAGAAGATAGAGCTCTGAATCCTACACCTTGAGGTAGCTTGAGTATAAGACCCCAAAAATTCCCTCGGATTCGAAATTAGCAGTGAGTTTGGGATAAATCGCTGTTATTCACAGTGGAGTTAGAATTATTTGCATTTGATAATGGTTTTCATTTAAATTATCACCCACTTTTGTGTAAACAGGATCGGGATATGGATTTAGAACAGTGTTGGGCGCGCTTTGTTAAAGCCGAAGAATTGTTAGAGCAAGGACACTGGCCCGAGGCACAATACCTATATAACGATGTATTAGAACATCTCCCGATTTATGTTACGCAAGCAGCCGAAAGTGAAGACATCAAGCCATGTCAGATGAGTTGTTTGCTCGCCGGATTGAAAGACGCGGCCATTAGCCAGTCTGAAATCCTGAACAAAATGGGGCAACAACGCGAAGCATTCGACCTGCTAAACCAGACTTATGCGCACATGCAGTTTCTTGCGCTCGAACAGTATGATATTGTTCGTGCCGTCGAGCCAACACTTATCCAGCATAGTGAAACAATATTCCGCCATATTGCGGCATTTTGTGCGGCTCAACGTAATGCCAGTTGGCAGTTGGAGCTGGATGCCCTTCAAAAAGCACACCATCACTTCAACCAACTAAAGCTGTATTCAGAGAGAACCAGCGCGGTATACACTCTGAATTAATAGGGTCTGCCTTGTAAAAAGAACCTACAAATGGCTGCAAAAAATAATCTCGAAAGGTCAACAGACCCTAATAAGGAAGTTCAATGTCACAGTCCCCAATTCTTACAGTTCGCGATCTGTCAGTAACCTTTACGACCAACGATGGTCCTGTACACGCAGTAAAGAACGTTCATTTCGACCTAAAAAAGGGCGAAACACTGGCAATCGTTGGTGAGTCGGGTTCAGGAAAGTCGGTATCGACAAACGCCATTATGCGCCTTCTTCCACATAACTCTATTATTCCAGCTGAAGCCGACATTCAGTTTGAAGGTAAGTCCATTCTGGATCTTTCTGAAAAAGAAATGCAATCCATTCGTGGCGACCGAATCGGCATGATTTTTCAGGAGCCAATGACCTCTTTGAACCCGTACATGCGTGTCGGTATTCAGGTTGCTGAAGCACTGATGTGTCACCGTAAGGTAAGCCAGTCAAAAGCGAAAGAAAGAGTACTTGAACTGTTCAACCTTGTTCACCTTCCAAACCCAGAGACAGCGTACACCAAGTACCCGCATGAATTCTCTGGTGGCCAGCTGCAACGTATCATGATTGCAATGGCACTCATGAACGAACCTGATCTTTTGATTGCCGACGAGCCAACCACTGCACTCGACGTAACTGTGCAAGCGGAAGTGCTTAACCTGATTAAAGAAATTCAGGAAAAGATGGGCATGGCTATCCTGTTCATCACGCACGATTTAGGTGTTGTTAAGCACTTTGCTGATCGTGTGATCGTGATGTGTAAAGGTGATGTTGTAGAGGAAGGCCAAACAGCAGAATTGTTCAAGAATCCGACTGAAGACTACACAAAAATGCTGATCAACTCGATTCCGCATGGCAGTAAAGATCCAGTCGCTGAAGATGCCGTTGATCTTCTTAAAGCGGACGATATTCGCGTTAAGTTCCTTATTAAATCGCATTTTCTACCAAGCAAGAACCAATACTTTGAAGCCGTTAAAGGCATTTCCCTTGAATTAAAACAAGGTGAAACATTGGGGATTGTTGGTGAGTCGGGTTCCGGTAAATCCACGCTAGGCCGTGCTTTAATTGGCTTGCTACCGTCAGAAGGTAAGATTGCTTATCGTGGTCGTGATGTGAGTACGCTAACTGAGAAAGAAAAATTTGAACTGAAAAAAGACATTCAAATGGTATTCCAAGACCCGTACGGTTCGCTTTCTCCTCGTATGACGGTTGGCGATATCATTACGGAATCCCTAACGGTGCATCAACCAGGTCTAAGCCGCTCTGAGCGCATGACGCGAGCACGCCAAGCATTGGAAGAAGTTCGTTTAGACCCGCACTCCATTAACCGCTATCCGCATGAGTTTTCAGGTGGTCAACGTCAGCGTATTGCGATCGCTCGTGCGCTGATTCTTGAGCCTTCGTTCATTCTTCTAGATGAGCCTACATCCGCTCTTGACCGTTCTGTACAGCTAACGGTTATCGACCTATTGAAAGATCTTCAGAAGAAGCACAACATTGGCTTCCTGTTCATTAGCCACGATTTGAGTGTTGTTAAAGCACTTTCTGACCGTGTAATGGTGATGCAGAAAGGTATCGTGATGGAAGAAGGATCCGCGGAAGAGATCTTCAACAATCCGCAGCATGAATACACGCAAAAATTGATTGATGCGTCGTTTGATCTTGATGAGGATCTTGTTGCATAAAGCAAAAAAATCAACAGCTTAAATTCTAAAAATGCCTCTTAACAATAAGAGGCATTTTTTATTGCAAAAAAACCCTACATTCTTAAGGCAAATATGTGTGTGTGTACTATGCTTTTAGCTACATAATAAATAAGGCTAGGCTAGACACATGTACAACATGGCAGGTCGAAAGCTAGAAGAAATGGCAGACGTTCGGCTACTACGCAGAAAACGGACTCTCATCGTTTTATCTGTAATCGTCTTCATACTACTTTCGGTATTTGGATTTCTAAGTATAAGTAATGGAGACCACTTCCAAGGCTCCATCAACTACATCAGTGCGCTGGTTGTTTTTTCCAATCTCGCTTTATTTCTAAGCCGTGGTCACTACACGAAAGCTGCTCATGTCCTTACGCTTGTACTTGTTACCCATGCAATTGTACTGATCCTAACTGGCGGCTTGTCTAAGTCTTCCGTTTATTGGATTTACCCTATTCTTGCTACCATTATCTTTGTGAATTCGGTTAGGGGCGCTGTATTAGCTACAACGAGTTTCTTTGTATTTTGTATTGTTGCGTTTACCTCTCCTAATTTCCCGTATTTATCCGCAGATTATTCAGAGTTTTCCGTTGGGCGCTTCTTAACAAGCATGTTGGCTTTCTTGGCGATTTGCCATTACTTTGCCTATCAATACTGCAAAACCAATCACTATGTACTGTCACTGTATCAGGAAGGCATTGAAGACTTAGCCTATAGAGATGCACTCACTGGATTGGCAAACCGGTGGAGTTTTGAAAAATGGGCTGAACCTAAGCTCAAAGAGCTCAGACACAGCTCCAAAATAGCGGCGTTGGTTTTCATCGATATTGATAACTTCAAAGAAATTAATGACAATTTTGGTCATTCCGTTGGCGACAGAGTATTACAAAGCTTTGGACAAAGACTTGCAAATAACCTGCGTACAAAAAGCCGAAAGGACCAAAAGGATGAGTTTTCCATCGCCCGATATGCTGGGGATGAATTCGTTGTGTTGCTCTACGATATTCCCAGTGCACATGTACTAGAAAGCATCATAGGACGTATCACGTCTTTGTTTAACGATGGCTACCAAGTCAACAATCAGGTCAATTATGTGACGTTAAGTGTTGGTGTATCCGTGTATGGGCAAGATGCTTTTGAGCTGCCAGAATTGCTTCGCTGTGCCGATAAAGCCATGTATGCCGCTAAATGCGATGGCAAAAACGACTACGAGTTTTATCACAACATTCAGTCTGGCAATAAAAAAGCCAGTAATGTGAAACCCTTCAATAGACATGGCTCGGCGTTGAAAGAGCTGTAAGTTGCTCCTTTCGCTTCAAGATAACCAGTTTTCTTTAAGATAAACAGCTTGCTCTAAGACATGTGATTCCGATAAATCAGGCATGTCGTTTCTATCGCCGTGTCGCTTCTATCGTATAGTTAGACGCATCTTGGCACATCGAGGCACGCTATTTCCTTTATCGTTTCTTTACTTTGTAACCTAATCAACGGATGGATCCGTATATATACCCAAGTCACCTCAAGATGCAGGATTCAGAGCCTCATATTCTGTTTCAGTTCAAGCCTCTTTATTTCAAAAAATCAGGAACGCAGCGGAATGATGAATCCTTTCCAAGTTCTTTGACGAAGAAATGGGACAGAATATGGGCTCCCAAGGGCGAGTTTAACTGGCTTTCATACTGCGTTACCGATTTTTGATTTAGAACCACTAAATTATCAAATCGGTGCCTTGTCTTAAAGACAGTTAAATCTCGCTGAACCAAGTATCTTGAGGTCACTTGGGTATATATTAGGTGCGCTACAGCAAGAGTAAAGACTATGAAAAATCAACTGGATATTCTCTTTGTTCTAACGGTAATGGATAAAATTAGAAGAAGTGGGATTAAATCAGAGAATGGCTATGTGCTCGAAGGCATAGAGGCTGGAACGGGTTACGATGAATACACCGTCTACTTAGCCACACCGCAGGTCACTCTATATATATTTTTCCACAATAAATACCAATTCGAATATAAAAAAGAAGAGCACTTCAAAGGTTTTATGAAAAGCCTTGAGGTGATTAATCGAAACTATTAGTTAGCGATAGTAAGCTCACAACTAAAAGTAATGCGAGATTGCAAGGTAGCGAGTGCGAATGTGCTCTATGAGTAAACTCACTTTCTTAGGCGGTTGACGTGTAAATGGGTAAACGGCGTAGATTCCGAGCTTTTTACCTACAAGCTCTGGGAAAATATCGACAAGTTCACCACTTCTAATATCGTGATACACCAAACAACGAGGGACATAAGCAATGCCATGCCCGCCCAGTGCCGCCTTGCGCAGAGCGGTGGCATTATCGGTCGAGAACGATCCTGATACCCTCACAATGTAGTTTCCTTTAGAAGATTTAAACTCCCAATCTGACGCACCCGTGGTTTGGTAAGCGTATTGCAAGCAGTTGTGGCTGGTTAAGTCTTCTGGCTTTAACGGTTTGCCATTTTTAGCGATGTAAGATGGCGAAGCGCATACTAGCCATTGCGAGTCGAGAATATGACGAGCAATCAAACTGGAGTCTTCCAAATATCCTGTTCGAATAACTAAGTCAAAGCCTCCTTCTACCAAGTCGACAAATCGATTATCCAAAGACATATCAACCGTTAACCCTGGGTGCATATTACAAAATTCAGCAACCGCATCTGCCAAGATAAGGTCGCCAGAGATACTGGGCACCGACATTTTTACATGGCCACTTATCTTCTCTCCAAAACCGGAAATCACATCCATCGCTTCATTTACGGCTTGGTTAACGTTTTTCGCTCCTTGATACAGAGCTTTTCCCGCTTCGGTTAGGGTAAGCTTTCTTGTGGTGCGATACAGCAGTTGCACACCCAACTCTTCTTCGAGTCGCGCGATCCTTTTACTCACGACAGAATTCGTTAAGTCGTTTTGTTCCGCAGCTTTACTGAATGTGCCTAAAGCCACTACTTGATAGAACAATATTAGGTCATCACTACGCATCGCATTCTGTTAAATTTGGCAATAATTGAGGCAATTATTTCCTTAAGTGACAAAAAAATAAAGGAGCACGGTCACGTTTGTCTGAACCGGATTCCGTTTACTTCATACGGCTCTCTACTGTTAAAGGCTTCGTTGTTAAATAGATCGGTTATTGAATAAATTGGTTGTTAAAGAGGCAAACGGCTAAAAGCAAAAAAGGGCAGGCATCAAACTGACACCTGCCCTTCCAGAACGTTCTATTCCATTTACTTACATCACTTTAGCTAGGCAATCGCATTTTCCAAAATCGCTTTAGATTCCACCAGAGTGATGCTGCCATTCTCACTCAACTTAACCAGTCCATGCTCTTCAAGTTTAGCCAATACTGCTTGCACAGCTGTTTCTTTGTCTGTGGTGTGCTCGGTAAGCTTTGTGTTCATACCCACGCTTTGATAAAACGCTTCTAGGGCATCAATCGTTTGCTCTGCCAATTCATCCGAGTCTTTTAATCCAAAGACATTTCGCCCTAATTGCTCTAGCTTCGCTTTTTTATACTCAAGCTGATTTCGAAGCAATGAAGGTTGAATGATCGCCAACGAATGAGCGTGGTCGACCCCGTACAAAGCCGTGAGCTCATGACCAATCACATGAGTTGACCAATCTTGCGGTACACCAGAGCCAATCAATCCATTAAGCGCTTGATTGGCTGTCCACATAAGATTGGCTCGCCATTCGTCGCTATCGCGTTGCTTAAAACGCTCACCTAAATCCTTCAATGTTCGAAGCAACGATTCTGCATACGCGTCTTGAACCATCGCACCATTTGGCTTGGTAAGGTACTGCTCACAAACGTGTATCCATGCGTCTACAATGCCATTGATCAACTGACGCTCAGGGAGGGTTTTCATTACATCGGGATCCAAAATAGCAAACTTCGGCTGCACCGCTGGGTGGTAAAACGACAATTTGTCCTGCGTTTCACTTTTGGTTATCACAGCTGCTGGGTTAGATTCCGACCCAGTAGCAGGTAACGTTAACACCGCACCAAGCGCTACGGCTTCTTTCACCTGATGTTTACCTTCTAGGATGTCCCATCCGTCCCCGTCATACTTTGCAGCCGCTGCAATGTATTTCACGCCGTCAATCACTGAGCCGCCGCCGACCCCAAGCACAAACTCAATGTCATCTTGCTTAACAATCTCAACTGCTTTATCCAACGTTTCTTTGGTTGGATTGGGCTCTACGCCTGAAAACTCCTGCCAGCTGTGTTCTTTCAAAGCGTCAACGACTTGATCATAGACGCCATTTTTTTTGATAGAGCCACCGCCGTAGACCACCAATACACTTGAGGAGGTTGGAATCGCTTTTGATAGCGCTTCTATTTGACCTTGGCCGAAATGGATTTGAGTTGGGTTTACATAGGAAAACTTCATTGCAATGCCTCTTGTACCTAGGTTTGTTGACCTTTCGGGAAAGCAAAAACCCTAATTGACAATGTCAATCAGGGTTGTGGAATTTGAATGTGAGTATAGCCTAAAGTGGCTTTTACTAGGCTGCCACAGGTCCTCGTTTAGAGAAAAACGTAGGGTATTTCTTCCGAATATGGCGCTGCTCTTCAACCATATTCTTTAAACTCGGTCCCTTGGACAATTGAAAGATAACCTCATCGTTATCGAACCTTAACACTGCCCCTTCAACAGAGATATGAGTATTACCATGCAAACGCAGAGTACCAGCGATGCTCAGACCGCGATAAAGTGACGCGACATTTGCCATAAGGACACGTATGCCTTTCTCCGACACTTCACAAATGTGGTAATACTGATCCTTGATTCTTAATACAGGTCTTTCCTGCTTTGGGTATCGCAGGCGATAGTATCGACGCTTTTGTTCAACAGATGTCTGGCTCATGATGGTGAATACTCCGTTTTTCACTCAGCAACTGGATGCTATCTTTCATTGAAGGCTGTTCATTAGAGACATAGCCCGTTGCTGTCACGATAGACCTTAACTTATCACAATTGCTGCCTTCTTTATCGGCTCAAGGTCTACCAAATGATTCTTGTCTCAATAATAAGCATCGGCTGAACACTATTTTTCTTTAACAATTTTTATAACAAAAAATCGCTCTTTTATTCCATGAGCTTAAAAGCGCTTTTTGTTAGCGTCTTGATCCCACGTAACACGCCCCTTAAATAGGGTTGCGTGATAAAGCAAAGCGAGGGGCTATATGGGGGATACTGTTCACGAAAAACCTATTGTTAATTTTGTTACGCATGAAATATAAAGACATTTAAACCAACATGAGAAACAAAACCAACACAAAACACCAAAAATCAAACTTAACAGTTTTTAATTCTAGAATATATATTCGTATTAAGCTTTATGTATTGAAAGGTATTTAAATAGCGGGATAATAGACTCATTGTTAATCATTTGTTAAACACAAAACCAAACAATAAGGACATATCATGGAAATGGAAAACAAGTTTCTGATTGAAGCTTTTCAAACCCCCAAAAGCATAGCAGAGCAACTTTCATCCTACTTTGAGCAGCTCCCCGCAGACCAATACGTCGACAGTGATCACCGTTATCGCACCTACGCAAGATTCCAATCTACAAATAATGAGTTAACCCGTTTACCCCACTCTACTTTTACGCAATCTTCAGAATTCAATAGAGTCGTTGGCGATGTTGAACGAGATTTTGCCAAAATGGATGAGGAAATGGTGAAAACACCGTACTTTCAGCACCTCATCAAATCGTTTATGGAAAGAACGGGGACAGACAAAGACAATTCGGTTGTGGATGTACACCAAATTCGTGTGACTTGCGGTTCCGACGCAACCAGTGCACCCGCACCAGAAGGGATACATCAAGATGGCTACCGATATGTTGGCATTTTCTGTGTGCAACGGAAAAACATCACTGGTGGGTTTACACAAATTTTTGCTTCTCCGGTTGATCAACACCCTCACTTAAACACCGTGTTAGAAGAAAACCAGTTTGTGGTACTCAATGACTCACGCTTTTTCCACCACATTTCTGAAACGCTTTCTAGCGTAGCGGGCGAAAAGGGAGTACGCGATGTCTTCGTATTTACCGCTTAATCAAGAAAATGTTGAGGGTCTTAGAGAGCAATTCCCAGCGCTTAATATGCAGCAGAATGGAATTGCGCCCATCTATTTTGATGGTCCCGGTGGAACCCAGCTTCCACTCTCTGTTATTGAGGGCTATGGCGCTTACTTAGCGCAAGGTAATTCTAACTTGGGTGGTCGTTTCTCTGTGAGCCACAACACAGTGAGTTTAGTGGATACGTGCAGAGAAAAAGCGGCATCACTTTTTGGTACAGCATCCAAAGATGAAATCGTCTTTGGTGCCAACATGACGACCATGACCTTTCATTTTAGCCGCGCAATTAGCCAAGATTGGCAAGCAGGAGATGAGATCATCCTAAGCGATGCCGATCACGGGGCCAATCGTTCGTCTTGGGCAATGGCGGCCCAACTGAAAGGCGTTAAAGTCCACTACATTCCCGTTGTAGACAATAGCTGTAATCTGGACTTAGAGGTGTTTCAGTCCTTACTGAATGAAAAAACACGTTTGGTTGCTGTTACGGCGGCCAGTAATCTGTCTGGCACAATGGTCGATATAGAAAAAATCACCCAGCTCTCAAAAGCGAACGGCAGTGTCGTTTTTATTGATGCCGTGCACCTTTTACCTCATAAAATTCTCGATGTAAAAACGCTAGGCGCAGACTTTGTTGCAAGTTCTGCCTACAAATTTTTCGGTCCTCACCTTGGCGTGCTTTATGGTCGTAAAGACTGTTTAGAACAATACACACCTTTTAAAGTAGAGCCCGCCCCTACCTATGCCCCGAACTGCTGGGAAACGGGTACATTGAACTTTGAGGCGCTCTCTGCATTCTCATACACTGTCGATTATTTGGCGACATTAGGACAAGGGGAAAGCCTAAGAGCTCAACTGGAATCAGCCTACGGAAATATTCGACAGTATGAAGAATCACTAGCGACGTACTTTCTTTCTCGCCTAGCCGAATTCCCGTCCATTGAATTATTCGGGGAGCCTACTGCAAACAACAGAACCGCTACGTTTGCTCTTCGATTTGGCGATCTTGACCCGGCAGACATCGCCTCGCATCTTGGAACACAGGAAATCTATACGTGGAGCGGTCATTTGTACGCCGATAGATTAACAGATGCACTAAGCGTTACAGACAAAGGCGGCATTTTGAGAGTTGGGCTAATGCACTACAATACCCAAACCGAAATCGACCGATTCTTTAGCGTATTGCGCAGCATTCTTTAGTTTCAACCCTATAAAAACCTAAGCCAACATTATACCCAAGTGACCTAAAAATGCAGGATTCAGAGCCTCATAGTCTGTTCCAGTTCAAGGAGAAGGACGCAATGGAATGACGAGTCCTTTCCCAGTTCTTTGACGATGAAACAGAACAGAATATGAGCTCCCAAGGGCGAGGTTACTTGGGTATATATTGCTGGCTTTTTTGATCAATTGGAATTCGTTCAGTAAATTTTAAAAATTATGCAAATAATCCTACTTCCAATACACCTTCATTATTAATATCTCTTCTGACCTTATACATATTTAAGAACTAGAGCCATCACCAAAGTTTTTAAAACCACTTCGATTATTCTAACACCATTAATTTTTCAAAAGATATTTACTACTTATCAACCAATATTTTCAGATCATTAATATAGAAATCAATTACATAAACTAAATGTAACCAGTCTCATTGACGGAGTATCGATAAAAATCAAAGGGAATAGTAATAAAAACAATCATTAAGGAATATAAGATGGCTATTTTTAAAAGCACCATACTGCTGGCAACGTCACTGGCAGTATTCAGCTCGGTATCCATTGCCAATACTCCAGCCGATATGAGTATTGTAAATGAAGAGAGAATAGCGGAAATGCTGATTCGCTCTGGAAAACTCAAAATAGATACGACACAAATAGAAAGAGAAGAGGCAGTAAAAAATTTCTTAGATACAAAACAACCCCACATAGAATATGTCAGCACAACATTTCAAGAAAAAGTTGCTAAGCATAGAAATAAGATACTTAAGTCGTTAACAAGTAAGAAAGTGCGGAAGCTGAATGACGCTTCCTCCTACTCCATCTCAGCCAAAAGAACAGACAGAGTCATCGCGTTAATGATCGACTTTCCTGACTTACCTTGGGACAACAACAGAATTACCGATGAGCATACTGACATGCTGTATGACTCTTACCCTATTTCACATTATACGGATTTATTGTTTTCTCCTTCAGGCTACGAAGGACCCAATGGAGAAAGTATTATTTCAATGAGGCAATACTACGAACAAGAATCCGGTGGGACTTATTCGATGTTTGGGAAAGGATTTGGATGGTATAGAGCCACCAAAGATGCCGCCCATTATGGCGTAAATGATCCCCGTACTGGTAACGACAGTAATGTTCGCGAGCTAGTGCGTGAAGCACTTAATCAGCTCGCGAATGATCCGAATATAGACTTGAGCAACTACGACAAAGAAGATCGATACGACTACGATAACGATGGCGATTACTACGAGCCAGACGGGATTATCGATCACCTTATGATCTTCCATTCCTCTGTGGGGGAGGAAGCCGGTGGCGGTGTTTTAGGCGAGGATGCAATTTGGTCTCACAGTTGGAATCTAGGCAGAGTTCACCAACTTCCTAGAACGTCTAGCAAGCTACATGAACGTTTTAATGGGCAGTATGCTGCGTTTGATTACACTATTCAGCCCTTCGACGTTTCCGTCGGGGTTGCTGCAAACCTATACGCGCGCGACTTAGGTTTACCAGGCGAGCATAACATGCAAGGAACTGGTGCGGGTGAGCCTGCCGCATACTGGTCAGTCATGTCTTCTGGTAGTCGGGCTGGCGAATTGGATGGGATTCGACCAACCGCATTTAGCCCTTTCGCAAAGCTATTTTTACAAGAGTCATTAGGGGGACGCTGGTTGAATTCCACGCAACTTTCGCTTGACGTGTTAACAGGAAAGCCTCGCTACTTAACCTTATATGAAACCACGGATAACCTTCGCCCGAATATGGTGAAAATTGAGCTGCCAGAAAAAAAGGTCTCCGACGTAGAGCCTTTTGGTGGTGAATATGCTTACCACTCCGCAACTAGACCAGTCTATTTTACTCACAACACCATGAACCGCAGGATCATTGTCCCTTCCGGAGATTCAGTGAGTCTCACCTTTAAAGCGTGGTACCAGATGGCTGTGGGCCGCGAGTACGCTAGAGTAGAGATTAACGGAACCCAAATCGAAGGCAACATTACCACCACTTACGATCATTTTAATATAGGAGGAGTGGTTCCTTATATAACGGGGGATTCTGATGGGTGGGTAGACGCCCGCTTTGATTTATCGGAATGGGCTGGCAGCGAGATATACCTCTCCTTTAGCTTTTACAGCTATAGTGACTTGGTACCAGAAGGTCTGTACATTGATGACATTGTCTTTGAGGTCGACGGGACAACTCATGTTATTGATGATGCCGAAGGTGAAAGTACGTTTAATTTGAGCGGATTTGACAAAGATCCAGGATTCCACTTCGCGGATCATTATTATCTGCTTCAATGGCGCAATCATGACGGCATTGATAAAGGGCTCGAGAGTATTCGTCAATTTGGACAACTGATTTCTTATGAACCAGGCTTGGTCATTTGGTATGTCGATAATTCTTTTACTGACAACTGGGCGAACGACCGCTGGATAGGGTTACTCCCAGAGGAAGGCTGGTTGAGTGTGGTCGATGCCGACCAAACTCCGCTTGTTTGGTCTAATGGCGAAGTGGCGAGATCTCACTACCAAGTTCGTGATGCTGCTTTTTCTCTGGAAGACAATTCACCGCTCGTTATCGTCGACAAAGAAGGCAACACACTGCAAGACACCCACTTAACATCAAATGGGGTATTTGATGACGGAGCGGACTACTCTTCGCGTAGCGCTCAGCGCACTGGGCTTAAATTGCTGAAATATGGGTTATCTGTAGAACTGCTCCTTCAAGCGCCCGATAACAGTTACGGCGTATTACAAATCTCTCATGAACTTCCCAATGAATCGCCCATTGCCAATTTCACTTTAAAAGTCGAAGGTAAGAACGTTATTTCATTCAACGAGAGTAGCGACCCCGACGGCAATATCGTTGGCTACTTATGGGATTTTGGCAACGGTCAAACCAGCACGGAAGCCAACCCAAGCTGGCAATACTTGGAAGCTGGCGAATACACTGTGGTCTTAACCGTGACCGACAACAAAGGGGCAACCGATAGCTACTCGGAAACGATAGAGATCATCGATGTGACTTATGAACCTCCTGTCGCTCAAGGCGGCTATTTATCCATATTCGGTGGTTACACTTTACTTTACTCCACAAGCTACGATCCGAACGGGCATATCGTGACAACTCGCTGGAAACTGGGTAAACCACACGTATATTTTGGTACTGTTATCCTCACACGTCTGCCAATCAATACAAAAACGGTTTGGCTAACAGTAAAAGATAACCAAGGATTGTATGGTTCCACTAAAATTCAATTAGACTAAGAACAGAGTCTAGAAATGACAAAAGCCAGCGATATAGCGAAAACTAATCGCTGGCTTTTTTTGATCAATTGGAATTCGTTCAGCAAATTTTAAATATTATGTAAACAATCCCATTTCCAACACAGCCAAGTAATAAACCGCCTCCCTTTCCTTATTCATATTTAAGAATTAGAACCATTACCAAAATTTTTAAAAATTATTTCAACTAATCTATCGCCATTAATTAAAGAATTTAGATTGATAATATATTCGTCTATTTAGAATAAATAATCACATTATATTTTTTACAGATCGCTAATATAAAAATTTAATCCAACAGGTTTGAAATCACAATCTCACCAACGGAGGTATCAATAAAGAAACAGAAGGAATGATAAATAAAAACAACCACTAAGGAATAAAAAATGGCAATTTTTAAAAACACCATACTGCTGGCAACATCGCTGGCAGTATTCAGTGGAATATCTTACGCCAATACTCCGGCCGATATGGGTGTTGTTAATGAAGAGAGAATAGCGGAAATGCTAATTCGCTCTGGTAAACTCAATAAAGATGCAACACAAATAGAAAAAGAAGAAGCCGTAAAGACATTCTTAAATACAAAACTGAACCCTCATACACATGGCGATGCTCAATTTGGAAAAAAAGCCATTGAGCAGAGAAATAAGATATTTAAATCGTTAGCAAATAAGAAAGGGCAGAAGCTCAATGCCATTTCTTTTTCGTCCCGTTCTGTCACCATAAAAAGAACGGACAGAGTCATCGCGTTGATGATCGACTTCCCTGACTTACCGTGGGATGACAACAGAATCACCGATGAGCATACCGATATGTTGTATGATTCTTACCCCATTTCGCATTACGCTGACTTGTTGTTTTCCCCCTCTGGCTATGAAGGTCCCAATGGCGAAAACATTGTTTCTATGAAGCAATATTACGAACAAGAATCCGGTGGAACCTATTCGGTTACGGGTGAAGGATTTGGATGGTATAGAGCGGCTAAAAACGCCAAATACTACGGGGGGAATGATGCCAGTTCTGGTAACGACAGTAATGTTCGTGAATTGGTGCGAGAAGCTCTCAACCAGTTGGCGAATGATCCCAGTGTCAACTTAGACGACTACGACATTGAAGACCGATACGACTTCGATGGCGATGGCGATTACCGTGAGCCTGATGGGCTAATCGACCACCTTATGATCTTCCATTCCTCGGTGGGCGAAGAAGCCGGTGGTGGTGTTTTGGGTGAAGACGCCATTTGGTCTCACCGCTGGAACTTAGGTTCTGTTCACCAACTTCCGGGAACGTCCAGCACGCTACCTGATCGATTCAATGGGCAATACGCTGCGTTTGATTACACCATTCAGCCTCTTGATGCTGCCGTTGGGATCGCGGCGCATGAATACGCGCACGACTTAGGCTTACCAGACGAATACGACACTCGGGGAACGGGTAAAGGTGAGCCTGTCGCATATTGGTCCATTATGTCTTCTGGCAGCTGGGCAGGCGAACTAGGGGGGATTAGACCCACAGCATTCAGTTCTTATGCCAAAGAGTTCTTGCAAGAATCGTTAGGGGGACGCTGGCTGAACAGCACACAACTCTCGCTTGATGATTTAGCCGAGAAGCCTCGTAACCTAACGTTATTTGAAACCACGGATAACCTTCGCCCCAATATGGTGAAAATCGAGTTACCTGCGAAAAAAGTCGACGGTGTTAAACCGTTTGGCGGCGAATACTCGTTTTACTCCCAGAAAGGGGACGACCTCAATAACAGTATGAGCCGTAAACTCACCGTCCCTTCGGGTGGTTCAGTGCACCTCACCTTTAAGGCGTGGTATGAGATAGAAGTGGACTACGATTATGCTCGAGTATTGGTCAATGGCACTCAAATCGCGGGGAACATTACGACCACTCAAGATCCTTACAACACGGGTCTGGTACCTGCGATAACAGGAGACTCTAAAGGATGGGTAGACGCTCGTTTTGATTTGTCGGAATGGGCAGGCAGCGAAATCACACTCACTTTTGATTATGTCACTGATGGCGGTTTAGCCATGGAAGGGTTGTACGTAGACGACATTGCGTTTGAAGTCGACGGAGCGACTCGTGGCATTGATGACGCTGAAGGGACAAGCACCTTTGCATTCAGCGGATTCAGTAAGAATGCAGGTTTCCACTTAGCGGATCACTATTACTTGCTCCAATGGCGCAGTTACGATGGCGTCGATAAAGGGCTTGAGAGTATTCGCAGAATTGGACAGCTGATTTCTTATGATCCAGGTTTGGTTGTGTGGTATGTCGATAATTCCTTTACCGATAATTGGGTAGGATTGCACCCTGGGGAAGGTTGGCTAGGTGTGGTCGATGCCGACCAAACTCCGTTTGTTTGGTCTAGCGGCGAAGTGGCGAGATCCCGTTACCAAGTTCGCGATGCTGCCTTTTCTTTAGAAAACAATTCGCCACTCGTTTTGGTCGATAAAGAAGGTAACTTGCTGCAAGATACCAGCCTAACGCCAAACGGTGTGTTTGATGATAAAGAGGATTACTCTTCCCCCGGTGCTCCACACGCTGGTCGCAAAGTGATGGAGTATGGCTTATCGGTAAAACTGATCCATCAAGCGCCTGATAACAGCTATGGCGTCATTCAAGTTTCTTACGATAAGCCCAATGAAGCGCCAATCGCCAACTTCACGTTAAAAGTCGAAGGCATGAGCGTCACTTCATCTAACGTGAGTAGTGACCCCGACGGCGAGATTGTTGGGTATTTGTGGGACTTTGGAAACGGTCAAACCAGTACAGAGTTCAACCCAAGTTGGAGCTACGATAAAGCAGGTGAATATACGGTCGTACTTACAGTGACTGACGACCAAGGTGCAACGGCTCGTCATTCAGAAACGATAGAGATCGTCGCAGCAGTTAACGAACCGCCTGTCGCTCAGGGTGGCTATTTCCCTCTATTCGGGCGTTACGCTTTGCTGTATTCCACAAGCTACGATCCGGACGGGCATATCGTGAAAACTCGCTGGAAATTGGGTAAGAAAAAAGTGCGCTTCGGCACTGTTATCTTCACCCGACTCCCCGCCAATAAAAAGGCAGTTAGGCTCACAGTCACCGATAACGAAGGAGAAAAAGACTCCACTAAAATTCGGTTAGACTAAATGGCTTAACCTAGAAACGAAAAAAGCCAGCGATATAGAGAAAACCTAATCGCTGGCTTTTTCAATTTTTGGATTTTCGACTACCTACGCAGAACGATGCCATATCCTGTTTTAGTTAGATCACAGTACGTACTGCCATCGTATTTACTGATGTTAGCGATATACACACTCTTCCCACTCGATAGCGCTGTCGTTAACAGAGCATAATAAAAGGGGTAAGACTTATCAGACTCAGGAATATACATATTGAATTCATACCAACCTTTCTTGCAATACTTATCAAACGCAGGACTTGTCATTTTAATCCATAGTTTGCCATCACCATTAATTTTTAGCCTTTCAACAGTAGAAGCAATATCAACTCCTGCATGAGACATACAGCTTACAGCACTTAGCAGTACCGCGAATATCCAGTTTCTCATATTAACTCTCGTCTTGTTTTTTATGGAGTGCCTACATGTAACTCATATAGGCGGTTGGGATTGTTTTCCCCCAAGGACTGGACTCACAACTTCTGATCCAAAATCCAATGGGTTTCTTAGCGGTATAAGCGGTGAGTACCATGCTGTACATTTCCTGAAATCCTAAAGCGTCTCTATTAAGCTTAACAACTCCAGACAAATCACAACCTTTCGTATTGATATAACTCGCATTCCAAATATATACATTCCCTAACTCAACGCTAATTTGAGTAGGTACATATTTTTCAGTATTGGCTGAAGCAGAGAACGTACAAACAAGCAGAGCTATAAGTGTGACTACTTTTAATGTGTTCGATAACATGTTTAACCTCTAGTGTGAATTGTTACTGTAATTACTATTTATCCGAAACCACATAAACCACTTTACACATACTAGAATCCGAATTTGTTCGAATCCAAATGGGGTGTGCTTGAATATGGGCAGTAAGCAATAATGAATACACTGCTTCGTAGTTCTTACTTGCTGGATCTAGATGGATATACCCGTTTTTTCCCGCTTCACAGGTTAGATTTGCTTCGTTTCCAGATGTACTCACCACCGCATTACCATCTACATTGACGTAAAGACGGCTAACTTTAACACCTGTACAGCTGTGCCCACTGCACCCAGCAAATGTTTGAAAAGACAGAAGCGAGAATAATAAAGCTGCAATTAACGTTTTCATTCTTATCCCACCCTATGTACGCGCATGCGGTCGCCACCAGTACATGAGTCTGAATGACTTTCTTTGTCGAACCCAATAGTGACGGTTTCTTTGGTGGTGTATGCCGTGAGAATCCGAGACATAACCAGCTGACGAGATTCAGACGAAATAGCCGGATCAATCGCCATATAATCCAGCATTGTGCATTTTGGATGGCTCTTAGGCATATTCGTCACTTTAATCAATATTAGTGTACTTCCTGGGTATGTTAGAACATCTGTGATGACGCCGCGAAAATTGGCGGTGTATTTCGCATAAGAGGACGCAGATACCATTAAAAGCACGAGCAAAATTATGTATTTTTTCATTTATGTTTTACCAACTGAGTTTAAAAAATTAGTGAATGAGGCGGGTGATTCTACGGTAAACATTGATATTGCTATCCCACGGCTCACAACCGCCAACATCGCTATAAGAAATGGTGACCGCCTTCCCCGACGCTCTTGCAGCTAGAAGCATGGAATACATTCTCGAACGCGCCTCTGGATCTAAAGAGCTGCTAATAGCAAAAGTGGTTTTGTTGGAGCACTCTGTAATATGTGCCCTTTGATCCGTTAAGCTCACGAGCACTGTGTTGGTATGACCATACGTTGTTAACGATGTTATTGTGCCGCTGGTGCTTAACCATTTACCGTATGATGGAAACGACAATAAAAGCGAAGACAGAGAAAATAGAGTGATGTTCTTTATCATTAGATCTAACCGTTCACTAATACATGTAGATGTCAAAAATTGCAGGGCGAGTCTGTCCCCAATATTTTTGCTTGGTACATCCTGAAACCCAGAAGCTCACTGTCGATTTTGAGGTATATGCTGTGAGAAGCGCTGAATAGAAACGGTTACTTCCTGATGAATCACTAAGTTCTGCGATGTAAAAGCTCGCTCCTTCACAATTCCCTGGATTTTTAATAGGTTGCGAGAAGTCCACACGTACAAAGTTGCCCTCTCTCTGAACGTTAATCAGCTTGACTTGCCCTTTATCAGAAGTTACGCCGGCTGCAAAACTCAAACTTGGGATCAATACGATCACGCTTAACAAAATAAACTTTATTACTTTCATTTTTCTTCCTTGAAATTAAATATGCCCTGTTATTGAATGTGTAATCCATTGGCTGTGCAGAGTGCGCCTGTCTTTGAATAATCGATACGTACGATTTTAAAACCCGCTGTTTTTGCCGTAAGTACTTGAGAGAACATCGCCTTTCCAGCTTCAGTCGACAAATCTATATACATAATGCCCCACTTACATTCTTGCAGCCCTTCTTTAGTATAAAAACCCGCTTTAGCAGAGCCTTCCGAGAAGGTTCGCAAAACGGTTTTAGACCCCAGTATTTGTTCTGCTTGTGTAAATACAGAGAAGGTAGCAAGTGCTGCAGTAAACAATGTTTTTACTTTCATATTTAGTTTCTCTTTTTACTTCAGTGGTCCACGGCAATACGACACCCAGACTTCATTGGTCCCACAACCTGAGTCGATTACACAATCTATTGATTTACCTTGAGTGCTCATTGTTAGAAGCCAAGAATACATTTTGTTGAAATGAGGCTTATTCATGTCCATACGGAAATAAGTCGGTTTAGTGCCAGAGCACGTTCCTTGGTTGGAACCATTTAAAAAAAACCGGCCATCACTGCCAATATGCACGTATGAAGGCACACCTAAACTTATCCAACCACCGTTAGAACTTGAGTTCACACCAAACGCATTAAAACTAACGGCTAAAGACACCGCTAACAAATTTTTTTTAATCATTATAAAGCCTTACGATAGAAACAATCACGGAGATGCTAATAAATTAGCGAGTAACCATCAATTCACCTTTAAAAGTTTGATTAAAAATCGAGAGCGAATAGACGATTTAAGGATGCAAAAAGTAATTGAAAGGAGTATCAACAGAATCGTTACTTGTGACCATTCAGCTTATTTTCTTTGTCATGTATTTTTCCAATATATGCTACATTGCCATAGTTGCTCATTCCGTTTTTGTATTCATTAGAACCATTTAGCGAATACACGTACCATACATTTTTCCTATTACCACGGTAATACAGAATAACTCGAATCCAATTTCCCGTTTTTTTATTTCTAACAAACAACTTAAGACTTCTATTTCTTTGTACTTCTCTAAAGTTTCCGTACTCGCTTTTCATGCCTTTAAACATATCTAATAAATAGGCAGGATCTACGTCGGTATTGTATCGAATTGCCCTGATTTCATAGTCATTATTTCTGTTAATTTTTCCCATGAATACACTTTGAACAGATTTATAATGGAGATAGTCTAGAGATGCAAATAATGAAAACACTAAAAACACAGAAAGATAGGATAATATTACTGAATTAAAACTAGGGGTATACGGAACACTTTTACCTTTTCTCCCTCTATCAAATAGAACACTTAAAACAAATGCTACTAAAAATAAAAATAACAACAAAAAGGATATTAGAGTTATAGAACCGGATACGTACTCTATAAAAAAATAATTAAAACCTTTCATTAAAACCCAAACAAATTAAATATTTAAAATAGTATTAATATTATAACTCATTATAAATGTCTTTAAAATCGTATAAATACCAATAATTTCCACGATTTGTACTTCTATAAGCAGTCAATTCTATAAATCGTCCGTTATTAATTTTAACACTAATATCAACTTTATCTCTCTTATGTGATTTATTTTCATTTCCTATAGTAGCTTCAAGTACTGATAGCAACAAGTTATATATATTTTAAAATATGGAAATAAGCTAGTAAATATTTTATTTTTTCAAGATTGAAAGAAGAAACCTGATCGAGCAAAAACAGTATTATACAATCAGCGATAATACTAAAAAGAAAGCGAATATCCGGTTTTCGGCTACGTGATAGCTAAAGTTCCCTTCAAGCCAAACCACATACCTCAAACTATTAAACCAATTCCCACTTTGGTGTGTTCACATACCAAAAAATAAAAGAGATAGGAGATATTAACCACTTTCTAGGTAAATCCCCCTACATATTGAACCTGATTTCAACTGTATGAACAAAGCTTGCTACAAGCGGTAAGAAGGCACCTCAAGATTTTTCTAAAGTGCCTGTCCCACTTATTATTAGAAGACACTTCAAGACTTTTCTAAAAGTGTCTGTCCCACTTAATTACCTCTTTTACTCTTATTTCTATTTCCACTTAGTTTACAAATCAAGATAGTATCTCAACCACCTGTTCTCGCTTGTGGGAGTAGTGGCGTTTATCAGCGAACCACATTTTCTTTAATGTGGGAATATCCAATAACGAAGTCAGCTCTCCATCCTCAACGCTAGTATCTCCTACAAAAGTGATACTCTCTAGTAACTGGCACTTCGCAAGTGACCTCAAAGACTTAACTTCTCCACAATCAGTCAATACAATATCTTTAAGCTTTTTAAGCTCACCAAGCAAAGCTACGTCATACACTTTTTTGCAGCTTTCAATTTCCACTACCTCTACCTGTTGACACATATCTACACCAGAAAGACTTTCCAACTTAGAGCATTCAGACAAATCCAGAATTGATAGTGAACTAAGACTCTCGATTCCTGATAAAGATACAAGTTTTCTTGAGGTTAGTTGTAAACGTCTTAACCCAGACATTTTTTGAATATCCTTCAAATCCTCTGACGGATAGTTAACAATATTAAGCAAACTCAAACTATCACAAGCAAAAACTGTTTTTGCTTTAGGCCTCCACAGCAATTTGCATATTTTCAATTTATTGAACTTTGAAAAATCAGGAGCCTTAGTGAACTCGCACTGTAGTCCTAAATGTTCTAGGTTATTGAGAGCTTCTAAAGGAGTTATATCCTTAACTCCCCAAGAATAAATTTCGATACCACGTAGATCAGGTAATCCCTTAATGAACGAAATATCATCGCCATTCCAGCCTGCGGATTGGCTTAAACGCAGAACTGAAATATTTTCTTTATCTATTATCGATTCAAAATTATCAGACCAAGGGGCTGTCAACACAAGACAGCGCCCCATTCCATTTTCAGCTTCATCGATAAAATACTGGTTATTACTAGTCAAGCAAATGTCTCCTGTTTGGGCCGATAGGGTCGACTTTGTTTGATACTTTGTCAGAGAAACGAGCAGGTTCATTACGGGTTATTTCTTGAATACGCTTGTGCTCAGCTATCTCTCTAGCAGTTTTTCCACCCAAAACTTCTGTGGTTTTAGCGCTTTGGTTTGGAGCCAGCTTACCTGCTTTTTCATGCTGTTTAAGGCGGCTGGGTATATTAACTGACTGACCAACATATTTTTTTCCTGCTGTATCCGTAAATTCATAAATGCCTTGTTTTACCGCCCCTGCGCCCTTCGTAATATCACAAACATTATGCACCCATACCTGATTTTCACCAACGGCATAAGTGTGATAATCGTCTACCTCGAAATTGTAGGCAACGGTAGGGGTATTATCGACTTGAATATCTTCAAGTATTACAGGCTCGCCGTTAATTGTAGTCAATGCGTAACCCGGTTGAAGTGCAGCAGCATCAACCCAGCCTTTTCCATCCACATAGAATGGATGTTCAGGCGTAGTGGTAATCACTTCACTGCCATCTGGTCCGCTGACTTCTAGTGTTAGAACAAATGGATGATCTTCTTGGAACACCGCATTAACTGATTTTTCATCAACCACTTGCTCTGCGGTATCTGGCCGTGCGGTTACATTGTCGCCAACTTTAATATCCTCTATTGGCGTTGCGCCTACCGAAGTCGCAATCACCGTACCTGCGACAAAAGAACAGGCTCCTGCCACTCGTTTGGCAATTCGATTTGCTATACGAGCCCCCGTCGCAGCATTACCTACTCCGGGAATTGCCCCAGCAGCAGATATGGCGGCATTACCGTATTGCCCTCGAGCCGCGTATATCCCTGCATTTGCCAAATCCGCAACGATTCCCAGCCCTGGAATTTGACCAGCATAATCCAACGATTCATTAACCGTATCCAATATGCTTTCTAGATCGCTAAACCATCCCGATGACTTTTTCGGCTCCAAATTCAAATCCGGATCCACTGGTGGTGTCGGTGTCGGTGTCGGTGTCGGTGTCGGTGTCGGTGTCGGTGTCGGTGACGTATCGTTGTCGTTGTCGTTGTCGTTGTCTTGAACCCAAGTATTCGAATGATTGCTATCATCACTATCGTTCCACACTGGTATTGTTACCGTGTGGGTTGTATCGTTAATCACATCGTGCTCTACAATAGTTTCGTCTACAAACACGCTGTCAGTTTGTTCAACATTATTGTCACTATTATCATCGTCATCGTCATCGTCATCCCACCACCAATAACCCGTTGGATCTTGGTATTTCAAAGGATTATTGTTCACATAACTATAGCGATTAAAGCTATTGGTTAGGAAAGGTGCTTGGATATACGGATCTGCACTTAAAAAACGCCCTAAAGATTCGTCGTAAACCCGTCCATTCATATGAACAAGACCTATCTCCGTGATTTCTTCATGCCCTGTGTAACCACGGTTGGTAATTGGGAGCTGAACTATAGAATCTTCACGCCAAATTACCGATCTTTGTTTACCCCAGACGCTGTAGCTTCGGCGTTCCACCACTCTTCCGTAGCCATCGGTGATCATATCCACTGAATTCAGCGCGTCGTAGTGTAGGTATCGAGTATCCTTTTCTTTAAGCTTGCCTTCCCCGTCTACCTTTTGAGTATTGAGCGCCACCAACTTGCCGTCGGCGTAAATGAAGTGGTTAAACTGAACAGAGTTATCTGCACTGTCGGTCACCCTTTCATAGCTTTTATCTACGTAAACGGTGGTTTGGGTACCCGATACTTTTAAGAATCGACTATGGTTGGCGTCGTACCTAAATTGAACCGTTGCGCCATTACGTGTAATGGATGTGAGCTTATTAAACGCGTTCCAATCAATTTTCCTTTCGAAAACATTTGGCGATGTTTCTTTTGCTTGCCTTGCATTCACCATATTGCCGACGGCGTCATATTCAAAAAGAAGCCCATTCGCCTCCGTCACAGCATGCGCTTTCGACGAGTTATATTGATATTT
Source organism: Vibrio penaeicida (assembly GCF_019977755.1). Classification (NCBI taxonomy): domain Bacteria; kingdom Pseudomonadati; phylum Pseudomonadota; class Gammaproteobacteria; order Vibrionales; family Vibrionaceae; genus Vibrio; species Vibrio penaeicida. The sequence continues at coordinate 130,735 of NZ_AP025145.1, read as the reverse complement.
ACCCGAACCACTATCTGATTTGGTGATTAAATTGCCCGTTGAATCGTAGCGGTACTCATACAAAGGTTGTAGATCGGGGTTTCCTGCGATGTGTCTTATTGGCGAATCGAGGGCAATCCTGTTGCTGATGACTCTGTCCAACTCGTCGTAGCTGTAGCGATCGGTGATCCCTAGCTCACTGTCACGCCTATAGGTAACATTGTTGTGCTTGTCGTAATGGTATTCCAACTGCCTGATATTACGACCGACACTTCTCGTACCGCCATAGGCTGAATCGTCGTACACATCGAACCCTTTATGCGTCGCTATCCATTTGGATCTACCGGTATTGGCATCGTGAAGGTAGGTGTTCACTAACCCGTTACCCAGTGTTTCTGAAAGAGTGTGATCGTAGGCATCAGTATCACGACGTTGCCAGTAGTACACGTAAGCAGAATCACTCCCTGTTGCCGCCAATTCAGCATTGGTTAGGATGGTGTTTAAATGATCCGCTTGGCTCACTCCGCCCTTATTTCCACATGAAGATCGAGTACCAGAGGTACGATCATTTAGACCGCCTGCAAGATCATTGGCACGCAGGCAATACACACCACTAAGCTCGGCGACCTTATCCACTAGGTTTAACAATCTGTCTGCCAACTTCGTGTAATGTTTGTATTGGGTATTGGCAGTATCGGCCGCGTATTGCAAATCGTCTGCTGTATAGTACAACTCGGCTTGCGTGGTGGAGTCTGCTTTCAGATAGATACTGTCTCGACTAATGAGTTCATCAATGCCGTCACCATTCATATCTTTTAGAACAAAGTCATGCTGCTGAGTAAACTCAGCCGAGTTTACATCGATACCTGAAACCGCAAGCAGTTGCGCGTTGTACTGGCGCTCTCCCGGAATTGAATTCACATGTTCTGAGTTTAAGCGGAACAAACCATCTAGTTTCACATCAAGCGGGATTGCGACATCATCGTGTAATATCACCCACGTTGCTGGAATCAGATAACACACTCCGTTGGAATCACACCATTGCTTAAAACGTTTATTATTGCCAACTAACCGCAATGATTCAGTGTCTAGGCTATGTACATTGATGGTTTTGGCTCTATATTCCTGCGCTTTAGTTTCATAAAAGCGGGTTTGATTGGCGTACCGTTCTGCTTTACTCAGATACTTATCAGCCTGCGCAATGGCAAGATCAAGTAACTTCTTGACATCAGTTAGGAATTTCTCGCTGGTAAAAACATCATCCGCGTTGGTTTTAGGGCTTCTTACTGCAGCCAAATACCCTAGCTCGTTATACACGTATTCTAATTTCAGCGTTTCTTCCGATGGCAGTATGGTGGTAGCCACCTCACCGTTGGGGCGAGTTTCGCCCATTAACCGTTCAAATTGATCGTATTGGTAACGGGTGAAGAACTGCTCACCATCGACAATTTGAACCTTTTCTGCCAGCAATTCACTGCTGCTGTAGTAAAACTCTGTTCGGCTCCCTTCGTTTTCAAAGTAGTCGATTTGCCCCTTCACTCGAGCGTCGTAAGACCAAGAGGACGTTTGTACTTGGTTGCCAGTGGTCGACCATTCTTTGACTTTTCGCCCTAAAGCATCGTACTGGTATTGAGTGACGATGGCATTGGCGTCTTTTTGATAAGTCAATTCACCCAATGCGTTGTAGTTGTATGTCCAAGTGCCCATATCTGGATCGGACATTTTTTGTTTGTACCCCAAGTTATCGTAGTGCAACTCTGTTGTGATTGGCGCCTTACCGGCAGAGATCGCAGACGTCGATTTCAATTTACCGTTCGCGTAATACTGGTAAATTTGAGTGGCATTGAGTGGCTCATTTTTTTCAACGATTCCGCCATCTAAGCCATACTTGGTGGTTCTTTCAATGTTCTTGGCATCGGTTGTGACTACTGAATACGGGTGATATTCGGTTTTAAAGAGTGCGCGGTTTCCATTTGCATCAGGCTCACTTCGCTGAATCCCACGATCCAATACGTCGTATTTAAAGGTTACTTGTGGCGGATTGGTTTGCCCTTCGAAGTAAGGTTTGGTACCTGCAATTTTTCTTCCTAGGTTGTCCCAGAATGAATCGACGTGCACCATTCGACCGTCAAAGGATTTGTGGCTAGCTCTGAGTGTTCGCCCTGCATAGTCGAATTGGCTGACTTGATATTCCCCCGCCCTTGACGTGCGTATTGAGCAACTGACGGTTTCACTTCTTGGGCTTGATCCGCACAAGCTATTTGGAGCAAACACATACTGAGTGGTAGCTGTGTTGTTCAAACCTGGGGATTGTTCATAAACAACTCGACCAAAGCCATCGTAGCCATACCTAGTTCTACGGCTTCCTGAGTGGTTACTTACCTCAGTTACCCGTCCTAATGGACCATAGGTAAAATCCGTTTTATGATTTTTGGCATTAAGTGTGTAATTGGGAAACAAGCCATTACTGTCGTAAACAGTTTTAGTGGTTCGCGCGCTAACGCCAGTGCCTTCCTCCGTTTCAGAAATGACGTTTCCATAGGAGTCGTAACCATAACGCTGCGTAAAGGTTTTCGCTTCACCTACGGCTCCGTCAAAACTTGGGGTTGATACAGAAGACGTTAAGTATCCTTTTGAGTTATAGGAGAACGTTTCAGACGATGTCGCTTTTTCACCATTGACTTTTGTAGTTTGGCTTATGGAGGTTTTTGGCGCACCGATTTTCCAGTAATTCTCGCCTACTTCTGTTTGGTAGCGTGAACGGGTGGTGGTTTCAGTTACTAATGCAAACTGACCATTTTCATTAAAGTCCGTGTATTGCAATGAAGCACATGAAGTCGCAGAAGCTTGAGCATAATCGGAAGATGATATTTCACTAATGGCACCTAAAACTCTGACTAACCCATCAGTGCTGTTAGTGGCATCATTCTTGGTGTATTTATAGTAATCATCGTATTGTTCAATTATCAGTGGGATATCAATGTCACTATGGATAAGCACAAATTTTGAGTTTGGTTTGAAATACACATCACCGTTTGCGGCACACTTGGCGCTAAAGCCATTTGGATAACTTTTAAGCTTGGTATCCAGTTGCGGGTTTGAACTGGCAAGCGACTCTGAGCTTTGATAACTCACGACATTTTTATAATACCCAGACGATAGATAAGTATTGCTTAGTGTTGTAACGATTGATTGGTCAGGGAAATTGGAGCTAGTAAGTGTTTCGGTTTTATTTTGGATTCGACCAAAGTTATCGTAAGAAAATGTAGTGGTTTTCGAAGATTTTTCTCTATCTTCTGGAAAATAGTAGTAAAGCGCTTCATACCTAAAAAATGGATTGGGTCTGGCAATTACAGGGTTTTTAGCAATGACTTGTGATAGGTCTTTTTGTATCGAATACTCTTTTTTATTCGATTCTTTTACAAATACTCGACTGTACGACACTGAATCGGCGGAGAGAGAGGTGGTAGATTCGTAAGTGTATGTGGTTTCGCTCACTTTACGCTTAAGTCGATTAGTTTCATAGGGCTCCAGTTTAAACACCTGAACGTTCTTTGGCTTCCGAGATAACAAGAGTGATGGAGGGTCTTCTTGATAATAACTGGTAACTACTTCAGTGCGATTATCACCAATTCCACGACTGCGAGTGATTTTTTCAAACCCTAAAAATCCGTGACCACTCATGTGACGTAGTGGATTTTCGTAGGTGTAGTTTTCAGAAATGTCTGCGTTTGGGTAACCTTTTCTCTTTGTAACAACAGCAGTTACGATGGATTGGCTGGGTCGATAGTCGACAACTGGCCAGTCAAACTTTTCAGCAATACGCAAATTTGTGTTACGTGAAAATTCAACTTGATACTCTTTCTCATACTCAATAATGCTTGTAATCTTATTTGATTCGCTTAAACCTGAGTACTTAAGTTGTACATTCCCGCTGGATGGCTTAATGACTTGATCACCCCATCCGTCGCCATTTAGGTCTCGGATGTAGCTCAAACCATTATCTACAGTACCTATTTTTTGAATGGTGAATTTATTATATTCAGGTATAAATCTTGACACCGAATAAACATCCCTACCGCTAACTATCTCGATATTTCGGTCTTTATTTATATTGGTTAAGGATAAGTTATCTGCTGCTAATTTAGGTAAGTTCGAAGTATCGGAATAATGTGAAGATTCATGCTCTGAACGTAATCCCGCGGTGAAGTTTTGACCATTAAATAAAAACACAACGAGGTTGTAAGAGGAGCCCGCTGGCTCTTTGAAGACCGCATCCAAATACCCATCACCATTTAAGTCTCTCATGCTTAAGAAGGTCAAACCACTTGTACCGGCAAGTGATCCCGTGGGACCACCTGAGATTTCATAGCTTTTTGTACTGGAAGAAAATTTATACTTGTCGGCTTTACCATCTCCGTTTATGTCAGCATACGACCAATCATCTGTAACCAATTCTTTAGATCCATCACCATTTAAGTCCACAGCTTTCGTTTTATTAGTGCCTGAACCTGCACAGTAATTCACAAGATTTCCGGTCGATGCATCAGTGTAAAAACTGGCACTATGGTTTGAGCATGTACCAGTAACAATAGAGGGCGAATCCATTGTACCGCCAAGAGTGAAAGTATTTACATTATAGTGGGTTGCACCATACCCACTTACATTCATTGTCTGTCCATTAACTTGCTTAACGCCGTAAATTTCTTGCACGCCATCCCTATCGCTGTCAAAAAAACGTGGCGATATATAACCGGAATCCGTCACAGAACCGTAGGTAGGAAAGTTCGATATTTCCCAATCAAAACTGACAGGTTGGGCACAGATTTCAACCCCTAATTCGTTGAATGCACAGTGCCTCACCTCTTGAACATAACTTTGATCACTCACACCATGAGTTTCGTAAGTTATTTCATATTTATTGCTAACGTTGTCGGTAAGAACTTTTGTTTCGATAGATTGAAGCCTGTCTGACTTTTTAATCAATTCGCCATAAAAATAGTGATACTTAATATCCGGTCGCGTTTCATAATTAAACTGAATCGAACCGCCCTTGTAGGTGATATTTTTAATCCTGTGCTGATTGTCAGTGAAGTACTCGTACTCAATATGATTGTTACGACTTTTGTCTGTACGTTTATTGACTGCCCATTTGTAAACATCGGCACCATTATTAATGGTTGCTTTCGACGACGCAGTGTTCCCGTATTCTCTTACCTCACCATTTTTGTACCAAATTTTAAAATATCTAGGTCCACTGCCTTGGGTGCCATATGAGACTATTTTGGAGAAGCCGTTGATTCGTAGTTTGTATTCTGTTTTATCTTTTCCATATTCGCCATCGACAGCCACAAGCCGCTGCCCGTCTAAACAAAAGCGATCATTCTCATCAAAATTAATGCGCCCTCTCACACCATCGATTCGAAGGTTCTTTCCACAACGTGTAATAGACGACGCCCCGCTAACGCTCCAGCCTATGCCAAGGTTACCGTCGCCTCCCGAGTCGCGATAATTTAAGCTAACCGTTGGCTGAAAACCCGCTCTTCCAACCGGTACTGAAATAGGTATGGAATAACTCAAACGACCTTGAGAGACATTTAAATCACCACTTAATACCGGGCTGGTTTGATTTGCGTAAGCAGTAAGCGGTAGAAACAATAAAGCTACATAAACTGTAATTGTTAAAGAATTCCATTTATTCATTATTCTTATACCCATATTTAATTACCACTGACGGTTTTGAGTTGCGCTTTATGTTCGAGAGTTTTTTGTTTTAGACGTGTGATGTTCTCTGGAGGGGGAGTGTCATATTCTTCAAATTCGCTTTTCAGCAACGGGAGTATGTCGCTGATTTCTTCTTCATGATTCACGACTAAGTGTTGGAGTTCGAGTATTGGGGAGGGAAAAGAAACATCGTCGCTAAGTATCAGCTCAGCATCATTTTTTTCCTTTTCACTTTTTACTGTAGGAGGGGGGGAGTTTACGTCGACAACCAAGGGATTCTTACTGGCATAGAGTACCGCCACACCGAATATAGAAATGCCCACCAATACAAGAAGCCAAAATACTCTGCCCTTTTGACGATTTTTGTCAAATAGGTTCATTATTCTACCTAACTATTGTTTAAAATCAGAAGAAGACCACAGGAAGGGATATTTCAAACACGCTACCGCCCTTTCCAACCAAGGAACGACATCACGCTACACGCTAAGTTCACCTAACGCATTTACATAAATTTACAATTGTGAACATTATCAACAAATCTCATATTCGAGATTCTAAAGGTGGGTTTAAGATTTTAAAGAACAGAAATAAAAACATTGAAACAACAATATTTAATTAGTAATTATTTTATTTTAAAATAAATGTAAATATGTAAGTTAAATACAATAATAACATAGGTGAAAATGAAGATATTAAAATAAATTAGATAAGAATTAAATCATAAGAAAGATTAACAAAGGGAGTGGTAAGGAAATAGAAGATTCAGTTACTTAAAAAACACTAGAAAAGATACTCTTTCAAGTATTCGTTCCATCATTAACCAGTTAGGTATTGGCCAAGCGACTTGGATAAAAGCTTGCACTCAACTGGAAAAAGGTACGGTCGTTGGTTGCGAAGCTACCATCAAACAAGTTATGACGAAGTTAAACCGAAAGTGAATATCTGGCTTTCGGTTACCGGATAGCTAATATTACCTTCAAGCTAGACAAAACTCTTAAACCAATAACTACTTTAGCGGGTTCGCGTACCCAAAAATCAAAGATATAGGAGGTAATTGCCTCTTTCTAGGCAAGCACCCTACATATAAGACCGAGTTTCGAAGATACGAATAGAATTCAGTGTAAGCGGTAAGAAGACACCTCAAGATTTTTCTAAAAGTGTCTGCCCATCTGATTTCTGTTAATTGCTTTTTATTTTTCCTTAGTTTTTAATCAACCATTACTTCGAAAGCTCTATTGCTTCATTTAGAACAACAATAGCGGCATCAAGTTGATTTGATGGATTTAGAGTATAAATAGCTATCTCTAAATCATTATCTAATTTTTTACTTGTTCTTTCACTATTATCAAGATCTTCACTTAATAGTAATAAAGTAGAAAGCTTTCTTTGAATATCTACAAGAGGTAAATTATCTTTAACTGCACGTTCTTTCAACTCAACTAATTTTCTCGTTAACTCTTTCAATTTAATTCCTCTTATTTTGTAATCACTGTCACTACAGCGCCTTGCGGGTTTGTAATAACTTGCAGAGATCCTGATGTATAAGAAAAGTTGCCATTTTGCTGTGCTAAAGGTTTGGCTGAAGAAATAACGTCTTCAACAAACTTAGGAGCTACCCCACGACCAAAATCTCCGTGTGTTCCAGCTTGGTATATTTCTGGCAAACCTCCTGTCTTTCCACTTGAAGAGTGCCTTCTTCTGCTTGGTTGCATTCTGTTTACAGCGTGCTCACTATAAAGTCTATTCCCGACTTGTGCGTAATCTTGACCATCTACATTTACTTTTTTATAGTCGCTCCAAGATCCCCAAGGGATTTGATCTCCACTCTTTGTAATATCCTCAATATCAGGAACTATATCTTTCTTGGGACTAATAACAAACTCATAGACTTTATCATCAATGACTTTAGTAGATCCAGAATCTAAAAACTGATCAATAACCTTGTCATACTTACTTGGTACAAACTTACCTTTTTCAACTACAAATACTACACTTATCTCAGTTATAGGCTTTGCAATACGCCACTGATGATGTGATTGTCTCAAAGTAGGATTAACTAAATAGTCGATTGAAGCTTGGTATTCTGCCGCCATCCTTTTTTGAATAGGTGTCATTGCAGGTTCAAGTTTGTGATATGTGCTTGGCTCTCTATCACGATTCCTTTTGTTATGGCTTTCTGTATCCCAGCGTGAAGAACCGCCATCTATTCCATCATACGACGTTCCATCAACCAAACATTCGCCAGTAGCACCGTGACCACTTTCATCTTCCCAATAATGACCAGTCGGATCGGTATATTTCAACGGATTATTCATCACATACGCATAACGGTTAAAGCTATTCGTAACATACGGAGCCTGAATGATCGGATCCGCACTCACAAACCGCCCTAGGGTTTGGTCGTAGACCCGCCCGTTCATATGGATCAGCCCAACTTCTTCGATTTCCTCGTGCCCGGTGTAGCCTCGGTTGGTGAGCACCAGTTGATTGACGTAGCGGTGTTTATCTTCCCGTTGAGCTAACTGCCATACCACATCACGCTGCTTACCAAAGGCATCGTAACTGCGGCGGTCGACTACGTAACCGTATAAGTCTGTAACCATGTCCACGGAATTTAGCGCATCGTAGTGCAAGAATCGTACTTGTTTATCGACTATCGCACCATTGGTATTTTCTGTTTGAGTGTTTAAGGCAATCAATTTTCCTTCGGCGTACACAAAGTGCTGATGCTGAACTTTATCTGTGCCGACATCTGTTACACGTTCGTAAGTTTTGTCTATGTAGATTGTTGTTTGAGAACCAGACACCTTTTTATAACGGTTGTGGTTGGCATCGTAGCTGAACGAAACGGTTTTACCGTTACGGGTAATTTCACTTGGCTTGTTGAATGCCGTCCAGCTTAGTGTGCGCTCGGTGCTGTTGTTACTGCGTTTGGCGCTCACCATGTTGCCGACAGCGTCGTATTGGTACTTTAGCCCATTTGCCTTGGTTACGGCGTGTGGTCCTGCTCCAATGTTGCTGTATTCATAGGTGCCCGATACCCCTGTTTTGCTTAGGATATTACCAATGGAATCGTAGCTGAACGCACTATTTTTAGTGACGTTTGCGTGGTTGCTGCCGTTATCGAAGACGATGTTGTTGGTTTTAACGCGATCCAGCCCATCGTAGGTGTAGTAATCGCGAATGCCTAACGATTGGTCGTAACGTTGGGTCACGTTGTTGTGGTCGTCGTACTTATATTCTAACCAACGAGTGGCATCTATTAGCCCAACAAATCCGTGCTTTTTACCGGTTAAGTCTTTGTATTGATGGCTGAAGACTTCCCCCTGCTTATGGGTAGTCATAATCATGGGTTTACCCGTGGATGCACTGTGGTAGTAGGTATTAACTAACCCATTACCTAACGTTTCCGACAGCGTATGACCGTACGCATCGGTTTCGCGGCGTTGCCAGTAAATTTGGTACGCACCGGATTTACTCGCCTCTGCTAATTCTGAATTGGTTTTTAGCGTCTCTAGGTGTGATAGATAGCGTGTGGAATCAGTCTGTACATTCTGGTAAATATCGCCTAATTCTGTAACCTTTTCGACAAGCTGTAATAAGCGAATTGCCATTTCGTGATAGTGGAAATACCTTGCCTGAGAAATTTCAGCAGCCAGGCTTAGCTCTTGAGCTGTAAAGTCTAAGTTCTCTTTTAACTCAACATCGATACGTAAACCATTTTCATGATAAGGATCTTGCCCGCCACCAAATAGGTCTCCCCGTAAGTCGTTGTAATCACCTTTTAAACTCAGTTCGAGTTGTGTAATAGAGTCTTCAGTAAGATTGGTTTTGACAAAACTATTCGCATAATAGTGTTGCCCTTGATTGTCTCCGGTAAGTTGAGCCTGTAACTCATAGAAGTCACCATACTCTTTCACTTCGATCGGAATAATTACTTCTCCATGCAGTATTACCCATTTTTTATTAACTGGTCGAAGGTAACAATTGCCATATTCATCACACCACTTTTGATTATCAGAAAGCAGTAACTTAGCCGAGTTCGTGTCCCATTCAGACCGATACGACTGTAAAGCCATATACTCATGGTGTTTATTGCCAAAAAAACCTGATTGCTGATAGTAACGATTCGCCAAGTTACTGTATTTCCGAGATAGCTTGAGTGCTTCTGAGATAAGTTCTTGAATTTCCTCACGGTAACTTGGGCTCGCAAAAGCAACATCCGCATAGGTATAAGGGCTTTGAATTTTTTCTAAGTAACCGTTGCGGTTGTATACATAATCTATTGCGAGCCGCTTAGGGCTTAGAGTAACCGTATAGTCTCGTGGAGCTAACCCAATAATATGACCTTCATCATCATACATGTATTCGGGTTCTACATATTTGTCTGCATCAAAGGCATCATGTAAATGAACAGGCGCGTCATTAACCGGATCGTACTGACCATTTGGGCGAACTTCACGGCTCAGTCGTTCAAACACGTCATAGGTATACAGTGTGCTGAACTTATCGCCATCCACAAACGTGGCTTTTTCTGCCAGCAAACCATTCGTATGATAGTAAAACTCGCTGTTGCTGCCGTGACCTGATATGGACGTCAGCGCCCCCAGTGAAGCTGTACCTCGCCCATCGTAAACCCATGTTGAGGCGGCGCTGCTGCCGTCTTTCTGGCGCACCTTGCGCCCTAACGCATCGTAGCTATAGGTGGTAATGACGCCATTCGCGTCTTTCTTTTGTAGTAACTCACCCGCAGCGTTGTATTTGTACGCCCATACACCTAAGTCTGGGTCGTCCAGTTTAGACCGATACCCTAAGTTGTCGTACTCAATTTTGGTTGAATTCCCTTTGCTGTCTATGGATGTTTTCAGTTTGCCATCGGGAAAGTAGGCGTAAGTTTGGTAGCTGTAATCCGCTTTACCAATCGCTTCTTCTTTTTTAACGATATGGCCCAATACGTTGGTGGTGGTTTTGTGCTCGAAGCCACGAACATCGGTAAGTGTGGTGCTAAATCCGCTGTATTCGGTTTTCCATAACGTAACGCCACCTGTGGCGCTTGGTTCTTCTTTGCGTATTTCGCGGTTTAAGCTGTCGTATTCGAACTGAACGTGGAACACTGTATCGTACTGGAAGTATGGGCGTGAAACGCTGGTCTTTCTGCCGTCTCTGTCCCACTGAGTATCTGTATAAGAGATTCTGCCATCAAAGCTCTTAACGCCACTACGTACTTCACGTCCTGCGAAGTCCAGCTGCACCCAACTTTCTCCCCCTTGGTTGGATGTAGTTTTCACACAGCGAAGAGTCTCGGTATCGGTGAACCCACACCCAGCAGCGCCGAGATAGTTGTAGGTAACGAAGTTATTGGGGTTGCCATGCGTTTCTTTGATCACGCGCCCAAATTTATCGTACTGGTAAGAGACCTTTCTGCCATTCGGCGCGGTTTCATCTTTCAGCCTGCCTGCCCCATCAAATGTATACTCTGTCCTATGACCTTTGGCGTTAGTGGCATAATCGATGTATAAGCCACTTCCATCATACGTGGTGAGGGTGGTGCGGCTAGCGAGATCGGAACCCGACACGCTTTGAGAGGTGACGTTTCCGTATACATCATAGCCATAATCGGTCACCAGTTTACGCCCTGACACACCACCAGCATGGTACGCCGTTGGCGTAATGGTTTGTCTCTTTAACAGACCCGTTGTGGTGTATTCAAAGTTTGAAACGGTGGTTTTGGTGTCACCACTGGTATTGTCTGTAATGCTCTGGGTGGACTTTTTGATGGCTCCAATTTGCCAGAAATCGCTATCGGATATGGTGGTACTGTTTGAAACATAATCAAAAACATCTTTTGTGGTGAAGGAACCTGAATTGGTGACCTGTCCCTCTACAACGGTGGTTCTTTCAGTTACATTACCAAAGCCATTCTCATCTTTTTTGGTAGTCGTGGTCGTCGTTTTTAACTGTGTGCCGTCGCTGTCATGATGGTTTACAACAACACTGCTGGCATAAACCTCATGATATTTAACGCCGTTAATACCGTTTTTGCTTTTTGCACTGTAGCTGTAGGTTGTTTCCTTAGCTGTATGAAAAGTGCCAGATGCCCCTTTCTTTTTCTGTATCAGTACTTTTGAAGGCTTGCCCGATTGTCTCAAGTCAAAATTAGCGGCATCTTCTCGACCTGCCATAAATTCTGAGGTCGTCTTAGTAATAACATCGCCTGATTCGGTCACTGTAACCTTGTCAAACCCCAAGAAACCCAGCCCTCTCTTGTGAGATTTGGCACCTTCGTATCGGTATTCATAGGTTGTAGAATTGTAGCCTTTTGGTTTCTTAGTAACGCCAGAAACAAGGTAGCGAGTAGGCGTGGAGTTCAAGACTGGGTAATGAGAATAAGGGCTCTGGATATGAACGCTATGATCGGAAGCTGATTTGTAATTAACCGTATAAACTAACCCGTCTTCTGTGATAGTTTTAACTTTATCAAGAGCGTAAGGCGTCGAGATTTGTATAGTTTTTTCAGCCTCTTTTGCCCCTGTAAGTATGTCTATCTTACCATCTGAATTGATATCTACCGCAGAATGAAAATCTGATATGCCTCGCTTTATCTTTCCGTTTTCAGTTAAATCTATAACCCCTCGATTATTGCGATAAATATTGCCTCTGAAATATAAATCTGGATAACCATCTGCGTTCCAATCCAAAAAGTATGGATCTATTTCACCATGTCTGTTGAATCTACGACTGTATGAATGCTCTAGGCCTGTCCCTGTATATAGGTATATATCAAACGAGTTGTAATTTAATGATATGAAGTCTAGGTACCCGTCATTATTTATATCGGCAAAACGAAAATGATCAATATAATTTCTTAGTGTTTTTTCACGCTTTAAATAGTTAGCCCCTGAGGTGAATAGGTATAATTTTTTCCGATTACTTGTATCGAAACTGATGTAATCATCTTTCCCGTCTCCGTCAAAGTCCAAAACATATGGATTAACCGTTCTGTCTACAAAGCTTCCGTTACCTACTGTTTGAATTCCATTACCATTACGATCAACAGAAAATTTTCCGCGACAGTAGGTACCTGTATTCCCGTTTATATCCTTAACATAGGTACCTCTTACACAAGGTCCCCTCTTCTTTGCTGTCGCTGTAAATTCTTTTTTCTTAAGGTTGTTGCCCCCCCCACAAATACTACCTGAACCACTAATTTCTCCAAGTTCTGCCTCTATTTTGAACGTTCCATTGTCAGAAATTAGTTGGTAGTTCCCAGTGCTCTTTGTTGTTTCATTACCGTAAGGATCAACAACTGTCCAACCTACAAAATCAGGCTTATTGAACTCGCAATATTCCGTGCCGATCTGATCCCAACCTCTTTTAATACCGTATTTATCTAAATATCCGTCTCTATCGGTATCCACAAACTTTGGAAAAATAAAGCTTGTATTCGAACGTGTTACGGCGGTATTACCGTGAGAGTTCCATTCAAAACTTACTGGGCTAGAGCACTCGGTTCCCTTACCCGTGCACATCTGGATTGACGAGAGCAAACTACGGTTTGTAGCACCGGACTCGCTGTAGGCTAATATATAATTCCTGACGGCTTGCTCAGATTGGTCATTTACCACGATTTTTGATAATCGCTGTGATATTGTCAGTTTTGATCCCATCAGATACTGCGACGTTGAATCTGTTCTCCCCACATAATCAAACTTGATTGAGCCACCCTCGTATGATATGACATCGATCTTATGAATCCCTGCTGCCGTGTTTTCATCGTATTTGAATGTGATATGGTTGTTCTTGGTATGATCTGTAATCTTGTTCAACGCCCATTTGTAAATATGAGTTTGCCCAGGCAAGTTAACTTGCGCCGTATTTTCCATTCCATACTCATATACCGAGCCGTCTTTTTTCCAAACCTTAAAATGGGAAGGTCCATGACCGTTGTAATTGCTTTTAAACGACACAATCTTTGAATAGCCGTTATTTTCTAAGCGATATTCGGTTGAATCCCCACCATCTTGCCCTTCAATCGCGACCAACCTTTGACCATCTAAACAGTAACGATCGTCGTTATTTAAACGAACGCCCCCCCAACGCCCATCCTTATGCAAGTTTTTTCCACATCGAGTAATGGCAGAGAGCCCTGATATGTTCCAGCCCATTCCGAGGTACCCATTTGGGGAATCACTGGCGTAGCTTATTGCGAGTGATGGCTGATGCCCATTTCTTCCGGGTACAACATCGATTGGCAATGAATAGGTCGCCTGGCCACCAGAAACATTAAAATCACCTCGAATAACAGGAACAGCAGTCTGTGCTACTGAACTCAAAGTGGTAAAGACGGTAAGTAAAGTTAATGCCAGTGGTAGTGATAGCAAACGTTTGCCAATTAATTGATCGAAGCTGGAAAGAATAGAAGTTTTCGCATTCATAGGGTTCGTTATCCGTTACGAATTGGGAATAGATTAATGGGGTGTCAAATAGCTCTAAATTCAGTCAGATTACTTGCTCTAGTTTTGGGGAGCCCCCACAAGAGCCTGAAGTCGATCAAGCTCTTGATTCAGCTTTATCAGTTCTTCTGGAATAGGGATATCTTGCGTCATATTTTGTTCGGCGAACTCTTTTAAGTCTTCATGAACCAAAGGCAGTTCGGGTGCATCTAGGTGTTGGATACCATGAGAAAGTGTTTGTTGAAGTTCGATAACTGGTGTTGGGAAATTTGCATCCTCACTCAATACTTTTACCTCAGTTTCTTTTTGAGGAGTTCCCTCTATTGAGTCGATATCCAAAGGTGTCTTAATAGGATCGAAATCGCCCTGAAAATAAAAGAAATAAGCTCCAGCGAAACTGATCAAGAATACTAGAAGCGTCACTATTGTTTTCATAAGAGTATTGTTCTAAGTGGTGTCTTTCAGTTTATTAAGATGAGATACGATTTAAAGGGATGCATCAGAATCATAAAATCAAACGCGACCCTGAGAGGGATTCAAAACTGTGCAACTTTATATATTTTGGGGGTTAGTGACATCTACATGATTTTATAAATGCGAGTGACTTCATTATTAAACGCCAAATCAACTTAAAAAGAGCTGACATTGAAAGGGTAATCTTGTATCGAAGAGGACTTAAGAAAACCACAAATTAACATTAAAAATCAAAATGTTACATATTAACACATCCATTAAGTGCTAGGTTTTATAAAAGAAGTCTCAAAAACTGACACTTTAATCACAAATCGACTGTCGATGTCTTTTTATACGAAAATACGCATCGCTAGGTATATGATTAAAATGGAATTTTATATGAGAATATTTAAACGTAGTGCCCTTGCTAGCTTGCTGGGGCTGTGTTCATTTGCGTCTTTCGCGACGGTAATGCCCTCTCCTCAAGTTCATCAGATCACCCTTCCTGATGGGAGCTCGATGGATGTAAGGTTGAAGGGGACGAAAGAATTTCACTGGTATGAATCGTCCGGTGGTCATGCTTTAATTCAGCAAGACAGTAAATGGCACTTTGCTCAGCTCAATCAAACAAGTGATAAGCTTGTCTCGGCGGGCGAAATATTCTCTTCTACAGCAACACCACCTACCGTATCCATCATCGAACCCGCTACCGCGTTTAAAATGCAGGTGAAAGCTCAAAAAGCAGCTGTACCTCAAAGCGGCAACTTAAGCACTATGCAATCAAATTATGCTGAATCAATACCTCAAAAGGTTCAGCGCAACCAAGCTGCAAACGGCATAGTTGAACAATCATTGCTTGTGGTTCAAGTTTCTTTCGCTGATGTCGCCATGACTCACGACTTTACCGATCTAGTGTTTTCAACAACGCAGCAAAGCGTGAAAGATTACTTTCGCAAAAACTCTTCGGATAATTACGAGGTGGTTCCAGCTAATGAGATAGATGGCACTGTGAATGATGGTGTGATCGATATTACTCTTGCTCAAGATCACCCAAGTTGTATCAATCAATGTTGGGATGCGTTTGCACCCGTCTTTGAAGAAATTTACAGTAAACTCGATCCACTGGTCAATTTCGCGGATTTTGACAAAGATCTAGACGGAAAAATCACCCCTTCCGAACTTTCAGTCATGTTTGTGTTTGCAGGGTACGACCGAACTGGCGGACCAGAAAACCCAGCTATTTGGCCACATAAGTGGAACCATAGCCCAATTACAGTGGATAACGTGCAAATCAATTCGTATTGCTTGTTTGCCGATTATCAAGGTGACCATCAGTCGACGTTAGGGGTGATTGTTCATGAGCTTGGACACTTAATGCTTGCGTTACCTGATTTGTACCCAGATAAAAACAACCCAGATAAAGGCTCTATTGGGTATTGGGGGGTAATGAGTGGCGGCTCTTGGGCGATGAAGCCTGGCGACCAATATCCTGGTCAAACACCTTCGAACATGTTGGCATGGACGAAAAAAGCCGCAGGGTTTGTCGAACCAAGAGTTTTGAACTCGTCTGGTCAGCAGGAAATACAAACAACGAACGACTCCGCTGTTATTTACGTTGACCCTTACCTAAAAGAAAAAGGCAGCCGCGTCTACCTAGAAAACAGACAAGCCCAAGATTACGATGCGGGTATTCCTGGTGAAGGCTTGCTTGTTACATCAGTTAATATCAATAACGAAGCGCGTAAAGTTGGACCAATGCAGGTTCAGATTTTGCAGGCTGATGGGCTCGATGAACTCGGTGTTGGCTCGAGAGCAGATAACGGTGACGTCTTCCCTGGTAGCAAAAACAAACGTAGCTTGTCGGATACCACAACTCCATCTCTATCCAGTTTTGTCGGGATAAACTCTGACATTGCGTTTACTAGCATCTCAAGCAATTCAAATAGAGCAAGTTTTGACTTGCGCATGGTCGACGAGCCAAACAAATACGCTTGGGCAACCTCTTTCCAGCGCGCTTACTTGCAGCTTTCTTATACTGGTGTTAATTATGCAGCCTTTGCCATTAATCCACGAGACTCGTTAAGTGTTTTGGATGGCCTGCATATCTATACTCGACCTACGGGTATTCAAGACACTCAATATAAACTCTGGTTATTCCCCTACCAACCTGCTGACAATGTTCTCTCAGTTACTCCAGAAGAAGGTCAACTTCTGTCCCAAGGATACATTCCTGAGAGCAATAGAATTATGCTAGAAAACAGCGTTTCACTACCCGTTGGGAAAAGCACACTACTATTGGAACTCACCGACGGTTTCGTAGAAATCGAACGGAAATTCTTCGAAACCTATATTAATTACAGCGAAGTGGAGTCTTGGTGGTCAAGTGACGCACTCTTTAAAGATAATCACCAACTCTTCGCTATGAACCCAATGTTTCAGTTTAGCTTTGGCGCACTGTTGCGCTCCGACACAAGCTCGGTGCTCACAGCGACAAACGATGCGTTCTCTGTAGACGAGGATACAGGGGTGGCTTACTACTTGCGAGAAAACGACGTTGTTGATTTCTCTCAGCAAATAGAGGGGGTTGAAATTGTCACACCTCCGACTCACGGATACGCTTATACTCAATCAACTGTTGCTAACTACATACCAAACACCAACTTCCATGGTAACGACTCATTTACCTATCGATTGAAGACAACGGAAGGGTTGACGTCAAACATTGCCACTGTTGATGTCACAGTAAACCCGGTAAATGACGTGCCTACGGCGGTTATTTCAGCTCGTTCAGCTATCATCTCTGCAGGTCAATCTATCACAATATCTGGTACTGAAAGTTCCGACGTTGAAACATCAAATCTAAAATACCTTTGGAGTACGTCCGAAGATTATCTATTATTTGGTGAACACTCTTCTCAACTAACAGTTCGTATACCGCATTTAAGTGAAAGTAAAAGATTAGATGTGACGCTTACCGTTACCGATGAAGCAGGGGCTCAATCGACGGATACGGTTACTTTTAACATTCAAGCAAGTAATAAAGTTCCGGTGACTCAAGACGATGCTGTTACCGTTACATTCGGCGATAAAGTCGTTATTAAACCACTTGATAACGACACCGATGCCGATGGCGATACGCTAAGCTTAACGGTTACATCACTTCCTAAACGAGGCAGTACGTCAATTCAAGGTAATGAGATCACGTATACGGCATCTGGTACTTCTGGCGCAGCGCAATGGGTGGAAACGTTCACCTATAAAGCGTCTGATGGCAAAGGCGGGTCCGCAACGGGTGAGATTACTGTGACTGTACAACCCAAAGTTACAATTACGACTACTCCTCCATCCACCTCGTCATCTGGTGGTTCTGTGAGTTTATTTGGCATGTTGGCTCTATTGGTGATGGGTGCCTCTAGAACAGTACGTACACGTCGCAAAGATTAACAGACGCGTTTGTACGTGATTGATACCTAACGGAGCCTGATTTCAGGTAATAAAAAGCCCCATCCTTGGAAGAGGTTGGGGCTTTTATCGTTTATACGCTTGAATGTTGTGAATAATAAGTCGATGCAAATAAAACAAGGGCGCAATCGGTGATGGATAGAGACTAAATCACAATGGCAACATCCGAAGCATTCACTATGCGGTTTCTCCCTAGATCTTTCGCTTGATACAGAGCTTTATCGGCTTTGGAATACATAGAGTCGAAGTCGAACTTGGATGGCAAAACCGACTCAGTTAAATAACCGATTGAAACCGTTAATACGGATGAGCTGTCGTTTTTCGCATGTGGGATGCCGTCTGTCTCAATGCATTTTCGAATTTTCTCGGCTATTTTGCGTGTTTTGCTCTCGGTAGTGTCCGAAAGCAGCAAGGCAAACTCTTCACCGCCAATACGACAAAACGTCTCGTCATTGCTGTCACAAAAATTACTTAGGATGTTCCCAAGTCGAATAAGGGCAATATCCCCTTCCAAATGCCCGTACTCCTGATTAAACAAGCCAAAATGATCAATATCGAGCAATATTAAACCGATATTTTGTGGTGAGCCGGATTTGTGAGTGGCAATATCGTCCATGTGTTTACTCAATTGCCGTCGGTTCCCAAGACGTGTGAGTGGGTCTATGCTCGACAGGGCTTCAAGCTGCTGGTTTGCAAGTTCTAGCTCTAGAGTTCGGTTTCGCACTTGCTGCTCTAGATTTTCGTTCAACGTTCGAATGGCTTCTTGCGCTCGAGTGCGTTGCAAAACTTCAGCGAGGTTAGAGGCAAACAACAACATCATTTCTTGAAGTTGGCTTGTCATGGGTTTGCGGGTTAGCAGATTATCGGCAGCAAGAAACGCAATGGGTCCTTCTGAGCTGCTTTTTAGCATGGTCATGGCTGTCCAACCAAAACCGACAATTCGCTTATCGTGGTAAATGGGGACAGATTCTTCAAGTGAAAGCGCATTAGGCTTGTTGATTGCCGTCGAGACTAGGGGTCTGTCGCGCTGCATTTTGGTTTCGTAGTAGCTTTCATCCACTACATTTCCTTGGATGTCGGTTCCCCATGTACCCCGAAGATGAGTAAGCTCTGGGTCGGTCAAAAAAACCGCCATCCGATCAATCCCAAGGTTGTTGATGGCAAAGTCTACTGCAGATTTACACACCTCATTTACGGTAGTGCATCGAGATAACGCCACCATACTGGAGTGAAGTAACCGAATATTCTGTTCTTGTTTCTTACGAATGTAGATCTGAGAAAGCAGAGAACCAAAGGACTTCAGCATCTCTTTTTGATAGGCGGTAATGGGTTCGCGATGAATATAGTTGTCAATTGCTATCCAGCCAACCGGCTCATTTTCATCTCTTAATATGAGCATCCCATTCCACCCCTGCCCGACCACACTTCCCGTCGTATAAAGTGGTGCATTTTCCATTATCACCAACGACGTTTCATGGTTGTGTAAGGCCTCGATATAGTCATCTTCAAGCTGATGGAGATCGTATACAGATTGGTGCTCTTCTTGCGTTTCGCCTTGCTCGGTGGTGCCATAAGTGCTGGTAAAACAGCGCTTTTTCATATCAAGAAGCATAAACACACTGCGATCAAACCCCAAGCGGTCTCGAATGGCTTCAACAGCCCCTTTATATAAGTCGTCCAGAGAGGCGGGGTTGGAAAGCTCTAACGCGACTTGCTGCACCAATTTCATCTTTTGGATGAAGGTTTCACGCTGGCGAATCTCGTCTAGGTATTTTGCTTCACGCATGTCACGGTTCTTAAATTCCAGTGATGCGTTTCGCTCTGCTCTTAAACACTGCCAACGAGCGGCAGTAATGTTCAAAATATCTAAAAATTCTTTGGTGGTATTGGTTTGGTATTTTTCTGGGTCGACCGCTTCAACAAACAGGTAAGTGCGCCACTCGGGATGATTATCAAACATCATCAAGAAACACTCTCCATTCAGTGTTTCTTTGTAATTCCACGAGCACGTATTAATTTCTAAAGGTATTAAGCCATCGGATGTATCAAATTGAGCTGCCCATGCCCAAAACGTAGACGGAAAGCTTGAAGGGGCAACAAACTCTCCTTTTGAAAACCCAGGTTTGGGGTGATGGTCGGTAGAAGGAGCTTGAACAAAATACATCGCATGGGGAGAGAAATGTTCGGATAGAAAATTGAATAGTTCTTCTGCGATCACTTTATGATCGCGAGCTGAAGAGACAACTCTCAATAATGCGTGTTTATCCAAAATGTCACCCAGCTAGCCGTATTTTATTATGTTTATACCCAACGTTAACTAGAGGGCAATTCTTATGCAATACAGCGGACAGCGACATGTTACTAAATCCACGTTTTTCGGTCGATGAATTGAATAATTCGCGATTCAAAGCAAATTTTTGGCACAACATCACAGCCAGTGTTACATCACAGAATTACACCACTTGTATGTGCAGATTAATGACAGTTATAAAACAGAGATGAATTAGTGTTAATTATATAAATATGAGCTGGCTGGATAATACCTTGTTTGTCGTTATTTCTAGATATATACCCAAGTAACCTCAAGATGAATCCTGCATCTTGAGGTTACTTGGGTATAAGTGCTTACATCGCAATTGCAATACATAGAGCACCAATAAACTCAGCGTCCCCACCAACAAAAATGCGCCAAGTAGTTCTTTAGACGTAATCATTGATGCAACGACACCACCAAACACTCCTGTAATCAACATTTGTAGCGATCCAGACAATGCCGTGACAGTACCTGCTTTATCTTTTTGAGGCTCTAGTAGCATTCGGCTGATGACCGGGAACATCAACCCTTGAGCAATCGCCAACCCAGTTAACGCCCCCACTAAATGAAAGACACTCACAGGTGCAAAATACATCCATAAAGCCGCGCCCAATGCCATCACCAAGCCTGTTCCTAGCAAGGACTTGGGTTCTAATCGTCGGTTAAGCATGTTTTGCAATACACTACCAATCATCAACCCAAAAGATGGCACAATCATAATGACACCATAATGCGCCGCGCTGATTGATAATTGCTCTTGCACTAAGTAAGGCATAACCGATAACGACATCATGATCATTAAGAAGTTAACCCACCCGTAAGTCGTGGTTGCTAGGACTTGTGGGGTTTTAATGAGTTCTGCGTACGATTTAAACGCCGTATACAGCTGGGGCATTTTGGGAGGGTAAGGCAGTGTCTCTGGCAATATCAAAAGCCCCGTTATGTATATAAACGCGACGTAGATAAAAACAAATATGAAGACCGAATCCCAACCAAACTGCCACGTTAACCACCCACCTAAGACCGGTGACACCATTGGCATAACGGACGCCATTATGGAGACATAAGAAAGTGCTTTGGCGAGTCGATTACCGCTGTAGCAGTCTCTGAGAATGCTGTTTGCAATCACTGCTGTACTGCCTGCTCCAAGCCCTTGTAACAAACGTCCAAATACAATCCAGCTTAAATCGTGCTGCAAGAACACGCAGATCACCGTGCCTACAAGATATAAACCCTGACCAAATATAAAAATAGGACGTCTTCCCAATGAGTCAGCCACAGGGCCATACACCAATTGCGCCGCACCAAGACCAACCATATAGATCGTCACCAACCATTGGATATCGAGTGGCGAATCTGCAAATTGCTGGCTCATCTCTGGCAGTGCTGGCAAGTAGATACTGACACCAACCTGACCTGTTGCGATCACCATCATCGCAAGCATAAGTGGGAGTTTACTGAACGTCTCTTGTCTCATTATATTTTGATTACTCGCTTTGATTTTGGATACCCGCACTGGTTTTAGATATTCGTATAAACGTCGCGCGAGTTACCCTCGTTAAATAACTCTCGGTGGACTGACCTAAATAGATGCTTCTTGCTGGATAGATCTAAGTGAATCGCTCTAGGCGAATAGATCTGGACAATTTAAAAGTATCCAAAGGCAATTTTTTATCCAATTAGGGATCGGAGGTGAAAACATAAACAGTTTACTTTGTTATCAATGAATGATAATCAGGTATCTAGGAAAGTGATTACGTCCTATCAGGAATTAATATGGATGAGCTATGGACTGGATGCAATGTGTAAAAAGCTACATAAGAGTCGTCGAAGAAGGCAGTTTTAATGGTGCTGCGAGGCGTTTAAATACCACCAGCTCAGCCATTAGTAAGCGCGTACTATGGCTTGAAGACCGTGTTGGTGCACAACTGCTCAAGCGCACCACGCGATCCATCAGTTTAACGGAAGCAGGAGCGCTATTTTTTGAACGCTCGGTGTCCCAAATGGAACAATGGCAATCCATTGTTGATGAAACCCGTTCCGTTACACAGGCTCCGGTTGGCCGTTTAAAAATTGGGGCAACCGTTGCAGTAGGGTCGCGATTTATTGTTCGATATTTGGATGACTTTCTCACCAAGTACCCAGACATCAAAGTACAACTGACCACAACTGTACCCGGTCAGTTACCCGAACTGGATCTCGATGTATATATAAGCCGAGAGCTTGAGCAAATGAACTCACTCAGCTTCATTGCCACCCCATTATTTGAATATCCATTTGAGTTCTTTGCCTCTCCCCATTACTTGGAGCAATTTGGCACGCCAGAACATGTCGAGGATTTAAAAGACCACAATATGCTGATCTGGGGAGAGCAATTGGAGCGAGAGTTTTTCTTTGAGAATAAGAAGAAAGTCACCTTCAAGGGTAATTTCGCCACAACCAATCCTGAAGCCTTATACCACGCCGTGAAAGTGGGTATGGGGATCCTAATTTCCAGTAAAATGATGATTCGCGATATGCTGGATTCTGGTGAAGTAGTGCAAGTGCTGCCTGGTCTAAAAACAGAAACCACCACTATATATGCGTACTACCCAAAACTCGATTACGAACACACTCGCACGCAGCTTTTTATTCAGCACCTAAAGCAAAGACTCGAACAGGAGAAAGGGCACTAACGGTTATCAGAAAGCAGCGAAGTATCAGAAAGTGGCTAATTAACAGAAAGACTGATCGTTGTTAGCAAACTGGTCACTATTCATAACCCAATCGCTTGAGTTTTCGATATAACGTTTGTCGGCTGATACCGAGTTTTTTCGCCGTCCGACTCACGTTCTCACCTTGCTCGGCATACACACTCAAGAGCTTGGCATCGGCAAGCTCGCTCAGTGTTCCTTCTGGATTAGAATGCGCGTCTGTTTTGATCGAGTTATGCGCGTTAACGATATGTTCAGGCAAATGGGACACCCGCAACTCAGCTGCTTCCTCTGAAAGCAAGGTTGCGACTTTCAACACATTGTCTAACTCACGTAAATTACCCGGCCAAGAATAACCGTCCAAAAACGCCAGTAACTCAGCAGACAATACTTGCTCACCTTCAGAATAGTTTTGGTGAATACGCTGTATTAATTCGGTTCTGTCTTGTCTGTTTCGCAATGGTGGAATATTGAGGATGAGCCCATTCAACCGATAGTAAAGATCTTGTCGAAATTCACCTTTCGAAATCATGGCAGGTAAGTCTTTGTGAGTGGCAGCTACAATTCGAACATCGACAGGTACGGCTTTTGTCGCACCAACGGGCATCACTTCACTGTCCTGTAAAACGTGTAAAAGCCGACACTGAGCACCCAGTGACATGTCCGCAATTTCATCTAAAAACAGTATGCCCCTGTCAGCCGCTCTCACCTTGCCCATCGCCCCTTTGGGGTTTGATCCGGTAAACGCACCAGCTTCATATCCAAATAACTCGGATTCGATTAATTCATTGGGTATCGCACCGCAATTCACAGCCACCAACGGTTGATGGGATCGGAAGCTGTGTTGATGAAGCGCCTTAACCAATTCACCTTTACCTGTCCCCGTTTCACCGTGGATAAGAAGACTGATGTCTTTATCTATGAGCTTACTCGCCTGTTGCCAAACCTTTGCCATGGCATCGTCGCCAAAGTGCAAATGAAAGCCTGGTTTCTTTTGGCTAGTAGCGCTATTTACACTAAATGATTTAAGGCTAGACGCAGAAGGCTTTGAATCGACGACTTGAGACCCGAATGCCTTGAAAGGTACGGCATTAGGTGTGATGCTCTCCGTGCGAAAAACCATAGGGTTCACATCATCTGAGAACGCCTCACTATTTAACAAACGTTCCAGCGGTAACCCGACGATCTCATCAGATTGCAGCATGCGGCTTGCAAACTGATTGTGAGCAATCACTTTCCCGCTATCGTCTGCGATAACAACACCTTGCCAACCCGTATTCAATAAAGATTCACTCATCGCAAACTCTAGCCGGATACGGGAATCTTGCATATTGTTCAGCAACCAATTCTCAGCCAATTGCCCCATATTACGCAGTAAAACCTGAGTATCTTGCCCGTGTACGGCTTGTTCACTGGTGATATCCAGCACCCCAAGTACCTCACCAGCCCCTGATAAAATAGGGGTTGCCGTACAGCTAATAAAACGATGCTGGCGTATAAAGTGCTCGCCACCAATCACAGAAATGGTTCGGTTTTCAGTAATGGCTGTACCAATGGCGTTCGTGCCTTTTAGGCGCTCCTGCCAACAGACTCCCAATTCCAGCGCAATGTTGTGTAGCCTGTCTTGAAAACTCATTTGCCCCCAAGACCCGACAATCACGCCTTCTTGGTCGGTCAAAATTAGGCGGCTATCCGTGCCCTGAAACACTTGCTGAAATAATGGATACGCGACTGCCTCAACCGCATTGATTAACTGCCTAGCACGGTATTTTTTATCTGATAACTGCGCACCATCCAATCGGATATGCTGAGGTTTTTTGGTTGTAACAAGACCAGCAGATTCACTTCGCTTCCATGATTCCACCAACCAGTTTGAACTAGGAATATTTTTTAAAGAGTCGAGCATGACAACTGCTCCATATTGAGACAGACCCTGTGTTCCAAAGTGTGACAATTCAGCAATACGTCGGGAGGGAACCTTTATTTGCTGCTTGCCCACGCCTAAATGTTAACCACTTAACAATCATAACGTTACATTTCATTAACAACAAACTTTTCTAGATTGGCGTAAAGCTTGCGATTGAAAGACCAAGATACGTTCGTCTTGTATCAACTTAATGCTGAGTTAAACCCAATAAAAAGGAATAGAACAATGATCTACGCTCAACCCGGAAAAGAAGGATCGGTGGTCCAATTTAAAGCACAGTACGACAACTACATCGGTGGAAAGTGGATCAAACCCACTCAGAACGAATACTTCGATAATATTTCCCCAGTAAACGGGAAGCCCTACTGTCAGGTCGCACGCTCAACCGCTGAAGACATAGAATTAGCGTTAGATGCTGCGCACCAAGTCCGCGCGCAGTGGGCAAATACGAGTGTGACGGAACGATCCAATATTTTGCTGAAGATTGCCGATCGTATTGAAGAAAACCTAGAAGCATTAGCCGTCGCAGAAACATGGGAAAATGGCAAACCCGTGCGGGAAACTTTAAATGCTGACTTACCTTTAGTCGTCGACCACTTCCGCTACTTTGCAGGGTGCATTCGTGCGCAAGAAGGAACGTCAGCTGAGTTAGATAAAGACACCGCAAGTTACCACTTTCCAGAACCTATTGGTGTGGTAGGGCAAATTATTCCGTGGAACTTTCCTATGCTCATGGCTGCTTGGAAGTTGGCACCTGCAATGGCCGCTGGTTGTTGTGTTGTGCTTAAACCCGCCGAGCAAACACCCACATCAATATTGCTTTTAATGGAAGTGATTGGCGATTTGATTCCACCAGGTGTGATCAACGTAGTAAACGGGTTTGGATCAGAGGCAGGTCAAGCCCTCGCCACCAGCAACCGTATCGCCAAACTGGCGTTCACTGGTTCAACCGAAGTCGGAAATCACATTCTCAAATGCGCGGCAGATAACTTGATTCCTTCAACCGTCGAATTAGGCGGAAAGTCGCCAAACATCTATTTTTCTGATGTATTTGATTACGAAGACGAATATTTAGACAAATGCGTTGAAGGCATGTTGCTCGCTTTCTTCAACCAAGGAGAAGTGTGTACCTGCCCATCCCGTGTACTGATTCACGAATCCATTTACGACAAGTTCATCGAAAAAGCCACAAAACGCGCCAAAACGATTAAGCAAGGAAACCCCCTTGATACCGACACCCAAGTGGGCGCTCAAGCATCACTCGAGCAGTTTGAAAAAATCTTAAAGTACATGGAGATAGGAAAGCAAGAAGGGGCAGAAGTCCTAATTGGCGGTAAGAGTTTATCCCAAGATGGTGACTTAGAAAGCGGATACTACATCACGCCCACTATGCTGAAAGGCAACAATAAAATGCGCGTGTTCCAAGAAGAGATTTTTGGTCCCGTCATCGCCATCACGACCTTCAAAGACGAAGAAGAAGCACTGGCCATCGCTAATGACACCGAATACGGGCTAGGTGCCGGAGTTTGGACGCGTGACACCAACTTGGCCTATCGAATGGGGAGAAACATTGAAGCAGGTCGTATCTGGATTAACTGCTATCACGCGTACCCTGCTCACGCAGCGTTTGGCGGTTACAAAAAGTCGGGCATTGGTCGGGAAACCCACAAAATGATGCTCGATCATTATCAAAACACAAAAAACATGCTGGTGAGCTACAGCGTAAATCCACTTGGCTTTTTCTAGAACCTTTCCTTCTACTCATAGCGGTCATTTATGACCGCTATTTCATAATATTCTCAATAAAGAGTCAGATCGGGATTTTTTTTACTCGTGCCACTTTTTCCATCTTATACTTCTGTTCTATAAGAATTTTATATTCACATTTTATAAAATAACGTGCGGTTTGCATGTTCATGTCAGATGAATAAGTAATCACGTCAATGCTGGGTTTTGACAGATCATGGAAAGAATGGACTTCAATGATACAACCATCAGTATGAGTGACATCAATACCATACTCTTACTCGATGGAAATGAGCTTTTAGAGCAAACATGTATGTTGCTCCACAAAAAGCTAAACTCGTTTTGTACTTGTGTCGTCGAATTGAACGAACTCAATCGCGTTGCCTCAACCTTGGCGTATGTTCAAGAAGGCGATCTCATGGGCGATTTAGAGTACGACATTAAAAACACGCCTTGTGAACAAGCAACGAAAGCCGACAAAGAATTCTGTTTCTACCCTGAAAAAGCGTACAACCACTTCCCTCAGGATCCTTTTCTAGTCGATCTCCAGCTTGAATCTTATTTAGGTTACCCATTAAAAAACCAACAAGGAAAAACGCTGGGCATTCTCATATCCACATTTAAAACTCCAGTCGGCGACCCTCAACCCATCATTCATTACCATAAACTGTTCTCTAAAATAATTATTCACCAATTGCGTGCTAAGTGGCTGGTTGAACAAACCGATACTTTGCTTAACCAGCTAAGCGAGCAAACCAAACGAGACAACCTCACCAAACTCTATAATCGTTTTTCTTTGTCGCATCATTTGAAACATTTAATGGCCAATGGAGGTGATACTTCTAGCCTCGTTCTCATTGACATTAACGGGTTTAAAGAAATCAACGATTTATACGGTACACATATTGCTGATAGAGTTTTATTGCATACAACTCAATCTATTCAACGCTGTTTTGATCAGGTCGACACCCTATTTCGCATTGGCGGAGACGAATTCGCTGTGATATGCAACAGTGAAAGCGTGGAAGAATTCGCCCGATCGCTCATTGATGTACTCAATGCTGGATTCTGCTACGAAGCGTTTGTTCTCAACTTCTCGATCAGCATTGGTATCGTCAGTTTTGAAGATGCCGAAAATGGTGACGACTTGCTGCTGAAGGCCAATCTCGCTTTGAAGTTATGTAAACAAAGCCAGAAATGCGATCTTCAGTTTTACGATAGCCACCTAAGTGCCATGCACCTTCGACGCTCGCAAGTGATTGAAGCTCTGACACACGATCTAAGTTCAACCGTTGAAAACAGCGCACTCAGCGTCGCCTTACAACCTATCGTATTATTAAATGGAGAAGCGTGGCGCAAGTTTGAAGTGCTAGCCCGCTGGAACGACCCTAAGCTAGGCATTATTGCCCCCGATGAGTTCATCGAAGCCGCAGAGCATACAGGCATGATCAGTAAATTAGGGGAAAGAGTTTTCGAGCTTGCCTGCGAAGCCAAAGTCTTTCTTGAAAAAGCATTGGGGTACTCTATCGAACTCAGTGTGAACTGCTCAGCAAAGGAACTCGCGCAACCCAAGCAGTACCTCTCCCAGCTGTCTAAAAATTTAGAGCGCTATCATTTTAGTGCCCATGAATTCACCATTGAACTTACCGAGACCGTGCTCATGACTCAATCCGGTGATATTCGTTTGGCAATGAAAGGATTACATGAACAAGGCTTTAGGATTGCTTTGGATGACTTTGGAACGGGCTATTCCAGTTTGAACTACATTCACCGATACGATATTGACTGTATAAAAATTGACAAAACATTTGTACAAAACATGCTCACCAACTTAAAGTCAGAGCGAATCGTCAAGTTGATTGTTGAACTGGCCAAACAGCTACAAGTGAATATCATTGCCGAAGGCGTCGAAACCGAATCAGAATTGAAGAAATTAGTAGAAATGGGGTGTTCATCGATACAAGGTTACCTTTTCTCCTGCCCTCTATCGCCACCACAATTATTGCAAAAGATTGAATACTTAAAACCCCGAAGCTGAATCAGTTCGGGGTCTTATTAGGCTCGATTTTCACCACCTATACTGGGAATCATTTCACCGAGCGTTCTCTGGTCGAAACCAAGCAATTGTCCTGACCAAATGAGTTTGGCACATACTTGTCTGCGTTCGCATCGTTCACCCAATTTGATTCATTCACAAGATACCGAAACTCAAATTCTTGGTCTTTCGGTAAACGTGTTTTGAATTTGAAGATCTTATCTTTTTTATTGCGCTTCATAGGTGCCGCTTTCCAATCAAGAAAATCCGCGACTATCGCTACAGAGCTGGCTTCTTTTTCATCCAGCTCAAACGTTACTTCAACCTCATTCTTAGTCTTAAAAAACTTTTTGTTAATCACAACCAACTCCATACTATTTCGTGTTTTCTAATTTTAATAACTCAACCAGTCTCATAACGCAAGGCAACATGCATTTTTTGTTGATGTTATAGATTTTCGTGGTATTGAGTCATTCGAATGAGAACTCGCTCAATTAACCATCAAGTTTGAGTGTAGATGGCGATCAAAAAACGGAAACAATGGGGCAAAATTTAACGCTCAGAAAATCGAATAAACCGCTTTTTCACCCATTAACTTGAAGTGGAATCAATTTGAATTTTGAAACAACATTGAGGACGCGTCAATGCAGTTAGATGGAGATCTTACGTAAAACCAATACGAGAAAAGACCACATTTTGTCGTAGCTGACGTTGACGAGATTCTTTGATATCAAAAGATTCAACCAGTTACACAAACCTGATCCGAATAGGTTTGAAAATGGATGCAATTTCACATAAAACCAAACGTTCATCGATCGCAAAAAAATAGTTTACTGAGTAAATACCTTTTACTTCGAACCTTGATATGCTTAAGATGTTGCAATAGATCATATGAATAAGTCGAGGGCCAACAAAGTGGCAGACAATAAAAAACCTAAACCTTACGAAACTACTGCTGGAATTAGCTGGATCGCAACGCGACAAATGCAAAACCGAATTCAATTAGAAATCCAAAAGCTCTATAAAGAAATCAATGTAGAGCAGCTTCTTGTACTAATGGAGCTGGATTATGAAGATGGTCTTCGCCCAAGCGTGTTAGCAGAAAGATTGCAGCGCAGTAAAGGCACAATGACCAGCTTAATCCGCCACGCAGAAAAAAATGAATACATCGCCTCGACTCCAGATCCAACGCATAAAAACGCGAAAAAGATCTTCCTTACGTTAAAAGGCAAAAAAGTTCACGACGAACTTTCAAAAATCATCAACAACGAGCTGCAAGAAGCCGTTGCCCATGTAAGTGAAGAACACCAGCAGATCATTCATGAAGCAATGAAAGGCATGGTCATGCGCTACAACCCAAGTATTTTCGAATACTAAGCCGTTTATAGCGACTTTAAATGAATTAGCGTGCTTGAGAGTGATTAAAATTGCAGTGATGCCATAAAGCACTGGTATACAAACACTGGTATACAAAGCACTAGAGCAACAATGCCAGCATTACGCTGGCATTTTGAATACGTAAAATTCATCTCGTAACGCTTGATTAATTAACGAGCTCAACCGCTTCACGCGTTAATTTCGCTAACTCATCCCACTTTCCTTCTTGAATCAGCTTTTTGTCTACCATCCAAGTTCCGCCACAAGCAATAACACGAGGTATCGCCAGATAGTCGTTGACGTTTTTCGTATTGATACCACCTGTCGGCATTAATTCAATGTCGGTATAAGGCGCAAGAAGAGATTTCACCATGTTGATGCCACCTGACGCTTCAGCAGGGAAAAACTTCAACGTTTTCAAACCCAATTCCAATGCCGCTTCAATCGCGCTTGGGTTGTTTACTCCAGGTACGATTTCAATGCCTTCTTCTTGGCACGCTTTTACCGTGTTTGGGTTAAGACCTGGTGAAACAATAAATGAAGCGCCAGCTGCTTTTGCGGCTTTTACTTGCTCGGCATTCAATACCGTACCCGCTCCGATCAACATGTCTGGTTGCGATTCTTTCAACAAGCGAATGGCTTCAACGGCAGCGTCTGAACGAAACGTAATTTCGGCTACTGGTAAGCCATTTTCTGCGAGCACTTTACCTAACTCGATAATGTCTTCAGCCTTGTCAATCGCAATGACAGGGACAACTTTTAACGCTTTTAACTGTTCACTAATGGTACTCACGATGTCTCCTTAATTCTTCTTGGGGTTCTCTTCCCTAATGACAATATTACCGTTCATCGGGTATAAAATTTGGGTATATCTTTTAGAGTCAGTGACCTAAAACTTCTAGTTTCAAGCCATTAACTTTAGTGACTAATTTGTGGCACTCTTGGGCACGATCGCGCCTTTATGCTGAATCACTTTTCCTGCAAGGATATTACCTTGCTTGCAACATTCAGCTAAGCACTCACCATTCAAGTAGGCAGCAAAGAAAGCACCGTTAAATGAGTCTCCTGCAGATGTGGTATCGACCACCTTCTCCACGGGGATAGTGGGTACTTCAATCGCGGATTGTTTATCGGAAAAATCCTGCACTAAACAGCCTTTTTCACCTAATCGCACCACGACAATACGCACACCGAGTGCTTCTAGCCTTTGGAACGTCTCTTCGGGTGTAGTATCTCCCCAAAGCGCTTGTTCGTCGTCGAAAGTGACCAGCGCAATATCTGTGGTTCTATAAACACTCAGGTAAGCCTGTTTTACGCTTTCTGTATCCTTCCAAAGTGCCGGGCGGAAGTTGCTGTCAAACGCGACTTCTGAACCTGCGTGACGGAGCTCCTTCAACCACTGGTACAATTTTGGTTTGTCATCATCAGGCAAAATGGCAAGGCTGATTCCACTTAGAAACGTTACATCAGCCCCCATCGACGCTTCTTTCAAATCTGAAAAATTAGGGTGCTGAAGAAGGTACCTCGCCGCAGACTCATTACGCCAATACAAGAAGGTTCGCTCACCTTCGCCATCCAATTGAATGAGATAAGCACCAGGGACTCGGTTGGCATCTTCTAACACCCAATCCGTATTGATCCCTTCATCTTGCCAACGCTTTTTCAACCCATAACTTAACGCATCGGAACCCAAAGCTGTTAGATAGGTAACATCCACTTTAGTGGAGTACTTTTCCTGATGGCGGCTGGCGTAAACCGCAGCATTAAGGGTGTCGCCTCCGTAGGTTTGCCACATTGCACCAAATGGTTCGCCATTCAGCTCAATCATGCATTCACCTATGATTGAAATTCGTTTCATTTCCATTCCAGAACAAGTTTTAAATAATTTTTAAACCGTCATTTCATTTTATTACCAAAAAGCATTCAAAAAAATACACAAACACTATTTCAAAGATCTATGTTTCGTTTTTGGTACGAAAAATGTCCTAAAATTTGATCCCGAGCACCATTAACCTCTCCTCCAGCGCATCGAATTTGCTTTAGAAATAACCCAATAACTTCAACTAATGATTTTACATAAAACCAACATCAAAATTATAATCGGAAATATTGTTTAAGATGAGTAGACGAATTCAATGTTTAATACACTAAAATCGATGATTATCTTACTGGTGGCAGTGAGTGGTTCTAGTACTGTACTCGCTAATGATCTTAAGGAAGGAATGGATTACAACGTTGCCGAGTATGGCATAAAGAAAGACAATAACGTACGAGTCTATTTCAGTTTTCGATGTGGTCATTGTGCAACTATGGATCCTATCTATGCCGAAGTATCGAGCCAACTCCCGTCAAATGTCAGCTTAACTAAAATCCCTGTATTTAGCTCAAATGACGAAACCGATACTTTGTTTACAAAGGGATTTGCAGTGGCGCAAATGCTTGGCCTTGGTACGCAATATACGCACCATTTATTTATTGCTCTTAGGGAAAACAAAGCGCCTCAGTGTGTAGATACACTGGCTGAATTTGTAGCAAAGAAATTAGACATAGAACCAGTTGAATTTAAAAAACAAATGATGTCACCCAAAGTACATACTCAACTTGCCGAATATGTGAACAATACAGAGCAAATGTCCATTAGAGCTGTTCCCACAGTTATCGTTGGAAACTACTTACAAGTTACGCCCAAAAGAGTCACATCTTTTAAAGGTTACAAAACACTTATTAGTAATGTCGTGAATATGAGTTTCGAGCACACCAGTTAATTTCTCGCTTTAAACCCGTTAGTTGGCGACAGCACAAGCCATTGGTATCCACAATAATTTTAGAAAGACACAAAAAAAGCCAGCAAACTGCTGGCTTATGGATGTGTATAGAATAGTAATTATGTGTTGCGACGTGCTTCCACTGCGTCAGCAAGTTGGCGTAACACTTTTTCTGTATCGTCCCAGCCAATGCATGCATCCGTGATAGATTGACCGTAGGTTGCCGCTTTGCCATCAACCAAATCTTGGCGACCTTCAACAAGGTGCGACTCAATCATGACACCAAACACCGCCTGTTCACCACCAGCAACTTGAGCGCAAACATCGTCGGCTACGTTCATTTGGCGCTGATATTGTTTAGAACTGTTCGCGTGGCTGAAATCAATCATCACTTTTTGAGGTAAGCCAGAAGCTGCTAACTCATCTTTAATTTTTGCAACGTGTTCTGCACTGTAGTTTGGCTCTTTACCGCCTCGTAGAATGATGTGGCAATCAGGGTTACCCGCTGTTTCCACAATGGCTGAATGACCGTACTTAGTCACCGATAAAAAGTGGTGGGATGCGCTTGCGCTTCGAATGGCGTCTGATGCAATCTTAATGTTGCCGTCTGTTCCGTTCTTAAACCCAACAGGACATGAAAGACCAGAAGACAGCTCACGGTGAACCTGAGATTCGGTTGTACGAGCACCAATCGCGCCCCAACTGATTAAATCCGCCACGTATTGCGGCGTGATCATGTCTAGGAATTCACTCGCCGTCGGCATACCCATATCCGTTAGATCCAACAGAAGCTTGCGACCGATACGCAATCCATCATTCAATTTGAACGTGTCATTTAGGTATGGGTCGTTGATCAAACCTTTCCAGCCAACCGTGGTACGCGGTTTTTCGAAATAAACACGCATGACAATTTCAAGATTGCCTTTAAGTTCATCACGCAGTGTTTTTAGGCGTTTGCCATATTCCAACGCTGCTTCGGTATCATGAATAGAACACGGACCAATGATCACTAATAGTCTGTCGTCTTTATCTTCTAAAATGTTGTGAATCGCCGTACGCGCTTCAAAAGTGGTTGAAGATGCAACTTCTGTGGTCGGATACTTCTCTAACACCGCTACGGGGGGCAGCAATTCTTTGACTTTATTAATTCGAACGTCGTCGGTTTGGTACATACTACATCTTCCTGTCTTTTTCTTATTTATACTGCAGAACGGCACAGCACACTTTGTTACATAATCCTTAATAGTGTTAACTTATCTGCTAAAAATACGAACTTCAACGATTAATTTCTCTCAAGCAAGATTTTTTATCACTTTTCCTTTTTACTCAGTGGCATGACATAGATTACGATGATGCTATCGCGTGGTGTCATTACATAACGTATAAAAAAACACTCGCATTACGGCGAGTGTTTAGAAAAACGATATTTATCTATTTAAGTTTGGAAACAATCCCTACTTGGGTATAGGCATCACTCTATTCCGCCCTAATCGCTTCGCTTCATACAGCTGAGTGTCTGCGCGCTCTATCAAGCAATCTGGCGACTCGCCTTCTTGGAATTCAGCCACACCAAATGAAGAAGTTATGCTATCCACCTGCTGACCGCTGCGTTTGTCTTTCACACTAATTTTCTCGAAGCTGGATCGTACTGATTCTGCGAAACGTATTGCCAATCTTAGCTTCTTATCTGGGACGATAAATGCGAACTCTTCACCACCGTAACGATAAGCTGCAATGCCTTCTCGACACGATCCTCTTAAGCGTTTAGCGATAGAGCGAATCACCGCATCGCCAAAGACATGCCCATACTGGTCATTAAAAGATTTGAAATGGTCTATATCGAGTATGATCAAACTGAATGCGCTGTTATTACGACAAAAAGTAGAAAGATCTTTATCAAACGCTCGGCGATTCAATAAGTTGGTCAAACCGTCATAAAGCGCATCTTGTTGGAATTCGGCAAGCTGAGATTTGAGCTCACCAATTTCTTTGCTTGCGACGTTGAGCTGACTATTCAAAAACTGTGTTGTTGAGCGAATGTCTTTTGATTCCGTAATCAGATTTCGCACCAATCCCATGACTTCTTCAAACGACAAACCCTCATCTTCCACCCTTGAAAGATTATCAAAACTTCTGTCCATCTGCTTTTGGAAGGTACTGGTGTTGGCTAAGGTGTCATTCATGGAATGAGACACTTCGGTGATGAGTTTTTCTAAACTTGTGCGAAGTTGTTGCACATCGGTTTCTTGCTTGCTGGCAACGTAGTTTCTGTATAACGCTTCCCCCGTCGCTGGCGGGCAAAGCCCACAGTCCGACACCACTTGATCCAGCTCTTTGTTTAGTTCAGGCAAGGAATTATCAACATACGTATACCACAAGGCATAGTTAGTCGGTGTAGTAGGAACTTGATTTTTGATCATCAAAGGAACGGCTTTTTTCAGGTTCTCAGATGCTTTTTGAATGTCTTTTTTACTCATGCGTTATCACTACTGTCGTGCGCCTTTGTTGTCGGAACAAGTATAGATCATTCTAGGCGCTATTCATTGAACGTCCAATAGCTAACATCAAACCATTTTGGCAATAAACTCAAGAAAAAGAAGTCAAAAGCGTGTCTCCAAGCAGTATGATTACCGCCGTATGGAAAAAGTAGGATCAATAAATACTGGCAGGGGATCGTAATGCAGCTCAAGATTCAATTAAACTTCAACGTAAATTGATATAGCGCTTTGCCCGACTCTTCCGCATGAAAGTGCCCGTTACCTTCTACCCCTTTTAGCTCACCGGTGCCAGAGTCGCGCACAACAACCATTTGGCTGCTGGCCACGCCTTTTTCAAACTTCCCGTTGTGTTGAACCACCATGCAACCCGCTTTACCATCAATGGTTCCGGTGATAATTTCATAACCCACAAACACAGCATGATCAGCAGTTTGGTGGCACATGAGATACTGAATCTCACCGGCACCTTCAATACCACCTCGATAATTTTGGGTGACCGTGGCCAGCGATTGCTTAAATCCGCCCTCGCGTTGTACATAGGTGCTTTCATCCCACGCTGTAATGTGGAATTCACCTGAAAAAGATTTCATATGACACTCCTTGTCACTTGGGTATTTCCAATCCAATTTATCCTTGCCTCATTTCGCTGGCGAGTGCATCTATAAGAAATATCTAAAAAAGAAGCCAATTCTTAAAAATAGGACAGCTCACCGTTTTTCTATCCAAACTAATTAAGCTTCGACCACACTTGATAAAGACCTACAGCGTGCGTCAACCCTACCACAGTGCAAATAAGCGAACTCACCCACATAAAGGTTTGTTGTTCACGTAGCTCAATTAAATACGGGTGATTGACCATGTTAATCGCAACAATGCCAAAAATACCTCGGGCTAAATAAACCGTTGTAATACCAACCAACACCCATTTCGTTAGTGGTAGTGGAATGATAAATCCAGCTGCCGACAACGCATATACTCCCCAAATGGCTAATACCGTTGCGATACCAGCCGTCACAATGTGCGGATACCATCGACCTTGTTCTGCCATTTGAGCCATACCTTCTCCAGCACCAAAAAATCGATACCATTCTGGTCCACCGAGTACTATGCAACCATGCAAGAACGCGGCAAAGAAGCTCATAATA
Source organism: Vibrio penaeicida (assembly GCF_019977755.1). Taxonomy (NCBI): domain Bacteria; kingdom Pseudomonadati; phylum Pseudomonadota; class Gammaproteobacteria; order Vibrionales; family Vibrionaceae; genus Vibrio; species Vibrio penaeicida. The sequence continues at coordinate 94,164 of NZ_AP025145.1, read as the reverse complement.
GCCGCAGCCATTAAAACATTATTCATGGGGCTATCAGGCTCCTAACAAAGGTTTGTTTTTGAGTTTATGGTAATTTAGTGCAAGGTATAAGCAATGCTTCAGTGGGTGTTCTGCGAGTGGCTTATCTATGTGAAATTCAATGGCGCGATTGCCCTGATAAGTCATTTCATCACCATATAGCTCTCTAAATGTTTCAACTAGTTTGGTTTGGCAATGAAAGTAAACACAATAAAGCTCTGGTTCGCTCTGTTTCCAACCCAGCCTTACGGTACTGCCATGTCGAGAAAGATAGCTTGGTTCTCCCCATTTCAGGGTTTCTTCTATTTCCCCCAAGTTTTCCTCTGCTGCTACGTCATACAGCAAAGCTCTTACCTGCATAAGTCGCTGTCGAATGGCTTCGGGGTAATGTTCAAAAACTTTACTCACATCCTGATTCATTACGTTCTCCTGCGTCCGGCATCATGTTCACAAACTTTACCTTAAGCTAACCTAAAGTGGGCTGCTCTTATCTCCTTACAAACGCTTACACTGTTTAATATTTCAGCGTGTTAGCATGCGCGCCATCAATGACTAAGATATGTGATATTTATCGCATTGTGATGAAGTTTTAGGTTATTTATGTCATCAACATTTTCGAATTACGTTTCTCAAAACGGCGCGCTTAATACAGACAGTAATATGCAACGCTCAGAGTTGATTCAGCAAGATCTCACTGTAGGTTGTACCAGCGTAAGTGAAATGCAGGCGATTATGGGCATAGCGCAAACCATCATTCATCACAAAGAAGATCTGGTCTCGCACGTTTATGATTATTGCTCGCACAAGCTGGCATTTTCATTTTCTAAAGGTGTTCTAGTGCTCAAGGAACGCGGCACAAAAAGGAACAACACATTTCATTTTGAGGATATTACGTCATGAAAAAGTTCTTTTCCGTTCTACTTGTCGCTTCTGCAATGTCTGGTTGTGTATCAACGAATCCAGAAGACTCTATTATTCCAACAATGGACAGCATCGCAGGCATTCCATTTGCTGAAGAAAACAAATGCGAAACCGCGCTGGATGAAATGTACATGCACGTTTATAACGACAGCCCTGCAATGGTATTCAGTGTTGGACAGCGTTTCGGCTTCACTAACGATCAAATCAATGATGCGATCAAAGTAGCAAACAACAACGAAGACAGAGAAGTCTACATGCACACCATGTCAGAAAAACTCTGCAAATAATTCCCCTAATTGATTTCTCTCTAAGCCGCTCTTGTAGCGGCTTTTTTTGTACTATTCTTCGGAAGATCATCCCGCCCTAGTGAACGGCATCGGTTATTTATTCGTAGTACTGGAAGGACACCAATTTAAATTGCGCACAATCTATTTACTTTTTAGTTGAGCACAATTAATATGCTTACAAAATAAACATTGCGCACAATCTAAATTCAAAATACCGCCTAAATTCAAAATATCGAGGATCTTATGTTTGCTGAACTTTTTTCCCAGTACTCTTTCACACTATGGGGCTTGTGGTTGATTCTATTCACTGTATTAGTTCAAGCCATTGTTGCTTCTGTTGCTCATCGCAAACAATCACACTATGTCCCTGGAATTGTAGACAGCCAACTGAGCCACGAATCCTTTGTATTTCGAAGCCATCGCACCCATCAAAACTCACTCGATAACGTCGCTGTATTTGTTCTCCCTGCTATCTTGGGAATCTTCGCCGGTATGTCTTCAACAACACTGGCAGTTTTCGTTTGGATTTACGCCATCGCGCGCCTAATTCACATGGTGCTGTACTACGTAATTGCAACAGAACGTAACCCTAGCCCACGCAGTTATTTCTATATGATTGGTTTTATTGCAAATCTAGGATTGTTCATCGCACTAGGATTGAACGGCTTCTAACAAGCTCGTATAAATTTTGCTACTCTCTGCTTGCTTTCATATGGAAGGAGAAGAAAGTGCGATCAGAATTTATTGAAGGACAAGTCCGTTTTCGTCCTCACACCTTTGAGTTGCCATTAGACTATCAACAGCCCAATGGCGACACTATTTCCGTTTTTGCCAGAGAACTGGTCGACATCAATAAAGACAGCGAATCGCTGCCGTGGTTGGTGTATTTTCAAGGTGGTCCTGGCTTTGCCTCACCAAGGGTTGATGGCAGTTCAGGTTGGGTGAAGCGCGCACTTCAGCAATTTCGTGTTTTACTGCTAGACCAACGCGGCACTGGCAATAGCAGCGTCATTACGTTTCAAACCTTAGAAGGTCAAAGTCCAGATCAGCAAGCACAATATCTAAGCCATTTCAGAGCAGACAACATCGTTCGTGATGCTGAAGCGATTCGTGAGCAATTTGGTGTTGAGCGCTGGAGTATTCTTGGGCAAAGTTTTGGCGGCTTCTGCTCTCTGACCTATCTGTCTATGTTTCCAGAAAAACTAGAACGTTCTCTAATAACTGGTGGCGTTCCTTCACTAGTTCGTCACGCCGACGATGTTTATCGTGCAACATACAAACGTGTAACCGAAAAAAACAATGCGTTCTTTGCGCAGTTTCCAGCAGCGCAGGCTCAATGCCAGAAAATCGCAGACTTCATTCTAAACAATGATGTGATCTTGCCAAATGGTCAGACATTCTCAGTAGAACAATTCCAGTTAATTGGCGCCAACCTTGGCCGAAGCGGTGCTAACACGCCAATGTATTACTTACTGGAAAATGCTTTTGTCACGGTAAATGGCGAAGAAACACTGAGCTTTGGCTTTTTGAATGCCATGCTTCAAGAACAGGTTTTCCACACTAACCCGATTTACGCTTTGTTGCATGAATCCATCTACAACCAAAATGAAGCCTCTTCTTGGTCGGCACATCGTGTGAGAGATGAATACCCTGAGTTCCACTACAACACGGGCAAACCATTCTTGTTTACCGGTGAAATGGTGTACCCATGGATGTTCGACCAATTCCAAGGTTTACAGCCACTCAAACAAGCCGCAGATTTGTTGGCAGAGAAAACAAGCTGGGGCAGCCTGTACGATGTAGAAAAACTGGCGAGTAATTCTGTGCCAGTCGCATGCGCTGTGTACGCAGACGACATGTACGTCGAAATGGATTACAGCCGAGAGACTCTGGCAGGCATTCCAAACAGCAAAGCGTGGATCACCAACGAATACGAACACAACGGCATCGGCGTTGATGGTGAACGTATTCTCGATAAGCTGATTGATATGACCGACGCAATCGCTCACTTACCTTCGTCTACTTCGAGCAGCTAAAATGAAAAACCTCCCGGCTGGGAGGTTTTTTTATTTGATGAACCGTGTCGGTTTCACTTTGATGAGTTTTTCTATTTGGTCACTCGGCGTTTCAGAGAGTGGCTGTGATGCGGAATGAGCTAAATAACGAACCACGACGGATTCACTCACGTCAAAAGGTTCATCCGTCGCGACATCGACGTTCTGCGCGCGATCCGCAATGAAGGTGTAATCCAATTGCTCTACGACTTTTTTGTCGTACACTAAGCGAAATAACCCCAAATAATGGAAAACACCCGTACCTTGAGTCGTCACCACGTAAGGGGCTACAAAAGTCATAGCTTCTGATGGTTCGCCATAGTTCAGAGGGGTAATTTCAAGGAAGTTCAATATCACCTCACCACGCTGACCATCGACCGAGTAAAACCCTTTTGCTCTCGCATTTTCTGGGTCACCGACTACTTGAGTTAACTGCGCTTTCGACAAGCTTTCAGGCACACTCACCAACCAAGGCTGTGCATCTTTAAGTGCAAATAGCTTGAGCATGACTTGGTCTGTTTCACCCGTTTGCTCAGATTTTACGGTTACCCCTTGTTTTGCATAAATCTCCTCGTCCGTTAGGCTAAACCGATAAACAGCAGCAACAATAACAACGACCAAAAGCACAATAGGGATCAGAAGAACCAAAGGGATCGGCAATAATTTTTTCGACATGAAGGTACCCAGAATTAACAAATACTAAGCGCCAGTGGGCACTCTATGCTGGCCGACATTTTACCCTGAAATGCTGCGCACATTTAATGATTTAACTCTTTAATTTCCACTTTTTGTTTATGCACTGTCATTAAGCGAGCTTGATCGACCGAATACCAAGCTTGGCGCTCGCTATCTAATGGCTCAGAGGCAACCACAATGCCATTTTCCATCATCTTATAGAACAGTGTTGGCGCATGATCATCCGAAGCATACCGAAACGCCCAAATCGTCTCACCATCCGACCAACTCGCGCTGATCCGAAGCGGTTCGTCTATTTTTTCATCCAGCATCAGTGACTCTATTAGCACCAATGTTTTTTCTATGGCTGCACTGGGTTCACCTTCCATCAACCCATTTGCAATCAACAGCAAAAATAGTAATTCACTGTCCGTCTGCCCTTGCCTACATCCATAAAGAGATTTAGGGATTAAGCGCTCAATGTGCCAACGCAGTTCGGTGTAACCGCCAATTTGACCATTGTGCATGAATAGCCAGTTTTTATATCGAAATGGATGGCAATTAGTACGTGCCGTTTGTGTGCCAGTTGAAGCACGAACATGCGCAAAAAACAGTGGGGATAGGATGTGTTCCGACAAGCTTTTTAAATTGCAATCACTCCAAGCAGGCAGTACTTCTCGGTACAAACCTGGGTCGTCTTTTACGCCATACCAGCCAACACCAAATCCATCCGCATTAATTGCAGTAATGGATTTCCTTGCACTCATACTTTGTTGTACCAACGAATATTCTGGTGCAAAGATTAAGTCAGACAGGTACGTTTCTTTTCCTTGATAAGCTAGCCAGCGGCACATGTTTACTCCTAGATCGAACTTGGTAAGTTAATTTATTCTCCTCAAAAACATCATAGTAGATATCAATATCTACTGTCTTTAAACGAAGTAGCAAAACCTACTTTTATACTCTTAAAATGGCGTTAATGAGGTAAGAGCATGTCCAATGTATTGCTGTGCGTGCTCTTTAAATACTCGGGCTTTTGCTCCCAATAATCGTCCGCTTGGCCATTTAAACGATACGCGACCTTTTAATACTGCGTAACCAGCACTTTTTTCTGCAACGCCGATTTAGCGTGGCTATCCAGCGCCATATTCGCATCCAGATAGATCACCGAATCTTGGTTCAAACTCTCTGAGCAATATTGTTCAGAGAGCTCCGATGCCTTAATACCAGCCCAATCTGAAAAGAAACACTCAAAGTAAAACATTGAAAATGGCTGATCGCTCGGGTAATCACGTTCTACATCACCCGTGAAAAAGAAGGGCACGTAAAGTGATTCTATATCGGGCGGCGTTCTCACATCGTGTCTGAGAGCGAGTGGCCCATTTGGCGAGCCTAAACCATGATCCGAGAAAAAGGCATACTGCCCACCTGCTTCTTCAACCAATTCCAAAACCTGTGCCTGTAGATAATCGCTGTATACCACACTGTTGTCGTATTCATCCAAACGTCGATTATTCGAGCGAAATGTCTCGAACGCCTTGGGGTAACGATCAGAAAAGTTCATGTGTGAACCATAGAAATGCAAGAAAATGACTTTTTTCTTGGACGGTTCAGCGAGCACCTTTGCTAACTGATCAACCAGTATTTCATCATGCATCGTCCCCCCGTCCGCTTGCGAGGAAAAATACTGATGATCGGTCTGCTGCGCTAGCGTTGAGATTGAAAAATCCCATTGTCCAAATTGAGCGTGATTAGATAGCCAGTACGTCTCGTAATCTGCCGCGTTAGCCAACAGAATGACAGACTGAGACATATTTGGAATACCTTCCGTTTTTGTCAACATCGCGGGTACTGAGCCCCATGTGTTGCTTCCAGCCGCATAGGGATAACGAAACACCGTTAACTTATCGCGCATTTTATCTAAGTAAGGTGTTGTCTCTCTTTCATAACCATACAGGCTCATGTTGCCCGCTCGCAGTGATTCCCCTATTCCTATCACCAACAAATCTGGCGCATTGGGTTTTCGCTCGATTTCACTCCACGTCATGGTTTGATCAGACTGAATGTTCATTAAGTGATAAGTATCCGCTATAGCGATAACGCTTTGAAAAGCAGGAAACCGCAACGATAGCTTATGGAACGTATATTCCACGGAAGAATACGCATTTGAATAGCCACGTGCTGTCCCTTTGTTGATGTAATCGGCAAATTCGTCATTGGAATACGCTTTCGGCAACTGCAATGCGAAAGGAATGATGAGATAACCTGCCCCTAACAATAGGCTAGGTTTCCAAATGACCGATTTCGGGATGGAGACACGCGTACCTACGGCTAACACAACCAAAATAGTAACAGCGAGTTCCCAACCGTGCCGAACCAAAAAACTGGTGGATTCATTTAGTGGCGCACTCAATACGCTGAAAATGACCCCCATAGAAAGCGGAGCCTGATAGGCGAAATGAACAAAGAAAATAACACCTAAAAACACCGCCAACCCCCACTTTATAAACCGCTGGGTATTCAATAAGCATAAAAGCCCAAAGATCAACATGGTTTGAAAGGCGACGTGAATGATTGTTTTGATGGTTAAGCTAAGTAACTTGTCGCCATTGGTTGCCAGAGCAATGAAAAGGCACCCAGCAAAAAGTAGCCCATTCTGAAACCACACATTTTTCATTAGCGCTGATGTTCTCATTGCTTACCTCCATTCTGGTGACAAGATGCAAACTGCGAGTAAATCGCTGAATCGGTCAACACCACCTTGATATTAGGTTGTACAAGTTCTGCAATCTTTTGAGGTTCATTGACGGTGAAAAGCAGAGTGGGGATTTCGGGGAAATGATACTGAAACCGATCGGAGTAATTGTCGACGTCGGTTGAAACGGTCGTAAACCAACCGAGCAAATATTTGATTTTGATTTTGGTGGCATACAGAGCGTAATGCCATTGGCTCAACTCACTTCCCAGCGCTACCCAGTAACTGGTATTGAAGCCGTTCTCCGTGAAGGTTCGTAATGCGTGATCGTTTACTGATTCCACGAGTATGTACTTACGTTCAATCACGTTTTCTGAAATTTCGATAAGATGTTGCGACGCAGATTGACGTGATTGATTATCTAAATCGACCAGATTCTTGAAATCTAGCCAGTACTGAGTGGAAGAACCAAACGCTGAAAATACCTGTGCGAGTGTCAGTTCTTTCCCTTCATCAAGGCTTGGTTTGGGATCATGCCTTACATGAAACTGATCCGTCTTGATATCATAAAAAACATCCACTTCTAACCCTTTAGCGCCAGCCTTTAAGGCTGCACTAAACGATTCCAGTGTATTGTCAGCGGCGTCTTTTGTGAGGCCTCGATGCGCCCATACTTCTGTACAAAACAGCCAAGCAGCTTGGTTGCTCGCCTTGTAGAAAAACAGCAATTGGAATGTAAGGAATAGACCGCCTACTAGCACAAACGACAGAATAATTGCTTTCAACCCTCGCCACACTTTTGGCATCGCCTTACCACTGCATTCATAATGATACTCAAAATAAGAAAAAGCGCTCGAATACACTCTTTACTCACGAACACTGCAGGAAACATACCCAAGTAACCTGAACTCGGGATAAGTATGTTGAAGCGCAATTTCAAAGAACATTGAGATAGAAAAAGAGCCAGTAAAAACTGGCTCTTTGGGTTTCTTTCCGCTTTTGTATACCCATTGTCAGAGTTGAGTATCGGGGAAATTAGCGACCGTAATTTTTGACAATATACGCTTCAAAAGCATCGCACATGTCTTCATCAGAATTTGAATTAGACGCGAGTTCTTTATCGCCATCGACCACTTTTATTGTCGCTTGCAAAGAAGACACGCTAGCGCGATCACGCGTTGCTAATCCTTTGATTTTTTCTTGCTCTTCTTGCCAAGCTTCATCCACCGATAAGTTACACACATCGGCTAGGTATTTCGCGTTAAAGCCTTCACCAGTCAAGCTTACAATGGTGTCGTTGTGAGACGTGCTGTTGCCACCATGCCAGTAATGCTTGGCTAGGAGCGGACCAATTTCTGGGTTATCGGTCAAATAGCCGAATTTCTCTGTGAAGTATGCTCGCGTCTGGTACACCGCCATGTGAGCCAATAGGTAACCCTGGTAAGCACACGCTGACTCATCCGACAACAAGTGAGGAATCGCAAGCAATGGACGCGGGCTACACTCTAGTCCAAGAATGTTCTTTTCACAGTCACGAGCTAACTGAGTGATGTTTTCAGGCGTCAGCTCTTCATCGTTTAACTCATAAAGCGCTCTTTCAAAATAAGGCACAACAAGAATGCTGCGTTCTTCATACGCTTTAAAAGGCTGGCGGCTATCAATCATCGTCTTGATGAGTTCATCTGGAACAGGGTTACCGTCGTTATCCAGCGCGTACTGCTTAAGCCAATCCGCATCCGTCAACAAGCTGTCACAGAACATAGATTGAGTTTCGGCATACGCCATGGAAGTAGGCGCAAATTCCTGTGAAAAACACGGCGCGTTCAGCTTCACATTGGCGAAATGAGCGGCATGCCCTCCTTCATGGAACAGGGTGTTAATGCCATCGTAACCACTGCCGACTTGATCTGGCTTGGCGTTGCTGGTGAAGTTCACCTGTGCTGGAATCCATTTACCTTGATCATAAAAAGAAGGAACCGGTCCATGACAGAAGCCATTCGGGTACTTACCTTTTCTATCCAATAAATCCAGCGTCAGCTCTGCGTCTGAATATTCGATGTTCAAACGACCAAAGGATTCCACCCAACGGCGCAACGACTTGGAGAACGGAACATACGGGTCTAGATCACGCATTGCATCACCCGCAAATGAGTAGATGAAATTGTGTCCCGCCAACGCATCTTCCCCTTTCTCAGCCGCCAGATTTTTCAAGCTGTTGAGATGAGCTTCACGCGTGCGGGCTTCAAAATCGTCCAAAATACTGAACAGCTCTTGCGTGGTCATTTTCTCCATTTTTAGGATGGAGTAATCAAAAAAGGTCTTGTACCCAAGGGAACGAGCAAACTCATTACGGCGCTTGACCAACTCAATAAAGCCATTGTTGAGTAACCATTGCTCTAAATCCAGAAAAGCAGAATGAGCCGACTGTCGAACGTCTTCGTTTTCATTCGCGCGAACTGCCGCGCCAACCACAGGCAATGAGCCTTCTACCGAGTCGCCATGTTCATCAACATAGGTCAGTGCGTGGTTTTGGTTGCGCTCAAACAAATCGAACTCAAACTTAATCAAGTCGGCTTTAAGCTGCTGACTCTTTTCGCCTTCAATCGCGTGGGCTTTAAACATGTCCAGCCAGCCTTTAAGACCCGCCATTGTGCTTTGTTTTTCTTTTGCGTCGCTGATGTTTTCGGCGGCGTCTAGCTGCTGATTGATTTCGCTAATTTGTGAAGCTTGGCTTAGGAATTGAGTCCACTCTGTTTGCGCTTTAGAGGAACCTTCATGGTCATCACTGATACCCATGTAAGTTTCCCAGAAAAAATCTTCTTTAGTGCGGTGAATAGCCAGATAACGTTGATTCAAGTCGTTTAGATATGCAGTTGCCGACATGTTGTTCCTTCAATCCGTTGTATTTATTTGCGCGGAATTATCGCACGGAGAGCACGGCTAAAATAGTGAGCTAGACGAGTATTTTAAGAAAGCCTCAACTTTAAATGCCAGATATAACAACATAACATATTGAATAATAATATTTTTATTTCATGAACATCACTTGAAATCCTCCTTGTGCAACTCCATTGATAATCATTGAGAATTAAATGTTCAATAGTTAAGGGATTAAAAAATGACTCAATTCTCCATTCGTAACGCTGTGGCTGAAGATTCCATTCTTATCGTTCAATTTATTCGTGAGCTTGCGCGCTATGAAAAGGCAGAGCATGAAGTTCACGCAACCGAACAAAGCATTCGAGAAACCATTTTTGGATCGGATTCCACCACCCACGCTCTCATCTGTGAACTTGATGGTAAAGCGGTTGGTTTTGCCGTGTACTTTTTTAACTACTCCACTTGGGTAGGGAAATACGGTTTGTACCTTGAAGATCTGTATGTCACACCCGATGCACGCGGTACCGGAGCGGGAAAATACATTCTTAAACATTTAGCACAAATTGCTGTCGCAAAAGATTGCGGGCGGTTTGAATGGAATGTTCTGGACTGGAATCAACCGGCAATAGACTTCTATGAATCCCTTGGAGCAAAACCTCAAAATGAGTGGGTTGGCTACCGATTAACAGGGAAAGCCTTACTGGATCTTGCTGAATCCTAGGATTTAGATTCAAGCACTAAGCAACGTTGCTTTGCTCACTTTAGGGTGTATTAACCTTTCACTTGCTACGTTTTAACCCTAAGCAAAACAGATTGTCTAAGTAAAACCGTTTTTCACTCCCTCTTTGGTTTGAGCGGCGGTTTGCTCAGAGAAGTATGCTACACCCAAGTAACCTCAAGATGCTTGGGTATACTAGTCAGTAAGGATATTAACGTGCGCATTCAATCCATCGATATATTACGAGGGATCTCCATTTTAGGGATCCTATTCATGAACATCTATTACCACGGCTTATTTGCCACCGGATACGTTTCTCCTGAATTTCCTCCCATCAGTGACACCTTCATAAATTTGTTCAGTAGCGCATTTTTTGATGGTCGCTTTCGAACCTTGTTCTGCCTGCTATTTGGCGTTGGGTTAGCGATTCAATATCGTTCATACAAAAAGAAAAAAGTGTCGCCAAAGGATGCCATTAAACCAAGAATGAAATGGCTGATACTCTTTGGTTTATTACACGGTCTTTTCATATTTGGTGGTGATGTGTTGATGCTTTACGGAATATCGGCGCTGTTCGTGCTTAAATCGCTAGATCTTCCACTCAAAAAGCTTCTTAAGAAATCTTACCGATATTTGATCATCGGTGGCGTGCTAAACCTCAGTATCGCCTTCGCATTTCTATTCTTTGAAGAGCCGCCACTGGTTCAAGGAACACCAGAGTTCATGGAAGTGTATGACTTCTGGTTCAGTTCTTATGGCATACAGATGCTCATTCAGGGCGGGGTGGCATTCGTTATTGTATTAACGTCTCCTCTTTGGATATTTTGGCAGGTCGCTGGCTTGATGATGCTCGGTGCTTTCTTATTTCGAGTCGGTTTTTTCTCCAAAGGTTTCGACAAAAAAACGTTCCGCTTTGTTGCACTTGGGGGCATTGCCTTTACGGCGCTAGACTTGGCTCTACGCATATACCTTCCAAATCAGACAGCAGAACTTGGGGCGATTGTCGCCAGTGTCTCTGCAATTTTTGTGGCACTTATCTATGCTCACGCGATCGTCAAACTCGTGGCTAACCGAAATGCTGTTATTCAGTTATTTGCTGCACCAGGTAAGCTCGCTTTCAGCCTGTATATATCGCAGTCCATTGTCATGGCTGTACTGCTGCGCTGGACGTTCCCTGAGTTCCATTTAACAGCCACCAGATTGGATTACATCCTTATTGCACTGGCGTACACTGTTGTGCAAATTGTGGTCGCCCACGTGTATTTGAAGGTCTTTAAACAAGGTCCTTTGGAATACATCTGGAGAAAAGCGTACACTCGAAGCCAAATAAAAAAGCAGTTAATACCTGTACATTAAGGAAGAATCATGAGTTTTAATGTTTATCTCTCAGGTGAAATACATACCGATTGGCGAGACCAAATCATCGAGCAATGTCGCGAAGCGGGGCTGGAGATCACCTTCTCTTCCGCTGTGACTCACCATGAATCAAGCGATGCCGCTGGCGATGTGTTAGGACCCGAAGAAAATGGCTTCTGGCGTGATCATAAGTCAGCAAAAGTGAACGCAATTCGCACTAAGAACGCCATTGAAAAGTGCGATATGGCGGTGATTCGTTTTGGTGAAAAGTATCGCCAGTGGAATGCAGCGTTTGATGCAGGCTACTGCGCTGCATTGGGGAAACCCTACATTACATTGCACGATGAAGGACTGATTCACCCACTTAAAGAAGTCGACGCCTCTGCACAAGCTTGGGCAACGTCACCAAGCCAAGTAGTCGAAATAATTAAGTACCTTCTCTCGTAATGCCTATACACAAGTAGAAAGAAAAACGGAGCACAGGATGCTCCGTTTTTTTATGTGTTGTACCGCCTAATCTGTCGGCTAAACCACTTAATGATTCTGGCTTTGGAACGATTCCAGTAGCGTTGTTGCCATGGAAAAATCATAGCTTTCAATCGCTAAAACTAACGCTTCAAGAGTTTCTTTGTTTTCCGGAGAGGCGTCTAACAGTTGCTGGGCCAATTGCACTGCATCTGCGTCATACCCCTCAATGGCTTGAGACAATTGGCTGAGTATCTGGTCTATATCCAGTTGAGCGTTGTCCTCTTTTCTCTCTAAGCCATGCTTTGATGTATACGCCAATAATTCTTTTTGAATATCAGAAGCTCGTTCGCCCATTTCTTCAACCCACTCTGTCGGGATCGCCTTTTTCTCCTTAGCTTTGGATTCTATTCGTTCTGCTATTTCTACTAATACAGGAATTCTCAGATTACCCGCCGAGCCACGAACTGTGTGAGCAAATCTTTCTAGATACACCCAATCTTTTAGCTCTGATTTTTCTCGGAATTCAACCAAGTCTCGTGCGAGATTTGAAAGCATGGAACCGAGCAGCTTAATATATCGCTCTTTGGTTATTCCTATCTCTTCGGCCGTGTTTTCAATTTCACCACTCCAAATGTCTTTGGGTTCGGGGGCGTTGGTTAAACCATTACTTTGCGCTGATTTCTTAGATGATGATTTAGAAGGCGGCGTTGAAGCAGGTAAAGTGGAAGGTTCTTCTGCAAGTACTGGCGCATTCAAATACTGCTTAAGCACATTGTACAGCCTCGAAACATCAATGGGTTTGGTAACGTGATCATTCATACCTGCGTTGGTACAGGTTTCAATGTCTTGCGCCATCGCATTGGCTGTCATGGCAATAATCGGTAGCGTATACCCTTCTTTTCGCGCTTGTTTGGTTGCTGTAACACCATCCATAATGGGCATTTGCATGTCCATCAACACAATATCAATGTTCCCTTTTGCAAGGGCATCCAACGCAATTTTACCGTTGCCCGCTATCGTAACTTCACATCGCGTTTTTTCTAGTAAACCTATCGCTACTTCTTGGTTAATTTCATTATCTTCCACCAGCAAAATACGCTTGCCAGATAAGTCTGGGGTTTCAATTTTCGCTCGATTTCGTTTGACGAGGTTTTTGGCTTCAATGCCATACGCATCCATGATGGCATCAAGTAAAGTAGAAGGGTTAACAGGCTTGAGTATGAACCCATCGATTAGTGGTGAGGCTTCTTCATCTATCCCTACCTCTCGACCATATGCCGTCACCAAGAAGCGTTTCAAATCGGTAAAACGCTCATCTCTCGGCAAGCGTTTTAACAGCTCAACCCCGTTAATTCCCGGCATGTTCCAGTCGGCAAACACCATATTAAATTGGTCGGTGTTAAGCAGTTCAATGGCATCGTATCCATTGGTTACCGATGTCACACTGAACTCCATCGCTTCCAACAAGTTTTCCATGATCCCTCTAGCGGTATCGTTATCATCAACCACTAAGGCTTTACGTTCTTTAATTGGTTTCAAAGGAGCGGAGATATCACGCATCTTCGCACTTTGAAGGCCGCATTGAATGGTGAAAATAAAGTTAGAGCCTTCCCCCACTTTTGACGTAACCGTCAGGTCGCCGCCCATCAATTCAACCAACTGCTTACTGATATTTAAGCCTAAGCCTGTTCCCCCGTGCTTGCGAGTGGTGCTGGCGTCCGCTTGGGTAAAGGCTTCAAATAATTTCGCTAACTTATCTTCAGGGATGCCTTCACCTGTATCGCTCACGACAAAACGAATCTCGGCATTTTTATCATCCTGTTTATCAAGGCTGGCTTTTACAATGATTTCTCCATCGTGGGTAAATTTCACTGCATTCCCACACAAATTAACGATAACCTGCCCGAGCCTTAGCGGATCGCCGATCAAGTTGATTGGCATCGTTGGGTCAATGTCTAACACCAGTTCAAGGTTTTTCTCTTGCGCTTTGACGGAGACAATGGACACCACATTTTCCAGAACATCATCCAAACAGAAGTCAATGTGTTCAATATCCAGTTTGCCGGCCTCAATTTTTGAGAAGTCCAAAATATCATTGATGATGCCGAGCAAGTTTTTCGCTGAATCATTTATCCGATTCACATACTTTTCTTGAATGCTATCGAGCTCGGTGTTCAGCGTTAGGTGTGCCATTCCCATGATGGCATTCATTGGGGTGCGAATTTCGTGGCTAATATTGGCAAGAAATTCACCTTTAGCTTGGCTCATGGCGTCGGCGGTCTCTTTCGCTTCAACCAGTGCGTTTTCCATTTGCTTGCGTTCAGTTTGGTCGAGCAATATCCCCACAATGCCGTTCACGTGCCCATGGCTGTCAAGGAAGGAGGCTTCATACACCAACATTTCTAACTGTTTCTGATTGGCTGGGGTAATCTGAACTTCGTAGTTTACGTTGCTTTCTTTTTGGAAAAGAGTTTGGTGGTGTTCATCAAATTCTGGGGCGGTTTCCCCAAAAATCATGTTGGGAGTCGAGCCTAATATTTGCTCCTCGCTCAACCCCATCAGCATTCTAAACTGGCTGTTAATGGTAATAAATTGCCCCGTATTGTTGAGGCAGTACATTGGATTTGGTGTCGCGTTCAGAATTTCCTGATTCAGCTGAGACTGTTCCAGCGCTTTTTGCTCGGCTTTGCGTTGCAGTTCTAGATTGCGGCTCAGTTGGATACTGATGGAGAGATCATTCAACATTCGGTTCAGCCACTGTAAGTGAATGTCATCAAGGCGATGGACAACCCCAATTTCCATTACCGCAATCACCTTTTCCTTCACCAACAATGGCAAGTAATACATTTCATTAAGAGACAGTTGTCCACCATTGTAAGGCACCACAAACGCCCCATTTAACTCTCGTATCACCACCGGTTCTTTACTGCGAGTCACTCCCATCAGTGTGGAGCTTTCTTCACTGACCACTGCGCTTTGGCTTTCACCGTAACCCGCCCCTGAGATCCGCGTTAGTGCGTTGTTTTCGAAAATGTAGATCCCTACCATTTCAACGGGGAAGTGCTGCATTAAGAAGTGTGTCACGCGATCACACAGCAAGGATGTCGATTCATTGTTGCGTAAAACGATGTTGAAATCTTTCACCAACGTATTGTTGCTAAGCTGTTCTGAAATATGATGAAAAACCACATTTAAGCTATCAATAAAATACTGTAAATCTCCGTAGGCTTGTTGGGTTAACGTGAAGGAAAAGTCTTTATTTTCTACTTTTTCGACAACCGTTTGAGAAAGCTTGCTAAGAGGGCTGATATAGAGGTGCCAAAGTAAAAGAAACGACAAACCAATCGCCGTAATTAACGCAAAAAACAGGACTAAGCTGATTTGTTCATTCGTACGTATGTCCGCTTCATTTACTGTAATTTCAGAGTTAAGCCGTTTAAGAATGGAATGATGCGCAGAAGAAATCGCCGCCATTATTTTCGCTTTTTCAGAAAAATACTGATCGCTGTACAACAATGAACGAGCACGATCTAAATCCCCTACTCCAGTCAAAACCCATTGCCCATTATTGTCTTTTTCTCGCCCTTCAATGGCATTAAATGCATCCACCTCTAGCCCGACTAAAGCATTCGATAGCGCCAGTGCACTGTTTAATTCACTGAATTCAAAGGCTTCGATGCCCGATTCTTTCAACCTTTGTACTAACGTCGGTCCGCTGAACTCTGGCTGGGGTGTAGGCGATTGTGCTTCCATAGAAACAATATCCCAATACTCGTATTGGTTTCCCTCCGGTATGGGTGTTTTGCCATTTCGGACATTCAGAACATGATTAAAAAGTGACTTCCATTTTTCATTTCCTGTTGCACCATATGCTCTAGCAAACTTGGTTAGGTGATCCGAGCTCCCTTTCAACTCCATCGATAGCCGATAGAAGCTCGCCAGCTGAGATTGTAAGTTCTGAGTTTTTCCATACAGTTGCGTGTTCGCTTGATTTAAAGAAAAAATCGCAACAGAGACCCCTCCCATAACAAGGAACAGCAAAGAAAATAGAATTTTTATTGATTTCATAGCTCAAGACCTTTCCAAAGTTTTTTCAATATGGGCTACATTTAATGTAGTAGGGATTGCTAATGTTTTGAAAGGTGACATATGTCATTGGGGAACTTGGATAGCCGAACCATATTGATTGTCGATGACTCGCCAGACAACTTATCGTTTATGGCTCAGTCATTAGGTGGCAGTTACGTCATAAAAATTGCCAATTCAGGGGCTGTGGCGCTGGATATTGTTGGGAAATTCCCCATCGACCTGATTCTACTGGATATCATAATGCCGGAAATGGATGGCTACGAAGTCATTCGCCAGTTGAAGTCATCAAAGAAAACCATGGAAATTCCCGTTATATTCCTGACTGCCAAATGCTCATCTGAAGACGAAAGATTAGGATTTGAATTAGGAGCTGCCGATTACATCAATAAGCCCGTTAGCGTCCCAACCTTAGAAGCAAGAGTCAAAACACACCTGCAAAATAAAGTCTCCAACGATCTTCTTCATGGTCAAAATGACTTGCTAGAAACGCTGGTTAGAAACCGTACGGAAGAACTGGAAGAGGTGAAAGATTCCATCGTTATTGCGATGGCAAGCCTCGCTGAAACGCGGGACAACGAAACGGGAAACCACATTCTTCGAACGCAATATTACGTAAAAGCACTGGCGGAATATTTGGCAAAAACACCTAAATACAGCGAGTTGCTCACCCCCGAGTTAATTAAGATCTACTACAAAGCCGCGCCACTACACGACATAGGAAAAGTCGGCATACCCGACAATATCTTACTCAAGCCAGGGAAATTGACAGAGTCTGAGTTCAAAATCATGCAAGAGCACACAACGCTCGGGCTTCAAACGTTACAGAAAGCCAAGGAACATTCCAATAACCCTAATGGCATTATTGATGCGGCGATCGACATTGCTTATTGCCACCACGAGAAATGGGATGGTTCAGGCTACCCCAAACAATTGGCTGGAGAAGCCATTCCATTGAGTGCAAGACTCATGGCTGTGGCGGATGTGTATGATGCTCTGATCAGTAAACGTATCTATAAAGATGCGATGGAACATAGCGTGGCAAAACGCATTATTGAAGAAGGAAAAGGGGGACACTTTGATCCCCAAATCGTCGATGCTTTCATCGCCTGTGAGCAGCAGTTTATTGATATCGCGACAAAGTACGCTGACTAATCAACTCCAGAGCAAACGACCACTAAGCTCACCCAACTCTTTTTTGATTCTACTCTTCTTCCATCGCCGCAAGTACCGATTCAATTTCTTGGGCGGCTTTGCGAAGCTTGTCGACAGAGGAAATTAAATGGTCGATCGTTTTACGAGCAATCGGGGCATGACAAAACAAGCAAGCAATGAGCCGACCGTCAGTGCGTTTGATTGGGACAGATATAGCATTCATCCCATCCATAAACTCTTCGTTATCCACACCAATCTGAGTCTGATTTATCCCCAATAAAGATTGCTCTAGCGCTTCCGGTCCCACGATGGAGTTTTTCCCCATCGGCTGAAGATCGAACTGCTTAAACATCGCACGGCGACGCGCTTCAGGGAGGCTGCTTAGGTAGAGCTTGCCACTGGATGAACACCAAGCAGGTACTCGAGTTCCTACCGGAATGTGTACCCGTAATGGGTATTCACATTCAACTCTATCGAAGTAGATCATTTCCGTACCATCAGGAATGGCAATACCACAGGTTTCGTCCATTTCCTTCGCAACACGCTCTAATATGGCACGCCAATGTGTTTTGTGGACACTGGTATGCAGAACGTTCAAAGCAATATTATGAAAATGATCACCAGGCACGAGCTGACCTTTCAAGTCGGTGTATAACCAACCTTCTTTTAGCAATGTGTTGACGATTCGATGAGAAGTTGGTTTGGGGATATCCAGCCTTACCCCAACTTCGGTAGGTGACAGTGGTTGCTCGCTGGAAGCCACTTCTTGCAAGATTTCTAACACACGAAGGATGGTAGAACCTTTTTCACGCTTATTGCTGGTCGTCATAATGCCCTGATACGGTTTTTCGTTATGGAAGCAGTATATACTCAATCTACCTCAAGATAAAAAGCAGCCCAAGTAGTTGCTAACAAACAGTAATTTTCTGATGATAGCGTCACACTACTTGGGTATGTTCTATTTCATTGTTGGCATCGAAAACTCCGCTCGCAAGCCATCCGATTCTGGCCAGCGAGATGTCACCGTTTTCATTCGGGTAAAGAAGCGAATTCCGTCGGGTCCATGCATATTCAGTGGTCCAAAAATGGAACGCTTCCAACCACCAAAGCAGTGAAAGGCCATAGGGACAGGAATCGGCACGTTCACGCCAATCATGCCAACCAATACATTTTCTTGGAATAGGCGAGCCGCTCTGCCGCTTTCAGTAAAGATCGCCGTGCCGTTACCGTACTCGTGATCATTAATGAGTTGAATCGCTTGCTCCAATGTGTCCACTCGTACTACCGACAAAACGGGACCAAAGATTTCTTCTTGGTAAATGGTCATGTCTGGTGTGACTCGGTCAAACAACGTCGGTCCGACAAAGAATCCACTTTCTGCGCCTTCAACTTGATAGTTACGTCCGTCGACAAGTAATGTTGCGCCTTCTTCTACGCCTTTATCTATATACCCAACGACTTTGTCTTTATGCGCTTGGCTGATCACGGGTCCCATATCCGGTTCGTCTTCTCTGTCGCCAGGACCCACTTTGAGTTCCGCTATCGCCAACAGCAGCGATTCAATGGTGTTTTGTGCCGCTTCTTCACCCACACACACCGCGACGGAAATCGCCATGCAACGCTCTCCGGCAGATCCATATGCCGCTCCCATCAGCGCATTGGTGACTTGCTGTGTGTCTGCGTCTGGCATCACTACCATGTGGTTTTTAGCACCGCCCAAAGCTTGGCTGCGTTTTCCATGTGCCGAAGCGGTGGAGTAAATGTATTCCGCAATAGGGGTGGAACCCACGAAACTGACTGCCTGTACTTCTGGGTGAGTAAGCAGCACATCTACAGCGGTTTTATCGCCATTCACCACATTAAACACCCCATCTGGTAATCCGGCTTGTTTAAGCAATTCCGCTAAAAACATTGCGGGGGTTGGGTTTTTCTCTGACGGTTTCAGTACAAACGTGTTGCCGCATGCAATCGCAATCGGAAACATCCACATTGGAACCATCACTGGGAAATTGAAAGGCGTAATGCCTGCACAAACGCCCAATGGCTGCATCATGGAATGAGAATCCACCTGACGCCCCACATTCAGCGAATGCTCACCTTTTTGTGCATGAGGAATGCCGCAAGCAAACTCCACTACTTCCAGCCCACGGGTGATTTCCCCTTGTGCATCACTGAGCACTTTCCCGTGCTGCTCTGTGATGATTTGCGCTAATTCATTGCGGTGTGTTTCGACAAGCGCTTTGAATTTGAACATGACTCGCGCTCTCACCACAGACGGGGTTTTCGACCACGCAGGAAAAGCCGCTGCCGCAGCGTCAACCGCTTGCTCGGTTGTCTGAACGGAAGCCATTGCCACATCAAGAATGTGTTCGCCCGTAGCCGGGTTAGTGACTTTCGCTAAATCTGAACCTTGGGATTCAACAATATTGTTATTAATAAAATGTCCGATACGTTCCATTGGGATCTCCTTATGCCCACAACTTATAATAAAGTCCGACGATTTCTTGTTGGCTCGGAACTCTAGGGTTATTTCCAGGTGAGCCGGAAGCCAATGCTTGCTCCGCCATCACCTCGCAAAGTGAAAAATACTGTGCTTTGTCGATACCAAATTCCGACATAGTGGGCACAGACAATTCTTGGTTAATCGCAATAAGCTCCTGAACTAATGAATTACACGCCACGTCGTCACTGGCTTCTTGCAATGCAATGCCCATATGCCGAGCGCAATCGGCATAACGTGATTTGGCGCTTGGGATAGAAAAACGGGTAATGGTTGGCAAAAGCATCGCGTTAGATAAACCATGAGGCACATGGAAAAAAGCGCCAATTGGGCGGCTCATCCCGTGCACTAGCGCAACGGATGCTGCGGAAAACGCCATTCCAGCGAGTGTAGAACCCAGCATCATCGCTTCTCTTGCTTCATGATTGTCGGGTTCGTGGTAAGCCTTTCTTAAGTTGGGTGCAATCAACCTCATGGCAGCAGTGGCCTGCGCATCGCTAAACAAATTCGCTTTTTGGCTCACGTACGCTTCAATGGCATGAGTCAAAGCATCAATTCCGGTATCTGCCGTCACTCTCGGAGGCACACTGGAGGTCAGCTCATAATCCACCAAAGCAGCATCAGGCATAAAACCTAGCCCAAGGCACAACATTTTCTCGTCCGCCTCGTCATCGGTAATAATGGTGAATCGCGTCACTTCCGATCCTGTTCCAGCCGTTGTTGGAATCGCAATTAAAGGAACACCTGCCTCAGTTACCACACGAGGAAACTTGTAATCGCGCATCACACCACCGTGCGTACCTAAAATATTGATGGCCTTCGCAGAATCAATGGGGCTGCCACCGCCTAATGCGATAATGGCGTCGTACCGACCTTCTCGAAAAATGTCTACACCTTGTGAAATAGAAGAAACCGTCGGCTCCGGTACGGTTTCAGAAAATACCGCACACTCTATACCTGCACTGGTCAAATGTTGAATAATTTGGTTGGGATACCCCAGTGACACCATGACGTTATCGGTGATTAACAACGGCGCTTTACACCCAAAATTCGTCAATATCTCTGCGATTCGCTGGCTGGCACCCGCACCGATCTCCATGATCCTTGGAAGCTGAACCTGATTGCTCATTTTTACATCCTTATCTCTTGCCCTTCGTTTTTAGCCTGCTGAGTTAGCCAAACACAAAAACCACTCAATGATACTTTTTGTATCGTTTTTAATATTAGAGTGAACGAATGGAAAATGTAAAGATAAAAATGAGACTTTAAGTATCATTATAGTTATAAAAATGATTTACCTAAGCTATCAAATTAGAACTGAATCACACTTTCGCACATCCAAAAAAACCCCAATCTAGCCAGTAATACCCCTCCTCCGATATTAGGAAAAAACGTCGAAACACAACTGGTTATCAAGTAAACGAAATGTTAATAAACCCCCAAAAAACCACAAATAAACAACCTTAATGAGACTTTTTGTATCGAAATGATTTTGACATATGAATCAGTAGGTGATTATTATTTAACCTCCTGAAAGAAATTTCACTAAATCAACATTTCAATCAGGCTGTGATTTTTTCACGCAAATGGAACAACGCCTATCGGAAAAGGGCACAACAAAAAAGCCACAAGGAGAGTGCAATGAAAAGGTTCCAACCATCCTCAATCAACTTGAAAAAACTACTGGGAATTGCGTCGCTTTCGATCGCCGCTTTTACAGGAGTAACGTCTCAAGCCACAGCAGCAGAGGCTTTTAAATGTAAGCCAGGTGAAACCTACTACATGAACGTTATGGTGAGTGGCGTCGAATATTGGTTCCCTGTATATGAAATGATGAAACAAGCAGCGAAGTCGATGGGGTGTAAAACGGTGTACACCGGAACCCCTGAGTATGATGTGAACAAACAGCTAGCTTCATTTGAGCAGGTGTTAGCGAAAAAGCCTGCGGGTATCCTTTTACACCCAATGAACCCAGACCCATTCATTGAGCCCATTAATCGCGCAAAAGAAATGGGTATCCCTGTCGTAACCTTTGCAGCAGATTCGCCCAACAGTGATCGCGTGTCATTTATTACCTCAGATAACTACGCGGAAGGCAGACACGCAGCCGATACCATCGCAGAGTCTATGGGTGGAAAAGGCGAATACGCCGTTTTAGAAAACCCAGGGCAAGACAATCACGATCGTCGAATTTCTGCATTCATTGCGCGAATGGAAGAAAAATGGCCAGACATGAAACTCGTCTCGCGAGCTGCTAGCAACACAGACGTAACGAAAGCATACAACGCCGTCATGACTATGGCACAGGCACACCCTAAATTGGGCGCCGTGTTTATGCCTGAAGCCACTTCGGCATTAGGGGCAGCACAAGCCGCCAAAGAACTAGGCGGGAAAATCAAAGTCATGAACGCGGATGTGAACGCAAAGATCCTAGACATGATCAAATCGGGTGAAGTCTTTGGAGCAGTAAACCCCAACCAAGGCATGCAAGGTTATATGGGCATGATGCTCCTTTACTTAGCGGCGCACTCTGACCTCATCGACCCAATGAACGATTACAAACGTTCTGGCTACAACCCAATGGGCGTACCGTTCGTGGACAATGGATTCGCCATTGTGACTAAAGAGAACGCAGACGATTTCTACTGGGACAAATATCTCCAAAAACGCGGCACCAAAGGCATTAACGAATAACACATAACTCGCTTGGGTAACTCGCTGTTATCGGGACAGTGTGATTACCCAAGCCAACAAAAAGCCTTAATAAACTGCACGCAGCCTACACAGGAGATACCTATGTCGTTACCTACGCCGGTATTAGAAATTCGCCACGTCCGAAAAACCTTCGGGCAAACCGTCGCCCTTGAAGACGTCAGCTTTACGTTGATGCCAGGGCAAATCCATGCATTGGCAGGAGAAAACGGAGCGGGAAAATCCACCTTGATGAAAATCATTGATGGGATTTATCAACCCGATTCAGGTGACATCTTTTTGAATGGCAAAAAAACCAAAATAAGAGGGCCACTGGAGGCACAACGCAAAGGCATTGGGTTTGTTCATCAGGAAATTGCATTGTGCCCAGATGTGTCGGTAGCCGAAAACATCTTAATGGCTAAGACCAGTGCTTCAAAACAGCTGTTCATGAATTACAAAGCGCTGAAAGAAGAAGCGAAGTTAGCGATAGCGCAACTGGCAGATATTGACCCTAATGTTCTTGTCGGCGAACTCAGTATTTCTAACCAACAACTCGTCGAGATAGCGAAAGCACTCACGTTAGATTGCCAAATTTTGATTTTAGATGAGCCAACCGCTGCACTAACTGAAACCGAATCTAAGCTGCTGTTCCAAATCATGCATCAGCTTAAAAGCAAAGGCATCAGCATTATCTACATCAGCCATCGCATGGCGGAAGTCTTTGAACATTGTGACCAAGTTACCGTGTTCCGTGACGGAATCCGAGTCGTTAGCTACCCCACTAAAAACACAACACCAGAGCAAGTGGTCAATGATTTAGTCGGTAGAGAGCTGAGTAGCTTGTACCCAGAGAAGTTTCAAGGCGATATCGAAAGCAATGCAGCACTGCTTGAAGTCAAAAACTTGTCAGACAAACTGCGTTTTCAAGATATCGATTTCGCTCTACACGAAGGTGAAATATTTGGTATTTCAGGGCTTATTGGGTCCGGTCGTTCCGAATTGGTCAAAGCCATATGCGGGCTTCAAGCAAAGACCAGCGGCGAGATATTTTATCGAGGTAAGCAGCTCAATATTCAGTCCTATCAAGATGGTATTGATGCTGGCATTGTCTACCTTTCCGAAGATCGCAAAGAAAACGGAGTGTTCCTCGACTTATCTATTGCTCAAAATGTCTCCGCTCTTAGTCCAAATCAAGTGTCACGAAACGGCATGATTCAGCACCGAGTGGAAGAGGAACAAGCGGCTCGACTAACCACAGAATTGAACCTTAAATCGAGTGGTATGTCTGCCCCAGTCTCTTCGCTAAGCGGAGGCAACCAACAAAAAGTGGCGATTGCCAAAATCCTGTCCGTCCAACCCAAAGTGATCATTATGGATGAACCCACAAGGGGGATCGACGTCGGTGCCAAATCTGAAATACACAAAATGATCAGGCAGCTGGCAAACAACGGTGTCGGCATCATTGTGATTTCGTCAGAACTCCCAGAAGTCATTGGCTTGAGCGATCGCGTCATGGTGATGTGCGAATCACGGTGCAATGGGATTTTAAAAGCTGAGCAGATCACCGAAGAAAATATTATGCGGATGGCATCGGGGGTGGCTTGCGATCTGGCAAGCACAACTGCTCCGTCAAATATCGCTACTCAAACAAATACGGCAACTCATTCACACACGGCATCCCAATTACATACGCCTACGGAAGTCAGCCACTAAATACGGTGCAACGTCAGGAAGAAGCGTGGAGAAAAAGATTATGGACAATAACGTAATAACCGATAAAAACATGAACTCACCATCAGAGAGCGCTTTTAAAAGCCTATTTAACCGCACTAAAAACATGCGTGAATTTACGCTCATTCTGATCATTGTGGGGCTCTTCATTGCGATGAGTTTTGCCTCACCTTATTTTTTAACTTGGGCCAATATGAAAGCCATGCTGCTGTCCTTCTCAGTTGAGGGGATCGTCGTCGTGGGAATGACCATGTTGATCATTGTCGGTGGCATTGACTTGTCGGTAGGTGCGGTAATGTGCCTGGCAATGGTGTTTGCAGCCAAGCTTTTTATTCTGGGCGTTAACCCTTGGTTGGCTAGCCTAATTTCCATCGCAGCATCGGGTGGCATTGGATACTTGATGGGGCTGTGCGTTACGAGAATTGGACTGCATCACTTTATCGTCACACTCGCGTTCATGGGGTTAGCCCGCGGCGCCAGTATGATTATTACGCAAGGGACGCCGATTTCACTCTTCTCTCTCCCTCCTGAATTCAAGTTCGTCGGCCAAGGGACTTTCTACGGCGTCCCCTTCTCCATCATTATTTTCTTAGTTGTCGTCGTCATATCCGACTATTTGCTGAGAAATGCGACCGCATTCAGAAAGGTATTTTACACCGGCAGTAACGAGAAAGCCGCGGAATATTCCGGTATTAGAACCGACAAAGTGAAACTGTGGGTCACCGTTTTATGTTCTGCCTTGTGTGGTCTTGGCGGCATAATTTACATGTCTAAATTTGGCGCAGCTACGCCGAATTTCGGTGTTGGTTTAGAACTCAATATCATCGCTGCTGCTGTTATTGGCGGGGCAAGTTTCAACGGCGGTCAAGGGTCGGTACTCGGTGCCATCCTCGGTATTGCCCTTCTGAGTGTGGTGTCTAGCTCCTTGATTCTGCTGGATGTCTCTGTCTACTGGCAAGATTTTATCAAAGGTTTGATTCTGCTGTTTGCGGTTGCCATTGATCATCTTCTCAACAAAAAATCCAACTAATCGCTAGGAGAATCTGACCATGGCAATCACCCCTTTGAGAAAAGTAACACCAACGAAGAATGAAACAGACTGGCTGGTGCGCAAGGTACTTACTCTCCACTATTTGGAAAACAAGAGTCAGTCTGATATTTCCAAATTGCTGTCTTTATCCGCAGCCAAAGTGAATCGCATTATCCGTAACGCGCGAGAAGACGGGTTGGTGGAAATCAACTTGAATATCCAGCATGCCAATGTGGCTGAATTTGAGCGTCACTTAGTGAACTCGACTCAACTGAATGACGCCGTGCTCGCACCTTCGATAAGCAGCGATCCTACCGTCAACTTTCAATTTGTGGCTGAAACCGCCGCCGAACTGTTGCTTAGTCGGCTACGCGATGGCGATGTTATTTGTGTCAGTGGCGGTAAAGCCATATCCGCCCTGGTGGAAGTAATAAAACCTACCCGCACTTACAAAGTCACCGTGGTACCAGCTACTGGTGGTGTGCAAGGTAAATACTTTACAGACGTTAACCATCTGGCTTACTCGTTGGCCGAAAAGCTAGGCGGTAAATCCATGCAAATTCATGCACCGCTGTTTGCCGACACCCAACAAGATCGAGACGTCCTAATCGCCATGCGAAGTTGCAAAGAAGTGCTGGATATTGCTCGAAAAGCAGACATTGCTTTAGTGGGCGTTGGAGCACTAGCAACGGGTTCTGAAAGCTACTTCGACCTTCGCAACAACATGTCTCAGGAAGAGTGCGATCAAATCCGCCACAACCATTGTGAAGGGGAAATGCTGGCTCATTTGATCAACGTTAACGGAACCTCCTGCTTTGACCAGCTCAATGACAAATTGGTGGGGCTGACGCTCGATGAATTGAAAGAAGTGCCAATACGCATTGGGATTGCGGCCAGTGACAGCAAAGTGACGCCTATTGTTGCGGCATTAAACGGTAACTTCATCAACACCCTTATCTCCGACGAAGGCACCGCCAAATTAGTACTGGAAAAATTCGAAGAAACGCAAAAGCACAAAGGAACAACCTCATGAAAACCAGAACACTAGGGACGACTCAGATAAACACTTCGGTCATTGGACTTGGCACTTGGGCAATGGGTGGCTGGATGTGGGGAGGGACCGACGAAAAACAATCTATCGACGCCATTCGTGCTTCCATCGATAACGGGGTGACGCTCATTGATACCGCTCCAGCTTATGGTTTGGGTAAATCTGAATCGTTGGTTAGCCAAGCAATAAAGGGGCGTCGAGAAGACGTTGTGCTTGCAACGAAATGCGGCTTGGTTTGGCATACCCAACAAGGGAATCACTTCTTTGAAGAAGAAGGACAACAAGTCCACCGTTACTTAGGGCAAGAGTCCATCAGATTTGAGCTAGAGCAAAGCCTTCGCAGGCTGCAAACCGATTACATCGACCTCTATATCACGCATTGGCAAGACGAAACCACATCGATAGAGGAAACCATGGGCACACTCATGGCGCTAAAAAAAGAAGGGCTGATCAAAGCCATCGGCATCAGTAATGCTTCTCTAGAGCAATTAAAGGAATACCAACAATACGGTCCCGTTGATGCCATTCAAGAGCGCTACAATATGATTGACCGCTCTATAGAAAGCACGTTGCTGCCGCACACCCAAACACATGGTGTCTCTTGCCTTAGCTATTCATCGTTAGCACTTGGTTTGCTGTCTGGAAAAATCACTGCCGACACTCAATTCTCAGGGGATGATCAACGCAAACAAGACCCATGGTTCAGCGTCGAAAACCGCAAACATGTACAAGCGTTTTGCCAGCGAGTTTTACCGGTAGCCAACGATTACCAAATCTCTGTCGCTCAGTTAGTCATTGCATGGACTCTGACACAACCGGGAGTGACTTACGCATTATGTGGTGCTCGCAACCCTAAACAAGCCATCGAAAATGCCCAAGCAGGATTATTGAACCTAGCAACTTCGGATGTGGAATTCGTGACAAACGCGGTCGACGTTCACCTAAACGCCATCAACAGCGGTGAATAGGAGATCACATGACAGTCCCTCAAAGAGCCATTCAATCCATAAAAACGGGCGAACATTTTGATGCCATTGTGATCGGCGGTGGCATCAACGGTATCGCCACCTATCGCGATTTATCGCTGCAAGGGTTGAACGTTTTATTGATTGAGAAAGACGACTTTTGTAGCAAAGCCAGTGCTGCCCCGTCTCGAATGATCCATGGCGGGCTGCGCTACTTAGAAAATGCCGAGTTCGACCTTGTAAAAGAATCACTGAATGAGCGAAATCGACTGTTAAAGAGCGCACCGCATTTAGTGCATCCGCTTCAAACCCACATTCCCCTTACCTCGTGGCTAAAAGGCATAGTGCCAGCCAGCTTGAGGTTCTTGGGAATGGAACCCAAAACGTCGGAGCGCGGCGCGTTTATTGTGAAGCTCGGGTTGGGGCTTTACGACTTTTTTACTCGACACGATCAAGTCATGCCCAGCCACCAAATGTATGGGCAAAAACATACGAATAAGCGCTGGCCACACTTCGACCAAAAAGTCTGTTGCAGCGCGGCGTATTATGATGCGTGGATTAGCTCCCCAGAAAGGCTGGCAATTGAGTTACTCAAAGAAGGAGATGAAAATCAAAGCCAATCTCATGCACTGAATTACACCTTTGCTTCGGTCCAAGACAATGGAACCATTGAACTTGTTGATCAATTAACGGATCACACAACACATGTCACTACAACCCAACTCATCAATGCGACAGGCGCTTGGATAGATAACGTTAATCATCAAGCTGGGAACCCTACACAGTACTTAAGTAACACTAAAGGTTCACACATCATCGTCGACCACC
The DNA here is from genome assembly GCF_019977755.1 of Vibrio penaeicida. Classification (NCBI taxonomy): domain Bacteria; kingdom Pseudomonadati; phylum Pseudomonadota; class Gammaproteobacteria; order Vibrionales; family Vibrionaceae; genus Vibrio; species Vibrio penaeicida. Next base: position 66,052 of record NZ_AP025145.1, on the reverse strand, counting down.
CAGAGCTGCTTAGCGCGCTACAAAACGACATGGTGTATTACGAAAACAAAGAAAATCGCGTTTGCATCATGTTTCCCTATTTAGGGAGGGTGCTCATAGGCTCGACGGACATTCCCGTTACTCAGCCAGATAACATTCGGTGCACTGACGAAGAAGTCAGTTACATCATTGAATCAGTGCGAGACATTTTCCCAACGGTGGTCATTCATCCCAGCGATATTCTGTATCAATTCAGTGGTATTCGCCCCCTTGGCGCTGCAACCAAAGCCAGCGCAGGGCAAATCCCACGAAGCCACATTACCCAGCGAGATCACCTCTTTAATGGTGAAATAACATGCTATTCGATGATTGGTGGCAAATGGACGACCTTCCGCGCATTCGCAGAAGAAGTCACCGATCAAGTACTGAAAGATTTAGGGGCGAAACGCCTCGTGAACACTCAAGATCGGACCATAGGCGGTGGGCAAGGCTTCCCTGAGTCCAGCGAAGCGCGAGACCAATACATTCAGCACCTCAAAGCGCTTTACCAACAGTCTGATTCTTACACCGCACTGCTCGTCTCGCGTTATGGTACAGAGTGCGAAGCCATTTTAGATCACCTCCAATCAAGCGGCTTTAAACCTCTTCGTACTCTGCCCCACTACACCGAGGGAGAGCTGGAATACCTGATGACGCATGAGTATGTGCAAACCCCGCTCGATCTCATTCAACGCCGAACCTCCATTGCCATTGAAGGTTCCGTGCACGACGACACACTACAAGAAATCATTGAGTTAATGAGCCGCTTTTTCCATTGGGACGAAAGCACTCGCCTGCGCATACATAGCGACTCGGTGATTTCATTAAATTTTTATAACGGACTACAGCTCATGCCGGTTGGGGAACCCACCGAAATGATGCCGAAAACTGCAAGGAAAGCACACTATGTATATGAGTAAAAAAGTCAGGATGAAACGGCTAATGAAACATGGCCGTTGCTTGGATGTCGCTATCGACCACGGCGTATGCAACGAACCTTCTTTTCTAGACGGACTGGAAGACATGCCATCTGTAGTGGAGCAATTGGTCAGCGCACAACCTGACGCCATTCAGATGACCTATGGTCAAAGCGACCTGCTGCAAAATGTTGAGGGAAAAAACAAACCAGCACTGGTGATGCGTATTGATTTGGGTAACCCCTACAATGCAGAACGCCATCGAGTGATGTGGGCAATGTTGCAAAATCACCAAGACCCTGTCTTGCAAGCCGTTCAAATGGACGCAGCTTGTGTAGTGGTGAATTTATTCATGCTTCCCGACGAGCCGGAATTATTCCGCCAGTGCATCGACAATATCAGCAAAGTGAAACTGGATTGTGAAAAGTACGGTATGCCACTCATGATAGAGCCTTTGGTCATGCAGCCAAATTCCGGAAACGGCGGTTACATGGTGGATGGCGATTGCGAAAAAATTGTCACCTTAGTACGCGTGGGGCGAGAGCTCGGCGCCGATATCATCAAAGCCGACCCAACCAAAGATGCCAATGACTTTCACAAAGTAATCGAAGCCGCACGCTGCCCCGTACTAGTTCGAGGTGGGGGCAAAGAAGACATTGAAAGTGTGTTCACCAAAGCAAGGGCTCTGCTTGATCAAGGCGCTCTGGGTATGGTCTATGGCCGTAATATTTACCAACACCCAAACCCTGCAAAAGTTGTCAGTGCACTGATGGCAATGATTCACGATGATGCCTCGGTTGCCGACGCGTTAAATATTTACCAACGCGAATACTAAGGGGAATCCATGTCGGGTGTCGTCCTTGGTTTAGACTGCGGTAATACAGCCATAAAAGCGGCGCTATTTGATGCCGCTGGTCACGAAATTGTCTCTTCGGCACGAGCCATTGAAACTCAATTCCCCGAGCCCAATCATACCGAGCTGGATATGGCTCGGTTGTGGCAACTTGGCTGTGAAGTGATTGTTGAGGTTTTGGCGCACCCTGTCCTTTCTACTACTCAGATCTCGGCGATCGGAGTGAGTGGTCATGGCAACGGTGCCTATTTACTGGACAAACACCATCAGCCATTACTGGCGATTCAATCTTTGGATAGCCGCGCGAGTGAACAAGTCGCAAAGCTGCAAGCTGAAAAGCACTACAGCCGTATTCGCACGTTAAACCGACAGGGCGCTTGGTCATCACAAACCGCCACTTTACTCAATTGGCTCAAACAAAACCGAGCGTCGCTTTACGACGACATTGGAACCGTCTTTTTCTGCAAAGACTATTTAAATTTCTGCCTGACTGATCAGATAAAAACCGATTACAGCGATTTAAGTGCATCTGGGTTGTTTGATTTTACCCAACGTGAAGTCAGCCCGGAATTGCTCTCGTTCTTCGACATACTCGAAATGGCTTCAGCCATTCCAGCCCCCTGTCACAGTGAACACATTATTGGTCACGTGACGGCGCAAGCCTCTGAACTCACAGGATTACCAGAAGGTATCCCCGTTGTCGGTGGGATGCTGGACGTTGTTGCCAGCGCAATGGGTTCGGGAGTTTGGGACTCCAACGACGCGTCCATTGTTACCGGTACGTGGAGCATAAACCAAGTGGTGACCAATACCCTACCGAGCGAACAACTTTTTATGACGTGCTTGTTCCCACAACATCGATTTCTTGCCATGGAAAACAGTGCGACGTCGGCGTCTAACCTAGAGTGGTTTGTACGAGAATTTTTCACCCATGAAAAGCAACAAGCTGCCTCTATCAACCAAAGCGTTTTTGAACAATGCAATCAGTTGATTGAACAGGTTAAATTCAGTTCAGCCTTGCCTTTATTCCACCCTTACTTATACGGGTCTGGAGACAATAGTGCTGCCAGAGGCAGCTTTTTCGACCTGGCAGGATGGCATACAAAACCAGACTTACTCTACACGGTGTACGAAGGCATCGTGTTTGGGCATTTAGAACACGTACTGAAACTGAACAATGCAGGAATCCATTTCTCTCACGCGTTACTCACTGGAGGAGGAGCAAAAAGCGCTTTCTGGTGCCAATTGTTTGCAGATGTACTTAATGTGGAAATACACATTACACAATGCAGCGAATCTGGTGCGAAAGGCGTCGCGATGGCAGCGGCTTATGCGGCTGGCTTTTTCACAACATTTGAAGATTCGGTCAAATCTATGCGTAGCGAGGTGCAGGTGTTTGTACCTGATTCTACCCGCCATGCTGCGTTAACCAAAAGGTTTGCCCGTTATCGTCATGTGTCGGATTGGATCAACCACTTTCCACCTAAATAAGGAGCATAAAACGTAACAGAGCCATTACCTTTCATGCCATAGAGCAGCCCTACAAGAAAAGACAACATCAATAACCGTGGCCGTTACACCTTGAAATTACACTGGCGCTAATTTCTTCAATGAGGTTCTCACTACCGCTATCGCGTGTAGCTAACCCACTAAGAAATGGCATAGTTCAATACTGAAACGAGGTATTCGAGTAATGAAACCTTTGATTTTGAGCCGCTGGCGTGCCACATCCAAGCGGCTACTTAGCAAATACACACACCCTCTAGCGTATTTCGCCCTTTCGGTGTCTTTATGTTCAGGGGCATCGAACGCGGCACAAGGCCCGGGGCTGGGTAATGTGACGTTTTCTTCAAGTGAATTGTTCACCCAGATTTCAACGCCATCAGTCGATGACACCACCAACATTCTCCCTCCTGATTACCCAGGTAGAAAACACTTTGGTGTCAATGTCATGACCATGTTGAATGGGTATATGATTGGCGTTTTTGCCCCCGACAGCGGAGGTGGACCAGGAGGTTGGATAGCACTGGATGTCTCCAACCCAAGAAGCATTCAATTGGTGAAAAGGGTTTACGAACCCGATACGAGCAATGCGCACCGAACCGGAGACGGCTTACGAACCGCCGACTTCCGAGAACCCCATTCTTTCGGTTTAAGTGAAAACAACCTGATCGCCATTCAAACCGGTCGAGGAATCGAAATTTGGGATTGGAGTGACGTCAATAACCCGATTCAACGAAGCAAACTCGCCATCTCGGGAGTGAACTTTGGCGATTACAATAACGTCTCTTGGCAACTCTTTTGGCAAGCCCCTTACCTGTATGTTTCAAGAGGAAATGCTGGGCTAACCATCGTAAATACATCGAACGTGGATAATCCCACCGTCGTTAAAACCATTCCGACCAATCAGCTAGGTAACTTCAATGTAGGTCCAGTATTTGCGGTAGGGAATGAAATGTTCCTATCAAGCATGGAAACCACCAATGGATTCTCCATTCTCAACATAGACGATCCTGAAAATCCCACCTTAGTGAAAACACATTCACGCCTTCCAGAAAAATACTATGCATCTTGCTGGGATGGAAAGCGTGCCTATTTTGGCGCAAGAAGTGCAGGTGACAATCTTAGGATTTATGACACCACGACCGACCCAATTTCACTGCTCAGTGAATCGGAAAGTGGCTTTGTAAACCTTTACTGTAATCTTCAAGATGATCGTTTAATGCTGGGTAACCAAGACGATATCTCTGTATTGAATGTCTCCGATATCAATAACATTTCGACCATTGGGACTGGCTCGTTGGATGCGATAGGCTCGGATACTGATCACGGCCAGGTATTTGCTTTCGGTAATATGATTTGGGTTGGGAATGACCACGGGAGCGGCAGTGGCCTGATTGCCCAACAAACCAATCAAGATACTGTGCCTCCTCAAATTGTCAGATCCATGCCAGCCAGTGAATCGACTCAGGTTCCAGTCACCACTCGAATTGGTTTGGCGCTATCCGACAGCGTATTGATGGAGTCCGTTAACGCAACAACGTTTAAAATCAATAAGCTTGGTGACAATACCCCGATTCAAGGTATTTACAGTGTAAACTTGGGATTCGTTCATTTCACACCCTCCCAAAACCTCAGCACCAACCAAATCTATGTGGTGACCATCGATGGTATTCAAGACTTCGCTGAAAACGGCATGCCGTATAAGCAATACCTCTTTTCAACGGGTAATATTGCCTCTCACAACGCCACCGTTTCCATTCCGTCAACCACGCAAGTGGGGCAAAGTATCAGCGTGAGTGCATCGGCCAGCCCGATTGATGGTGGCGCTTTGGAATATTCGTGGAGTTTCGGAGATGGCACCCCCTCTACTCCGTTTTCTTCAAACTCCGCGGCAAGCCACGTATATTCATCACTGGGTCATTGGTCCCCAATTGTTACCGTGCGGGAGTCTAACTTCAGTTCCACAAAATCTGGGCTCATCACCGCTTACCACCCGACGACATCAACACCTCCTTCAACGGCGTCAACCATTGCCAAATCTGGCAGTCGTGCTTTTGTAGTGAATGAGGACAACGACACCGTCACTGCACTATCGACAAACAGCCCTTTCAATAAGCTTTGGGAAACCCCTGTAGGCGATCGCCCCAGAACCCTAGCCATTGCGCCCAATGGTGATGTATGGGCTGTCAACCAACACAGTGACTCGATTACCGTCTTATCCACTCAAGGTTCTAAGATCAGGGACATCGCCTTGCCTAGAGCCTCTCAGCCCTATGGCATAGCTTTTACCCCCGATAACAGTGCTGCACTCGTTACCCTTCAAGCCAGCGGTCAGTTACTCAAACTCAACCCCAGTACAGGGGCACAAGTTGGGTCGGTCACCATTGGTCACTCTGCACGAGGGCTCGCGATAAGTGCAGATTCCGATACGGCGTACGTCACTCGATTTATTTCGCCGCAACAACAAGCGGAAGTGGTTGAAGTTAGTATCAACAATTTATCGGTTGGTCAGGTGATATCACTGGTAAAAGACACCACGACAATTGATGGCCCCGACAGAAGCCGAGGTATACCCAACTACCTCAATGGAATCACCATTTCGCCTGATGGTCTGAGGGCGTGGGTTCCATCCAACAAAGCCAATGTGGATCGTGGTCCATTCAACGAAAGCGATGAAAACAAAACACTCACCTTTGAAACCACCATTCGTGCCATTGTTTCTCAAATCGACTTGAACACGAATCAAGAATTGCCCAATGTGCAGCTCGATATCGATAACCGCGCGCAACCTAAAGCCATCGCTTTTAGCGCCTTAGGTGATTACGCCTACATCGCCGTGGAAGGGCAAAACAGCGTTGAAATTCGCGATGCGTACAACTTAAACCGTGTCAATGAACTGGCAAACAGCGGTCAAGCCCCAATCGGATTGATTAAATCTGGGGATCATCTGTTTGTTCATGGGTTCTTATCGCGCTCTGTGGTGGTGTACAACGTCAGCAACTTCGAAAGCCAGCAAGGCGACATTACCCGTGTAGCGGAAGTGGCAACGGTTAGCAACGAAGCGCTTCACCCAAGAGTGTTGGCGGGTAAGAAAATCTTCCACAACGCTGCCGATGCTCGAATGACCCAAGATGGGTACCTTTCCTGTGCCAGTTGCCATACCGGAGGCGATTCCGATGGTCGAGTTTGGGACTTTACCGATCGCGGTGAAGGGCTGCGCAATACCATTCCATTACTTGGACGAACAGGCCTTGGAAATGGTCGAGTACACTGGACGGCGAATTTTGACGAAATCCACGATTTTGAAAATGACATTCGCTTCGCGTTTGGCGGACGAGGGTTTATCGACGACGCGTTATTCGATGACGTGAAAGATCCTCTGGGTTCACCTAAAGCTGGAAAAAGTGATGACCTAGATAACCTGTCATTTTATGTCTCCAGTCTTGCTCGTTTCCCTCAGAGCCCCCATCGAGACGCTAATGGAAATTTAACGCCTCAAGCACAAGCGGGTAAGCAGCTCTTTGTCGATAAAGGCTGCGCTGCCTGTCACTCTGGCGTCTATTTAACGGACATGCTTCGACACGATGTAGGCACCATTCAAGCGTCGTCTGGCCAAGGAATTTCACAGCCTCTAGCTGGTGTGGGTTTTGATACACCAACGCTTATCGGGTTGTGGGACTCCGCGCCTTATTTCCACAATGGGCAAGCTGCTACGTTAAATGATGTGCTGCAAATCGGTAGCCAACACTCAATATCGAACTCGGCTGAGCGCGCCCAACTTGTGGCATACCTCAACCAAATTGAATACGAAGGCCCACCTATCGTGGTCCCAGAGCCGCCACCAGCTCCGAAATACGATTACTTGAGCGACTTATCTGAAACCAGTTCAGATAACGCGTGGGGGCCGTTTGAAAAAGACCGAAGTAATGGCGAATCCGGCAGTAATGATGGCGGTCCGATACGCCTTGCTGGCACAACGTATTCAAAAGGTTTAGGGGTACACGCGTACTCAGAAATCATCTATGACTTAACACAAAAAGAGTACGACCAGTTTTCGGCATTCATCGGCGTTGATGATGAAGTCGGCAACCGTGGTTCTGTTGTATTCGAAGTCTACTTAGATGATGTACTCAGCTTCCAAAGTGGCGTATTAACGGGCAGTAGCGCAACCGATGCCGTCATCCTTCCTATTTCAGCCACACACAGTGTGCTCAAATTGGTGGTCAAAGATGGAGGTAACGGTGTTGGTCACGATCACGCCGACTGGGCAGACGCCAAGCTTCGTGAAAAAGGCAACGCGCCTTCTGAAATTGGGCTGTACTACGGCGAAGTGGCTGGCAACATCAATACGTCTACTGAAAACCCAAAAACGCGGCTTACAACGTCTTTGAGTGAAACGGAGGACTCCATTGATGGCAATACCACAGAAATCTACACAGGCTACATTTTTGATGCCGACGGAAACATATCGTTCAAAGAATACATCGACGATAAAACCCGTCTGTGGATCGATGGAACCTTAGTTTTGAGCAGCGACAATTGGAACGATGAAGTCGCCACTGGCAATCTAAATTTGTCTGCTGGATGGCATGCTTTTGAACTGCGGATCAGCAACGGTAATGGTGGCAGCGGTCCAACCTCAGGAATTGGGTTTGCGTTTGACCCAGACGGTGGAACCAACTGGAGTCACCCTGAAGATCCGGGTGACGGTAGCTTATTCCGCACTCAAGACCCTACGCCAAGCTTCCAAGCGGGTCTTTACTACGGAACCGTGAGTGGCAACATCAATACCAATGCTGCCAACCCCAAAACCAGTGTGACCTCTACCCTGAGTGAAACCGAGGATTCCATCGCAGGGAACACCACCGAGATTTACACAGGCTATATTTTTGATGCCGATGGCAACCTTTCGTTTAAGGAATACATCGATGACAAAACTCGCCTTTGGATAGATGGCACCTTGGTGTTGAGTAGCGACAATTGGAACGATGAAGTCGCCACTGGCAATCTCAACCTGTCTGCTGGGTGGCATGCTTTTGAACTTCGGATCAGCAACGGCAATGGTGGCAGCGGTCCGACTTCGGGCATCGGGTTTGCATTCGATCCTGACGGTGGCACCAATTGGCAACACCCCCAAGATCCCGGTGATGGAAGCTTATTCCGTACAGAGCAGTCAATTCCAGCTACCCCAACCTATGTATACGTAAGCGATTTAGCAGAAACGTCTTCGAGTAACGGATGGGGAAACATGGAAAAAGATCGCTCTAATGGTGAACAAGGCGATTCCGATGGCAACACCATCACCATTGCGGGTCAGTCCTATAGCAAAGGGCTTGGCGTTCATGCTAACTCCGTTATCACGTATCAGATCCCGGCTGGTACCTACAATCAATTCAGCGCCAATATTGGCGTAGATGATGAAGTCGGCAATCAAGGATCGGTTGTTTTTCAAGTAGAGGTTGATGGCGTACAGATGTTCCAAAGCGCCACACTGATGGGAAGCAGCGGTGCAGAACAGGTCAATGTATCGATACCTTCTAACGCCACCTCACTCACCCTAAAAGTGAACGGAGCCGGTGATGGAATTGGTCACGACCACGCAGATTGGGCAAATGCTCGTCTCCGGTTATCCAACTAACACCATAGCGGCACTCATAGGGGTGCCGCCCTTTTCACTCCCTGTGTTCTAGGAATTATCATGAATTACGACATGTTAGAAGACTCCACTTGCGTGATTGGAGAGTCTCCCATCTGTGTGGAAGGTAAGATATTGGTTTGGGTCGATGCTGAATCCAGCCAAATTTATCAGCTTGATCTTCAATCAAAGAAAACACACAACATTCACGTAGGGTTGCCTGTCACAGCTATTGCGAAAATTAAAAAATCGGGATGGCTGTTGGTGACCAAGATAGGCATTTACGCGTGCGATCCAAATTTCCAACGTTACGAATACCTCGGAAACCCAGTTAAAAACAATCCCAAGTTGAGACCCAATGACGGAGTCGTCAGCCCAGCAGGCGATCTTTGGTTTGGCACAATGAATCAAGAGGAGCTCGAAGCACCGGACGGAGCGCTGTTCATTTTGCATAAGGAAACGATGCAAATTCAGCAATTGGATTGCGGCTTCTCTGTCACCAATGGCATTGCGTTTGACGTAAAAAATCACTGTGCCTACGTGAGCAATATGTTTCAAAGGAAAGTGTATCGATACCAGTTAGATACACGCTGGAAAGCCATTCAATCGAAGCGCGGTTTCGTTGAGCTCCCCCAAGGAACAGGGCTACCTGATGGTCTAAAAGTCGACTCTAAAGGCAGGCTTTACATTTGTCATTGGGGTGCGGGCATCATTACGGTTTATCAAAGCGATGGGCAATATGTTCAAAGCATCCCTTTACCCATTCGACACGCCACTCGCTGTACCTTTATTGATAACGGTTTGCTCGCACTTACCACTGCCTCCTACAACATGACAGAGCAAGAATTACAACGCCAACCCTTATCTGGTACAACACTCAGAATCGACTTGGGAGCGGATGTGAGCGGCACTGATTTTGAATTTGAGGCGCAAATATCCCCGTAGCACATTCACTCACACGCAAAAGATAACAAAGAAGTTGCACTTTACTCTTCGCGAGAGTAGCGTTTTTAGCATCTATAGTTTGAAAATAATCAGATAAGAATGTTCACGAAACACATTGATGATGAAATCCAGCTAGCACTGGTACAACCCTCATTTGCAAAGGATTTTCTAAGAATTCGCAACGATAATTTAGATTATCTCTCTCAATGGCTAGCGTGGCCGCCACACTGCGATAACGAAGACGCTTTTTTGAGCTTTATTCGCATGTCTTTACAGAATTACGCTGAAGGAAAATCGCTTACCTGCGTCATCATTTATAAGGGCTATTTGGTAGGCGCGGCATCACTCAATTCGATTGACCACAATTTGAGCCGCGCTGAAATTGGTTATTGGCTTGAAGCGTCTGCGCAGGGAAACGGGATCGTTACCCGAGCATGCCTTACACTGTTAGACATCATTTTCGAAGAATTAAAATTAGAGAAAGCCCAACTGCATGCAGCCGTAGACAATCAAGCAAGCCGCGCGGTTGCAGAAAGGATAGGCATGACATTAGAAGGCGTTATTACGCGCAATGAAAACCTCAATGGGCGAGTCGTTGATCACGCGGTATATGGATTACTGAAAAGCCATCGGTGATTACACTCTCAATTCAGATCAACCTATAAAGCAAGTCAACTCAACAAAATAAAAAGCGCCCCCTCAATAACGAGGGGGCGCTTTTGTGTTTCTATTTCATTATGTTTCTATCTCATTTTGTCGCCATGAGATACCCTGAATTTATTCAGCTTTGGTGAAATCACCATTTGGCAATATCGACCTTCAGGGTTAGCGCGGTAATAGTTTTGGTGCTTTCCTTCCGCCTTATAGAACTGCTCATATGGGGCGACTTCAGTCACTATCGGGTGTTCAAACTCTGGCGATAGCGTCTCTATGACAGATCGGGCGGTTTCATCCTGTTCATCGTCATGGGTCAGAATGATACTGCGATATTGCGTACCCCTATCTGCTCCTTGGCGATCCGGCGTTGTTGGGTTATGAGTGGTTAAGTGAATTTCAACCAAATCAGCAAAGCTGACTTCGTCGGAATCAAACTCAATTTGCACCACCTCAGCATGCCCCGTCGTACCATTACACACTTCACGGTAAGCGGGATTTTTGGTGTGCCCACCACTGTAGCCACTGGCTACCGATTTAACACCGCGGACTTGTTGGAATAACGCTTCTGTACACCAAAAGCAGCCACCACCGAATGTTGCTACTGACATTGTCATAATTACCTCTCTTATTCCGCTTTCTTTAACGCGACGGCGTTCATGCAATAGCGCAGCCCACTAGGAGGCGGACCATCTGGGAACACATGCCCTAAATGGGCTTCACAGGTATTGCAGGTCGTTTCAATGCGGCGCATACCATGAGACTCATCCATATGGTATGCAATGGCATTGGCTTTGACAGGCTGGGTAAACGATGGCCAGCCTGAACCGGATTCGAATTTCACACTGCCATCAAATAGCGATGTTCCGCAGCACACACAATGATAAATCCCGGGTTCAAATAGGCTGCACGATTCACTGCTGAATGCCCTTTCGGTGCCTTTTTGCCTAGTGATCCGAAACTCTTCATCCGTCAGCTGCGCTTTCCATTCCGCTTCCGGCTTGTGAATCACTCTGTCTGGTTTCAGATTGCCGTTGCTTGCATATTCAATCACACTTTGCCAATTCAACATGATGGGTACCTCGGTGTCGGATCTCTGTTTTATAGCCCATATGAAAGGAATACGATCAGATCGTACTCGCACTATGAACGAGAACAAATTAGAGAATTAGAATTAGGGTCTGCTGACCAAGATAAGGAATTACCCGCCCCGAGATTTGGAGCAGGTAATGATTAGACCGAGGTGGTTAAGAATAAATTTCAGCGGTTTTTTGAATGCTAGCAACCATGGCCGATAACCCTTGAGAACGGGTTGGTGTGATGTGCTTGTGCAGTTCAAGCTCTTCAAACCATTGGTTGATATCGAAGTCTAAAATTTCCTTCGATGTTTTACCTTCAAACGCAATAACCGTTACGGCTATCAGCCCTTTCACGATGGCTGCATCGCTGTCGCCAAAAAAATGGAAAGCGCCCTTTTCGTCTTGAACTTGATCGAGCCAAACTTGGCTTTGGCAACCTTTGATCAAATAGTCGTCCGTGCGTTTGTCGTCTGATATGGCGTTCAGGCGGTCTCCCAGTTCAATAATGTACAGGTAGCGCTCTTCCCAATCCTGACAACGGTTAAAGTTCTTAACGAGCTTTTCTGGCGTCATGTTTTATCCTAACAAGAGATTTATTCGTTTGAGTCCTGCCACGAGGGCATCAATATCTTCGCGCGTAGTATACATGGCAATGGATGCGCGACATACCGCAGATTGACTCAATGACTCCAGTAGAGGCATGGCACAGTGATGACCAGTACGAATTGCGATGCCATATCTATCTAAAAACGTACCTACATCATAGGCGTGATGATTGCCTAAATTGAACGGAATCACACCTGCACGATGACTTGGGTTACCGTAAATTTGAATATTCTCAATGCTTGCCAGTTGAGTTAAGGCGTAATCCATTAACTCGTTTTCGTACTGGGCAATGGTATCCAGCCCCGCCTCTTGGACATAATCAATGGCTTCGCCTAACCCCAGAATACCTGCGATGTTAGGTGTGCCAGCTTCAAATTTCCAAGGTGCTTGGTTGAAAGTCGTACCCGATGGAATGCAGACTTTGTCTATCATTGCACCGCCGCCTTCCCAAGGCTCCATCGCGTCTAGCAAGGTTTTCTTGCCGTACAGAACGCCAATACCTGTTGGTCCATAGAGCTTATGAGCTGAGAATACGTAAAAATCACAATTCAACGCTTCAACATTTACGGTTTCGTGCATTACGGCTTGTGCACCGTCTAACAGCACTGGAATGCCGTTTTTGTGTGCCAATTCCGTAACGTCTTCAATAGGCGTTCTAGAACCCAGTACATTCGAGATGTGTGTTACCGCCACCAAAGCCGTGTTTTCGGTCAGTAACGGTTCCAATGCGTGAATGTCTAGCTCGCCGCGTTCATTCGCTTCCCAGACTTTCACGGTTAAATTGAACTGCTCTGCCAGCATTTGCCAAGGGACGATGTTAGCGTGATGTTCTAAGCGAGAAATCACGATCTCACTAGGCTGGTTACCTTTCAGACGCAGTAGCGGTTTCAAAAACCCATTAGCAACTAAGTTAATGGCTTCCGTTGTGCCTTTAGTGAACACGATTTCGTCACGAGACTGAGCACCTAAAAAAGCACGAGCCTTGTCGCGAGCCTGTTCCATTTTATCTGTGGCGTTGGCGCTGAGTTGATGCACGCCGCGATGAACCGACGCATATTCGTCCCGATAAAATCGGGACATGCGGTCAATGACTCGGTTTGGAGTTTGTGCGCTAGCCGCAGAATCTAAATACACAAGAGGCTTGCCGTCGACTTCCTGGTTCAAAGTAGGAAAATCCTGACGCCAACCTATTCCTTGTGATGTTTCTGCTTGGTTATCTTTCACACTGTTACTCATTACAAGTCCAATTTCTGTTCGATCCGACGAATGATATGTTGCTGCACTTCTGGGTGTTCGATCTCATCAGTCAGTTCACCTGCAAACGCAAACGTAATCATCTTTTCAGCCTTGGCTTTAGGGATTCCGCGAGCTTGAAGGTAGAACACTTGGCTCTGATCAATTTGCCCAGTGGTAGCACCGTGGCTGCATTTCACATCATCGGCATAAATTTCTAATTGCGGCTTACTGTTGATCTGGGACTTTTCGCTTAGAAGCAAATTGTGGTTGTCCATTTGACCATCGGTTTTGATTGCACCTTTATCGACATAAATCATGCCGTTAAAGACACCAACACCGTTGTCTTTACCAATCACTTTATGCGTTTGGTGGCTATTACAATGTGCCGCTTTGTGGCGAAGATAGGTTCTGGTGTCAAACACCTGATCCTCTTTCGGCAAAGTTAAGCTGTTCATTTCAACTTCACCGCCCTGACCTTTCAAAATGCCGCTGGTGTTATGCCTTACCAACTTACCTTCCAGTAAGAAAGTATGGCTTGTCGCGCGGCTATCGCGGTACAGAGTAATATCATTGTGACCAAAATGATGTTGCTCAGCACTTTCTTCAATCAACTTAATGTGCTTAAAGTTAGCGCCATCACTGACATTCGCAGTTAGCCGTGAGCAAGTCACACCGCCACCTTGCTTCAGAGACACGTGATGCTCGTAAACATGGCATTCCGCTAGTCGGCTAAGCTCAACATGATGTCGGTAGCTACAAAGCTCACCGTCACCACCAGAATTCAGATGAAACAGATAAATCGGTTTCTCAAGCTGAGTATCGTTACCCACTTGAACATAAATACCAGCAGTAGCCGTTGCGTCCGTAAGCGCAGAGAACGCTTCTTGATTGATGTTGCTAGACAGTTGGTGCTGAGCTGCATCATCCAATTCGTTGATGTCTTTAATGACGGTATTCGGGATATCGTCAGACAATTCCGATATCAGTTTTCCATCAAAGAAAACCAAACGATAGCAATCAAAACTCATGCTGATGCTTTCAAATGAAATGCTATCAATGCTGTTTTGTGCAGGTGCGCGGTGTGATAACGCTAGGAAATCATCCAGAGGCGTGTACTTCCAGTCTTCGTGTTTAGCATTCGGGATCCCCCAAAGCGCTAATGACTGCCAGCTATTTTCTTGCCAGCTAGACTGACCCGCAAGAGAGCGAAGACGCGTTAACGCCACATCTCTACTCTTCTCCGATAATCCAACCATAACCTTTGTCCTCTAACTCTTTCGCCAAGGTGTGATCGCCAGATTTCACAATTTTGCCTTTGTACAGAACGTGAACAAAGTCAGGTTTGATGTAATCAAGAATACGCTGATAGTGAGTCACCACGATGAAAGAACGGTTGCCGTCGCGCAATGCATTCACACCATCCGATACCGCTTTAAGTGCATCAATATCTAGACCCGAGTCTGTCTCATCAAGAATACAAAGCTGTGGCTCTAGTACTGCCATTTGTAGGATGTCGTTGCGTTTTTTCTCGCCGCCAGAAAACCCTTCGTTTACAGAACGGTTAAGCAGATCGACAGGCATTTTCAGCAAGTCCGCTTTTTCTTCTAGTAGGTCTTCAAAATCGAAGCGGTCCAGTTCAGGCTCACCACGGTAATCACGGATGCCATTCAGTGCAGTTTTCAGGAACAACTTGTTGCTCACGCCAGGGATTTCTACTGGGTATTGGAATGCAAGGAATACACCTTCACCAGCGCGCTCATCGGGATCAAGATCCGCTAGATCTTTGCCTTTGAACAGGATTTCACCATCCGTGATTTCGTAATCGTCTTTACCAGCCAGCGTAGAAGACAACGTACTTTTGCCTGAACCGTTTGGTCCCATAATGGCGTGTACTTCGCCTGGCTTGATGGATAGGTTAATACCGTTAAGGATTTGGTTATCCTCAACACTGGCTTTTAAATCTTTAATTTCTAACATACTGGGTTAGCCCACGCTGTGTTCTAAACTGATGGAAAGGAGTTTTTGTGCTTCAATAGCGAATTCGAGCGGCAACTCAGAGAATACATCTTTGCAGAAGCCGTTAACGATCATCGAAATAGCATCGTCTTCACTGATACCACGTTGAACGCAGTAGAAGAGCTGATCTTCACCGATTCGAGACGTCGTCGCTTCATGCTCAACCTGTGCAGTAGAATTTTTCACTTCTACGTAAGGGAACGTATGCGCACCACAATCAGCACCGATAAGCATTGAATCACACTGGGTAAAGTTTCGAGCGCCTTCCGCACTTGGCAATACTTTCACCAACCCGCGGTAGCTGTTTTCACTCTTACCCGCAGAGATACCTTTAGAGATGATGGTCGACTTGGTGTTCTTACCAATGTGGATCATCTTGGTACCGGTGTCGGCTTTTTGGTCGCCATTAGTCAATGCAACCGAGAAAAACTCACCGACAGAGTTATCACCCTTAAGGATAACGCTTGGGTATTTCCAAGTAATCGCAGAACCCGTCTCTGACTGCGTCCAAGACATTTTGCTGTTTGCGCCTTCACACACAGCACGCTTGGTCACGAAGTTCAAGATTCCACCTTTGGTACCTTCAACGCCAGAGAACCAGTTCTGAACCGTTGAGTATTTTACTTCCGCATCTTTGTGGATAATGACTTCTACTACCGCAGCATGCAGCTGGTAGGTATCTCGAACTGGTGCAGAACACCCTTCGATGTAGCTCACGTACGCGCCTTCATCCGCCACTAGAATTGTACGCTCGAACTGACCAGTCTTTGCTTGGTTAATTCGAAAATAGGTCGATAATTCACGAGGGCAACGCACACCAGGCGGAATGTAGACAAACGATCCGTCAGATGCAACGGCAGCATTCAACGCTGCAAAAAAGTTGTCTTTTGGAGGAACAACCGTACCTAAATACTTGCGGACCAATTCTGGATAGTCGTGAATCGCTTCACTGAACGAACAGAATATAATGCCCTGCTCTTTCAGCTCATCACGGTAAGTTGTGGTCACTGAAACGGAATCGAAAATGGCATCAACGGCCACTTCAGAACCTTCACGAACAGGCACACCTAGTTGGTCAAACGCGTCTTCCACTTCTTTGGTCAGAAATTCATTCGAACCGTCAGATTCAAGATCGCTTCCTTCACATTTGCCACAGCTTGGTGCGGAGTAATAGCTGTAGTTTTGGTAATCCAGGGATGGGTATTCCGCTTTCAGCCAATGAGGCTCTTCCATGTCTTTCCAAAGTCGGTATGCTTCCAGACGGAATTCTAGCATCCAATCCGGTTCATTCCTTTTGGCTGAAATGGCACGTACCACTTCCTCATTAATGCCTTTTTCTAAGGTGTCGTTATCAAGCTGAGTATAAAACCCTTCTTTGTATCCTTCCTTATTCATCGCCTCTTGGACTTCAGGCTGAATTTCAATTGCAGTCATTTGCTAAATACCAAAGCTCTCACCACAGCCACACTCGGCTTTGACGTTAGGATTTTTGTAGGTAAAGGTCTGATTCAGCCCTTCGCGGACGTAGTCCACTTCAGTGCCATCAAGGAATGGCATCGCAGTAAGCGCAACAAATAGAGTTGCACCATTAGATTCAAAAGAAAGGTCACCATGCTGAGGTTCATCGATTTGATCGAGAACGTACGCGTAGCCAGTGCAACCAGAAGATTTCACCGACAAATGAATTGCTTTTCCATCAGTTGAAAGCTGCTGTACACGTTTAGCTGCTGCGGGTGTTAATGTAATACCTTGCCATTGGGCGTCCTCGATTGAGAACGACTCTGCTCCGTCAGTATTAACGGATTCTCCGGTATGAGATGCCATAACCACACCTTATCGTAGTAAAGATGTGCACATGATAATGATTATCATTAGTAGGTCAACCTTACGCAAAAAAGGGTTAAGGGTGTACTTTGGCTCCGCCGAAGGTGCTTGCAAGATAATTGATGATTTCAATCGGGTCGGTTAGGGTCACGTTGTCTTCTAAGATAAGCACTGGCAACCACTGCTTATCTTCACCGATTAGCTCGACTACTTCCCTTCTCGGTTTAGGAAAATCTATTCTTCGTATATCAATGTGATCTTCCCAACTTTGGTTGACTTGAATCGCTCCTTCAATCAATGCGCAATGAGAGCAAATCCAGCTCTCCCCTTCATCTTGGAACGGCATTTTCAACACAAATAAAATAGGCTTCATGTACATTCAACTCAGTCTGTAAGAAGTGCCATGTTAATGGTTTTAGCGGGAGTGGGTCTACCCATAAAGTACCCTTGAAAGAAATCGACCCCTAATTCCATCATCCGTGCTTTTTGTTCATGTGTTTCAATCCCTTCTGCCACAATCTTGATATTTTTCGAGCGGCAATATTCTATCACCTCGAAAAGCTGTGCTTTGTTTTCTTCGGCATTTTGAATGAGTGTTTTGTCGATTTTCACAATGTCTACTTGGTGTCGTTTCACCCTTGTCATGTCACAATGCATTGAACCAAAATCGTCTAACGCAACACGGATATTAACTTGTTTTAAGTTTTCAATACCTTGTGCCATTAAAGACATTTCTGAGTTGCTGTCTTCCATTATTTCATACACCACATTCTCTCGTGGAATACCCAACATTTTTAAGCGAATAAGTAATTGTTCGATTGCGCCAGATATATTCCCTAATGTATTAAACACACAGGGAGGCGCGTTAACGAAAAGAGAGACGCTTCCCGAAGAAAACTTTGAGAAATTGATAAAGTGGACTTTGCCTGTAATCAGAAAAAACAGCATCAAGCTTTTGTGATTTTGTCGAATAGGTTTTAGATATTCTTCAGGGCTAATTACTGCCCCGTCCATATCTGTTATTCGAGCGAGACCTTCATAGGCGACAATGCACCCAGCTCTGTCAAAAATAGGCTGATACACCCCTTTAAAAATAAAGCCATCGTATTTAATGAACGCCCATCCATCAGGATCAATCTCAACCAGTTCTTGAACTGGATCATCTACAGTGTTGTAAGTTACCTTCATCTAAAGCCTAGAGAGTTAAATTTGTTATGACGCCGACATTGCTACCCACTGCGATGTGTCCCCGCTTTTTCCACTCAAGTGACTTCTACGCTCAAATAGAGCATTTGGTCCAAAGCCCAGTAACTTGAATTTACTTAGGTATATATTACGCAAACGTTTCTTTTCTATTTAGCTATAACTCAAGTAGATATATTGAACAACCAAAGAGGTTAAACAAAGACCTTGAGCCATTTAGCCACAGTGGGTTTAGTACGAAACTGAACAATTATATGTAACGGTAAATTATTAAGTTTTCGGCTCACATCAAGAAAATATCAGCAAGCGCATAAAAAAACCGTATCAAATAATCAAAAATGGAATACCAGAATCTGGTACTCAATCAATAATGCGAATCATATCAATATAAATTCGAATTCCGTTTCATATCTAAGGGCATTTCCTGTCAAAATTAGTGAAAATCTCTAACTCGTTCCTATTTTTAGATATTTATATTTGCGTATCCAAAACTCTCTTGAATTACTGTCACAAAAATGCAACTTAATAATTAAACTGGCATTTTGCAGGTTTCACAAAAATTAATAGTACGCATTCAAATTCTGACAGGGGTATTCACTTCAAACCCGCTTTTATAAAGTGTTCGTCATAACAGTCTCACTTTTGATAACTCTATTGTTACAGCATTTTTAATCCGTCTAATAGAAAGCACTGAACAGCCATAAGAGCGAAGGAAAACCTTAGCCTGATGCTGCTTAGATATTAAAAACAAACCGCAAAATAAAAATAGCGGGATAACACCTCCTCCATCCAGTTGGTAACAAATTTAACTTGCTGTAATTGGCGTATAAACGCCGTAAGAGGATGAGATGAAACTGATTGATAAAGCTCGTTTTGCTCGCACCCCAGGATATATAGTTGGAATCAAAGAAGGCACATTTGTCTGGTTTTATAATGAGTCACTTTATGCTTGGCAGCAGTGGGTACGCCAGTATCCAGCACTTCCGGCATTGAGAGTATCCGCTTGTAAAGTAAAGCTGTTAAAAGATAAATGGATGTTTACCGGAGTTATCCCATATATAGCCCTCGAAGATTCTGGCTTGGAATTTGATGAAAAAGGTCGTGTTTTCATCAAATTTGAAGCAGATTGGCGAAATTGGGAAAAATGGAAACAAAGCGCCATAGAAAGGAATGTGAGAACCATAAAGATCAGTGATTAAACCCCATGCCAGCAACCAATGCTGGCTTTTTTACTTCAGTCACCGAAGAATCTAGACATGCCTTGTAAATCTCGCTCTTTTTTAAACCGTAATGTTTATTGAAATACAAGCTCCCGCCAAGATAGCTGTTTCGTTATCAAATTCCGGCAGAAAAGGAGCATTCAATATGGTAAAAACTTTAAAAACAGTAGTATTCGGTTCTGCACTTTTTCTTTCGTTTTGCTCGTGGGCTATCGATAATCCAGACGGGGTAAACAAAGCGGAAGAATTGGACTCAAATTCGGTTGTTTATATAGAGAAAATAAACAACGCAACAGGATACCGCTCTACGCTTTTAGCATACACGGAGTACCATCAATTTCTTTCAAGAGAAATTAAAAGCACTTACGAAGATATTGCTCTGAAGCTTACAGAAACAGAAAGAGATACTTTTCAGACGTCACATGGTGCATGGGAAGTCTTTCTAAATTCACAATTCACCTTCATTGAGGAGGTATGGTCAAAAGACAATTTTGGCACGTCCTCTGCGATTGACCGCGGCCAATTTAAGGCTAAGTTGCTCAGAGATCGTTTACTCGAGCTGCAATACTATCAAATGACTTTCTAATCAAAAATGAGAATTCGACTTACGTTACCTGTGACAAATAATTACTGAAAAATACACTTTGTTGCATAACAAAAATAGAACCAATTTAGTAAGTAACGGAATTTTCACGGAGTTTAAATAGTAATTCGTTCTCTAGCTTCTACCATCAAACCTTACTCATTTGATTGGCTTTTGCACTGAACTGAACATGACCCCCAAGCGTTTCAACTTTATTCTTCTCCACTTACTTGTCTCTATTTCTGCTCTCATTAATTTACTCACGGGTTTGAGGATTCATTTGGTCTCGGATCGAACCTTATATTGGCTTTCCCCCATATTGCCTCAGGGCAACCTGCATGATCTTCATTACATAAGTGGTATCGTCCTTTTTTCTAGCGCATTGGGTTACGTTTTTTATGTTTTACGCCGCAAGAAACGGGCGACCAAAACACCCTCTTCATACCACCTCTGGGTTCAATACTTGGGCTATGTCATTACGCTTTCGGCTCTGGTTTCAGGCGCACTCTATTGGTGGCAGCTTGAATTCCTGAACTTTCAGGCTTGGCACTTTTGGTCTGCCATTGGCATGTTGTTTTTTTTGATACTGCATAGCCTGGTCTACATCATTCAATATGGGGCAAATGTGCTCAAAATGGTGGTGCCTTTTCGAACGTTAAAACAAGCTCGACTCTCATTTACGCTGCTTCTGTCATTGGGTACCGCAGGGGCTGGATGGGCATTTATGTATTCCGGCAGCCAGCTTCCTCTAACAGTAAAAAAAATAAGCATCGATACCCTAGTTAATGTAGATGGAGAATCGAGTGAAGCTTTTTGGCAAGAGGCAAAAGAAATCTCCGTTCTCACAACGGGAGGTGCCAATTTCATTGATGGGCAAACAACGGTTTCGATAAAAGCCGCAGCCAACCAATTTGAAACTTACTTTTTATTCCGCTGGAAAGACGCCACCAAAAGCCTTGCTCATCTGCCCTTATTTAAGCAAAACGGCAAGTGGGTGGTTAGGCAAAACGGGTTCCACCATTTTGATGAAACAACCTACTACGAAGACAAATTCGCTGTCATGATTTCCAGTACCTGTGGCTACGGTGCGGATGGCACAGCATATCTTGGGCGCAAGCCGTTTAAAGGCAAACCTGAAAACTGGCACGGTAAGGGCTACCACGCCAGCATGGATAATAGGATCCGCGATTTGTGGCATTGGAAAGCCGTTCGCACCAACGATATGTTTCAAGCAGACGATAATTTCTTTGGTCCTGCCAGTACACCTCGATTTGGTGAACGCCGATACACCGCAGGCTACCTTGCTGACGGCAAAGACAGTGGCGGATACAAAATGAATTGGAAATGGTACTCCCCCCATTCTGTCACTCCCAAACGACTCCCAACAGAAGCTTCATTGGTCACACGACCTCTCGCTTGGTTTGGGAGTCAGCCCTATCAAAAAACGTACGACACTTTACCTGAAGGCAGCGAGTTGCCCTCGGTTTTATACCGCTCTAACCAGTTTGAAGGGGATAGAGCCAATGTCCGCGCAAGAGGAAAGTGGGAAAACGGATATTGGACACTAGAAGTCTCCCGTAAACACGACACAGGCTCAGAGCACGACGTTGCCTTGGAAGATGGCACCTGTATATGGGTTTCCGCCTTCGATCACTCCCAAATCGCCCATACGCGCCACCATCGCCCCATACAACTGGAGTACGTGCAATGAAGTTAAGAATATTGGCTACGCTCCTCATGATTGCCGCAACGTCGATTTATAGCTACGTCAGCTTCAACATACTGCCCGTTCAACTGGAGCACCCCCGCTACGTGAAAGTCACTCACACAGGTGAGCATTTGATGCCTTGGCAAGGTCCTTGGGCGTGTGTCGCCGACGAAAAAACAGGATTGCTATGGGAAGTCAAAACCGATGACGAATCCATTCACGATGCTGACTGGACATACTCTTGGTTCAATGGACAATTAGGTGCACCCGATAAAGGGGATTGCTTCTATCAAGACGGGCGATGCGACACCCAAGAGCTGATCAAACGAACCAATTCACAAGGGTTATGCGGCAATCATAACTGGCGACTACCCACACCAAAGGAATTGGTTTCGCTGCTGCAAAACAACGACAGACCAAATCAGGCTCAGATCGCCACAGACTTCTTCCCACGTATTAAAAACAGCGATTATTGGACGATAAGTGCCAATAAATCGCTAGACCAACAGTACCGCCATTTAAAACACGGAGCACTGGCTTTCAACCTTTTTGAAGGTAAAGAGAACCCTTTGCCTTATCGCAATGCTGCCTTTGTGGTGTTGGTTTCCAAGCCACACCGCGAGGGGCATACCTCGCAGATGACATTAACGTCAATTAATCAAAGAAGTAATGAATAATAAAGGACTAAAAAATGAATTACCTCAGAACAAGCATTCTGATCGGATTATCCGCTATGGCTTGTCAAAGCTTCGCTGGAAGTGAATACCACCGTTTGGTTTGGGATGGGTCGCCATCATCAAAAGCCACGATTGGGTTTTCCCCGACAACAAGCGCGAATCACCACGTAAAATATGGATTCACCACCAGCGAGCAGCAGTGGAAAAAAGCCAATGTGTCTTTTAGCCATACGTTCGCTAACTCACTGAAAAGCAGCTTTGTGCAGTTAAGTGGTTTACCAGCCAACTCTCCGGTTTACTATCGAGTGTGTGACGACGCAGGGTGTGGCGATCGCCTTTGGTTCAAAACCGCCCCAACAGACAACTCTCCGTTTGTCGCAATTGCTGGAGGCGATACACGCACAGGTTGGACAAATCGCCGCGCTGGCAACAAATTGGTTGCGAAGGTACGCCCATTGTTCATCATGCATGGCGGTGACTACACCAACCAAAACTCCGCCTCTGAAATGCGTGAATACCTAAAAGATTGGCAACTGACGTTTTCAAGCGATTTGATAGACGGGGTGAACTACAAACGTATATACCCATTCGTACCCACACACGGTAACCATGAAGACGACAACTACAGCACTGTTTGCCAAGTCTTTGGTGCCGATTTCGATGGCAATAAAACGTGTAACCCTAAAGATACCTATGGTGCGTTTAACGTATCACCACTGCTGCGTGTTTATACCCTTAATAGCCAGTTTAAAGACAGCGGTTGGTCTAGCTACGCAACAGCCATGAACAATTGGCTAAGCCAAGATTTAGCAGCCAGTGCCAGCTCTGCAAAATGGCGTATGGCGCAGTATCACAAACCGATGTATCCGCATTATTCTGGTAAGCGCGACAACACCATATTGGTTTCTTGGTGGGCAAATTTATTCTATCAACACAAAATGAATTTGGTGGTGGAATCGGATACGCACATTAATAAAGTCACCGAAGCATTGAAGCCTTCTGGTTCTAACTTCACCGCAACCACTTCTGGCGGTACTGTTTATGTAGGCGAAGGCAGCTGGGGTGCTCCTGCTCGAAGCGCTAACGATCCGAAAAGCTGGACCATTGATTTGGCCAGTATTCAACAATTCAAGGTCTTAAGTGTTAGCCCTAACACATTAGAGGTTCGTACCGCACAATTTGGTTCGGGTGCCGAAACCCTAAGCCGAGAGCAGCGCAATGCAAACCCTCTCGCACTGCCAAGTGGCGTGAACTGGTGGTCGGCATCTCAGATTGGGGATGTCCTTAAACTCACCCGAGCCTCCAACAACTTATCAGTGATTGATAAAGGAATAACGCCACCACCACCGCCTCCACCAACAGGCAAAGAACTGGAAAACGGCAAACCAGTAACTGGGATCGCAGCGTCTAAAGGTCAAACCATTACCTATACATTGGCTGTCCCTGCCGGTGCAACCAACCTTAACATCGCCACCAGCGGCGGTTCGGGTGATGTGGATCTGTACGTTAAACATGGTGCCAAACCAACATCGAGCAGCCATGATTGTCGTCCTTATAAAAGCGGTAACGACGAATCGTGCTCATTTGCCACACCAAAGGCTGGCACGTACTACATCAACTTAACCGGCTACAGCGCGTTCTCTGGCGTGACGCTAAAAGCTAGTTTCACTAAAGGAACGGGTGGCGGCGGTGGTGGCACAACCTGTAATACAGCTGGGATCAATGTTTACCCTAACTGGCCACAAACTGATTGGGCAGGCAACCCGAGCCATGCAGGAACGGGCGATAAAATCGTCTACCAAGGGAAAATCTACCAAGCCAAATATTGGACAGATTCCGTCCCTGGCAGCGATGGCAGCTGGGATCTGGTTTGCGGGCAGTAAGCTAAAGTGTAAATAATTAACCGAAGTTCAGGGCTTTAAGTATTCGGTTTTCATAAACAAACCCCTCGATTTCCTTCGAGGGATTTGCTTTACCTATAACTCCGCCATAATTGGTGTGCATAGATATTAACTCCGATCACGTGTGCTCCCAAGGGCGCGCTTACTTGGGTACAAAGGCATTATCGGTATATAAATTTGAAACATTTGATCGCTAATAGCCTCTTATTTAGGTGCAGCTTTTGATCTAACTATCAGAGATAAAACCTTCTTACCTCGCTTCCAACTTACTCTTTAGATCGTACAATGCGATTTGCAATACGTCATCATAACCCTTCAGAATGCGAGCTTTCTTGAGTTCAACAGTAACATCCGGTTTAATTCCTATACCTACGAACTCTTCACCACTTGGGAAGAAGTCGTGCTTAACACATATTATGCCTTTTCCTCCTCCAGGTAGATCGAAGCTCATTGGCTGACCTGTACTGGAGTTTGTTGTTTCTCCATATTTAGTAAACCGCTCCAATTTGTTTAAGTACACGAGAAAATCTAGTGCGGCCGAACCAGTGTTTCGCCCTATCAACACATGAGTAGGTATATTTATCGCTTTGCCATGGGGCGTTAGTGTTTTCCCATTGCCATTGAACCAATGTTCGGAAGTCCGTCCTTTTCTCGCCTCATTATATGAATTACTGATTCTAGTTTTCCAAGAAGAGCTCTGAACTTCTTGATTTATTAAATAAGGTATAATCTTATTCACGACGGAGGTATCACCTCCTCCATTCGCCCTTAAATCAATAATCAACCCTTTTGCTTTAGTTATGTCTTCGAATACTGACATAAAACTAGTAAATACATCATCACTTCTTAAATTGTTGATTGAAACATACGCAATGTCATCGCTTAACATGGAAAATTCAACTGATTTTCTTTTGGGTTTAAATATATCCACATGATCAATAGTATCATCGTATGACTTTGAATTTCTTGTCAGTTCGGCTTTTCCTAACTCACCTGATGGTCGCCTATAAGTTATATTAACCGTTGATCCCGCAAGCCCCATAAATGCATTTGAAACTGATAAGTTCCAACGATCACGATAGGAAGAGCCGTGCGAATAAGGAAACACTTCCATTGCTAAATAATCTCGAACAGGTATTTCTTCAACCTCTAAAACCGTAGAACCCAAGGGAATAGCACCAATATAGGATTGACCTACACTGGTCACCAGAATCTCACCTTCGATTTCATTTAGATAAACATCTGGCCAATCGATATTTTCTCTAAAGTGCTGCAGTGGAGGGAATACTTTAGTATGACCATCATTTAGCAAAGCAGAAAATCTAGATAAAGCTTTATAGTAATCATGAATACCATCCATATCCGCGACCTTGCTGATGTACTCTATATATGATTCATCTAATTTAGAAGCCACATCAGTGTCAAGAAAAACAAAATGCTCTTTTGCATTACTCCATATTAATGACAGCCCATAAATTTTCTCTTCTAAAGAAATATCCTCATACTTACCATATGTAATAGAAGGGAATATAAAAAATATAAGAATGATAGTCTTTCTGATAAGGGAACTAGTAATATTCATGATGTTTATACATTAACAACACTAATAGTGTTATATTTATTTTTAAGGTCATGAAGGGGACGCCTCATCGACTCCCAATCCAAATTTATTAGGCTATTGTGCCATTCGTTAGCTAGCTTTATATTAAGATTTAGTTTTCCATCTCCACTGATATGACCAACATGGTTTGCCTTGCTATCTAAGGCGACTGTACACATAGATACAATTGATCCCGGATTAATGACCCAATGATTAGGTATCGCTGCATAGCATATATATCTATCTTTATTTTTGTTATCTGTGATTTTTTCAAAGTGCTTACGATATTCTACTTTAGCTAAAGGCAAACCATTATATACTTCCTGACCTTCAGTTATGAACTTATTGCGAATGTATCCATCATTTGGAGAATATACTTTTACTATACCGGAGCTTGGATTCACATAGCCTAAGACTTTAATTTTCCGACCATATTCAAAAAAATAAGTAAAGGTAAGTATAGAAAAAACCAAAAACATGGAAATATAGATTACAAACTCATGCTGTTCAGTAAGAATTTTTCTACTTGCTCCATAGTTAATATATTTTTTCTCCCAGTACTTCTTTTCTAAATAGATCCACGACAACCCTCCATTTATTTTAATACTATCATTAATGAATTAAATTAATTTGATCACAATCAAAACAGCACACCTTCGATCTAATGATAAAAATATAAATACAAATATAAGTCATGTTTAAAATAAATATGTTAAACAAGTTAATCCTAATATTTATTCTTACTATTAGATGGAGTTCTTGTTTTTTTATTAGAAGAAACTTAGATAGATAAAGAAAATGCACCTTTTCTTTACATTAGCATCAAAGATCTTTAACAAATGTTATATTTCACTCCTTCCATTAACTTCGTCTCTTAATTGGAAAAATTAGTGCGATATAAACAATCTTTAAACGTCATAATGTTTTTTTTACGTTTACCAAATAGCCATGTCACCATTCATGTAGCAATGGAAGCTTGCTCGATGACTGATTAGACCAAGTACTGGACAGGCTCCATCCCTGGCAGCGATGGCAGCTGGGATCTGGTTTGCGGACAGTAATCGCTAGTACCAACATCAACACTAAGTACACGTAAGCTAAGCCCGCGAGAATAATCGCGGGCTTTTTAATTGTCGTCAAAAGCGGCTCTCTCCACTCAAAATCAGCGACTAATCTGCAGGCTTTGGATACCTGAATTCAATTGTGGATAGAGATTGAGCCTCACTAGAAGGAGGATGGTAATGCCAGCAGGTACACCAACCTAGATACCGAAACCAAGGAGAGGGTCGATGAAAGGATTAAAAGGAAAAGTCGCCATCGTGACCGGTGGCGTCACAAAAATTGGGCAAGGGGTCGTCAATACTCTGCTCGAATATGGTGTGAAAGTGGTGGTATTTGATATTGCGCCAGCCCCTTACACGGATAACAAAAATGTAAGCTACGTCGAAGTCGATATCACAAACGATGAAAAGCTAAACAGCAGCATTGAAGCCACCATGCGAACCCACGGAGGCATCCACTTCCTTGTCAACCTAGCCGCAACCTATTTGGACGAAGGAAAAGAATCCAACCGAGAAGATTGGCTTAGTGCTCTCAATACAAACCTTGTCAGCGCCATAATGATATCCAATGCCGTTCGCCCCCATATGATGGCACTAGGTGGTGGTTCGATTGTGAATTTCACCAGTATTTCCTCTTCCATCGCGCAAACCGGTCGCTGGCTCTATCCCGCTTCCAAAGCCGCACTGCTTCAAGCCACTCGCAGTATGGCAATGGACTTTTCTCCTGACGGCATCCGTGTCAATTCCGTTTCTCCAGGCTGGATTTGGTCAAGAATCATGGATGAATTGACAGATGGAAATCGAGAAAAAACCGATTCAGTCGCCGCGGATTTTCATCTCGCGGGTCGAGTCGGTACACCAGAAGAAGTATCCCAAGTTGTGGCATTTTTGCTGTCCGACTTATCCAGCTTTGTCACAGGCTCGGATTATTCGGTGGATGGCGGCTATTCCGCAATGGGTCCAGAACAAGCAAAACCCGCCATTCCTCGCTTGGCAGAGTAAGAAATCAATTGAGACTTAACAGAACGATGAGACATCTAATTATCAAAGGAGTGAAATCATGAGAAGCATCGCCATTGTAGGGGGAGGACAAGCCGGTCTCCCTTTAGCTATTCGACTTTTAGACAATGATTACCGCGTGACGGTAATCACCAACCGAACACCAGAAAGCGTGCGCGATGGAAGAGTATTGTCCAGCCAGTGTATGTTTGATGACGCGCTTCAAATCGAACGGGATTCCGGTTTAAACCTATGGGAGAGCAATTGCCCGAACGTTGATGGCATCGGATTTTCCGTTCCTCACCCTGAAATCGCAGGGGAAAAAGCCATAAGCTGGAGCGCTCAACTAGACAAGCCAGCCCAAGCCGTCGACCAGCGCGTTAAAATGCCGATTTGGATGGAACTATTTGAATCCAAAGGAGGCAAGTTGGTCATTGATGACGTCGGTGTTCCAGAACTAGAAAATCTCACCGCCACTCATGACCTCGTGCTCCTTGCCGCAGGGAAAGGGGATGTCGTTAGGCTATTTGAGCGCGATGAAGCTCGCTCTGCATTCAGTAAGCCACAACGCGCACTTGCCCTAACTTACGTTAATGGCATGAAAAAGCAGGACGATTTCAGCCAAGTCGCGTTCAATTTGATTCCGGGCGTGGGTGAGTATTTTACCTTCCCAGCTTTTACTACGTCAGGTCCTTGCGACATTATGGTGTTTGAAGGTGTACCCGGCGGCCCTATGGATTGCTGGAACGATGTTAGCACCCCACAAGAACACCTCGCCACCAGTAAGAAAATCTTAGAGACCTTTCTCCCTTGGGAAGCGGAGCGTTGCCAACACACAGAATTAACCGACGAAAATGGCATTCTAGCCGGCCGTTTTCCACCAACCATTCGCAAGCCCGTGATGACGTTACCCTCAGGGCGTTTGGTGTTTGGTATGGGCGATGCAGTGGCAACGAACGATCCAATTACAGGCCAAGGCTCCAACAATGCCACCAAAGCCGCTAAAGTGTACGGCGACGCCATTTTGGCACGAGGAGAGCAGCCATTTACCGCCGACTGGATGAACCAAACCTTCGAAACTTTTTGGGAATACGCAAGCAGTGTGGTGAGTTGGACCAACAGTTTATTGCTTCCGCCTCCGCCCCATATTCTGGAACTGCTCGCGTCAGCACAACAATACCCATCACTCGCGTCAACCATCGCAAACGGGTTCAATCATCCACCGAGCTTTTACCCTTGGTGGGAAGACGCCAACTTGTGTCGAGATTTCGTTGATTCCCACTCGGTTAAAAGTGCTTAGGAGGCAAGATTTATGAGCCATAACTCAACCCACATTAGCCAAAAACCGACGAGCCAAGAACCGACGAAGCAAGGATGCGAATCTTTGCTTCCTCAAGTGCTGCGAAAAGCGCTAGGTAAATACCCAACAGGCGTTGCCATTGTAGCGACTCGAACAGCAGAAGGCGTGCCAATTGGGCTCACGATCAACTCCTTTGCGTCGCTCTCCCTCACCCCTCCTTTAGTGCTTTGGAGTTTAGGAACCCAATCCCCTAACTTGGAGAACTTTAACGACTGTGATCACTTCTCCATCAATGTGCTTTCTGGCGAGCAAGCGGATCTTGCTATGCGATTTGCCAGCTCAAAAGTTGAGAACAAATTCGATGGCGTTGGTTATGACATCAACTCTCAAGGTGTGCCTGTGATTGAGGGGGCTATCGCCACATTGATCTGTAAAAACGTCGAGCAGAACGCCGCTGGCGATCACTTACTCTTGATTGGTCACGTTCTTTCAACCGATTCAACCGAGCGCTCTCCGTTGGTGTTCCATCAAGGGAAGTTTACTTCTTTGGCGAGTGCCTAGGGCTTAAGATAGTTGCCTAAAAATATGAATATATACTCAAACCACCCCAAGGTGCAGGATTCAGAGCTCTATCTTCTGTGTCAGTTCAAGGAAAAGAACGCAGTGGAATGACGAGTCCTTTCCAAGTTCTTTGACGATGAAATGGGACAGAAGATGAGCTCCCAAGGGCGAGTTTGCTTGATTTTCATGCCGCGTTACCAATTATTGATTTAGAACCACTAGATCTGCAAATTGGTGCCTTGCCTGAAAATCAAGCAATTCTCGCTGAACCTAGCATCTTGAGGTGGTTTGAGTATAGCCCCCTTTCGAATAGGTTGTTCCTATCGAAAGGGGCTTTTCATAAAAGAGAAGAATGTAGAAAATTGAAAGAGGTTAAAAAGATAAAAGATTGAAAATAAGCACTTGAAAATAAAAATATTAAAGTGAAAATAAAGAGATTAAAGCCGTCTTAAACTCTCGCTTGGGCTTTCACCATAACGATTTTTATACGCAACGCTGAATCGACCCATATGAGAAAATCCCCACTTCATTGCTACCCCTGTTACGCTCTGTGCTTGTCCACCTTGCAGTTCTGAGTGCACCTTTTCCATTCTCAGATTGCGTAAATACTGCATCGGACTGATACCAAGAAAGTCTTTAAATCCACCATATAAGCTACGTACACTGACACCAGCCACCCCTGCAAGCCTTTCTGCGGTGATGTCTTCATTCAAGTGTGCATCAATATACGATTGGGCAATACGAACATGCCGAGGACGAATAGATGGTTTACTGTTAGCGGCGTTAGCGGAGTAGTTGTGGGAATGGCAACTTAGCAGACACGTGGCGACCAATTGTTCTAGCTGCCCAAGTATCAAGCTATTCTGGTTTTCGAACGGTGAAATCTGAGCGGCATAAGTCAACAAATACCAAAGTAAGCTTGTCCACTCTCGGCTTCTTTGCCACTCAAACCCCAAATCAAACCGAACCGTATCATGCAGGGCGTGACCCGTTATGCCCACCACCGTACGCTCAATTAATGGCTTTGGAATTTTGATCATCAGCTGATCGACATTTGGCTTCCATTGCATGCTCACACTGTCATCAGGGCTTAGCACAGAGGCAAGATTTGTTGTGGAATCCACCACGCTGTGTGGGCTCTCAATCACAGCCCTGCCAGACAGGGGCATTTGGACAAGAAAAAACTCTTTCATTGCACCAGGTTCAATGTCCACACCAGCACCGTAATGAAGACGGCTTACCGAAATTTCACCCAGCTGCAAAAAATGCATTTTCGCATCCAGCTTGGTGCGATCCTCTTTCACCGAAAGTGAATGAGATTTCATGACTTGCCCAACGGCATCGCACACTTCCGTCACATTCCCAGAGGAAAAAAGAAGCCTTTCCGATTGGCTAAATTCCTGATCAACCAAACGAAACAATGAGTTATTTATTCTGGAGTCATACATCCGTCACTCCTCACTATATTGCGTCAAACTGCTTTCCGTAATGATGTTTTTGCTCGGAATACGGATACAGTGAGTTACTCAAAGCTACTCGAGCCCACCCGAACCATTAACATTCTATTTACATAGTAAACACAAGATAGTCTACGCGTACCCAGCGCTATATCCGAATTGTGCAGAAATTATCCAGAATTGGTACTGATTGATATGTCGATAATGATTCAATGTCGTTGTTGCAATGGCTTATTTCTTTTCATCTTATGAGATATTAACCATTTGATGATGTGATTGATGCGTAACCAAATAGCAAAGATCTTATAAAACAATGCTTAATGATAGATTTATCGAGTAATTTGTGTACATTGCGATTCGAAATTGTGTCTGCTCTGCGGCTTTTCTTACTCAAACTCCCCTAATGTTTCATCTACCACTAATGACCAATGACATAACCACGCTAAAGATTGTTAAACTGAAACAGTCATCTATATTGTTATTATTATCTATAATGGGAACATTCCCAAAATCAACCCTAATAAACTTTAATGTCTTATTTATCATTACATTAAGTAGCGAATAACTTACAACAAATTGAGATAAGATGCATTGCCCGTATATGCATATGCTGGTTTAATATTTTGCGAAACATCATAAAGACAATAAAAAATAGCGCCTTTGCCATCTTGATAGCATCTTCCTAACAGACTGTCTTGTGCGCAGGAGGTAATAAACATAACAATAAAGTTTGGCTGTCTATGAACTCAATGATCCCTCGGCATAACCCAACGACTTAACTCCAAGTCTCTCTGCTCTCAAGGTTTATCTAAGAGAGCATCCTAATTAAAAGCGTTTATTTCCGGTTGCGAATGAGTAACCGGAGGCTTGCTGCTTCCTGTAAGAAGCGAATAACTTCTCCAACCAAGGATAATTATATGAAGTTACGAAAACTGGTACTGGCCTGCGCCATTGCCTCCCCTTGTGTTAATGCCTTTGAAGTCTGCAACATTGGCGATGAATATAACGTACTGGATCGCGAGAGCTTCCACGACATACGCAAATCAAATTACCGAAATTTCAGTGAAGATCTGACACCAGAAGATTTATTTTTGTCTGCGCCAGAACACCATGCTGACGCTAGACCTTCGCTTACCGAAGCTGACGAAGTTTTCCCAGAAACGGCATCACTGCTTGAAGTCGGCCCTGCAAATGTTGCCGTTCTTGAATCTGAAGAAGCGGCGAGTTTGCTCGCGACAATAGGGCGCTCGACAGCCGGTTTTGCTAAGGGTGCACTTGAAGCTTTAGGACCTGTAGGCGACACCATCGCTGTGGGGTTGTGGGCCAATGAAGTGGCTCAAGCTTTTGAAGATGAAACGAAAACGTCTTACGACCGCTTTGCGACAGTAATGAGCCTTATTGACTGGTTTGGTGTACTCAAGCTACCTGAGCGAGAAATTGATCGTAAGATCTTAACCGCACGCTGGGATCGGGTTGCAGCGGGAGAGCACTATAGCTTTACCGTTCATGACGATATTGTCACTCAACAAGATAAAAAAGATAAGCAGCATTGGGCTGATCTCGCCTCAAGCCAACAGCGCATGCTTGAAGCGCTCGCGAAGGGTTATGCCTCTGATGTAGCACTCAAGTACCAGCAGCATTATCAAGAAGCACTAAAAGCGCAAGCCGTATTAGCCGAGACCTTGATTAACTCGGTAGAGAGCGAAGTTCAGAAAGCCATTTTTAATAAGCTCGCGCTACAAGGTGCGAATGCCAAACTGTTTGCCTCTGATCTTGCTTCAACTTGCCGAACTGAGATCGATGCACTGTTGGCCTTATACCCAGATCAGGAAGAAAACAACAACCGCCCGATGTATGTGCCATCGAAACAAGAAGCCAACCAAGCTTTAGCACGCTTGCAGCATTGCCAACAAGATCATTTAGACCTAGCTGTAACGGTGCTGGGCGATCTTAAAAATGGGGAAGTGGATGGATTGGATCGCAAATCCCTGCACCAACTATATCGACGAACTCTCAATGCGAAGATCAAAATCGTCGAGACCGCCAACACACAACTTGATGATCTTAGAACCAAGTTAAAAGCGGAGATGTATGCAGAAGGCAGGAATACCATCGATCGTTTGTTTGATTCAGAGGCGGTTGCGAAAGCCCATCGCTACTTTAAAGAACAAGCGGATTATTTAGCGATAGATGAGATGTCTCGTAGTATTTTTGGGCGTCCAGCCACGGCAACCGAACGTCGTCAAAAGTACTTTGTTATTCAAGAAGGGTATAAGAAGTGTACTCGAATTGGGATACTTGGGGGTGACCCGAACTTCAGAGGGTGTACGGAATACACGTGGATCCCTGCAAAAAAAGAGCATTATGAGTCGTCAAAAGATGAAGTAATTTCGCAGATGGTGATGCCAAATCGCGATGCTATCAAACGTGTCTTTTCTCAATCTATGGATGAATTGATCAACGAAGGTTGGAGCTCTCAACATGAAGAGGCTTGGCTTGAGCAACAGATCCTAAGCTTCTCCGATAAACAGCGTATTATCAGAAACGCGGAAACCGACAAAGCGCGAGTCATGCGTTGGTTGTTTGATTCAAGCACAGCGTTAGAGGCTGAATGTGGCGGTGGAAATGCCTGTGCGGCATGGTCTTCAAGCTACTTAGAAAAAGAAAACTTGTCTCGAGAATCCTCACTGCACCACATTGCTGGCTGGTACGAAAGAAACAAAGACTCTGGGTACTACGTCCATTCAAAACGCTTGGCAAATTTAGAAGGGTTTATTCGCTCGGCATTAGAGAGTGAATGGCAAGCGGCTCACGTTAGTGGTTTTTATAGCTACCTCTATCCAGGAAGTTTCGACCTTGATAAACATGCACCTCTGATTGCGTCAGCACTTAAGGCTTCGAACTTAAATATTAGAAACCTTTCTGCCTCGTTGCCATTGGCGAAAGGTATTGTAAAAAACCGCATTTTAGAGGCGATGAGTGTCTCTGACAGCAATGGTGAGGAATGGCTTGCTTCACAGATTGGTGATTTCCAGAGATACATTGCCATTGTCCATGCGCAGAATATTTCTACGGGTCACTACGCTTCTGGAGAAATGGGGACAACCGCATTACTTTCTGAGCCTTTACCTGCGCATCTTCTTCGGTACTTAACGTTAGATGTCTATCACAACATCGACGATATCGATTCAGCGTATTACTACCCAGCGAATGGTGGTGAAGAGGTGAGTTATGACGTGCGTTTGCATGCCTCCATTGATGACTTGTTTAACACCAATTCTGAACTGGGTAGAAAGCTCGACCTGCTTGTTCAAGTCAACGAGAACTTCACCAACCTACCGGGTCGATCTTGTGAAATTAATTACCCACAGCTTCGAGATGCCTTATTTAAGGTCTCAGGTGACGAATCATTGTATTGGTTGACACCATTTTCTGATTGGTTTGACAGCGTGACTCGTCAACAGTTAGAGCTATTTAGTGCGATTCGATTCGGAGTTAACAAGCAGAATACGTTAAATATCTCCTGTGATTTAAGCCCAAACAACCCAAGGTATTGGTAATAGGAGAAGCAAACTATGTTGAGAGTTATTTCACTCTGTATTCTCTGTTTTAGCTTTGCTGTTCAGGCTACACCATTCGATGCATTGAAAGCCCCTTTGCGCAGCAAAGTGCAAGTCGATGAACTGGCGTCACAATTTTCTGATTGGGCAAAAGCTTCCAGTGATTGGCGATATAAATTGATGACAGCAAACGAAGCGGAAGCGTTGGAGGATTTTTCTGTCTCTGGTTATCAACTTGCGAATGACTATTTAAGAGCCACGGATACCTCTACATGGGGCAGTTCAGGAAAAAGTGCGAGAACGTTTATTAAGCAAGTACGCAGCGCTATGAAAAAACTGCCTCGCTACAAGGGGGTAACTTACCGTGGTGCGTGGGCAAGGCAATCTCTTTTGAACAAACTCCAAGTTGGAGATGTCGTGGTTGAGCCTGCTTTTACATCAAGCAGTACTATTCCTGACATTGCGAAGCGGTTTGCTGTCGTTAGACCGAATTCCTCAAAGCCTTTACAGCGTGTGCTGTATGAAGTCCAAGTGAAGAGTCATGGTCGCGCACTTGGGGGGCTGTCTGAATTTGGGGGAGAAGCCGAAGTATTGTTGCCACCTAACACTTACTACAGAGTTACGAATATCGAGTTGAATCGAGGGGCTTCAATGGTGGCGCTAGAGACCGTTTCGTCACATGAGGCAACGACGGGGACAACATACAATCTCTATTCAGGTGAAGAGATAAGCCAATCTAACTGGCGTTCTCTAATCTGCAGTGGATCGAGGGTTTAATATGAAAAAGAGACTATTCACTACGTTGTTAACAATTGCCACTCAAACACTTACCGCTCAAAACTACGCATTTGCAGAAGATTTCGCTGAGTTTAAAGGGCAGGACTTATCACCGATGCAACAAGAGCAGATGGCAGATGATTTAATGGATTGGACGATCGTTCATCATGCCAAAGCAGAGAAAAAAATGCTCCCAGAAGAGTACTCGGCGATTAAACGTTATGGTCGCGTTGACCATGATATCGTGAATGAGTACATGAGAGCAGGAGAACCTAAAGAGTTTCTGATAGCCGGTTATGGGGAAGCGCTCAAAGCGCGAGTCTCCCAGATGCGGAGCGCAATGAATAAGTTGCCTAATTTTAAAGGGACTGTTTATCGAGGCTCATCCATTAAAAACGCCCTTCTAGAAGGGCTTAATGTTGGTGACATCTTGCATGAAAAGGCATTTTTATCGACATCGACCATTCCAAGTATGGCGAGAAATTTCTCTGCTGCGGGGGTTTATCAGAACGTGTCTGCTGCTCAGTTTAAAATTGATTTAAAGTCATCAGGGCGAGCAATTAATGCGTATACCTTCAAAGCATACGAAGCAGAAATTTTAGCGAAGCCAAACACTTACTTCCGTGTTGAAGCGATTGAAAGAATTTCAGCAAGAAAGAATTACATCAAACTGAGAGAGATAAAAAATCCGGCTAAATACCTAAAGGCTGAGCCAGATATACATATTTACGATAGCTTTAGTGGCGAAGAAGAATCACTTCGAACTCGCTCAGCGTTGTATTGTATGTGATAGCCATTACCTCTCACGATTATTTCGTGAGAGGTATCGTCTAAAAGAATAAGTAATTTAATCTGCCTCTACCAAGCCTATGCATCAAAAGCGGGAAGTGTATTTAGTCGCAGATTTTTTCGCCATGTGTAGCAGCGAGAAGTTTATGAGTATACTCGCTCGTCGCCTGATGACGCGCCAGCCGATGCACATCCGTCTGCTCTTCAAGCTGCCCCTGACACATGACGTATACGTCATCACATAGCCAGTTCACCACATCAAGGTCGTGGCTCACCATCAGGTAAGTCAGTTGATGTTGCTCTTGAAGTTGACGCAATAAATTGAGTACTTCCGCTTGCACCGACGCGTCCAATGCGGATGTCGGTTCATCTAACAACACCAATTTGGGTTTACTGATCAGTGCACGTGCCACGGCGACACGTTGTCTTTGCCCACCGGATAACTGGCTGGGATAACGAAAGCGAAATCGGGCATCCAAACCAACATCCGACAACACACCTGATACTCTTTTAGACACATCATTCATACCGTGGATATGCGCGACTTCCGACAGAGTTTGGTCGATGGTTCGCTTAGGGTGCAACGACGCATACGGGTCTTGAAACACCATTTGCACATCTTGACGAAGCGATTTTGGGTAAGGTTTGCCAGTCGCAAGGTTTTGCCCAGCGATGTCTACGTCACCTTGCCACTCTTGATTGATACCCGTAAGTAGCTGCAAAACGGTAGACTTTCCTGAACCAGACTCACCGACTAAGCCAACACACTGGTTAGCAGCGACGTTTAGGTTAAGCTGCTTAACCGCAAGAAATTCCCCCCAATAAATATCGGTATTGCGGATGTTTATCATGCCAGTTTTTCCCATGCTGGATCGCGTTTTAATGTAGAGAGCGGTTGACCGCGCTTTTGATAACTGGGTAAACACGCCAGTAAACCTTGAGTATACGGGTGCTGTGCTTGATGGAGCTCCGAAGCGGACAGCGTTTCGACAATGCCACCACGATACATAACGATGATTCGGTCGCAAAACTCAGCGACAAGGTGCAAATCGTGGCTAATCAAAATCAAGCCAGTACCATGTGCTTCCACAGAGTTATTTAGCAATTCCAGCACTTGTTTTTGCACGGTGACGTCTAATGCTGATGTGGCTTCATCGGCGATCAGAATGCTCGGTTGAGGCAGTAACATCATGGCGATCATCACTCGTTGGCCCATGCCACCAGAAAGTTGATGGGGATAACACGCTAGGACTCTCTCAGGGTCTCGAATCGCCACTTCAGAAAGTGCCTCGTAAATCGCTTGCTGCGCGTCCTGTTTGTTGCCTTTGTGGTGCAACTTCCAAGTTTCAAGCAGTTGCCGCTCTATGGTGAGTACCGGATTCAACGAAAATTTGGGATCTTGCATCACCATGGTGATCGCTTTACCTCGAACTTGTCGCCACTGGCGCGGTGATAAATCCAATAAGCTTGCTCCTTGTAAAGAGAGGCTCTTTGCTTTCATCGACGCTGCTTGCGGCAACAAACCTAAGATGGCTCGTGCCGTCATGGATTTTCCCGAACCCGATTCGCCAACGATGCCAATTTTTTCTTTCCCCATTTCAAGGTTAAAGTTTTTCACCACGTCCACTGGCCCCTTCGCAGTTGGAAAGGTGACGGTGAGATTATCGACTTTTAACAAAGGCTCTTCGGCTTTCAATAATGACATGTGCACTCCCTATTGCTTGCCTTCAAGGGCGTCACGAAGACCGTCGCCGAGCAAGTTAAATGCTAGGCTGACCAATAAAATGGCCACGCCCGGAATGGTAGCGACCCACCATTGATCCAATAAAAAAGAGCGACCTTCTGCGATCATCATTCCCCACTCTGGCGTGGGCGGTTTCGCACCCAACCCCAAAAAACCTAACCCTGCTGCGACGAGAATGATCCCTGCCATGTCCAAGGTGACACGGATGATCACAGAGGTCATACACATCGGAACTATATGGTTGTACAAAATTCGTATTGGCGAAGCGCCAGAAAGCTTTGCTGCTTGAATGTAATCAGCGTTTCGGCAAGTGAGCGCTTCGGCACGTGCTACCCGTGCGTAAGGGGGCCACGCGGTTATGCCAATGGCCAAGACTACGTTACCTAAACCCGGCTCTAAGATGGCGACAAAGGCGAGTGCCATCACTAACTTAGGAAACGCGAGGAAAATGTCGGTAATGCGCATTAACACCAACTCTACCCACCCACCAAAATACCCAGCAACCACGCCAATCATAAGCCCAAGTGGTGCCGTTGTAACAACCACCAAAAGCACAATGGTCACAGTGACTTGTGCGCCATATAACAAACGAGAAAAGATGTCACGCCCAAGGTGGTCTGTGCCAAGCCAAAAATCAGAAGAAGGCGCTAACAAACGCAATTCTAAGTTCGTCTCAATAGGGGAATGGGGGGATAACCATGGCGCCAATATCGCTGCTGCCACTAATAACACCAGCAGCGCAATCCCCATTAAGGTAAGTGGATTGGCACACAACGCTAACCAAACTCGATACCAGTTTGCGCATCTCGCCTGCCACTGACTGGTTGGGCTATCATCCAACAGCCACTGTTTCAGGGATGGTTTCATGGAAGATTTGATGGAAGAATTCATCGTTTCACCCTTGGATCGAGTAATGGGTAAGCCAGCTCCGCTAATAAATTCAAACTCACAAAGCAGATCCCCACGACCAACGTGCCCCCCAGTACCGCAGGCATGTCGGCAGAAAACAACGCATTAGTAATGTATGCACCCAAACCAGGCCAAGCAAACACACTCTCAGTCAATACCGCGCCTTCAAGTAAACTGGCGTAAGTAAGCGCCAAGATCGTAATCAGCGGGACTCGAATATTCACTAAGCAATGCCGAGTGATTAGAGTAAATTCACTGACCCCCTTCACTCGTGCCGTCACCACGTATTCTTTTTCTAACTCATCCAACATCAA
Source organism: Vibrio penaeicida (assembly GCF_019977755.1). Lineage (NCBI taxonomy): Bacteria > Pseudomonadati > Pseudomonadota > Gammaproteobacteria > Vibrionales > Vibrionaceae > Vibrio > Vibrio penaeicida. Next base: position 26,403 of record NZ_AP025145.1, on the reverse strand, counting down.
TGAACGGGTCATGCGGCCAATGTACGCCATGGAGAAGTAACCTAAGATAAGAACGGGCAGAACTAGATGACTGATGGCGTTCCAAAATACATCCCATTGCTGCTCTAGAGCGGAATCCACCAAAATCATTCCTGTCACTGGCGTGACCAAATACTCATAGCCAATATCCAATCGCCCCGGTCCGGCTACCCAATCGAGCTTGGCATAAAACACTAACAGCCCAATCAAGCCCAGCCAAAATACGGGAGTAGAGTAGCCCACCAGAGAAAAAACCCGAATCAGATTATCTTGCCATGTGCCCCGATGCAGCGCCGCCCAAATACCAAGAGGCACACCGAGTAAAACACCCACAATAATCCCTAATGTCGCCAGCTCAAGCGTGGCGGGAAAGAAGTTGCTGATGTCCTCCAGTACCGTATTTCCAGTACTCTGAGACATGCCTAAATTACCACTGGTGACATCTTGTAAGTAACGCCAAAACTGGACTGGCAATGGTTTGTCGAGGCCCAGTTCGACCTCGACTTGCGCATACACTTCTGGGCTTGCGCGGTCGCCCACCACTGCAACCACGGGGTCGATAGGCATGACTCGACCGATAAAAAAGGTCACAGCCAACAGTGCTACCAAAGTTACGATAACCATGGACGTTTGCTTTACTAGCATCAAACTGAATGAAAGGAGTTTACTGCTTGACTCCATCATGACTGCGATCCCTCTATTATCGACCTATTTAGTGACTTTTGAGTAATACACCTGATGAGCAGATGAGCCTTGCTCGTAGCCCTTAACGTTCGCGCGAAGTGCGGTTTGCGCTTGATTTTGGAACATCACAACAATGGGCGATTTTTCCATCACGTCATGTTGTAAATCACGGTATTGCTGCAAGCGTTTTTCGCGGTCAGTTTCTTTCAGTGCGGCTTCTACTTTCTTGTTCAAAGCGAGATCTTGCCAGCCATTACGCCACGTTGTAGTGGAAACGTAGTGGTCGTCATCGTTGTTGGCATTGTAAGCAAACGCCCCCGCGTTTGAATGAGGATCGGCGTAATCTGGTCCCCAGTACAACAACATGCCTTCGTGTTCACGCGCACGGTATTTGGTGATGACCTGATTCCCTGTACCCGGTACCAAATCGATCGCAATACCAGCGTCGGCAAATGTGGCTTGAATCGATTGCGCCATGCTAGAGAAAGGCTCGCTATTGATGTAATCCATTTTCAAACTGAGATTCTCAATATTGGCGTCCGCTAGAATCTTCTTGGCTTTTGCCACATCTAATGAATACGGGGTATCGCTCACAGCGCCTGGCATGCCTTGTGGCCAAAATGCTTGGTGCACTTTAAATTGGCCTTTTAAGAACGAATTTGCCATACCTTGGTAGTCAATCAGGTATTTCGCTGCGCGCCAAAACTCTGGGTTATTCAGCTTGTCGTTTTTCACATTAAACGAGAAAAAATACACCGCCGATTGAGGGTAATCTTCGACTTTCAGTTCAGAATTGTCGGCAATAGCTTGAATTTGATCCGGTCCCAAACCGCGCGCGATATCGCCTTTTTCTAACATGATACGCTGAGTGGTTGGCTCAACAATGTGGCGATAAATCACTTGTTTGATCGCTAAATCGCCTTCCCACCAATCTTTATTGGCGCTGAGCACAACCGTGTCGTTCGCCTTCCAGATCCGAAGAGAAAAGGGACCAGAACCCGCACTATTTTTGTTTAGCCATGCGTTGCCCATATCGCCATCTTTCTGATGTTTTTTCACCGTTTTACTGTCTACGATAGACGCGACAGTCGCCGTTAACGTGTTTAAGGCAAAATCAGGGGAAATGCCTTCTTTGTAACGGATTTTGACGGTGTCATCGTCCACTTTCACTACTTGAGATTCGATGTTGTCTGCGTTCCAACCGAGTTGTTTCACAACAGCAGACGGGGTTTTGTTGAGCTTCATGACTCGCACAAATGAGTACACGACATCGTCGGCTGTCACGTCATTGCCCGAGGCAAACTTCGCCTTTTTATCCAGTTCAAAAGTGATAGTGCGATTGCTGCTGTCCGCTTGCCAAGAACTCGCTAACCCGCCGACCAACGTGTCCGTTGCTCCTGCATGGTATTCCACCAGTTGGTCGTACAAACTGTTACTCAATTCTCCGCCAGTAAACTCGTAAATTTGTGCCGGATCGAGTGTAGCGAGGTCATCAATATTTTTTGCCACAACCAGAGTGGACGGTGGCGTGGCTGCAAACGTTGATGTGCATAACAGCATGCTGGTGGTAACGGCTAGCTTGCGCCAGATAAGGTGTTGATTTAAGTACTTCACGTAATGTCTCCTGTTACTTTTCAAGTGCACGCCGAAAAGCCATTAAGTCGGGTGCTACTTGCTGCGCAACTTCCATTGCATTGGGTAAATCAATACTAAGGTAGGCCCCCTCTTCATCGAGGAGGTTGATGGTGCCAATCACTTCATCCTGAAACATCACAGGAAGATTAATGGCTGAACCGAGCTGGAGTTTTTCAAACAAAGTGCTGTCTTTTAAATGCTTATCCAATAAAGCGCGCTCGTTACACACAAAAGGTGTCGCCATAACAACTACCTGTTGGTGCCAATCATCAAACTCTAAAGGTTTCACACCGCTTACTGGGTAATGATTAGCGTCACTGGTGTAGCATCGACAGGCTTGGTTGCTGGTTAGGCACATAATGGTCAGTAACTTAAAACCCACCGCACATTTCAGTTCTTTCTGAGTGCGTTCAAAACTCGCGAAATTCTCGCTCATGTCACTCTTCCTTATGATGGGCAAAGATATCGAGGTCACCAAACCACATCACTCGGCATGGCGTGGTATGCGTATTGCGCCATTGATGAGGAATGGCCGCGCTGTAATGAGCACTATCACCACTGGTGAGCACTTGAGTTTTATTGTTGAGGGTTAATGTCAACTGCCCATCCAACACCACGCACAACTCTTCCCCCTCATGGACCATTGCTTCGGTTTGAAACCCCGGCTCCAAAAGGACTTCGGCCCCATTGATTCGCTTGCCAGGAAAATCACTCGAAAGCTGCTGATAGTGTGCTTTGCCATCGGGTAAGGAAAAACCGGCACGATCTTCAGCCAAAATCACTGAACCTGCATTGCTCGGCACCGAAACAAAGCTTTCCATATCCGACTGCAATACGTTCGCAATGATCGCGAGCGACGAGAGGGAGGGTGAAACATCGTTACGCTCAACACGCGACAAAAAACCAATAGAGAACCGAGATTCATCGGCGACTTGTTGCAAAGTTTTTCCTAATTCTTTTCGCTTTCTACGAATCCTTGCACCAAGAGAATAAGCATCCATACCTGTTACACCCCAGCATGTTTCCATTATGTTAAATGTGTAAAAATTTTACTATACGTAAAAATATGTTTAGTTCAAGATGTGACCAGCTGATCAAATAACAACCAGATCACATTATTAGTAAAAACACCAAAACAGAAAAAATATGAATAGTGACGCACTGAAATAGCGTAAGTTGTCGAAAAGAAGGTGGTTTTACGTTTTTTTATGGAAAAAGGTAATACGCTCGCTCACGAACTATACAAACGTTATACCGAAGCGAAAGATAAGATAGGACGACTTATTGAAAGGTGATGTGGTGAATTTACATTGTAAATCTGCCAGAGAACCAAATCTTTATCTGGCAGATCATTCGCTGTAATTACAATAAGCGATATTGTTTGGCTTTGTTTCTTAAGAAACTCAGCCCATCCGTCATCACTTCTTCTGGGCTCTCTGCGACTGGTCGCCAAACCGATAAAGCAGACGCGATTTGCGGTGGAAGGTTAATGAAACTTTCCATAGTCATTCCTCCCTTAAAACCCACCGCAGCTAACCCAGCAAACACTTCTTCCCAATCGCACGTTCCTGTACCTGGAACACCGCGATCGCTTTCGGATAAGTGGATGTATTTTAGGTGCTCCTTACAATCAAGTATTCCATTCACAACACCTTTTTCTTCAATGTTCATATGGTACGTATCCAAATGAATAAAGATGTTGTCAGAGCCAATTCGTTCTAGTAGCTCTACGGCTTGCCACGCAGTATTGAATAAGTGATTTTCGTACCGGTTGATCACTTCAATGCCCAATTCAATGCCCTGTTTTTTCGCATAGTCCGCCGTTTGTCTCATGGTTATGGCGACATTATCCAACTCTTTTTGTGTGGGTGGCTTTCCCGTTCTTTCACCGATGCCACCATACGTTACCCCGGTGAGCGATTGCCCCCCCAAAGCCACCGTTTTATCAATGGCTAGCTTGAGAAAGTCGAACGCTTTGTCTGGCACTTGAGAAGGTAAACAATGCAAAGGCACGCCCAAAGAACACACGGCATTGAGCTCTGCTTTTTCCAATAGAGCGCGGGTATGAGGAGCGTCCACGCCAGGGGGATCCAACATGGTGATTTCTAAAAAATCGATACCTTGATATTGGCTGGCTTCGGAAATCGCACGTTCTGCTCCTTCACGGGTCCACTCCAATGCCCACATACTAGTATGTACACCAAATCCTTTCATTTTGTTTCTCCTATTAAACTTTCTTTCTGTAGAAGCGTATCCAGCCCCATCGGATTACCATGACGGCAATCAAAAAAAGCCCCCACGCCGCGGTAGCAAAATGTTGATTAATACCTATTAAATTCAAACCCGAAGAGAGCGCTTGCAAAATCACTAACGCCAGAAGAACAGACACCACCCTGCCAAACCCACCAAACGGGTCGACGCCGCCGAGAAAGCACGCCAACACGGTGATCAATAAATAAGACTCGCCATGCCCAACTCGCACCGAGTTGAAACGTAGCATCATGACAATTCCAGCTACGGCGCAAAGCACGCCAGACAAGGTATACACCAACGTGAGAGCGCGTTTGGTGTGAATACCGGAATAACGCACCGCCTCGATGTTTGAGCCCATTAGATAGGTAATGAGACCAAGCCGACTTTTGGCGAGAAAGACATAGCAAATCAAAAATACCGAAAGCATGATCAAGAGAGGAATGGGTATCCCCAAGACGCTGCCATGCCCTAAAGGTTGAATAAAATCGGGGAACCCCGAAATGTCTTTCCCACGGGTAAGAAACTCGCCTAGCCCGCGCAAAAAAATCATCATGGCGAGTGAAACCAAAATTGGGTGTGCATTGGTGTACGCGATCACTGAGCCCATCATGTAACCAGAGAGTGCCCCAACCAATAGCGCCACCAAGCAGCCGCCAATAAATGCCGCGACAGACGCATCCGTTCCACCAAACTGAGTCAAAATCCACGCCAGCGTCAGTCCACAAAAATTGGCGCTGAAGGTAATGGCGAGATTCAAACCACCCGTTAAAATCGGAAGTAGCATGGCTAGAGTTAAAATACCGAGTTCCGGTAATTGAAACGCCATGGATTCAAAATTAGCCACCGACAAAAAACGCGGAGAGGCCAAACTGAAACCGATAAATACCGCTGCCAGTAACAGACTTAAGCCGATGTTCTCGATACCCACTGTTTTAACAAAGTGAGACCAAACGGAATCGCCTTTTTTCGTCGAAGATGGCTTAGGCGCAGATTGCTTCGCAGAAGATTGACCATCCGAATGATGCACCGATTGTTCACTCATGCGCCCCTCCTTTTGCCATCGCTCTTTTAAACCGTCCTGAAGACCAAGAAACGGTAGACCAATCCATATTTGAAACGGAAATGGCGACCAATATCACCACACCAACAACCATCTTGAAGGCATAGGGCGATACTCCTAACAGGTTAAGACCGTTTTGCGTGACCGCCACCAGCATTACACCCAAAATACAACCAAGAACGGTTCCCCGACCACCGCCAAGTCTTGCCCCACCAAGTACGACTGCCGCCAGTACATCTAACTCACGCCCATACATCGCGTTAGGGACAACCTCTTGTGCATAGTTGACCTGCATAAGCCCAGCGATACCCGCCATCATCCCCATCCAACCAAACGCTATGTACTGCATGGCGCCAATGTTGATGCCAATTCGCCGAGCGCCTTCGGGGTTATTGCCAAACGCGTAGAGCTGCCTTCCGATATTGGTGTGGCGAATGAGCCCCCATGTCGCGACCACACACACCGCCATAACAACGACGGGAAGCGTCAATTCCGCCCACGAGCCGTTTGCCATTTCATGTTCAAAAATGATCACTCGATCCGTCCACCAATCTGGCAGGTTGTAAATAGAAACCCCACGAGTAAAAAACATCAACAAGCCAAAAAAGGCATTGAATGTGGCGATGGTGACCACGATAGAAATGATCCTAAAATGGTGGATAAGCGCGGCGTTAATCGCGCCAAGTGCAATACCAACAACCGCCGACAAACCCACGCCCAGCGCCCAACTTCCTCCCCCTAAATCAATGATGGTGGTGGCGACGATGTATTGGACAACCGAAGCGCCCACGGCAAATGAAATATCAATGCCTCCTGCAATCAAAACCACCAGCAACCCGACAGCAAATATCAAATTGATGGAGCTGGCATTCAGCAAATCAAACAGGTTTGTTAAGGTAAAAAATTGCTCGGTAGACAGCGATAAGCCAACACACGCCAGCAGCAACACCGCGCCGAGCCAGACTTCTGTTGCTTGGTGTCGATATAACGCTTTCCACCACGGCAGTGACAATGATTTATTTGAATCAGACATACACGACCTCTTCCAACGATTTCAGCGCTAACTGGCGCGGATCGTACTCGCCCGCGATGTGCCCATCCGCCATGTGAAGCACTCGGTCGGCATTGAAATACACTTCTTGAATCTCATCCGAGATGAGGAGTATTCCGAGCCCTTGTTTGGCTAGGTTCCTCACAATCTCAAAAATGCCCGCACGTGCACCGACATCCACCCCAACGGTCGGGGAATCTAAAATCAGTAATTTAGGCTGAGTGGCTAACCATTTTGCAATGGCGATACGCTGCTGGTTTCCGCCAGACAATGTGGCGATGGCATCACCTTGCAAGCCAATTTTTACCGCTAGCTCTTGAATCCAATGTGTGACCAGTGCGTTTTTCTTGTCGGAGGAAATGAGTTTTGAACCGGAGAGTAAGCGGTCTAAAACAGGCAATACGATGTTATCGGCTATGGATTGCTCTTGAATCAAACCAAGTGAAAGACGATCTTCAGAAAGATATGCAATGCCGGAATGAATCGCATCTCGGTTCGATTGAAAGCGCACCGGTTTCCCGTGCATTTGAATAGAGCCAGAGTGAGGAGAAGACATGCCAAAAAGGGTTTTCCCAAGCTCAGTTCTACCGGCACCTATTAACCCAATAAGCCCAACCACCTCACCTTGTTTTACGGCTAGGGAAACATCGTAAAACTCATTATGGCGTGTCAAGTCATGGGTTTGCAGAACGGTGGGAAAATGTCGAGTATCGGTTGCCGCGACTTCAGAGTTCAAGAGCTTCCCCGTCATCAGCTCCGTCAGGCGAGACTGCGTCATGTCTTCTGTGTTGTATACTCCAACAAGCCGACCATCACGCAGCACAGTAACTCGGCTGGAGATTTCCAACACTTCGACCAACCGGTGGCTCACAAACACCACAGCGACACCGCTATCTGAGAGCTTACGAACGACATCTAATAAATAGTCTGTCTCTGCTTGTGTAAGTGATGCAGTAGGCTCGTCCATGAACACCACTTTCGCATCCGAGACCAGAGCACGAGCAATCGCGACAATTTGCCTTTCCGCAATAGGTAAGGATTTCACCGTTCGATTCAGATCCATATCCACGCCAAGCTTTTTCAGAGCTCGCGTTGCCATATCGGACATGTGGGCGTGATTCACCCAGCGCGGTCTCATACCTAGGCTGCTTTCCATCGCAATGTTTTCTGCCACGGTCAGCTCTGGAAACAGTGCCAGATCTTGCCAAATAACCGCCACACCTAACGAACGTGCCAACTGCGGTGTCACCTTATTGACCTTTTGACCCGCCAGTTCCATTTCCGCACCTTGCGCAGGCTGATAAACACCGGTAATCACTTTAATGATGGTGCTTTTTCCGCACCCATTTTCTCCCGCAAGGCAATGTACCTCGCCAGCCCCTACCTCAAACTCGACATCATCCAAAGCCTGCACACCACCGAATCGAATCGAAACGTGCCGAAACTTCAGAATCGACTTTTGGTTCTGATTTGCACTAGAACTATCCACCCAACAACTCCTGTCACTGGTTTACTAAAGCGGGTCAAGTTAGCTGACCCGCGATTGTGTTACTGACACTGAGTTACAGCCCCATAGCGGCAAGATCGTCTACCGTGTTTTTGTTGAGTTCGACCAGTTGATCGACAATTAAGTTGGTTGAGCCCGGCTCAGGGTTAACCACACCAAGGCCCGGAATGTTGGTGCCTGCCTGAATCGTCTCTCCTTTGATGAGTTTGTCAGCCATAGTCACAAACACCTTGCCCGCTTCCATGGGGTTCCACATAAAGCCACCAGTTAGCACACCGTTGTGAACGAGCTTGCGCCCTTGCCCCGGAGAAAAGGGACCAAGTACCAGTACTTCACCCGTTTTTCTACGCTCTTGCACTGCGCGAGCTGCACCAATTGGACCTTGGCTTCCAAATGCGAGAAAACCTTTCAAACCGGGGTTTGCCGACATCAAATCCAAAGCCGTCGTGCGGCTATCATCCACACTTTCAGCCACGCCATAGCGATCGCCTGTTAAGGTCATATCGGGGTGGTTTGCTTTGATGTATTCAATCGCGGCATCTGCCCAAGCGTTATGAAGTGGCACCGTTAGAGAACCGACAAAAACAGCGTATTGCCCTTTGCCGCCCAGTTTTTCAGCCAGTAACTTTCCATAGGCATCACCAAAACCCTTTACAGACGCCAATTCAAAATTCCAATCCACATTTTTTTGCGCAGGCGATTCGTGGGTGATGACTTTAATTCCTTGCTGACGCGCTTTTGCCAACACAGGCTCTAGCACTTCTGCATCATTAGGAACCACACCAATCGCATCGACCCCTTGGGCAATCAAATCTTCAATTGCACGAACCTGAAGTGCAGGGTCGGCGCTGGTTGGCCCTATCATAAAGGCATCCATTCCCAGTGCTTTCCCCTGCTGTTTAATGCCTTCTTCCATTGCGTTAAACCAGGGGATCCCCCCAATTTTTACTACCACTCCCATGGTCGGTTTGTCGCCAGAAAAAACAGGCAACGAAGCCAATAATGCGAGAGAACCTATTGAGATCAGTTTCAGCAAACGTTTCATAGCGTTAAAATCCTTCTTCTTCATCACACTCTATTCAGAGCGCGGCTGAATAACGTAGAGCAAATCGAACAATGACAATTGGCTCTGCAAAGTAAGATGCTTTCAACCTTAAAAGCACCATCGATTGTGCAAAAAGAAAAACAAAAGTGTTAGGCAAACGAGTGAGCTTGTTGCACATATTTATTGCCTACTGACTCATATTTAGCACAATCGATAGTGCAAATAGTAAGGTATACTTTGAAAAAATGGTTGCCTCACTATTGATACGACAATAAAAAAGAAAGTATCACTCTTGTAATCTACTGAAAAATAAATAGTTATTTTTTTAATATTTTTTAAAATACGACGTTAACAAAAAAGAAAGGAAGCGCGATGAGCAAGTCAGAAAAGAAAACCACCATTTATGACATTGCCAAAGAACTGGAGATATCAGCATCCACCGTTAGCTCTGCACTCAATGGGACTTGGAAAGCAAGGCGGATCTCTGAAAAGAAAGCCATGCATATCCAACAATTCGCCAGAGAAAAAGGGTATTACATTAACATGCAGGCACGTGGGCTAAGAGCCGCTAAGTCAGGTATGATTGGTTTATTAATTCCGCAACACGATAGCCGATTTTTCGCCTCGTTAGCACAGGAGTTCGATCACAGTGCCAAGAGTCGAGGTTTATGCCCCATTGTTATCGCCACGGAACGTGAGTCATCCGACGAACTGCAAACCGCAGAAACGTTGATTTCCTTTTCGGTCGATGCCTTATTTATTGCGGGCGCAACCGATCCAGATGCCATTAGCGATTTGTGTACACAAGCTGGTGTGCCGCACATCAATCTCGATTTACCGGGAACAAAAGCACCTTCGATTGTGACCGATAACTTCTCGGGTGCGACTGATTTAGTGGTCGCCATTCGCGATCGATTCAAAAGTAATTCAGCACAAAGCCTTGTTTTCATTGGCGGTAATTTGGACGATTACGCCACTAAAGAGCGAATCAGGGGGTTTAAACAAGCGACATCTGATCTTCCTAATGAATTTTGCAGTATCTACGCTGAAGGCTACCAACCCAAAGAAGTACATGAAACCGCGAAACGCATATTTGCCCCTTCTCGTCCCGCCCCTGCTGGCGTGTTCGTCAATTCAATTACTGCTTTTGAAGGGATCATTCAATTCATGCAAGAAAACCAACGCCACCCTCTTCGCCGCTCCGTAATTGGCTGTTTCGATTACCACCCCTTTCTTGCCTACGTGCCCTACAACGCATTTATGGTGAGGCAGAACGTAAAAGAAATGATCCATTTAGCATTCGAACTGTGGGAGCGTGGCGATACGGGCAATCACATTGTGAAGGTCAAACCCGAGTTGGTTATCAATGGAGCATAGCCCTTTAGCCTTATAGATCTGGAGCGATGGGGCTTTGAGCTTTGAGCTTTGGAAAATAACTCAGTGGAAAAACGCGTCTGCTGCCATAGAGCATTGTGAAAATGTAATAAAATGGGCACTGATCAGAACTCGCCTCACCATGACTTGCGATTCATCACTGACATACACATAATCGAACTCATTCATTTATTTCATTTTTGTTTCTAAGCCCTTTGGGTCAGTTGACCTAGGCAGGACAGGTTATCGCTTCATGAATATCATTTTGAATACCGACTCGTACAAAGCCTCTCATTACCTCCAATATCCGCCAAAGACAGAATTCGTCTCAAGCTACATTGAGTCCCGTGGCGGTGAATACCCGCAAGGAGTGTATTTCGGCTTGCAAATGTTTCTTGACCAATATTTGTCACACCCCATTTCTCAAGAAGACATTGATGAAGCGAAAGCGGTATTAACGGCGCACGGTGAACCCTTCAATGATGAGGGCTGGCAATATATTTTAGAAACGCATAAAGGCTACTTACCGATTGAAATCCAAGCACTCCCAGAAGGAAGTGTTGTGCCAGCGCGTACGCCTTTGGTGCAAATTCAAAATACGGATCCAAAATGCGCGTGGTTAACCAGCTACCTTGAAACATCGTTATTGAGAGCGGTTTGGTACCCAACCACTGTCGCCAGTAAATCTTTCGCGATTAAATCGATTATTCAACGTTATCTGAGAGAAACGGCAGACAACCTAGACGGGTTACCTTTCAAGCTTCACGATTTTGGTGCTCGTGGCGCGGCAAGTAATGAAGCGGCATCCATAGGTGGTTTAGCCCACCTATTGAACTTTATGGGGACGGACACCGTTTCTGCATTGGTTTATGCCAAACGCTACTACAACGAAGACATTGCTGGGTACTCCATCCCCGCAGCCGAACACAGCACCATAACGGCATGGGGGCAGAAAAACGAATCTTTGGCCTACCAAAACATGCTAGACCAATTCTCGAAACCTGGAAGCTTAGTGGCGGTTGTGAGCGACAGTTATGACCTGTTCCACGCCATCGATAATATTTGGGGAGACAAGTTAAAAGCGAAAGTCGAAAACAGTGGTGGAACCTTGGTTGTTCGTCCCGACTCGGGCAACCCCGTCGAGATTGTGGCGCAAACCATCGAGCGCTTAATGGCTAAATTTGGGGAATTCCGAAACAAAAAAGGATTCCGTATGTTGCCAGATTGCGTTCGAGTCATTCAAGGCGATGGGATCTCTCAAACCACCATCGAACATATTCTCTCCGAACTTAAATCCAAAGAAATCAGTGCCGATAACTTGGCGTTTGGCATGGGTGCTGAACTGCTGCAAAAGGTAAACCGAGACACCATGAAGTTTGCCATGAAAGCGTCTGCCATTTGCATTGATGGGAAATGGCACGATGTATTCAAAGATCCGGCGACCGATCCTAATAAAGCGTCTCGAAAAGGTAGATTAGCCGTTATCGAAGCATCCAACTGGGAAACAGTCCGTGAAGACGAGTTAAACGGACGTGAAAACGCGCTTCAAGTGGTGTTCAAAGACGGGCAGGTACTCAAACGTCATACGCTGCAAGACATTCGCGAGCGTATCCAAGCCTGCGCCTGATTGTCAGGGCATGTACTCGTTGTTGCCACACCTAAATGTGGCAACAACTCTCTTCTCTCCTATCTCTACTATCTCTACTATACCGAACCTGATAAGCAAAAGCGGGAGATTCAGTGAAAGGTAAATCCGCCATCCACATTCACTGCCTGACCCGTCACGTGCTCTGCCTGAGCAAAATACACAGCAAGTTTCCCCATATCTTCCGGGGTTTGACCTACGCCTTGAGGGATCAGAATGTCTTGGTGGCGCGCCCAGGATTCTTCCATGGTTTCACCTTCCAGTTTCCAACGCTCAGCTAACCCGTCCGGTCCGTACCACATGGCGGTAGGCACAATACCCGGACAAATCGCATTCACTGTAATACCTGTACGTTGCATCTCTTTTGCCAGCGAATTGGTAAACCCGACCACTGCAAATTTCGATGCACAATAGTGCGCCAAATCGGGGAAGCCTTCTTTTCCCGCGATAGAAGCAACATTAATGATTCGCCCGCTTCCCGTTTTTTTCATGGCGGCAATTTCGGCTTTGCAACACAAGAACACCCCTTTGGCATTCACGTTGTTCACAAAGTCCCAATCTTCTTCAGTTAATTCTTCAACAGACTTGATACTGAGTACCCCTGCATTGTTTACCGCTATATCCAGCGTTCCAAAGCGTTCGACTGCTTTCGATACCATGCTTTTCACATCTTCCCATTTTGAAATATCACTTTGCAGAGCCAGTGTCTCAACGTCATAGCCAGTCAACTCTTTTGCCGTCGTTTGGGCGTTGTCGACATTGATATCGGCGATCACTAAGTTGCAACCGAGTTTGGCAAATTCCGTTGCGATACCTTTGCCAATTCCTCTCCCCGCACCTGTCACAAGCACTGTTTTTCCTTTCAGAGACATAAAGTTTCCTTTCTGTTTATTGGTTTATTCATACCTCAATAGTCAAAAAGTGTTCCTGATAGAAAGATCGAACAACTCTTTAATAAATAGAGTTTTTAGAGAAGTTAGAAATCTATGTAGTGTTGCAAGGAGGAGTTAGATGCAACAGGTGTGGCATTGATGGAATCAAAGATGAGAAATGGTATGAAGAGGTGAATCCGGCTGTCACCGCTAAAAGTGAAGCCGGTATGAATACAAAATTGAAAGCGAATTTTCAGAAAAATATATTCCAATTCTATCTACGCTGAGAAAGCGTATCTTTGGTTTTCTCAAGTTTACTAACAATATTCGCCACAGGTGCGCCTTCATCTTGAAGCGCTTTCAAGTCGATTAGAGAGGAATCAATAAAGTCAACCGCTGAGTCAAAAGTTACATATCTAAAGTCCTGTTCTTTTGCAGAATTAACGGGATATAGACTTTCGACCTTTTCTAATTCGTACCCCTCATATACAACAACTTTAACAGGATAATTCCTCGGCTTAGAGTCTCCATGAGATTGCCATTGAAACCATTCAACACCCAACAATTTTCCACTTAGTGAAGGGGGACCGAAGTCGTGATAGTTCATGACGGTAATAGAAGAGTTCGCATTTATGCTAGAAGAAAAAACGAACATAAATACTAGAAAAAAAACTCTATATATATTAAACCTCATCATCTCCCCCAACAATTGAGAGTTTTTAATTTATATTTACTTTCAGTATCAGCTGGCACGACAATTAAACTAGATAACCAATCAAATTGCTTTAAAGATACCTTGCTATAAAGTCCTTTTCCTATTTTATCCCAATGAACTTCATAAACGTAGCCTTCTGAAAATAGCCAGCAGTGAGTCCCACCTCTAGACAAACCAAATGCAAACGGTATTTTTCTTAGCTCTTCATAACCCAATACTTTTAACTTTCTAGCTGGTAGGTTGGGATACAGTTTCTGAAACTCAGAGTGCGATTCTTTAGTGGGAGAATAATCAGCCACAAGATATCTGACCGGAACCTGATCAGGACTGTAGACACAACGACGTTTCGCCATCACAGCGGCATAAGTGTGTTCCTCGTCTCCATCTTCAGGATGAATTGAGTCTGGTGTAACAAATATACTTGACCAACCGTAGTTACCCACTAACTTTTTGGCCAATATCGTTCCTCTAAAATTGCTTTGCGCACTTTCTCTTCCCATAAGCCATATATCTTTGGAAAGTTGTCTATTACCCATTTTCATATATGAATGAGAAAGAACCTTAAGCACGTAGGTAATACAGTCCGTTGCTTCTAAACTCTCATATTTTTTGGGATTATTTTTCTTTAATTGAGACCCTACTTCATGATCATGATTATTGTACAGATCTAACATTTTATTTTTTGCATATGTAGAGAAGCTAGCCATCTTTTCCCGAATGTTCCTTTAACATCAAATTTATATGCATATCATAAATCACTGCTAGTTATCTTATATATTCCAATATATTAGCCTTAGAACCATCTCAACATATAATGTAAATTACAAGTCAATAGATTACGATTTAACTGTTCTAAAGTAGTCATGAATAAATACTCGATCCGCATACATTTTCCCGCCGATTTCGTAGGTATCGGCAACAGTCTCTTTCAGTTCAAACCACTCTTTTCAAGGACGCGTTCTGAGGTGAAGTTTCCTTCAAAGAACATAGCTCTGAACTGAGTATGTTAGTGCTCACCTTCTGCAATGCCTTTATCCATAAAGAAACCGGTCACGCCGATAGACTTCCGGACGCTTTTTCACGAAGAACCAAACATAGCCAAGCTTCTGATTCGGTAATAGGTGACATTGAAAGCAGAGACATTTGAATCATAGAGTTTCCCTTTTATGATTGAGCTAAAGGTTGCCTGTGTTGGCACTTTATAAACATAAATTGAGGGCGAGTTTTCAGCCTTTGGTATCTCTCTTCTGATAGCGCTTTTACTTGTTCAGTCACCTCCCCTTCTGAAAATTGGGCGACGACTAAGCCACTTTGAGTAATGGCGTTAAACGTGCCGGTAAGTGAGCGACGATAGAAAGAGACTTCCACAGGCTGGCTGAGTGTATTCCATTCCTCTTCAATCAATTCACACCTGAAATAGTCACCAGAAGGCGATGATTTGAAATCCACCATAGGGTGATGAGTGGAAAAAACAAAAACACCACCGGGCTTCAAAACACGCGTAACTTCTTTAAAAAACGCACCCAAATCTTTTAGGTAATGAACCACCAGCGGGCACACAACAACGTCTGCGCTATCGTTTTCTTCGTAAGGCAAGCCAACAGACAGATCTTGAGAGTAAGCGCATACTTTGTTTTTAAACCTTGATTGAACAATATCAATCATATCTTGAGACACATCCACGCAGGTGACACTCGCAGCCCCCTCGGTAAGAAAGTAGTTGGCATACTCGCCTGAGCCACAACCTAAGTCCAATACCGCTTTCCCACTCACATCTCCAACTAGCGCCAACGTAGAAGGACGTTCGAAATTCGCGTTGTAAATATTGTCTTCAACTGCTTTGGCGTACTCTTTTGCGTGTTTGGTGTACATGTCTAACTTCATAACCTCTCCTTACAAAGGAAACACTTTCTCGAATCGTTCCAGTACTAACTCCGACGAGTCATTGAACTCGGCACCAACTTCCTTGGCATATTGAGTAAAAAAGTTCACATGCGCGGTATGCCACCATTCATAGGTGCCGTCTCCTTCGCCTTCGGCTTTTGCAAACTTTTCGGTTACCTCTTCAAACGGACAAAAAGCAACGTCTGTTAGCTTCACAATACAAACGGGTTCTTCTTTCCAGTTCAAGACTAGGGTCAAGCGCCCAACAACGGGCAGGGGTTCATCTTCGATATCGTAGCCTTGTTTCAAGCTACATGAAGCAGTTTTAGTGCCTTCATTGATTAAGCGCGCGCATTCGTTGGCGTTGTATTCGTCGGCACAAAAATACTCAGCGGTAATTTGGGGAATAGTGTCTCTTTCACTTTTAGGCAATGTATCAAGATATTGATTTAAGAAAGCATGTTGGGTCGGTGTCATTGGGTACCTTTAATAATGCAGAAACGAGCAGCAGACTCAGCCTCGCTGCCACTCGTTTTTCTTGTTGATTAGGGTCTGTTGACCTAATCATTTCACTGATTCAGAAGCCCCTAATTCAGCGACCTCTGTTAGCCATTGCTGTCTTTGAGCTTCATCAGAACCAATTATCGATCCAAACAAGTTCACTTTTGCCGGTGACATTCCGCTGAATTGGAATGTGAATAGATCGAGTTGATCCAAAACGGGTTTCGCTTGATATTCCAAATACTCCTCTGGCGCATCCATTGTGAGTATAAGTCGAACCGTCTTTCCTGTTAGAAGTTGAGCAGGCTCAGCACTGCCCTTTTCATACTTGAACGCAAAGCCAGGTAGGATGGATCTATCTAGCAGCCCTTTAAACTTGGCCGGAATACCTCCCCACCATATGGGGGAAATAACCACAATATGATCCGCCCAAGTGATCGCTTGCTGAAAGGCGTCCAAACTTGGTTCTAGTGGCTGCTCACTATCGTAGCCGGTATCCAAGCTGAGATTAAACTCCATCTCTGACAGGTTCATTCGACGAACTTCTGCTTTCTCTCTCGCTTCAACTTCATAAGAATCGGCCAGCAGTTTAGCAAAACTGGATAACTTCGGGTTGGCATTAAGTAACAGTATTTTTTTCATTGTCTGATTTCCATTTAACTAAGCAGACAAGCATTACATCTTTGCCCTTAGGGTCAGAGTCAACGACTTTTTGGGCAAGAATCCATGGATTCGATGCAATTATCTATTTTTTCTATATTTTTCAGCACCCTATCAAGTTCAATTTGTAGATTCTTTTTTACTTCTAACAAAAATTGATGCACTTTTTGCCAATCCACTTCACCATCTCGATAAGTAATCACGCCTTTCAGTTGCGCTAATGTCACGCCAAGTGACTTTGCTTCGACAATCAATTGAAGCACATCAAGGTCTTCTTCAGAGTAGACTCGATAACGACCTCGACGAGCGGGAGGCTGAATAAGCCCCTTTTCTTCATAAAGTCGAATCGCTTTGGTGGTTAAGCCAGTGGATTGAGATACTTGTCCGATAAGCATTGAGTTATTCCTTTCGTTTTACATCGATTGTCATTTGTACTTCAATGGCCGGGCTACCATCGGTAAGAATTAAGATATCAGATTCAATACGTTGCGTGACCTTGAAGCCTATTTTCTCAAATACAGATACATTGCCTGTTTGCTCAACACACCAGAGCGAAACACTTTGGGCAGAAGCATAAGATCCCATTGCCGCCTTGATCATCTTTCCGGCAATACCTTGCTTTCGGTACTTATGATCAACGGCGACAGATCGAATACTGACGGAGTGTCCATCGAATTGGGCTTCTAAGCTCCCTACCAGTGTTCCCAGAATCAACGCACCAAAAGCTTGATGATTATCGGTCCGGTTTTTTTGGATCTGGTGTACAGTCTGGCGCGGTGTGTATACGTTTCTTAACGCTTGAAAACATGAATGCTGCAATGCCTTATGCACCGTATCTTCCGAAGAAACAGGAACGATATCGACGTTATTCATTCTTGTTTTTAATGTCGTAGTTGAAAGGGGTTGTGACAGCGAGCTGCTGAAACCCGTGCTTTTCGGCAATGGGTTGACTCATGTCTGACGCATCAATGGTGAGATAGTGAATTCCGCGGCGTTTAGCGTCGTTGATTCGTTGGTGCAAAAGTGCGGTATAACAGCCTTTTCCACGGTGTGCTTCCAATGTACTGCCACCCCATACACCCGCGAATGGACTTTCACCGTTATAGGTTATCCAACCGGAGCTCACAGGTTCATTGTTGTCGTACACCACATAAATAGTGATTTGGTCTGGCTGCGTACGTTTGAAGTTGCTGAGGTAATCGAAATGTCCACTAAGATCGGTTTTCCAAACGGCTTCCTGGACAGCAATTGCATCTCGAATACCTTCCTCATCACTGACTTCGACAACTCGGCCAGAGACAGGGAGCTGGACGTCAATGGTATAGAGATCCAACACCATAAAAGATTCAGGCTCATCTGCCACAAATCCTTTCTTCTCTAATCTTTTTCCCATGTCGCTCGGGGAATCAAAATCGTAGACTTTCCATTCAAAGCTACGTCGAAGCGAAGTGAAGTAATCCACTTCACTATCAATGGCTGCATTCGCGTTGGCGTCATTTAAATCAAAATACGAAATAAGACTGCCATCAGGGTTATCTGACACCAAACGAACCACCTCCATTGTTTGGTGCCTCTGATACCCAGTAAGATTAATGTTGATTCGCTCAAACTGATTGTATTGAGTTAGTACTGCTTTTTTGTCCATTGTATTTCCCTATTACCTGAACTTGGGATAAGTCACTAACGCATCATACTATACCCAAGTAACCTCAAGATGCTTAGTTCAGCGAGAATTAACTGGCTTTCAGACAAGGCACTGATATGAAGATCTAGTCATTCTAAATCAAGAATCAGTAACGCAGTGTGAAAGCCAGTTAAACTCGCCCTTGGGAGCCCATATTCCGTCCCATTTCGTCGTCAAAGAACTTGGAAAGGACTCGTCATTCCACTGCGTTCTTCTCCTTGAACTGGAACAGAATATGAGGCTCTGAACCCTGCATCTTGAGGTAACTTGGGTATATTATTTTAAATACAGGACATTAACGCTAATTTACAATGTAAACTCTATCCGCTGTTTTTGATCACAACTTGCGTGAAATCTATCCATCCATTAGGTAAAAGTTTGGTCATGGTCAGCTTGTCGGAAACACTCATATCTTGCCGAATATGAAAAATTGGCTGGTACAACCCTTTGGCCACGAGCGCTTGTTCGGTTTGCTCTAATTGTTTTAACCTCTGCAATTTGCTCGGGAGTTGCATTGCACGTACCACTTTATCTTTTACCCAATCCATATATTTAGGCGTCAAGCATGCTGTATTGGTGTTGGTACTGAAAAACCAAGACATCCATGAGAGTTCGGCATCTTCTTCAAACACATCTCCGCTCACAATAATGTCTGCTTTCACAAGAGTCTCAACAAAATCAAATTCCGGAAACTCAAGGATCTTCAATTCACACTCGACACCTAGAGACGACAACGCATCATGAATCTGCTGGGCGGCAGCGATATGAATGCTGAGCTGATAGGTCAATATTTGCAATGGGACTGAAGGTAATGCCTCTGGCGTAGGTGGAGGGCTAACAGAGTTCATATTTTCGAATACAGGCGTCTTCATCATACCCTCTGCATACGCCACTTCTTCCCCCCAAGTCACGTCAGGTAAAGGTATGGATCGAATCACATGTTGAAGCCACTTTCGATGTGACTGCTTTTTCGTCCACGCCAAGCGATTCGGGTTCAGTTGAGCATAGATACACCCTTTCTCCCATTGCTTTTTCTCTTCAAAGCCATCTCTGGAACGGTTCTGAAGATGGACACCATGCACAACATCACTGTTGAGTTCGAAGTCTTTGGCTTTGTCGCCCACATTCCAAATCTCTACACCATCGATCCAAGGGCGATACCCGTGATAATACGGAAAGACTTTCAACAGCGTTCGCCACTCGGTTTGTTCTTGCAACATAAAAGGACCCGATCCAATAACGCGTCCCTTGTCCTTTTTGGCAATTCCCATCACACACGAAGAAAGCAATTTTGGAATCAAATTCGGTAATGCCTTACTTGAAAATTCAATGCGCCAGTCATCATGCACTGTGACTTGGTCGATAAACTGGTATATAGCCCTGGTTGAATGGGGTGAGCCCATCAAACGCTCAAAGTGCCGACGAATGTCGCTCGCTAGAATGGGGCTACCATCATGAAAGCGCAGCCCTTTTCTCAAATAAAACAACGTGCCTTGGTCTGTTTTTTCCCAATAATGAGCGAGATCACCTTTATACTCTTGAGCATTGTGATCCCAGAAAACAAGATGTGCATACAAATGATTGGCAATGTGCGCTTCCGAACGCCGAGATATACCAATAACATCTAGGCTGTGAGTTCCTCGATAGAACGGCACCTGGAGAATATGCTCTTCCCCTACTCCAGTTTGGTACTGCGCGACAAATTCAACAATAAACTGATCGCGTTCACAAACAGGAATAAGAGCGATGGCTTGTTCTGACTTTCCCTCTTTCATCAAACGTTTGGCGTAGCGTTCAACTCGTTCATTGACCGACTTTAGGAGTATTGCTTGAGGTAAATTTCCACGCCCTACTCCAGGTTTCCAACCAATACTACCTTCTTCAGCTAGCCGTTTTATCACCAACTGGGCATTACGACGAGTACAGTTTAATGCCTGAGTAATGTCGTCTAGTGATACAGTTTTCCATGTATCCGTAATCAACGTATCTCGAAAATACGCTAGAGCTATCCAATAACGCATAAAGGTGAAATCCTTTTAAATTATTTCCATTTTTCTTCATCTTTTAATCTCGATAATAAAAGAATCTGCAAGAGAGTAGAAGATCAGAAAAGTCAGTAAGGGAGCCACATATGAGTCAGTCTATATATATCCATTTGGCGTTTTGGTTAGTGAAAGCGGAATTGAAAAGAGAAGAACGAGATTGGAAGAAGAAAGTCCGTCAGCAATATGCGGAAATACCTCATCGAAGCCAGCATATGCTCAAAGATATAGGCATGAACCACGAAGGAGTGGCGGCAATCCCAAGTGCATCACCAAAGACCATCGCAAAGCGCAGAATACTAACTCTTAAACGATTAGTGAGCCTGAAACTCTCACACTAACGTGATTAGGGTTTACAGTGTAAATAATGGAATTGGAACAGCGCTCAAGCCATAGAACTATACCCAAGTAACGCAGAGGCGGTTACTTGGGTACAAACACAGGAAAACACTTTTTGATAAAAGCGCTCCGGCTTTATTTGGTTTGAAACCTAATGAAGGCTTCTAGTGAAGCAAACCAAGTTCTTCTGCTTCTTCCAACGTTAAGCCGCTTTCCTTAATATCGCGAAGCATTTCAATCCGACGGCGCGCTTCTGCCGATTTGCGTTTGTGGTCTGATTTCGCTTCAGTGACTTCATCCTTAAAGTCCCACTTTTCAGCTATTGTTGAAATCTCAGAGTGGTCAATAGAATTTATAGACATATATTGCCTCCAAAACACCTTCTATATCAGGGACACCTAATCTTTAACAAAGGCCATTGAGCTTGTTAAGACAATTAAATACAGAATGTGACAGATACAAAGTTTCCTGAAATATGTCTCTGCATTTACAATTAATATTTTGATAAATTGCCTTTCCAGTATTAGATTTAAAGAACTATTTGCTGCAATTTTTGTTCTGAGATACCCACCTGTTTTTTTCTTATTCTCGTAAAATGAAACTCGCCTTACTGACCTTTATAACAACGAACTCGTTGACATCTTTATAAAATCAATAAATTGAAGTAGCTCGCATTTTGTAAAACTTACCCCCCATAGATACATGACCTTTATCACCCTTTTCTATCTGACTTATTTTTTAATGCGAAATTATGGGCGATGATAATCAATATCATTTCTACCCTGGAAAAGCTGTTATGAGTGAGTCAAAACACCCTCAGGCGTTTCACCCTGAACCCATTCTTCAGATACGCGATTTGTGTGTCGATTACATTACCGACAACGGCGACTTTAATGCGGTTAAGTCTGTCAGCTTTGATATCGGTAAAGGCGAGATTTTTGGTCTAGCTGGTGAGTCCGGTTGTGGTAAGAGTACGATTGCTTTTGCTATAAACCGCCTCCACAAAGCGCCTGCCTACATTTCAGGTGGACAAATTTGGTTTAAAGGCAAAGATATCATTCGTTTATCGGATGAAGAGTTAAGAGTGCTGCGCTGGAGCGAAATCGCGATGGTTTTCCAAAGTGCGATGAACTCACTCAACCCGGTTTTAACGGTTCAAGAGCAATTTGCAGACGTTTTGCGTCATCACAAAGGTTTTAGCGATGCAGAAGCGAAAGAACGCGCTGAAAAGTTACTTGATCTAGTCAACATTCCACGTGAGCGCCTAACGGAATACCCTCACCAGTTCAGTGGCGGTATGCGTCAACGTTTAGTTATTGCTATTGCACTCTCTCTCAATCCAGAAATGATTGTTATGGACGAGCCAACTACAGCATTGGATGTTGTAGTACAGCGCGAAATCCTACAGCAGATTTATCAGCTTCGTGAAGAGTTTGGGTTCTCAGTGCTTTTCATTACTCACGACTTAGCATTAATGAGCCAGCTGTGCGACCGCATAGCCGTAATGCGCCATGGTGAGCTGGTGGAAGTGAATACTTCGAAGGAAATCCGCAACAATCCACAGCACCCATACACTCAAAAACTTTGGGCGTCGTTCCCGAACATTCACGAAGCACGCCATAAGAATGAGCAAGGAGAGCCAGTATGAGCAGCGAACCGATCATCCAATTGAACAACGTGACTAAAGAGTTCAATATTGGCGGCGGCTTTGCAAAAGTCGAATCCTTTAAAGCGTTGCAAGGTGTCAGCTTTAACCTGTACAAAGGCAAAACCTTAGCGCTTGTTGGCGAGTCTGGCTGTGGTAAGAGTACTTGTGCTCGTCTGATGACCAAAGTGTATCCAGCTACCGAAGGTGAAATCCTTTATCGCGGTAAAAATATCAACGATATTAAGAGCCGAAAAGACGTGCTCGATTACCGCAGTAAAGTACAAATGGTTTTCCAAGACCCGTTTGGTTCATTAAACCCAACGCATACCATTGAGCACCACCTCACTCGCCCAATTAAGATTCACAAGCAAATTGCCGACAAATCTAAGATTCCAGCAAGGCTACAAGAACTCCTAGATTTGGTCGAGTTGCCGGCTGAAACACTCAAAAAGTTCCCTCACGAACTGAGCGGTGGTCAAAGACAACGTGTTAACTTGGCACGCGCACTGGCTGTTGGCGCAGAAATGATTTTGGCTGATGAGCCTACTTCAATGCTCGACGTATCCATTCGCCTTGGTGTGTTGAATTTGATGAAACGAATGAAAGAAGAACTTGGCATTGGTTTCTTGTACATCACGCACGATTTAGCGACAGCGCATTATATCGCGGAAGAGACCGCGGTAATGTACAAAGGTCAGATTGTTGAATGGGGCGACACTAACTCAATCCTAACTAATCCTCAGCACCCGTACACTAAGCTGCTTATCTCAGCGGTACCGGATCCTGATCTACCGTTTGGCAACTTAGTTGAATCTGAGCCGAACTACTCTCAAGATGCTGACAAGATCCGTGCAACTAGCGGTATCTTACAACCTTTATACGATCAAGTTGGCGATAACCACTTTGTAAGACAGTGGACTAGCGCTGCATGATCTCCCTAGAGGCTTGGCAAGCCGAAGTCTCTGATTGGTATCAATCTGGGAAACATGATCAAGTGGAGCCGCTGGTTCCACTGATCCTTCAGCCACCGGAAGCCATTTGGGGCCCTTTGATCACAGACGAGCAAAGTAAGGCAATAGCCTGCTGGCTGGATGGGTGCTTAAGAATATTTCAGCATTACAAAAGAGAAGAATCGCCAACAAAAAGCTACGAGTACTTAAACTTTGCTTATGCCAAGCTTCAAGCAGTCTCTTGCAACCCTGAAGCGGAGATAGATTTAAAGCATTGGTGTTTGAAAAGGCTCGACCACTTAATTGTCGTTATGCTCGAACAGTGCAATCAATTAGGGTGGACTGAAGAATCTCAAAAGCAGATTCAGTGTCATGTGGAGTTTATGTCTCAACAACAGCAGAACATGAACCTGACCGTCGGAAATGGATCATAAATTCGAAAGCATGATCAAGGATAAATAGAGAATATCATCGGTTCTACGGAACGATGATCAAGTATAGAAACATGATCAAAGCATTTCCTTGATCATTCTTCCAAAAACTCCAAAACCAATAAAAATAAATTCATAATTTTCAATTCATTAAGAATGTATCCTTCCCTAGAAACTCACTTATATCTCGAATTTTAAGGTCACTCTACGCCTTGTTATTCTCAAATTTTAGGCAAAAAAATAGCAGGTTTTTAAACCTGCTAAAGTAATTCATTGTTTGAATGAACAATTGAGCCATTTATTAATCCATTGGAAAGAACAACAAGTGTTGTCATTTCGGGAAGGAGAATAAACCGCTCAGTACGTCGTCTTGTCAGAGTATTGTCAAACTTATCAAAACCTTAATGGATTTAGATGACGCGGTCGAGTTAGCCACCCGTAGCGACTTCATCCAAGGTGCGCATCACCAACTCATCGATGTGCCCTTCGAAAACTTGCTTGCACACTTTCTTGCGCACAGCCAATCCTCTGATGAGCTTTTCAATCGACAGATGATTAACCTCACGCTGACCATTGAACAGTTCGATAGTCTTGCTTAAAACCTCGTATGGTATGACATCTTCACCCACTCTCAGCCAATCAAGCTTCTCTATAAGCTCCTGACACTCTTCACGGATAGATCCGGGAGAATGTCCGGTCATAGCGGAAAGAGCCGTTATGCTGCGTTCTAGAGCCTCTGGGGAGGTATATTTAGACAGAGTGATCGTCAATTCATCCGCATTGATCTCTACAAGGTGTTTTCGCAGCTTCACTCTGCGCCCTAACCTTCCCTTTGGCGATGAAGGTTTACGCTGGATCGGTTCAAACTCACCATCGATGATCTCGGCAAGTTCTTCTAATTTTTGTTTGGACACCATTTCGTGGCGCAGTGGGTTAGGTAACGTCGGCGCCATGTTTCGCTTACCAGCATTTGTGGTGCGCGCCCTAGAGTAACGAAGTACTTCTTCAACATCGCATTTGATATCAAGCTGGTAATCCACCACCTTGGACTTCTCTTCGATGTTGGTTACGGTGATGTGATAACCCCAAAGGTTTACCACAAACATGTCTTCGGTGCCCTTCCCTTCTGACAGGCGTTTAAGTTCACGCATGAGATCCATAGAGAACCGTCGCCACTCGATGTTCCTGGCGAGTTTCAGGTTTAATTCACTCAAGAGCATGGTATCGGTAAACCGGCGTGACATGCGGCTACGGAAGAACGAATACAACTGGAAAACAAGGGTATGTTGGCGAAGAATTTCCGGCGGGAACAAGAAGAAATAATCGCGAGTGAGGAGCTCTTCATAGAACGATGGCTCCCAAACCAGGATGTATAGGTTCGGTTTAATGCGTATTTCGCCCGCAGCGTCCTCTGAAGGTGCTTCTTCCGATGCAGTGATAGTTCTGGCCAAAAAACGAAAACGATCGCTCTTAAAGCCTTCTGGCATGTTCTCGCTCATCCAGCGACCTGTCAGCTCATGAAGCTGAAAGTCGGTGTATTCGATCCTATCGATACTTTCGCGGATCGAATCACGTGCAGGTCCACTGTCTTTCTTGCCTCGCAGTGCCAAAATATCCGTGATGTACAAAGGCGTCTTGTTTGGCACCTGACGTGCATTCATCTGATAATCTTCCTGATGATGCTCGTGATATTGAACAGTAAGCGTAAACAAGGCAAACAAGGTCATCAGATCGTCTACGGTCATGATGTTTTTTGATGATCGTGTCTCGATCACTGCTCGACTCCCTGAGATCGACACCATCGATTTTTGGTAACTCTTGCGAGTGCGTGGTGGCGCAAGTGCCTGATCGATGATTCCAGCCCAGTTTGTTGGTGATACGACAAATTGCTCCGATTCGTCTTTCATCGCAGGGGGAATATTCAAACCGTGTTCATTGAGTAAACGGCGATTGACTTGTGTTTGAGCCAATGCCTTCGAACGCTTCTGTTTCTCATTCTGCTTGCTTGACTCAGTCATTAAACTGGTCGCACCTAAAACGGAAATCAACTGGCTTGGGTTTACAAAGGCATGGAGCATGGTTTTTCCAGCCAGTCCTTCTTCAAAACGAACTGGGGTTTGGGTAAACAACCCAATGCTTACTGCGGCTCTTAGGCGCTGTTGGATGGCTGCTCGTGTGAGTTTTCCATCCGTAGCTTCCACTAACTCCGTCGTAGAGACATACCCATCTTTACTGGAAAAGCCGCGAAGCGAAATTAAGTTCAACAGTTCGACAATGCTTTTCGTGACGCCTTTGAAGTGTTGGTACTGTTCAATCCAATCAACGACTTGCTCGCTAACTAAAAACAGATGCCCATCTTTATGATTCCTGGGATGCTTGATTAAGATCTTATCTTCAGACGTCAT